>NC_018012.1:2907500-4377500 GCF_000227745.2 Thiocystis violascens DSM 198 | reverse complement strand
AGCGGCGCTATCCGGGCATCCAGGGCGTCGGTTTCGCGCGCTGGATTCCGGCTCACGAGAAGGCCGCCCATCTCGACCGGATCCGCCGGGAAGGGTTCCCGAACTATCGGATCTGGCCCGAGGATGACCGCGAAACCTGGACCTCGATCATCTATCTGGAACCCTTTACCGACCGCAATCTTCGCGCCTTCGGGTATGACATGTATTCGGAGCCGGTGCGGCGCGTGGCCATGGAGCGCGCGCGGGATCGGGGCGAACTGGCGATTTCAGGCAAGGTCGCGCTCGTGCAGGAAACGGAGCAGGACGTTCGGGCCGGTTTTCTCATGTACATGCCCCTGTACGTCAAACACGCGGCTCATGCGACCCCGGACGAACGCCGGCGCAACCTGCTGGGCTGGATCTATGCGTCGTTTCGCATGGACGATCTGATGTTGGGCATTCTCAAGAACCACTACGAGGACATGGGCCGCTCGCTGCGTCTGGAGATTCATGATGGAGACTCCCCCGCACCGTCGGCCCCGCTGTTCGATTCCAACCCCGCGACTCCGCTCGGGGTAGGCGCTTCGGATCCGCTCGGGGCGAATGTCGAAATGCCGGGGGTTGAAACGGCCTTTCGTTTCGAGCGGGATATCGAGATCGCCGGACATCGTTGGTCCGTCGTGATTCGATCGTTGCCCGGTTTTGAAGCGAGACAGACGAATGAGCGAGCGAAATATCTCGCGATCCTCGGTGGCGCCGGGACGCTCGCTTTGACCCTGGTGGCCTGGCTCCTGGTCCATGGTCGCGCGCGCGCCCTGCGGATCGCCACCGAGCTAACGCACGAATTGTCGGAGAGCGAGACGCGCTACCGTCAGGCGTTCGAGGCCAATAGCGCGATCAAGCTGATGGTCGATCCGGAGACCGGGCGGATCGTCGACGCCAACTCGGCGGCGGTCGCGTTCTATGGGTATCCGCGCGAGCAACTCCTGGCACTGTCCATCACGGACATCAATCCGCTTCCCGCCGAGGAGATGCGTCGCAAGATGGCGACTGCGGTCGCGCAAACAAAACTCTACTTCCAGTTCCAGCATCGCCTGGCCTCCGGCGATCTCCGCGACGTGGAAGTCTATTCCGGCCCAGTGAGCGTCGGCGGGCGCACGCTTGTGCATTCGATCGTGCACGACATCACTGGTCGTCGACGAATCGAAGCGGCGCTGCTCGCATCCGAGACCATGCTGCGGACCATCTACGACCTGCTGCCGATGGGCATCTCCATCACCGATCGCCTGGGTCATATCATCGACTGCAACCGTGCCTCGGAAGCCCTGCTTAGCATCACACGCGATGAGCATCTCCGGCGGGACTACGACGGCCGGGAATGGGCGATCCTCCGCCCGGACGGTTCGCCGATGCCGCCGGAGGAATACGCCAGCGTGCGCGCGATGGTCGAACAGCGGACAGTGCGCGACGTGGAGATGGGCATCGCCCGGCCCGAGGGCGTCACCTGGCTCTCGGTCAGCGCCATGCCCTCGACCCACCCCGACTATGGGGTGGTCATCGCCTTCGTTGATATCACCGAGCGGAAACGGGCGGAAGAGACGCTGCGGCAACTCGCGGAACGCCTGCAACTGGCGACCGAGTCCGGCGGCATCGGGGTGTGGGAGTGGGACTTCGGCGACAACCGGCTGATCTGGGACGCGCGGATGTACGCACTCTATGGCAGGCGGGAGGAGGATGGCGTCGTTGCTTACGCAGCCTGGCGGGAGTGGGTGCATCCCGAGGATTTGACCCGGATTGAAGCGGGTATCGAACATGCGCGGCAAGAGTGCGATCTGTTTCGAGAGACGCTCAGGGTCTACTGGCCGGATGGCACGCTTCACCATCTCGCGGTCTCCGGCAAAGTGATCCGGGATGCGGTCGATGCGCCCCAGCGGATAATCGGGGTCAATCGGGACATTACGGAACGCCAGCGGGCCGAGGCCGAATTACGCGAGAGCGAGGCCAGAACGCGGGCCATTATCGATGCCTCGCCGGTGCCCCTGGCCATCGGTTACGCGATGCGCGATATCACCTATCTGAACCCGGCCTTCGTCGCGACCTTCGGCTATACCCTGGAAGACATTCCCACCTGGGCGGACTGGCGGCTCCACGCCTATCCCGATCCGGAGTATCGCCACTGGATCGAAAACGTCCTGCTCGAAGACCTGGCAAGGATTCAGCGCGAAGGCGGAACATTCGAGCCGCAGGAACTGAACGTCCGTTGCAAAGACGGCACGATCCGCACGGTGGTCATCGCCCGGGCCGCGCTGCCGGGTCAAACCTTCGAGGGCGTTCATCTGGCCACCTTCCACGACGTGACCGAGCTCAAGCGGGCGCAGGAACTGGCCGAGGAGTCGGCGCACATCAAATCCGAATTCCTGGCCAACATGAGCCATGAAATCCGCACGCCCATGAACGCGATCATCGGATTGTCCCAACTGGCGCAGAATAAACCGCTGTCTCCCGACGTGCGCGACGATCTGGAGACGATTTATCGTTCCTCGCGAAGTCTGCTGCGGATTCTGAACGATCTTCTCGATTACTCGAAGATCGAGGCGGAGCGCATGACTATCGAGCGCGCCGACTTCGATCTGGACGATCTGCTGAAGACGCTGCAGGCGTTGTTTGCCGTCGCCGCCGATGAAAAATCGCTCGATTTCCGGATCGAGGTCGCGCCCGATGTTCCCCGCCGCTTGATCGGCGACGCACTGCGACTGCAGCAGGTGCTGACCAACCTGCTAGGCAACGCCATCAAATTCACCGAGCAGGGTCGGGTCAGGCTAGCGGTCTCCGCCCTGGCGATCGAGGAAACGCAGACCCGGCTGCGCTGGCGGGTTGAAGATAGCGGGATCGGGATGTCGCCGGAAACGCTGTCCAGTCTTTTCCAGCCCTTTACCCAGGCTGACGGATCGATCTCGCGGCGCTTTGGCGGTACCGGTCTGGGGTTGGTCATCAGTCGCAAACTGCTGTCCTTGATGGGCGGACGGTTCGAGATCGAGAGCACACCCGGCATCGGCACGACCTTCGCGTTTGAATTGACGCTGGAACTAACCGCCGCCGAACGATTTGACACCGGACACCGACAGAGAAATGGTCCGGACTCCGTGCCGGACGGGTTACGCCAGGCGCCTGCTCGGACCTTGGATCCGATCGCGGCCTTGACCGACGAGCCGCGATCCGCCGACGCGACGAGCGCACCCTCCGAGACGCTGGTGGAACTGGCTGCCCAAATCGAGGCGCTGTTGAGCGGGATGGACCTGATCCCCGATCAGTTGCTTGAGGAACTGGAGGCGACGGTGCCAGCCCGCGACGAGGCGCTCTACCGTGCGTTCAGACGCCATATCGATCAGATCGATTACCGCAAGGCGAGCGTGTGCCTGGAACAGTTGGTTCACCGCAAGCTGACGCAATTGGACACCGATGATGACAGCCAATGAGGGGATTCCCGTCGTTTTGATCGTCGATGACGTGCCGACCAATATCAAAGTACTGGCCAATGCGCTGCGGCACGAGTACCGGGTCAAGGTCGCCAGCCGTGGCGAGGACGCGCTGAGAGGCGCGCGGCTCGAGCCCCAACCCGATCTGATCCTGCTGGATGTGATGATGCCGGAGATGGATGGCTACGAGGTGTGCCGACGCCTGAAAAGCGATCCGGTCACCGAGTTCATCCCAGTGATCTTCATCACGGCCCGGGATACGGACGAGGATCAGGAACTGGGATTCAACCTGGGCTGCGTGGATTACATCACCAAGCCGTTTTCGCTCCCCATCGCGAAGGCGCGGATCCGCACCCACCTGCGACTCAAGCGACAGACCGACGCGCTGGAAAGACTGTCGCACATCGATCAGCTCACGGGTCTGGCGAACCGCCGCCAACTGGTCACCACCTTCGGGATGGAATTCAAACGCGCGGCGCGCGAGGGGTTGCCGCTGTCGGTCCTGATCGTCGATATCGATCATTTCAAGGATTACAACGATCACTATGGACACGGGGCCGGCGATGTCTGTCTGTGCCAGGTCGCCTTGTCCTTAATGAAGAGTCTGTCCCGGCCAGGGGATCTGGTCACCCGCTATGGCGGAGAAGAATTCGTCGTCCTTCTGCCAGCGACCAACCGTGCCGATGCCTACGCGCTGGGCGAACGGCTCCGCGAAAACATCTTGCAATTGAACATACCCCACGCTTTTTCGAGCAGCGCGCCGGTGGTGAGCGTCAGCATCGGCGGAACCACGGCGGACACCCTGATCGACGCCGACTCGCCGGAAAGTCTGCTGGAAAGAGCCGACAAAATGCTCTACCGCGCAAAGGAAATGGGGCGCAATCGGACCGTGTTTACGACGACTTAACTCATCAAAACCTGCTTGGCCTCGTTGACCTTCGCGGCCAGATAATCCGACCCGCCGCGATCCGGATGCAGCCGTTGCATCAGCCGCCGATGCGCGGTCTTGATCTCGTCTAGCCCGGCGTCCGGTGCAATCCCCAGGATGGCGCGCGCCTCATGGCCATCCATGGGGGCGGCTTGAGGTTGAGGCGCGGCTTCGGGTCGATGCCGTGGCGGCGGCTCGTCGATCCGATGACCGCGTTCGCGAGACAGATACACCTCCAATGCCTCGGCCGATTCGGCGTCCGTGAGATAACAGGTCCGCAGCAGTTCCAGCAGATCCTCGGTCGCGGTTTGTTCGAGCGCCTGACCCCGCAAGGGTCCGGCGAGAATCTCGCCGCTGATCCGCCCCGAAAGATGATTGATCGCCAGCAGGACATGGCGGGTCGCGACCTTGGACTCATGGGGTCCCTGATAGTTGGTCGCGTCCTTGAACTCGCGCACCCACATCGCCGTGGCGCCCGCGACCGCGCTCGGCATCAGCAGAAAATTGAGCACGGGGATCATCCCCATGCCCGCCGCCGCCGCCCCGAAGCTCAGGCTGAGCGTCCGTCGCCCACGTAGCCGGCGGCGCATCTCGCGGAATTTCAGGCCGTGGTTACCCATGGGATAGTCGCTGTACTGGACGACCAGAATCCAGGCGGTATAGAGAAACCATAACAGGGCGCCAACCACGGGAACGAACAGCAGCATCAGAAAGGGGATGGCCCATAGCAGGGCATAGACAATCTTCCCGATCTCGTCGAGCAGGGTCGGAATCAACTCCGCGAGCATCCGTGCGTAATCGTTGCCTTGATCCAGCGGCTGGCCGGTCAGAACCAATTCCACCTTCTCGGCCAGCAGACTGTTGAATGGCGAGGCAATCAGATTGGCGACCAGGCTAAAGCCGTAAAACACCAGAACCAGCAGCAGCAGAATGAAGATTGGCCAGAGGATCCAGTCGAGCCAGCTCAGCCAACTCGGCACGCTGGCTTCCAGGCTCCCCAGGAGCAGTTCGAACTGGGTGACGCCGACATAGATGGCGCCGGAGAACACCAGGATGTTGACCAGCAGCGGGATCAGCGCGAACCGTCGCAGTCCGGGGCGGGCAATCAGCCGGAGGCCCTCGAACAGATAGCCCGCGCCGGAGATGGAGTGGTTAACCATGAGTTGTTTCGCTCTTGATGAAGGGTTCGCTCACGAAACCGACAAAACCTCGGCGAGAATGTCGGCAATCTCGTCGATCTCCTCGATCACTTGCGCGGGTGCATGGCCTTGGATGGCGAGATTTCGGATCAGTACCACGAGCGGCGCCATCCGTTCCAGATGGCACACCGTCTCCCAGCTCATCGCTTCATCGGTGTGAAACAGCAGTTTATCCCAACCCGCGAAACCGGCTTGCTCGACGAGCGTTGCCCGCAGGCACTCCCAGGCGCCCTGGAGATCGGAGAGGATCGTTTTTTCGTAAGCGGTCGGTTCGGTGAAAAAGTTCATGGTCCCGATGCGATGGCTTGAATTGGCAAACGCATCTCGTCTCAAGACGCGGTTAGGCGCGATCCCTGCGAAAGCTCAGCATGCCCAGGAGCGTTGCCGCGATGCTGAAAAATCGGAACAGCACCTTGAATCCCCATTCGGCCATCCGGATGCGGGGGTTATTGTCCTCGGCCTGAAGGTAGTCCGTCGCGGTTTGGCGATGGTCGGCGCGCGGTACGTTGTTATTGCCTTGCATGCTCGGGTTTCTCGTCGGTTGGTGTTCGGCTTGCTGAAGAACGATCACGAAAAATTATAAGAGATCGGCTAGAAGATCGGGAGATTCCAGCAGCGGATTGTGGCCGATGCCATCCAAGACCCTCAGATCGGTCGTCGGACGACATTCCGCGACCTGACGCGCGATGCGCAGGAATTTTCTGTCTTCTCCGCCAACGATCCAGCGCAACTGTCCCGGAAAACGCATCAGATCATCCCAGGTGCTCGGCATCTCCGCCAGTCCCAGCCGCTCCAGGCTACTCGCCAGACCCTCGGCCCGTTGGCTCAGGCGGCATGCCTGCTGTCGTGCCAGGACGGAGCGCGGCAGGCGACTCTGCGTGACAAAGAGCGGTAGCTTCTCCCAGGCCTGGACGAAGGCATCGACCCCCTGCGTTCGCAGGAGCTGAATCCAGCGTTGGTCGGCCTCGCGTCGCTGTTCTCGGAGCAGCGAATCCGTGAGTCCCGGATGGGCGGAAATGATGGTCGCGGCACGGAAACGTTCCGGGGCGGCCTGGATAAGCCCCAGCGCGATCCGTCCCCCGAACGAGTAACCGACGATCCGCTCGATGCTGGTCGGCAATTCCTGGAGAAGGGCCTGGATCTCGTCGCGAAAGGTTCCGAGCGGATCGCCCCGGCGGCCGTGACCGGGAAGGTCGATCGCCAGCCGGGAAGGATCCTTACCGGTCAGCGTTCGCCAGTCCTCCGCGCGGCCGGTGAAGCCATGCAACAGCAGGCACTCCGGCGAGGGCTCGCTCAGAGCGATGCCTCGGCGATTTTTGCCTCGCGCGTCTTGTCCCGTTCGATCAGGGCATAGGCAGAGTGATTGTGGATGGACTCGAAATTTTCCGCCTCCACGACATAGGCCGCGATGCGTGCGTCTGCATTCAGACACTTGGCGACGTCGCGCACCATGTCCTCGACAAATTTGGGATTGTTGTAGGCGCGCTCGGTGACAAATTTCTCGTCGGGCCGCTTCAGCAGTCCGAACAGTTCGGAGGATGCCTCCCGCTCGATCATCTCGATGATTTCTTCGAGCCAGATAAAACCCTGGGTACGCACCTGGACCGTCACGTGGGAGCGCTGATTGTGCGCGCCATAGGCCGAGATTTTTTTGGAACAGGGGCAAAGGCTGGTCACCGGAACCAGCACCTTGATCTCCAGGGTCGGCCGACCGTGGCGGATCTCGCCGATAAAGGTGACATCGTAGTCGAGCAGACTGGCGACCCCCGAGACCGGCGCCTTCTTGTTGACGAAGTAGGGAAAGCGCATCTCGATATGTCCGGCCTCGGACTCCAGGAGCTGCGACATCTCGGTGAGCATCTCCTTGAACGAATCGACGCTGATCTCGCGTTCGTGGTTGTTCAGGATCTGCACGAAGCGCGACATGTGCGTCCCCTTGAAGTCGTGCGGGAGATACACATACATGTTGAAGGTCGCGACCGTGTGCTGTTCGGCGCCGCCGCGCTCGCGCACCCGTACCGGATGGCGGATGTCCTTGATCCCCACCTTATCGATGGCGATGCGGCGGGTATCGGCGCTCCCCTGAACGTCGGCGATGTCCAGGCCGGTGGGGGTTGCGCGGCAGTTGGGTTCGAGCAATTGCTCCATGGGGTTACTTCCTCGACGGGTCATCACGGCTGTCATCGCCGTGGAAATGGGGGCTGGCGGGTCAAAAAACAGCAGGCACCAAGCTTAGTGCCTGGTTTGGGAGCGTTTGTCGGTCCGTTATTAATGCGCTAATTTCAATGTCGCCACTCCGGCAACGATGAGCGCAATACCGACATATTTTGCCAAAGAAGCGGGATCGCCGTAGTACAAGACCCCCACCATAAAGGTTCCCGCCGCACCGATCCCCGTCCACACCGCATAGGCGATACCCATCGGGATTTGGCGTTGCGCGAGCCAAAGAAAGACTCCGCTGAGCGTCATAAAGACGACCGCAACCAGAATCCCGCTCCAGCGAGAAGCTGGATCCTGCGACATTTTGAGCCCGATGGGCCATCCGATTTCGAGCAAGCCAGCAAAGATCAGATAAAACCAACTCATAAGAAAATTCCCCCGCACCAGGGAAATCGATCGTCAGACTCAGACGCTGATGCGCCCGTGCCGGACGGGGTATTCACCCCATCCGGAACCGTTTCGACGACGCGTGAGGTCTACGGGATCCAAACGCTCGGGACGGGGTTGCAAACTCCGTCCCGCTAGGAAGAACTGAAGTTCAGTCTGTTTATTCCTCGCCTAACGGGCAGCCTAAAGCGGCGCGCGCCCCTGATGACCTTGCGAGTTAGCACGACGCCTGTGGCGCGCGCTCGCTTTTCAGGAGTATGTTAGGTATTGATCTTCACGACACCAAGCTCTTCAAGCGCCTCGAATATATTAGCGAACGCCACGACGAGCTTTTCTTCCAAATTCTTGCTCTGATGCGCAAAAATAAATATCTGCATTGTCGTATGGAAGCACGCTTGAGCATTAGAGAATCTGTATGCCGAAAACTTCCAATCAACGCCAATTTCGAGATCTGGACGGGGGAGCGCGTTCTTAAGTTCAAGTGTCGGATGAACAGCCATGTCTCGAAATCTGATTATCTCTGTGATCGCTTTCTTGACCTCCTTCATCTGCTCCTTCTTGAATTTAAGAACACGTCTGGCGACCTCTGCGATTTGCGTACCGCGCCCAGTGCGATTGCGCTTCCATCTAGCGACGTCATCTGTAGATAGCTTGGCGTATGGTTTTAGCATGTCGTAAAGCGCGTCGAGCGCAATCCCGCAGGAAACGATAACCTGCATTGACGGCGCTAGTTCCGCCACCAATAGCGCCTTTTTGGAGTCGGCGTTATCACTCCAGTTCTGAGCAATGTTATCGCATGCCACCTTTGCATCATTTAGACTGTCCCTTGCGATCCTGAGCCAAAGCGGAATTACGTTGTAGGCAGTTGACAGAATAAGCTTGGATTCTGATGCGCCTGACTCAGCTAAAGAGATGACGCAATCGCCGGGTAAAATTCCGACGGTCATTCCCTTGAAGATTAGAACACCCATTGTTCACCAATCGTTCGTTACTGGAGTACCCGTACCTAAAGTGAGTTAGAAAGAATCTACGCTAACAATGCTAGACAGATTCCACGTTAGCGATACTAGACCGAATCCTCTTTTTTCAACGCATCCAAATAAACCGCGTCTAACGCAATGTCCGTCAATGAACTCAAGACCGCATCCGCTCGAAACGGATGCATGTCGCGCGGGACGCGGTTTAACGGTTCAATTCTTGCGCCCAAGCAACGCGCTGGCGATCCAGCGCAACGGATCGGCGCCGTCCGGGAAGATCTCGATCGCCGTCAGCGCCTCGGCGATCAGATCGGCTGCCATCTCCTTCGCCTCGGCCAGCCCGACTAGGGCGGGGTAGGTGGCCTTGTCGAGCGCCTGATCGCGCCCGGCGGTCTTGCCGATCTGCGCGGTGTCGCCTTCCACGTCGAGCACGTCGTCCTGGATCTGGAACGCCAGTCCGAGACACTTGGCGTAACGGTCCAGACGCTCGGCGCGGTCCGCGTCGAGCGCGCCGTGGGCCAGGATACCCATCTGCACGGAGGCGCGAATCAGCGCGCCGGTCTTGTGGATGTGGATATGTTCGAGCATAGCGACATCGAGCGCCTTGCCCTCGGCGTCCAGATCCAGCGCCTGACCGCCGACCATGCCGCGCGAGCCGCTGGCGCGCGCCAGATGCTCGACCATCGCGATGCGAATCCGCGCATCCAGTCCGGTGGCTTCGGCAAGCGATTGGAAGGCCAGGGTTTGCAGCGCGTCGCCGGCCAGGATGGCGGTGGCGTCGTCGAAGGCGCGGTGACAGGTGGGGCGTCCGCGGCGCAGGTCGTCGTCGTCCATCGCCGGGAGATCGTCGTGGATCAGCGAGTAGGCGTGGATGAATTCCACCGCGCAGGCGGGACGGTCGAGCAGGGCGGAATCGATGCCGAGCGCCTCGCCGGTCGCGTAGGTCAGCAGCGGGCGGATGCGTTTGCCGCCGCCCAGCACCGAATAGCGCATGGCCTCGTGCAAACGCAGGGGCGGTACGCTGGCGCGCGGCAGAAGCTCGTCGAGCGCGCGTTCGAGACGCTCTTGGCACTGCGTCCGGTAGGTGTCCAGGTTGTTATCGGTCATTGGGCTCGAAGGGTTCAGGCTCGGCGTTAGGCCGAGTGTCGGTGAGAATGCGCACCCGCTGCTCGGCCGTGTCCAATGCCTGCTGGCAGACGCGGGTAAGACCGATGCCGCGCTCGAAGGCCGCCAGCGATTCTTCCAGGGTCATCTCGCCCTTTTCCAGGGCATCGACAACGCTTTCCAACTCGTTCAGTGACTGCTCGAAGGATGGCGGGGGCGGGGTGGCTGGTTTTTTCATCGGGTTCGGGATCGGACTTTAGGCGGTACGGTAGCCTAGCTTGGTTGAGCGGTCAAACCAACGCGATCAAGACGCCGCCGCCAGATACTCCGTCGACTGCATCTCGATCAAGCGGCTAAGCAGTCGCTCATGGGCAAAGTCGGGCAGGCCGCCAAGATAGAGTTTCTCGACCGGCGCGGCGGCCGACAGCACGAGTTTGATGCGCTGATCGTAAAATTCGTCGACCAGATGCAGGAAACGGCGGGCCGCGGCCTCCTGGCTCGGACCGAGTCGCGGCACGCCCGACAGCAGAACAGTGTGGAACTCGCGGGCAATCTCGATATAGTCCGAGGCGGATCGTGCCGTGGCGCAGAGCGCCGCGAAGTCGAACCAGACGACATCCATCCCGACCCGACGCACCGGAAACACACGGCCGTTGACCGAGAACTCGCCTGATGACACCTCGTGCCCCCCGGTGAGCCGCGCGAAATCCTCGGCCAGCCGGCGCTCGCCAGCGTCGCTCTCCAGAAAAAAAACCCCCGCCTGGGTCAGCGTGCGCAACCGATAATCGACCCCACCGTCCAACTCGAAGACCTGGGTGTGCCGTTTGAGCAGTTCGATGGCGGGTAGAAACAACGGCCGCTGCAAGCCATTGCGATACAGATCGTCGGGGCGGGCGTTGGCGGTCGTGACCAGCGTCATGCCGCGCGCGAAGAGCGCCTTCAGCAGACCATGCAGGAGCATGGCGTCGGCGATGTCGGTGACGATGAACTCGTCCAGACAGAGCACCCGCGCCTGTGCGCGCAAACCGTCGGCGACGACCTCCAGCGGATCGGGCTGCCTGGGCAGACGCGCCATTGCCCCATGGATCTCCCGCATGAAATGATGGAAATGCACCCGTCGTTTATCGGGCACCTCCAGCTCGCTCATGAACCAGTCCATGAGATAGGTCTTGCCGCGCCCGACGCCGCCCCACAGATACAGACCGCGCACCGGGAGCGCGGGCCCGGACCAACGACTCCGGAGCCGTCTCCAGACGCTGCGCCGGGGTTGCCGGGACGGCTCGCGGAGCAACGCCTGGCGCAGGGCGAGAAGCAATTCGCTCGCTTCGCGTTGGGCGCTGTCGCAGGGATGAAAGGAATTCGAGATGTTGGCTTGAGACATGTCCGGAACCGAAAAAGAGCGTCCAGCGGCCAGACTGGTATTTTCGCCGATGGGTTTAAGTGACAGTGGCAGGGCTTTTCATTAGCATCTCATGACGATTTTGCGACGCCTGACACGATCAGGATATTCCCGTCCAACCGAGATACCAAACCATGCTCAATAAAACCAGACGTTTTCTGACCTCCCTGTTGCCCATCGATCCGAATCGTCGCGGCGAGTGCAACCGCTGTGGTAGCTGTTGCAAGCTCCCCTACCCCTGCCCTTTTCTGCGCTTCGATGACGCGGGATTGAGCAGTTGCTCGGTCTATCTTTTCCGCCCGCCAAGTTGTCGTAAATATCCGCGCGTCGCGGCCGAGAACCTGACCCCGCAAACCTGCGGGTTCTTTTTCGTCGCGCCGGAACAGATCGGCCACCGACCCGCGCCCGGTTTCGAGCCCGCCGCAGTACAAGTTCGGACCGCCGAAGAGCCTGGGTGAGGCACCGATGCGTGAGGGATCAGGCGTTTTTGGAAAAGATCCTACCCGTAGGAGCCCGCTTGCGGGCGACGTGGCCCGCCAAGCCGCCTTCCATGCGCCCAACCGTCGCCCGCAAGCGGGCTCCTACGGGATTTGACGCTCGGTCAAGTCATTTGCGAAATTCGCCTCAGAGGGTGTAGACAAAAATAATTGAGCTGCTATTTGTATACCAGTCTACAACTGAGCTGGTGTGCGCTGATGTCGAAAGCTGGTCGTCCCCCCAAGATTCACGAGGCGGAGCAAGCGGTATTGCGTCAAATTGTCACGGATCGCCCGACCTCCACGCTGTCAGAGATTGCCCGGGAACTCGCGGCACGGACGGGAATCGAGGCTCATGAAGCAACGATTCGCAAGTCCTTGCGGGAGGCGGGCGTCACGCGCCTCCGGGGCGAGAGTGGTCTCGAGGCGCAAGCGCGCGCAACGCCGCGTCGGTATGGGTATACGGATGCGCATCGTCGCCACGACCCCGACCAAAGCTACCCAAGTTGTCTGACCGATGCGGAGTGGGACTTGGTCGCCGCTCTCTTTGAGAGTGCCGGGCGGGCGGGGTCAACCGCCCCGCGTGTCGCGCCGGAGCATCCTGGAGGCGTGTTGCTACGTGGTGCGCACGGGGTGCGCGTGGCGGATGCTGCCGCACGATTTCGCGCCTTGGCAGAATGTCTACAAGACGTTTCGCCGTTGGAGTGCGGCTGGGAAGTTTGAGCAGATGCATGATCGACTGCGGGGGCAATGGCGCGAACGCGAGGGGCGTGAGATCGCGCCGACGGCGGCGGTGCTGGATGCGCAATCGACCCGCGGCTCGCCGCAGGGTGGACCGAGCGGCTTTGATGCGGGCAAGCAGGTCAAGGGGCGCAAGCGCAGCCTGGTGGTCGATACCTTGGGGTTCGTGTTGGCGGTGAGCGTGGTCGCGGCCAATCTTCAGGACCGCGATGCCGCCTCGGGCGCCGTCGCTGACGCGGCCGCCAAGTACCCCCAGATCAACACGCTGTTTGTCGATAGCGCCTACGCCGGTCAATTTGCCCAAACCACCGAGCAGACCCACGCGATCCGCGTGGAAGTCGTGCGCCATCCAGCCAACAAAAGCGTTGGCTCCTGGCACGTGGACGGGGCGCCTGACCGAGTGGTGATCGCCAACGCCGACGGCTTCGTTCCGCTGCCGAAGCGCTGGGTTGTCGAGCGCACCCATGCGTGGAATGAGCGTGCCCGTCGATTGATCATGCATCATGACCGTCTGCCAGCGGTCTCCGAAACCTGGGTTTGGCTGGCGGAGGCGCGCATCCTGCTGCGGCGGTTGACCACAACGGTTTGATTTTGTCTACACCCTCTCAGCAGCCTGAAAGAAATTCGCCGATCCGTCGCACCCCCTCGTCCAGCTCGCAAAGATCACGGGTGTAGGCGAAGCGCACATGGCGCCCCGCTTCATGTTCGCCGAAGTCCTGACCGGGCGTCACCGCGACGCCCGCCTCCTCCAGCAACCGGGACGCGAAGATCATCGCGTCCTCCGCGACCCGCTCGGGTAGACCCGCGTAGAGATAGAAGGCGCCGGCGGGCGTGTGCGGAATCGCGAAACCGAGCCCGCGCAGCGCGCTCAGCAGTCGGTCGCGACGTTGCTGGAAGATCCCGCGCCGTTCCTCGACGATCGCCAGCGTCGTCATGTCGAAGGCCGCCAGCGCCGCGTGCTGGGCCAGCGTGTTGGCGGCGATATAGAGATTCTGCGCCAGACGCTCCAGCACACCGGCCGCCTCCCGCGGCGCGACCGCCCAGCCGATGCGCCAGCCGGTCATGCCGAAATATTTGGAAAAACTATTGATGACATAGAGATCGGTCGACCCGATCGACAAGGCGGTACGGGCGGGCGTTTCGTAGGTGAGTCCCTGATAAATCTCGTCGACGATCAGCACCGCCCCGCGCGCGCGGCAAAGCGCGTAAAGCTCGGCGAGTGTGGCGGGATCCAGCACCGAGCCGGTCGGATTGGCGGGCGAGGCGACGACCACCGCGCGAATCCCCGGTCCCCAGGCCGATTCCGCCTGCCCGGCGGTCAACCGATAGTCGTTCTCCGGTCCCAGCGGCACCGCCACCGGTTCGACTCCCATCAGCCGCAGCACCTGACGATAGCAGGGATAGGATGGATCGCCGATCAGCACGCGGTCGCCTGGTTCCAGAAGCGCGGAAAAGGCCAGTTGCAAGGCGCCGGAGGCGCCAGGCGCGATCAGCACGCGCGCGGGTTCGACGTCCACCCCGTCGCGACGCCCATACTCCTCCGCGATGGCCTGCCGCAAGGCCGGCAGACCCGCCGCCGGGGTATAGAGCGTCCGACCTTCGGCAAGCGCCGCCTGTCCCGCCGCCACGATGGGCGCGGGGGTCGGGAAATCCGGCTCGCCGATCTCCAGATGCACGATGGAACGCCCGAGCGCCTCCAGTTCGCGTGCCCGCGCCAGCAGGCGCATCACATGAAAGGGCTCCACCGCCTGGGCGCGGGCCGCGAGATGGCTGTCGCTGACGCTCGGCATGGACGGCGTCAAGCGGCCGGATGGGCCAGACGGTGCAGCCGATCCAGCGCCGCCAGATCGACGAAGGGACTCCCGCCAAGCGCGCCGGACAGCACCCGAACGGGCTGGCCGGGATCGCCGAGCCGGTCCACCACCAGCGGCGCGGCCGCGAAATCCTGCGCGGCGGTGTAGTCGTTCACCGTCACCAGCAGCGCCTTCAGCCCGGCCGCCAGCGCCGCGCGGGCGCCGTTGTCGGAATCCTCGACCGCCACGCACTCGCGCGCGTCGAGCCCCAACTCGGCGAGTGCCAGCCGAAAGATATCTGGCGCCGGCTTCTTGGCCGGAACCACATCCCCGGCCGCGATCACCTCGAACCAGTCCCGCAGACCGGGCTCGCCGCAATGGTCGAGCAATTCGGTCACATTCTCCGGCGTGGTGGTGGTCGCGATCGCGAGCCGGATCCCGGCCGCGCGCGCCTCGTGCAACAGACGCAGTACGCCGGGGCGCAGCGGAATCGCCCCGGTTTGCAGCATGGACACATACTGCCGGGTCTTCGCGCGATGCAGGCCGCCGACAAAGGCCTCCGGATCCAGCGCCGGGTCGAGCCGGATCCCGTCGGATTCCATGAAATAGCGAATCCGCTCCTTGCCGCCGGTCACCGCCAGCAGTTCGCCATAGCGCTCGACATCCCAAACCCAATCCAGACCGGCCTCCGCGAAGGCGGCATTGAAGGCGGGTCGATGTCCATCGCGCTCGGTATCGGCGAGCGTGCCATCGACATCGAAAAGAATGGCCTTGAACCCATACATACCAGGACTCCAAAAGCTGAATCATCTCTGTCCGCACGGGATGCGCGAGCGCGAAGAGTACCCGACTCCGGATGCTCGCGCATCGCTTGCGCTCCGCGGAGCGGTCATATCTGGGATCTCGCGATCTGTCGAGTTGCCCCATTGACGCATATCTGGTACTTAAGAGCGTTTTTCGCGGTGCGGATCCGGAAATGACTTCGGATCCACGCTGTGGGTGTCCCAACGACAAGAGCCTTCGGGAGAGATCAATGGCCGAAGCTAAAACACAAGAAACCACGGGATTCGGATTCGCGCCCTACAACGCCGCTACCGATGAAGAATACATGAACCCCGAGCAGGAGGAGCACTTCCGCAACATCCTGCTGGCGTGGAAGCAGTCCCTGATGGAGGAGGTCGATCGCACGGTCCACCATATGCAGGACGACGCGACCAATTTCCCGGACCCCAACGATCGCGCCACCCAGGAGTCGGAATTCAGCCTGGAGCTGCGCACCCGCGACCGGGAGCGCAAGCTGATCAAAAAGATCGACGAGGCGATCGATCGTCTCGACGAGCACGACTACGGCTACTGCGAGGCGTGCGGCGTGGAGATCGGCATCCGCCGGCTAGAGGCGCGTCCCACCGCCACGCTGTGCATCGACTGCAAGACGCTCGACGAGATCCGCGAAAAGCAACGCGGCTGAGCGTCGACGCGCCCTCGTTCCTCCTGAGCCGATGTCCGGGCAAGTCTCCGCTGCCCGGGCGGGCTATCGGGGGCGTTTCGCCCCCTCCCCGACCGGACCGCTGCATTTCGGCTCCCTGCTCGCGGCCGTGGCGAGCTACGCCGACGCCCGCGCGCATGCCGGCGCCTGGCTGGTGCGCATGGAAGACCTGGATCGCGCGCGCGAGGTTCCCGGCGCCGCCGACGGCATCCTGCGCACCCTCCAGGCATTCGGTTTCGTGTGGGACGAACCCGTCCTGTTTCAGCGTCACCGCTCCGACGCCTACCAGTCCGCGCTGGATCGACTCGCCGCGCGCGGCCTGACCTACCCCTGCGGTTGCAGCCGCGCCGAAATCGCCCGGCTGGGCCTGCCAGGTCGCGAAGGCCCCATCTATCCTGGAACCTGTCGGACGGCGGGTCTGCCGCCGGGACGCCTGCCGCGCACCGTGCGACTGCGCGCGCCCGCGCCGCCGATCGCATTCGTGGACCGCATCCAGGGCGCGCAGGAGCAGTCGATCGCGGAAGCGGTCGGCGATTTCGTGCTTCGGCGCGCCGATGGCATCCATGCCTATCAACTCGCGGTCGTCGTCGACGATGCCTGGCAGGGAATCACGCAAGTGGTGCGCGGCGCCGACCTGCTGCTCTCCACGCCGCGTCAGATTTTGCTCCAGCGGTTTCTGGACCTGCTTCAGCCGGACTATGCCCATGTGCCGCTGGCGGTGGATACCGAGGGCCGCAAACTCAGCAAATCGCTTGCCGCCGCGCCGGTCGATCCGAGCGACCCGCTCCCGGCCCTGAGACGGGCTTGGGAGTTGCTGGGCCAGAAGGCGCTGCCCTTGGAGAGTTCGCGCCGTGGCTGTCCGATCGAGCACTTCTGGTCACAGGCCAGCGCCCGGTGGCGGATCGAACGGGTACCGGCCAGTGCGTCAATTGCCATCGGCGATGCTTGAAGTGATGACGCGCCTTAAGGTGATTTTTGGAAAAGATCATACCCAGATTGCCTCCGTTCGCCGTGACATTGCCTCCGTTCTTGGTTCGACCCTTCGACTGCGCTCAGGGCTCACCAAGAACGGAGGCAATGTCGGTCTCTGAGCGCGATTTCCGTTCATCCTCCGACCCTTCGGCAAGCCTGTCCTGAGCGAAGCCGAAGGGCTCAGGGCTCAGGATGAACGGAAATCGGTAAAATCTTGCCCGGAAATCGCCTAACGTCCACGCGAAAACAGTCGATCAAGCTCGCCGTGACTGACCCGGACCCAGGTCGGACGGCCGTGGTTGCACTGATCGATCCGCTCGACGCGCTCCATCTCGCGTAGCAGCGCATTCATTTCGTCCAGGGTCAGGCGACGATTGGCGCGCACGGCACCGTGACAGGCCATGGTCGCCAGCACGCTGTCGATCGCCTCCTCGACTCGCCCGCTGCTGCCGTGCTCGGTCAGGTCCGCGAGCAGATCGCGCACCAGGCGCTCCATGTCCGCCTGCCGCAATAGGGCCGGCACCTCCCGCACAACCAAGGTATCCACGCCGAGGCGATCGATCGTCAGACCGAGACGGTCGAGCACCGGCGACTGGCTCTCCAGCAAGTCGGCTTCGCGTGGACTGACCTGGACGGTCAAGGGCAGGAGCAGGGGCTGACGGACCAGACGCCCGTCCTTCCAGGCGGTCTTGAGCCGCTCGTAACCGATCCGCTCATGGGCGGCGTGGATGTCCACGACGATGAGTCCGTCGGTTGACTGCGCGAGCAGATAGACACCGTTGAGCTGCGCCAGCGCATAGCCCAGCGGCGGGATGTCGGGATCGCCCTTCTGGACCGGCGTTTCGGCGGTGGCCATGTCAGCGTCGGACGGCGGCTGCTGGAAGGCTTGATCCGTCCGATAGCGCCCGCGCGCATCGCCGATGCCAAGCGACAGCGTCGAAGGGCGCGATGGCCGGGAGGCCGCGCGGACGTGTCCTGCAACCTGATCGCCCCCCCCTGCGGATGGTGGCAACGCGCCGAAGGTTCCGGCGGAGACGGGCGAGACGCCCAGGGTTCCCTGCGATAGACGGCGTTGCAGCGACCGGAAGAGGAAATCATGTACCTGCCGACCCTCGCGAAAGCGCACCTCGTGCTTGGCCGGATGAACGTTGACATCGACCATCCGCGGCGGAATCTCCAGAAAGAGCACATAGGCCGGATGGCGTCCATGATGCAGCACGTCGCTGAATGCCTGACGCACGGCATGGGTCACCAGTTTGTCGCGGACCATGCGCCCGTTGACATAGAAAAACTGCTGATCGGCCTGACTGCGCGAAAAGGCCGGACGCATGACCCAGCCATGCAGCCGCAGATCCACCGCCGACGCGTCGAGCGCCAGCGACTGGGCGGAAAAACCATTGCCCAGGAGTCGGTCCAGGCGACTCAGGATGCCCGCGTCATCCCCGTTGGCTGCGGCGAGGTCGAGCACCGGCCGGCCGTTATGGCGCAACTGGAATCCGATGTCGGGTCGGGCCAGGGCAATGCGGCGGACGACCTGTTCCAGATGGCCGAACTCGGTCTTGTCGCTGCGCAGAAACTTGCGGCGCGCGGGCGTATTGAAAAAAAGATCGCGGAGATCGACGCTCGTCCCCACCGGATGGGCGGCGGGACGCGGATCCTCGATCTGCCCGTCGGCGCCGACCGTGACCTCCCAGGCACGACCCTCGTCACAGGCCGATGCCTCGGAAAGCGCGGTCCGCGAGGTCAGGGTCAGCCGACTCACGGAGGCGATGCTGGGCAACGCCTCGCCCCGAAAACCGAGCGTGGCGACCGCTTCCAGATCCGCCAGATCCGCGACCTTGCTGGTGGCATGGCGCGCGAGCGCCAGGGCGAGCTGATCGCGCGGGATGCCGCGACCATCGTCGCGCACCCGCAGACGCTTAACCCCGCCCTGCTCCACCTCGATCTCGATGCGTCCGCAGCCGGCGTCCAGGCTGTTCTCAATCAACTCCTTGACCACGGAGGCGGGACGCTCGACAACCTCGCCAGCGGCGATCTGGTTGACGAGATGACTGGGCAGGATACGAATCGGAGTGGACATGACACCGATAAAAACAGGCCCGGCGGTGTGCGGCACGCTCGCTCAGGAATCCGCGGGAATCGCGAGAACCTGACCGGCGCGAATCATATCGCCTTCCTCAAGTCCATTTTCCGCCCTCAGCGAGGACAGGCTTACCCGATGGCGCTTGGCGATCCCGGACAGGGTATCTCCCGAGTTGACGACATACCCGCGCGTCTCGTTGGGACGACTGCCCGCCGATGCCTGAATCGCCGGCGCCCTGGCAGTGGCCGAATGCGTGGGGCCAGCCGTCGAGGAAACGACCGCTGACGCGGTCTGGAGTCCCCGTGGCGGGAATTTTTTGAGGTACGCCTTGACGCCCGCGAGAATGGCCTGGGCGAGCCGCTGCTGATGCGCATTGCTCTTCAATCGCTTTTCCTCGTCCGCGTTCGAAATGAACGCGGTTTCGACCAGCAACGACGGGATATCCGGCGATTTAAGCACCACGAAACCGGCCCGCTGGACATCTTTCCTGTGCATGTCGCCGACCGCCCCCAGATAGGAAAGCACCGCGCTGGCCACCTCGGTGCTGTGCTCGATGGTGGCATTCTGGGTCATGTCCAGGAGCACGGTCGCGAGTAGATCGTCGCTGGCCGAGATGTCGACACCGCCGACCAGATCGGCGCTGTTCTCCCGATCGGCCAGCCACATCGCCGCCTCGCTGCTCGCGCCGACATTGGACAGGGTGTAGACGGATGAACCGTGCGCGTCGGTATTGTTAAAGGCATCGGCATGAATTGAGATGAAAATGTCCGCCTTGTGCTCCCGCGCCTTCAGGATGCGTTGACGCAGACCGATAAAATCGTCGCTATCGCGGATCATCAGGGCGCGCATCCCCGGCTCTTTGTCGACCAGGCTTGCCAGCTTACGGGCAATCGCCAGTGTGACATCCTTCTCGCGGATTCCCGTGGGTCCGATCGCGCCCGGATCCGCGCCGCCATGTCCCGCATCGATGGCGATCACGGCGGTCCGCAAGGCACCCGTCCGTGGCGCCGCCGGAGAATTTGCCGTTGCGATTGCCGTCGATGCGGTCATTCGGCGCGGGTCACCGCTTGATTTGGCATTCCCTTTCGGGATCAGATCGACAAACAGCCGATGCCCATGACCATCCGCGGATGGCGTCGAAAAGCTCTTGATCCGAACGGCATGCTTGAGATCGAGGACGATGCGCAGATCCCCCTGATTGCGCACGCCGCTCCGCAAACCGATCAGAGTCGGATCCTGTGCCGTGGCCTCGGGCAGTTTGCCGATCAGCCTGGCGTCGGCGATATCGATCACCACCCGATCCGGGCCATCCAGGGTAAAGACCTGATGAGAAACCGAGGCCGTCGTCGCGAGAATCAGACGTGTCTTCCCATCGTCGGTCGAGACGCCCGCGCACTCGACCGACGCCGGAGAGCCGGCGACGGGCAAGGAAATCAGTAGCAAAAAAAATACGATGAACCTGTTCACGGTGTCGTCTCGGTGCACTCTCAAGAAACCGTCTTAGCGACGCTGCTTGCTGGTTCGGGCGAGGCCGGGCCGATTTCCCGACAACGCAAATCATCCCGGACGCTGTCTCATTAAGATAGCAGTTGCGAGGACATCTTTCCAAGACGAATCCGACGATTAGGCTCCTTTCCTAAACGCGTCTTCAGGCTTTGTCGTCCATTTGCAACCACTATCGCGCGCCGGCATTTTCCGCGTCGATCAGCGCGGCAACGATCGAGCAACCTTCCATTGTCCCGCCCGACAGCGTCAGACGGCGTCCATCGTCGAGAGACTCGATCATGATCCGCAGATCGGCCGCCGGCAACATTCCAGCCCCGCGATCCGGCCATTCGATCACCCAGCGCGCGTCCTCGCCCATGAGATCCCGCAGTCCGAGGTATTCCAATTCCTCCGGATCCGCCAGACGATAGAGATCCAGATGATAGAGCGGTCCGCTCGGAACCTGATACGGCTCGATCAGGGTATAGGTCGGACTGCGCACGGCGCCGCGATGGCCGAGCCCTCGAAGGATCCCTCGCGTCAGCGTCGTCTTGCCGGTGCCGAGATCGCCTTCCAGATAGAGCACGCAGGCGGATGGCAGCAGGGCGGCGAGACGCGCGCCGAACGCAAGCTGGGCCTCCGGATCATTCAATCGAATCTGCATTCGTCCTCTCCAATACCATTGGCAACCGCACGCAAGGCGGAAACGATGTCGCCGGCGAGCAGTCCGCGCTCGCCCCGCAAGGCCGCGCGATCGCCCGCCGCCGCATGCAGACAGACCCCGGCGCAGGCTGCATCCTCCGCGTCCAGACCCTGGCCGCGCAGGGCCGCGATCACGCCGGTCAAGACGTCGCCCGAACCCGCCGTCGCCATTCCTGGATTGCCGTCGCTACAGACCGCCGGCGGTCGCTGCGAATCGCCTTGAATCAGGCTACCGGCACCCTTGAGCACGACCGCTCCGCCGAAACGCCGCTGAAGTTCGCGGGCGGCGCGCGGACGATCCTCTTCCACCTCCGACACGCGGACCCCGAGCAGCCGCGCGGCCTCGCCGGGATGCGGCGTCAACACCCAATCCGCTCCCCTCGCGGGCGTCTCGGCGAGCAGATTGAGCGCGTCGGCATCGACCACCAGCGGCTTGGCGCTACCTTGCGCACATTGCCAAAGCCGCCTGCCCCAGTCCGCGCGACCCAGTCCAGGGCCGATCGCGACGACATCCGCCCGCGCGATCAAGGGCTCAAGCGTTTTCGGCCCGGCCACTGCGCTCACCATCAGCTCCGGGCGGTTCAGATTGAGCCAGGCCGCGTGGTCGGGATGGGTGGCGACCGTGACCAGTCCAGCCCCGGCGCGCAGCGCCGCCTCGCCCGCCAGACGCGCGGCGCCGGACATACCGGGGGCGCCGCCAACGATCAGCACATGCCCGCAATCGCCCTTGTGGGCCGTGCGCGGACGAGGTCCGAGCAACTGTCCCTGCTGATCCCAATCGATGCGACGCAGCGAAAGGATCTCGCGCGCGTAGACCGCTGCCGGGATGTCGAGCGCGCTGAAATGCACCTCGCCGCGGCAGTCTGGTCCGTCTCCGAGGAACAGTCCCTGCTTGAGACCGATGAAACTGACCGTCGCCGTGGCGCGCACCGCCACGCCCAGTGCGCGACCGGTATCGGCATGCAGCCCCGAGGGCAGATCGAGCGCGAGCACGCGCGCCCGTTGGTCGTTGACGGCCTGGATGGCTTCCGCCCAGATGCCCTCGACCGTCCGTTCCAAGCCAGTTCCGAGCAAGGCGTCGATGATCAGATCGGCATCGCGCGGCAATCCCCGATAGGCTTCCGGGACGCCACCCGCGGCACGATACGCGGCGCAACTCTCGGCGGCCTCCCCGCGCAGACGCTCCGTCTCGCCCAGTTGCAGCACGCGCACCGACAGACCGTCGGCGAGCGCCAGCCGGGCGACGACAAAACCGTCGCCGCCATTGTTGCCGACACCCGCCAGGACGACCAGCCGCCGCGCCGTCGGCCAGCGGGCGCGGAGCATCCGATAGGCGACGGCCCCGGCGCGGTTCATCAACTCGAGTCCGGCGATTCCATATCCCTTGATCGCGATACGCTCCAGGTTGCGAACCTGCTCGGCGCGATAGAGCGCATGAGGCAGTCGGTCTCTGTCGGGCATCGGGCGGATCGAAGTCATGGCGTTTCCTGGCGTCTACCGGAATCAATGTTTCAAACACGGTGTAACGGACAATCGTCCCTGAACTGTGGAAACCGACGATCCGTCGGATAGGGAAAGACATCCTCCAGATGCCCGGCGCGGATATGCGCCTGACGCTCACGCCACCAGGCCGGATCGAGCAAATCGCTGTGCAGTTCGCGAAACACCCGACGGATTCGGGGGTCGGTGAGCAGAAAGGTCTCGAATTCCTCCGGAAAAATATCGTTGGGACCGACCGAATACCAGGCATCCTCGGACAGTTCCATTTCCGGATAGGGCGCTTCGGGAATCGCGCGAAAATGGCACTCGGTCAGATAGCAGATTTCGTCGTAGTCATAGAAAACAACCCGATCCTGACGGGTCACGCCGAAATTCTTGAACAGAAAGTCGCCGGGAAAAATGTTGGCGGCCGCAAGCTGGCGGATGGCGTCGCCATACTCGCCGATGGCATGGCGGATCTCCTCCTCGTCCGCCGTGTGCAGATAGAGATTCAAGGGGGTCATGCGCCGCTCGATATACAGGTGTTTGATGATCAATTGATCGCCGTTCACCTCCAGACTGTCGGAGCATTCGGTCTCCAGCATCTCGCGCAGCACGGAGGAAAAGCGCGCCAGCGGAAAGGCGACATGGGAATATTCCCAGGAATCGGCCATGCGTCCGACCCGGTCGTGCAGCTTCACCATCAGGTATTTTTCCTTGACCGTCTCGCGGGTCATTTCCTTGGGTGGCGGGAAGCGGTCCTTGATGACCTTGAACACGAACGGAAACGACGGCAGCGTGAAGACGCACATCACCATGCCGCGAATGCCGGGCGCGACCACGAACTCATCGGAGGAATAACGCAGGTGCTTGAGAAAATCCCGATAGAACTCGGCCTTGCCGAATTTCTGGAGGCCGATGGCGGTATAGAGTTCCGCCTTGCCCTTGCGCGGCATCAGCGGACGCAGAAAATCCACCACGGCGGCGGGCACCTCGGTGTCCATCATGAAATAGGCGCGCGAAAAACTGAAGATATCGGAGATCTCGTCCTCGCCGGTCAGCAGGGTGTCGACATAAAGCCCCTGTTCTTCGTCGTTCAGGATGGCGATCGCGAAAGGGATCTGATCCGCGCCGTTGATCGCCTTGCCGATGAGATAGGCGGCCTTGTTGCGGTAGAACGGCGCGCAAAGCATGGCGAGCTGGAAATTCTGCTGGATCGCCCGATTGGCCGGAAAGCGCTGGCGGATGGCGAGCAGCAGACAGCGCAGATCGCGGCGACGATCGCGGAAGGGGCGGCGGAAACCAGTGTCGCGCAGGATGTTGACGATCACCCTGACGAATCCGTCTCGCGCCGGATAATAGGGACGGAAAATCGGAATTTCCGCCTCCAGATGCTCGGTGGAGATCAGCGGCCAGACGAAGATATAGCTGTTGTTGTAATAGTGGCGGTCGAACAGTCGGCAGAAGACCGAATTGTAAAAAGTCTCGGCCAGTTCAGGCTGGTTGAGCTGGGGCAATAGACGCAGATACTCGACCTTGATCCGTCGCCAGAGGAAATCGCTGGGGTCGCGCAGATGGAATTCGCGCCGCAGCAGGTCCACGGTCTCGCCGACGCGCCTGTCATAAAAGCTGATGCGCTCGCGGGCGGCGGTCTGGACCGCCGGCCAGTCGGCGGACTCGAAACGCGCCTGGGCGCTCGCGGTGATCTCGCGGAACAGCCGATAGTGGCGCTCGAAACCTTCGAGGATGGCCTCGGCGATGAGTTTTGCTTCGGTCCAGGCCATGATTTAGGTTTCAGTTGGCGGTTGGCGGTTGGCGGTTGGCGGTTGGCGGTTGGCGGTCAGATGCTATTCCAGTGTCCATTGGATCAATCCAACGGTTGGTCGGCGACGACAATGCCATCCTCGTCGCAATAGATCCAATCGCCGGGGGCGAAGCGCGCGCCAGCGAAGGTCACCGGGAGGTCGCGCTGGCCTTCGCCGCGCCGTTGACTCTTGCGTGGAATGGCGGCCAATGCCTTGATCCCGAGCGGCATGCCAGCCAGCTCCCGGCTGTCGCGCACGCAACCGAAGAGGATGACGCCGGCCCAGCCCTGCTCGACCGCGCTGGCGGCGATCAGGTCGCCGAGCATGGCGCAACGCAGCGAACCTCCCGCATCCACCACCAGCACCCGACCCTCGCCCGGCTCGGCCAACGTCGACTTGACCAGCGAGTTGTCCTCGAAACACTTGACCGTCACAATGGCGCCCGCGGAACGGGATCGCCCGCCAAAATCACGAAAGATGGGCTCGCAGACCCGCAACGTATCGCCATGCCGGTCGTAAAGATCAGAGGTCTTGAAGCTCACTGGATCCTCCATGGTGCTTGAAAGCCCTGTTGGTTCCGGGCGACGCAGCCCAGTCACCCGGAATAACCCTCAGAACTGATCTTCTTCCGTGGAGCCAGTCAGCGCGGTGACGGTTGACGTACCGCCCTGAATCACGGTGGTGACGTCGTCGAAATAGCCAGCGCCGACCTCCTGCTGATGCGAGACGAAGGTGTACCCCTTCTCGCGCGCGGCGAATTCCGGCCCCTGGACCTTCTCGACATAGTGGCGCATGCCTTCGCCACGGGCATAGTCGTAGGCCAGGTCGTACATGTTGAACCACATGCTATGGATGCCCGCCAGGGTGATGAACTGGTATTTGTAGCCCATGTCCGCCAGTTCGTCCTGGAAGCGCGCGATGGTGGCGTCGTCGAGATTCTTCTTCCAGTTGAACGACGGCGAGCAATTGTAGGCGAGCAGCTTGTTGGGATTTTTTTCCAGCACCGCCCGCGCGAACTCGCGGGCGAAACCGAGATCCGGGGTGCCGGTCTCGCACCAGACCAGATCGGCATAGGGGGCATAGGCCAGACCGCGACTGATGGCCTGCTCCAGCCCATTTTTGACCCGGTAGAACCCATCGTCGGTGCGCTCGCCGGTCACGAAGGGACGGTCGTTGTCGTCGACATCGCTGGTCAGCAGATTGGCCGCCTCGGCATCGGTGCGAGCCAGGAGCAGGGTCGGTACGCCCATGACATCGGCGGCGAAACGCGCGGCGGTCAGTTTCTGCACCGCCTCGCGCGTCGGAACCAGCACCTTCCCGCCCATGTGACCGCATTTCTTGACCGCCGCGAGCTGATCCTCATAGTGGACGCCAGCCGCGCCGGCGACGATCATGTTCTTCATCAGCTCGAAGGCGTTCAGCACGCCGCCGAAACCGGCCTCGGCATCCGCGACGATGGGCAGAAAGAAATCGGTATAGCCCGTGTCGCCAGGCTCGATCCCCTTGGACCACTGGATCTCGTCGGCGCGCTTGAAGGTGTTATTGATGCGCCGCACCATGGTCGGCACCGAATCGTAGGCATAGAGCGACTGGTCCGGATACATGGTCTCCGAGGTGTTGCCGTCGGCGGCGACCTGCCAGCCGGAGAGATAAATCGCCTCGATGCCGGCCTTGGCCTGCTGCATCGCCTGACCGCCAGTGATGGCGCCCATGCAGTTGACATAGCCTTTTTTGGCATCGCCATGGATCAGCGTCCAGAGCTTTTCCGCGCCGAGTTTGGCATAGGTGTATTCGGGCTGGACCGAACCACGCAGACGCACCACGTCCGCCGCCGAATAGTCACGGCTCACATCGGTCCAGCGCGGGTTTTCCGCCCAGTCGCGTTCCAGGGCCTCGATCTGTTTCTGACGATTCATTTGAACGCTTCCTCAGTGGTTTTATTATTGGACCGCTCGATACCCGTTTCGATCATCTCGGACCTCAGGCGAGGAAACCCAGCGGAGATCCGGTTGAGCCGTCGCGGATATTTGACTGTCTTACTTGGTCTTGACCTGCGAAGCTAACCAGATCAGGATCATTTGACGAATCAATTATCCAAATCTTTTTTATTGAGATTGACAATTATCAATGAACGCCAATCCCGAAGCGATCCGCCACGAACTGATGGAGCATGGCCTCGCGCGCGCCGAACTCGATCCAGATCCATTCCGACAGTTTCAGCAGTGGTTCGAGACGGCCATCGGCACCGATCTCCCGGAACCCAATGCCATGAGCCTCTGCACGGTCGATGCGAGCGGGCAACCCTCCGCGCGTACCGTTCTGCTGAAGCTGTATGACGCGCGGGGGTTCGTCTTTTTCACCAACTACGGGAGTCGCAAGGCGCGCGAGATCGATCGCAATCCAAGGGTGGCACTGTTATTTCCCTGGGTAGCACTGGCCCGCCAGGTGCAGATCACTGGACGCGCGGAGCGCATCCCGACCGCCGAGTCGCTGAGGTATTTCGTCTCCCGTCCGCGCGGGAGTCAGATCGGCGCCTGGTCATCGCCCCAAAGCCAGGTGATCGGTTCGCGCTCGCTGCTGGAGGCAAAAGTGTCCGAAATCGCGCGCAAATTCGCGAGGGGC
Source organism: Thiocystis violascens DSM 198 (assembly GCF_000227745.2). NCBI lineage: Bacteria > Pseudomonadati > Pseudomonadota > Gammaproteobacteria > Chromatiales > Chromatiaceae > Thiocystis > Thiocystis violascens. Next base: position 4,350,187 of record NC_018012.1, on the reverse strand, counting down.
GAGGTGCCGCTGCCGGATTTCTGGGGCGGGTATCGGGTCGTACCCGAGATGATCGAGTTCTGGCAGGGACGCGAGAGCCGGCTGCATGACCGGTTTTGCTATCGGCGGGAGGAGAACGCGGGGGTCTGGCGGATCGACCGTCTGGCGCCATGAACAACCCTCGCGGGTTGCTCATGGCTGGACATTGTCAGCCAAATCCAAACGCGCGGCATCAACGACGCTGTGACTGCAAGGTGCGTTCGGCGTCGATCTCTTTGTCGCGCGGATGCACACGCCGAACAACGAAGAAACCGAACCCACTCACTCGCTTTTCGACTGGATTGTTGGCTTACCGTAAACGTCAAACCTGCCGCCATGGAACTGTGCGGCGGTCTCGGCGACATCGCCGGTGAATCGGGGATCCTGCGGGCGGTCATGCGCGTTCATAAAGGCGGCCACGTCCCATGCCTCTTGATCGGTCAGTTCGAGAAAATTCCCAAGCGGCATATTGGTTTTGATGAACGCGGCCGCCGTGTTGATCATGTGCATCCCGGCGCCCCAGTTATAACTGCGCGCGCCCCACAGTGGCGGGAAGACGATTTCGTTTCCGGCATCGACGCCCTCGCCGTCGGCGCCGTGGCAAATCGCGCAGTTGTCCGCGTAGACCGCCGCGCCGCGCGTCGGATCGAAGCCCTGTTCGGTTTCGGCCAGTGGCGGATAACCGCGTCCCGACATCGCCTTGTCGCCGGTGGGCGCGCCGGTGGCAAGCCAATACAGGTAGCTCGCCAACGCATGGATGGTACGGCTCTCGGCGGCCGGCGGATGACCGACCTCCGATGCCTGGGCATTCATCGAGTATTTGAAGCAACCCTGGATGCGCTCGACGATGGTGCTGACCTGCCGATCCTTGTCGCGATAGGCCGGATAGGCGACCCAGGCGGCCCACATCGGCGACGCGTCGGCAAGCCTGCCGGCGTCCAGATGACAACCCTCGCACACCTGATCGTTGCCGACATACTTGCCGGAGATGGCATGACGGTCGGTTTGCGTAAAGATGGCTTCGCCGAGCGCGACCACCGCGCCGAACTCATCGTCAGGTTTGTCGCCGCGGGCCGGGGGCTCGAAATGCCCAGCGGTCCCTGGCGCGCGACCCGCGGGCACCTCGCCTTGGTGCACCAGCGGTGTCGTGCGCGCCATCGGAGCGGGCGCGATACTCGACGTCAGCGGACGCATGGCATCCGCGTCGGGCGGAACCGCGCCGTGCTCGCTCTCGACGTTGACGTCCAATGCCTTGACGACCGGCATGGATGCGTAGAAGGCCGCGACGGCCTGCGTTTCCGCCACCGAGAGCCTGGCATTGACCGCGTTCATCATGTCGAGCGGATCGCCGGTACGCTCTCCCGTGGTCCAGGCGGCCAACTGTCTGACCAGATAGTTGTAAGGCTGGCCGGCCAATGCGGGAAAATGTTGACCGACTCCGATCCCTCGCGGACCATGGCACTGCCTGCAGGCCGGCAACCGGCGCCCGGGCCAGTCGCCGTCGAGCGCCAGCCACTCGCCCGCCTTGGGATCCATCCCGTCGGGAACCTTGGCATTGCTGGCGGGCGGCAGTGCCGCGAAATACTCGCTCAGCGCTGCGATTTCGGCATCGGCGAGCCGTTCGGCCCAGGGTTGCATGACGGAGTGCGGACGGTGACCGTTCTTGAAATTCTCGATCTGTCGGGTCAGGTAGCGCGCATTCATCCCCGCGAGGCGCGGCGCGCCGATCGCCTCGCTGCCGCCGCCATTGGCTTGGTGGCAGAGCGCGCAGGGTTCGATGCCCCGCTCCGAGTCGCCCAGGATCGCCAATCGCTTGGCCGTCTCCTCGGCAGGGACCGCCGTGGCGAAGCCGATCAGAAGGGTCAAAATTACGGGTTCCAGCCGGATTAACATGGCGTTGGGTTCCTGATTTAGGATGCGGCGCGGTCATCGCAGAGGAGACCGCGTTCCAGACCAGCGGGCGTTCAAATCGCGATTTGCTCGATCCGATGGCGGCCGGCATGCTTGGCGGCATAGAGTGCCCGGTCGGCGGCGTCGACGATCTCGCGCGTGCTCAGTCTGGCATCCGGATCCACCGAGACCACACCCATGCTGACGGTCACATGCGCGGCCACTGGCGAGGAGACATGCGGAATGGCCAGACCGTCGATGATCCGGTTCAGGTGTTGCGCGATGGTCAGAGCCTCGTCCGGGTCGGTGTAGGGCAGCAGGATCATGAATTCCTCGCCGCCATGGCGCGCGATGAAATCGCCCGAACGGTGCAGCGCGCCCGCCATGGCCGCCGCCAGACGGCGCAGACAGTCGTCGCCCGCACCATGACCGTAGGTGTCGTTGAATGCCTTGAAGTGATCCACGTCCAGATAGATGAGCGACAGCGACCGCTTGGAGCGACGCGCCCGATTCCATTCGTCCTCCAGCACCAGATCGAAGCGGCGGCGGTTGTTGACCTCGGTCAGTGCGTCGATGAAGGCGTAGGATTCGAGCAGGTCGTACTTGCTCTTGAGATCCAGATGCAGCCGCACGCGCGCCTTGACCATCGGCGGATGGAAGGGCTTGGTGATGTAGTCCACGGCACCGGCGGCGAAGCCGCGCGTGGCGTCCATGACCTCGGACACCGCGGTCACGAAGACCACCGGAATGCCCTTGGTGGCCTCATCGTTCTTGAGCGCGGCGCAGAGTTCGTAACCGTCCATCTCCGGCATCAGGATGTCGAGCAGAATAATGTCGGGCGGATGGTCGGCGCGGGCCAGTTTCAGGGCGCGCTCGGCATTGGTGGCCGCGCTGACCCGAAACTCGTCGCGGAACACCTCCAGCAACAGGTCGATGTTCTCCTTGGTGTCATCGACGATCAGAATTTTCGGTCGGTCGTCCCGCTCAATCGTCACGTTCCAACTCCACTTGCATCTGCTTCACGCTCGCGATGGCGGCATCGATGTCGAAATCGTCGATGCTCACGCGCACCGCGTCCACCCGCGCCGCGCCCAGACGCTGGATCAGCGCGGGACGCAGGCGCTCAAGCTGCGCCTGCGCCCGTCCCAGATCGTCGTCGAGCAATTTCACCAGTTCGGCGAGACCCTGGCGCAACGCGCCGGACTCCACTCCAGCATCGCCAACGCTGAGGGGCGCGGCAACCCCGGTCTCCGGCGGCAGCGTCTCCAAACCCTCGGCCACCTCGTCCAGGGCGGCGGAGAAGTCGCACCAGATGGCCGACGCGGGATCGAACGCGCCCTCGGCGATCATGCGTTCGGCCGCCTGACCTCGCTCGTACAGGGCTTTAGCACCCAGATTCCCCGCCACGCCCTTGACCGAATGGATCGCTCGACGCGCGTCCTCAAGACGCCCGGCGGCCAAGTCGTCCTCGACCCGACGCGCGACCTCGGCCCAGGACAGGTTGAATCCGCGCAGCATTTTCAGATAGAGCGCGGCGTTGCGATTCGCGCGCGCCAGGCCGTCGGCGAGATCGATACCGGGCAGCGACAGTCCGGCCAGCGGACCCGTGGTCGCTTCTGGCGCTTCCGGTGTGGTTGTGCTGTGGACCGAGACACCGGCCGCCGGTTTGATCCAGCGGGCCAGGGCGGCAAACAGCCGCGCCGGATCCACGGGCTTGGCGACGTAATCGTTCATGCCCGCAGCCAGACAGCGTTCCAGATCGCCCTTGAGCGCATGCGCGGTCATGGCGATGATGGGCACCGCCGCCTGCTCAGGTCGGGCGCGGATGCGCCGGGTCGCCTCCAGGCCGTCCATGACCGGCATCTGAAGATCCATCAGCACGGCCGCATGACGGGCGGGATCGAGCCTCTCGATCGCCTCCGCACCATTCTCGGCGATGTCGACCTCCAGCCCGACCGACGCCAGCCATTCCATCGCGACCAGCCGGTTGATCTCGATGTCCTCGACCAGCAGCACCCGTTGCCCAGTGAAATCCGGCGGCGTGTCGAGGGTATCGGCGGTCGGTCGCATCAGATCGCCGGCAATCGCGGCCTCCTGATGCCCGAACAGGCCCATGATGGTATCGAACAGGAAGGACTGATTGACCGGCTTGTGCAGAAAGGCATCGAGCACCGCGCGTTCCGCGGGCCGCATCAGGTCTTCCCGCGCATAGCCCGAGATCATGCAGATCACCGGGGTTTTGTCGAGCTTGAGGTCGGCACGGATTCGCCGGGTCGTCTCCAGCCCGTTCAGACCGGGCATTTTCCAATCCATCAGCACCAGATCGAAGATCTGGTCCGGAGCGGACAGGCGCTCCAGCGCCTCCTCGCCCGAGGCCACGGCGGTCGCCGCCATCTGGAAGGATTGGATCTGACTGATCAGAATGTCGCGCGAGGTCGCGTTGTCTTCCACCACCAGCACCCGGAGACCGCGCAGATCGATGGGCGTGACCGGATGCTGCTCGTCCGTTTCGAGCTGACGACTCAGCACGACGGTGGCCCTGAAGCAACTCCCCTTCCCGACCTGGCTCTCGACCCGGATGCCGCCGCCCATTAGTTCGGCAAGCTGACGGGCGATGGCCAGCCCCAAACCGGTCCCGCCATGGAGTCGCGTGATCGAACCGTCGGCCTGGGAGAACGACTGAAAGATTGCCTCCAAGCGGTTCTCGGGAATCCCGGGGCCGGTATCCCGCACGGTAAAACATAGCGTGACCTGATCGTCGATCGGATCCGCCGATGGCGGCTCGATCCGCGTGACGGTGACCGCCACCTCGCCCCGCTCGGTGAACTTGATGGCGTTGCCGGTCAGGTTGATCAGGATCTGGCCCAACCGCGTCGGGTCGCCGACCAGTGCGCGCGGCACCGAGTCCGCGGCCGACACGATCAACTCGATGTCGCGCTCGTGGGCGCGGTAGGCGAACATCTCGGTGAGATTCGCCAGCACCTCGTCGAGCGAAAAGGCGGCGTGCTCCAGTTCCAGCCGCCCGGCCTCGATCTTGGAGAAATCCAGGATGTCGTTGATGACCGCCAGCAGCGCGCGGGCGGAAATCTTGACCTTGGCCAGATAATCGCGCTGACGCGCGTCGAGCCGGGTGCGCAGCAGCAGATCGGTCAGGCCCATGACGGCATTCAGCGGGGTGCGGATCTCATGGCTCATATTGGCCAGGAAGCCGCTCTTGGCCTCGTTGGCGGCCCGCGCGCTCTCGCGCTCGCGCTCGGCCTGCTGACGGCGGCGACGCTCCGTGAGATCCAGCATCATGCCCTCCAGCAGGTCTGGAGCGGCGCCCCGCCGGACCTGTCGCAGCGAGATTTCGGCCCAGAAGGAGGAACCGTCGGCACGCCGGAATTCCGCCTCGAACGCATCGACCGCCCCGCTCTCGCGCACCAGGGCAAGCATGGTCTGACGGTCGGCCGGATTGACATAGACCTGCCAGCCGAGATCCTGAACCCTGGCACGGAGCTGCTCCAGATCCGCGTAGCCCAGCATGTTCAGCATGGCGCGATTTGCAGTGACGAGTTGTCCATCCGGGGTGCTTTGAAAGATGCCCTCGGCGGCATTGTCGAAGATGGACCGATACTTGGCCGCCACCTCCTCCAGGCGTCGCCGCGCCTCGGCCAGTTCGGCGGCCATGCGATCGAAAGAGCGACCCAGAATGCCGATCTCGTCGCCGCGCCGGATGTCGAGGCGGACATCCAGGTCACCCTCGGCAATCCGCAGCGCCCCCCGGTTCAGGGCGACGATGGGCCGGGCGATCAGGCGTCCCATCCACCAACCAAAGAGAAGAATCAGGGGAAGCGTGCCGGCGAACACGGCCAGCGCGATCCCGAGCACGCGGAGTTCGTAAGCGCGCAGGGTGGCCACGGAGATGTCGGCGCCCAGCACCCCGACCCGAACCCCATCGGCGGTCCGGATGGGCGCGTAACCGGACAGCCAGGTTCCCCAGCGATCCGTATAGACCTCGGTTTCGACCAGCGTGTCCTCCAGGGTCGCGGCGTTGCGGCGCAGCAACGCGCTGGCGTCATCGTAGAGGGTTCCCAAATCCACCGTATCGGCGGGATCTTCCTCGGCATCCACCACGAAACGGATGGCGCCATCCGCGTCCAGTCGCAGCGAGTAGACGTATTGGAGATCCGATGCGCCGTCGCGGATCGCCTGCAGGGCGCGCTTCATGCGCCGGAAGGCATCGGAATCCATCCCCGCCTCCGGGGTGACGCGGACATGCAGATCCGCGTCCAGGCCCGCGGCGGCGACGCCGACGAGATCGCCCAGACGCTGGCGCAGATCCGACATCGCCTGATCGCGCATGACCTGAAACAGCACGAAGGTGGTCAGCGCGGACACCAGCAGCGCGACCCCGAAGAACACCAGCGTCAGTTTCCACTGGAGACCAAAACGACGGAATCTTCCAGCGGAATGTGTCATCGACGGCGGTTGATCTGGATGATTGGTTGCAGAAGGTAGACTATAAACATTCCTGACAAGCAAGTCCTGAATTCAAAGCATTTAACGACCATTCTCAATATGGACGATCGAGATGAGCCAAACCCATCGGTTTGAAACCGCCCTGGCCGCAACGGCCGAATTCGTCTCCGCGCCAAGCCGTCGGAATTTCTGCGCGGAGCTCGTCAGACATGCCGCCCAGACGCTGGAACTCGACTATGCGCACATCGCCCGCCTGATTCCAGGCCAACCCCGCGCCGAAATCCTTGCCGCCCGTCTGGACGGCGAGCGGCTTCCAAACTGGTCCTACAATCTCGACGCGACCCCGTGCGAGCAGGTTCTGCAAGGTGCCCGTCGTCTGATCGAATCCGGTGTGCGGTCACGCTATCCCCAGGACACGGATTTAATCGAAATCAATGCCGAAGGTTACGTCGGCGAGCCCATCCTCGACTCGATGGGCAACGTGTTCGGCATCATCGTCGGCGTCACGCACGCGCCACTTCGCCAAGGCGAACTGGTTCAGGCCAACCTCCGTATTCTCGCCGCGCGCGCCAGCGCGGAATTCGAGCAGCGCGAGGCCATCGATGCCTTGCGCAAGGAGCGCGACACCGTTCGCAATATCCTGCAAACGGTCGAGGCCATCATCGTTGCCCTGGACACCGAAGGCCGCATGACCCTGATCAACCGCAAGGGCTGCCAGTTATTGGGGTACGACGAAGCGGAACTGATCGGAAAGGACTGGTTCATGACCTGTCTTCCCCGCAATTCCGATGTCGAGTCCATCCGGAGCCTCTTTCGCAAGACCATCGACGGCGATCTCGCCGGATCGGAATATGTCGAGAACGCGGTTCGCACCCGCTCCGGAGAGGAGCGATTGATCGCGTGGCACAACAGCCGCCTTCTCGGATCTCAAGGGACTGTCATTGGCGGCCTTTGCGCCGGGCAGGACATCACCGAACGCAGACAGGCCGAACGCAAACTGATCGAAAGCGAGCTGCGGTTCCGCACCCTGGCCGACTCGGGTCAGGCGTTGATCTGGACATCCGGCACGGATAAGGGGTGTCACTACTTCAATCAGGTCTGGCTCGACTTCACCGGACGCACACTCGAACAGGAGTCGGGAAACGGTTGGACCGAGGGCGTTCATCCAGACGATCTTCCGCGTTGCGCGGAGATCTATGCGTCCTCCTTCGATCAGCGCGAAAAATTCAGCATGAATTATCGCCTGCGTCGCCATGATGGCGAATACCGGTGGGTTCAGGACGATGGCTGCCCGCGTTACGACAGTTCGGGCGAGTTCCTCGGCTATATCGGCTACTGTCTGGACATCACCGGAGAAGTGCAAAAGGCGTCCGCGCTACGCGCGAGCGAGGCCCGCGCAAACAGCATCCTGCGTGCCGCGCCCGTCGGGATCGGGGTGGTCGTCGACCGCCGGTTTCAGGAGGTCAACGACACCATGCTGCGCATGACAGGTTACCGCCGCGAAGACTTGATCGGTCAATCCTCCCGCCTGATTTATCCGTCCGACGCAGAGTTCGAGGCCGTTGGCAGAGAGAAATATATCCAGATCCGCGAGCGCGGCATCGGCAAGGTAGAAACCCACTTTCGACATCGGAACGGCACCCTGCTCAACGTCATCTTGTCTTCGGCGCCAATCGATCAGGACGATCCGAGCAAGGGCGTCACCTTCACCGCCCAGGACATCACCGAGCAAAAACAGGTGGAGGCCGCTTTGCGAGAGAGCGAGGCCAAATTCCATAACATGCTGGACTGGACGCACGACTGGGAGTACTGGATTCTGCCCAACGGCCAATTTGAATATATGACTCCATCGGTCGAGCGTTTCACCGGCTACCGCGTCGAGGATTTCCACCACAATCCGACACTGATCGACGCCATCGTCCATGTCGAGGACGGTCATCTCTGGGAACGACACCTTGCCCATCACGCCTCCGAGAATGCCAGCGAGGAGGTTCTCGAATGCGATTTTCGGATCGTGCAAAAACAGGGGGAGATTCTCTGGGTTACCCACAAGTGCCGCCCGATCTTTCGCGCCGACGGGCATTACCAGGGCCGTCGCGTCACCGTGCGCGATATTAGCGCCCGCAAGGAGGCGGACGAACAGATCCGTCGTCTGGCCTATTTCGATCCGCTGACCGGACTTCCGAATCGCCGGCTGTTGATGGACCGCCTTGCGTATGCGCTGGTCGCCAGCCAGCGCAGTCAGGAATTCGGCGCCCTGATCATGCTCGACCTGGATCATTTCAAGACGCTCAACGACACCCAGGGGCACGACGAGGGCGATCGTCTCCTGATCGAGGTCGCGCGCCGGATGATCGGCTGTCTGCGGGAGGAGGATACGGTCTGCCGACTGGGGGGCGACGAATTTATCGTGATGCTCCAGGGGTTGGGGAAGGAGGAAGCAACAGCGGCTCAGGATGCCGAGACGATCGCGGAGAAGATGCGCCTGGTCCTGAACGAACCCTATGTCCTAACCGCCAGCGCGCAACCCTATTTCAGCACGCCAAGCCTTGGCCTGACCCTGTTCCTCGGTCAAGAGACGTCCGTCGAGGTGTTGCTCAAGCAGGCGGATGTAGCGCTCTATCAAGCCAAGGACGCCGGTCGCAACCGGGTGCGTTTTTTCAGCCCGGCGATGCAAACGGCCATCGATTCGCGCATGGCGATGGAGGCGGCGCTGCGCCAAGCCCTGCTCCAGGGAGAATTCCAGCTTTTCTATCAGCCTCAGTTCGACCAGAACGGCCGCCGCATCGGCGCCGAGGGGCTATTGCGGTGGCGGCAACCCGGGCGTGGGTTGATCTTGCCCATGGAATTCATTCCGCTGGCCGAAGAGACTGGGCTCATCCTGCCGATCGGCCAATGGGTGATCGACACGGCATGCGACCAGCTCAAGGCATGGGAAGACCAGGCGCACACTCGGTTTCTGCAATTGGCGGTCAACGTCAGCGCAAGGCAGTTTCACCAGCCCGATTTCGCCGCACGGATTCGAGCAAGCCTGAAACGCTCGGGCGCCAACCCGGAACGGCTCAAGCTGGAACTGACCGAAAGCGTCGTCCTGGAGAACGCCGAGGCCGCCATCAATCAGATGCACCAGATCAAAGCCTTGGGCGTGAGCTTTTCATTGGACGACTTCGGCACTGGCTATTCGTCGCTGTCGTATCTCAAACGACTGCCGCTCTCTCAGTTAAAGATCGATCGGACGTTCTTGCGCGACATCGGCACCGATCCGAATGACGCAGCCATTGTCCGCGCCATCCTGGCGATGAGCCGATCGCTGGGCCTGGAGGTCATCGCGGAAGGCGTGGAGACCGAAGCGCAACGCCGTTTTCTGCATGAGAGCGGCTGCCATGCGTATCAGGGTTATTTCTTCGGCAAACCCAATCCGATTGAAGACTGGGATACCGCATCAAGGTCGTAGAGACTCCAAATGGGGAGGCTGGTATTCTCGGAACGTCGGATCGCTCTGGACAGGGTTTCATTTAAACATCACACCACCCGATGAGGTCGCCACGCGATGGCCCGCCTGAGCCTGAGTAAATCGTCCCTGACCCGGGAGACGCGCCAGCTTCAGACCTTCGAGCGGTTCTTGCCCGCGCTCGATCTGAAGCGCAAGCAACTGATGGCCGAGCGCGCCAAGGCGCTGGCCGAGCAGGAACGCATCCATGACACCATGACGGCCCTGCGCGACGAGATCCGACAAAAGCTCCCCATGCTCGCCAACCGCGATATCGCACTCGACGGTCTGGTGAAGCTGCGCGGGGTCCGTCTGGGACAGGAAAACATCATGGGGACACGGCTGCCGCTACTGCTCGGGGCGGATCTGGAACGGTGCGACTACGGCTTCATGAGCCGGCCGCATTGGGTCGACCGACTGGTGGACGCCTGGTCGCGGATGCTGGAACTGCGCGTGCGCCTGGTGCTTCAGGCCCGCCGGGTCGAACTGCTGGAAGCGGCCGTGCGCAAGGTCACGCAGCGCGTCAATCTGTTCGAGAAGGTGCTGATCCCACGCACCCAGGCGAACATCAAACGGATCCGCATCGCCCTCACCGACGCCGAGCGGACCGCCGTAGTGCGCTCCAAAATCGCCAAGGGCAAGCGTCTGCGCGAGGGTCTGGCATGAGCATCCTCACCCTGAACCGACTGACCCTCGCCGGTCTCGCCCGCGAGAAGGACGCCGTCCTGGAACGGCTCCAGACGCTCGGCTGTCTGCATCTGTTGCCGCTCGGCCCCGCGCCCGCCGAACCGGAACGCACGCCACCCGCGCACGCGGTCGAGGCCATCAAGGCCCTGCGCTATCTGCGCGACCTGCCGGAGAAACGCCGTCAGGTGCGCGAGGATCCCGCCTTCGACATCGACCGCACCATCCAGACGGTGCTGGACAACCAACAGCGTCTGCGCGACGTGAGCGACCGTCGCGACGCCCTGCGCCAGCGTCTGATCGAACTGGAGCCCTGGGGCGATTTCGAGCTGCCCTCACCCGCCGATCTCGCGGGACGCAAGCTTTGGTTTTATCACGTGCCGCAGCGCCAGATGACTGAATTGGCCGGACTCGATTTACCCTGGCAGGTGGTGCATCGCGACCATCGGCAATCCTGGGTGGTGGTGGTCCATCCGGACGAACCGCCTCGCGACGCGCTTCCTGTACCGCGCGCCCACACCGGCGCGCTCAGTCTGACCGAGGTGCGCCGACGGCTGGAATCCGCCGAACTGGAGATCGAGGAGGTCCAGGCCGAGCGGCACGCGCTCACCCGCTGGATCTATCTGCTGTCGAGTCATCTGGCGCAGGCCGAGGACGAGGCCCGGATGCGCTTCGCGCAAACCCAGACCCTGGATGACGAGTCGCTGTTTCTGGTCCAGGGCTGGCTCGCCGAGCGCGATACCGAGGGTGTCCGCGCGCTGGCCGATGAACAGGGTCTGGCCATGATCCTGGAACCGCCCAGCCCGGAGGATGCGCCGCCGACCCTGCTGGAGAATCCCGCGCCGATCGCCGCCGGTCAGGATCTGGTCGGTTTCTATCAGATGCCGGCCTATCGCGCCTGGGATCCATCGCGGGTGCTGTTTTTTTCCTTTACCGCCTTTTTCGCCCTGATTCTCTCCGATGCCGGTTACGCCTTGGTGCTGGGGCTGCTGCTCGCCGCCTATTGGCGTCGGCTCGGGCGTGGCGATCTGGGGCGTCGGCTACGCATCCTGGCCGCCGCGCTGACCGGCGCCTCGCTGGGCTGGGGCATCCTGGTCGGCAGCTATTTCGGCCTCTCGCCCGCGCCCGAGAGCTTCTGGGGACAGCTCAAGCTGCTGGATGTCAACGATTTCGACAGCATGATGAAGATTTCGGTCGGGATCGGCGTGCTGCATCTGATCCTCGCCAACGCGGAGATGGCGGCGATCAACCGCAAACGCGCGAGCGGGCGCGCCGCCCTGAGCTGGATCGCGACCCTGATCGGCGGTTTCGCGCTCTGGCTGGGCAGCGGCGACGACGCGCCGGTCTGGCTGGCCCAATCCGGCCAGGCGCTGACGCTCGGCGGACTCGCGGGCGTCTTTCTCCTGGGCAGCGACCGTCGCCCGGACAGCCTCAAGGCGGTCGCCCTGCGCGGGCTCGACGGTCTGGCGCAACTGGTCAAGGTCACGCAGGTCTTCGGCGATGTCCTGTCCTATCTGCGCCTCTTCGCGCTGGGTCTGGCCTCGGCCTCGCTCGCCATCACCTTCAACGATCTGGCGCGACAGGTGGCGGCGGACCTGCCCGGACTGGGGCTCTTTCTCGCGCTGCTCATTCTGCTGGTCGGACACGCGCTCAATCTGGTGCTCAGTCTGATGAGCGGCGTGGTGCACGGTCTGCGGCTGAATTTCATCGAATTCTATAACTGGGCCCTCGCCGGCGAGGGTTATCCCTTCAAGCCTTTCAAAAAAGCGGAGTTAAACGAATGAACGAGTTCGTGATTGCCCTGGGTTGGGCGGGGCTCTACGGCGCCATGGCCCTGGCGGCCATCGGCAGCATCGTCGGCTGCGCGGTGGCCGGACAGGCGGCGATCGGGGCCATGGTCGATACCGATTCGGGCTATGGACGTTACATCGGCGTCTCGGTGATGCCCTCCTCGCAGGTCATCTATGGCATCGTCGTCATGTTTACCCTGCAACGCGACGTGACCCCGGAGAACGCGCCCGCGCTGTTCGGGATCGGCATCCTCTGCGGTCTGGCGCTGATGTTCTCGGCGATCCGCCAGGGTCAGGCGTGCGCCTCGGCCATCCATGCCAGCAAGACCAAGCCCGAGATCTTCGGTCTGTCGCTAGCACCGGCAGCCATCGTCGAGGGCTTCGCGGTCTTCGCCTTCGTCTTCGCGCTGGTGCTGGCCGGCAATATTCCAGGCTGACCGGACAGGGGAGCAGACATGATGGCGACACCGGACCGAAAAGCGACCCAGGATCTAGCGTCCTCGGGCGTCGAGACCTTGATCGAACGGCTGCGCGACGAAGGCGTTCTGGTCGGGCGCTCGGAAGCGGAGCGCATCGAGGCCGAGGCGCAACGTCAGGCGGCGCGGATCGTGCGCGAGGCCGAGGCGCGCGCGCAACAGATCGTCGAGATCGCGAGCCAGCAGGCGGAGACGCTCAGAAAGGGCGGCGAAGAGGCGCTGCGGATCGCCATGCGCGACACCGTGCTGCGTCTGAAGGCGGAACTCTCGGATCGTTTCAGCGACGAGGTCAAGCGGCTGATCGCCGCCAAAATGGAACAGGATGCCTTTCTCGAACGCCTGATCCTGGAAGTCGCCGCGAAAGGTCGCGCCGAGGCCGGGCTCGACGCCGGACAGGCGGTCGAGGTCCAACTTCCGAAGGCGCTGATCAGTCCGGAGGAACTGCGGCGCGACCCGCTGGAACTGCGCGAAGGCTCGCTCTCGCATTTCGTGCTGTCGCTGGCCGGCAACATTTTGTCCGCCGGCGTCACCTTCGCGGTCGACCATCAGGAATCGCGCGGGATCCGGCTCTCGCTCAAGGACAAGGACGTGCACATCGACCTCACCGACGACAAGGTCGCGGCCATCCTGCTCGCACACCTGCAACCGCGTTTTCGCGCCATCCTCGAAGGCACCGTGAAATAAGGAGCCCAGGATCGTGACCGACGCCCATCGCTACGCCATGCTGTTGAGCGCCCTGCCCTATCACGGGCCGCTCTTCAGCGCCAAACAGACGCCCCTGTCGCGCATCCGCTTGAATCAACGTCTGGCCCTGCTGGAACCGGAGGACTTCGCGTGTCTGCAAACCCTCGGCGAGCTACAGGATTGGGCGCGGCAGGATCTCGATCAGACCGACACGCAAGCCGTCGCGCGGGCCAACCGGCTCGTCCCGACCATCGCCCATCCCTTCGCGCGCGATCTGGTGATCTGGCGGCTGGAATTGCGCACCCTGGTCGCGGCGCTGCGCCGCCGCCGGCGCGGCGATGCCGCGCCGAGCGACAACCGCTGGGGTTACGGCCGCTGGGCGGCGCAGATCCGGCGCCATTGGCACGAAGCCGGATTTCGTCTCGAAGGCGCCTTTCCCTGGCTGCCCGAGGCCAATCGTCTGCTCGCCCTGGACGACACTGTCGGACTGGAGCGGCTGTTGCTCGGCACCGTCTGGAATCGCCTGGAACGGCTCAGCGACGGACATTATTTCGATTTCGAGGCGGTCGTGATCTATGTCATGCGCTGGGATCTGATCGCCCGCTGGACCCGTTATCGCGGCGAGGCGGCAGTCGAACGCTTTGACGAACTGATCGCCGCCGGAATGACCCCGACCGCGCTCGACACCATCACGGAACTGCGACCATGACATCCGAACCTGCAATGCCGACTCAGCCCGACAGCCCTGCCCGCATCGTCTCCATCCAAGAGAGCCTGGCGACCATCGAGGCCGGCTGGAAGGATGGCGCGCGCCTGCCGCTGAAAAAAAACGAGGTGGCATTCATCCTGCCCGAACGGACCGGACCGGATGGTCGGCACGAGGAGCTGAAATCCGAGATCCTGCGGGTGCGCGGCGATCTGGCCGATATCCAGGTGTTCGAGGATACCCGCGGGGTTTCGATCGGCGATCCGGTGCGCCAGAGCGGCGAGTTGCTGTCGGTCGTCCTGGGTCCGGGACTGCTCGGCGAGATCTACGACGGGCTGCAAAATCCGCTGGAAAAGCTCGCGATTCAACATGGCGTTTTTCTGCCGCGCGGTATCGACCTCGACGCGCTGAACATGCACCGCAAGTGGTCGTTCGTGCCCAGCGTGCAGCACGGCGCCAGACTGCGCGCGGGCGGGGTGCTCGGGACCGTGCAGGAGGGATCGTTCACGCACAAAATCATGGTGCCCTTCGACCAAATGGGCGAGGTCGAGGTGACCTGGATTCAGGAGGGCAGCGTCACCGTCGATACTCCGGTGGCGCGGATTCGCGATCGTCAGGGTCATGAAACCTCGCTTGACCTGACCCAGCGCTGGCCGGTGCGCCGGGTGCTAACCGAGCACATGCTGCGCACCCGCACCGCCGAGCGTCTCTATCCCGACCAACCGCTGACGACCACCATCCGTCTGATCGACACCTTCTTTCCGGTGGCGCGCGGCGGCACCGGCTGTATTCCTGGCCCCTTTGGTGCCGGCAAGACCGTGTTGCAGCATCTGCTGGCCAAGCATTCGGGAGTCGACATCGTCATCGTGGTCGCCTGCGGCGAGCGCGCTGGCGAGGTGGTGGAAACCATCACCGAGTTCCCGCAACTGCGCGACCCCAAGACCGGCGGCTCGCTGATGGATCGCACCATCATCATCTGCAACACCTCCTCCATGCCGGTCGCCTCGCGCGAGGCGTCGATCTATACCGGCATCACGCTCGGCGAGTATTACCGTCAGATGGGCTTTGAGGTGCTGCTGCTGGCCGACTCCACCTCGCGCTGGGCACAGGCGATGCGCGAGACCTCCGGGCGGCTGGAGGAGATCCCCGGCGAGGAGGCTTTTCCCGCCTATCTAGACTCGGCGATTCGCGGACTCTACGAACGCTCCGGCGTGATCCGTGGCGCCGATGGCGCGGTGGGCAGCCTGACCATGATCGGCAGCGTCTCCCCGGCCGGCGGCAACTTCGAGGAACCCGTCACCCAATCGACCCTGGGCACGGTCAAATGCTTCCTCGGACTCTCCTATGACCGCGCCTACAAACGTTTCTACCCCGCCATCGACCCGCTCATTTCCTGGTCGCGCTATCTGGAACAACTCGCCCCCTGGTATGCCCAAAACTTGGATCCGAGCTGGAACGAGCGGGTGCGCGCCATGCAGGATCTCCTGGCGCGCGGCGACGCCGTGCAGCAGATGATGCAGGTCACCGGCGAGGAAGGCATCACGACCGAGGACTATGTCGTTTTTCAACAAGCATTGCTGCTGGATATGGTGTATCTGCAACAGGACGCCTTCGACAAGGTCGACGCCTCGGTGCCGATGGAACGCCAGCAATTGACCTTCAACCTGCTGTACCGGCTGATCGGGCGCGACCATTCGCTTGCCGACAAGGCCGCCGCGCGTCAGTTTTTTACGCGGGTTACCAATCTGTTCAAGAATTTCAACTATGCCGAGCCGGATTCGCCGGATTACAAGCGGTTACTGGGCGAAATCGAGGCGGTTGCCGGATAATCCGTTTTTTATCGAAAACAAGACAGGATCGAGACGAACACATGGCAAATGACACCAATGTTACCTGGCACGAACACCAGGTATCGCGTTCCCGCCGCGAGGCGCTTTATGGACACAAGGGCTGCGTGATCTGGTTCACTGGCCTTAGCGGATCGGGCAAAAGCACGATCGCCAACACGCTCGACCATCGGCTGCATGAACGCCGTATCCATAGCGCCGTGCTCGATGGCGATAACGTCCGCCATGCGCTCAATGCCGGACCCGGCATGCTCAAGGAGAACCATGGCGAGGCGTTTGCGCAGCGCTTCGGGCTCGGTTTTTCCGCCATCGATCGGGAAGAAAACATCCGGCGCATCGGTGCCGTGGCGCAACTCTTCTCGGAGGCCGGCATCATTACCCTGACAGCCTTTATCAGCCCCTATCGACGGGATCGGGACATGGTTCGGCAAACCATGAAGGAAGGCGAATTCATTGAGGTCTTCGTCGATACCCCGATCGAGATCTGCGAAACGCGCGACCCCAAGGGACTCTATAAGAAAGCCCGCGCTGGCGAAATCAAGGGCTTTACCGGGATCGACGATCCCTACGAGGCGCCCGTTTCGCCGGAGTTGACCCTCTATGCCGGCGAGAAAAACCCGGAAACCCTCGCCGACGAGGTCATCGAGTATCTTCAAGTTCAGGGTATCGTTGCTCAGGCGAGGACAGACTGAACGGTTGAAAAACCAGTGAAACATTGGGCGCGGGCGTCTCGCCCGCCAGACGGGCCAGAGGCCCGTCCCCCGTCGCCAAGCATGTCGGCGATTGTTGAACGTGATTAACCCTGCTGCAACAACGCGCGCAGATCGGCGATCGCGGCATTGGCCCGCGAGATATAGGACGCCATCACCAGCGAGTGATTGCCCATCGGCCCGAAGCCGGTGCCATTGAGAATCATCGGGCTCCAGATCGGATTCTGGGTGTTCTGCAACTCGCGGGCGATCTGCTTCAGCGACACCAGCGCATTCTTGTCCTTCAGCACCGACTCGAAATCGATCTCCAACGCCTGAAGGGTGTGCAACAGCGCCCAGGTATAGCCGCGCGCCTCGAAAAAGATATCGTCGATCTGGAGCCAGGGCGTTTTGGTGCTCGCTAGATCCGGGGCCGGCTTCGACTGTCGGGCGCTGGGGTCGCCGGCCAGATCCGTATTCAAATGGGCCTGACCGACCGCATAGGAGAGTCGCTGGGCCAGACTGCCCAAACGCTTCTCGACCGTCTGGAGATAGACGGCCAGATTATCGGAACGCGCGAAAAACTGCCCGTCCAGCGCATTGTTGTCGGTGAGCCGGTTGAAGTAGCGATAGAGCGCATCGACACCCTTGCGATATTCGGACTCGGTCGACGGCAGGATCCAGGAGTCGGAGTTGTAATTGAACTGGGGCTGCGCGATCTGCAGATCTTTGTCCTCGGCCGATTGAGACTGGGCGCGACTAAAGTCATTGCGCAGCGAGTCCGAGAGGTCGCGCAGTTCGGTCAGAGCGCCGAATTCCCAGTTCGGGATATTGTCTAGATAGATTCCGGGCGGGGTCATGTCATTGGTGAGATAACCGCCTGGCTTATCCAGCAGGGTCTCGGCGATGCGGATGGCCGTCGCGGCCGTGGCGGTGCCTGTCACCAGCTTGGTTGTGTCGTTATCGACCAAGGACAACGCCTGTTCGCGCACGTCGAACCTGGCGGGCGAATGGGACCAGACAATCCCCAGGATCGCCACGACGACGAAGTAGGTGACCAGGAACAGACCGATGGTCCACCAGAACCCTTTCTCTTTCCAGACGCGGGGATCGTAGAGCGTCACGACTTGGGTGACCTTCTTGGTCAATGCGGGCTTTTTCCGGGATTCATGAACATCCATCGCTTTCTCCGTGTTGTTTGGCGAGGGTTGAAATCGCCCCCGATTTAAAATCGCGTCCAGTATAAACATGCTTGTGTCGAGTCATCTTCGTCCATCGGAAACCAATGGCGATCCGATGCGCAAACAACGCAAACCATGCTGGACGCGCTTTAAATCGGGGCGAATCGTTCGATTACTACAATCAGGCGAAATCGCGCCGCACGATCTCGCTCGCCCGGCGGCAGATCTCGCGTCCGTAGTCGGTCCACTCGCCCTGCCCCCAGTAGCGATAACAACTGGTTTGCGACGCCATCAGATGAAAGAGCGCGTTGCGGTAACTGGGATGATCGGTCGAGACGCCGGGGCGCAACACCTTTTCGTTAAAGAGCGAACTCGCCTCTTCCATCGGCCCGAGCAGATTGTCGTAGCCCTTGACCCAGGAGAGGTCATTGGTCCAACTACCGCCTTCCATGTGAAAACGCCCGTCTTCCTGCTTGAGTTCCGCGATCGCCTTGGCCAGTTTTTCGGGGCCATCGCCCGGCTGTATCCGCGCCCAGATGCGGTCATGGAAGATCGGCTGAATCTCGGGGAAATCGCTTTCCTTGATGCCCATGGCAAACAGATGTTCCAGATATTCGCTGGCGTTCATCATCGGATTCGCCGAGTGACTGGAGAGCGAAGCAACTTCCATGAACTTGCCGGGGAACTCGTTCATCATGACGCCGCCGTTCTCGCCGTCGGCAATCTGAGTCACCAGCGGCGGGATTGATTTCCCGGCCAGCTCGACCCGATTGAGCCCCTGCGCCTCGTACCAGGGCTGCATCTGGGCCACCAGCTTGGTGTCCGACCCCTGTGTCTTGATGATGGCGACGATGCTCGCCGTCTCGCCTTTTGAATTGGTGCAGACCAGACGGTGCGGAATGTGCGGACGCTCCGGATGACGGGCGTTGCTGACCTGCTGCACCGAATGTTCCTGAATCAGCACCCATTGAAATCCGCAGTCGACCAGGGTCTTGACGAATTCGTAGGCGACATCGGGGTGGTTCGGCAGCGCCATCTCGGAGGGCGAGAAGCCGCGCACCCGTTCCAGCGCCTCCCAGCCGAAGATGGCCGCGAAATGATGCTGGAAGGCTTTGACATGCAGCCGATAATCCTGCACCGGCGTGGACGGCGCCACCGCATGGCCCCAAGGCATGCCGAGCCATTCGGCGGCCCAGTTGTAATCCGGGTTGCAGGTGATGGTCTTGAGCGCGTCGATGACATGATCCTCGCCCATCTTGCGCAGACCGTGCAGCAGGGTGCCGGAATATTCCAGCATGCAGCGCGGCGACTTCCCTTCCCCGACCAGTTGCGGGATGAACTCGCCCATCCGCTTGTAACACCAGACGAAGGCCGGCGCGTTGTAGTTATCGCCGATGTGCTGGTTGTGCATCATGTGCTGGAGATTGCTGATCAGCGCGGCGGTGCGCAGATCGCCCCCGCCGGCCGGAATCAGCGGCTGATGCTGATGCAGCGCGATGGCGGTCGCGGAGCGGATGGACCCGAAGTCGATCCGACCGCTGTCGGCAAACAGGGTGCGCGCGCGTCCCCGCGCGACGACCTGCTCCAGCTCGGCTTCATGGCCGGAGACGTTCGGGACATCGCCGATGTATTCAGGCAGTTGGTTCACGGGAAACTCCTTAAGATGCAATAGATTGTGTTCAATGAGACAATTGATCCGAAGATGGCGTCGCGGGCGCGTCCAGGGTCTTCGAGGTGATCGCAATCCCGGCGTCTTCAGCGTCGACGGACGTTTCCGGCAAAACCGGCGATTCGCTGACCGGCGCGTCGGCAGCAGGCGGTTCCGCGCCGACCGGCGCGGTGTCTTCAGACGTTGACCCGACCGCGACGCCGATCCGCGCGAGCGCCGCCCGGCTAGCCGTCAGGTCGGCCTCGGCGCGCGGCACCCAGTCCTCGCCCCAGTAAAGGTTACAGCTTGTCTCGGCCCGCAGCAGGGATCCCAGCGCGTCGGCGATGGCCTCGGCATGCGGGCCTTCGGTGAGACCGCGCTCGCCGGCAAACCAGCGGGCATCATGGACCGAACGGCTGACCAGGGAAAAATCGGCCAAGGCCCGCCGCTGGCGCTCCGACCCCGTCCATTGGGTGAAATCGCGGCCATGGTGCCAACCGGTATTCCAGGCGCCGGTGCGCACCCGCACCTCGCCATGCGCGCCATGGGTGTCGAGATAGTCGCTGATAAAGGTGGGTACAACCCCCGACTCGCCGGCGGCGACGCGCTCCAGCAGCGGCCGATAAAAGACGCTCCAGAAATTGGCCCCTTCGGTCACGTTGCGGAACCAGCCGCCATTCTCGCCATCGGTGCAGGTTGTCACCAGCGGCGGGAAATCGCACCATTTGGTGCGCTCGGCGACCTCGGCGAGGAACCAGTCCAGATCCATGCCGGATTCCTGGGCGTCCGAGAGTTCGCGATCACGCACGATGACGGTGATTTCGTCGTCTCCGTAGCGGGCGATGTGCGGACGATAGCGGGCCTCCTGCCAACTCATCTCGGTCACTGGCTCGATATGCTCGCTGTCGACCAGGACATAGCGATACCCAAAGGCGCGCAGCAGCGGGATGAGTTCCATCGAGAACCCCATCTCGGGCGGCCAGAAGCCCTGGAAGCGTGGACGCCAGAGCAGATGATGGGCGATCCCGAGCCAGCGCCGCAGATGCTCCTGGCGGTCGGCCTCGGGGATCAGGGGCAGCACCGGATGGTAATAGCCAGTGCCGAGCACCTCGAACAGCGATTGATTCTGCAAGTGCCAGAGCAGCGACCCGCAGTCCACGATGCCATAGACCCGCTGTTGAAACGCCGGATCCGACAGGGTCTCCAGCAGGGTTCCGGACAGGGAAAGATGGACGCGGGCGTGGGCCTCCTGGCCCCAAAGACTGCGCGGAATGCGATCGAGGGCGAACAGGATCTCCTTGGCTTCCCAGGTCTGGTGCTCCAGAAGATCCTGGAGATTACCGGGGGGCTGATGGAGATTGAGCACGAGTGCGTGGTGAGCAATCATCGTTAACGAAACCCGGGCGGTGATGGATCGGTCAAGGATACCAAAGGCCAGCCTCAAGACACACCAGACGCCCCGCGGGAGCGCACCGGGACTTGAGCGCGTTCGCCAGCAACGCCATCCGGGCAAACCGCACGACTGCCCTGGATGTGCCCATGCCCCAAGTCATCGTTGGCCCGGACTCCCTGTCGCCGCCTGAAATTACGTGTATTCTATCCATGTCTAATGTAGATTACCGACGGTTCTGAAGAGATCGCATCACCAATGGGGTGCCAGCGACCATCCCCTTTCCGTAAAAACCAGAATCCAATAGGCGGGCAAAAAAAGATGGCTGATGACAAAATCGTAACCAAGAAAACGGCAGCCAAAAAAACGGCTCAGAAAAAAGCGGCGGACCCGAAGCCGGCTGTCGGTCGCGCGGAAGCGACAGTGGAAAAGCCTGCGGCCACTCAACCGAGCGCGCGGAAGACGACCGTGCCTGCCGCGACCGCCAAGAAGGCGCCCATCGCCAAAAAGGCTCCCGCCGAAAAAGCCGTCTCTAAAACCACGGCCACGAGAACGACGGAAGCCGCCAGGCCCAAGGCAAAACCAGCCGCCGACGACAGTTCGGTCAGCCTCAAGGGAATCGCGAATGTCTCGGCCGAGGCCCGTCAAAAAATGATCGCCGACGCGGCTTATTTCAAAGCAGAAAAACGCCATCGCGCGTCGACTCCCGAGGAACAGGCACAGGATTGGATCGAAGCGGAACACGAGATCGACGAAATCATCAATCGCGCAAAAACCATGACGAGCACGTAAACCGCGTCCGCGGCGGGAGACTTGTTTTGCCTGCCCCAGACTCCGCTGGCAGCCCTAAATCGCGAAGCGCCAGGAGGAATTCGTCACACCGCCGCGCGGTGTGGCGCGAGCGAGAAATCAATACGTTCCGCGCCGACTCCATCCCCGATGGACTCCAACGCAGCCGATACGACACGCCAACCGCGCATGCCGCACCGGCATCGGATCGCATTCCTACAGGCCCAACTCATCCAGCAGCGCCAGATCGACGAGCGATTGGGGATCCGCGAGCGACTCGTTCTGCCGGGCCTGCTCATCGACGATTCTGTCGGGATCCACTTCTTCCAGCTCGAAATCGTGCAGCTTGATGAACTCGGTCTTGTCCATCGCCAGTTCCATGTAAAAAACATTGCGACGCGCCGTGCTGAAGGCGACGCGACGCGACTGGGCGCGATCCAGATTGGTATCGATGCTGACCATGACCTCCTTGTTGATGGTGAGCATCTTCGGCTGATTCTGATTGATGCAGACCTGCAATTCATGACCGACATTGCCGGTGAAATCGCCCACGATCTGATTCATCAGCTCACCGAGCATGTTGCCGACCTCCTCGGACGTATGCTGGGTAGCCAGCTCGGACTCCGGCATGCCCATGGAGAGCATGTAGGCGCGGTAGAGTTCCATGGCGGACTGCGACGAGAAGTTGATGATGACCAAGCCGGAAAAACCGCCGTCGAACAGCACGAAACAGCCGATATCGGGCCTCAGGCAGGTGCGCGTGATCCGCTGCACCATCGGGGAATAGCTGATCTGGGTCTTGGTTGCCGCGGAGAGTACCTTTCGCACGGAATTGCACAACATCACCAGGATGTCATCGGTCGATATCGTTTTTGGCTTTTTCAACGGTCTTGCTCTCGATTTAGGTTGAGAAATCAGGAACGCGGCCAGACACCCGCGCGCCTCGGCGCCGCCCGCCCGCGCGAGTTCATCATCAATCCTTTCCACTCCACGTACTTTAGCACCACCGGTCTTTCACCTGGATTGGCGTCTACGCATCGAACGCTTCGATCCGTCCCTGCTGTCGCAGATAAAAATGGGCGAGCGGAAGATCCTCGGCCCGGGTGATTTTGAGATTGTCGGCGTGCCCCTCGATCAGGCGTGGGGCATGGCCCAGACGCTCGATGGCGGAGGCGTCGTCGGTGACCAGATCGTTCGCCTCCAGGGCGTCATGCAGTGCATGGCGCAAGAGTCCGAGCCGAAACATCTGGGGGGTATAGGCATGCCAGAGACTCGCCCGATCGACGGTGGACGTGATCCGCCCAGCGCCATTGTCGCGCTTCATGGTGTCGCGTACCGGAATCCCGAGCAGACCGCCCACGACATCCCCAAGCAGGGCGTCGATCAGGCGATCGAGATCGGCGGCCCGCAGACAGGGGCGCGCGGCATCGTGGACCAGCACCCAATCGCCCTCCGCCGCGCGACCATCAAGCGCCGCGAGCGCGTTGAGGACGGAATGGCAACGTTCCGCGCCACCCGCCGCGCGCATCACCTTGGGATGACCGGCATGGGCGGTGCTCTCCCAATAACCATCCGCCGGATCGAGCGCAACCACGACCCCACTGATCCGTTCGTCCTCAATGAACAGATCCAATGCATGATCGATTACCGCCCGACCGGCCAGGTCAAGGTACTGCTTGGGGATAGCGCTTCCCATGCGCCGTCCCACGCCGGCGGCGGGCAGGATCGCCCAGAGCGAAGGGGTTTCGTTCATGGCGCGGTCTCCGCGGTGGGCTTGGGTCGCTCGATGACCTGGATGAAGATCTCGCCGGCCTTGATCATGCCGAGTTCGCTGCGGGCACGCTCCTCCAGCGCCTCCTGGCCCTCGCCAAGATCCGCGACCTCCGCCTGAAGCACCTGATTGCGCGCCATCAGACGCGCGATCTCGGCCTCCTGGAAGGCAATTTCCTGCTTCAGCGAATGGAGTTCCGCCAGACTCCCCTGACCGACCCAGAGCCGGTACTGGAGCGCCCCCAGAAGGACGATGAGCACTGCGATCAACCAACGCATGTCGAGACCCGATTAGCCGTAAAAGCCCGGACCAGGCCCGGCCGACCCTTCGGTCAGGCGCGGTGCAGGCCCGGAACGCCGTCTCGTCAGAGCCACCTGAAGGCCGCGCGGCCCGCGTAGATCGCCTCGTCGCCCAACTGATCCTCGATGCGCATCAGTTGGTTGTACTTCGCGACCCGGTCGGAACGCGACAGCGAACCGGTCTTGATCTGACCGGTGCCCGCCGCGACCACCAGATCGGCGATGGTGGTGTCCTCGGTCTCGCCGGAGCGATGCGATACCACCGAGGTATAGCCGGCGTTGTGGGCCATGGCGATGGCTTCCATCGTCTCGGTGAGGGTGCCGATCTGGTTGACCTTGATGAGGATGGAGTTGGCGATATTCTTGTCGATGCCTTCCTGCAGGATCTTGGTATTGGTGACGAAGAGGTCGTCGCCGACGATCTGGACCTTGTCGCCAAGACGCTCGGTCAGACGCTTCCAGCCGTCCCAATCGCCCTCGGCGAGACCGTCCTCGATCGAGAGGATGGGATATTGCGACACCCAGCCAGCGAGCAGGTCGATCATGCCGTCAGCGTCGAGCGTGCGGCCCTCGCCCTGGAGATGATAGCGCCCGTCCTTGTAGAACTCGGACGCCGCCACGTCCATCCCGAGATAGATGTCGGAACCGACCTTGAAACCGGCCTTGCCAATGGCTTCCAGGATCGCCTCGATGGCGGCCTCGTTGGAGGACAGATCGGGGGCAAAACCGCCCTCGTCGCCGACCGCCGTGCCCAGACCGCGGCCATGCAGAACCGCCTTCAGGGCATGAAAGACCTCCGCGCCATAACGCACCGCCTCGCGGATGCTCGGAGCGCCGACCGGCAGGATCATGAACTCCTGGAAGTCCACGCTGTTATCGGCGTGGCTGCCGCCATTGATGATGTTCATCATCGGGACCGGCAGACGGTAGGGACCGGCGGACAGCGATCTGAACAGTGGCAGCGCCTTTTCCTGCGCCGCCGCGTGGGCCGTTGCCAACGAGACGCCGAGCAGCGCATTGGCGCCGAGCCGGCGCTTGTTGTCGGTCCCGTCGAGATCGATCATCGTCTGATCGACCGCCTTCTGATCGGCCGCATCCATGCCGAGCACGGCCTCGCGCAATTCGCCTTCGATATTGGCGACCGCGATCAGGACACCCTTGCCGAGATAGCGGGACTTGTCGCCATCGCGCAGTTCCAGCGCCTCGCGCGAGCCGGTGGACGCGCCGGACGGGACGATCGCGCGACCGATGGCGCCATCGGCGGTGATGACATCGGCCTCGACGGTCGGATTGCCGCGAGAATCCAGCACCTCACGGGCGCGGACATCGACGATTTCGGACATAACTCGTTACTCCTGAAAATGAACGTTTCGTTTCTTGATCACTCAACGGAGGGGTGCACTCTCGTTCACACCCACCTACGCAGAGTCGTTAGCCACGTGCTAAAAATCTTCGCGAAATACAACAGTGCCTTGAGGTATTGTTTTGTCAAACGGCAAGACAAGAACAATTTCTTGTAGAACACCATCATTCTATTGAATTATTTATTTTTTGCGCTAACCGGCTGTCTGAGAAACACAGCGACGGAGACAGTCCAAGTTAAGCGCCTTGTTCGGTACTTTTCTTTCTCAAAGCCATTGCCTTTCGGCTAATGTCTTCCAAACTCAAATTTTCATCCATGTCTTGCCGCCAATTAGCGTAATCTAACGGCTCTCTTTGGATAAGCGCAATGAACTTTTCTACCTCAACATTACCGAGATGCTGCGCAAGCAAATGAAAGCCTTTGGATTTAATTTCTAAATCAGTAATCATTCCAAGGATCGGCAACACATGAAGGCGGCTACCCAATTTTGAATCTGTCAAAATATGCTGGATCAACATCAAAGACTGACCGCTTCTTTACTCCGAGTTCAACACGTTCAAACATTTCCACAAGCTTCACGCTATCAACTAATTCGACCTGCGGCGCTCCTTCGCGATTGGCCTCTTGAATCGCAGCATTGGTAAACGACGACGTGGTGATAATGATGCCCTTTTCAGCACGACCGATCATGGCATTTCGGAAATCCCCAACTTGTGCACGCGACACCAGATTCCCTTTGGCGTAGCGCTTACACTGGAAAAGGACTTTGAAGCTAACGAAAGGATTTATTTCAAGTGTCCCGCGGCCATCAATCCCACCATCGGCTGAGCCACCGGTGATCTCAACATTTGCAAATCCAGATTCCCGAAGAAGTTCCCGGCATACTTTCTCAAAACCAACCGGACTCAATGACCGTAGCGTACTAATAAGATCAAGAATCTCTTCGGAAACCAGTTCTTCGGGAAAAGATTCCTCCTGTAGGGCATCGTTTGTTTCTTCAGCCCGCTTCTGCTTTCTGCTTTCTGCATGAATTGCCACCCACTTCCGAAATATCTCGTGTGCTGTCTCTTCAGAGATGGAAGCATTTCGGCCTTTTTCTGTGAGTGTCCAAGTTCCATGCTTCGATGAATCGAGAAGACCATCCCAAACAAGGTACTGCCGCGCCCATGCGACTTGGTTATGGAATCGGCTAGTTCCAGACTTCAACGTATCGTCAAGAATCCTATCTGGAAGATTCAAATTTTTGGCAATGCGATCATAGACTTCCCGAGGACGACCAGAATCACCAAGATCGCGAAGAGCATCAAGCAGTGGTCCGAACCATTTAGTGAACTCAGCCTTTGACTTACGCGCCATCGTTTCCCTTTTTAACTGTTAACAGCCTGGTAGGGCACGCATCGCATACCTTACTCCTAAAGCCCGTATTTGTTGGATAGGATGCGGGCGAGCTTGCGAACCGCATCTTTCGCTTCAATACACGCCAAACGACGCCAGTCTATGCCGCGAGTTCGATATACTCGACTTTACTGGTTGGCTCCGGAATGACGATTCCATCCTCACGCATCCCTTCAATGTGAAAAGCAATGGCCTCTCGAATTTCGGCCTCGACTTCCTCAATGGTACCCCCTGTGGCGATACAACCTGGAAGGTCAGGGACGTAAGCCGAATAATTACTTTCCGCTCTTTCGATCACGACCGCGTACCGCATCATCGTCTTCACCTCGTCAATCCAGCCTGCTTGAGGATGCTGTTCTCTGTGCCAGGGGCAAGGTCATCGCTCGGCTTTCCGGGCACCGTCACCCGACCTGACTTGGATGGGCGCTTGAACTGGCGGTGACTACCGCGCTGGGCGACCAGAACCCAGCCATCTTGGGCAAGCCGCCGCAGAATCTCGGAAACCTTCAAGTCGTTTACTCCGCCCGACCCGGTAAACGATGCGGTTCGTACCTCGCCGCATGCTACGTCAATTTGCTTGCCGACGAGTCAATCAGTCAAGCGACCTTACCCTCATTGGGTCACTACCATTAAGTTAAGCCGTTCTAAGCCGTTCGTGGTGAGCTTGTCGAACATGAACGGCTTTACGCTCAAAGGTTTAGGATTTTCCGTTCGCCCTGAGCTTGTCGAAGGGCGAACGGAAAATCCTTAACTTAATGGCAGTGATCCTCTTGGGTGGAATGAGCATACTGCGCCCTGCGACTGCGCCCAGGACAGGCTTTGCCCATCCTACGATTTACGCTTCAGCAAAGCCGGCCGCCTTCACCACCCGATCAATCTCAATCAGCGTCGTCAGCAACTCCCGCATCCGTCCCAGCGGCCAGGCATTCGGCCCGTCGCTCAGCGCCTCGTCGGGGCGCGGATGGGTCTCCATGAACAGCCCGGCGACTCCGGCGGCGACGGCGGCGCGCGCCAGCACGGGGACGAACTCGCGCTGTCCGCCCGAACGGTCACCCTGCCCTCCCGGCAATTGCACCGAATGGGTGGCGTCGAAGACCACCGGACAGCCGGTCTCGCGCATCACGGCCAGCGCGCGCATGTCCGAGACCAGGTTGTTGTAGCCGAAGGAGACCCCGCGCTCGCAGACCATGACCTGCTGATTGCCCGTCGAACGCGCCTTGTCGACCACATGCCGCATGTCCCAGGGCGCGAGAAACTGGCCTTTTTTGATGTTCACCGGCTTGCCCTGACTGGCGACGGCGCGGATGAAGTTGGTCTGACGACAGAGAAAGGCCGGGGTCTGGAGCACGTCGACGACGGCGGCGACCTCGTTGAGCGGCGTGTCCTCGTGGACATCGGTCAGCACCGGGACGCCGATGCGCGCGCGCACCGACTCCAGAATCCGCAGCCCCTCCTCCAGACCCGGCCCGCGAAAGCTGCCAACCGACGAACGGTTGGCCTTGTCGAACGAGGATTTGTAGATGAAGGGGATGCCGAGCGCGTCGGTCATCTCCTTGAGCGCGCCTGCCGTTTCTTCCGCCAGAGTCTCGCTCTCGATCACGCAGGGTCCGGCGATCAGAAACAGCGGTCGGTCGATCCCGGCCTCGAAATGGGTCAGGCGCATCATGCGGCCGAATCCCCGACCCGTTCCTGCTGGTCAAGCGCCGCGCGGATGAAGCCGCAAAACAGCGGATGGCCATCGCGCGGGGTCGAGGTGAACTCGGGGTGGAACTGACAGGCGATGAACCAGGGGTGATCCGGAATCTCGATGATCTCGACCAGTTTGTTATCCAGCGACCAGCCGGAGAAGCGCATCCCGGCATCCTTCATGGCGTTGAGATAGCGGTTGTTGAATTCATAACGATGACGGTGGCGCTCGCGTGCCTGGGGCGTGCCATAGACGGAACGCGCCAGGCTGCCGGGTTCGAGACGGCAATTCTGACCGCCGAGGCGCATGGAGCCGCCCAGATCCTGACCTTCGGCGCGCGTCTCGATCTTGCCTTTTTCGTCGCGCCATTCGGTGATCATGGCGATCACCGGATGCGGGGTCTGACGGTCGAACTCGGTGCTGTGCGCGCCTTCCAGTCCGGCGAGATGACGGGCGTATTCGATCACGGCGATCTGCATCCCGAGACAGATACCGAGATAGGGGATGCGCTGTTCGCGTGCATATTGGGCAGCCGCGATCTTCCCTTCGATGCCGCGCTCGCCGAACCCGCCAGGAACCAGGATCGCATCCAGTCCGGCGAGAGAGGCGGTGCCCCGCTGTTCGATCTCCTCGGCGTCCAGGTAGAGAATCTCGACCTTGGTGCTGGTATGCACGCCAGCATGGGCGAGCGCCTCGGACAGCGACTTGTAAGCCTCGGTGAGGTGCATGTACTTGCCGACCATGCCGACGCGGACCTTGTGCCTCGGATGGTCGAAACCGTCCAACACCCGATCCCACTCGCTGAGATCGGCCTCGGGCACGTCGAGCTGAAACTGGCGCACCGCCAGTTCGTCGAGCTTCTGGGCGTGCAGCAGGCGCGGGATGCGATAGATGTTGTCGGCATCCACGGCGGAGATGACGGCGTTCTCGGGAACGTTGGTGAAGAGCGCGATCTTGCGCCGCTCGTCGTTCGGCAGATCCTGTTCGGCGCGACACAGCAGAATGTCTGGCTGGATACCGATCGAGCGCAGCTCCTTGACCGAGTGCTGGGTCGGCTTGGTCTTGATCTCGCCGGCAGTGCGGATGTAGGGCACCAGGGTCAGGTGCATGAAGAGCGCGTTCTCGCGTCCCTCCTCCACCCGCATCTGCCGGATCGCCTCCAGAAAGGGCAGCGATTCGATGTCGCCCACGGTACCGCCGATCTCGACCATGGCGATGTCGGCGCCCTCGGCGCCGAGCCGGATGCTTTGCTTGATCTCGTCGGTGATGTGGGGAATCACCTGCACGGTGCGCCCCAAATAATCGCCGCGACGCTCCTGACGGATAACGCTTTCGTAGATCTGGCCGGTGGTGAAGTTGTTGTTGCGACCCATGCGGGTGCGCAGGAAGCGCTCGTAGTGGCCCAGATCCAGATCGGTCTCGGCACCGTCGTCGGTCACGTAGACCTCGCCGTGCTGAAACGGGCTCATGGTGCCCGGATCGACGTTGATGTAGGGATCGAGCTTGATCATCGTCACGCGCAGTCCGCGGGCTTCGAGCAATGCGCCGAGCGATGCCGAGGCAATGCCTTTACCCAGCGACGAGACGACACCGCCGGTGATAAAAATAAACTTAGTCATAAGAAGCGGGAGCAGAAGAAGGAGGGTCGAGGGCGGTGGCCCGATAACCTCGACAAACTACCAAAATCGCGGCGTTTGCTCAATCGAATCGCCGCCGCCCGCGCAGTCAGCAGGGCAGGGTAATACGTACACGAACTTCTACCCTTGTAATTTGTCATCGATGCGGTTACAAATCACGCATTCTTGATCCAGATCAAATGGCAGACCAAAATCGAGCTGCCGATGGCGAGGGGGCGCTGCCATGAGTCAATTCAAAGTCATTTCATTGGAATCCATTCGAGTCGCGTGCAAGAACTGTACGCTGACCTCGCTGTGTTTGCCCATGGGCCTGTCTCCGGAAGACGTGGAGCGTCTCGACGAAATCGTCAAACGCGCCCGACCCTTGCATCGCGGCGATTATCTGTTTCGCGAGGGCGACCGGTTCCGGGCGCTCTATGTCGTCAAGACCGGATCTGTCAAGACCTTCGCGCCGAGTTCCGAGGGCGGCGAGCAAGTCCTGGGTTTCCACCTGCCGGGCGAGATCATCGGCCTGGACGCCATCGACAAGGATGTACACGCCTGTTCCGCCAAGGTGCTCGAAACCTCCGCGATCTGCGAAATCCCCTTCACCAGACTCGAAGACCTGACCGCGATCACCCCCAGCCTTCAGCACCAGATGTACCGGCTGCTCAGCAAGGAGATCGGTCAGGATACCGACATGCTGCTTCTGCTTGGCAAGAAGAACGCGGAGGAGCGTCTGGCCGCGTTTCTGTTGAGCCTGTCCCAGCGCCTGCACAAGCGCGGTCTCTCGCCATCCGATTTCTATCTCAGCATGTCGCGCCACGAGATCGGCAACTATCTGGGACTCGCGGTCGAAACCGTCAGCCGCCTGTTCACGCGCTTCCAGGAAGACGGTCTGATGTGCGTGGACCGCAAGCATATCCAGTTGCTCGACCTGCCCGCCCTGGAATCCCTGGTGGGCGGCTCCGGACAGGGCCGGCGCCAGCAGCAACAGCAGACCTAATCCGCCTTCAACCACAGACAGCCGTCCGCGCTTGCGGACTGGATGGCCTCCAACCGCGCCGCATGCGCGGCACAACTGGTCTCATCCGCACGTACCACACACAGACGCGCACGCCCAGGATCGATCCGCCCGCGATGCCGAGTGCGCGGATCACGCCCCCCCGCGTCGGATGCATCTCCACCCAGGTGGAACGCGACCTGTCCGCCGGTCATCGCGAGATAGACATCCGCCAGGATCTCGGCGTCGAGCAGCGCGCCATGCAGATCCCGGTGCGAGTTGTCGACTGAATAGCGCTTACAGAGCGCGTCCAGTCCATTGCGTTGTCCCGGATGCAGCCGCCGCGCCATCGCGAGCGTATCGGTCACCTCGCACCGGTCTTGAATACTGGGCGTCCCGTCCCGCCAGCGCCGCAATTCGTGATCCAGGAACCCGACATCGAACGGGGCGTTGTGGATGATCAACTCCGCGCCCTCGACATAGCGCAGAAAATCCTCCGCGACCTCGGCAAAGCGCGGCTTGTCGGCGAGAAAGGCGTTGGTGATGCCGTGGACATTCGCCGCTCCGGCGTCGATCTCGCGATCCGGCTGGAGATATTGGTGGAAAGAATTGCGTGTGAGCCGGCGATCGATCAACTCGACGCAGCCAATTTCGATAATCCGGTGCCCTTCCCTGGGGTCCAGCCCCGTGGTCTCGGTATCAAGGACGACCTGACGCATTCCGTCCTCCCGAACCGGGAACGCCCTGATTGGCCAGTCGGTCGGCACGCTCGTTCTCGGGGTGTCCCGTATGACCCCTGACCCACCGCCAGAGGACTTCGTGACCGCCGAGCGCGGCATCGAGCCGTTCCCAGAGATCGCGGTTCTTGACCGGTTGGCGGTTGGCGGTGCGCCAGCCGTTGCGCTTCCAATTGGACATCCACTCGCCGACCCCGCGCTTGACGTACTGCGAGTCGGTGGTGATCTCGATCCGGGTTGGCCCTTGTAACGACTCCAGCGCGACGATGACCGCCATCAGTTCCATGCGGTTATTGGTCGTTTCGCGCTCGCCGCCGCACAGCTCCTTTTCGGCCGCGCCCCAACGCAACAGCACGCCCCAGCCGCCCGGCCCGGGGTTCCCCTTACAGGCGCCGTCGGTAAAGGCTTGCACACTTTCAGACATGACTTCTACCCCGTGTCGTCGGTCGCACGGCATTGCCCGGCAAAAGGGCGTGCCGCCGGTTCCAGGATGGTTTCAGAGGAGTGAGGGTGGCGACCCGCTTGACCGCCCGGATGACGTAGCCGCCACTCAGCACAGGCCAGAAGCGCCGCCCCAACGACTCGATCGGCGCGCAACGCGCACCCTGCGCGCTCCGCAAGGGCGGGCAGAACAGGATGCGTTCGCAAAACTCGATGGCAAACCCGGCGTCGGCAAGCCACGCCTCGACTTGCGACGGCATTCTGAAACGACCGCACCAGGGCATCCGCCCAGTGACGCTCAAGAGCAATCCCCAGAGACCCCAGGCACTGAACGCATTGAAGCCCACGATGATCACGCGCCCATCGGGGATCAGCACCCGCTCGACCTCGCGCAGAACGGCCTGTGGATCGTCCGCGAAGTCCAGCGTATGCGGCAGAAGGATGGCGTCGATGCTGTCGCTCGCCAGCGGAAGCTGGCTCTCCAGACCGACGATCTCCAGCCCGCTCTGCCCGGACGGCTGCTCGGGAGGGAGCATAACCCGGTGGCGGATACGGCTTGAGTCCAGCGCCTCGCGAAAAATTTCGGTTGGACCAAGCTGCACCAGATAGTACCCAAAGGTCTGATTGAGCAGACGCCGTACACACTCGCTCTCGGCACCCGCCACTTTCCGTCCCAGCGGCGAGCGATACCAGTCTTGAAGCCGATTGAATGGAGATGTCCGGCGTTTGGAAACAGTCATGCGGATGCCTCTCTTTGAGGTGCACATGGTACTCATGATCGCGAACGCTGTCGTGCGGCCGAATGAGGAATATATCCGTACTCAAGCCTGGAATTCTGTGCGCTCTTTGCGTATCATGTGCCGTGAAAAAAATAATATTTCGCTTAAACAAGAAGTTAAAAATTCAAATGGGGTTCCAATGCCTGATGCCAGACTTTTGGGACGCGCCGCTTGTGCGCTCGTCGCCCTTGCCTTGCCGCTGCTGAACGGTTGCGCCAGGCAATCCGATGTCACCGCCTTCAACGAAGTCGATGGCGCCTATTCGGGCATGGTCTCCGCCCGCGAATATGGCTTCGTCAGACCCGCCGAGGATGTCCGCGTCACGGGAAACTCCAGGTCAAGGGCGGCAAACCGTCTCCCGACGGGAGATGTCTGGAGCCGGGTGCGCTCCGGCATGCAACTGAATCTGCACGCCGACTCCCGCATCGACTCCACGCTCGAACGTTTCCGCCGCGACCCCCGCTATCTGGAAAAAATGTCGCAACAGGCGACCCCCTATCTGCCGACCATCGTCGCCGAGATCGAGCGACGCGGGTTCCCCATGGAGTTGGCGCTGCTGCCCCATGTCGAAAGCCGCTATAACCCGGCCGCGACCTCCCCCAAGGCCGCTGGCGGCATGTGGCAGTTCATGCCTTACACCGCCCGCGAGATGGGGCTGCGCATGGATAACGGATACGACGAACGTCGCGATGTCGTCGCCTCGACGCGCGCCGCCATGGACTATCTGGATCAGCTCAGCCGGCGCTTCGATGGCGATTGGGAGTTGGCCATGGCCGCCTATAATTGCGGTCCCGGACGGGTCGAGGCTGCCCTGGAGGCCAACCGCCGCGACGGCAAACCGACCGATTTCTGGTCCTTGAATCTGCCGAACGAGACCAGGCAATACGTCCCGCAGATTCTCGCCACGGCTCGACTGGTCGCCGATTCGCGCAAATACGGACAGCGACTGCCCGCGATCGCCGATCGACCCCGCACCGAGATGCTGCTGACCGACAAACCCATGAATCTGGTCAAGGTCGCGACCGCCGCCGGCGTGGACTTCGCCGAGATCCAGCGCCTGAATCCCGAGATCAAATCGAAATGGGCGGGGAACAAAGACGTCGCCCAACTCATGGTCCCCGGCGGAACGGGCGCCAAACTCAGTCCCGCCGCGGCAAAATCGGTCAGGGTGATGTCGATGACGGTCGGGGCCGACGCCTCGCGAGCCGCTGTCCGTCTCCATCAAAGGCAGCCCGCCGTCGCGAACGTCAATCTCGTGGACGACAAGATCCACCAGGTCAAAAACGGCGAGACCCTGGCGGCGATCGCGCTGCGACATGGGATCGAACGAGACAATCTTGCCGAATGGAATGGCCTGTCGCCGCGCGAACCGCTGCTACCGGGGCAGACACTGCGCATCCCCAAACAGGAAGCCCAGAAGGAAACCCCGAACCTCATCACCTACTGGGTGCGCAAGGGCGACTCCATCGAGACCATCGCCCGCCGCTATGGCGTGACCGTCACGGAGATCCAACGCTGGAACAAGATCACCGACAATCGTCTGAAACAGGGCGAAAAATTGCGCATCTATCGGAGCTGAACGAGGATCGCATCCTAACCAACTCAAAACGCAATGGCCATTGCCCGGATCGCCTTCAAATCGGAGCAGCCATGCATCTGAGTCAACGCGGGGATCGCATGGGAAAGCGATACAGCCTATTAACAGCCTTGTCGCTCGCCATCCTGCTGGCGCCCGCCGCCCCCGCGATGTCCTTCCTTCCCGCGTTCGACCTTCCGGAATCCACGGAAAACAAAACACCGGAATTTCGGCCGCCAAATCCCGGCATGGCCGACCGCGTCGTCGTGAAAAAGGCCGAGCGCCGCCTGTATCTCATGCGCGGCGATCAGCCGCTACGCACCTATCCAATCGCACTCGGCTTCCGACCGGAAGGCCCCAAGCGGCTGGAAGGCGACGGCCGTACTCCAGAAGGGCGCTACGTGCTGGACCGACGCAATCCGCGGAGCAGCTACCGCAAATCGCTCCATCTCTCCTATCCCAACGCGCGGGATCGCCTGCGGGCATACACCAGGGGAGGCCGCCCCGGCGGTATGATCATGATCCACGGACAACCGAATGCGCACGTCGGTGGAACGCCAAGAAAGGGCGACTGGACGTTCGGCTGTATCGCCGTCTCCAACCCTGCGATCGACGAGATCTGGTCATTGACCGCCGATGGCACGCCGATCGAGATCCTGCCGTAATTTAAGGCGATTTCCGTGAAAGATCCTACCCGTAGGTGCCCGCTTGCGGGCGACAGGTGGACGCACGGAAGACATCTTGGCGGGTCACGTCGCCCGCAAGCGGGCTCCTACGGGATTTGACGCTTGGCAAAGTCATTTCCGGAATTCGCCCAAGGCTGACTGACTGGCTGGTTGGTATGCCTGTAGCCGTTCGTAGGGAGGCACTCGAACCACGAACGGTTGCAGGCGGGGCGAATGCCATGAGCTGTTTCGGAAATCGCCTAATCGTTTGCCACGCCATGCGGAACGTGACCGGTGGCCACATGCAAACGCGCGGCGTCGCAATGAACGGACTGGTCGTCGAAGAAAATATCGGCATCGAAGGCCGCCAGGAAGCGCGACTTGCCGAGTCCGCCGAGAAAGAGCGCCTCGTCGATGCGAATGCCCCAGGCACGCAGGGTGCGAATCACCCGCTCATGCGAGGGCGCGCCGCGCGAGGTGACCAACGCGGTTCTCAGGGGAGAGTCATCCGGCGGAAACAGTGCCTGAAGCTGATGAATCGCCACCAACAAACCCTTGAAGGGACCGCTGGGCAATGGCTCGTGAGCCGCCGCCGACTCGCTCGCATTGAAGACCGCGAGCCCCTCCTGTCGATAGACGCGCTCCGCCTCGTCCGAAAAAAGGACAGCGTCGCCATCGAAAGCGATACGAACCCGTTCGTCCTCATGCTCGGCGGTGAGCGGCGAGGACGGCAGCACCGTCGCCGCGGCACATCCGGCATCCAGGGCCAGCCGCACATCTATCGGGTCCGCGGACAAAAAGAGATGCGCGCCAAAGGCGGCGACATAGCGGTACGGACTCGCCCCGCCCGTGAAGGCCGCACGGGCGATATCGAGCCCATGATGGTGGGCCGAGGTCAGCACCCTCAGACCGGTGTCCGAGCTATTGCGCGAGAGCAGAATGACTTCCACGCGCCCGCGCTCGCCGAGCGTGGCATTGAGGCTCATCAGCTTCTTGACCAGCGGGAAAGCCACACCAGGCTCCAGGATGTCGGCCTCGTGGGCAACCTGGTACTCGCGATAGGCGTCGACCCCCTGCGTCTCGAAAAGACGGTGCGATTCGCTCAGATCGAAAAGCGCGCGCGAGGAGATGGCGACGATCAGCCGCACGGTTTCCGAAGCGCAACCAGCATCCGTCGACATCGTTTCCCCCTCAACCGCATCCGGCCTGGCGTCACTTATGCGAACCTCGATCAACCCTGCCCGAACCCAAACGCGCCAAAGACGAGAGGGTTCGGGCTACCAAGGCATGAAGCGGTTCATGAATTGCGCAGGGCGGCTGATACTTTGATTCATGATCGCCATGTCGTCGCGCATGGAGCTGGTGGCAAGGGTCATGTTCTGCATCGAGCGATCCATGTTCTGGATGCTGGTCAGCATGGGCTCCAGCGTATTGACATCGCGCGCCATGGAGTCGACGCTAACCGACATCGCACGGACATTCCGGCTCATCTGGGCCATGTTGTCGGAGACCGACTGCATATTGCTCGCCATCACCGTCATGTTGGTATCGACGCTGATGGACAGATAATGCACGTCCTTGGCGAGACTGAAAATCAGATAAAAGCCATAGGCCGCCAGAATGATGAAGGCGAACAGGCTCGGATAGACGATGAGTTCCCAGCGCTTGGCGCTGGTCTCGAATGCCTGGGAGAGTCGGTCGATGGCAAATGCATTGAGCCTGGAATCGGTTGCATCGGCATCCATTGCTTCCAGATCGGATGCTCCTTTCGACAACGGATCGCCCGTTGGGATCTCAGTATTCATGAAGCCGCCTAGCTGACGAGATTCGGATAAAGGGCCGCCGTCAGACCCATGAACTCGCGCGCGGCCTTGCCGCGCGACTCGAGTTCAAAGACCGCCAGTCCCTCGCTGAAAGAGCGGCGAAAGACGGTCCGCTGGGACAGGCGCGGTTTGATAAAGCGGATTCCGGGCAATGACACCAGGGCGGCGGCGGTTTCGTTGGTCTCCTGAACCGCGTGGTGAGTATCCCCGCGATTGATGAAACCAATGATGTCCGGAGGCGTCTCGCGTTTCACGCTCGCAATCAGTTGGATATAGCGCTGGGTCGACCAAATATCCGCTTGGGAAGGCGGCACCGGCACCACCACTCGATCGCATAATGACAAGGCGAGGCGCATGCTCTCCATGTCCGAGGTGCCGATATCGATCAAGGTCTCGTCCGCGCCCCGCAGGCGATCCTCCGTCAGAACCGCTTTATCGAAGACCTGCAACGAGGGATCGAAGCCCTCCTCCTTGCGCACCCCGACGACGTCGGACAAGGTGGCTTGCGGATCCACGTCCACCAGCATGATCTTGACCTCCGCCATCGCGAGCCAAACCGCGAGATTGAAGGTCAGTGTGCTCTTGCCCGAACCGCCTTTCAGACTGCCGACAATCGTAATCATGACAACGGATCCATCGGAGTGCCAACCCTGGGCGTTTGCGTCCCGTGAGTGTCCAACACGCGCTTATTTCCCCGCTTCCATCGGCGGCATCTCCAGGCGCGTATAACCTGCGGGCACGTTAAAGAGATCGTCCGGCTGCGCGCCGATCTGAATCTTGTCGAGCTCGCGCACATGGCCACCAGGAAACTCCTCGCGCACCGAGAGCTTGAGTTCCGGGTCGTACCACTGGAAGGTGCGAATCGGCTGCTGATTGGGGATGACGGTGGTCATTTCCCATTTTTCGACATTGCGCCCGTCGATGGTCTCGGCGCCCAGCATGTGCAGTTCCATGGATTGGCCGTTGGGCATCTGATACTTCAGCGGCAATCCACGCTGAACGTCGAGCCACTGCGCGCCGGTGAGGGTCTGGCCCTCGTGCGTGACGGTCATCTCCCACTTGACCGCGGCGCGGCCGGCAACCTCTTCTTCTCCGGCACGGCGACAGTTCACCCCCTGCAGGCCCGCGCAGGGATTGGTTTCCGCGGATGGCGCCGGCATGGGCGCCGGAGCGACATCGCCCTCGGGAGCGGCGCGTTCCAGATAGTTTTTCTGATCGGGAAAGAGAATCCACTCGATCCGGCGGTTGTGATCGTTGATCCGCACGATTTCGCGTCCTTCCTGCGTCATCTCGATGCGAATCCGACCGTCGCCAACATACATCCTGCCGGTCGACGGCGGGACATCCGGCCCGCGACTGACCATCTCCGCCGAGAACTGAACGCCAGCAATCTCCGCCTGAGCCGTGATCGCCAGGACAGATCCAAGGATCGCCATGACCCGCATGTGTTGCTGAATTCTCATGATACCTGTCCCCCTGCTCGTGATCGATGATCGTGCTGATCGGATGTTTCAATCCATGCCTTCTTCAAACCTCGGCGGTCCAGCGCGCGGCGTCGGCGTTCATGGCGTAATCGTGCTCGATTCCATCGAACGCTAGCGTTCATACCAGCGATGCGGTTCGACGGACTCGCGACGATCCGGCGCTCTCATGGAGTCGTACAAACCGGGTTGACGACTCGCCCCCGGTCTGGGCTCCAGCGGTCGAAACTCCGGCATTTGTCCCTTGCGCGTCCGTTCAGACTCAGAAAGCGGCCTGAATCGATATTGTCCTTCACTCTCAGTGTCTTGCTGATCGCCATGTCCGGACCAGGAATCGCCACGGAAGCGATAGCGCTGACCGTCGGTTCCCGATGTCTCGCCCCCTCCCCGCCAGTCATCGGGCGCACCCTCTTGACGAAATCGATACTGGTTGCCCAATTGCCCCCAGGGGTCGGACGGCACTCTGCCATCGCCCGAACCATCGCCGTGCTCTCCATCGTCGGACCAACCGCGCTCGGCTCGGCCAGCGGCATCGCCGCGATTCCAGTCCGCCTCTCGATCCGACCAGAGATTCCGGTCGGATGACGGCTCGCCCCAGGTCTGGCGATCATTGTTTCCTGACCTATTCCAGCGACGATCATCATCTGATTGAGCGAACGGGCACCAGGTAACCAACAATCCGGCGACCAGTACTCCGGCCTTTAGCAGCTTGCGCTTCATGGCATCGCCTTCAATCCCTCTCGGGTCACGAACCGGTTCCGTCTGTCGGCAAGGGGCACGTCATCGATTGCCGACAACGTCCCGCAGGACAAAGCGGCGACCGAAATCCGCCACCGATGAGATCAGGACCGGGATGAACGCGGTCAACATCACGGTCTAGCGCTGATCCGGATCCGTGCCATCCTCGATTTTTAGACGAATACCCCGTCGCGGCGATTTTTTCTGGGTCGATGCCGCCGGTTTCGGTGTCGCGTCGTCTCCCTTCCGCGCGGCCGCTACTTTTTTGGCCACGGTCTTCCGGGGAGTCGCGACCTTTTTGCGCGTTGTCTCGTTTGACTGTGCGGCCCGATCCGCTACCGTCGCGGGCATTGGCGGCGATTCTGTCACGTCCGTCCCGGTCTCCACGCCGGCTCCCGGTTCGCGCCGGGTTGGAGCTGAGGGTTCGCGCCGGGTTGGAGCTGAGGGCGCCGAACCGGACGAGGGACGCGGAGATCTGGCGCTCTTGCCCGACGACAGACGACTCTTCACCGCCTCGAACAGCAGCAGAAAGATTCCGCGGATGGCATAGAACACCAGCACGAACACTTCGACGACCTGACCGAGCAGGCGGCTGGATCGACCCTCGCGCGTCGGTCCCGTCGGGGCGACCTGGCCGGGCGCGACATCAAGACGACAGGGAAGCATGACGCCGGGCGGTGCGCTGGCGTTGGCCACCTCGCACATATCCTTGCTCGCCGCCACGCAACCGAGCGGGATCACGACCAGGGTCAGAACGGTCGAGACCAGCACCCCGGACAGGAGCGAGATCGCCATCCCCTGGAAAATCGGATCCGTGATGATGACGCTCGAACCCGCCACCAACGCGAACGCCGTGATCAGGATCGGGCGCGTGCGAATCTTACAGGCCCGGATCATGGCCTCGTCCACCGGCACGCCTTTCTGGATCTCGTGAATCGCGAAATCCACCAGCAGGATCGAGTTACGCACGATGATGCCGGCCAGCGCGATCCAGCCGATCATAGAGGTCGCCGTGAACTCGCCGCCCATGCCCATCGCGAACATCAGCGAATGGGCCGGGATGATCCCGAGCAGGGTCAGGGGAATCGGCGCCATGATGACCAGGGGAATGCGGAAATTGCCGAACTCCCACACCACCAGGATATAGATCAGCACCAGCGCCACGGCAAAGGCCGCGCCCATGTCGCGGAAGGTCTCGTAGGTGACGGTCCACTCGCCGGCCCACTCCCAGGACAGTCGATTGCCGTCCGGCGGCGGACCCAGCCAGAAGAAGGCATCGCCAAAACCGCCGCCCTCGGCGGGCTTGCTGCCATCCGGGGCGATGTAGTTCTGTTCTGCCATCAGATCCTGGATCTGGAACATGGCATAGACCGGTGCCGCCAGACGCCCGCCCACATCGGCCACGACATATTCGACCGGGCGCAGATCCTTGTGGAAAATCAGATCCTCCTCCGCCGTGCGCCGGAACTGTCCAAGCTCGCTCAGCGGGACGGTCTGTCCCTCGCTCGACTGAATCGGCAGATCCCCTAGACGCTGAATCTGCGAACGCTCGGCCAGCGGCACCTGGAGCACGATCTGAATCGGCTCATGACCGCTCTGCCGTCCGGTCTGCTGCTTGATGTCGCCCATGGGCGCGCCGCCCAGGGCCATGGACAGATTGCGGTTGATGGTGTCGACCGAAATCCCGCGCCGCACCGCCTTCTCGGTATCGACATCGAAACGCCAGTAGTCGAAGGCATCGCGCAGATAATTATCCACGTCGCGGGCACTCTCGGCCTGCTCGAAAAAGCCGGTGACATCGCGCGCGAACTGTCTGCGCATCTCCGGCGTCGGCCCATGAATCTCGGCCACCACGGACTGAAGCACCGGCGGTCCCGGCGGCATTTCGACCACCGCGATCCTGGCGCCCGCGCTCTGCGCCAGATTCGCCAGCAGCTCGCGCGCTTCCGTGGCGATTTCATGGCTGGTGCGGTCGCGGTCGTGCTTATCGGTGAGCTGCACCTGCAATTCGCCCTGCCAGGGGTCCGAGCGCAGATAGTAATGCCGGACCATGCCGTTGAAATCGAAGGGGCGCGCGGTACCGGCATAGAGCTGAATGGCGATGACCTCGGGCAGCGATTGCAGCTTGTCGGCCATGCGGCGGGCCAGATTGGTGGTCACCGGCAGCGCGGTGCCCTCGGGCATGTCGATGACGACCGAAAATTCCGGCTTGTTGTCGAGCGGCATCATCTTGACCGCCACCCACTGGAAATAGAAAAACGAGCAGGCGAACAGGAAGGAACCCCAGAGCACCAGACGGAACGTCCGACGCTTCCGGCGATCCTTGATCAGCGGCGTGAGGACGCGCCGGAAAAACCGCTCCATGCGTTCCGCGTCCTTGTGTTCGCGCGTCTCGGCCGACTTCAGATAGCGCATCGAAGGGCGCAGCCAGTTTGAGATCGCTAGATAGGGCGTGAACACGAAGGCGGCGAACAGCGAGATGAACATCGCCACCGAGCCGAGTACCGGGATGGGCGCCATGTAGGGCCCCATCATGCCGCTCACGAACCCCATGGGCAGCAGCGCCGCGATCACGGTGAAAGTCGCCAGAATCGTCGGATTGCCGACCTCGCGCACCGCGTCGACCGCCGTATCCTCGTCGGTGCGTCCCTCTTCCAGCCAGCGCCGATAAATATTCTCGATGACGACGATGGCATCGTCGACCAGGATGCCGATGGAGAAGATGAGCGCGAACAGGCTGACGCGATCGATGGTGAAATTACCCACCCAGGCCACGAACACTGTCATGAAGAGCACGACCGGAATCACCAGCATGACGACGATGGCCGGACGTAGCGCGCGGAACGCCAACAGCACCAGCACCACCACGAAGGAGGTCGCCTTGATCAGCTTGAGAATGAGTTCCGAGACCTTCTGGTCGGCAGATTCGCCATAGTTGCGGGTGACGCTAACCTCGACATTGTCCGGAATCCGGGAACCCTTGAGATCCTCCAGCCGATCGAGAATCGCCTGCGCCACGGTCACGCCATTGGTGAGTTCCTTCTTCGCGATCGCGATGGTGACGGCCGGACGCCCATCGGCCCGAGCCTCGCCCTCCGCCGCCGGCCCCGTGTAATAGGCAACCAGTTGGGACGCATCCTCGGGTCCCAGTTTGACATCGGCCACATCACGCAGATAGACGGGCATCCCGTTAAAGGTTCCGACCACCAGCCGACTGATGTCCTCGACACCGGTCAAAAAGGCGCCGGTCGTCACCATGAAATGCGAGCCGCTCGCCTCGACGCCGCCCGCCGTGGTTTCGGCATTGGCGCTTTTCAGCGTCTGGGCCACCTGATCGAGACTGATACGATACCCGGACAGACGCTCGGGGGAGACATCGATGGTGATCTGCTCCCGACGCCCGCCGACGATGAAGGCGTTGCCCGTGTTCTTGACCTGCTTGATCGCCTGGAGCATATCCTGAGCCAGCAGACGCAACTGTCCGTCATCGACATCCGGCGCCCCGTCGCCGTCCAGATCCTTGGACCAGAGCGTCAGGGTGACGATAGGCACGTCGTCGATGCCCTTGCTCTTGACCAGCGGCGGCATGACCCCCGGCGGGATTTTGTCCATGTTCGAGGATAGCTTGTCGTTTACCTTGACCAGCGACGGCCCCATCTTCTCGCCGACATCGAACTCGATGGTGACGATGCCCTGACCGCGCTGCGAGGCGGAGTAGACATGCTTGACACCGGGGATCTCGCTCATGATCCGTTCGAGCGGCTGGGTCGCGAGATTCGCCACCTGCTGGGACGAGGCGCCCGGATACTGCACCATGATGTCGATCATGGGCACCGAGATCTGCGGATCCTCCTGACGCGGGGTCATGAGCAGACCCAGCATGCCCATCATGAGCATGGCGACATAAAAGAGCGGCGACAGAGGCGAGCGAATGAAAAACTTGGCGGTCCGCCCGGCGATGCCCAGATACTCGTCATCCATCTTGAGCGCCGTCGAAGGCGTCGACGGAGGCTGGCTGTCGCGGGACGATTCAGAGGTGTTGTCTTGACTCATATCGAATCCAGGTTATCCGGGCCTTTGCCGCGCGACCGCGGCATGAAATCCAAGGGACGGGCGTGGGCTCCTAGCGATCCGCGGCAGAGCCCCTGGCCCAACCCGCGGTGACCTGTGGCCCCGGATTGACGAGCACCCGCTCGCCCGCCTTCAGACCGCTCAAGACGGTGACTAAACCGCCGCTCAATTCCTCCCCGACCCGGATCAACCGCAATTGCGGAGCGCCGAGATCGTTGAGGACATAGACCCCTGGCAGACTGCCGTTATAGCGGACGGCGCTTGCCGGAATCGCCGGATTGGCGCGGGTTGGAGCGCTGAGGTCGGGCACCAGCAACTTGGCGTACATACCCGGCTCGGAGACCCCCTGAGGCAGATCGAATTTGATCTTGATGGTGTGACGCTGCGGGTCGGCCATGGGATAGATCTGCGCAACCCGTACCGGCACCCGTCGATTGGAGGGATCGAGTTCGGCCTGGACCATCTGCCCTTCCTTCAAGCCGGGGCGCAATCTGGCGGGGATATCGACCTCGACCTGAAGATACTCGACATCGGCGAAGTTCAGCAGCGGCTGACCCGGCTGCACCGTATCGCCAACCTCGACGAATTTTTTAACGATCACCCCAGTGAACGGCGCGATGCCGCGGGCATCGCGAATTTTCGAGTCCAGCGCCTGCAACTCCGCCTGCAATCTCAACAAGGCGTTCTGCGCCTCCTGGATCTGGATTCCGGACGAAAACAGGTCGGCGGAACGCTCCGCGCCACGATCACGGTCACCGATAAAACCCTCGACCGGGCGCGTGAACATCTGATCGAACAGATTCGGCAACCCCATACCACCGGGAGCATTGCGCGACTGCGGCGACTGGATTTCGCGGCTGTACTGGACGCCGGCGTTGCGCAGTTGAGCATCGGCGCTCGCCATCTGCGCCAGCAGCGCGCGCCGGTTGGCAAGCAGTTCCTCGTCGCCGATGGCCACCAGCAGCTTGCTTTCCTCGAAGGAATCGCCCTCGCGGCCGGCGATAAAGGTCACGCGTCCGGGAAGCTGGGCCGCCAGGGTCACCTCTTTATAGGGGACGACGGTGCCGCCCAGCGAAACCGTGGGCGCGCCCTGCGCCTGCTGAACCACGAAGGATTCGCCAACCTCGCCGCCCGCGAGCCTCTGGGCGATCTCGTCGGCCATGCTCGGCAATGTCAGGAAGAAGAGGACGAGCAGGGACGCGGCGGAAGCGATCTTCATCTGTATTCCCATCGGATTGCACACCAAACGCTGTTTTTGAGTGGAAATGCCCAGCGCGCTTCACCACGGCCGGACCTGAAGTCAGTGACACTCGATACCGGGCTCTCGAGGATTCCGCATCGTCCGCCGTCAGTTCCGTTGCGAGAGTACGGAATCCTTCGAGGTTGAGATCGCCGAGCGTGCCGCCTCATGAAGTTGCCCGGACATTATGGTTATTCTCTACCGGCGCAGTGGTGCAGTATGCCTTCAGCCCCATTCGACATTCAAGCCAAGACGCGCGTTTCGGCAGATCCCGCCTCGGGTCCGGCGCCCATCGGCGGGCTGCGGGATTCGGTCGCCGCGACGTTTCGCGGGTTGGCGCTTTTCGTCAGGTTCGGTGTAACATCGGTGCGCGCTTTTC
Source organism: Thiocystis violascens DSM 198 (assembly GCF_000227745.2). NCBI lineage: Bacteria > Pseudomonadati > Pseudomonadota > Gammaproteobacteria > Chromatiales > Chromatiaceae > Thiocystis > Thiocystis violascens. Next base: position 4,305,380 of record NC_018012.1, on the reverse strand, counting down.
GTGGGGTCATCCAGGCTCCGCGAAGCCCACCGATCAACACCCAAGGGACGGCATCGCGTCGCAACGCCCTGGCGAACCACCCCCGAGATACTGAGGAATCAAGCAATGACGTCTTCGTCCGACGCCGTCCAGCAGCGACTGCAAGAATTGGAGTCACATCTGGAACAGGAAAATCCAGTCCTGCTGAACGCCGTGCAGAGCTTCCGCGCGCTCGACCGCATCGCCTACCGCATGGAACTCCTGGAGACCAATCAGTCATTCGCAACGCAGATTCCCTGGTGGCCGCTGATCTCCATTCTGGGCACGTTTTCGGCCGGCAAATCCACCTTCATCAACTATTATCTCGGGCACAAACTGCAACGCACGGGCAATCAGGCCGTCGACGATCGATTTACCGTCATCGTCTATAGTCCGGAGCCGGTCAGTCACTCGCTGCCCGGGGTCTCGCTCGACTCCGATCCGCGCTTTCCCTTCTATCGCATGTCCCAGGATATCGAGGAAGTCGCGACTGGCGAGGGCGATCGGATCGACGCCTATTTGCAGCTCAAGACCTGCCGCAGCGAGCGACTGCGCGGCAAGATCCTGATCGACTCGCCCGGCTTCGACGCGGATGCCCAACGCACGGCGGTGTTGCGCATCAGCAATCACATGATCGATCTGTCGGACCTGGTGCTGGTGCTGTTCGATGCCCGTCACCCCGAACCGGGCGCGATGCGCGACACCCTGAAGCATCTGGTGGGCGATACCATCAATCGCCCGGATTCCGGCAAATTCCTCTACATCCTCAATCAACTCGACTCGGCGGCCGGCGAGGACAATCCAGAGGATGTGGTCGCCGCCTGGCTGCGGGCGATGGGCGAGGCCGGACTGACCGCCGGGCGTTTTTACACCATTTACAGCCCGGATGCGACCACCCAGATTCCGGACGAACACCGACGTCAACGTTTCGAGAAAAAACGCGACGAGGATCTCGGAGAGATTTATCAGCGCATGGAACGGGTCGAAATCGAGCGCGCCTACCGCATCATTGCCGCACTGCGCAAGAGCGCGACCGATTTGACGAATAACGCGGTCCCCATTCTGCAAACCGCCATGCGGCGCTGGCGGCGCCGGACGCTGCTCGCCGATGCGCTCCTGCTGGTCGCCCTGGTCACGGGTTTCATGGCCTGGAGCCTGAGCGCCGGCCAATGGCATGGCCTGGTCTACGAAGCGCAATGGTTCGATCTGCTCAAATCCATTCAATGGGGTCTGGAAGGATTCGAGGCATTGCTGATCGCGTTACTCGTCCTGGGTCATTTCGGGATCCGCCGTCTGACCGCCTTGAGCGTCATGCCGTGGTTGCGCAAACGGGTCGAACAACAGAAACCGCCAGGCAATGTCATCGCCACCTTCGAGCGCAATACCCGGTTCTGGCGAACCATGCTGCTCGGCCGCCCGTTCGGCTGGAACGCCCAGGCCCGCACCGAGATCGACGAAGTGCTGCAGGGCTGCGAAAGCTATATACAAACCCTGAACGAACGCTTCACGAATCCGCGGGGCCTGCATGAAACGACCCCGGAATCGTCAAACGAAACGATTGTCTAGGGTCTGATTGACATACCTCAGGACAGGTGTTTTTTATTCGACGCGGAGTGACATCATGTCCAACACGCCTTCCCGAATCCTGCCGCGGCACAGCATTCAAGTGCCGCCGCATCCCGAATGGCCCAGCTTGACCGAAGCGGAGAAATCCGCACTCAAGGCCAGCATCCGCGACCTTCTCGGCGCGCGGAAAGCCGTGCTGGTCGCGCACTACTACACCGACGAAGACCTCCAATCGCTCGCCGAGGAGACCGGCGGCTATGTCGCCGACTCGCTGGAAATGGCGCGTTTCGGCACCGAAAGCGATGCCGAGACCCTGGTGGTCTGCGGCGTGCGTTTCATGGGCGAGACCGCCAAGATCCTCAACCCCGAGAAGCGGGTGCTGATGCCGGACCTCCGCGCCACCTGCTCGCTCGACGAGGGTTGTCCGGCCGCCGCGTTCACCGCCTTCTGCGACGCCAACCCGGATCATGTCGTCGTGGTCTATGCCAACACCAGCGCCGAGGTGAAGGCGCGGGCCGACTGGGTGGTGACGTCAAGCATCGCCCTGCCGATCGTCAAGCATCTCGCGTCCCAAGGCCAAAAGATCCTCTGGGCGCCGGACAAGCACCTCGGACACTATATCGAACGCATGACCGGGGCCGAGATGCTGCTCTGGGATGGCGCCTGCGTGGTGCATGAAGAGTTCAAATCCTTCGCGCTCGACCGGGTCCGCAAACTCCACCCGGACGCGGCGGTCCTGGTCCATCCCGAGGCCCCGGACGACATCGTCGATCAGGCCGACCTGGTCGGTTCGACCACCCAGTTGATCAAGGCGGTCGCCGAACTGCCGAATCAGGAATTCATCATCGCCACCGATGCGGGCATTTTCTGGAAGATGCACCAGATCGCCCCGCACAAAACCCTGATTCCCGCTCCCACCGCCGGCGAAGGCGCCACCTGCGAAAGCTGCGCCCACTGTCCCTGGATGGCGATGAACGCGCTTCAAAGCCTGGAGCAAGCGCTTCGGAACGGCGATCGGGAGATCCTGATCGATCCAGCGATTCGACAACGCGCGGTCGTCCCGATTCAACGCATGCTCGACTTCGCCCGTGCACACGGGATTGGCCAAGTCCGGGCGTTCTGAGCAGGTATCCTCAAAGACCGCATCGAGCGTCGGCGCGTCCAGATCGTCCTCATGGTCGACTCGACGGCATACGCGCGCATGGAAAATATCCCGCGAAACATCTTGCGGTTCCGCCTCCCCCGCCCATCGCATTTCAGTTCCCTTTCAGGTTCGACCCTATGCAAGACCAATCCACCCACCGTCCGCCCTGCCAACCGCCCGAGCTGGCCGTGATCGTACCGACCTACAAGGAGGCCGATTCGGTCGCCGAACTCGCGCGGAGCGTGGAGGCCGTGCTGGATGGCCTTGCCTGGGAACTCCTGTTCGTCGATGACGATTCCCCGGACGGGACCGCCGAACGGGTGCGCGAGCTAGCGCGGCGCGATCCACGAGTACGACTGATTCAGCGGGTGGGGCGCCGCGGTCTGTCGTCGGCCTGTATCGAGGGCATGCTGGCGACCTCGGCGCCATTTCTGGCGGTGATGGACGGCGATCTTCAGCACGACGAAAGGCTCCTGCCACGCATGCTCCAGGCCATCAAGGACGAGGATCTGGAGATCGTCGTCGGCAGCCGTTACGTGGAAGGCGGCGGAGTCGGCGACTGGAACGCCCGCCGCCAGTTCATGAGCCGTCTGGCGACCCGCATCGGGCAGCGCCTGATCGGGGTCGAATTACAGGATCCCATGAGCGGCTTTTTCATGGTGCGGGCAACCGTGATTCAGTCCTGCATGCGGCGTCTGAGCGGTCTCGGTTTCAAGATTTTGCTTGATATTTTCTCATCCGCCGAACGCCCGCTGCGGTTTCGCGAACTGCCCTTCACCTTCCGTCAGCGCCAGGCGGGCGACAGCAAGCTCGAAAAAGCGGTGCTCTGGGAATATCTGCTGATGCTGGCGCAGAAGATTCTCGGGACGACGATTCCGGTGCGCTTCATCGCCTTTTCGCTGATCGGAGGGCTGGGCGTCTTCGTGCACATGGCGGTGCTCTGGCCGATCCTGACCCTGCTCGGCAGCGGTGCCTTTCTGCTGGGTCAGACCGCCGCAACCCTGGTCGCCATGACCAGCAACTTTTTCCTGAACAACCTGCTGACCTACCGCGATATGCGGCTGCGTGGGCGGCAACTGCTGTGGGGCTGGTTCACCTTCGTGCTGGTCTGTAGCGTCGGCGCGCTGGCCAATGTCGGGATCGCCAACTATCTCTTTCTGGAAGGACATTCGGGCTGGTTCCTGTCGGCGCTGGCCGGAATCCTGGTCGGCGCGGTCTGGAATTACGCGGTGACGGCGGTTTATACCTGGAAGCGCTCGCCGCAGACCGCCTAACGATGCGCACTCTCGCCTGTGCGCTGTGTCTTTTCGCGAACGGCCCCGTCATGGCCGATCCGGCACTGCGTCTCGATGGCGAGATCGACGTCGGTTACGACTCGAATCCGGCGCAAAGCGATACCGGTCCGGCGTTGGCGTTTATGCGGTATGCCTTCGACCTCGCACGCCAGACACGCCTCATCGGGGCCGCCCTGACCGTGGGCGCGAGCGGTTGGTATCGCGATAATGAAGCCGACAACGACAGCTCGCGCCTGACCTTGGGCGCCGACTGGTCGCGAACCATCGCCGAAGGCGCCGGTCAGTTAACCCTTGCGCTCGCGGGCAGCGCCTATCGCGACGCGCTCGTTCCGGCGGACAGCCGCAACGAGGCCGCGCTGACGCTACGCTATGATCACACTCTGACCGCCCGCGATACGCTCGGTCTAACGGTCGAGTCACGCCGGCTCGCGTACCGGGATGCCTCGCTCCCCTGGTCCGGACGGCCGGGATCGTAGCCGCGCGGTCGCGCGACCGGACACTCGATGTCCATGCATAACGCACCCTCCGCGGTGCGTCGCGACGACTGGCTCGCCAACCTTGAACTCGACGCCACGCACATTGGTCTCCGACGCTCTCGACCATTTTCAGTCTCGGTGTCGCCCGCTGCGATTCGACGGTGCCTGTCGAAGGCTACGCGCGACACGGCGCGAGCCTGCTGGCGCGGTTCGAGCCGGCTGCGCAGTGGCGAATCGAAGGGTCGCTCGGCTGGGCGCGCAACCTTTACGATCAGGCGCCGCAACAGCGCAAGCGCGATGATCGGAAAGGCTCTGGCGGGCTGGCACTGTACCGCATGATCGGGCGCCACGAATGGTTCTGTCGTCTGGACTGGCTTGACAGCGACTCCACCGCGCCGGGGCAGTCGTTTCGACAGGAAGTGACCGCCTGTGGACTGGCCTGGTCCTTTTGATCCGCGCCCAACGGCGCGCCGTCGCGCCGCTCCCGACCAGGTGCGACCCTGCGCCTACATTCTCTGGCTGCTGGTTCTCGCCGCATCCCTGCCCGCGCGCGCGCAGGAGCCGGTGCTGGCGCGCGTCCTGACGATCGAGGTCGACCGGGTGACGCTCTCGGTGCCGGACGGTGCCAGCGGGGAGAACGCCCGCGTCGGCGTCGCCATCGATCGCTCCGATCTCCCGCCCGACCTGGTGAACGCTCTGGAGCCCGGTCGTCTGGTCCGCCTGTGGCCGGGCGCGGCGCCGGATGCAAGCGGTCTGTCGGCGGGCGCGCGGCTGGATCCGCTCGATCGGGGCGCCAGCATCGCGGACCGCACCGGGGTGCGCTCCCGGCTGATGCGCGGGGCCGCGCGCGGCGGCGGGCGCGGCTCCGGCGGGGGGCGCGGTGGACGCTGACCCTGCTCGCACGATGCCCCTCGCGCGCCGTCTGCCGCCGCCCTGGCTGGGACACCTGCTGGTGTTCGGCCTGCTGTTCGCGCTGGTGTTGGGCTGGTTTTTCGTCCAGACCCGGCAGGCGCAGCAGGTGTTTCTGGATGATGCCGGCGCGCATGCCCGCCTGTTGACCGACGCGGTCATCCTGCACGCGCGCGGCGCGCTGCTCGCCGAACGCGTCACGGCCGACATCTTGACCCGCTTTCTCGGCAACTCGGCGCGTTTCGTCCTCTATCTGGATGACGTCGCACCCTTTCGCGCCGACGAACTCGCCGCCTTCACCGCCGAGGCCGGCTTGTCCGTGATCCGCGTCGTGCGCGCCGATGGCGCGGTGCAGGGACCGGCGGACTGGCAGCCTGGCGAACCGCTTGACTGTGACCGACTCGATCGCCTGATCCGACTGACGACGGCGCACACCATTCTGTTCGGCGTCGCCGACGCGCGCGGCGGCTGTGTGCTGGTTGGACTGGACAGCCGCCACACCGAGGCGCTGGAAGCGGCAATCGGACTTCCCCGCGCGCTGGGCTCCGTGGCCGATCTACCCGGTGTGGTGAACGTGCGTCTGGAGGGCGAGCCGCACGTCGAGGCGGCGACGGTCGCCGAGCCGCCGCGCATCGCCATGCGCGAACTGGCCGATGGCCTCGTCGTGGCCGAGGCCAGCGCGCCGGTCGCCGGGGCGCGTCTTCTGCTCGATCTCGACGCCGGGCCACTGCTGGCGATGCGCGCGCGGCTGTGGCGGCAATTTCTGGGGTTCGTGCTGGTGCTGGGCCTGGCCGGCGGCATCGGCGCCTGGATTCTCCACCGTCATCAGCGCGCGCACGAACGCCAGTTGCTCGATTACGAACGACTTCTGTCGCGTCAGCGCGAGGAGGCCGGACTGGGCCGCGCCGCCGCCGCCATCGCCCATGAGATTCGCAATCCGCTCAACGTCATGGCGATGGGGTTGCAGCGCCTGCAACTGGAGGCGGAGGAGTTGCACGACGAACACCGTCGGCTGCTGGATCTGGTGCGGCAAGCCCTACGACGCGCCAACGGCACGGTCGGCGGGTTACTCGACTATGCTCGACCCCTGCGCCCCCGGCGCGAACGGATCGCGCTCGACATCCTGGTCGCCGAACAGCTCGGTCTGTATCGGCCGCACCTCGCGCCCGAGGTGATCGCGCTGGATCTGCAACCCGCGACCTGGGCCAGCGGCGATCCCGATCTGTTGCGTCAGGTGCTGGACAATCTGCTGCGCAACGCGCTCGAAGCCGCTGGCGACGCTGGTGCGCTGGAGATTCGAGTCTGGTCCGGCGAGGACGGCGCGCATCTGTGCGTGGCCAACGACGGTCTCGAACTGGACACACGCGAGGTGGAGTGCATCCTGGAACCCTGGTTCACCACCAGGGCCACAGGAAACGGGCTGGGACTGGCCATTTCGCAACGTATCGTCATCGCTCACGGGGGGCGTCTGACGCTCGACGTGCCGCGACCGGGGCGGCTGCGCGCGAACGTCGCGCTGCCAGCCAGATAGCGCGGTATTTGCGCGGGTATGGGAAATGCTATATTTGAGCGACGCGGTATCTTCATGGAGTCGACATCATGACGACGATCACCTTCGATACACATGAATTTCTCAATTAAGAAATCCAGGATTGGAACTCCGGGATTGGCAAGGAATCGATGAACATCCTGATCGCCGATGACGACCCCATGCAGCGCGAGCTGCTGGCGGGGTTTCTCGCCAAACAGGGCTATCGTGTACTCGCCGCGGCGGATGGCGAGGAGGCGCTGACCCTGTTTCGGCGGGAATCGATCCAACTCGCGCTGCTCGACCACCGCATGCCCGGACTCACCGGCGACCAGGTGCTGGAGCGCATCAAGGCCAGCAATCCGCTGACGCGGGCAATCCTGATCACCGCCTATGGCGCGGTGGAAACGGCCGTGAACGTCATGAAACTGGGCGCGGACGATTTCATCGAGAAGCCGGTGGATCTGACCGACCTGCTCGCCCGAATCCATCGGGTCGAACAATCGCTAGCCGTCGCGGCGGACGTGGCCGAGGTCGTCGATGCCGTGGAAGCGGGTCCGCTGCCGCTCGCCATCATCGGCGACAGCCCGGCGATGCGCGACACCCTGTCGCTGGTGCGACGCGTGGCCGACAGCCCCTGGAGCGTGCTGATCCAGGGCGAGACCGGCACCGGCAAGGAACTGATCGCCCGCCTCGTCCATCTGCTCGGCCCCACGCCCGCTGCCCCGTTCATCGAGGTCAATTGCGCCGCGATCCCGGAAAACCTGTTCGAAAGCGAGTTGTTCGGTCACGAGAAAGGCGCCTTTACCGGCGCCGACCGGCAGCATCGCGGCTGCTTCGAGCGGGCCGCCGGCGGAACGCTGTTTCTCGACGAAGTGGGCGAACTGCCGCCGGCGCTGCAATCGAAGCTACTGCGCGCGCTTCAGGAAAAGCGCATCAGCCGGATCGGGAGCGAGCGCGATATCGCGGTCGAGGCACGCGTGATCGCCGCCACCAACCGCGATCTGCGTGCTCTGTCTGAGTCCGGCGGTTTTCGAGAAGATCTGTTTTTTCGGCTGAACGTCCTGGATATTCCGGTGCCGCCGTTGCGCCGCCGGCGCGAGGACATCCCCGCGCTGGTGGCGCATTTCGTCGCCCGCGACGCACGCCGTCCCATCCGTATCGCGCCGCAGACCCTCGATCTACTGGTCCGCTACGACTATCCGGGCAACGTGCGCGAGTTGGAGCACATCCTGCAGCGTAGCCTGACCCTGGCGCGCGGCAGTCTGCTCCAGCCGGCCGACCTGCCGGAAGAGGTACGCCATGGTACGACGCTGGCTCAGGGATTGTTGCAAGAGCGCCTCGACATCCTAGAGCGCGATCTGCTGACCGCAGCCCTGGAGGAGACCGACTGGATTCAGACCCGCGCCGCCGAACGGCTGGGCGTCAGCGAGCGGGTACTGAGGTACAAGATGGGGAAATACGCACTGCGACGGCGGTCAGTTTAAGGAGCGGTGACTCAAACGCCGGGGCGAGCGATACGTCCGCCCCCCTGGGTGCCCTGCCCTTTGCCCTGACCGCCACGCTCCATCGGGGTATCGAGAATCGCGTTCAGCTCGGTCGGATCGAGCACCTGGGCCTCATAAACCACGCCCTGACGCTCGATCTCGGAGGCGAAGGCGCGCAGATGATTACGCGAGCCGCGCAGCAGATTGCCGTACAGCGTCTGCAGGGCCGGGTTTTCGGTCGCCGCGCTCACGTTCTGAAGATCCTCGATGTCCACCTCCTCGATCAGAGCGCCAACCCGCAGGGCGGCAAGGTAGGACTCGTCGCCATCGTCGATCAACTGGGAATAGAGCGCCTGCAGTTCGGGATTGGCAAAAACCCCCGGCTCGTTGGGGTTGGACGGATCGGTCAGGTCGTATTTGTCCATCATGGATTTCACGCTATCCATGTGTTTCTGCTCGGATAGGGCGATATTCGCGAATGGCAGCGCCTGCCAGAGTTCGTCCATGACAAGATAGACATCGCGCGCCAGCCGCTCTTCCTCGCGCATGAACAGCAGGGCCTCCGCTTCCGTACTCTCCAGATCCGCCAGGATCGGTTGCACGGGCTGCGCGCTGCGTGGGCCGGCGCCGATGGCGGGCGCGGCGTTCAGAATGGCGGCGAGGGCGAGGGGCAGCAGATGGTATTGTGTCTTCATGGTCATTTCCCGGCAGCGAAGTCTCGACGGATTGTCACGAGACGCCAAGCACATGGAATGCCATAATATTATTCCTATATATATCAAATATTTATTAGATAGAATGCAGAGTAAACTTCGACAAGTGCGGTTTGGCTCGACAAAAATGTCGAATGAAGGGGTTCGAGGCGCAGTGGAACGGAAAACCGGGTTAAGCCAATTTACGTGTACGCAAGGCATTGATGGTTGGCCACCCTTCGGTCAAAGTGGGGTTAGGTGTCACACACAACACTGGCGTTCCTATGCTCGACCTTGAAAGTCCCCGCTGGAGCCAACTGTCGCACGCGTACGGATCTGCGGCCGACATCCCCGCGATGCTCCGCGCGCTCACGACCCTGCCCACATCCGAAGGAAGGAATGAGCCGTGGTTTAGCCTCTGGAGCGCGCTCGCGCATCAAGGCGACGTCTTTGAAGGCTCGTACGCCGCCGTTCCGCACGTCGTCGCGGCGCTCGCAATCGCACCTGACAGGGCCGACGCTTCGTACTTTCACTTCCCGGCGTGGGTTGAGATCTGCCGTGAAAGGAACGGCCCATCAATACCGAAGGACTTGGAGGCGCCGTACTTTGAAGCGCTCCGGCGCCTTCCAGCTCTGGTTGCGGCTGCGGTGCATGCAAGTTGGTCGCCAGAGCACCTTGGCTGCTGTATGGCCGCACTGGCAGTGGCCAAGGGTCAGCCAGCGATGGCCGAGGCAGCGCTTGAACTCACGCCGGCGCTTGCAGAGCGGTACTTGGCCTGGGTGTCCGAGCAGTGACGCCTAACCCTTCGCTCAAGTTGACGCGCAACTTAGCTCAAACGTTCGTGGGCGTTGACGTTTTCTGATTTTTTCAGAACGCCGGCAGCCAACATGGATAGCCAATTAGGGCGCGGCCAAATAACATCGGTATTTGCCATTCTTGGCCACACGCGCGACGGTAGCCAAGTTCGGTACACCCATCTTGGCCAGCGCCGATGAAAGTCGCCCGCATCTACCTGCGCGTCAGCACGGACGAACAGGACCTCACCCGCCAGGTCGAGATCGAGCACAGCACGCGCGCGGCCGGCTACTACGTTGCCGGTGTCTACCGCGAGAAGGCCTCCGGTGCGCGCGCCGACCGACCCGAACTCCTGCGGATGATCGCCGACCTGCAACCGGGAGAGGTGGTCGTCGCCGAGAAGATCGATCGCATCAGCCGGCTGCCGTTGGCCGAAGCCGAGCAACTGGTCGGTGCGATCCGCGCCAAGGGCGCGCGGCTGGCCGTACCGGGCGTGGTCGACCTCTCCGAGGTGGCCGCCGCTGCCGACGGGGTGGCCAAGATCGTGCTGGAGTCGGTGCAGGAACTGCTGCTCAAGCTCGCCCTGCAAATGGCGCGCGACGACGACGAGACCCGCCGCGAGCGCCAGCGCCAGGGCGTGCAATTGGCCAAGGCGTCCGGCAAGTACACCGGGCGCAAGGCCGATACCACGACCCACCAACGTATCCTGGTCCTGCGCCGTGCGGGTCACACGATCCAGAAGACCGCCGAACTGGCCGGATGCAGCGTCAGCCAAGTGAAGCGCATTTGGGCGATGCACCAAGACCCGCGATAACCGGGTCCTCACTGCGCGACGGGGATCCGCATGCCGGTCAGCTTTCTTTCTCAGACGTAGCGCGAACACTATGGCCGCTACCCGGGACCACCTTCACCCCCGGGTCTGATCCGCTACTTCCACTTGGACGAGGCGGACCAGGCGCTGATCGCGCAGAAGCGCGGCGAGCACAACCGGCTTGGTTTTGCCGTGCAACTGGGGACGGTGCGCTACCTGGGCACCTTCCTGGAAGACCCGCTGGCCGTCCCGCTGGTGGTGCTGCAGACGCTGGCCAAGCAACTGCATATCCAGTTCGAGACCATGGACGGCTTGCCTGCCTACCGCGTCGGCGAGCAGCGTTGGGAGCATGCGGCGGAAATCCGCGACCGTTACGACCATGTCGAGATCACCGAGCGCCGGGTCGGTTGGCGCCTGACCCGCTGGCTGTATGCCCTGCGCTGGACCGGCACCGATCGGCCGAGCGTGCTGTTCGAGCGGGCGACCACCTGGCTGGTCATGCATAAGGTTCTGCTGCCCGGTTGCATTACCCTCGAACGCTACATCGCCCGCGTGCGCAGCCGGGTCGAGGAACGGCTGTGGCGCTGGCTTGGACGTGGCATCAGCCGTGACCAGCAGACCCGGCTTGAAGGCCTGCTGGAGGTTCCGGCCGGCAGCCGCCGCTCGCCCTTGGATCGCCTGCGGACCGGACCCGTGACGATCAGCAACCGGTCTCTGGTGCTCGCCCTGCGGCGGTTGCAGGAGGTGCGGGCGTTGGGCATCCAGGTGCCGACGGCGACGCGCATCCCGGCGACCCGGGTGGCCGCCCTGGCGCGGTTTGCGGGTGCCGCCAAGGTCACGGCCATCCTGCGGTTGCCCACACGCCGCCGCCTGGCCACGCTGGTCGCCTTCGTGCATGACCTGGAAGCCACCGCGCAGGACGACGCGCTCGACGTGTTGGATGCACTCCTGCGCGAGGTGTTCAGCGACGCCCGCAAGGCGGACAAGAAGGCGCGCCTACGTAGCCTGAAGGATCTCGATCTGGCGGCGGCAACCCTGGCCGGCGCCTGCCAACTGGTCCTGGACACCGAGGTGGCCGATGTCGACCTGCGCATCCGCGTGTTCGCGACGACCCCGCGCGAGACCCTGACGCACGCGCTCGCGGCGGTCACCGCCCTGATCCGACCGGCCGACGACGTGTACTACCGGGCGCTCGATGCCAAGTACACGCTCATCCGTCGCTTCCTGCCGACGCTGGTCGAGCAGCTGCGTTTTGGTGCAAATGTCGCCGGTGAGCCGGTCGTCGCGGCCCTCGAGTGGTTACGGACCAACCTGAAGCGGCACCTGCCCGACCGCGCGGCCCCGCGCGCCGTCGTCACCAAATCTTGGCAACCGCATGTGCTGCTTGAGGAGGGCGCCGTGGAGCTACGTGCCTACACCTTCTGCGTACTGGAGCAATTGCACACCGCGTTGCGCCGCCGCGAGGTCTTCGTGGCACCGAGTTGGCGCTATGCCGATCCGCGCGCCGGCCTGCTCACTGGCGCCGAGTAGGAAGCCACCCGGCCGGTCATCTGCCGGACGCTGGGGCTGTCGGCCAGCCCGGAACCGACGCTGACCGCCATGGCGGCCGAACTGGACCGCACCTACCGAGCCGTGGCGTCGCGCTTGCCCGACAATCCGGCGGTACGCTTCGAGCTGACCGGCGACACCCCCGAACTGATCCTCAGTCCGCTGGAAAAGCTGGAGGAACCGGCCTCGTTGGTGGCACTGCGCGAGCGGGTCGCCGAGTTGTTACCCCGCGTGGAACTGCCGGAACTGCTCCTGGAGATCGCCGGGCGGACCGGCTTCACCGAGGCCTTCACCCATCTGTCCGAGCGCACGGCCCGCGCGGCCGATCTGCAGGTGAGCCTGTGCGCGGTGCTGATGGCCGAAGCCTGCAACACCGGGCTGGAGTCGCTGACGCGCGGCGATATCCCGGCCCTCAAGCGCGACCGCCTGTCCTGGGTCGATCAGAACTACCTGCGCGACGAGACGCTGACGGCCGCCAATGCAACCTTGGTGGCTGCCCAGAGTCGCCTGGCGCTCGCCAACCTCTGGGGCGGCGGCGAGGTGGCCTCGGCCGACGGCATGCGCTTCGTGGTGGCGGTGCGTTCGGTCCATGCGGGTCCGAATCCGAAATACTTCGGCGTCGGGCGCGGGGTCACCTGGTACAACCTGCTGTCGGACCAGTTCTCCGGTCTGAACGACATCACCGTACCCGGAACCCTACGCGACAGCCTGATCCTGCTGGCGGTGCTGCTCGAACAGCAAGCCGACCTCCAGCCGACCCAGATCATGACGGACACCGGCGCCTACAGCGACGTGGTCTTCGGTCTGTTTCGCCTGCTCGGCTACCGCTTCAGCCCACGGCTGGCCGATGTCGGCGGCACGCGCTTCTGGCGGATCGACCAACAGGCCGATTACGGCCCGCTCAACGCGGTATCGGCCCACCACCTGAGCTTGCAGCGGATCATCCCGCAGTGGGACGACATCCTGCGCCTGGTCGGCTCACTCAAGCTCGGGCGCGTGCCGGCCGCCGGCATCATGCGCACCCTCCAAGTCGGGGAGCGCCCCACCCGCCTGGCCCAGGCCATTGCCGAGTTCGGCCGCATCGACAAGACTCTGCACACGCTGACCTACATCGACGACGAGGCCAAGCGCCGGGCGACGCTGACCCAACTCAACCGGGGCGAGGGTCGCCACAGCGTCGCCCGCACCGTGTTCCACGGCAAGCGCGGGGAACTGCGTCAGCATTACCGCGAGGGCCAAGAAGACCAACTGGGCGCACTCGGCCTGGTGCTCAACATGATCGTCTTGTGGAACACCCTCTACATGGAGGCCGCCTTGAACCAGCTACGCGCCCAGGGTTACCCAGTCAGCGACGCCGACGTGGCGCGGCTGTCGCCGTTGCTGCACGAGCACATCAACATGCTGGGGCGCTACTCGTTCTCCGTGCCGGAGGCGGTGGCCAAGGGCGAGTTGCGACCGTTGCGTGATCCCGCAGAGGGATAGGCGAACTCGCCGCGTGCAGCATGCCGATCGCCACGGCCTTTTCGTACACGAAAATAGGCTTAACCCGGTTTTCCGTTCCACTGCGCTTCGAACCCCAATGAACGGGAAGCGCCGACAGGTTGGCGGCCGAGGCGGTATCGATGCGTGACTGGCGCCTGCTCGTCCGGCTACAAACCGGACTCACCAGGGCCGGCTGCAAACCGGCGCTCCCAGGAAGGCACTCCCGAGAGGGCGCTCCCGGGAGGCGTGTCGCGCGAACGGATGATCGCGGGGATGTCCGGCTCAGATCATGGCGCCGCCGGGGTGTCGACGAAGGTGATGACGAAATTCACCGGCACGGCTTTGCTGATGCTGGCCAAGCCAGCGATTTCGCGCAGTTTTTCGACTCCGTCGCTCATCCCGAATTTGGCCGCGTCGATGATCGGCGGTTTGATGCTCGCCACCATCACGGTACTGGCGTCCAGCTTGGCGGCCTGCATCAAGAGCGTCATGGGCTGTACCTGGCCGTGCAGCGAGAGGCTGCCTTCGGCATTGATCTGGGTGATATCGCCCACGGCCATGTCGGCAACGAGCTTGGGGTCGATCCGGGCCGTGAGCACGGCCTCGCGATAATTGGTCGTCTCGAAGAGAAATTCCCGCATGCGCTCGTTGCGGATCGGAATCAGGGTCTCGACACTGTCGAGCAGGAGCGTAATCGTCGCCTGACCGTCGGCCTTCAGCGTCCCCGCCATCTTGCCGAAGGTATTGACCTCGGCCACATCGTTGGCCTTGATGGAGACGAAGGCGAGGTGCGAACGGGCCGGGTCGAGGGTCCAGTCGGCCAGCGCGGGGGTTGCGGCCAAGATCCCGGACAGGATGAGAGTCAGCATCGAGTTGCGCATCGGTTTCTCCAGATCGGATTGATAAGATGGGACGTTCAAACGAACATCGGCGTTTTCGACAGGCGAGACCGGAAACTTGGACGCAAAAATCCCAGAAACAAGCGCCCCGCGCGACGTCGCCACACCGCCAGCCTGGACAGGGGCGATTCAGATCGCCCTTCCCTGCTGGATCGCGCCCTTTCTGAGCGCGCGCCCGGCGATTTTCCCCGATGACGACCAACGGATGGCGCTGGTGCTGGAACTCACTCGCGAGCAGGTGCGCGGCGGCAGCGGCGGCCCCTTCGGCGCCGCCCTCTTCGCGTCGGACAGCGGTCGACTGCTCGCGGTCGGGGTCAATCTGGTCGTGGCTTCGCGCTGCTCCATCGCCCATGCGGAGATGGTGGCGATCGCCAGCGCCCAACAGATGTTCGGCCAGTACGATCTACGTCAGGCCGTTCCCGGCGGCTGCGTGCTCATCAGCAGTGCGGAGCCCTGCGCCATGTGTCTTGGCGCCCTGCCCTGGTCGGGCATCGACCGCCTAGTCTGCGCGGCGCGGGACGCGGATATCCGCGCCATCGGTTTCGACGAGGGCCACAAGCCGCCCGACTGGGTGGATGGCTATGCGCGCCGTGGCATCGGCGTGACGCGCGATCTGAGACGGGAAGAGGCGATTGCGGTGTTGCAGGAGTATGCGGCGATGGGCGGCGAGATCTATGGGGCGGCCGTCACTTCCGAAACCGGTTCTGATGACCGGGATGCGCTTGAATCTCCTACTCCGCGCTGACCGGGGGATCGAGATGCACCGCCAGCCAGAGACAGGACGGTTCGTGCGAGGTTCGCAGGACGCGATGCGGCGTGTGCGCGGGAATGAAACGGTAGTCGCCGGCGGCGAGCTGAAGCGTCTCGCCGGCGATCCAGAGCGTGGCCTCGCCTTGCAGCAGACAGACCCACTCGTCCTGCTTCTGATCGTAGAGACCGGTGTCAGGCCGGTCACTGCTCAGGATACGCTCGATCCGCAGTTGGCCCAAGCGCAGGAGATCCTCGAAAACTTCGCCCGCGGAGGGGATAGGCCCATGCGCGAAGAGGTTTCCTGGTTGCGTGCTGGAATCGTTCATGGCGAGCTTCTGGTTGTTGGTGGATCCGCATTCTCGATCAGGGATACGGGTCCGCGATTCGAGTGTTCATTCGCGTCCTTTCTAAACCTCGCGCGCCAGAAGGCGCACACCCCAATCCCGCAGGATCGCGCCAGCCCGTCCGATCACGTCCGGTAGCGCATCGCGAACGGTCGACGACAACTCCAGGTCCAGTTCCATCCGCTCGGGGACGATGCCGATCAGGACGATCTCGCTCGGCGGATAATCGAGCAGCTTGGTCATGGCCAGCACGTCGGTCACCCCCAGATGATGCACCGAGAGCTTTTCGGACAGAACAGCCCGGATCTCGTCGTCACGGATCAGGGCGATCGACCCCGGCGGCTGGTCGAGCGCGATGGCGTCGATCATCAGGATGCGCCGATAGTCGGCGAACAGCGGTAGCAGGTCCATCCCGGAGGTGCCGCCGTCGACCAGCGCGACGGCGGGCTCGAACCGATAGTCGGCTTCGAGACGACGCAGGACGTGGACACCCACGCCCTCGTCGCCCAGCAGCAGATTGCCCCAGCCGATCAGCAGGACATCCGACGGGTCGGTACCCACCGTGTCAGAAGGTCTTGACACTGACAATGTGACTGCGTTCGTTATCGTGCAGATGAATGGCGCAGGCCAGACAGGGGTCGAACGAATGCACGGTGCGCAGTACCTCCAGCGGGCGGTCTTCTTCCAGGATGGGATTGTCGATCAGCGATGCCTCGTAGGGACCGCGCGCGTCGTTCTGGTTGCGCGGTCCGGCATTCCAGGTCGAGGGCACCACGGCCTGATAGTTCTTGATCTTGCCGTTTTCGATCACGACCCAGTGCGACAGCACGCCACGCGGCGCCTCGTGGAAGCCATAGCCCATGATCTCGCCCTTGGGGAAGGTGGGCGGATTGAAACTGGTGGTGTCGCCGCTGGCGATGTTAGCGACCAGCGCATGATAGTTCTCGACCATCATGTCGTAGAGCACCTGGGTCCGCACGCAGCGGGCTAGATGACGGCCGAGGGTGGAATGCAGGGCGGTCATCGGTACCTGGCCGCCGGTCAGCGCGCCGACGCGCTCCAGCGCGTGATTGAGATAGCCGATGGTTCCCTCATGTCCGGCCGCGACCATCGCAAGCACGTTGGCGAGCGGTCCGACCTGTGCCGGCTCATTGAGAAACGACGGCGATTTGACCCAGGAATAGGCAGCGTCTTCATGAAAGTCGGTGTAGTCGGGATCGGTTTCGCCTTCATAGGGCGAGCGTGTCCAGTCGCCCTTGTACCAACTGTGCTTGATGCTCTCCTTGACGTTCTGCTCGAAAAAGGGATCGCCGAAGTGCTTGATCGGCTTGAATTGCGCGAGATCCGCGCCGGGAATATAGCCGCCGGGCATGCCGAAATCCGTCCCCTTGGTATCGCGCGGGAAATCGGGCACCGAGAGATAGTTCATCACGCCCGCGCCATAGGGCAGCCAATCGGCATAGAGCGCGCCGATGGCAATAAGGTCGGGCAGATAAACCCGGCGAATGAAGCCTTCCAACTCGTCCATCAAGGTCTTGATATAGGCGAGACGCTCCATGTTCAGGGCCGATTGATCGTCGGGGTTGATGGCGTTCGCCACGCCGCCGACGGCCAGGTTTTGGATATGCGGTGTCTTGGAGCCCAAAATCGCGGTGATCTGATTGGACTTGCGTTGATAGTCCATGGCTTCGAGATAATGCGCGACCGCCATCAGATTGGCCTCGGGCGGCAGCTTCATGGCTTTGTGGCCCCAATAGCCATGGGCGAAGATGCCGAGTTGACCGCTCTCGACCAGCTTCTTGACGCGCGCCTGCACCTCGGCGAAATGGCGCGCGTTGTTATTGGGCCAATCCGACAGACTCTGCGCGAGCTTTTCGGTCGCCATGGGATCGGCGCTCAGGGCCGAGACCACGTCGACCCAATCGAGCGCGGACAGATGATAGAAATGGACGACATGATCGTGGATGCCGTGCGCGGCCACGATCAGGTTGCGGATCAATTGCGCGTTCAATGGGATTTCGAGATCGAGCGCATCCTCGACCGCGCGCACCGAGGCAATGGCATGAACGGTGGTACAGACACCGCAGATGCGTTGCGTATAGAGCCAGGCGTCGCGCGGGTCGCGCCCGATCAGAATGGTTTCGATGCCGCGCCACATCTGTCCGCTCGACCAGGCGTCGACGACCTTGCCATCCTTGATATCGCAATCGATCCGCAAATGACCCTCGATGCGGGTGACTGGATCCACACAAATACGTTTGCTCGACATCTTACCCGCGCTCCTGTCATCTATTGAAACCGCGCCCCGCGACCTCTTGCCTGCAAGAGGTTCGGCTTGGAAGCAGTTAAAACAAAACCATCATTCACAAAACTGAAATCGCGTCTGGCGAAAAGACGGTTGACTCGGACAGCCCCGAGCCAACCCGAACACCGCGCCCGTCATGCCGGATGCGGTCGATGCGTCGCCAGAATCGGTGTTTTCTTGACGAAGAAGAGATAGGCCATGATCTCGATCGCCACGATGCCCAGGGTGATCAGCATTTCGCCCACGCCGGGGAAATAATGCCAGCCCGGCCCGGGGTTATAGGCGATCATGAAGGCGTCGAAGCGATAGAGCGCCCCAGCCAGCACCACGGCGAGCGCGCTCCAGAACAGGACCGTGGGACGCTCGCGCAGCCTGCGGTTGAGCAGCGTGACGATGGCGAATAGAAAGAGCGCCATTTCGGCCGCGAACAGGAAGGGCTCAGATCCCGGACGAGTCAGTGCCGCGAGATTTCCCGTCATCGCGAGATCGCCGATCCGCAGAACCAGATAGAGGATCAACAGCCAGGGAATGACGGCGCCAATTCGCGACAGCATGTCGGTTTCGAGTTCGCGCTTGAGATTGACCGAAGCATAGAGCGACTCGAACACCACCATGCCATAGCCCATGGCGATGGCCGTGATCAGAAAGAGCAGCGGAATGATGTTGGTCTGCCAGAGCGGATGGACCTTATAGCCCGCGATGATCAACAACGAGCCAAGCGACGACTGGTGCATCGTCGGTAGCAGAATGCCAAGTCCAATGAAAAAGAAGAGGACATGTCGCAGTTGGCGCAGCAGCCGATTGGCCTTCATCGCCTCCAGGATCGCCGGCGAAAATTCGATCCAGAGCACGAGCGTATAAAGCGTCACGCAGAGCGCGACTTCGAGCATCACCGAATTGAGGTTCGCGTATTGCGGCAGAAAAACATTGTAGAGCTGCCAATACCGACCGACATCGATGACGATCGAGATGCCCGCGAGCGTATAGCCAAAGACGCTGGTCAGGAGCGCGACCCGAATGATCGGATGGAATTGACCGCGATTGAAGAGATAGACCAGCAGGGCCATCGCGTAACCGCCGCACGCAAGCGCCGTTCCGGTCACCACGTCATAGGTGATCCACATGCCCCAGGGATAACCGTCGCTGAGGTTGGAGACGTCGCCGATACCGAAGATGAACCGGCGGATGATGAAGTAACCGGCGATCAGCGCCAGAACGCCCATGAAATAGAACTGTCTGGTCAAAAGCCGCCCGCCGATAGGCCGATAGACTTCAGTCATGGCCGCGTTCCTCCGCTTCGGTTTCGGACGGATCCTGATCCGCGGACGGATCTTCCCGCTCCTCGTGGGTATGCCGATAGGCGGCATAAACCAGTCCACCCAAGAGCAGCGTTGGCGCCATCATGCCGTGGTAGACCGTGTGCTGGATGGTCTCGGAAAGACGCGCGCGCGAGTCGTCGCCCAGCGCCGGCAGGCCAAGCTTCTCGAAGGGAACGCCCGCCATCAGCAGGTATTGCGTACCGCCGGTTTCGGTCTCGCCATAGACCTTCGGATAATATCCGGTCACCTCGGTCGTGCGGATCTCGCAGCCGCCAAGACGATGCACCGGGTAGTCCTGCCAGTCGCCCGGCTGGAACGTCAGTCGGCGATGGCCTTCCTTCAGCAGATCCGACACGCGCCCGAAGAGACTGGCACCGGTCGGGCAGGCATCGCAACAGGCTGGAATATCCCCTTCGGCTAGACGCTCGGAACACATCTCGCATTTGACGATCTTCGGAAATGCCTTGTCGTATTCGAACTTCGGAATGTTGAATGGACAGGCGAGCTGACAGTAACGACAGCCGATGCAGGCGTCGGGGTTGTAGGTCACGGCGCCGGTCACCGGATCCTTGGTCAGTGCGCTCACCGGGCAGGCCGAGATGCAGTTGGGATCGACGCAATGCATGCAGTTGCGCTTGACGAAGCTGAAGCCATCCACCTCGCGATCCTTCACCTCGGCCGTGCCGTTGGTGTAGACCTTGATCTTGTTCAGGGTCCGGCTGTTGAGGTCGTTGTCGGCGTCCCAGAGACCGCTGACGCCATGCGCCTGTTCGAGCGGGGTATCATGGGACATCGGCATCGCATTGGCCGCCTTGCACTCGACTTCGCACGCCTTGCAACCGATGCACAGAGTGGCGTCATAGAGAATCCCGACGGCATCGGGCGACAGTTCCTTGGGCGGTCGCGCCTGGGCCGTGGGAGCGGTCAATGCCGTCGCGGCACCAGCGAACACGACCTTGAAAAAATCACGACGATCAATGTTCATTGGTTTACCTCCTCTTCCGTCTTCGACGCGGCCGAGGCTGCGGTCTCGGCCTCAAGCTGTTTGAGCTGTTTATGCGCGCCCACGGCGTACACCACGGCCCCGCCGCCGATGGCGCCAGCCACCGCCGCCGCGCCGACAGTGACGCCGCCCGCGTGCTCGGTGAAGATCTCCGGGAACAGCGACGGCGGTGTCACCGATTCGACATCCGACTGTTCGTGCAATGCCTTGTGGAAGCCGACGCCCTGCTCGGCGCAGCCGAAGCAGGGGTGACCGATCCCGACCGGCCAGGTATTGGCGCCGACATCGCCGAACTCGATGGCGGGACAATTGGCATAGGTCTCTGGCCCCTTGCACCCGAGCTTGTAGAGACACCAGCCCTGACGATGGCCCTCGTCGCCGAACTGCTCGGCAAAGCGGGCTGCATCGAAATGCGGTCGGCGCTCGCAGTTGTCGTGGATCAGGCGCCCATAGGCAAAGGTCGGGCGGCCCTTGGCGTCGACCTCGGGCAGTTTCTTGAGGGTCAGGTAATAGAGCACGGTCGACAGCAGGTTGTAGGGCGAGGCGGGACAGCCGGGCAGATTGATGACGGGCAGCACGGTGCCGTCGGCCTTGACGATGCCTTCGCGCGTCAATGCCTCCTGGAGACCGACCGCTTCGGTCGGATTCGGCGCCGCGCTCTGTACCCCGCCCCAGGATGCGCAGGAACCGATCGCGACCGCCGCTGCGGCGTGCGGCGCGATCTCGTGCAACAACTGCTGCGGCGTCTTGCGCCCGATCTTGCAGTAGATGCCGCCGTCACGCATGGGCACCGAACCCTCGACGACCAGGATGAACTGGCCCTTGTTCTTTTCCAGCGACTCGTGCAGCGCCTGCTCGGCCTGATGACCGGCGGCGGCCATCAGGGTCTCCGAATAATCCAGCGAAATCAGATCGAGGATTAGTGTCTCGACGGCGGGATGCGTGGCGCGCAGCAGGGATTCGGTACAGCCCGTGCACTCCTGAAAATGTAGCCAAATCACTGTGGGACGCGCCTGGCTCTGCTCCAGGGCCGCCAGCACCTGACCGGACATGCCGAACGGCAGACCCATGGCCGCGGTGATGCCCAGGGTGAATTTGAGGAAACCGCGCCGGCTGATCCCCCGGATATCCAACTGATCCGCCAGATAAGGTCCAATCGCCGTTTCATTTGAAAAAACATCAACGTCTTTCATGGATACCGCCTTGCCGCCAGGAGCGCCGTCTGGATTCCGAGGGTCAATCCACTGCGGATCGACACCGTGCCTATTCTCAAAGTTAGTAATAATATTCTTATGTACTAGAATAGTTATAAGCCCAATTTCTTAAATTGTCTAATCGGAGACGATTCAATGTGTGAGCTTGGTCAATGGAGTGGCTTGACGGGCGGGGACGGACGAAAACCGAATGAAATACTGCGGATAAAGACCGAATAAAACGCTGATCTATTCAACCAGGTTTATTGATCGACCCTGATTGACATCGATTGACATTGATTTCTTGATGGCCCATCAATGATGATTGTCACTGCGTCCCTTGGGTCTCCGTGCTGAATTGAGAGGCGAACCGAGAGCAGTGAGCCTGACATGTTTGATTGACGGGGCCTTGCGATGTGGTTGGTCCGGCTGCCAGACTGACCGGAACGCCAACCGACCGGGCCTTCCGCGGTCGTGAACCCGATGTACAACTTGCGGTGACTAACCTGCGATGACGAACCTGTTCGCGAATCCAACCAACCCGCGCGATCCCCACCGCCAACCCAGGGCGGGGTCGTTTCCGACCATCATGGCCTTGAGCGGAACGCTGTTACTGACGCTCATGACCATTGCGCCTCCCGCCACGCCTGCGGCGCCAGCGACAGACAACAAATCCTGTCTGCGTTGTCACGCCATGGCGACACTGGCCTATCGCGATCCCGGCACGGGCGAGATTGTCGATCTGGCGATCGAGCCGCATGCGTTGTCGCATTCGGTTCACGGAGAACTCGACTGCATCGACTGCCATGAGGGAGACTTCGACCGCTATCCGCACCCGTCGGACGCAGCGAACGAGACACTGTCCTGCATCGGTTGTCATGAGAAGGACGATACGCAGGACAACATCGCGCGGTACAAATCGATCGATGCCGAATATGCCGAGAGCGTCCACGCCACCTCGGATGCAGCCGAAGCCGAGGGGTTCAGTTGCCATTCCTGTCACGACCCGCATGGCTTCCGCGCCTCGCAGGTCGGCGAGGAGATTGCCGCCATCGTCCGCGACGACAATCAGGTCTGTCTGTCCTGCCATGAGAAGGTGCGCGATCCACTGAGCGACCCGCATGCCTGGCTACCCAACCGGGAAAAACATTGGAATGCCGTGCGCTGTCTCGACTGTCACACCCCAGTCTCGGAGAATGGGAAAACCGTCTCGCATCAGGTTCTGAAGGCGGCAGACAGCAACCGGGACTGCGTCAACTGTCACTCCCGGGAATCCAGTCTGCTGAACCGACTCTATCAATATCGGTCGGAAGAAGATCTGGCCACCAAGGGCTGGCTCAACAAGGCGGTCTTCAACGAGGCCTATGTGGTCGGCATGAGCCGGAACGCCACGCTCGACCTCCTCGGTCTGATCGTCACCGGCCTGACGCTGCTGGTGCTTGCCGCGCATGGCTTCGGGCGTTACAAAGCCTACCAACGGACCAAAGGGGATCCGAAATGAACGCGCTGTATCTCTATTCAGGTTGGGTGCGCGCCTGGCATTGGCTCAATGCACTGCTGTTCCTGGTGCTGATCGTCTCCGGGGCCAGCATGCATTTTGCCGGAACCGGATGGCTGCTGAATTTCGAGACCGCGCGGCCGATCCATAATGTCGCTGGCATTTTTGTGACCATCGGCTGGATCGGCTTTGTCATCGGCAATCTGGTGACCGACAACGGACGCCACTATCGAGTGCACTTGCGCGGCTTTTTCCAGCGGCTGTTCTCGCAGATGCGCTATTACGGCTACGGCATCTTTCGCAGCGAGCCGCATCCCTTCCATCCGAGCGCCGAGATGAAGCTCAACACGCTGCAACAGCTCAGCTATCTGGGCGTCATGTATCTCTTGATGCCGGTGCTGATCCTGAGCGGCTGGGCCTTCCTGTTCTCGATCTATCTCCCGGAGACGCTGTTCGGTCTCGGGAGTGTCTGGGTCGTCGCCATGACGCACCTGACGGTCGCCTATTTTCTGGCGCTCTTCGTCCTGGTACACCTCTATATCATCACCACGGGCGATACCCTGACGTCGAATCTGCGCGCGATGATCACGGGCTGGCACCGGGAGACGCACCCGGAGTCACAGGGATAAGGCGATTCCGGAAATGAGTCTCCCCACTCAGAATGGCTGCAAGTCTTGTAGGGGCGATTTTAATCGCCCCTATATCCCCTGTATCCGCGCCCCCAACACGGCGAATGAATTCGCCCCGACAGTGGTACTTCCTTTTCCGGAAATCACCTCAGTGGCGCCATCGCCACCGGTGCCCTGTTTTTTTGATAACCCCAAGGGTTACAAATGACTATGAACCCCATCGCTCTGAAACCGCTCTCCCCGACCGCCAAACGTCGGCTCATCGTCACCGCGCTCGTCCTGATCGGACTGACAGTCGCCTACAAGGTGCTCTATCCGCTCGCCTTCGAGTCCTATGTCGGCAAAACCAACGCCCCGCTGACCTATGCCAGCAGCACGGCATTGACCAAGACAGAATTCGAGGCGCTGGCCCAGGAACTCAGCACAGACGCGCGCCATCGCAAGGCCGCGGCCATCGTCGACACCGATCAGGAGCCGTTCGCACGCCAGATCAAGATCGAGATGCTGATGAACACGGAGTCCTTCATCCGCGACACCGAGCCATCGCATATCAAGTATTTTCGCGAAGCTGGCATCCATCGTTACGAAGGCCCGCAAACCTGTCTGCATTGTCATGCCACGATCCAGGTCACGCATGGCGACGGAACCGTCAAAACGGTCGACACGCTCGGCGACATCGTTAATTCGGTTCATTTCAAGTTTCAAAGCGAATCGGGCGGTTTTTCCACCTATGGCTATGACGGGCGTCAGGTCAACAGCGGCGCGCACAAAATCCCGGTCGGTAAGATCAACCGTGCCTGCGGGATTCCGGGGAGTTTTACCTGGACGGGCTGGGCCGCGCTGGTCGAGAGCCGCCCGGAGCATGGCCAAGGCGAAGTGACGATGCGCAGCGAGGGCTGCGGTCAATGTCATATCGGCGGCAACTATCAGCCCGCCACCGAAAAGATGATGCCGATCGGCGATGTCCCCGCCGAGGCCAAGGACGGCATCGACTGCCTAATCTGCCATTCCACCGCTTACGACATGAATCAGCGTCATGTGATCCAGGACGACAAGGGGCTGCGCTGGAATCAGGATCGCAGTCTGCGCGCTGCGCTGACGGTCGGGCCAATCAACTCCGAGACCTGTCTGCGCTGTCATCAGCACAACATGGGCGGGGATGCCTATCGGCACAATAAAGCCGCGCAGGCGTTGGGACATGTCAATCAGCGCATCCTCCACCGGGGCGCGAAACGCGGCAATCCCTTCAGCCCGCACGACGACACCCACGCGGCGGCGGGCATCCAGTGTACCGACTGCCACGTTCCCGAGGGGCACAAGATCCCCCGCGGACGCAAGGGCGTGGATCTGGTCGCCAACGACCTCCCGACCAAGGATGTCACCTGCGAAAGCTGCCACACTCAGGCGCCGCACAACCAGTCCGAGCACAAGGCGCTGCTCAACGGCCATATCGCGCGGCTGGCCTGCGAAACCTGCCACATCAAGGAACTGGAAGCCGAGAACGTGGTGCTGCGCGACTGGGTACACCCGACCTGGGATCCCGAGGAAGGGCTGTTCGAACCGACCGACATCTATCGGTCGGGCAAGCCCGGCAAGGGTTTCACCTTCCTTTGGTTCAACGGCAACGGAACGTTTCTGGCCAACGCGCTCGGCAACAATCCGAACGGCTCGGAGGTTTACAATCCGCTGATGCAGCAGGTGGCGCGACTCGACGACCCCGAGATCATCGAGGCAGTGAGAGCGAAGGCCATCGAACTCAAACAGCAGTATCCGGACATCGACGTCGACTCCTATGTCCGGATGGCGACCGATCCGCTCTCGCAGTTGTCCCCGGAAATGCTCGCCAAGCGCGAGGCCATGATCCAGAAGAACCTGCGCGCCGCGATGAACCAGGGCGAAAGCCGGATCTATCCGTTCAAACTCTTCAACGCCATGATGTTCGAGGACATGACGAACCAGGGGCCGTTCGGGGCCATGATCCTGCCGTTCGACTACGCGAGCTATTACGAAACCGGCAATACGCCGGAATCGGTCAAGAAGGCCATTTCGGATCCCATCGTGCAACGCATGTATCAGGAGCCATTCAAGCTCTACATGATGGACGAGTTCATGTCCTATTTCGGCATTACCGAGGGCTGGAAAACGGTCTATCCGCTGGTCGATGGGCGGCTGGAGAATGTCGAGCCCCACTGGATGCGCCAGATGGGTACGCTGATGGTCAACCACGGCATCCAGGGCAAGGGCCGCGATTGCATCGAGTGTCACTCACCGGATAGCATCATGGACTTCAGGCAACTCGGGTATACGCCGGAGCGCGTGGCCGAACTGCAGGATCTCGACATCATCGAAAAACTTGAGGAACGGCCCGACAGCGCGGCGGCTCGGTCAGACACCGTCCAGCAATGATGTCCCGAATCGCTGAAACCGACGGCCAAGTCGCCCGCAAGCGGGCTCCTACACGCCCCGTAGGAGCCCGCTTGCGGGCGACGCCGATCAGAGGGAGGTTGTTGATGAACGGCTCCTAATGCCGATCGTCATCGAGTCGCCGCAAGGCCGTGGCGACTCGATGACGATCACTCTGGACGCGGTTTCGGCAGAACGATCATCCGTTCCACGTCCGCGAGACGAATCTCCCGCCCATCGATGGTTTGGAAGCGCCGCCCCTCCACACTCCCCCTTCGCACCTCGAAAGCGGTGATCTGACCGGTATTGGCGTTGACGACCTGGACCAGAACGACCTCGCGCGCATGTCGCCATCCCGTATACAGATGCAAAGCGCTGCCGAGGACCATCAAGGTCAGAACCGCCGACACGGCGAGTCGCATCACACCCGGCGGCAGCAGCGGCGGCCTTGGCGGCTCCAGACCCCGGGCAACCCGGTCGGACCGGATACGCGCGCGGATGACGCCATAGGCACCGAGGATCACGGCGGCGGTCAAGAGTAGTTTCCAGATCATGGCATGTACGATAACACGGCAAATCGACAGAAGCAGGCGACTTGGCGATGCGCATCCCGATCAGTTGCAACTGACCGACGCACGGCCTTAACATCAGACTTGTTGCCAAGGTCAGCCGCGAACGCAATCATCCGAACATGTATCGCCTAATGCCTGCCGCGCTCCTGTTGATGGCCTTGGCGCTTGCCGGTTGCCAGGAACCGAGCCGCCCCACCATGAGCATGGATCGCGCCGTGAGCAGCAGCGATCTGGATCAGCTCAAGCGGCATCTGTATTGGAAATCGAATGTCAATCTCGCGGACATCAATGGCGATTTTCCGCTCCATGTCGCGGCGCGAAATGGCCGCGTGACGATCGCCCGCGAACTCGTCACCCATGGCGCGGATCCCGGCGTGTTGAACCGCCATGGCAAAACGCCGCTTGAGGTCGCGCTGGCGAACGGCAAGACCCAAGTCGCGCAGATGCTGATTGAGCACGGTGCGCCCTTGAATCCGCAAGACATGCTCCTGCAACTGGCACGCGAAGGGATCGCGGATCGGGATGTCTTTGAATTCCTGTTGCGACGCGGCGCGGACATCGATTTACCCGACGCACGGGGCGAGACGCCGCTGCATATCGCCATCTCGGAGGGTCACCTTGGGACTGTTTCGCGACTGATCGGATATGGCGCCGAGGTGAACCAAGCGGATGCCAAAGGCCGTTTGACCTTGGAGATCGCCCAATCGCAGGACAAGGGACCGAACTCGACCAACATCGTCGACCTGTTGATCCGTAACGGCGCACGCGCCACCACCCGCGCCGGAATCGCTCCCGGCCCAAACCAGTCACTCAAGACCCAGGGGAAGCAAGAATGAGCGAGAAGCTCGAAGACCTGACCGTCAGCTATTCGGAAGACGGCATCGAGACCACCAAAGAACTGGGGAAAGTGATTCTCTCCAAGGGTAGCTGGACCACCATCGTCTTCCGCTATCAGGATTGGGATCGGGCCAAGGAGGATTACGGCCCCGAGAAATACACCATTCGACGTTATCAAAAACGCAATGGCGAGTATCGACAACAATCGAAGTTTAATATTTCCAGCCGCGCGCAGGCCAAATCACTCATCGACGCCCTGCAAGGATGGCTGGTGGAAGAGTGAACCTGAATTTGGCAAATTGAACCGCAAAGGCGCAAAGGACACGAAGAAAAACAGAGGCGGCCATATTCGGACATTAGACCAGCCCCGGTGACGTATCCTCGCTGAGCGCCCGTCGATAGACAACCCGATCCCGGCCCTGCGCCTTGGCGGCATAGAGCCGCTCATCGGCTTGCATGATGAGTGTGTCGATGCCCTCGTCCGGCGCGAGATCGCCGCTATTGGCGACACCCGCGCTGAAGGTGACGCTCAATGGCGTTCCATGAAAGTCGAAAACCTGATGCTTCAGGCTCTCCCGCAGTCTGGCGAGCATGGTTTCGATCTTGCGCTGGTGGCTATCGGTGACCACGACAATGAATTCCTCGCCGCCATAGCGTCCCACCAGATCATAAGGGCGGACGCTCTTGCCAAGCAGGGCCGCGAATTCCCTGAGCACCAGATCCCCGGCCGGATGGCCATGGGTATCGTTGATCTTTTTGAAATAATCCAGATCGATGAAGGCAATGGCGAAGCAATGCGCTTCGCGGGTGAATTCGGTCATGAGCGCACCGAGCCGCTCAAGCATGTAGCGTCGGTTGTAGAGACCGGTCAGCTCGTCATGGATGGACACCCGGTACAGCTCGGCCTCGGCGCGTTTGCGGGCGGTGATGTCGATGATGAGCCCTTCGATCATCCAGACCTGGCGCTTGCCATGATCATGGACAAAGACGCCCTGTTCGAAGACCCACTTTTCCTGCCGGTCAGCGGTGATGATCCGGTACTCCAGCGCGGCGGGTCGGTCGGCATCCCTAGCCTCCTGCCAGATCGCCCTGACCTGCTCGCGGTCCTGCGGGGCGACCAGGTCATTGTAGGCAATGACGCGATTGTGCAGCAGATCCTCACTGCGGTAGCCGGTCAGCTGCAGACAGCCCGCGGAGATGAATTCCATCGTCCAGTCATGGTCATGGCGACAGCGATAGGCGACGCCCGGCAGGTTGGCGATCAGCACGGATTTACTGCGCTCGCTCTCGCTCAAGGCGTCATTGATTTTTTTGAGCCGCAGATTCCAGTAGAAGGAGACACCGATCAGCGCGGCCAGCGTCCCGGCGATCCGCAGAATGAAACCGTAATCCATCGGTTTGACGATGGTGATATTGACGTGCCGGTTGACAATCTCCTCGCGCTCGCGCGGACTGATGGTGGCAATCCCCTTGTCGAGGATGTCGCGCAGCAGGGGTTCGCTTTGCAGCACGCCCATACGCAGACGGTTGACGTACTGCTCGGGCGCTTGTCCGGCGATTTTCAGGTTGAACAACCCTTCCTTGCGAATGGTGTAGGCGGCAACGGTCAGCGAGCGTAGCGTGAGATCCGCCGCGCGGTTCGAGACGGCCTGGAAGGCGTCGTTTTCGGTCGGCACCTGGAGGATGGTCAGATTGGGGAAGTCGCGCCGGATGCGTTCCTCCATCGAGGTTCCGCTGGGCAGAACGATGGTGGCATCGCTCAACTGAGTGGCGTCGGCGATGAAGGGATGCTCTTCGCGGGTGATGAAGACGCTGGGATCGATGAGCAGCGGCTCGGTGAAGGTCAGCCATTCCTCGCGCGCGGAGGTTCGATTCAGAAAGGGGAGGATCAGGACATCTCCAGCCTTGGACAGTTCGACCGCCGCATCCCAGTCCCGCGCGATGACCGGCGTGATTTCGATCCCCAGTCGTTGGGCTGCGAGCTCGACCAGATCGATGGCGATGCCGGTGATTCCGCCGCTTTCGTCCAGATGTTCGAATGGCGCCCAGTCCGGATCCGGCGCCAGTGTGATGGGGCCGAGTCTCCGCAGATAGGTCGTTTCTTCCGCGGTGAGCGCGACCGACGGCCCCGCTGCTTGCGTGATCGGCACGCCCAAGAACAGTGCCAGCAGCAAGCAGGCGGGGTTTAAGACGACCGCCATCCAGGGCGCGCGTCGCAACAATGCCAGCAGGAGAATCAATGGACGCAAGCGTCACATCCTGGTCGATACCTTGGGGTCGCGGATCTCGTCGCGTCCGGCCAACAGCGACCGTCCACGAGACGCGCCTTAACGCATCTGCTCCTGCATCAGCGTGAGAATCCGTCGACCGCTCTCGGATTGATCTGGCTTCCCAGTCGAGTCGAGCACAGAAACTCGCGATTCGGTGTCGTTGCCCACCACCTGAATCCGATACTGCTTGACGGGATCGATCTCGTTCTTGCGCCAGAACGCAAGCCGCGAACCTAGGCCAGGTTTTTTGCCTTCCGACCGCTCCGCGCCATCCTTGCCCGCGTAACGCACATAGAAAAGACCGCCGCTCTGATCGCGATCCTCGACCGCGAAACCCGCCCGATCCAAGGCGGATCCGGTCAGACGCCATGCCCGACGGAATTCTTCCGGAATCAGCAGGACTTGAGCGCCGCCTTCGGTCACCAACCGCGACCTTGGCCCCTGGGCTGGAGCGCCGGCTGGATCCGCGGTCACGGCGGCGCTTTCCTTCGCGGCACCCATGAAGACCATCAGACGCCTGAGCATCTCGGCTTCCTTGGCCGAATCGGTCCCGCTCGGCTCCCAAACGGTCCGGCTTCCGTCGCCGATGGCATTGGTGACCAGTTTCTCTTCCATCCCCCGGTGGGTCAGATGAATATCCGTGGTTCCCGCGCTCGCCCCCTCTTCGATGCGCAGACTGTATTGATCGCGGGTGGAGGTCGCGTAGACGCCTTCGATCAACTTGCCAGCCATTCGCGTCAAAAAGTCCTGCCGGATTTCCGCGCGATTATCGAGCCAGTCGGTTCGCATCACACCCACGGCGGGATTCTGTTCCGCGAGCAGGATGCCCTGCTCGCGCCAGAAAGCGATGACTTTTGGCCAAACCTGTTGAGGGGGCGCCTGAACCGCCAGCCAGCGTTCGTTGCCGGTTCGCTTGAGTTCGATGTTCGATACCGCGGGCAGGACTTCGCCATTCGAGGCGACCTGCTGACGTTGCGCGCGACTTCCGGTGTACTCCGAGAACGTCGCTGCCCCGCCACCGGAAGGGATATCCAGTGCGTCGTCGAAGTGACTGCTCGTGAGATCCGGCGGAATTTCAAGATTTTGGCCCGCCTCGCGTTGCTTCTTGTAGACAAGCCGCTGATCCGGGATCGCCTCGTCGAGACCAAGCGAGCTACAGCCAATCAGTTGGGAAAGTACGATCGACAGAGCAATCGCACCGACAAGCTTAAAACCTGATCTCAATGTCTGGAACTCTCGGTCAGTGTGGTCATCCTGTGACGACGCGGTGTGAAGACGCTGGACGGTGGTTGCCTCAAACGAGGCCGGCCAGCTCCATGGCATAGCGGACACGCGCATGATATTCCTCGGAAAGCCAGGTGAGTGGCAGACGAATCCCCCGCGCGCAAAGCCCCATTTCGGCGGCCGCCCATTTGACGGGGATTGGATTGGACTGCACGAACAACTCATGATGCAGCGCATCGAGCGGCTGGTTGAGCGCATGCGCCCCTTCGCGATCGCCGCTCAAGGCGGCCTCGCACATGGATTGCATCTGGCGTGGCGCCAGGTTGGAGGTGACCGAGATGACGCCATCTCCGCCGAGCAGCATGAATTCGCAGCCGCTCGCGTCATCGCCGCTGTAAAGCAAAAAATCGTCCCCGCAATCCTGACGCAGCCTAGGAACCCGCGCGAGATCCCCGGTGGCTTCCTTCACACCGATGATGTTCTCGATCGGCGCCAGCCGGGCGACCGTCTCGGGGAGCATGTCACAGGCGGTGCGCCCCGGCACGTTGTAGAGAATTTGCGGAAGATCCACTGCCTCGGCCACGGCCTTGTAATGCAGGTAGAGACCTTCCTGGGTCGGTTTGTTGTAATACGGGGTGACGAGCAGCGCGGCGGCGGCGCCGACATCCCGGGCGCAGCGGGTCAGGGTGATGGCCTCGCGGGTCGAATTCGCGCCGGTGCCCGCGATCACTGGGATCCGGCCGGCCGCGAAGTCCACCGTGCGGCCGATGACCTCGCAATGTTCGTCTTCGTCCAGGGTCGCCGACTCGCCGGTCGTGCCGACCGCGACGATGGCCGTGGTTCCGCCAGCGACATGGAAATCGACCAGACGTTTCAGACTGGCATCATCGATCCCTCCATCCGAATGCATGGGCGTTATAAGCGCAACGATGCTGCCGCGAAACATGCTTCAACTCCACTCGACCAGATCATTGGATGCAGGCTGGCATGGTAGCTTGCGCGACCCTGTCGAGACAACCGCCGAACGCCCTCGGTCGTCAGACAAAGGCGGCCTGGCAGAGCGACAGCAGCGCTGCGGGGAACAGACCGAGCCCGAGCAAGGACAGGCCGTTGAGCGTCATGGCCGCCCGCACGCCACCAGTCGTGACCAGTACGGGGGCGTTCGGCGCCGGACGGTCGAAATAGATGAACTTGACCACGCGCAGATAGTAGAAGGCACCGATGATGGAAAAGGCCACGGCCACCAGGGCCAGCCAGACCAGATCGAGGCGGATCACGGACTCCAGCACCAGAAGTTTGGCCATAAACCCGACTGTCGGCGGGACGCCAGCCATGGAAAACATGATGATCGCCATCATGGCCGCATACCAAGGATCGCGATCGTTGAGACCCTTGAGATCGTCCAGATTCTCGGCATCGAAACCCTCGCGGCTCAGGATGAGCAAAATCCCGAAGGCGCCGGCGGCCATGACCGCATAGACGATGGCGTAGAACATGGCGGACGCATAGCCCTGAGCCGAGCCGGCGAGCAGACCGAGAAAGATGAAGCCGACATGCGAAATGGTCGAATAGGCCAGCATGCGCTTGATGTTCGATTGCGCGATGGCGACTAGATTGCCCAGGCCCATCGAGAGGACGGCCAGGATGATCAGCATCCCCTGCCAATCGGCCAACAGGCCCTGCAGGCCATCCGCCAGCATGCGGATTGCCAGCGCAAAGGCGGCGATCTTGGGGGCGCTGCCCAGAATCAGTACGGCGGGCGTTGGCGCGCCTTCATAGATATCCGGCACCCACATGTGGAACGGCACGGCGCCGAATTTGAAACCGATGCCGATGACCAGAAAGGCGATCCCAAACACGAGCACCTTGTTCGACATGCCCTGCTCGGCGACGGCCTGTGCCACCGGGCCGAATTCGATGGACCCGGTCGCGCCATAGATCATCGAGATGCCATAGAGCAGCATGCCGGAGCCCAGCGCGCCCAGCACGAAATACTTCATGGCGGCCTCGGCGCCCGCCTTCGAGTCGCGGTCAAAGGCGACCAGCGCGTAGAGACAGAGCGCCTGAAGTTCGAGCCCGAGATAGATGGTCAGGAAGCTGTTGGCCGACACCATGATCAGCATCCCGAGGACCGCCAGCAGACCGAGGACATAGAATTCCCCGACCAGCATGCCGCGATCCTTGAGCCAGGGGCGCGCATAGATAAAGGCAAAGAGACTGACCAGCAGGATCGCGCCCTTGAGCAGATCGCTCATGGCGTCCCGGACCAGATTCCCGTCGAAGAAAATCTCGCGTTCGCCGCCGCCGACGGCGCCGGTGAGCGCGATCGCGACCACCAGGCCGAGCAAGCTCAGGGTGTGATTGAAACCCTTGTCCTTTTCCTTCAGATAGAGATCGACCACGAGCACCACGCAGGCGGTGATCAGGAGGGCGATCTCCGGCAAGATGGGCAGCAGATTGGCGGCGTCAAATGGCATGTGGTTCTTCCAATTCTAATGTGTCATCAGTCGGTGCCGGGGTTAGTGCGTCGCCGCCACGGGTCTGCCGTTCAGCTCGGCGATCGGCTCGGGCCGCGCCAGGACGCAATCGGCGCTCTCGGCGGCGGGCAGCTTGCAGACGCTGACCTGAGTGACCAGATTCTCGACCGTCGCATGCATGACGTTCATCAGCGGCGCGGGCCAGAGACCCAGCGCCAGCACGGCGGCGGCCAGCGCGCCCAGGTTGAAGGTCTCGCGAGCGTTCAGATCCCGCAGGACCGCGACCTTGTCGTTCTTGACCTCGCCGAAGACGACCCGCTTGACCATCCAGAGGGTAAAGGCCGCCGCCAGGATCAGCGTGGTCGCGGCCAGCACCGCCCACCAGAAATCAGCGCGGAAGGTGGCCAGGATGACCATGAACTCGCCTACAAATCCGGAAGTGCCCGGCAGGCCCGCGTTCGACATGGCGAAGAAGACCATGAAGGCGCCGAACCAGGGCATGGTGTTGACCACGCCGCCGTAGTCGGCGATCTCGCGCGAATGGACCCGGTCATAGAGCACGCCCACGCAGAGGAAGAGCGCGCCGGAGATGAAGCCGTGCGAGATCATCTGCACCATGCCGCCCTCGATGCCCATGACCGAACCGGACGACAGCGCCGGGTTCTGGATGATGCTGAAGACGATGAAGAAACCGAGCGTCACGAAGCCCATGTGCGCAATGGACGAATAGGCGATCAGCTTCTTCATGTCCTGCTGTACAAGGGCGACGAAGCCGATGTAAAGGATAGCGATAAGCGACAGCGCAATGATCAGCCAGGCCAGCGAGGCGCTGGCGTCCGGCGTGATCGGCATGGAGAAGCGCAGGAAACCGTAGCCGCCGATCTTCAGCATGATCGCCGCCAGGATCACCGAGCCGCCGGTCGGCGCCTCGACATGGGCGTCCGGCAGCCAGGTATGGACCGGAAACATCGGCACCTTGACCGCGAAGGCGAGCAGGAAAGCGATGAAGATCAGAATCTGCGCGGTCATGCCGAGTTGCAGTCCCTGGAAGTCCAGGATGCTGAAACTGCCGGACTGGAAGTACATGTAGATCAGCGCGACCAGCATGAAGACCGAGCCGAAGAAGGTATAGAGAAAGAATTTGATGGTCGCGTAGACCCGATTCGGTCCACCCCACACCCCGATGATGATAAACATCGGGATCAGCATCGCCTCCCAGAAGACATAGAAAAGGATGGCGTCCAGCGCCGCAAAGACCCCGACCATGATGCCGTTCATGATCAGGAAAGCAGCCATGTACTGCGACGGCTTGTAGGTGATGACCTCCCAGCCCGCGACGATCACGAAGATGGTGATGAAGGTCGTCAGGATGATCAGGGGCATGGAGATGCCGTCGACGCCCAGGAAATACTCGACGTTGAAGGTCGGAATCCAGGTCGAGCGTTCGACGAACTGCATCTGGGCGGTGGTCGAATCGAAACCGATCCAGAGTCCGAGGCTGACCAGGAAGGTCAGCACGGCGAAGGTCAGCGCGATCCATTTGGAGAGATTCGCGGATTTGTCGCCGCTCGCCAGGACCACCAGGCCGCCGATAATCGGCAGCCAGATGACCAGTGTCAGCAGGGGGAACTCATTCATTCAGGGTGTCTCCCTTGCGCGTCAGAGCGTCACGAAAAGCGTCAGCAGGCCAACCAGCCCGACGATCATCGCAATGGCGTAATGGTAGAGGAAACCGGTTTGCAGATGGCGCGCCGACTGGGCCATGCGGGCGACCCACTGGGCCGAACCGTTGACGATCGCCCCGTCGATCACCGCCCGGTCGCCGGTCATCCAGAGCGCCCGGCCCAGGTTGCGGCTCCCTCCGGCGAAGACCCGCTGATTGAAGTCGTCGAAACCATATTTGTCCTGCAGGATCCGGGTGACGGGTCCGCCCAATGCCTGCAACTGTTCGTCAATGCGCGGTTTGAACGCAAAGATACCCCACCAGATGACGGCCGCCAGCCCCAGTCCGGTCATGGCCAGGAAGAAGGGCAACGCGGTGAGTCCATGCTGGACGAAGGCCGCCTGACCGTGCCAGTGCTCTCGCAGATGATGAAGCGTGTCGTGCTCGTGGGCGACGACGATGGGACTCCAATCGCCAGAGGTGAACCAATCGGCGACCAGCAGCGGCTCGACGGTATACCAGCCGATAAAGACCGACGGGATCGCGAGCAGCACCAGCGGGACCGTCACCACCCAGGGCGTTTCATGCACATGATGCTTGGTGTGTTCGTCCATGCGCTCCTTGCCATGAAAGACCAGGAAGTACATACGGAAGCTGTAGAGCGCGGTGATCAGCACACCGACGGTGAGCAGTACCGAGGCATAGCCGGCGCCGAAGAGTTGCGAGGCGCCCACGGCCTCGATGATCGCATCCTTGGAAAAGAAGCCCGAGAAGCCGGGAAAGCCGATCAGCGCCAGCGAACCCAGCAGCGCCGTCACCCAGGTGATCGGCATGTATTTGCTTAAGCCCCCCATGTGACGGATATCCTGTTTGTGGTGCAGCGCGATGATGACCGAGCCCGCCGCCAGGAACAGCAGCGCCTTGAAAAAGGCGTGGGTCATGAGATGAAAAATGCCCGCCGCGTAGGCCGAGGCGCCCAGCGCCGTGACCATGTAACCGAGCTGCGAGAGCGTCGAATAGGCGACCACCCGCTTGATGTCGTTCTGGACCAGTCCGATCAGGCCCATGAAGAAGGCCGTGGTCGCGCCGATGATCAGCACGAAGCTGAGCGCCGCCTCGGAGAGCTCGTAGAGCGGCGACATGCGCGCCACCATGAAGACGCCGGCGGTGACCATGGTCGCGGCATGGATCAGTGCCGAGATCGGGGTTGGGCCTTCCATCGAATCCGGCAGCCAGACATGCAGCGGAACCTGGGCCGACTTGCCCATGGCGCCGATGAACAGCAGCACGCAGATCAAGGTCATCAGCGA
The DNA here is from genome assembly GCF_000227745.2 of Thiocystis violascens DSM 198. Classification (NCBI taxonomy): domain Bacteria; kingdom Pseudomonadati; phylum Pseudomonadota; class Gammaproteobacteria; order Chromatiales; family Chromatiaceae; genus Thiocystis; species Thiocystis violascens. Next base: position 4,268,933 of record NC_018012.1, on the reverse strand, counting down.
CACGCCGCCGAAGAGCGCGACCTGGGTGTCGGCAAATTCCGGCGCCCGAGCGAAGACCTCGGCGTAATCCATCGAATTGAAATACATCCCGACCGCGGCGATGCCGAGAATGAACCCGAAGTCGCCCACCCGATTGACCAGGAAGGCCTTGAGATTGGCGAAGATGGCGCTCTCGCGGGTGGACCAGAAGCCGATCAGCAGATAGGACACGAGGCCCACCGCCTCCCAGCCGAAGAACAACTGCATGAAGTTGTTCGACATCACCAGCATTAGCATCGAGAAGGTGAAGAGCGAGATATAGCTGAAGAAACGCTGATAGCTGTTCTTGCCGGTCAGCGCGCCATGCGGCCAGTTGTGCTCGTCATCGGCCATGTAGCCGATGGTATAGATGTGCACCATCAGCGAGACGAAGGTCACCGTGGCCATCATCAGGACCGTGAGCTTGTCGACCAGGAAGCCGACCTCGAAGCGGATGCCGTCCGAGACCATCCAGGTATAGACGGTGTCGTTGAACACTGGTTGATCGTGCCAGATGAACCGCGACAGCACCCAGAGCGAGAGTCCGGTGGAGATGCCCACGCCGGCGATCGTCACCGAATGCGAGGCGCGCCGCCCGATCTTGCCGCCGAGAAAACCGGCAACGATGGCGCCGATGAGTGGCGCGAGCACAATGGTCAGGTAGACGTTTTCCATCTCTTCATCACCCCTTCAGCGAATCCAGATCCTCGACATTGATGGTCTGCCGATTGCGGAATAAAACGACCAGAATCGCCAACCCGATGGCGGCCTCGGCCGCGGCGACGGTCAGGATGAAGAAGACGAAGACCTGTCCGGTCATGTCGCCGAGAAAATGCGCGAAGGCGACGAAGTTCATGTTGACCGCCAGCAGCATCAGCTCGATGCACATCAAGAGCAGGATGACGTTCTTACGATTCAGAAAGATCCCGGCAACGGCGATGGAGAAGAGAAAGCCGCCAAGGATCAGATAGTCGGAGAGTGCGATCATTCGGTCTCTTCCTTATCCTGAGAGTGGCCGCCCGCCAAGGCTGGCATCGGAACCCGGTCTTCCGTGGCCATCTTGACGATCCGAATCCGGTCCGGTCCCTTTTTGACGCTGACCTGACGGGACGGGTCGATGTACTTGGTGTCGGGCCGATGACGGAGCGTCAGCCGGATGGCGGCGACAATGGCGACCAGCAGAATCACCGAGGCGATCTCGACCGGATAGAGATACACCGTGTAGAGCAGCAGTCCGAGTTCGCGGGTATTGCTGACATCCGCGCCCAGTGGCGCGGGCGCTGGGAAGGTGTCCAGGCCGAAATTCGCCGGCCCCACGACCAGTAACATCTCGATGGCCATCACCACGGTCACCAGGGCGCCCAGCGGCAGATAGCGGATGAACCCGGCCCGCAGGGTCGCGATGTCCACATCGAGCATCATGACCACGAACAGGAACAGCACCATGACCGCGCCGACATAGACCAGGATCAGCACGATCCCCAGGAATTCGGCCTCCAGCAGCACCCAGAGCGCCGCGCTCGTGACAAAGGCCAGCACCAGGAAGAGCACCGCATGAACCGGATTGCGCCGGGTGATCACCATCCCCGCGGCCCATAGGGTGATGAGCGCGAAGACATAAAAGAGAAATTTTTCAAAGCCCATAATTAAACCGCGTCCAGAGCGATAGGTGGAGTTGTGAGTGAGAACAGGCTCACAGGAACCAATGAACGTCACCGCCGACGCGGTTTAAGCTATTTGATTCTTTCATCTTCTTATTCTTTGAATCGCGTCCAGCGCCAACGTCCGAAGTCGTCGCAACGGTGGATTTCAGTAACAACATTACATGCCACTCCAAGACGCGGTTCAACGGTAGGGCGCGTCGGCCGCGCGGGCCGCGGCAATCTCGGCCTCGTATTGATCCCCGATGGCGAGCAGTTTGTCCTTGGTCATGATGTGCTCGCCGCGATTCTCGAAGTGATATTCATAGATGCCGGTTTCGACGATGGAGTCGACCGGGCAGGACTCCTCGCAGAATCCGCAGTAGATGCACTTGAAGAGGTCGATCTCGTAGCGCGTGGTCCGCCGCGATCCATCCTCGCGCGGCTCGCACTCGATGGTAATGGCCAGCGCCGGACAGACCGCCTCGCACAGCTTGCAAGCAATGCAGCGTTCCTCGCCGTTCGGATAGCGACGTAGTGCGTGCAGCCCGCGGAAGCGCGGCGAGAGCGGTGCCTTCTCCTCCGGATACTGGACGGTGAATTTGCGCTTGAACAGATAGCCGCCGGTCAGGGAGAGCCCCTTGAACAGCTCGATCATGAACAAGCTCTGGAGATAGTCGCGCGCGGCTTTCAGCATCGGTTGTCTCCGGTTCAAGCGGACCACCAGGGCGGCAGTCGGTAAATCACCGCCAGCGCCACGACCAGGATCCAGACGATCGTGATCGGAATAAAGACCTTCCAGCCCAGGCGCATGATCTGGTCATAGCGGTACCGGGGAAAGGTCGCCCGGAACCACAGAAAGAGGAACATGAAGAAGAAGGTCTTCAGCAGCAGCCAGTGGAAGCCGTCATCGAGCAGAAAGACGCCGTCCACCCAGGACTGCGGAAGCGGCGACAGCCATCCGCCCGTAAACAGCAGGGCCGCCAGGGCCGAGACCAGGATCATGTTGGCGTATTCGGCCAGGAAGAAGACCGCGAAGGCCATGCCCGAATATTCCACATGGAAACCGGCGACGATCTCCGACTCACCTTCCGCCACGTCGAATGGCGCGCGGTTAGTTTCGGCGACCCCGGAAATCAGATAGACCCCGAACAGCGGCAGCAGCGGTAGCCAGAACCAGGTGAGGATACTGCCCGACTGGGCGTTGACGATATCGCCCAGATTGAGGCTCCCGGCCGCGACCAGTACCCCGACCAGCGCGAACCCCATGGCGATCTCGTAGGCGACGATCTGGGCGGCGGAACGCATGGCGCCGAGCAGCGCGTATTTGGAATTGGAGGACCAGCCGGCGATGATGATGCCATACACGCCGAGCGAGGTGAGCGCCAGGATATAAAGCAGACCGGCGTTGATATCCGCCAGCACCAGCCCTTCGTCGAAGGGGAACACCGCCCAGGCGGCCAACGCCGGGGCGATGGCGATCATGGGCGCCATCAGAAACAGGACTTTATCGGCCTTGGTCGGGATGATGATCTCTTTCATCATCAGCTTGACGGCGTCCGCGATCGGTTGCAGCCAGCCACGCCAGCCGACGCGATTCGGACCGATGCGGACCTGGATGTAGCCGATGACCTTGCGTTCGGCATAGGTGTAATAGGCCACCAAACCCAGCAGGGGCAGGACGATGACGGTGATCTTGAGCAGGATCTGGATCACCAGCGGGAGTGCGTTCCAAAGTTCGATCATCGTTGCCTCGTCACTACTCGCCAGTGGTCGACGGTTCGGTCATGCGCACGAGTCTGACCGGACCGATCTGATCGCCCAACCCCGCGCTCCCCTCGACACCGGCGGGGATGCAGGCGCAACCCGGCGGCACCCGCTCGTCGATGAAAACGCGCGCCAGCACCTCACGCTCGCTCACGTCGACATCGCTTGGCGCGGGCTGTTTCACCAGGACCAGATCCATGGCGGCGAGTCCCTCGCGGGCAGCCTGCTCGGGATGCAGATAAACACCGAAGGACGATCCCGGCAGTTGCGTCTGCTGAAGGGCTGGCGCGCGCCGGACCAGTGGGTCCGCGGCATAGATGGGTACGCCGCCGATCCGCATCAGGTCCGATTGGACCGGATGCTTGGTCACCTCGAAGTCATCGCGCGGGCGGTTATCAAACTCGATCTCGCCACAGATCGCGGCGAGCTCATCGTGCACCTGAGCCCCATCGCGATAATCGAAGCCTTTCAGATCCAGCAGATTGCCAAGCACCCGTAGCACCTTCCAGCCCGGACGCGCCTCGCCCGGCGGTGGTACGGCACCCTGGAAGCGCTGCCAGGTTCCGCTGGCATTCACATAAGTTCCCGAGGTTTCGGCGAAGGCGCCGATGGGCAGCAATACATCGGCCGCCGTCTCCAGGGACGGTGAACGGAAGGCCGAGCAGGCGACCACGAAATCGGCTTTGGCGCAGGCATCCATGGCTGCGGCGGGGTTGCCCAGATCGAGATCCGGTTCCACGCCCCAAAGGACCAAGGTCTTGAGCTGAGCGTTCAACATTCCGGCAACTGAAAAACCAGGTTGATCGGTCGGTCGAGCACCGGGCAAGCGATCCGGATGCGCTCCAGCCAGATAGGCGCCGACGCTGTTGGCGGAGGCAGGCAGATAGCCCAAGCGGCAATGAGCGGCATCGGCAATCGCATGGGCCAGCGCCTTGAGCAGCGCGTAATCCGGATGCGCCGCGGCGAGTGCGCCAAGCAGAACCAAGCCGACCCCCTGCTGGCCGACCTGACTCAGACAGGCTGCGGCGGCGGTATGCTCTTCGGTCGGCTCGCTCGCCGAGATGACAGCTCTCAGCACACCCGAGTCGGATACCCCAAGGGTTTTAGCGATCGCAGCCAGATCCGCGATCATCGCCGACGGCGTGCCGACCATCTGACGCGCCGGATGGTTCAATTCCAACCGGAGCGGATTGACGCAAACCACTTCAGCGCCCGCCAGAACCGCCTTGCGGACGCGGTGCGCCAGCAGCGGCTGTTCCTGACGAAGATCGCTGCCGATCAGCAGAATGCCCTGCTGAACCTCCAGTTCCGCGATCGGCACGCCCAGCCAGGGCAGGAGCGGATCGGCGGCGTCGCCGCTGAAATCCTGCTGACGCAGACGGTGATCGAGATTCGGGCAACCCAGATCGCGCGCGATCCGCTGGGCTAGATAGAATTCTTCCAGGGTCGCATTAGGGGCCATGAGCCAGCCCATGTCGGCGGCCTCGGCGGATTTAAGCCGTTCGGCGACCAAGGTCAGGGCATCCGACCAGTCGATCTCGCGCCAGACCCCATCCTGTTTGATCATTGGGCTATTGAGTCGGTCGTCGCTGTTGAGTCCGGCATAACTGTAGCGGTCACGATCCGAGATCCAGGTCTCGTTGACCGCCTCGTTCTCGTTCGGGTGTACGCGCATAACCCGCTGGCCGCGCACATGCAGACGCAGATTCGAGCCGACGCCATCGTGCGGCGCGATACTGTTCGCGCCGATTAGCTCCCAGGCGCGGGCGGTAAATCGATAGGGTTTAGAGGTCAACGCGCCCACCGGGCACAGGTCGATGACATTGCCCGAGAGTTCGTGGCTGACGGCGTGGGCGACGAAGGTGCCGATCCGCATGTCCTCGCCCCGGCCGGTCGCGCCCAGTTCGCGGACACCGGCAATCTCGGCGCAAAAACGCACGCAGCGGGTGCATTGAATGCAGCGCGTCATGTCGGTCGCGATCAACGGACCCAGATCCTCGTCCTTGACCACCCGCTTGCGCTCGGTGAACCGGGAGACATCGTCGCCATAACCCATGGCGACATCCTGTAACTCGCACTCGCCGCCCTGATCGCAGATCGGACAGTCCAGCGGGTGATTGATCAGCAGGAATTCCATCGTGCCCTGTTGGGCCTCGATCGCCTTGGGCGAGCGCGTCCAAACCTTCATGCCATTACCGACCGGCGTCGCGCAGGCGGGCACCGGCTTGGGGAAGGGGCGACCGCCCTGCTCCGCCTCGACCAGACACATCCGGCAATTCGCGGCGATGGACAGCTTTTTGTGATAACAGAACCGGGGAATGGAGACGCCCACGCGGTCGGCGACCGCGATGATCATCTCGCCCGGCGCCGCTTCGCAGGCGCGACCGTCGATCTCGATGGTGATCTTATCCGTCATGAGAGTGTCTTTCCTAAGCCGCCAGCGCGCGGCCATGCTCGATCAGATAGGCAAACTCGTGCCGATAGTGCTTGAGAAAGCTTTGCACCGGCATCGCCGCCGCATCGCCCAGGGCACAGATGGTGCGTCCGCCGATCCGACCCGCGACGCTTTCGAGCAGATCCAGATCCTCGGGGCGGCCCTTGCCGTCCAGAATCCGGCCAAGAACCCGTGCGAGCCAACCGGTTCCCTCACGGCAGGGCGTGCACTGACCGCAGGATTCGTGCATATAGAAGTGCGCCAGGTTGTGCAGCAGCTTGACCATGCAGGTACCCTCGGCGATCACGATGACCGCGCCCGAGCCCAGCATGGAACCCGCCTTGGCGATGCAGTCGTAATCCATGTCGACGCCCATCATCATTTCGCCCGGCACCACCGGCACCGAGGATCCGCCCGGAATCACCGCCTTCAGCGTCCGGCCATCCAGGACACCGCCCGCCAGTTCCAGCAGATCCCTGAACGGGGTACCCAAAGGAACCTCGAAATTGCCAGGGCTGTTGACATGACCGCTGACCGAAAACAGCTTGGGGCCACCGTTGTTGGGACGCCCCTGCTCCAGGAACCACTGGCCGCCCTTCTCCAGGATGACCGGGACCGAGGCGAGCGTTTCGGTATTGTTGATGGTCGTGGGCTGGCCATAGAGTCCGTATTGCGCCGGGAACGGCGGCTTGAAGCGCGGCTGCCCCTTCTTGCCCTCAATGGATTCGAGCAGTGCCGTCTCCTCGCCGCAGATATAGGCGCCGGCGCCCATGTGCGTGTAGAGATCGAAATCGACCCCGGAACCCTGAATGTCCTTGCCGAGCAGACCCGCCGCGTAAGCCTCCTGGATGGCGGCCTCGAAGCGTTCGATGGGCTCGTAAAATTCGCCGCGAATGTAGTTATAGCCGACGGTCGCGCCAATGCAGTAGCCGGCGATCGCCATGCCCTCGATCAACTGATGCGGGTTGTAGCGCAGGATGTCGCGATCCTTGCAGGTTCCCGGCTCGCCTTCGTCGGAATTGCAGACGATGTATTTCTGACCAGGCGCGGTGCGCGGCATGAAACTCCACTTGAGCCCGGTCGGGAAACCCGCGCCGCCGCGCCCGCGCAGATTGGATTTTTTGACTTCGTCGATCAACTGGTTTGGATCGATCTGGTCGCGCAGGATCTTTTCCCACTGCGCATAGCCGCCAAGGCCGCGATAGGCGTCCAGGGTATGACGCACATCCGCAGCGAGATGCAGGTTACGAAAGCAGACCGTATTCTGATTCTGGACCATGATCTCACTCCAACCCGTCGATCAGCTTGTCCAGCGACTCAGGGGACAGATTCTCGTGGTAGGTCTTGTCCACCAGCACCGCCGGCGCATCGCGGCAGGCGCCCAGACACTCGACCTCCTTGAAGGTGAAGCGGCCATCCGCCGTCGTTTCACCGGGATGCACGCCATACTTGGATTCGACGTGATGGATCAAGTCCTCGGAGCCGCGCAGCAGACAGGAAATACTGTTGCAGACACAGACCTTGTGTTTGCCCTGAGGCTCCAGATCGTACATCCCGTAAAAGGTCGCGACCTCATAGACCGAAACCTCGGGCATGTCGAGATAGACCGCCACCTCGTCCATCAACTCGCGCGTCAGCCAGCCGCCATTGGCATCCTGTACGAGGCTCAACGCGGGCATGACCGCCGATTGTTGCCACTCGGATGGATATTTCGCGATCAGGGCGTCGATGGCCGCGCGAATCTCCGCAGTGAAGAGGGTCGATTTGTCGCGATCATGGATGACGGCGAGGGGTACATTACGAAAACTCATCAGCGGTCGATCTCCCCGAACACGATATCCAGTGTGCCAATGATCGCCACGACATCGGCCAGCATGTGCCCCCTGGACATCTCGTCCAGCGCCGCCAGATGCGGGAAGCCGGGCGCGCGCACCTTCAGCCGATAGGGCTTGTTGGCGCCATCGGACACGATATAACAACCGAACTCGCCCTTGGGCGCCTCGACGGCGGCGTAGACCTCGCCGGGCGGCGTGCAATACCCCTCGGTAAAGAGTTTGAAGTGATGGATCAGGCTTTCCATGTCGTCCTTCACGGCCGCGCGCCTGGGCGGCATGACCTTGTGGTCATCGATCGCGACTGGTCCCGGATTGTCGCGTAGCCACTGCACGCATTGTTTAATGATTCGGTTGGATTGGCGCATCTCTTCCATGCGCACCAGATAGCGGTCATAGCAATCGCCATTGACGCCGACCGGAATATCGAAATCGACCTCGCCGTAGGCGGCATAAGGCTGCTTTTTGCGCAGATCCCATTCGACTCCGGAGCCGCGCAGCATGGGGCCGGTAAAGCCCAACTGGAGCGCGCGCTCGGGCGACACCACACCGATACCGACGGTACGCTGTTTCCAGATGCGGTTGTCGGTCAGCAGGGTTTCGTACTCGTCGACATGCGCGGGAAAGCGGTCGGCGAAATCGTCGATAAAATCGAGTAGCGAACCCTGACGGGCGTCGTTGCGCTTGGCAATCGTCTTCGCGCTATGCCATTTGGAGCTGCCCTGATACTGGGGCATTCGATCCGGCAGATCGCGATAGACACCGCCCGGACGATAATAGGTCGCGTGCAGTCGCGCGCCCGAGACCGCCTCGTAGCAGTCGAGCAGATCCTCGCGCTCGCGGAAGCAGTAAAGGAAGATACTCATGGCGCCGATATCGAGCCCATGCGCGCCGAGCCACATGAGGTGATTCAGGATGCGCGTGATCTCGTCGAACAGGGTACGGATGTATTGCGCGCGCACCGGCGCCTCGACCCCGAGCAATTTTTCGATAGCGCGCACATAGCCGTGCTCATTGCACATCATGGACACGTAGTCCAGCCGATCCATGTACCCGATACTCTGGTTGTAGGGCTTGGACTCGGCCAGCTTCTCGGTGCCCCGATGCAACAGCCCGATATGCGGATCGGCGCGCTCGATGACCTCGCCATCCATCTCCAACACCAGACGCAGCACGCCATGGGCGGACGGATGCTGAGGACCGAAGTTCAGGGTGTAATTGCGGATCTCAGGCATTGGCCGACTCCTTGCCATCCTCGGCCTTGACGTAGCGGCTATCCGCGCGGATCACCTTGGGAACCAGCACGCGGGGTTCAATGGACACCGGTTGATAGACGACGCGACGCTGCTCGGGGTCATACCGCATCTCGACCTGGCCGCTCAGCGGAAAATCCTTGCGGAAGGGATGACCGATAAAGCCATAGTCGGTCAGGATGCGCCGCAGATCCGGATGGCCACGGAAAAGAATCCCGTAGAGGTCGAATGCCTCGCGCTCGAACCAATTGGCCGTGGCCCACACCGGAATCACCGAGTCCACCATGGGCCGGTCACCACCGGCATAGACGCGCAGACGCAGACGACGATTGTGCGCCAGCGAGAGGAAATGGTAGACCACGGCAAAGCGCTTCGGATCGTCGGTCGCGACATCGAGATCCCGATCCACGCCTCGCCCGAAGCCGGTATTCGACGCCTCCTCGGTCTCCCACTCGGACTGACCGAAGGCCGCGTAATCCACACCGCAGAGGTCGATCAATTGCTCGAAGCGAAAATCCGCGTGATCGCGCAGAATCCAGGCGACCTCAAGCAGACGATCCGCTGGAACGATCAGCGTCAACTCGCCAAACTCGTCGAGCAGATCGCAGCCAAATTCCGCGAAGCGTTCGAGAATGGCGGCGGCAAGCGCATCGAGCCTGGCATTGCGGGTCAGGGAATGTATAGCCATGTGATCTGAAAACACTCAGCGGGCGATGGTATTCGTGCGGCGGATTTTATTCTGTAGCTGCAGAATGCCGTAGAGCAGCGCCTCCGCCGTCGGCGGACAGCCCGGCACATAGACATCGACCGGTACGATCCGATCACAACCGCGCACGACCGCATAGGAATAGTGGTAATAACCGCCGCCATTGGCGCAGGAACCCATCGAGATCACCCAACGCGGCTCGGCCATCTGGTCGTAGACTTTGCGGAGCGCCGGGGCCATTTTATTGACCAGCGTCCCGGCGACGATCATCACGTCCGACTGACGCGGACTCGGGCGAAAAACGATGCCGAAGCGGTCCAGGTCATAACGCGCGGCGCCGGCGTGCATCATCTCGATGGCGCAGCAAGCCAGACCAAAGGTCATGGGCCAGAGCGAACCGGTGCGCGCCCAGTTGATCAGCTTATCGGCGGTCGTAGTGACGACGCCTTCTTCAAGGATGCCTTCTATTCCCATTCCAGCGCCCCCCTTTTCCACTCGTAGAGAAAGCCAACGACCAGGATGCCGAGGAAGACCGCCATCACCCAGAAGGCAAGAATTCCGAGATCGCCGATCACGACAGCCCAGGGAAAGAGAAAGGCGATTTCCAGATCGAACACGATAAACAGGATCGCCACCAGATAGAAACGCACGTCGAACTTGAGACGGGCGGTCTCGAATGCTTCAAAGCCACATTCGTAAGGGGCGTCTTTGTCTTTGTCCGGCCGACGCGGCCCAAGCAGGTAGCCGAGCACGAGCGGACCGACGCCTACCAAGATCCCGACGAGGATGAAGAGCAGGATCGGAAGATAGTTCTCAAGCACTGTCCCCTCACTGTTATTTTTTTCATGCGTCTAGGCGATGAGGGAGTCTAGTGCAGCCGTTGCTTATATGTCAACCCGAAGATCAATCCAAAATATTAAGTTTTTCAAGCATTTGGGCCACTTTATTACCAAAAAAAAACGGCATGCCGCGTAGGCGGCATGCCGTAATTTTTTGCGATTGGTGCCGACGGCCAGACTCGAACTGGCACGGCTTACGCCACTACCCCCTCAAGATAGCGTGTCTACCAATTTCACCACGTCGGCAGGATAAATCATTTAGTCGTCTCTTCATTCGGAGCTGGAGTCACGTCCGCTGCTGGCGCTGAATCAGCCCCGTTATTCGCTCTCTCTGATGGCACCCCACCCTGAATCTCGGGAACTGTCTCAACCGCTCCAGGCAATGCGGGCACATCGGTCGCGGTATCAGCCTTGATCGATCCCGGCTCACCAGGAATCGCCGGGATGTCAGAGACCGGAGCCGGGTTCGGCTCGATCGCCTTGGGAGACTCATTGATGATCGCGGTATCGCCAAGGTCGTCCATCAAGCCGGCGGGTTCGTTCCCCTGAGTGGCATAATACGCCAGCGCCATACTTGTCAGGAAAAACAGGGTTGCTACGATAGCAGTGATTCGCGTCAAAAACGAGCCCGACCCCTGAGATCCGAAAACCGTCTGAGAGGCGCCACTCCCGAAGGCAGCGCCAGCATCCGCCCCTTTGCCATGCTGAATCAGCACCAGACCGATCAGTCCGAGCGACAAAAAGACTTGGGCAACTGTCAAAATGGTTTGCATGCGCTACTCTTTTTGGAAACTCAGCGGACGAGCCTTAGCCCGCCACCAGATCGCCAGCCTGACAGATCGCTAGAAAATCAGCAGCAACCAGAGAAGCTCCACCGATCAGGCCTCCATCGATATCGGCTTGCGACAGCAGATCGCGGGCATTCGCGGCTTTCATGCTGCCGCCATAGAGAATCCGGATCTTCTCGGCAATCGTTTGACTGCGTTCCGCGATCCGCTGACGGATGAACGCATGCACATCCTGAGCCTGCTCGGGAGTCGCAGTCATCCCCGTGCCAATCGCCCAGACCGGTTCATAGGCAATCTCGGCCTGATGGAACGCATCGATCCCAATTTGACTGATAACACCGTCGAGCTGACCGGCAATCACGTCTTCTGTCAGTCCCTGCTCACGCTGTTGCAGGGTTTCGCCGACGCAGAGAATGGGGATCATACCCTGACTCGCGCAGGCGGTCAGCTTTTCCGCGATGATCGCGTCCGTTTCGCCATAATATTCGCGGCGCTCGGAATGACCGCAGATGACATAGCAACAACCGAATTCGGCCAGCATAGCGGCGGACACTTCACCCGTGTAGGCGCCGACATCCTTGGTGCAGACATTCTGCGCGCCGAGTTTCACCGACGCGCCGGAAAGCAATCGTTCACCGAGAGACAGAAACGGAAACGGCGGGCAAACCACGATTTCCGTTTTGGAGATCGTCGACGCGCCAGCAACCACACCAGACAACAGCGCTTCGGCGCTCGCCCTGGTGCCGTTCATTTTCCAGTTTCCCGCGATCAATGGCTGGCGCATAACGGAACTCCATAAAGTGAGCCAGCGATCATAGCCATTTTTTTGCAGAATTCAAGCGCAAGTTTGGCGGCGGGCCGAGAATCGAGGCAACATTCAGCCAAGGGAACCATTTATACCCCCGGCCTCTTTCCTTTAAACTGACGACATGACAAAAGATAAAAAGAGCAAGACCCCCGGCAACGCGACCATCGCCCTCAACAAGAAGGCGGGCCACGATTTTTTCATCGAGCAGCGCATCGAGACCGGCATGGTCCTTGAGGGTTGGGAGGTCAAGAGCCTGCGCGCGGGGCGGATCCAGCTCAAGGAAAGCTACGTCAAGATCCTGCACGGCGAAGCCTTCCTCATCGGCACCCACATCTCGGCGCTGGCCGCCGCCTCCACCCATATCAATCCGGACCCCACGCGCAGCCGCAAGCTGCTGCTCAAGCGCCCCGAACTGAACCGACTGATCGGACTGATCGAACGCGCCGGATACACCCTGGTGCCAACCGCGATGTACTGGAAACGGGGCCGGGCCAAGCTCGAAATCGGCCTCGCCAAGGGCAAAAAACAGCACGACAAGCGCTCGACCGAGAAGGATCGCGACTGGCAGCGCGACAAGGAACGCCTGTTCAAGACCGGCTGAGCTTGCCGGGGAACCAAAGCGCGTCTATAGTGACCAATCGATCACCTGGGGGCGACATGGCTTCGACGTGGGTCGCAAAACCTGAGGTGCATGCCGAGGCGCGGTTACCTCGTAAATCCATCCGCAAACTTATAGTTGCCAACGACGACAACTACGCTCTCGCTGCTTAACCCAGCGAGCCTCTGACCGTTTCTCGCCTGTGGGCGACGGGTTCCAGGGGTAAAATTACACAGGATCGCGGAGATGGGCGTCCGGACCTGATCCGCTAAAACCTAACGGAATCGCTGACCGACCGCCCTGCCCTTCGGGCAATCGGGAAGCTAAAAAACAATAGAATGGGCTAAGCATGTAGAGCCAATGGCAGAGGGCTTGCGGACGCGGGTTCGATTCCCGCCGCCTCCACCAATTCAACATCCGCGACACTCCGTGAACGATCAAAACCCGCCTACGTGCGGGTTTTTTATTGCATTGCTTGTCCGAACCACGGGGAGCGGATCACCTGCCGCCTGTGCGCGACATCATTAGTAGTAGGGGCGAATTCATTCACCCCTTGTGCGGTGATCGAGATGTCGGTGTCGGACTAAGCGAAGACGCATCGACTCGGCGTACCCGTCTCGCATCAGCCCGCTGGCAAGGGCGCCACCAAAGAACCATAGAGTGAACGATTCAGAATGACAGGGAATGCCCTTAAAGACATCGAGCAGGTCGAATCCAGCCTCTGGGAGGCCGCCGATCAGCTCCGCGCCAACTCCAAACTGACCTCCAGCGAATACGTGATGCCGGTACTCGGCATCATCTTTCTGCGACACGCCTTCAACCGCTACAAGGCGGCCCGAGCCGCGATCGAGGCCGACCAGACGGCGGGCAGGATGCCCAAGCGCCCACTGGTCAAGGCCGACTTCCTCAAGCGGCGGGCGATGCTGCTGCCGCTGGAGGCGCGCTTCGACACCTTGCTCGAACGGCCAAAAGACGCCAACCTCGGCGCGGCACTGGTTGGGGCCATGAACGCCATCGAGGCCGACTTCGCGCCGCTCGCCGGTCAGCTCCCCAAGGACTACGAAGGCTTCGACCCCGATTTGCTCGAAAACCTGCTGCGCATCTTCGACAGCGAGGCGCTGCGCACCGCCTCGGGCGACGTGTTTGGGCGCATCTACGAATACTTCCTGATGAAGTTCGCCATCCAGGGCGCGCAGGACAGCGGCGAGTTCTTCACGCCGCCCGCGCTGGTGCAGACCCTCGTCAACGTCATCGAGCCCGATCATGGCATCGTCTTCGATCCCGCCTGCGGCTCGGGCGGCATGTTCGTGCAGTCCAGCCACTTCATCGAGGATCGCGGCGGGGACACCAGCCATCGGGTGACCTTCTACGGTCAGGAGAAGACCGGCACCACCATCCGGCTGGCCAAGATGAATCTCGCCGTGCATGGCCTGGAGGGCGACATCCGCGAGGCCAACACCTTCTACGAGGACGTACATAGCCTCTACGGTCGGTGCGACTTCGCCATGGCCAATCCGCCCTTCAACGTGGACATGGTCGATGCATCCCGCGTTGCGGGCGATTGCCGCCTGCCGTTTGGACTGCCAGGCACCACGAAGAACAAGCAGACGAAGAAGGAGACCGTCTCCAACGGCAATTATCTCTGGATCTCCTACTTCTGGAGCTACCTGAGCGAGACGGGGCGGGCCGGTTTCGTCATGTCCTCCCAGGCGTCTAGTGGTGGCCATGGGGAGGCGTTGGTGCGCCGCAAGCTGGTCGAGACCGGCGACGTGGACGTGATGATCGCCATCCGCTCCAACTTCTTCTACACCCGCACCGTTCCCTGCGAGCTGTGGCACCTGGACCGCAGCAAGCCCGAGGAACGGCGCGACCGGGTGCTGATGATCGACGCCCGTAACGTCTACCGGAAGGTGACGCGCAAGATCTACGACTTCAGCCCCGAGCAACTCGCCAATCTCACCGCCATCGTTTGGCTGTACCGAGGTCAGCGGCAACGCTTCCTGGATCTGGTCGCGGGCTATGTCGACCGCATCCGCGACGAGATCGCCCTGATCGAGGAGGCCGTGCTCGCCTTCGAGGAACGGCTCGTCGAGATCGAGGACGGGCTCAAGGCATTCGCCGATGGCATCGGCGCCATCGCGGACATCGAGGAGGCGCAACGGCAACCGCTGTCCGATGCACTGGCCGAGTTGACCGAGGCCGAGAGCGCCTACGAGACCGACCGCACGTCCCTGATGGATGCCCTGGCGACCTTCGCCGCGATGACAGCCAAGACACCGCCCGCTGGCAACACGGATCAGCACGCCGCCCGGCACGCCTTCGCCCCATTGGCCGAACGCATCAAGGGCCTGGTCAAACAGATCGATCTGCTCTACAAGCTCGCCGCCCGCGCCGCGCAATTGGCTCAGGATCTCGCTCGCGACGAGCCTGTAGGGGCGAATTCATTGGAGCTTGTAGGGGCGAATTCATTCGCCCGCGACGCCAAGGCCCTGTCACGCCGCCTCAAGCCGCTCGATGCCGAGCGCAAGACCGCCGTCGAGCAGATCAAGCTCGCCGTCTATTTCCACCGTCAGATCGTCTGGCTCCAGGAACGCTTTCCCAAGGCCGAATTCGTCGCCGTGCCGGGTCTGTGCAAGTCCGTCACTCGTGCAGAAATCGAGACCGCCGACTGGAGCCTGACCCCCGGTCGCTATGTCGGCGTCGCCCCACCCGAGGAGGACGAGGATTTCAATTTCGAGCAGACCCTGCTTGACATCCATGTTGAGTTGGCGGACTTGAATCGTGAGGCGGTCGAGTTGGCGACACGGATTCAGGCGAATTTTGAGGAGTTAGGCGTGTGAGGTTCGCTCCTATTCCATTCGTCACGCTTTACGCTGAGCCTTCCCGAAATGGGGTTTACAAGCCAGCTCCGTTTCGAGGGCGCGGAATCAAGTTGGTCAATATGGGCGAACTCTTTGGAAATGAGTTCATTGGATCCCAAGAAATGGAGCGCATCGAGTTATCCGCAGCTGAGCTGGGCAGGTCAGGACTTCAAGATGGTGACCTTTTATTTGGTAGGCGCTCTGTCGTCGAGGCTGGCGCCGGAAAATGTGCCTTAGTCGTTGCTCCAACAGAGCCGCTAACTTTCGAGTCATCAATCATCAGGGTGAGGCTGAATCAGGACAAAGCCAACCCGAGATTTTTCCATTATTTTTTTGCGTCCCCAGAAGGACGCGGATTAATCAGAACTATTGTCTCTGGCGCAACTGTAAAGGGGATACGTGGAAGTGAGCTTGCAAGGCTGCCGGTAGTTGCTCCACCCTTGCCTTTGCAGAATACAGTCGCCGAAATTCTGAAAGCCTACGACGACCTGATCGAAAACAACCGCCGGCGGATGGCGCTGCTGGAGGAGTCTGCGCGGCAGATCTACCGCGAATGGTTCGTCCGCCTGCGCTTCCCCGGCCATGAGCACACTCGCATCATCGAAGGTGTACCGGAAGGATGGGAGCGGACGACTTTTGGTGATCTGTGCTGCGAAATACGAGAGACCGTCAATCCCGAAGCGCTCGATCCGGACACTGCCTACATTGGCTTAGAACATATTCCCCGCCGATCAATCGCCCTGACTGAGTGGGGCACAGCGGAACAGGTGACGAGCAGCAAGCACCGATTCGCGGCGGGAGATGTCCTGTTCGGAAAGATCCGTCCGTACTTTCACAAGGTAGGGATCGCATTTCTGGACGGAGTAGCGTCCTCTGATGCGATCGTGCTTCGCCCTTACCACCCGCACCATCTTGGTTTCGTCTTGATGACCGCGTCGAGCGATCCGTTTGTGGCCACCACCGCTCAGACAATGCGAGAGGGCTCCAAGATGCCCCGCGCGGATTGGAAGCAGATGCGGGCATATCCTGCACCACTACCGCCGCCCGGACTGTTGGATAGCTTCCAGGCGACCATCGAGCCGATCGTGGAACAGTTAAGGACTCTCACGTTCGCCAACCAAAAACTCCGCACCGCCCGCGACATCCTCCTCCCCCGCCTGATGAGCGGCGAGATCGCGGTATGACGCTGGAAGACCAGCACACCGACCGCAAGTCGCTGCGCACCGTCACCGGCAAGAACCCGCATTGGGACGAGATAGCCAAGGACTGCGTCTGCTTCGCCAATAGCCAAGGCGGTCGACTCTTGATCGGGATCGAGGATAACGAGACAGAGCCGCCTGCCGGACAAGGGATTCCACCGGAACTGATCGATCGGCTGCGCAAACGGATCGGCGAGCTGACGGTGAACGTCCAGGCGTTGCCCGGCGTGCAGCGGGCCGCGAACGGTGGCGAATTCATCGAGTTGCTGATCGACCGCTCGCCGAGCGTCGCCTCGACCACGGATGGGCGCTACTTCCTGCGGGTGGGCGATAGCTGCCGACCGATCCTGGGGGATGACGTGCTGCGCTTGGCCAACGAGCGGCCAGGCCGCTCCTGGGAGTCGATGGAGGCCGGTGTCGTGTGTGCCGCGACGGATCCTGCCAAGCTCGCCGGTTTCGTGCAGGCGATCCGCGACTCCGACCGGGTCAAGGACTCGGTGAAGGAAAAAGGACCGGATGAGCTGCTGACCCATTACGGGCTTGCCCAAGGGGCAACGCTGACGCGGCTTGGTGTTCTGTTGCTCGGCACCATGACCGATCGGCGGGCCCTGGGCACCGCGCCCTTGGTGCAGGCGATCAAGTACGACATGCTGGGGCAGAAGATCAACAAGTGGGTGTGGGACGATTGTGCCTTTTCGCCGGTAGAACTGCTGGATGCCGTCTGGCAAGAGATCCCCGACTTTCGCGAAAGCTATGAAGTCCCGGAGGGGATGTTTCGATCCAGCGTGCCGGCCTACGACGAAAAGGTGGTGCGCGAGCTATTGGTCAACGCACTGGTGCACCGGCCCTACACGCAGCAGGGCGACATCTATTTGAATCTGCATCCGGATCGCCTGGAGGTGGTCAACCCCGGCCGGCTGCCCCTGGGGGTCACCCCACGCAACATCCTGCACGCCAGCCGCCGCCGCAACGACGCGCTGGCGCGGGTCTTTCACGACTTGAAGCTGATGGAGCGCGAGGGCAGCGGTTTCGATCTCATGTACGACCGGCTGTTGTCTCAGGGCCGACCGGCGCCGCTGATCGAGGAAGGCGCGGATTGGGTCAAGGTGACCATCCAGCGGCGTATCCTCAAGCCGGAGGTCATCCGGTTAATGGCCGCAGCCGATGCGCGTTTTCAGTTGACTCAGCGTGAGCGCATCACCCTCGGCGCCCTGGCGCAAACCGAAGGCATGCCGGCGCGCGCGCTGGCCAACATGCTGGAGACGGAGACCCTTGAACCCCTGGCGCTCTGGCTGGGGCGACTCCTCGAATGGGGCCTGGTGCACACGACCGGAAAGACCTCTGGGACGCGCTACTTCGTTGCGCCGGAGTGGTTACGCCAGGCAAATCTCGACGATAGAACCACCTTGACGCGGATTACACCGCATCGGTTGACGGCGCTGATCCTGGAGGACTTGGGGCGCTACCCCGACTCGTCCACCCCGGAGATCAACCGTCGGATCGGTACGGAGATTTCCGCCAAGACCGTCAAGCGCGCGCTGGATGGATTGGCGGCAACGGGCCAGGTGACCTATCGGGGAGAAAAGCGCTGGCGCCGGTATCGACTGGCTGACTCGTCGCCGGCAGCCTAAAGGACAACGGCAGCGGAAGTGTTTGAGCGAAGTCCTTCTCAGCGTGGCGCTGATTCGCTAAGGTCTCGACTGGAAAGGGTATTCATAAAGGACAAAGGGTGGTGAATGTCCTTTATGGTTCGATGGAATGTCCGATAGAGGAAATCCGATGGCCGTGACCGACATCAACAGCGAAGACCGCCTGGTCCAACAGACCTTCGCCAACCATCTGCATGAGGTGCTGGGTTGGGACCGTCTCTACGCCTGGAATCAGGAGACCTTCGGGCCGAATAGTACGCTTGGGCGCAACGACACGACCGAGGTCGTCCTGATCCGCGATCTGCGCGCGGCGCTCGTCCGGCTCAACCCGGAACTGCCGGAGCAGGCAATCGAGGAGGCCATCACCAAGCTGACCCGACAGGATTTCAGCCGCTCGCTGTTGCAGCACAACCAAGCGTTTTACCGCTTCATCCGCGACGGGGTGCCGGTCAGCTATCGGGATGCGAAAGGGCAGATGCGCCAGGGCTATGCCAAGGTCATCGACTTCCGTCAGCCGGAGAATAACCGCTTCCTGTGCGTGCGCGAACTGAAGCTCACCGGGCGACGCACCCCCAACTACAATCGTCGCGCCGATCTGGTCTGCTTCGTCAATGGCCTGCCGTTGGTTTTCATCGAACTGAAGGCGGTCTACAAGAACATCCGCGCCGGCTTCGACGGGAATCTGCGCGATTATCTGGATGAGCATGTCATCGCCCATGCCTTCCACCACAACGCCTTTCTGATCGTCAGCAACGGACATCGGGCGCGCTACGGCTCCATCACCAGCGGCTGGGAGCACTTCGCGGAATGGAAGCGCCAAGACGAGCGCGACCAGGGCAGCGTGGAGGCCGAGGTGCTGCTGAACGGTATGCTCGCCAAAGACCGCTTGCTCGATCTGGTGGAGAACTTCATCCTGTTCGACGCCAGCAAGGCAGGTGCCGTCAGGAAGATCGTCGCCAGCAATCATCAGGTTCTTGGCGTGAATCGAGCCGTTGATTCGGTCGTTCGACAAGAGGCGCTGAAACGCGCGTTTCCGCCGGGTCAACGCCTGCGCAGCCGGGTCATCGAGCTGCCGCTCGAATCCCGACAATTTCTCAAGGCGGCCGAAGAACCCAGCCCCTACATCCCCAAAGGACCGCTGGAGCTGATCGAGCGCGCGCATCCGGACCTTGGCCGGCTTGGCGTGTTCTGGCACACCCAGGGCAGCGGCAAGTCGTATTCGATGGCCTTCTTCACCGAGAAGGTCCGCCGGAGCGTACCGGGCAATTTCACCTTCGTCCTCATGACGGACCGCAACGACCTGGACAGCCAGATCTACAAGACCTTCGCTGGTTGTGGGGTGGCGGACGAACGGACGCCGCGGGCGGGCTCGGGGAAGGAACTGGAACAGTTGCTCAAGGAGAACCATCGTTACGTCTTCAGTCTGATCCACAAATTCAACCAGGACGTGAAGCCGAACGAGCCCTACAGCGAACGCGACGACATCATCGTGATCTCGGACGAGGCGCACCGGACCCAGGCCGGCAAGCTGGCGCGCAACATGCGACTGGCCCTGCCGAATGCCGCCTTCATCGGCTTCACCGGTACGCCGCTGTTCAAGCACGACGAACTGACCAAGCGCATCTTTGGCGGCTACGTCTCACGCTACGACTTCAAACGCTCCGAGGAAGACGGCGCCACGGTCAAGCTGGTCTATGAGAATCGCGGAGAGAAGCTCGGCATCGCTAGGCTCGATCTGAACGACCGCATCGCCGAGAAGATCGAGGAGGCCGAGTTGGACCCCGATCAGGAGGCGCTGCTGGAGAAACTGCTCGGCAAGGACTACGAGATCATCACGGCCGACGAGCGCCTGGACAGGATCGCCGACGACTTCGTCGAGCATTGCGCGACCCGTTGGGCGTCCGGCAAGGCGCTGTTGGTGTGCATCGACAAGATCACCTGCGCCCGCGTCCAGCAGCGGATCCTGCCGCGCTGGCAGGCCAAGGCGGCCGCCGTGCGCCGCGACGCGGATGCCAGGGAAACGGATCTCAAGGCCGCGACCGATCCGGACCTCCGGCAACGGCTGTACGCGCAACGCGATCGGCTGATGGAACAGGCCCGATGGCTCGACGAGACGATCATCGAGATCATCATCAGCGAGGGGCAGAACGAGGTCGCCGACTTCAGGAAATGGGGCTTCGACATCATCCCGCACCGAGCATTGATGAAGCAGGGTTTCGAGACGGTGGACGGCAAGCGGGTGGATGTCGAGAC
Source organism: Thiocystis violascens DSM 198 (assembly GCF_000227745.2). Taxonomy (NCBI): domain Bacteria; kingdom Pseudomonadati; phylum Pseudomonadota; class Gammaproteobacteria; order Chromatiales; family Chromatiaceae; genus Thiocystis; species Thiocystis violascens. The sequence goes on along the minus strand of NC_018012.1, from coordinate 4,248,288 downwards.
GGCCTTCAAGAACCCTGAACATCCCTTCCGTGTCGCCATCGTCTGCGCCATGTGGCTGACCGGGTTCGATGTGGAGTGCCTGTCCACCCTCTACCTCGACAAGCCGATGAAGGCCCACACCCTGATGCAGGGCGCCAACCGGCGCTACCCTGGTAAGGACTTCGGCCTGATCGTCGACTACAACGGCATGCTCAAGAGTCTGCGCTCGGCGCTCGCCCAGTATGCGCTTGGCGATGAAGGCGAGGGTGAGGAGGAGATCGTCGCGCCCATCGAGGAGCGGGTGCAGGCATTGTTGGAAGCCATCGAGGCGACCGAGGCCCATGTCCGTGGGCTCGGCTTCGAGATGCAATCCCTCATCGGCACTCAAGGATTTGCCCGCATCAAAGGCATCGCGGATGCCGTGGATGCCGTCTACACCAACGATGAGTCCAAGCGGCGTTTCGAGATCCTGGCCCGTCAGGTCTTCGTCCGTTTCCGGGCGCTGCTGATGGAACCGTCGGCGTTTGCCTACGCCGAACGGCACGACAACATCGAGGCCATCGACAAGAAGCTCACGGAGCGGCGCGACACGGCGGATGTCACCGAACTCTTGAAGGAACTGCATCGCATCGTGAATCAGGCGATCCGCGCCGAAAAGCCGGGCAATGACCAGGCCGAAGGGCTGACCTTCGACCTCAGCCAGATCGATTTGGAACAACTCCGCGACGAGTTCGCGACAAAGGTCAGGCGCAAGGCGACGGCGCTTCAGGACATCCGCGAGATCGTCGAGCAGAAGCTCGCCGAGATGCTCAGGCACAATCCGCAGCGGATGGATTACGACAAGCGCTACCAGGAGATCATCGCCGACTACAACCGCGAGAAGGACCGAGTCACCATCGAGGAGACCTTCAGCCGTCTGACGGACTTTCTGGCCGGTCTCGACGAGGAGCAACGGCGCGCCGCCGAGGAAGGCTTGGACGAGGATGAATTGGCGCTGTTCGATCTGCTGAAGAAAGACCATCTTCGGTCAGGCGGAGCGCGAACAGGTCAAACAGGCAAGCCAGAGGCTGTTGACCGCGCTGCGCGGACTGCTGGCGCCGCTGGAGCGCTGGACCGATAAGGAGCAGACCCAAGCCGAGGTGGAAATCTTCATTCTGGATCGGCTTTACAGTGATTTGCCGTCGCCGTCCTTCACTGAAGCGGACAAGCAGGAAGCGGCGGCGATCGTTTATCGGCATGTCTGGCAACAGTCGGTGAGCGGTGCGTTCCTTTCAGGATAGCGAATGGCCAAGCGATCCTGGACCCGCGCCAGCGATCGCCATCCAACGAAGTATCCACACATACCCTTTCGATTATTCTTCGGGAATCAAGGGGAGCAGTTTCGAGCCCTTCGGCTTCGCTCAGGGCGAAGAGCATAGCCGACGCAAGGATCGGCTTGTCGAATGGAACGAACGGGAAATCCTCGGACTCGGAGCGTGAAGCCGTTCGTGGTTCGAGTGCCTCACCACGAACGGCTTCAAGCGGCGAATCACACGAGCGGCTTCAAGCGGCGATCAAGGATTCCCGATCAGCACATAGATCGTGCTGTCGCCGGTCTCCGACAACCCGAGCCCCAGATAGGCGGGGCCGATCCAGGTATCCGATCCGAAGAAGATGCTCCCGCCGAAACGAGTCTCCTCCGGACTCAGGATCACATCCTCGCCCGTTCTCGGATTTTGGACGACACCGTCCGAAAGCCAGCCTCCCTCCAGCGAGGCACCCAAGTAGAGTCCACGTCCGATCGGCGGCGGCAGCGAGGCGATCTGGCGGTAGTAGGCGAGCGCGCCGAAGACCATGTCGTTGCCGCGGAACTGCTCGTTGGCAAAACCGGAGAGCTTGAGAAAACCGCCCAGCGGAAACTGATCGTAATACGGCATGGTGGCGCCGAAGCTGCTTCCGGCGCGGAGTCTGCCGGTGATCGTATTCGCCCCGAAGCTGTGGGCGGTGGTGGCGCTCAGCAGCGCGCGCGTGTAGTCGACATCCGCCCCCAGCGCGTGCAGCGGACTCAGCGACTCCAGCGCGATGCGCGTACCCGAGCGCGGCGCCCCGGCGCTATCGAGCGTGTCGTAGACGATGCGCCCATGCAGGCCGGTATCCGTGATCCGATCCTCCGGGAGTTCAAGCGAGCCGGTGTCCAGCGCAACCTCTGTCTGGCCGACATAGGGGCCGATCCGCAACTCCACGCCTCGCAGCGTGGTACCGGCATCCGCGCCGACCCGCACCCGCGTCACGTCGTAGCGCGCGACCCGCTGATCCCCGACAAAGACGCTGTACGGACTCTGGCTGTAATCCAGAAAAGGCGCGACGAAGGCGGCCCGGTCGAGATCCAGCGGCTGGTAGAGTTCGGTGTGCAGGCTCGGCGCATTGCCGAGCGTCAGTTCGGTGCTCCATTCGGCCCCGAGCTGGTTGACCCAGGTCTGATCGTAGGTGGCGCGCAATCCGAAACGGCTGTCGCCTTGATTGTCGGATGCCAGACCCAGCCCAAATCCCAAATAGCCCGGCCCCCATGCCTTCTCGACCGCATCGACAATAAGCAGATCGGAGCCGTCGCGCCGGGGCTCGAAACGGTAGCTGATTCGCTCGAAGTCGCCACGCCCATAGACCTTCTCAATTTCCGCGTCCAGCCGCGCGCGGTCGAAGGGCTGCTGCGCCTGGTTCTCGACCAGGCCATCGAAGACGCCGGCGTTCACCCGCTCCAGACCCGCGATCCGCACCTCGCCCACTCGCTGGACCGGTTGGCCGGGGCCAAAACGCGCGCGCTTCCAGGCCGCGTACTCGGCCTCGCTCAGACGGTAGCGCGCCAGCCTGGGAGCGGCCTTGCGGGCCGCCGTCACGCCGGTGGCGATCGCATCGGCGGCGCGCGCGAAGTCGCCGGAGCCGATGTCGCCTAGATCCGGGACGATCAGCACATCACGCTTGGGGTCGATCTGTTTGAGCGAGGCTTCCACGTTCTGCTCGGTCAGGATGGCGATCATCTGACCGGTGACGCCGAGAATGCTGCCAAGCTGCTCGCGCGGGAGAAACCCGGATCCCAGGTTGACCACGATGAGCGTATCGACCCCCATCGAACGGGCCACGTCGACCGGCAGGTTGCGCACCAGTCCGCCGTCCACGTAGATGCGTCCCTCCCATTCCATGGGCGCGAACACGCCAGGCACCGCCATGCTGGCGCGCATGGCGACCGGCAGCGGCCCCCGGTCGAAGACCACCATCTCGCCGTTTTCCAGATTGGTGGCGACGGCTCGGAACGGGATCGGCAGGGCATCGAAGTCCTGGACCGTTTCCACGCCCTTGACCAGATCGTTGAAGAACAACTGGACCTTCTGACCCGAAATAGCCCCCTTGGGCAGGCGCAGATTGCCTTCGCGCACCCCGACCGTGAAATTCCAGGTCGGGTTGAAAGAAGTTTCCTTGCGCCGCGCCGCCCACGCCTCGCGCGGCGGGTTGTCGTCGAAAAGCGCGCCCCAGTCCACCTGCGTCACCCGCCGTTCCAACTCGTCCGCCGGCACGCCCGCCGCATAGACCCCACCCACCAACGAACCCATGCTGGTTCCCGCGATGGCGTGAATGGGGATGCGCAGTTCCTCCAGAACCTTGAGCACGCCGATATGCGCCGAGCCTTTCGCGCCGCCGCCCGCGAGCACCAGGCCAATGCGCGGACGCTGAGGCTCGCGCGCGTCCGCCGGGACGGCCAGCGACAAGGCAACGAGCAGCGTGGCGAAGAGTGCGAACAGGTTCCGTTTCATGAGAGCCTCGTCAGAATCCAGCGGAGTAAAGGGGCAGCGGCGCGTATCGATCGACACGACGGCCCCAGCGGGATACATATCATACCGGCAACCGCGCACCGATCGACGCTGCGACATCCAGACGCTGGCGACAACTCGGACCGCTCCGGTCATCAACGGGATCGACCCTTGTGATACGCTCGCTATTCTGGCGCATCTAGATCCCATGACCAACCGCGATTCCGAGACACCAACGATGTACGCGACACCCGAGACCGGCGACGGCTGGATCACCGCTCTGCTCGACACGGACGACGTCGGTTTCGTCGTCACGGCGCGTTTCGCCATCTCGACAGCCTTTCGCGACCTCGTCGGCGATCGCGAAGCGGACCTGGTCTTCGCGGCGCGCAGCCGGCTGGCGCGCATGGGGATCAATATCCTCCCGCTCGGCGCCCCCAGTTTCAACAGTCATCACTGCGACCTCCAACTGCACATCGCCGCCGCCATCCACTCCTATGGCATCGCGCCGCATCTGGAACGCATCGTGGTGCCCGGACTGCGGGTCGGCCGGCTGGTGTTCTGTCCGACGGACAATCGGCTCGGTTCGTCGGACATCCATCGGCTGATTCGCGAGAACGCGCTGCAAGTCCCGGCCGGATTCTCGCTCGACGGCAACGGTTATCTGATTCTGCGCCCGCAACGTCAGATCTTTCGCTTCCAGAAACCACTGACCCCCGAGGAGGTCACCGCCATCGCGACCCACGCGGACGGCAAGGATCTGCTCAACCGGCTGCAAATCCGCGAAGCGGTCGACCATATCGAGCTGTTGCCCAAGGACGGTCTGGTGACCGCCTGTTCCATGTTCCTGCACCGTCACTACGTGGTGCTGCGCAACCTGGACGATTCGCTGGGCTTCCATCTCCAGGCCACGGTCCTCGACCCGGTCTCCACGCGCGGCACCAATGTGTATCTGGAATTCGTCAATCGCACCGAGCAGCTCATCATCAATCCGAGCGTCGCGGCCTCGGTGCACGAGGCGATCCTGCTCAAGCCCAAGCCCCGATACTGGCATGGCCACGGCATCCCCACGGCGCCACTGTCAACCGCGACCGACAGCGAAACAAGCGCTCTGTCTCATCTCATTGGAGCGAGCGGTGACATTGCCTGCAAGTCGCTGCTGGCGATTTTCGACCGACTGGAGGCGAGCCCGGTCACTGACCGCTATTCGCATCGGATGATGGCCGTTTCCCGCGAGCCGCGCGCCTTATTGGATGGAGCGGACCCCGATCAGGTCTGGACCCAGCCGCGCGAACCGCGCGATCCGCGCGGGGGCACCGATCTGGCGGCGGGCCTGGTGGCCGAGGGGCTGGATCTGCACCTGCGCACCGAGTACGGGACGCGCATCCTGGCGGATCTGCCGGACGGCGCGCGCGCGACCCTGCTGCTCGGCTATTTCCCGAATCTGATCGAGCACACCGAGATCTGCGCCGCCGCCCTGCGTCAGCGCGTCGCCCGCATCGTCTTCCGGCGCGCCTCCTTCGAGCATGGCCCCTTCCTCTCCTCGCGCGACCATGGCCGACTGGCCGATTACGAGGGTCTGGGGCTGGAGGTCTTCTGGTGCAACGAATCGCGCGGCCAAGTCGTTCGGCATGTCTTCCGGGGCTTGCGCGGCTATTTCACCACGCCGGACAAGGTCGACCGTTTCCGCTCCTGCCTGATCTTCGCCATCTATGGCTCGGTCAAACCCTTGAACGATAACGCCGCCCACCAAATCGAACGTCTGCTCGGCAATCTGAAAAACCTGTTCGGCAGCGACATCGGCATTCTGACCGGCGGCGGACCGGGCGCCATGCAGCAGGTCACGGACGCCGCTCACAAACTTGGACTGATGGTCGGATCGAGCTTCATCGAGACCATCGACCAGGAACTCAACCAGACCGCCGAGTTCTACCAGACCTTTCAGGCGCGCAGCCGTCAGGCCCGCCAGCGCTGGTTCGAGATCGCCAGCTTTCATCTCTTTCTGGTGGGCGGGGTCGGCACGCTGGAAGAGGTCGGACTCACCCTGACCGACATGAAACTCGGCGTCATCGAGACCAGTCCGGTGGTCTTTTTCGACGGCTCGGGCGGCGATTTCTATTGGGAGGGCCTGCGTCTGCAACTCGCCGAAATGGGCCGCCAGGGCCGCGTGCCGGCCAGACTACTCGACCACATTCTGATGACGACCGACCCGGACGCCATCCCGGACTTCTACAAACGGACATTGCGTCTGGGCTGATGGGGCTCGTGACATCGCGCGGGAAAACCGCGAGAATTCAAGCAATCCAATCGCGCGCAAGCCTTCCGGCCATCGAGCCGCGGATCGGCCGGCGCGTGATCCGCATCAAATCGACGCGCATCCCGACCACACTTGAGACATCAACGTGTCCACATCGATCACCTTCGAACATCCGCTTAACGAACGCATCCGAATCTTTCTGCGGCTCGAACATCTGTTCGAGCGATTCGAGCATTTCGTCCGTCAATTCGACCCCTCCGCCACGCGGGCCGCGATCGATGCCTTGCTGGAGATCGTCGCCATCACGGCACGCTCGGACATCAAGAACGAAATTCTCAAGGAGCTTGAACATCATATCGGCGCCATCCATCGGCTCGCCGACAAGCCCGGCGTCGACCCCAAGGCGCTCGAACAGGTGCTGAGCGACCTTGACGATGCGATCGACGGCGTCCGACACATCGGCAGCCCCATTGGTCAGACGGCCCGCGAGGACGACTTTCTCAAGGCCATCGCTCAACGCAGCAGCATTCCTGGCGGCGCCTGCAGCTTCGACCTGCCGCACTACCATTTCTGGCTGATCCAACCTCCCGAGATACGTCAGACGCGCTTCGACCATTGGCTGCTTGACCTCACGCCAGCCTTCAGCGCCATCGATCTCGCGCTCTCCCTGATTCGGGGCAGCACCGCGCCGCGCCGGGTCTTGGCCGAGGGGGGCTTCTTTCAAGAGGCGTTGGATCTCGATGCATCGGCGCAGATGCTGCGCGTCGGACTCGACGCCTCCGAGGCGCTCTACCCCGAGATCAGCGGACATAAAAACCGCTTCAGCATCCGGTTCATGGCGATCGAATCCAGCGGCCGCCCCGCCCAGCGTTGCGATGACGTCTCCTTCAAACTCACCTGTTGCGTGTTGTAACCATGGCTACGATCGTTGCCTGTCCCCATTGCGGAAAGCCGGTGGAATGGACCGAAACCTCGACCTGGCGTCCCTTCTGCAGCAAACGCTGCCGTCTGATCGATCTCGGCGACTGGCTGGAAGAAAATCACCGGATCAGCGATTGCGCGGATGACCCGAGCGAGGATCCGCCGCCATCCGACGCACACGATACCCATCATTAGACTTGCGGCGATTGCATTTCAAAGACGACTTGCGGATTCAACCGCCCACCCATGACTTTTTTCGTCGTCACGGTCTTCCTGCTGGTCTATCTGGGCATGCTCCTCGGCGGTCTGCCCTTCCTGCAACTGGACCGCACCGGCGTGGTGCTGTTGGGCGCGATCGCGCTGGTGGCATCGGAAACCGTCCCCATGGATCAGGTCTGGCGGGCCATTCACCTGCCGACGCTGGCGCTACTGTTTTCCTTCATGGTGATCTCGGCGCAACTGCGACTCGGCGGTTTTTACGGCTGGGCGGTCGGGCGGCTGGGCCGGCTCGACCTGTCGCCGCCCGCGCTGCTGGGCGCGCTGATCGCCGTCGCCGCCGGTTTGTCGGCGGTCTTCAGCAATGACATCGTCTGTCTCGCCATGGCGCCGGTGCTGGTGGAGGTCTGTCTTGACCGGCGACTCGACCCCATCCCCTACCTGCTGAGCCTCGCCTGCGCCGCCAATGTCGGCTCGGCGGCGACCCTCATCGGCAACCCGCAAAACATGCTGATCGGCGAGACCCTGGCGCTGTCGTTCGCCGAGTATCTGCTCGTCGCCGCCATTCCAGTGATGCTGGGACTGATCGTCACCTGGGGCATCGTCGCGGGACTCACCCGAGGACGCTGGCAACTTCGGGCGTCGCCGCCAGAACCGCCGACACACGAACGCACCGCCGAACACTGGCCCACGCTCAACCGCTGGCAAAGCATCAAGGGGCTGACGGTCGCGACGGTGCTGTTCGCCGGTTTTCTCTTCATCCCCTGGCCGCGCGCGCTGATGGCGCTGGCCGGGGCCGCGCTCCTGCTGACCAGCCGACGACTGCATTCGTTCCGCATGCTGGGGCTGGTGGACTGGCAATTGCTGGTACTGTTCATCGGCCTTTTCATCGTCAATCACGCACTGCAACAAACCGGCCTGCCCGCCCAGGCCGTCGCCGCGCTGGCGACCCAGGGCGTCGATTTGCACGCGCCGACACCACTCTTCGTGACCAGTTTCCTGCTCAGCAATCTGGTCTCCAATGTCCCGGCGGTCATGCTCCTGCTGCCCGTGGCGACCGACCCGATCAGCGGCCCGCTGCTGGCGCTGTCGAGTACGCTGGCGGGCAATCTGCTGATTGTCGGCAGTATCGCCAACATCATCGTCATCCAGGCCGCCGATCGGCGGGGCATCCGCATCGACTGGCGCGGCCACGCGCGTATCGGCGTGCCGGTGACATTGGCGACGTTGGCGATCGCGGCCCTCGCATTGTGGCTGGGACAGCGACTGGACGGCTAAGGTGATTTCCGGAAATGACTTGACCAAGCGTCAAACCCCGTAGGAACCCGCTTGCGGGCGACGGTTGGGCACACGGAAGGCAGCCTGGCGGGTCACGTCGCCCGCAAGCGGGCTCCTACGGGTAGGATCAATCACCTTAAGCCATGCGCCCACGCGAGCATCGCCCCTGGGATAAGGAGACAGGCGCGGGCTTTTGTGGGATCTTAAGACCCCAAGCACCGCCTGACTCCAACCGCCACGCCAGCAGCGGCATTTTTTTTGCTTATCTCTCCCAACTCAAGCCAAGGAATTCACCCCAGATGTCGATTTTGGTTGCCCTGAACCACAAGACCGAATATCACTTCGATCGCTCGGTCAACCTCTCGCCCCATGTCGTGCGTCTGCGCCCCGCGCCGCACTGCCGCACGGCGATCCGCTCCTATTCGCTCAAGGTCGAACCGGCGGAACACTTCATCAACTGGCAGCAGGACGCCTACGGCAACTATCTGGCCCGCTTGGTCTTCCCGGAAAAGACCCGGAAACTCTCGGTCGAGGTCGATGTGATCGCCGAGATGATCACCATCAATCCCTTTGATTTCTTTCTGGAAGATTACGCGTTTTATTATCCCTTCGAGTACGACCCCGAGCTGCGCAAGGAACTGGCGCCCTATCTGGAGATCACCGAGGACGGCCCGCTGCTGAAAAAATGGCTGAAGGATGTCGACCGCACCAAGCGCGAGACCGTCTATTTCCTGGTCGACCTCAACCAGCGCCTTCAGCAGGACATCGGCTATGTCATCCGCCTGGAGCCGGGCGTGCAGACCTGCGAACAGACCCTGGGCACCGGCAAGGGCTCCTGCCGCGACACCGGCTGGCTTTTGGTGCAGATCCTGCGCCATCTTGGACTGGCCGCACGCTTCGTCTCCGGCTATCTGGTGCAGTTGACGGCGGACGTGAAGTCGCTCGACGGTCCGTCCGGCCCCGAGAAGGATTTCACCGACCTGCACGCCTGGGCCGAGGTCTATGTGCCGGGCGCCGGCTGGATCGGGCTCGATCCCACCTCCGGCCTCTTCGCCAGCGAGGGTCATATCCCGCTCGCCTGCTCGCCCGCCCCGCGCAGCGCCGCGCCCATCACCGGCGCGACCGACGAGTGCGAGGTGGAGTTCTATTTCCATAACGAGATCGCGCGCATCCACGAAGACCCGCGCGTCACCAAACCTTACACGCCCGAGCAATGGGAGTCGATCGAGTCGCTCGGCCATCAGGTCGACGCCGAGCTGAAGGCCAATGACGTGCGTCTGACCATGGGCGGCGAGCCCACCTTCGTCTCCATCGACGACATGGACGGCGCCGAGTGGAATATCGACGCGCTGGGGCCGACCAAGAAGCCGCTGGCCGAGGATCTGATGCGCCGGCTGAAAAAGCGTTTCGCGCCCGGCGGACTGCTGCACATCGGTCAGGGCAAATGGTATCCGGGCGAGCAACTGCCGCGCTGGGCGCTGTCCTGCTACTGGCGCAAGGACGGCGAGCCGGTATGGCACGACCCCGATCTGTTCGGGCTGGAGAACACCAGCTACGGTCACGGCCCCGCCGAGGCCGAGCGCTTCATCCGCACCCTCGCCCGCCATCTGGGCGTCGATCCGGACCACGCCGACAAGGCCCACGAGGATGTCTGGTATTACCTCTGGAAGGAGGCGCGTCTGCCGGTCAACGTCGATCCGCTCGACAACAAGCTCAAGGACCCCAACGAACGCAAGCGCATCGCCCGGCTGTTCAGCGAGGGGCTGGATAAAGTCACCGGCTACCTGCTGCCGTTGCGCTGGTGGGGCTTCGGGATCGATGGGGGCTGGAAGAGCGGGCGCTGGACCTTCCGTGACGGCAACCTCTTTCTGATCCCCGGCGATTCGCCGATGGGCTTCCGTCTCCCGCTGGATGCCCTGCCCTATGTCCCGGACAGCAAACTGGACCGGGTGCCCGAACGCAACCCCTTCGAGCCGGTCGCGCCGCTGCGCTCGCCCTTCGACGAGGTCGCCCGCCGCTACAGCCGGCTGGTCGAACCGGCCCAGGCGCCCCAGACCATCCGCGAACAGGGCGTGCAGCCGCGCGATCTGGCCGCGCGTTACGGACGGCTCGCGCCCGCCGATCACGCGCATCAGGACGTGCGCCAACAGATCGCGCTGCCCGACGACCTGCACCCCGACCTGATCCGTACCGCGCTCTGCATCGAGCCGCGCGAGGGCCGGCTCTACTGCTTCATGCCGCCGCTGACCCATCTGGAGCACTGGCTGGATCTGGTGATGTGCATCGAGGACACGGCCGCCGAACTCAAGCTGCCGATCATCATCGAGGGCTATGAGCCGCCGAAGGATTTCCGCTTGCAGAAGCTCGCGGTCACCCCGGACCCCGGCGTCATCGAGGTCAACATCCACCCGGCCGAACGCTGGGACGACATGGTGCGCGACACCGCCATCCTCTACGAAGAGGCGCGGCTCGCCCGGCTCGGCACCGAGAAGTTCATGCTCGACGGACGCCACACCGGCACCGGCGGCGGCAACCATGTCACCCTCGGCGGCCCCACGCCAGCGGACAGCCCGCTGCTGCGCAAGCCCGATCTGGTGCAGAGCCTGATCGCCTACTGGCAGCATCACCCGAGCCTGTCCTATCTCTTCTCCGGCATGTTCATCGGCCCCACCAGTCAGGCCCCACGGGTCGACGAGGCGCGCGACGACCGGCTCTACGAACTGGATATCGCCTTCCAGCAGATGCCGACCGGCGAGATCCCCCAGCCCTGGATCGTCGACCGGGTGCTACGCAATCTGCTGACCGACGTCACCGGCAACACCCACCGCACCGAGTTCTGCATCGACAAGCTCTACTCGCCCGACTCCTCGGCGGGCCGACAGGGTCTGGTGGAGTTCCGCGGCTTCGAGATGCCGCCGCATTATCAGATGAGCTTGGCGCAGTTGCTGCTGCTGCGTACCCTGGTCGCCCGTTTCTGGAAAGAACCCTACGCCCGCAAACCCATCCGCTGGGGCACCGAGCTGCATGATCGCTTCCTCCTGCCGCATTTCGCGCGGCAGGACTTCGAGGACGTGATCTGCGACATGCGCCGCGCCGGCTATCCGATCGACGCAGCCTGGTTCGATCCCTTCTTCGAGTTCCGTTTCCCGCATTACGGCGATCTCGTCACCGAGAACGGCATCAACATGGAACTGCGCGCCGCCATCGAACCCTGGCATGTGCTGGGCGAGGAAGTCACCGCGCAAGGCACCTCGCGCTTCGTCGACAGCTCGGTGGAACGCATGCAAGTCAAGGTCAACGGCATGGTCGGCGACCGCCATGTGCTGGTCTGCAACGGTCGGCGCGTCCCGCTGCGCCCGACCGGACGCAAGGCCGAATTCGTCGCCGGCATCCGCTTCAAGGCGTGGAGTCCGCCATCGGGTCTGCACCCAACGATCCCGGCCCACAGCCCGCTGGTCTTCGAGATCGTCGATCTCTGGAACCGGCGCAGCCTGGGCGGCTGCACCTACTATGTCGCCCACCCCGGCGGCCGCAGCGAGAGCAACTTCCCGGTCAACAGCTATGAAGCCGAGAGTCGACGCATCGCCCGCTTCCGGCTGATGGGGCATACGCCAGGGGTGATCGATCCGCCGCCCGAGGAGCCGGCGGGCGAGCATCCCTATACGCTGGATCTAAGGTATCGTCCGGGATGCTGAGTCACCCCTCACGTCAGCGTAGCCAGGGCTTCCAGCCCTGGAGAACCAGGCCGGGATGGCCTGACTACGCAGCTCCAAGTGCGCGTTCCTACTGGTTCGGGAAAACCGATAGGTGGCGAGGAGTCGATGAGCGGCATCAAATCTCCCTCCAGACCCGTGATGTTACAACGCGAGACTCTTTGCCTCCTCGGTCTCCGTGTGCCTCGTGGGCTATCACTGAACGTGAGTGACAGGCTACGATAAACGCTCGTCCATGCAAGACAAGGCTCTTTTATGGCTACACTTCACGCCAGTATCCCCGACGACCTGCAACGGCAGGTTCAAGCGATCGCTCGGGCGCGCGGCGTTCCCTTGCGGCTTGTGGTTGAGGAGGCCCTGCGGTGCATCGTCGCATCTGAACCGTTCGCGAGCGATGCCGAAGCCGATGCAGAGATCGAAAGGCTGCAAGCGGATGTGTTGAAGGACCACCCGTGGGAGACATAAGGCGTGGGGATATCGTGCTCGCGGCGGCAGCGGGCGACTACGGTAAGCCAAGACCCTGGCTGGTCGTCCAGGCCGACAAGTATATTGGCGCCGACGGTCCGGACTCTATCCTCGTCTGTCCCTTTACCAGTCACCAAGAGACCCTGCCCTACCGCGTTCCGGTTAGTCTTCCATACGGAGACGCTGTCCGAGCGTCCTGGGCAATGACGGATAAGCTCATGGCCGTGAAACGGGAACGTATTCGAGCGTCCGTCGGCAGGGTGTCGTCTCAGGAATTCGCCGCAATCGAATCCGCGATCGCAGATCTTCTGGGATTGGCCTTGGCGCAGTAGGCCAGTTGAAAATTCAAGTTCACACAGTAGATCGACATCAGGCCGGACGGGGTATTCACCCCGTCCGGAACGTTTCTCCACAGGTGCGGCGGCAACGGTTGGCGGCCGATAAACGTGCGGGACGGGGTGAATATACCCCGTCCCGCCTCAGACATCGCAAAGGACGCTCATCAGGCCACGCGTCGCAGCGGCTCACCAGACACCAGCAGGCAGGCAGGCATAGTGCAGACAGGCCAGGATGTCGTCACGCTCCAATTCCGGATGATCGGCCAGGATCTCATCCCAGCCCATGCCAGCGGACACGAGGTCGAGGATCACCTCCACCGGCCAGCGCAGATGGCGGATGCAGGGTTTGCCATGGCAAATGTCCGGGTCGAGAGTAATACGGCTCAAATCAGGCATGACGGGATCTCTACGGTGTCCATGCACGAAGGCTAGTCACATAGCATTACCCATATCTCGACAGCGGGCTGACGCTGGCGAGGCTGGACATCAAGCCCAGTCGCGTGTGACATTCGCTCCCTTTAAATCGATAGGGGCTGAGACCGATGTTGCAGGTGCACGATGAGGCAGGCAGCTGTGGTGTGCAAACCAAGACCAAGGGGTTGTCATGAGCGCACTGGCCAGCGAATTTGCGAGCATCGACCTTGGCGACCAGCGTCTCAATCGGCGCGCGCGCCGCGTGCTGGAGAAGCTCGGCACGAAACCGACGGTGAGCATTCCTACGGCGTGCGGCGGTTGGGGCGAGACCCGCGCCGCTTACCGCCTGTTCGACCAGGCGAAGGTCACCGCCGAGCGTGTGCTCGCGCCCCATCTCGCCTGCACCGAAGCACGGCTGCGCGCGCATCCGCGGGTGTTGTGCATCCAGGATACGACCGAGCTTGATTTCACGACCAAGAAGGCACTGATCGCGGATCTGGGGCCGCTGAATTATGAGCGTCGCTGGGGGATGTACTTGCATCCCACCTTGGCGGTCACACCCGAGCGCGTTCCGTTGGGTCTGCTGGATCTCCACAGTTGGGCGCGTGAACCGGGCAGTCTCGGGCAATCGAAGGGGCCGCATCGCCCCTTGGAGGAGAAGGAGAGCGTGCGCTGGGTTGATGGCTTTGCCCGCGTCAATGCGCTGGCCGAGCAGCTGCCTGACACGCGGTTGACGTACCTGGCCGACCGGGAGGGCGACCTCTATGATCTGTTTGTCGAAGCGCCTTGTCCGGAGCAGGGTGCCGACTGGCTGATCCGTGGTCAATATCATGACCGCCTGCTGGCCGATGGGCGCAAGCTGCGCGCGGCGCTCGATGAGGCGGCGGTGCTGACCGAGGTCACCTTTGAGCGTCCGCCCGCGCGCGGGCGCCGCGCTCGCACCGTCGAGCAACAGATCAAAGTGGTGCGCGTCACCCTGAAGGCGCCGTGGCGACCCGATCGCACCCTGGCGGATGTCACGGTGACCGCGTTGCTGGCCACCGAGGTGAATCCACCGGCCGACGAAGACCCGCTCGACTGGTTATTGCTGACCAACCTCACCGTCGAGACCCCTGCGCAAGCCCTTGAAAAACTGGCTTGGTATCTGTGCCGCTGGCAGATCGAGGTGTTTTTCAAGATTTTGAAAAGCGGCTGTCGCATTGAAGAATTACAACTCGAAAAGCGCGCCCGCCTGGAGCCAGCGATCGCGTTCTATCTGATCATTGCCTGGCGCGTCCTGTTCCTCACGCGACGCGGGCGCGACTGTCCGGAGATGCCGTGCGATGTCGTCTTTGACGAGGCCGAATGGAAGGCGGTCTATCTCGTCACCCAGCGAAAAGCACCCCCCGCTGAACCGCCCTCTCTCGATACCATGGTGCGCCTGGTCGCCACCTTGGGCGGTTTCCTCAATCGCAAAAGCGATGGCTTTCCGGGTCCTAAAACCCTCTGGATCGGGCTTCAGCGGGCGGCTGACTTTGTGCTGGCGCTCCAAGCTCAACGCTCCGTCGACGCGAGTTGTGGGTAATGATATGGCTTAGTCTGTCAGGCCGTACCAGCAGGACCGCTTTAATTCTACTTTGTTAGCTTGACATAAGCTTATGATTTTCAAATATTATTTTCAGGGAAAATTTTATTTGGAAATGGCAGATCATGGCTAACGCGATTGGTAGCGAAACCAGGGCAATCGCATCAACGCATTAGCGCATACTGTTAGACAATCCGTACTGCGGCCCCAATGATTTGAGTCTTTAGAATCTTGGGGAGATCTCGCCGATGTGCGACTTGAGTGTGGAGCGATCGATTGCGCACCATTTTGCCCCGCTGGACGAGCCGCGCAGCGCGATCCAACGACGGCACCTCTTAAGTGAGATGATCGTGATCACCATCGCGGCGTCCTTCAGTGGCGCCGACGGTTGGGTGGGTGTCGAGACGTTCGGACAGGCCAAGGAGGCGTGGCTGCGCACGTTTCTGAAACTGCCCGCGGGCATTCCGTCGCACGACACCTTCGGGCGGGTGTTTGCGCTCATCGATCCCGCACAGTTTGCCGCCTGCTTTCGCCAATGGAGCGCGTCGGTGGCCGAACTGATCCCCGAAGAGATCATTGCCGTCGATGGCAAGACCCTGCGCCGCTCCCACAGCCGCGGCAAGGGCTTGGCGGCGTTGCACCTGGTCAGTGCCTGGGCGACGGCCAATCGGGTGGTGCTCGGACAGGTCGCCACCGACGCCAAATCCAATGAGATCACGGCCATTCCACGTCTGCTGGAGTGGCTGAAGCTGGAGGGCTGCATCGTCACCATCGACGCCATGGGCTGCCAGACCAAGATTGCCGCGCAGATCATCCACCAGGGAGGGGACTATGTGCTCGCGCTCAAAGGCAACCAGGAAACGCTGGCCGCCGAGGTCGAGGAGGCGTTCATCGACGCCGACGCCAGAGGCTACGCCGGTGTCGATTCGGCATTCCTCGAAACCGTCGAGCGAGGGCATGGTCGTCTCGAAACCCGTCGCTACCAAACCTTGGGCGATCTTTCCGGCGTGCCGCACAGCGCCTCGTGGGAGGCAATGAACATGATCGGCATGGTTGAATCGCGCCGTGAGGTCGCCGGCAAGGTCTCGGTCGAGACCCGCTATTTCATTGGCAGCATCGGCACCAGCGCCGCGCGCTTTGCCCACGCAGTACGCGGTCACTGGGGCATCGAAAACGGGTTGCATTGGAATCTCGATATCGCCTTTCGTGAGGATGAGTGCCGTGTCCGCGATCCGGTGGCGCGCGAGAATCTTGCCGTCCTGCGTCACCTCGCCCTCTCGCGCCTCAAGAATGACGGCACCAAGCTCGGCATCCAGAACAAACGCTTGAAAGCCGGTTGGGACGAGTCCTACCTGTCGAAATTGCTCTTCGAGTCGCCTCAGAGGAAGGGCGACGCTGATACATCGGTACCCGCTAATGTTAGCAGCGCTTGATGCGATTGCCCTGGTAGCGAAACCGATGCGATGTTAAAAAACATGGTTGGTAACCTCTCCGCTCATCTGGAGGATTATCACGAATTTTTTCAAAACGAAACAGCTGATGGTCATGAACTGAGTCGAGCTTACATCATGGGTCTTCTCAAAACTGAAGCCGGAAAACGGAATCTCGAACGCATCAACGAAGAAATTGATGTGTCCGGTGGTGATGGTTATCAACGGATCCAACAGTTCATCACAGATTCACCGTGGTCGGCGGGAAACCTCATCGGTGCGATCGCCCAAGACACCTCAAGTCTGTATGCGAATCAGCCGAATTATCGCGGTCGGGATGTCGGCTACATCATTGATGAGTCAGCGCATCTCAAGAAAGGCAAGTATTCCGTTGGCGTCGCGCGGCAATATGCCGGTGTCATTGGTAAGGTTGAGAATTGCCAGGTGGGCGTTTATGCCAGCTTAGTTTGGGAATCACAGAGCACGTTAATTAATGAGCGGTTGTTCCTTCCAACGTCCTGGACCGCTGATTTAAAGCGATGTGACCAAGCGGGTATTCCTGAAGAGGCACGTCAGTTTAAAACGAAGATCGAACTCGCACTGGAGATGATTCAATCCGATCTGGCGGCGGGCGTAGACATTGGTTGGGTGGGCGGTGATGGCCTGTACGGACACGGGTTAGAGCTTGGTGTTTCTTTAGATAACATAGGGTTAAATTTTCTGCTTGATGTTCATTGCGATCAGATGATCTATCCCCTCAAACCCATTCTATCGGTTCCGGAATCCGCTGGGCGAGGACGAAAGCCAACCAAACTTCAAGCTGATCGCGACCCCACGCAAGTGAGATGGTATGCCGACCATCTTTATCCTTTCCAATGGCGCACGATGGCCGTTCGCAATGGGGCCAAAGGGCCGATCACGCTGTCCGTTCATACCGCTCCCGTGTGGGTTTGGGATGGCAAGTCGGAGCGCGTGACCGAGCGGGTATTGGTCATCAGCCGAAATCACGCGGACAACAAGATCAAATACTCACTCAGTAATGTCGATTATCGGAGCACCCCGATCGAAAGGCTGGCTTACATGCAAGCACAGCGCTATTGGGTTGAACGGGCATTTCAAGAAGCCAAAAGCGAATTAGGAATGTCAGATTATCAAGTCAGAAAATGGAATGCCTGGCACCACCATATGGCGCTGGTGATGTTGTCGCTGTCCTTTATTGTTAAAGAGCGTCTTTTGCACAAAACCGATTATCCATTGGTGAGTTGCCGTGATCTTCGGCTTCTCATCATCGCTTTACTACTCAACGATCCGGATGCGGTCGAAAAAAGAATCCAGCAAATGCGGGTCAGGCATGAGCAAAGGCGCAAGGATATCGAGCGTTATTACAAGCTGACCGCGACGGGATAGTCAATGCGTTTGAATTAAAGTAACAAAGTAGAATTACAAGCTGACCGCGACGGGATAGTCAATGCGTTTGAATTAAAGTAACAAAGTAGAATTAAACATTCCATTAAAATTGATGCCTCCTTTACAACATCTATATTAAAAATGCAACTGTATCACTACACAGACGTTAATGCTCTCAAATCTATTCTTGAAAATCAAAAACTATGGCTTACAGAAATAAAATACATGAATGATTTTAATGAACAGACTGAAGGAATTGAAATAATTAGAGCTGTTTTTGGCAACGATTATAATCCTCTACTAAACTCATGTATCGATCAACGCACTACATCTCTCAGAACATTTGTTGGTTCTTTTTCCCGTGACGAAAATAAATTAAGTCAGTGGAGAGGATACTGCCCAAAAGATGGAGGCTACTGCATTGAATTTGAATTGCCAGACGTAAGTGATGAGTTGTACGCCTGCGTATATAAAGATACAGATAAAAAGGAATTATCCGAGAAACTGCTTCGCGAAGTGGCAGATTTTTATAGTGAATCAACCCATGGAAAAAACGAACAAATTAGATTAAGGGTATGGCGCACAATTTCAACTTTTAAAAATGAAGGTTTTTTTGAAGAAAGCGAACACAGGCTACTAAAGGCATGCTGGACCAACTCTAAAGACTTGAAATTCAGGACAAAAGGAAACACAATTATTCCTTATGTGGAGTACGAAATTAAACCAGAATTCATTAATTCGATTAGAATTGGCCCCTGTGCAAATACAAATCTGGCCAAAGATGGTTTAGAATTACTTATTGAACATTTGCATTTCACAAAAGGATTTTTTGAAACCTCTGCCCCAGAAATAAAAGTGTCAAATATAACATTGCGGCCATAAGATGGGAAAAGAGTCAGGTCTCGCGACAGGGCGAACGCGTTTAAACATTCCGTTTTTCGGGTAGTTGACGGATGCTCGCGAGAAACGACTGTCGGAGTTTCTCATGTCAGCCAGCTTTCTTGAGCATTTTGCGTCCCGGAAGGTCCCCGGATCGAGCGTCACAAGCGGCATGCCCTAGCCGATCTTGTGCTGTTGACGATCTGCAGCGGTCGTCAGCGGGGCGAACGGTTGGGAGGCCATTGAGGAGTTCGGGCACGAAAAGCCGGATTGGTTGCGTCAGTTTGCCCCCTTTGAAAATGGCGTGCCTTCCCATGACTGCGTTGCGAACGTGATCGCGCGTCTCTCCCCGAAGGGATTTCAGGCGTGTTTGTTGAGTTGGACCCAGTCGATCGCCGAGATGACGGACGGGGAGGTGGTCGCCGTCGACGGGAAGACGGCACGCGGTTCGCGTGACCGCCGGCGGGGGCGTTCGCCGTTGCAGATGGTCAGTGCCTGGGCCTGTCACAATCGCCTCGTGTTGGGCCAGGAGGCGACGCGCGAGAAGTCCAATGAGATCACGGCCATCCCCAAGTTGCTGGAACTGCTGGAACTGCGTGGTTGTTTAGTGACCATTGATGCCATGGGCTGCCAGACCGCGATCGCGGCTCAGATCATCGCGCAAGGCGCTGATGATGTCCTGGGTCTGAAGGGCAACCAGAGCACCCTGCAGGAGGCCGTTGAAGACTATTGGAGCGTCGCGCAGCAGGCTGATTTTGCCCATGTCCAGGCTGACTTCACGGAGGAACTGGACAAAGATCATGGTCAGATGGAGGTGCGCCGTTACTGGATCACCGACGATCTGCGGACCCTGCCCAACGTGGCCCGGTGGGCCGGCTTGCGCAGCATCGGGATGGTCGAGCGCGCCTGTGTTAGCAACGGCCAGGAAAGCCTTGAGCGCCGGTACTTCATCAACGCCATGGCGCCCGAGGCCGCCCGTTTCGCCCACGCCGTGCGCGAGCACTGGGGCGTGGAAAACCGCCTGCACTGGCGCCTGGACGTGATCTTCGGTGACGATGCCAGCCGCATCCGCAAGGGCCAGGCCCCCGCCATCATGACCTCGGTGCACCACCTGAGCATGAACCTGTTCGATCAGGAGGGGTCGGCGATCAGCTTGGCCAAGAAGCGCCGCAAGGCCGCGTGGAACGACGGCTACCGCGCTAAGGTGGTGTTCGGCTGAGAATTTAAACGCGCTCGCCCTGGGTCTCACGAGACTCGTCCAATGACCTGCCCCGTCCGTTGGCAACGATGCGAGCCCCTACAGGATCGCTAACCCTACAGACCCGACTCGCCCGCCAAGCGTCGCAGTTTTTCAACCAGCCTCGGGTTATAAAAGGGAACGCATCGCGTACCTTACTCTTGGCCCGCTCCCAATATTTCAGTTGTTTTGGAGCCGTCCCCAACCGGCATGATGTGATTGGACAGCTCGTGTTTCTTCATGGGAATGAGAGCCGAATGGTAAGCGACGCGCACCCTACCGGGCTATCGAGCTGACCCGCTTTCCACGGATCGCGACGGGGCTTCCTTTGATGATGAGCTTGTCGGCAGTCTGGGCCGAAGGTCGACAAACTAACGACAGCGCCAGCGCGACTTTCGTCATCGCCAAACACCGAGAACGCCCGTCCTCCCAGCGATCAGGTATGCTGTTTTCATCACCTGGTCATTCTCAACGATGCCAAACTCAAACCCCGGATCTGTTCACTGCCCGAGGAGGAGCCGGGGATGCGCTTTTTCAACACCGAAGGTCCGAATCGCGCGGACGACCATTACTCCCTGCCGCCCCTGTCGCGCTGGGATCTGGACGCCATTCTGACCCTAATCGAGCAAAAGAAGTATTTTCTGCTCCACGCCCCGCGCCAGACCGGCAAGACGACCTGTCTGCTGGCGCTGATGGACTATCTGAACCGGGAAGGCCGTTATCGCGCGGTCTATGCCAATCTGGAAGGGGCGCAGGCGTATCGGGAGAACGTCGACGCGGCGATGGCGGTGATCGTGACCGATATCGCCGCCTCGGCACGGGTCTGGCTCGGCGATACCGACGCCCCCGTGCTAGCGCGGGAGGTGCTGGCAACGACGCCGCACGGCTCGGCGCTCAGTCTGTTTCTCGCGCACTGGTGTCAACGGATACCGCAGCCCATGGTGCTGTTGCTCGACGAGGTCGACGCCCTGGTTGGCGACACCCTGATTTCGCTGCTGCGTCAATTGCGCGCGGGCTATCCGCAACGCCCCGACGCCTTTCCGCAAGCCCTGATCCTCTGCGGGGTGCGCGATCTGCGCGACTATCGCATCCACGCCAGTTCCGAACAGGCCCCGATCACCGGCGGTAGCGCCTTCAACATCAAGGCCAAGTCGCTGCGGCTGGGGGATTTCGACGCCGAGGAGGTCGCGACGCTGCTGCACGAGCACACCGCCGAGACCGGGCAAGCGTTTACCCCCGAGGCGCTCGCGCGCGTCTGGGAACTGACCCAAGGCCAGCCCTGGCTGGTCAATGCGCTGGCCTACGAAGCCTGTTTCGAGCAGCCCGAGGGCCGCGACCGCGCCCAACCCATCGGCGTGGACCTGATCGACCGGGCCAAGGAGACCCTGATCCTCAACCGCGTCACCCATCTCGATCAACTCACCCACAAGCTGCGCGAGCCGCGGGTGCGCCGGATCATCGAGCCGATGCTGGGCGGGACCGCCTTGGGCGAGGCGTTCGAGGAAGATCGGGAGTATCTGGTCGATCTGGGTCTGCTGCGTCGCGACGGCGCGGGCGGACTCGTGATCGCCAATCCGATCTATCGCGAAGTCTTGCCGCGCGCCCTGGCCAGCGGTCCGCAAGACTCGCTGCCCCAGATATCCCCAACTTGGCTCAACCCCGACGGGAGCTTGAACCCGGATCGACTGCTCGACGCCTTTCTCGCTTTCTGGCGCCAGCACGGCGAACCGCTGCTCGCCAGCGCGCCCTATCACGAAATCGCCCCGCATCTGGTGCTCATGGCTTTTCTGCATCGCGTGATCAACGGCGGCGGGCGGCTGGAACGCGCGTACGCCATCGGCCGGGGACGCATGGATCTCTGTCTGCGTGACGGCGCCGTCACCCTGGGACTGGCGCTGAAGGTGTGGCGCGACGGGCGCCCCGATCCGCTGACCGAGGGGCTGACCCAACTGGACGCCTATCTGGCCGGGCTCGGTCTGGATCGTGGCTGGCTGGTGATCTTCGACCGCCGCGCCAGACAGCCGCCGATCGAGGCACGCACCAGCAGTCACGAGACGCTCAGTCCGGCTGGGCGGTGCATTCAGGTGGTGCGGGCCTGAGGGAGCGCACCCGATGAAGCACTTGTCTGCCGTGAAGGATTTCTGGCATGAAATGTCGCGGCAATCCCATTAGGGCATTCCGGGGACAGCATATGCAACGCACGAGCCTGGCGCGAGCACATCATCGGGGCGAGGGAACCTCACTGTCGCCAACCTTCTCTCAGGTCTGGAACTATTTTATAGTTGTAAAACATTGTCAGGAGGGTCCGCACATGATCACGGCACGTTTACGTCGCTCTGGCGGATCTCTGATTGTCGCGATTCCCCCGGCTTACATCGAACAGAATTAATTAAATGCCGATAGCCTAGTCTCGCTGACGATTCGCGGCGAACAACTTTCGATTCGTCCGCGGCGATCAGCCCGGAGTCTTGCGGAGTTGCTCGACGCGACGCCCGATGGCAAACAGCGCGTCGAGGGATGGGATACCCTGCGGGCGGTTGGGGCCGAGCAGTGATTCCTGATCGTGGAGACATCGTCCATCTGGCATTCGACCCTTCGACAGGCAAGGAAATGCGCGGAAACCATTTCGCTCTGGTCGTTTCGCCAAAGGCATTCAATCGGCGATTCGCTCTAGCAATGGTTTGCCCCATTTCTGGCGGACAGGCGATTCCCGCCCGCCAGGGTGGTTTCCTGGTGAGTCTGATGGGTACCGGCTGCCTGACGGATGGCAACATTCATATCCATCAACTGAAGTCCGTCGATTTTGTCGTGCGCCAGGCGAAAAAGATCGAGTCAGTCCCCGACCACCTACTGGAAGAGATCCGCGAAGTCATCGCAACCCTCTTTGCGCCGGACGCCGTCTGACGAAGGCGCTTGCGGTCATTGGCGTGGCTGGCTATCGTCGCGACTCGTTTTTCACTCTGATTTGTTCCCCAGGATCCAACATGTCGAACAGCATTCGTATCGCCACCCGTAAGTCTCCCCTGGCCCTGTGGCAGGCTGAGCACGTCGCCGCCCTGCTGAAGGGGCTCTATCCCGACCTCGCCATCGAGATCATTGGCATGAGCACCAAGGGCGACCGGATTCTCGACGCGCCGCTAGCGAAGGTCGGCGGCAAGGGGCTGTTCGTCAAGGAACTGGAACAGGGGATGCTTGAGGGCACGGCCGATATCGCGGTGCACTCGCTGAAGGATGTCCCGGTGGAGTTCCCCGAGGGGCTGCATCTGGCGGTGGTCATGGAACGCGAGGATCCGCGCGACGCCTTCGTCTCGAACGTCTATCCGGATCTGGACGCGCTGCCCCAGGGCGCCTGTGTCGGCACCTCCAGTCTGCGCCGTCAGTGCCAGCTCGCCGACCGCCGGCCCGATCTGCGCATCGAACCGCTACGCGGGAACGTCAACACCCGTCTCGCCAAGCTCGATGCGGGCGAGTACGACGCCATCATCCTGGCCGCCGCCGGGCTGATGCGCCTCGGTTTCGAGTCGCGCATCCGTGCACGGATCGAGCCCGCCTTCAGTCTGCCGGCGATCGGTCAGGGCGCGATCGGCATCGAGTGCCGTCAGAACGATCCGCGTATCAATGACTTGATCGCGCCGCTGCATCATCCCGACACCGCCGACCGGGTGCTGGCCGAACGGGCGATGAACGCGCGTCTGCACGGCGGCTGCCAGGTGCCGATCGCCGGTCACGCCACCCTCGATGGCGAGCGTCTGCTGTTGCGCGGGCTGGTCGGCAGCCCGGATGGAAAACTGGTCCTGCGGGCCGAATTCGCGGGACCGCGCGCCGAGTTCGACCACATCGGCACCCAGGTCGCCGATGACTTGCTCGCGCAGGGCGCCGGCGCGATTCTGAGCGCGCTCCAGGAATGAACGGCCACGGCGATCTCGCCGGTCGCGGCGTGCTGGTGACGCGCCCGGCGGCTCAGGCGGACGATCTCTGTCGGTTGATCGATGCGGCCGGCGGGCATGCTATCCGCTTTCCGACCATCGCCATCGAGCCGACGGCGGATGCTGGCGCGGCGGCACTGTTGGCCGATGCCTGGGATCTGCTGTATTTCGTCAGCCCCAACGCGGTGGAGCAGGCGCTGGCACTGGTTCCGGATGGCCGTTGGTCGCGGGTGAACTGGGTCGCGGCGGTTGGTCGAGGCACGGCCAGGGTGCTGGCCGCGGCCGGTCGCGCGCCGGATCTGGTGCCGAGCGATCGCTACGAGAGCGAGGCGCTGCTCGCCATGCCGGAATTGGCCGACATGCGCGGTCGCCGGGTGCTGATCGTGCGCGGCGAGGGTGGACGCGCGCTGTTCGCGGAGACGCTGACCGCGCGCGGCGCGGAGGTCCGGTTCGCCGAGGTCTATCGGCGGGTGCGTCCGGCGGCGGATCCCGCGCCCCTGCTGGCACGCTGGTCGGAGGACGTCCATCTGGTCATGGCAACCAGCGACGAGGTGCTGCTGAATCTCGTCGAGATGCTCGGGCCGGCGGGTCGCGAGCGACTGCTCGCCACGCCCCTGGTCGTCATCGCCGAGCGCACCGAACAGACGGCACGCGGGGTCGGCTTCCGGGCCGTCAGGGTGGCCGAACGCGCGGAGGACGCGGCCATCGTCCAGGCGCTTTGCGAGTTGGCTGGCGCTCACGGTAAATAGCCATCCAGCCTCAGTTGCGCAACGACATCGGCGATGATCTGGCCGATGGTCCGTTCCGAATCGGGATCCAACGGCTGGGAGCGGCCGGACCAGACCAGCGTTTCGCGTTTTGCATCGTAGAGGTTGGTCTCCAGCCGCAGTTTGCGATAGTCGGCGTAGTAGCCGGGCGTCATGACATCGCGGTAGACCTGATTGTAATAGAGGCCGAGGCGCCGGTACGCCTCGGGAATCGCGGTCGCCCGCGTGGGCGGCTCGGCGTCCCGGTCGGGCTCGGCGATCAGATGCGTGACGAGGATCCCGTCGGCGCCGGAGCGTTCCAGCGCCTTCCGAATGGCCTTGTCGCGCTTGCGCTCCGTTGCCGCCGCCGACGCCACGGCCTGGCCGGAGCTGGCATTGACGCCGATGGCCTTGAGCGCCCCAATGAAATTGTCCTCATAGGCGCGTTGCACGCTGGCTTTATTGGCGATGCCGATGACCGCCAACTCGCGATAGTGGGACGGTGCGCCGCCGGGTTCGGTCCAGATCGAGTTGACGCCGCCGGTCGAACAGGCCGTCAGCAGCAGGGTCAAGAGGCCAAGGGCGACGGCGCTGCATGCTGGACGCATTGGGGCGTTCCTCTGAAATCCTGATCGGCAAGCGGGCTGGGGGGTGCGAGTTTGCCTGTCCGTGGGCGAAGCGGCAAGAACTCGAACAGACAATCGGCGCGGGACTGGCGCGCAAAACGGCGCGTCGTCGCCGGTCGTTCGGTTGCGCTGTCCGGTCGCATGGGCTAACGTTTGGCGCGCCACAATGCAGGCCGACTCTAGCGAGGAAACGCCATGGATGTCTTGCCGTCAGGATTGCCGACATGAAAATCCTGCCCAAGGGCGCGAACGTACCGTTGACGAGCGCGGGAACCGTGCGCGTCGAACTCCGTTGGCCGGCGGGCCGTGGCGTTTTGGACGCCGTTTGTCTGGCGATCACGGGCGAGGGTCGCGTCCCCGGCGACGCCTGGTTCCTCTTTTATAACCAGCCCCAGGCGCCCGATGGCGTCATCCAGCTTTCCGCGTTCACGGTCGGCCAGACCAACTGCATCCTGCACTTGGACCGGCTCCCGGCCAGCATCGAAAAATGCGTGTTCGCCGCCACGCTGGAGTCCGGGTCGTTTCGCGAGTTGATCGGCGCGACCCTCACGGCGACGCCGCAAACCGGCGAGGCGGTCGGTTTCACCCTCACCGAGGCCGCCGACGAACAGGCGCTCATCTTCGCCGAGATCTACCGCCACGCCACCGGCTGGAAATTCCGCGCCATCGGTCAGGGCTTTCGCGGCGGGCTTCAGCCGCTAGCCGAACATTTCGGCGTGGAGGTCAGTCATGAACCGCCCGGCGCATCGCCGCCGCCGCCCGAGTCGCGACCGCCGCCGGCTATCCCAGCGCCAGCGCCAACACCAGAACCGGCGCCCGAACGCGGTTCCGTCGAGCCTGCTTCGCCGTCTCCCGCGCCGCCCTCCGATTCCAGCCGCGTCCGGCGTTCGCGTGGCTTTCCCTTCAAGACTCTGGCTGCGCTGATCATCCTGCTCGGCGGCGGCGCGGGCGCCCTGTGGTTTTTTTACCCCGAGCTGCTGGACGATCCCAGCCAACTGTTCAAGGACTCCCGTGATTTCGTGGCGCGCCTGCCGGCGGTCTATCAGCCCGCCACCTGCGCCTGGACCGACGCGGAGGTCTTCGAGCGTTATCACGCGCTCGGCGAAAGCTATGTCAAGATCCTGCAACGGGTCGATCGCGGCAACCAGCGCCTGGCCAGTCTGCGGCTCGCGCTCGGCAAGGCCGACGCCCAGTGTCCGGCGTCGTTCCTGGAGGATAGCCGACAGGAAATCGACCAGTTGGAAAAGCTGCCCGTGTCTCAATGGATCGGCGAGGCGACCCAGTTGAACGGTTGCGCGGGACTGATGATCAAAAAAATTGAGTCCGCGCTGAACGAGGAAACCCGACCGATCGTCATTCAGCGACTGGTGCACGAGGCCGACCGCGCGCGCAATCTGGAATCGGATTTGACCAACATCTCGCGCGATCTGGCCTATCTGAGCAACAAGACCGGCCGTCTGATCGACGGCTTCAAGGAAAACCTCGATGCCTGCCCCTAAGGATTCGAGCCCGCGCCGTGGCCCGCGCGCCCATCATCTTTGTCGAGACTGTCCGATGCCCGAGACCGAACGCCAGACGACGTGCCGCTTTTTCGTGATCGCCGACTGGCGCGCCGGCGTCGGCGCGGCGGTCCTGATCCTCGGCGCGATGCTGACCGCCACCCCCGGCTGGGCGCAGGACAGCAATTACAGTTCCCGCAACCCCAACCGGACCAATCCGACCGTTATCCTGGAAAGCGAGATGTCCAACATCCGCACCTCGAACGCCCAGCTCGGCGCGCGCATCCAGACGGCGATGGAAAAGCTCGACGAAGTCGCCCGGCTGACCTCCGAGGACGAGAAAGAGGTCCAGGTCGACAACCTCTTTTTCAACCTGCGCGACGAGGTCTATGGCGTCCTGAACAAACTCGATCTCAACAGCGATTTCGCCGATGCGCTCAATCGGGCCAAGGAGGGAACCATCGTGCTGAAAAGCTGGTACGAGCGCCAGCCGCCGGATTATCCCAACCGCGAGCAGAGCATCGCCCAGCTCGAACGGGCGATCCAGGAATACGACATCGTCGACGAGCGGCTCAATCAGAGCCGGACCCTCGCCCAGGAAAAGCTCTCGACCATCATGCGGCAGCATCGCGTCATCTTGCAGGAGATGAAGATCGGCAAGGTACTGGAGGCTATTGACGCCGCGCGCTCCGTGGTCGAGGGGCTGAACGACATCACCACCGCCATGACCATTGTTGAGGAGAAGACTGAGAAAAGCCTGCAAAATTCGGTGCCGATTTCCAATTAAGGCGTTTTTTAGAAAAGCGCATACCTGGATCGCAGCCGTTCGTGGTGAAGCCGTTCATGGTTCGACAAGCTCACCACGAACGGCTTCACCACGAACAGCCTCACCACGAACGGCTGCAATGTCGACCTCGGAGCGCGATTTTCCGTTCGCCCTGAGTTTGTCGAAGGGTGAACGGAAAATCGGTAGAAGCTTTCCCGAAAGCCACCTTAAATGATAAAAATCAAATAATTAATCACTCAGAGGACACCATGAAAAAACCCACGCTTCTGCTCGCTGGATTCTTCTCGCTGATGGTTGGAGTCGCCTTTGCCCAACCGGCCGCGCAGCCCGATATGGCCAATCTGTTTCAGAAGGTCAACGAGGTCGCCCAGCAGCTCCAGGCGAACTTGGGCGATCTGGAGGCCGATATCCAAGCCAGCCGCGACTCGATCGAAAAGGGCGGGGAGGTGCTCGACGAGATGCTGGCCTCGGTAACGAAGGTGAACGAGAGCATGGCCGAGGAGAGCGAGATCTGGCAGGAACTCGATGCCTTACTGGCGCTCTGGGAGCAGCGCCGTCAGGAGACGTTGAAGAAGTCCGAGGCGAATCCGGCGTTTTTGCCGGTCGCTCAGTCCTGGCAGGCGAAGCTCGATACCGGCCGCGAGTTGCGCAACCAGATCAGTACCGAACGGGCCAATTCGGTCGCGTTGATGCGCTCCATCGAGTCCGACCGCGACATCGTGCTGGCCTATTACGAACTGGGGCAAGCCGATAAGGCGATCGAGGGTCTGAAAAAAGTCGGCGCCAATCTGACCAACCTCAATGCCAACATGCAGGCCATCGTCAAGACGGCGAACGAGGCGCAGCAGACGCCGATCTCGCAATGAACCACGCCGCCGGGCATGCGCGCCCCGCAATTCTCAGTTTGAACGTGACTGGATGCGCAGTGGTGTCTCTGAAGCTACTCATGATATCCCTGAAGCCGTTCGTGGTGTCCCTAAAGCCGTTCGTGGTGAGGTTCTCGAACCATGAACGGCTTCACGCGCCGAGGCTCCTGATTTCCCGCCCGTCCCATTCGACAGTGCCTGTCCTGAGCGAAGCCGAAGGGGTCATGACAGGCTTCGACCCTTCGTCAAGCTCAGGACTCGGGACAAACGGGAAATCCTTCACCGAAGACATCATTCATCGGGGCTTTTCACGCCATCGATTCATACTGAGAACTGCTGATACGCTCATGGCGCTGATGCTAGCGGCGTCCTTCGTGTCCACCATTGGCGCTGCCGAGCCGCCGACGTTTCACGCTCCAACGGGCGCGCCGACGACCGAACAGGGCGTTGTCGCGGACTCCTTGCAGTCGGTGCGGCAACTCCTGACCACGCTGGATCAACTGGAAACCAACCTCGCCGGCGTGGCCCAGCGTGCGCTCGATCAGGCCGATGCGGCACCGACCCTGGACGAGCGTCGCCGTTACGAACGGCTCTACAGCGAGACCAGCCGCCGTCTCGGCGAGCTGAAGGCGACGCGCGCCGATCTCCAGCGCCAGATCGATCGCCTGGACCCTCAACCGGAGACCCCCGCCGGTGAGCGATAACCCGCTCTCGCCGAAGCCCGATCGCCTTGACGGTCTGTTCTCGGAGCGCCAGATCGTGCTGCCGCTGACGGTGGCCGCCCTCCTCACCCTGGCGCTATCCCTGACCTTCCTTCACTTTCAGGATCCGGCCAGCCTGCCGCTGGGTCTGAACCGCTATCTCGGCACGGGCTACTGTCAGTTTATGATCGCGATCTTCATCCTGACCCTGCTCTATGCCGCGCTTCAGTATCTGGGACTGCAAGGCGAGCGTCATCGTTTACGCCAGCGCTTTGATCCGCGGGCCGCGCGGCGGAACTCGCGTCTCCGGGATTGGATCCTCTATCTCTCCGGGCGCGGCCCCCAAGACGACGATCTCCCCGCCGCGCTGCAAGACGGGTCCGGCAAGACGCGGCGGCGGGAGGATCTGCTGCATCTGCGCGACGATCTCCTGCTGTTACGCAGCCAACAGCATCAGCACAATTTCGCGCCCATCGGCTTTGCGATCTGGGTGCTCCCGCTGCTGGGATTCATCGGCACCGTGATCGGCATCACCCAGGCCATCGGCGGGCTGGAAGACTCGGTCGATCCGAGCGCGGATGGCAGCGGTCTCGGCGGCGTGCTGGGTGGGCTCGCGTTCGCCTTCGACACCACCTTCATCGGTCTGGTGCTGGTGATTCCGACCATGCTGTCGCTCCTGATCCTGCGCGCACGGGCGCAGAAGCTGGATATGGTCTATTACCGGATCCTGCTCGACCGGTTGTTTTGCGACACCGCCGACTGATGCGCCGCCGTCCACTCGACACGCCGATCATGGAACTGAATCTGCTGCCGTTTCTCGATCTGGTGTTTGCCTTCATCGGGATCCTGATCGTCATCTTCGCCCTGCAGGAGGCCGTCGAGCCGGATGCCGGACGCGCGCTGGCGATCGACGATCTGGTGATCTGTGTCGCCGAGGGTGACGTGACGCTCTACGCCGGCTCGACCGCCGAGCCGATTCGCTATCGCGAAGCGCAGTTTCCGGCCCTGTTCGAGACGCTGGCCGAGTCGCGCGCGGGCGTGCGCAATCTGGTCTTTGCGCTGACCGACGCCTGTTTCGCGACTCGTCGCCAGTTCGCGGACGATTTCGCCCGTTTCACCAGCCTGCTGCAGGATCGGGGCGAACCGCGCGGGGTGTTCCGACTGGCGTTTCGACCGCTGTCGTCCTCGCCCGACGCGCTCGCGCGGCTGCTGGCCGACTGGCGGGAGGAGATCACCGCGCATGGACAGTGAAAACCCGGCCCAGGGCGCCTTTCTGGACATCGCCACCAATCTCCTGGCGATCATCCTGATCGTGACGCTCTTTTCGCTGGTCGCGGCGCGGCGCGACACTCAAACCTCCAGCCATCCCGCCGCGCGTCCAACCTCCGCCGAGCGTTTCGTGGAGCCCCAGCGCGATCTTTTTCCGCCCTTTTCCCGCTTTTACTTTGTGCTTGCCGGACGGGTGGCGCGCTGGGATCAGGAGGCCGTGGTCGCGGCCCTGTCGGCGGCGCCAGATGCCAATTCCGGAACCACCGCGCAGGGTCGCTACGAGTGGCTGCCCGAGCCGCTGGTGACCCGCGACCTGGATACCTTCCAGATCCGTTTCTGGCTCGACGCCCAGGCGATCCTGACCCAGGAGCCGCCCTGGTCGGAGATCGCGACGGATCGCCTCCTCGCCGACCTGAGGGCGGCCTTCGCCACGACGCGCACGGCGCCGGTCTTCATCGTCCATCCCGCCGGCATGGAGACCTTCGTTCCGCTCTACGAGCGGCTGCAGGCGGCGGGTCTGCGCTTTCGGTGGTTCGCCCAACGGCCCGACGAGCCGCTGTTGCTGGGTCGACATCCGGCGCAATTCACCGATCATGCCATCTATTGGTAAACCGTTTCCCGATGCGCCCATCCCGGTGTCGCGCGACCCCCGGCGACCGCTGTTCGCGGTCACGGCGCTGCTGCTGGCGGCGCTCCTGCCGGTCGTTCTCTGGGGGTTGACCGTCCGCCTGTCGGAGCCGCGGACCGGCGGCGCGGGCGATGGTCGGGAAGCGGCGGCGCTGGTTCAATGGCAGGCGCTCTGGTCGGATCTCGACGCGCGGGGCGAGGCCGCTCTGCAACCCGACGCGCGAGACAGCTCGCTGCGCGCGGCCGGGGATACGGCGTTCATGCGCTATCGCAATCTGTGGGGCCGGGTGGACAAGTCGGCGCGTCGGGCATTCCAGATGGCCGCCCTGAGCGGCGATCCGCGGCACAAGCTTGCCCTGCTGCAACCCCTGACGACCGCCGCCGATGCCCGGACGCGCTTTCGCGCATGGCTGGAGATGGCCCGCGTACAACTGCGTCTGCGCGACCTGGAGCCAGCGCGCGAGGCGGCTCGGGCGGCGCTGGTGGTTGCGGACGTGCCCGAGCGGATCCGGTCCGACGCGCATTTCGTGCTGGGTGCGATCGCCTGGGAGTCAGGCTCGCTGGAGACGGCCGAGTCGGCGCTGACGCGGGCCATCGCCGCCGATCCCGGCTTCTGGGATGCGCGTCAGATGCGCATGCGGGTGCTGGGACGCCAGCTTGCCCGACCCCGTCAGGGTGTCGCCGACTGTCTGGACCGTACCCGCCAGTTGATCCTGGACCTCGGCGCGCTGCCCGCCCTGGCGCAGGATCGGACCCAGTTCCGCGACATCGCCGATCGCTTCGCGGTCCAGGGCGCGCCGGCGAATGTCGCCTTCGCCCTGCTCGCCGGGTTGGGGTATCGCTGGTCCGGCGATCCGGAGCGCGCGCGTGCGGCGCTGACGAGCGCCGAGGGTCAGCGCGGCCAGTTGCCCACCGTGTGCGAGTCGCTGATCCTGGAGAAGGCGCGGGAATGGTTGGGAGAGCGCCCATGAGAATTCTGGAATGCGGATTCCGACTCTCCGCGTGCTCCGCGTCTCCGCGTGAAACTTAGGCGGTTTCCGTGAAAAATCTTACACGTAGGAGCCCGCTTGCGGGCGACGTGACCCGCCAGGATGTCTTCCGCGTGCCCCACCCGTCGCCCGCAAGCGGGCTCCTACGGGGGGCAACGCTTGGTCAAATCATTCCCGGAATTCGCCTTATCTCTCGCGGCGCGGAGCGCCGAGGGATGCGTGACACCGCGCTGAGAGGGTGTAGACAAAAATAATTGAGCTGCTATTTGTATACCAGTCTACAACTGAGCTGGTGTGCGCTGATGTCGAAAGCTGGTCGTCCCCCCAAGATTCACGAGGCGGAGCAAGCGGTATTGCGTCAAATTGTCACGGATCGCCCGACCTCCACGCTGTCAGAGATTGCCCGGGAACTCGCGGCACGGACGGGAATCGAGGCTCATGAAGCCACGATTCGCAAGTCCTTGCGGGAGGCGGGCGTCACGCGCCTCCGGGGCGAGAGTGGTCTCGAGGCGCAAGCGCGCGCAACGCCGCGTCGGTATGGGTATACGGATGCGCATCGTCGCCACGACCCCGACCAAAGCTACCCAAGTTGTCTGACCGATGCGGAGTGGGACTTGGTCGCCGCTCTCTTTGAGATGCCGGGCGGGCGGGGTCAACCGCCCCGCGTGTCGCGCCGGAGCATCCTGGAGGCGTGTTGCTACGTGGTGCGCACGGGGTGCGCGTGGCGGATGCTGCCGCACGATTTCGCGCCTTGGCAGAATGTCTACAAGACGTTTCGCCGTTGGAGTGCGGCTGGGAAGTTTGAGCAGATGCATGATCGACTGCGGGGGCAATGGCGCGAACGCGAGGGGCGTGAGATCGCGCCGACGGCGGCGGTGCTGGATGCGCAATCGACCCGCGGCTCGCCGCAGGGTGGACCGAGCGGCTTTGATGCGGGCAAGCAGGTCAAGGGGCGCAAGCGCAGCCTGGTGGTCGATACCTTGGGGTTCGTGTTGGCGGTGAGCGTGGTCGCGGCCAATCTTCAGGACCGCGATGCCGCCTCGGGCGCCGTCGCTGACGCGGCCGCCAAGTACCCCCAGATCAACACGCTGTTTGTCGATAGCGCCTACGCCGGTCAATTTGCCCAAACCACCGAGCAGACCCACGCGATCCGCGTGGAAGTCGTGCGCCATCCAGCCAACAAAAGCGTTGGCTCCTGGCACGTGGACGGGGCGCCTGACCGAGTGGTGATCGCCAACGCCGACGGCTTCGTTCCGCTGCCGAAGCGCTGGGTTGTCGAGCGCACCCATGCGTGGAATGAGCGTGCCCGTCGATTGATCATGCATCATGACCGTCTGCCAGCGGTCTCCGAAACCTGGGTTTGGCTGGCGGAGGCGCGCATCCTGCTGCGGCGGTTGACCACAACGGTTTGATTTTGTCTACACCCTCTGAGGTGTCACGAGAAAATGGCGCGGTGTCACGAGAAAAGTCTGGCGTCATGACGACCCTCATCGCGCTTCTGCTGTGGTTGACGCTCTTCGGTCTGGCGGCCTGGCGCCCGGAATTGACCCGTCGCTGGGGCGCCCGGCTGGCGCTGGCAGCGGTCTCGATTGCGCTGGGACTCTCGCCCTTCTGGCGGGATGTGGCGTGGACTGTCTTGAGTGGACGCGATTGGCCGCTGGCTGGCCCCGAAACCGCCTTCCTAAGCGTCTGGATGCTGGTGCTATTGCCGGTTCTGCAACGGCGTCTCGACGCCGACACGTTCGTCGTGACGCTCTTTTCCGGATTGGTGGCCGCCGCCGCGCTGGGCACGGCGCTGGACATCAGTCATTTGGCACTGGCGCTCTTCGACGCCGAATCCTGGTCCGGCCCCGGCGCGACGGCGCTCGTGTTCGCCATTGTCGTCATCCTCTCTCTGGCCGGTGGCGTGCTCTGCCTGCTGGCCAGACCCGAGCCGTTCCCCTGGGATTATCCGGCCTGGTACGCGGGTCTGCTGACGATGACGCAGGCGGCGGAGCCATTGCCCATCGGGATCGCGTTCGACGTCGGAGAGGGCGTCTGGGCGCTGGGCGGCGCCTTGGCGATCGCCGCGCTGGTCTGGCGTTATGGGCGCTTGCCGTCCGCCGCATAGGTAAAGGCGTCGGAGAACATCTGGTCCATGCCGAGTCCGCGCGCCGCGAAGGCGGCGCGTCCGGCCTCGACCATGACCGGCGGGCCGCTCAGATAGACATCGAAGCGATCCAGATCGGGATGATCGGCGAGCACCGCCTCATGCACGAAGCCGGTGCGCCCGCTCCAGTCCGGGTCCGGCTCGGACAGTACCGGGGTAAAGCGGAAATCGGGGTGCCGCTGGCTCCAGGTCGCGGGCAGTTCGGCCAGATAGAGATCGCGCCGCGAGCGCACGCCCCAGTAGAGCCGGATCGAACGCTGGATGCCGACATGGAGCGCATGCTCGATCATCCCCTTCAGCGGTGCGAAACCGGTGCCGCCGCCGATCAGGAGCATGGGCCGCGCGGATTCCTCGCGCAGCACGAAGCTCCCGAGCGGTCCCTGAATGCGCAGGATGGCCTTCTCGCGCAGGCCATCGAAGACGAAGTCGGTGAACTCGCCGCCCGGCACCTGGCGCACATGGAGTTCGATGAATGCGTCGTCGTGCGGCGCGTTGGCGATGGAAAAGGCGCGTAGGCGCCCGTCGCTCAGGACGAACTCCAGATACTGGCCGGCCATGAAGGGCAATCGCTGCTGCTCGGGGAGTTTCAGAAACAGCCGCGTGACATCGTGATTGAGACGCTCCAGGCGGTCCACGCGACAGGGCAGGGTGCGGACCTCGATCATGGCGGCGGTCCGGATCCGAGTGACCGCCAGGCGCAAATCCGACTCGGCCACCGCCTGGCAGGTAAGACAGGTGCCCGCCGGTTTGCCTTCCAGCCCCTCGGTCTGACCGCTGGGATACCGGATCGAGCCGGCCAGAAGCTGGGCCGCGCAGGATCCGCATTGGCCGTTGCGACAGCCATAGGGCAGACCGACCCCCTGGCGCAGCGCGGCGGACAACAGCGTTTCGCCCGGATCGGCTTCGAAGGTTCGGTCGTCTGACTCGATCTGAATTTTGAATCTCATCGCGTCTCTTGTAATTCTGGTGGAAGACCCCCGATATACCCAATCGAATCGGTGGTTGTTCGGCAAACCGGTTGCGCGGGGGGCGCGTTGGTGGCGTAAAACGCGGTTCGGTCGGGACGCTTCCCTACTGGTTTGCCTGATGGATTTTGATGGCGGATTGACTCTATGGCACAAACAATCATCGTCGGTTGTGGATATGTGGGTACGCGGCTGGCTCGACAATCCCTGGACCGGGGCGCAAGCGCCATTGGATTGACGCGCAGCGAGGCGGGTCTGGCAAGACTTGTCGCGGCTGGCGTTCCCGCTCGGCGTTATGACCTGTTCAAGGATGACCTGAGCGAACTCGGGCTTGCCATGGCGGGCGCTGAACTCTTCCATCTGGCCCCGCCGCCGGAGCAGGGCGTGGAGGATCCGCGAACCCGTCGCTTGATCGCGTCGTTCGAGCAGGCCGGCCAGCCGCGACGCATCGTCTATATCAGCACCACCGGCGTTTACGGCGACTGTCAGGGCGGCTGGGTCGACGAGACCCGTCCCGCCCAACCGACGGCGGATCGTTCGCGCCGACGCTGGGATGCCGAGCAGGCATTGCGTGCCTGGAGCCAGGCCAGCGGCGGCGAATTGGTCATCCTGCGGGTGGCCGGCATCTATGGACCGGATCGCCTGCCCCTGGAGCGCATCCGCCAAGGCGCGCCACTGGTGCGGGTCGAGGAAGCGCCCTACACCAACCGGATTCATGTCGAGGATCTGGTGAGCGTGTGTCTCGCGGCGATGGAAAAGGGCGCCGATGGCGCTGTCTATAATGCCTGCGACGGCGCGCCAAGCACCATGACCGACTATTTTCTCGCGGTGGCCGATGCCGCGGGCCTACCGCGTCCGCCCTGTCTTTCCTTGGCCGAGGCATCCGAACGGCTCTCGGCCGGGATGCTGTCCTATCTGGCCGAATCGCGGCGTCTCTCCAATCGCAAACTGCGCGAGGAACTGGGTGTCGCGTTTCGTTATCCCACCCTTGCGGACGGTCTGCGAGGGGTGTTTTAAGATGAGTCTGTTTGCATAACCCTTGACGGTCTAAACACAAAAGGAACCAATCACCATGAGCGTTCTCCGCCTTCCCGCGATGTCACTGACCGCGTTTTTCGCGGCCGCCGTCTATGCGCTGCCCGCAAGCGCCTTGCAGGAATCCAACTTCAATTACGAGACGACCGAAGACCTCTATCAGGTTTGTTCGGTGGATCCGAAAGAGGAGTCTTCCCTGCCCGCCGTCTATGCCTGCCGTGCCTTCATCGAGGCGACGGTGCAGTATCACGATGCGATTTCGGATCGCAAGTCGATGAAACGGCTGATTTGTTACCCCAAGGGCGCGACCATTGAGGGCGCGCGCACGCTCTTCCTTGACTGGGCGCGCAAGAATGCCGCCAACGCCCAGCGCATGCAGGAGATGCCGGTGGTCGGACTGGTCCGGGCCTTGGCCGAGAAGCATCCCTGCAAATAAGCGCCATCGTCGCGACCCTGGGACCGCTTCACCCGAAATCGAGTCACTTTTAAGGTAGAGAGAAACAAGTCATGACCAGCAAGACCATCGCCATTCCACTGTTCGTCGCGGCCTTCGCCCTGACGATTGTCGGCTGCGGCAGCACCTCGCGTTCGCGCACCGCGAGCGGCGTGGGCATTGGCGCCGCCTCGGGCGCCATTATCGGTTCATTCAGCGGCAACGCCGGCTCCGGCGCGCTCATCGGCGCCGGTGTGGGCGCCTTGGGCGGGGTGCTTTTCGATGAGCACCAGCGCGGCAGCTTCGACTGACTTATCCGCAGGCAACTCTTGGTTCCCCAAGAGTTGCCTGCCTTCGCCATCTGTCTACATCGCCGATTGGAATTCGGAACACCGAAATTCGCATCCGGAGCAAGGTTTTTTTCCGAGTCCGTTGACGCACTGCATTTGATCCACTAGCTTTCCATCAGTGTCAAACGCGGCGATTGCCATCGTTTCTGGATTGTCGAAGACTGTCGTCAGTTCCATTGTTACGGGTTTCGTTTTTATCCTGTGCCTGACGGCGGTCAGCGCGAACGCAATCTACCCTGCCGCGAGCCCGTCTCGGGGTCCAGTCGTTCGCTGTCGAGTCGGCTTGTGTGTTGGCCCCCCGGCAGTATTCGTCCGATCAACGCACGCGAGCACGAGAAACAGCGATGAGGATTTACGTAGGTAATTTACCCTATAGCGTAGCCGACGATGATTTGCGGGACATTTTCGGAGAGTATGGCGAGTTGGCGGCCGCGGAGGTGATCAAGGATAAGTTTTCCGGTCAATCCAAGGGCTTCGGTTTCGTGGAGATGCCCAACAATGCCGAAGCCGCCGCCGCGATTAAGGCGCTGAATGAAACCGACATGAAAGGCCGCAAGCTGACCGTTAACGAGGCGCGCCCGCGCGCCGAACGTCCGCGGGGCGGAGGCGGCGGGCGCTATTGAGGTTCGGTTGGTCTTAACCGCGATTCAACGGGATGCCTAGCGCATCCCAGATCCGATCGACCCGCTCCCGCACGGCATCGTCCATGCGAATCGGCTGACCCCATTCGCGGGTCGTCTCGCCCGGCCATTTGTTCGTCGCGTCGAAGCCGATCTTCGAGCCCAGCCCCGAGACCGGCGAGGCGAAATCCAGATAGTCGATCGGGGTGTTCTCCACCGTCACCGTGTC
The DNA here is from genome assembly GCF_000227745.2 of Thiocystis violascens DSM 198. Classification (NCBI taxonomy): domain Bacteria; kingdom Pseudomonadati; phylum Pseudomonadota; class Gammaproteobacteria; order Chromatiales; family Chromatiaceae; genus Thiocystis; species Thiocystis violascens. The sequence goes on along the minus strand of NC_018012.1, from coordinate 4,210,591 downwards.
GCGCGCCGGATCCATGCGCGTGGTCATGGCCCAGATCACGTCCTTCCAGTCGCGCGTGCAGATGTCGTCGTCCACCACGATGACAAATTTGGTGTACATGAACTGACGCAGAAAGGACCAGACGCCCATCATCACCCGCTTGGCGTGTCCCGGATATTGCTTGCGGATGCTGACCACCGCCAGCCGGTAGGAGCAGCCTTCTGGCGGCAGATAGAAATCCGCGATCTCAGGAAACTGCTTTTGCAGGATAGGGACGAAGACTTCGTTCAGTGCGACGCCGAGAATCGCCGGCTCGTCTGGCGGGCGTCCGGTATAGGTGCTGTGATAGATGGGGTTCTGGCGCTGGGTGATGCGCGCGATGGTGAAGACCGGAAACTGATCGACCTCGTTGTAATAGCCGGTATGGTCGCCGAACGGACCCTCGGGTGCCAGATCGTCGGGATGGATATGACCCTCCAGCACGATTTCGGCGCTGGCCGGAACCTGGAGATCCGATTCCTGACAATTGGCCAGTTCGGTGCGACTGCCGCGCAGCAGACCCGCGAAGGCATATTCCGACAGCGTATCCGGGATTGGCGTGACCGCCCCGAGGATGGTCGCCGGATCGGCGCCCAGCGCGACCGCCACAGGGAAGGGCTGGCCGGGATGGGCGCGCTGCCAGTCGCGGTAGTCGAGCGCACCGCCGCGATGCGAGAGCCAGCGCATGATGACCCGGTTGCGCCCGATCACCTGCATCCGGTAGATCCCGAGATTCTGACGCGGCTTCTCCGGGCCACGGGTGACGACCAGACCCCAGGTGATCAGCCGCCCCACGTCGCCCGGCCAGCAATGCTGGATGGGCAGGCGGTCCAGATCGACCGCGTTTCCGGTGAAATTGACCTCCTGACAGGCTGGATTGCGCCTGATCTTGGGGGCCATGTCCAGCACCTTCTTGAAGATCGGTAGGGTCCGCCAGGCTTCTTTCATGCCCTTGGGCGGGTCGGGTTCTTTCAGAAAGGCCAGCAGTTTACCGACCTCGCGCAGCGCCTCCACCGATTCCTCGCCCATGCCGAGCGCAACCCGCTTGGGCGTGCCGAAAAGATTGCCGAGCAGCGGGATTTTTGACCCCTTCGGTCGCTCGAACAGCAGTGCCGGGCCGCCCGCGCGCAGCGTGCGGTCGCAGATTTCGGTGATTTCCAGATAGGGATCGACCTCGATTCGGACGCGCTGGAGTTCGCCGCGTTGTTCGAGTTGGTCGATGAAGTCGCGCAGATCGCGGTATTGCATCTTGGTGCGTGGCTCTTTTCAGGTAATTTTAGAAAACGATCAGCCTGTGATTGAACTGCTCATTCCGTGTCTTCTCAAAGACGGCATTGTATTCAAAGGTGATTTGATGTGGTTTGTTTCTCGCCGTATCCTGCCACGCTCGATTCGTTAGACGCCAGCGCGGCGGCAATCAAATTGAATCATCGAGCGGATGGCCGACCAGGATCGTGAGCGGCCAGGTAACCACACATGTTCGCTCTGGGTCGCCCCAAATTTGGAGCAAACGCGCGATGAACGAATCCATGGCGACCTCGCCGCGCGCTTCACACAATTTGGCGGTCGCGGACCAGCTACGCACATAGCCGAACACCTGCCCGCACGTCCAGCCGTCCGTCATGGTGAAGGTCGGAACAGGCTGCAGTCGGAGCGGAAACGCCAGATCGCGGTAACCCGTTTCAACGTGATGGCGTTCAGCCGGCCAATAAGCGCTCAGGGTCTCGCTGTAGAATGACTGAAAGAACCGATCCACCGCCGGATCGTCGATTCGGAGTCTGCCGTAACTCCATGCGGCGAACAGTCCATTGGGCTTGAGGACGCGCCGCACTTCGCGATGAAAGCGCGGGAGGTCGAACCAATGCAAAGCTTGGGCAACCGTGATCAGATCCACGGACGCATCACGCAATCCGCTGTCCTCGGCAGAAGTCCGGCGATAGATGACACGGTCATGCGGTTGAGCGTGGACGAGCTGCTCGCTGCTGGCATCGGTGGCGATGACGCGCGTAAACCAGTCCCCTAGGGCGACGGCGGCCTGACCATTGCCTGTGGCGCAGTCCCAGACCAGGTCACGCGCGGAACAGGTTTTGGCGAGCCACGCGAACAGGAGCGGCGGATAACTAGGGCGGGCGCTGGCATAGGTAGCGGCGACTGGAGCAAAGTGATCCTGAAACTGTGGCATGGCCTGACTCGACTGAGGGTAGCGCTCTATTCGATAGGGTCGAGCTTCACCTGATGACTGATAGGCTGCGCTTCGCCCATCTACGGATCGGCTCTATACTCAAGCGTAGGAGCGGCCTCAGCCGCGATTAGCCATCATCTGGCGGCTGATGGCTCAGAATGCGATACGGCCACTCAAGCCGCGATGCCCGAATGCCGCAACAACGCATCGGTATTCGGCTCGCGCCCGCGAAAGTTGATATAGAGCACCATGGCATCCTCCGAACCGCCTTTCTCCAGGATGTTCTCGCGGAAGGAACGCCCGGTCTCGGGATCGAACACGCCCTTTTCCTCGAACAGCGAGAAGGCGTCCGCCGACAGCACCTCGGCCCATTTATAGCTGTAATAGCCGGCCGCGTAACCGCCCGCGAAGATGTGCGAGAAGCCGTGGGCGAAGCGATTGAAAGCGGGCGGGCGAATGACCGCGACCTGGTCGCGCACCTGCTCGATGATCTCGGCGATGCGTCCGCCCTGGGCGGGGTCGTATTCCAGATGGACGCGGAAGTCGAACAGCGCGAACTCCAGTTGACGCACCATCTGCATGGCCGACTGGAAATTCTTCGCGGCGATCATGCGTCCGTAGAGATCCTCCGGGAGCGGCTCGCCGGTCTCCCAATGGGCCGCGAACAGAGCGAGCGATTCGCGCTCCCAGCACCAGTTTTCCAGGAACTGACTCGGCAGTTCCACCGCGTCCCAGGGAACCCCATTGATCCCGGCGACGCCCGGATAATCGACCTTGGTCAGCAGATGATGCAGCCCATGGCCGAACTCATGGAAGAGCGTCGTGACCTCCTGATGAGTCAGCAGCGAGGGCTGGTCCCCGACCGGCGGCGTGAAGTTGCAGACCAGATAGGCCACGGGAATCTGATCGCAGCAGGTGCTGTGCATGCGGTTGGTGCAGACATCCATCCAGGCGCCGCCGCGTTTGTTCTGACGGGCAAAGGGGTCGAGATAGAACTGACCGCGTAGCGCGCCGGACGCGCCGTCGCGGATCTCGAAAAAGCGCACGTCGGGGTGATAGGTCTCGAAGCCCTCGACCTCCTGAACGTTTACCCCGAACAGGCGCTCGATGACACCAAATAACCCGGTCAACACCCGCGAGACCGGGAAGTAGGGACGCAGTTCCTCCTGACTGATCTGGTAGCGGTGGACGCGCAGTTTCTCCGCGTAATAACCGACATCCCAGGGTTCCAGTCCCGCGACGCCATGCTGTTCGCGGGCGAACGACTCCAGTTCGGCCAGTTCGCGGCGCGCCTGCTCCACCGAACGCTCGGCCAGATCGTTGAGGAAGGCGAGCACGTCCTCGGGCGAGCGCGCCATCTTGGTCGCCAGCGAGCGTTCGGCGTAATTCGCGAAACCGAGCAGTTGAGCGACCTCGTGACGCAGCGCCAGGATGCGTTCCAGGTTCTCGCTATTGTCCCACTGACCGGCGTGCGGTCCCTGGTCCGAGGCGCGGGTGCTGAAGGCTTGGTACATCTCGAAGCGCAGATCGCGATCGTCCGCGTAGGTCATGACCGGGATGTAATACGGCATGTCGAGCGTGAACAGCCATCCATCCTTATTCTGCTGCTGGGCGTTCTGGCGGGCGAGACCCAAGGCCGATTCGGGCAGACCGGAGAGCAGCGCCGGATCCTCGATCAGCTTGCTCCAGGCGTTGGTGGCATCGAGCACGTTCTCGGAAAATTTGCTGGTGAGCTGCGACATCTCCTGACTGATGGCCTTGTAGCGCGCCTTTTTGTCCGCGGGCAGGTCGACGCCGGAAAGATGGAAGTCGCGCAGCGCGTTCTCCAGCAGCTTGCGTTGGGCCGGGTTCAGATGCTCCTGCGCCGCGACCGCCTGATAGGCTTTGAACAGATCCTCGTTCTGGCCGACCTCGGTGCCATAGTCGCTGAGCTTGGGCAGACAGGCGTTATAGGCCGCGCGCAGTTCGTCGCTGTTGAGGACGCCGTTGAGATGGCCGACCGGTGACCAGGCGCGGTTCAGGAGGTCGTCCGCTTCATCCAGCGGTTCGACGAAATTCTCCCAGGTCGGCACCGCGACCTCGCGGGTCAAATGCTCGATCCGATCCCGGCAGGCCGCTAGCCGCGCATCGATGGCAGGCTCGACGTGCTCGGGGCGAATCTGGGAAAAGGCCGGCAGGCCGGGTTGGTCGATCAGTGGGTTTGACATGGGCTCATCATCGGTGGTCGGTGGATTGAATCGGGGCTCGGCGCCAATCGAAAGAGTGCGGGGTCATTGGTCGATCTTCAACTGGGGAGCACGCGCGGTCAGTCGGCCTGGAAACCGGAAAGTTCTCGCGACGCGGTGTGGCCGGTCAGCGAGCGGATCATGTCCTTCTTGAGTCGTGGCTGGAATCCGCGCGGCACGCAGAAATGAAAGCCCCAGAGTTCGTGGCGATAACGTTCGGCGATGGGTTGCCAGTCGGCACCCTCCAAAGGAGTGAATTGCCCGCCCGAGCCATAGGCGAAAACCTTGTATTGCCCATTGGGCGTGCAGCGAATCCCTTCATAGGAGAGATTGCGTCCCCCGTTCCGACTTTCGACGACCAGGGTGTAGCGCACCACCTGATCGGCGCCCACGCCAAGGTGTTTGCCGTCGATGAAATAGCGGAAGCCAGCCGACGGCCCGTCCGGCTCGAACTCGATCAGATCCGCATCCTGGGGCCAAGGCGGCAACGGTGTCATCGTTTCCCGCCAGGCCTTGCCCGATTCCAGATAGGTAGGGCTGGGCGGTTCCGGATCCAGGACAAAGTTGTTCTCGCCCGCCCAGGTCGGGGTGGCAAAGATCAGCAGCAGACAGATCGGTGCGGCAGTGGTTCGTTTCATGGCGATGATCGGAGACAGAGATTCGGTTTGTCGATCCTAATGTTGTCAGCTGTCAGTTGTCATTAAAACGTTTAATCCTCCTTGGGAGCGAGGGCGTCCCGCCCTCGCTTCGGGTGTGGCCGGTCGCGTGCCGATCCAATCGCGAACGCGTCGATGAGCATTCTCTCCGTAGGATAACGTTTAGTCACGCCCGCACCGCCTGAATGCAGCGTCTCGCCGAACTGAGCATCTCGCGACTGCTGGCGCGTGCCTCGCTCGGCGGTTGTCCGGCGCGGCGGTCGAAGATCACCAGCCAGCATCGACTCGGTGACGAACAGACCCCATTGACCGCCCAATGGGTCGACCAGTTTATTGATTCCCCAATTGGTTTACTTGATTTCCGGTCAGTTTCCTGCGGTTTTCGGTCGGCTTCCTTCCGCGCCTCTGCCACTTCGCGAAACAGGGATAGACAGGGGTCAGCGTGACCGCGAGCACGTCTCGCAGGTGTATCTGCGCCCTGGCGCCGCCAACGGCACTCATGGACGCCACGAAGGCCAGTGAGTTCACGAGGAGAGGATGGTCGAGAAGGACACCATTTCGTCGTCGCCGTTGCGCGCCTCCCAGAGTGCCAGGTCGAACGGCTGCATACGATAGGGCGAATCGGCCTGCACATAGACCTTCTTCCCCCGACCATTCTCGATGCCTTATTCGAACAGTGCGTGCATCAACTCCGGCGGGCGGGTGCCGTTACGCGAGGCGATCTCCTCGATCGACTGGGCCGTGCTGGCGACCTTGAAGCCGCCGGCCTGGAGCTTGGCGGACAGACTGTCGGCACTCTCGTCCAGCAAGGGGGCGATCTCGGTCAATGGGGCGCGCTCGAAAGTCTGAAACATCCGATGCTTCATGTCGCCGCCGCCCTCGTGGCTGGCCGACAGACCGATGAGCGAAGCCGTGGCCAGCCCCACGACCGCGATGATCCCAAGTGCCGCGCGCCGCGAGAAGTAGCCCGCGAACCCGCGCCAGTGGGTGGAGATGTGGAAGACGACGAAGACGACGAAGGCCAGGCCGATCCATTCGTGGGCCAGTGTCACCGGGTCGTGCATGCCGAAGAACATCAGCACGCCGGAGACGGACATGAAGACGCCGGCGGCGATGACGGCGGGGGTGGACCACTGACGGGTATTCAGACTGAGCATTGGAAGCACCTCTTTCATTTGATTTTGCGACAAGGGCAGGGACGGAGCGCCGATGACTCAGTGCGAGGCGTACCGCGTTCCATGGGCGCTATTTCACGGCCCCCATGTGTCCGGAACTTGCCGAGAGAGGGCGGGTTTTGTGACGTTGTGCGACAACGGGCGGAGCGGACAAGCTTTGTCACGAAAATCCGCGTCGTCGTTCAACGCAACGCTCTACACTTCAGCGCATGGAAAAACAGTCGCACATCCTTGTCGTCGATGACCACGCCGAGATCCGGCAGCTCTTGCAGCGCTATCTCGGGGATCACGGCTATCGCGTGACGACGGCCGCGAACGGCGGCGAGATGCGGCGGATCCTGGCGGATGCCGCCATCGATCTGGTCGTCCTCGATCTCATGATGCCGGGCGAGGACGGCCTCACGCTCTGTCGCAACCTGCGCGCCGGACCCAATGCCACCTTGCCGGTCATCATGCTCACCGCCATGGGCGAAGAGACGGACCGCATCGTCGGCCTGGAAATGGGCGCGGACGACTATCTTGCGAAGCCCTTCAACCCCCGCGAGCTGCTGGCCCGTCTCAAGGCGGTGATGCGCCGCACGGGAACCAGCCAGGACCGTCGCTTGGACGAGACCGCCGAGCGCCTCTGTTTTCTTGGCTGGACCCTGCTGCCGGACGCCCGCGAGCTGATCGACCCGGACCAGACCCTGGTTCCGCTCAGCACGGCCGAGATCGCCTTGCTGATGGCGTTCGTGACCCGGCCCGGTCGCGTACTGAGCCGCGATCAACTGCTCGACCTCGCCCGAGGTCGCGACGCCAGGGCCTTCGACCGCGCCATCGACACCCTGGTCAGTCGCCTGAGACGCAAGCTCGGCGACCAATCGCGCGACCCGCAGATCATCAAGACGGTCCGCGGCGACGGCTATCTCTTCGCGCCTAAGGTCGAGCGGTGCGATGGCTAGACCGCCGTGTCGCCGCCGCCTGCTTCCAGCGCACCTCGATACCTTGGCCGGCCGGATTCTGGCGCTTCTGATCGGCATGTCCCTGGTGCTGATCCTGGGTGGCGGGCTCATCCTTCAGGACGAGCGCAAGGACCGCTTCGAGGAGCGTAACCTGGCCTATTTGATCGATGATGTCACCACGCTCGTCTGGCTTTTGCAGGATGCCAGCACGGACGAGCGCGCCCGCGTCATCGAGCGCTTCTCGCGTACCGGGGACCAGATCGACGTCACCGCGGCCCCCAGTCTCGGGCTCAACTGGCCCTGGCGTCATGCCGTCGAGCATGTCATCCACCACAAGCTGCGCAGCGCCCTCGGAATCGAGGATCGCGAGTCCCTGCGCGTCCGCGTGGAGATCGACGAACGTCGCGGAGACACGGAAGCGAAGCGGCCCGAGCCGCCCCCGGACGTCCATCCATCACATCAAGACAACCGCCCGACAGCGGGCATCGATGGGCGCCTTCAAGATCGTGAGGAGACGCAACCCTCGCCATCGATGGACCCTCGCCAGCTTCGCGAGAACATCCGCACGCACGACGTCAAGGCCATCGTCATCTGCGCACGCCTGCGTGACGGCGACTGGGTCAACTTCCGCACGACCCGCATCGACCAGCCGCCGCCCTGGGCCGGCAAGACCCTGCAACTCCTGGGACTACTGTTGGTCGCGGCGATCGGCACCGGGCTCTTCATCGCCCGCAAGACGGCGCGCTCCATGGCCGATCTGGCCGAGGCGGCCCATCGCTTCGGACATGGAGAAGATCCGCCGCGCCTGCGCGAGCACGGCCCGCGCGAGGTTCGCGAGACCATCCGCGCCATCAATCAGATGCAGGAGCGTCTGCACAAGCACATCCAGGATCGCTCGCGCCTCCTGGCCGCCGTCTCGCACGACCTGCGCACCCCGATCACGATCCTACGGCTACGCGCCGAGTACATCGACGACACCGACATGCGCGAGAAGACGCTCGCGACGCTGGAGGAGATGGAGGCTATCCTATCCGCCACGCTCGGCTTTGCGCGCGACGAGGCCGCGGACGAGGCCGCCCGTTCGACCGATCTCGCGGCCCTGGTACAGACCCTGGTCGATGATCACGTGGATCTCGGCGGCGAAGTCGCCTATGAAGGTCCGGAACGGCTCGTCGCCCGTTGCCGGCCCGTCTCGCTGAAACGCGCCATCTCCAATCTGATCGACAACGCGGTCAAGTATGGCGGTCGCGTGCGAGTGACCGTGCGCGAGGAGCCTGGCAGCCGCGTCATCCAGATCGACGACGCCGGCCCCGGTATCCCCGACGCGCAGATCGAGAAGGTCTTCGAGCCCTTTTTCCGTCTCGAAGCCTCGCGCAGCCGCGAGACCGGCGGCACGGGACTTGGACTGGCCGTGGCCCGAACCATCGTGCACGCTCACGGCGGCATGTTGCGACTGACCAACCGGCCGGAGGGTGGCCTGCGGGTCTCGATTCGACTGCCTGAACAGGAAAAATAGCCATCGCCAAGGAGCGCGTCATCGTCACGGATATTGTCCGCGCATTGAGGCGGATCGTTTTTTTCCGGGAACGAACCCGGCACCCAGCGTTGAGCACATCCCCCTGGAAGACGAAAACCGAGGGAACCTGATTACCCAAAGAGGCCACAAAAAACGGTCGCGGCGGCCGCCGCGCTGGTCGCCAGCGTCTTCCCGGCTCAGGCGCATTTCGCCAACCTGACGGCCTTCGGCGACAGCTACGCGGATACATGCGGCCGGCGCCGACTGGCACGCGGTCGGCGGTACCCTTGGGCTCGAGGTTCGGCTCGATCCACGGGTGCGGCTCGGAGCCGTTTTCGGTTACTCCGAGCCCGCGATCAATCTCGACGTCCAGAACGCCCACAACCGCATCCGCGGCTTACCAGATCGCCGGCTATGGCTCGTTCACCGATGTCAACTGGTTCGCCGACACGCTGCTCGCCTACGGGCGCCAGGACTTTTCGCTCGACGCTCTGACGGGCAGCGCCGGCCTGCAGGTGCGGGTGCCGGTATTGCTCTCGACCGGCCTCTACAGCCCGTTTCTCAACGTCACGGCCGAGCACGACGTCCTCGGCTCCGGCCGGACCCTGACCACTACCCAGGTAACGGCGCCGCTGTTGCCGGTGCTCACTCCGGTGCCCGAGGACGACCGCACCTACGGCAAGGTAGCGGTCGGCGTCGCCGCCGTGCGAACCGGCAACGTCAGCGCCACCGCCGCGACGGGCAATTCGCACGTCTCCGGTCCGGTCACGAGAGACGGAACCGCCCCACCCTGCTCGCCAGTTCCTGGGAGTGACCGGACAGTTCCTCGGCCGCGCGCGAGGATTCCTCAATGCTGGCCGTCGACTGCTGGACCACCAGTTGATACACGTCACAAATATCGGCAATACGCTCATCCTGGCGTTCATCGGCCTTGGCGTTGAGCCAATCACGGCGGCGGTATGGCTGCCAATCTTTCGGATGCGCGACGGTCCGACGATCATCGTCGAAGGAAACCCGTCGCGATCCCTGGCATCGGCGATAGCTAGCTATCGAACGTGATAACAGGACACGGGGGCGGATTTCAAACCCGCCCCTACGCCAAGGCCATGTCTGGATATCAGGTGCGAAGTCTATACAGTGACGTTCAAACCGAGCATTGCCGATTGGGCGGCGTCCGAACCTGTTTTACAACGGCGCGCGCCAAATCTCCCGCAACACATCCCGCTCCGAACCGCCCTCGGCCTGGAGCCAGATGGGCTGGCTGTTGAATCCGGGAAAGGCGGGGAGCGCGATCAATGCGCTTGAGCGCACGCCATCGAGATTCGCGAGCGCATCCCGCCAGCCCGACCAATCGCCCCGCTCCGGGTCCGGCACCGCCGCCGCCTTGAACCGGGAAAGATAGGCTGCGATCCATGGATGAGCGGGATCGTCCAATTCGGTCTCGGCCAGCAGATGCACGCCGGGCGGAATCGGCTGGACGCGCATCCGGCCGTCATCGCCATGACGGATCCAATAGGCCGCGCGGGGATCGGCCACAAGCAGATTGAACGGCCGATAGGCGTCAGGATGCAGATCGGCGAGCGCGCCGGCCGCCTCGCTGGCCTCGGCATGGTCCAGCGCCTCCAGCACCAGCTCGCCGCGGCTGCGCTGGCCCGATTCGCCATCCGGCATCTCCGCGCGTTCCAGCAGCGCGGCCACCACGCCGTGATCGTTCAGACCAAGCCAGCTTCCTTCGGTTTGCGGATCGAGAGTCGCGATCGCCTCGGGACGATCAGGCCAGTGGCGGGCAGGCGGCAGCGAGACGCGCGCAGCCATTGCGTCGCGGCGAGCGGCCAACAGAACCGGCCAGGGATGACCGGGGCGGCGTAGAATCATGATCGGCATGGGTAATAAGGTGATTTCCGGGAATGACTTTACCGATTTCCGTTCGTCCCGAGCCCTTCGACTGCGCTCAGGAGAGCCGTGTCGAAGCCTGTCATGACCCCTTCGGCTTCGCTCAGGACAGGCACTGTCGAATGGGACGAACGGAAATTTTCCAAAAATCGCCTAATTCCCTGACAACAGACAACTGGAAACTGAAACAGTGCTGGACAGGAATAGGCGTCGGGGACTGGGCAATGGACAGTTTCCTAACCCAGATCGCTATAACGGCGCTTGAGCTTCAGGATCTTGCTAGCGACCGTTTTGTGCAAAAAATTGAACGCCTTGCGCTGCGCCACCCGGTTATTCGTGTTGGCTTCCCCGATCAGCTCGATGCGGGCCTGAAAATAGGCCATGTCCGCCTCAAGCCGGGCGAGACGGATCCGCTGACGCTTGCGCTCGTCGAATTCGGCGGTGGAGTCGTTCTTGTCCACAATGCTCGCTGTTTGTGCACCGACACAACCGAGACCGGCGGCGTGTTCAGGATTGTGGAGAATATGATATAAATTCGCGTTCTAAAAAACAAAATCTCCCATTCAGCCAAACCAAAGCATGAGCGCAATCCTAGAATTGTTTCGGAGTTCCGGCGCCTTGTATGGCGGTAACGCGGATTTCATCGAGGATCTGTACGAGCGCTATCTCGCCGATCCCGAAAGCATCGACCTGGCCTGGCGGGTTCGTTTCGACGACATGTGCCAACCGGCCGCGAACGAGGCCGCCGAAACCCCGCATGGTCCGGTCCGCGAGAACTTCATGCGCCTGGCGCAGGAGAGCCGCTCGCGTGCCCGCGCCCGCTCGACCGAGCATCTCGAACCCGCCGCCGCCGAGAAGCAGTCCGCGGTGCTGGGCCTGATCACCGGCTATCGCTACCGCGGCCATCAGGTCGCCAACCTGGATCCCATCCATCTGCGCGAGACGCCCCGGATCGCCGACCTGGATCCGGCCTATCACAACCTGGAACCGAACGATCTCGACCTGGTCTTCCACACCGGTTCGCTCTACGCCCCCGACCGCATGCCGCTGCGCGAGATCGTCGCGATGGTCGAGCAGACCTACTGCGGCACGGTCGGCTCCGAGTATATGCACATCACCAGCACCCCGGAGCGGCGCTGGATCCAGAAGCGCCTCGAAGGCTATCGCGCCACGCCCGAACTGGACGACGCCGATCGCCGCTGGCTGCTGACCCTGCTGACCGCCGCCGAGGGCTTCGAGAAATATCTGCACCAGCGCTACGTGGGCCAGAAACGCTTCTCGCTGGAGGGCGGCGACGCGCTCATCCCCATGCTCGACGAGCTGATCCAGCGCGCCGGGCGCAAGGGTCAGCAGGAGATCGTCATCGGCATGGCGCATCGCGGACGCCTGAATGTGCTGACCAACCTCTTCGGCAAGCCGCCCACCGACATCTTCGACGAGTTCGAGGGCCGGGTTCACATGGACTGGCGCAAGATGGCCGGCGATGTCAAATACCACATGGGCTTCGCCACCGACATCGAGACCCCTGGCGGCATCGTCCATCTGGTGCTGGGCTTCAACCCCTCGCACCTGGAGATCATCAACCCGGTCATCGAGGGTTCGGTGCGCGCCCGCCAGCGCCGCCGGCTCGACCGCGCGGGGAATCTGGTTCTGCCGGTGCTGATCCACGGCGACGCGGCCTTCGCCGGCCAGGGCGTGGTGATGGAGACCCTGCAACTCTCGCAGACCCGCAGTTATTCGACCGGCGGCACGGTCCACATCGTCATCAACAACCAGATCGGCTTCACCACCAGCCACCCGCTGGACGCGCGCTCCAGCGCCTATTGCACCGATGTCGGAAAGCTGGTTCAGGCGCCCGTGTTTCACGTCAACGGCGACGACCCGGAGGCGGTGATCTTCGTCACCCGCATGGCGCTGGATTTCCGTAACCAGTTCCACAAGGATGTCATCATCGATCTGGTCTGTTATCGCCGTCTCGGTCATAACGAGGCCGACGAACCGGCCGTGACCCAGCCGATGATGTACGCCAAGATCCGCAACCATCCGACCCCGCGCGCCGTTTATGCCGACCGGCTCGTCGCCGGGGGCGTCATCGAGAAAGACGCGGTGGACGCCATGATCGCCGACTACCGCGATTCGCTCGAACAGGGCGTGGTGGTCGCGCGCCCGGTGCTCTGCGGGCTCGATCATCTCTATCGGGTCGACTGGGGCTTCTGCCGGGGCACCGACTGGGATCAGGATCTGGACACCGGCGTCCCGCTCGCCAAACTCCAGGCGCTCACCGAAGCCATGCTGCGGCTGCCCGAGGGCTTCGCGCTCCATCCGCGCGTCGAAAAACTGTGGGACGAGCGGCGCAAGATGGGCCAGGGCGATCAACTCTTGAACTGGGGCTTCGCCGAGAATCTGGCCTATGCGACCTTGCTCGACGCCGGCATCCCGGTGCGTCTATCCGGGCAGGACGTGGGGCGTGGCACCTTTGTCCACCGTCACGCCAAGATCCACGATCAACTGACCGGCGACTCCTATACCCCACTTCAGCATCTGAGCGACACTCAAGGTGCCTTCATCGCCATCGACTCCATCCTCTCCGAGGAGGCCGTTCTCGGCTACGAATACGGCTTCGCCACCGCCGAGCCCACCGCGCTCACTTTGTGGGAGGCGCAGTTTGGCGATTTCGCCAACGGCGCGCAGGTGGTCATCGACCAGTTCATCACCTCCGCCGGAACCAAATGGGGTCTGTGCTGCGGGCTGGTCATGCTGCTACCGCACGGTCTCGAAGGTCAGGGCGCGGAACATTCCTCGGCGCGCATCGAACGCTTCCTACAACTCAGTGCCGAGCACAACATCCAGGTCTGCGTCCCCACCACACCGGCGCAGATGTTCCATCTGCTGCGTCGCCAGATGGTGCGCGACTACCGTAAACCGCTGATCGTGATGACGCCCAAAAGCCTGCTGCGGCATCGTCTGGCGGTCTCCTCGCTGGACGAACTCGCTGGCGGACAATTTCAGACGATCATCCCGGAGATCGATCCCATCGACCCCGCCGGGGTGGAACGGCTGATCTTCTGCTGCGGCAAGGTCTATTTCGATCTGTTGGAGGCCAGACGCGCCCGCAGTCTGACCAATGCGGCCATCATCCGACTCGAACAGCTCTATCCCTTTCCCAGCGAACCGTTCGCCGCTGCGATCGATCATTACGGCGCGACCGAGGAAATCGTCTGGTGCCAGGAAGAGCCACAGAACCAGGGCGCCTGGGACCAGATCAAGCATCGCTTCCACAATCTGATCCAGATGGGCAAACGCCCCTATTATGTCGGACGCGCCAGTTCCGCGGCCCCCGCCGTCGGGCATCGCGCCGCCCATGTCGAGCAGCACGAACGGCTGATCGACGAAGCCCTGACCGGCCAATTCAACCCGAAAATGAACAAAAGGATCCCCCCGCAATGAGCCGCGAAGTCCGCGTCCCCGCACTCCCCGAATCCGTCGCCGACGCCACCGTCGCGGCCTGGCACAAACAACCCGGCGACCAGGTCCGGGAGGGCGAGAATCTGGTCGATCTCGAAACCGACAAGGTCGTGCTGGAGGTGCCCTCCCCCGTGGACGGCGTGCTCGGCGCGATCCAGGCCCGCGAGGGCGATCTCGTGCAGGCCGACGCCGTGCTCGGGCTCATCGAGTCCGGCGCGCGCAAGGCGCCCGGCACGCCGCGTCCCAGCGTCACGTCGCCTTCCAGCCGGGCGCCGCTCGAATCCGTCGCCCCCATGAATTCGCCGCCCCAGCGACCGCGCCCTGGGCAGGTAATCGCCCCCGCCGCCCGCCGGCTGGTCAAGGAGATGAACCTGGACCCTCAGCAGATCCCCGGCAGCGGCAAGGATGGCCGGATCCAGAAGACCGACGTGGTGCAGTGGCTGGACGAGCGCGAACAGGCGGCGCCCGAGCACGACCCGGACGCGCTCAATCTCAGCGAAGCGCCCGCCCCCAGTCTGACCGGCGAGGCCGGACGCCCAGAACAGCGGGTGCCCATGACCCGTCTGCGCGCGCGCATCGCCGAGCGGTTGGTCCAGGCGCAGCAAAACGCCGCCCTGCTGACCACCTTCAACGAGGTCAACCTCAAGACGGTGCTGGAACTGCGCGAGAAGTACAAAGGACTGTTCGAGACCCGTTACGGCACGCGTCTGGGCTTCATGTCCTTCTTCGTCAAGGCGGCGGTGGACGCGCTCCAGCGCTTCCCCGCCATCAACGCCTCGGTGGACGGCGACGACATCGTCTATCACGGCTATTTCGACATCGGCATCGCCGTCAGCTCCCCGCGCGGACTGGTCGTGCCCACCCTGCGCAACTGCGACCAGTTGAGCATGTCCGACATCGAACAGGGCATCGCCGACTTTGGCCAGAAGGCGAAAGACGGCAGCCTGAGCTACGAGGAACTCACCGGCGGCACCTTTTCCATCACCAACGGCGGCGTCTTCGGCTCGCTGCTCTCGACGCCCATCCTCAACCCGCCGCAAAGCGCGATTCTAGGGATGCACAAGATCCAGGAGCGTCCCATCGTGGAGAATGGCCAGATCGTCATCGCCCCCATGATGTATCTGGCCCTGACCTATGATCATCGGATCATCGACGGACGCGAGGCGGTGCAATTTCTGGTCGCGATCAAGGAGATTCTGGAAGATCCGGCAAGGTTGCTGTTGCGGGTGTAGCGGAGGCGCGGACGTCGATTGGAGTCCCTGATGCGTCCGTTCAGGGGAAACACGGCGGAAACCCGAGACAGACCACGTTTTTCCCTTTCCCGACATTCAGCGAATAAACGTGGTCGGTCCCTGAATTTCACTGAATTTCACTGAATTTCACTGAATTTCACTTACACGAAACTGATATGGAAGAACTGACAACACCACCCTTACAGAAGAGAAAAAGGAGAAAGACTCCGTTACCCCCTCCAGATATGGGTGCGCATAGGAGGAATGCCCGCAAAGCCTCTGATAAGCTGAAAAGCGGGGAACGCCTCTCAGACGAAGAACTTATTTCTCTCTTCAAAGCAGACTATATCGAAAATGAAAAATTAGAAAAAGTAATATCATTATATGGCCAAGATGAATCATTAAAACTCTTTGCGGGTTTTGACTGGAGCAGAAAAAAAAGGCTAGTCGAAATTCAATCAAGAATAATTTGCCTAAACATTGAACTAGAGCTTATCGAATATTTCAAAAAGCATCCAGAACAATTATATACAATATCGCCTAGAAAGTTCGAAGAGTTCGTTGCAGCCGTATTCCGAAATCATGGCTTTGAGGTTCAGCTAACACCCGAAACAAGGGATGGTGGCATGGATATTATAGCGGTCCATAAATCTCCTTTAACTGGAAGCACCGTAAGCTTGATTGAATGCAAAAGATATACCCCTGATAACAAGGTTGGGATAGGAGTTGTTCAAAGGCTTTTGGGAAATGTAATACAACAAGAAGCCCATAAAGGCGTGGTAGTAACCACCTCATTTTTCACTAGAGATGCCATTGCTGTATCAAAACAATCAAGAAACATACTGACTTTAAGTGATTACTCTTCCATCATGTCATGGTTAACGTCAGTATAAACTTTCTAAAGGAAACCCTGGACAGACCAGGTTTTTTCATTTCCCGCCTTTCAGCGAATAAACATGGTCTGCCCCTGAATTTCCTCCCTCTTGTTCCCCGCAATCTCACAAAGTCGTTGACGATGCGCCGGTTTTCAGATAATAAAATCTGTACTCTTGTACCGGAACGGCCCCGGTTTAGTCTTGACGTTAGGGAACTTCATGCACTACATCCTCAATCGTTTCATTCTCGGTGACACTCGCGAAGTGTTGATCTCATCTGACCAGTTCTCCGAAACAGCTAACGCCCATGAGCGCATGCAACTCACTATTGCGTCAGAAGAAAAATTCGATGCTGTTGCTCGAAATTACCTCGACTTTGAAAGCGACATGCTGACAAGCTCTCTTGAGACCGCTCTTGTTGGCTTCGGGCAGGGCATGGAGCAAATGGGAATTCGTCGGTTACTAAATCGAAAGCTCTCCAACCTCCTCAGCGCAACCCGCTCATACGTCGACTTCATTCGTCATGCTACTAAGATCGTCCTTCCTAATGAAGCCGACTCGAAAAAAATTGCAGAGCTATTTTCCGAACACTATGACACATCCCTGGCATATCGCACCCTTGATGTGCTGCGAAATCATGCTCAACACGCCGGCTTTCCCATTCAAAGCATTGAGTACACAACAACGGCGTTGCATGAAATGCCAGGTACATCCCTAAAGAAGACCATCGCACCTATATTGAACATCGAAGAGCTTGAGCAGAACAAGGAACTAAAAAAGTCTGTGGTAAGTGAACTCACTCAACGCGGCAAGAAGGTAAATTTAAAATGCTTCGTCCGCGAGTACGTTGCATCAATGGCCAGTATCCACGAACACTTCCGCGAACTCGCCTCGCCTATATTTTCCAAAGACGCCCTTTTTATCCAAGAACTTGCCAAAGCGTTTCCATCATCGACCGGGACTACAGAAATTCCTGTTCCGCTATACGCGGCATCGTTCGACGGGGCGCAGTGCATAAAAAAAATCTATCTTGGTGACGGTCTGCAAAAATACGGAGCGTTCCTTGCGGCCGGGAATGCTCACTTCACTCGCACAGGCATTTACTTCGTATCTGGAGAGTCAGAGAAAGATGATACCTAACCAGCCCTTTTTAAGGTGCAAAAATACGACATTTAATATCATAAGGCTTAGCCCGGTAGGCTGGGGTGAGGAACGAACCCCAGCAGACGCCAACGTTGATACCGGGGTTCACTCTCGTTCACCTCAGCCTACGGACTCCAAGGCACGGAGCCCGGTTCAACAAGGCGCTCAAACAGACCTCATTGACACAGGAGCGACCTGCCAAAAGCGCGGAGCCGTTTTTTTGGCCCTGCCAGTGGCAAGTTTAACGTTAAGTGTAGCAGGTGAAATGAGTCCAACAGTCTTCAAGGAAAGCGGGTATAGATTTTTCGGTAGTGCCCCAATCTATAGGATCTAAAATCTGACTGGATTTATTCAAACATGAATCACTGCCCAACTTGCAACACCACCAAGATCGTGAAGAATGGATTTAATGCAACCGGAAAGCAAAACCATCTTTGTCGGGAATGTGGCCGTCAATTCGTGATTGACCCCTTAGTTTCAGCGATTTCTGAAGAGACCAAATCGCTGATCGATCGACTGCTTCTTGAACGGATTGCGCTTGCTGGTATCGCGCGTGTTGCAAATGTCTCTGAATCCTGGTTGCAAATCTATGTCAATCAAAAATACGAGGGCGTTCCGCGCCAATTAAACGTGCCAAAGTTGTCTGATTTTCGACTGGTTGTCGAGTGCGACGAACTGTGGTCATTTGTTTTGAAAAAAGATGAAAAACAATGGGTTTGGATCGCGAAAGATCGTGACTCTGGATATGTTGTCGGACTTTATATCGGATCTCGTGGCATTAAGGGTGCGCAAGGATTATGGAATTCATTGCCACGCGATTATCAAGAATTGGCCGATTTCTACACCGATTTTTGGGAAGCTTATCAATCCGTTTTTCCAGAATTCCGTCATTACGCTGTCGGTAAGGAATCGGGAAAGACAAATCATATCGAACGATACAACTGCACACTCAGGCAACGTATTTCCAGGCTCGTACGAAAAGCACTTTCTTTCTCAAAAAAGCTTGAGAACCATATTGGAGCTATTTGGCATTTTGTCCATCATTATAATAGCACTCTCTCAGTTAAAGCTCATTCGTGAAATCATATAGAGAAGGGCACTACCGATTTTTCCTCTTCTCAAGAGAAGAGGAAAGGATGCATGTCCATGTCGTATCTGGTGAGGGAGAAGCTAAATTTTGGCTTGACCCTGACATTGAGCTTGCAAGGAATCACAAATATTCAGGAAAAAAACTAAAGCAAATAGAGTCACTCGTCGAGGTCAATTACAATGAGCTTGTTAGCGCATGGCAACAGCATTTCAAATGTGGAAGTCACTAACATTTCCACGCATGGGGTATGGCTGCTAGCCCATGAAAAAGAATTATTTATGTCATATGATGATTTTCCATGGTTTAAAGAAAAGACCGTCAAATCAATCATAAATGTAGAAGAGCAATCGCTTGATCATTTTTATTGGCCCGATTTGGATGTTGATTTAACTAGAGAAATTATTGAGCATCCAGAACGATTTCCACTTAAGTCAAAAAGCACATAACAAGTCGCTCAAGCCAACCCAGCGCGACCGACGAATGACCTTCGAGCGATGGCCAACCAAACCGCTACCATTGAATGGCGAGAGCCCTTACCTGAAAAAGCTGAATGCTGACGCTATCTTTCAGGATATTCTGAATAGACAAAATGTACCGGGAAAGAGGCGAGTGACCTTTCCGGCACGAAAACCGATCGTCGAACAAGTTCCCGCCAAACAATCGGTGTAAGAACGGACCCCGCAGACGGCGCGGCGCTCATTCTGAAGGTTGTGTCAGCGGGGCCGCTTAAGGCGAATTCCGGAAAATGACTTTGCCAAGCGTCAAATCCCGTAGGAGCCCGCTTGCGGGCGACAGGTGGGCGTTCTTGGGGCAGGTCACGTCGCCCGCAAGCGGGCTCCTACGGGTAGGATCTTTCACGGGACGCTCGCGAAGCCGATCTACCCCGCGTTCGCATGGATCAGGTTGACGTAATAATTCGTTTGCTCTGGATTCGCCCAATAGCCGCCATGATCATATACATGCAGGGCGGGATTCATGATAGTCGCCGAGTTGGGGCTGAAATCGTGGATCTCGAACCGGAACCTCGCCTGACCATTCGAGACCTCATCGACCCGGCGCGCCAGCGAGGCGAGCGGTGACATGGACTCCGGGCCTTTGAAACCCAAGGCTGCATCGTGCTCGTTGACGCGAAACGCTCCGCCCAAAACCTCATCCGCGCGCGAGGTAGAGATGTGCAGGTTGGACACCCCAAAGGCGGCCTCCGGAAAGTGATATTCCTCCAGGCGCTCGGGGTTATGAAAGACATCGTCCTCGACGGCGGCGGCGAGCAACAGGGAATGATCGACGCGCAAGGTCGACTTCTCCCGAAAGAAGCGCTCCCCCAGCACCGCCAGACAACGCAGCACCACATGCGCGCCCAGCGAATGGGACACCAGCGAGATGGATTGCGGGGCGGCGGTGGTTTGGGATTCGCTCAATAAATTGTAGAGCGCCACCCCGGAGAGATGGGCATATTCCTGAGCGGTGTTGAAAAAAACTGGACCGGTATCGCCAGGCCAGGTAAAGAGCAGATAGACACAGGACGCGGGATCGGTTCCATCCCGCATGATCGAATCATGGAGCTTGCCGAAAAACTCCTTGGCCGAGCGGAGTGCGTCGTCCGGCAGGTTGTTATAGCCGTGGGTGAAAACCACCAGGTGTTTGTCCCGGAATTGATCGAGACCGCCCGTCGCAAAGCGGAATTGGCTGTGGATGTCGAAACGCGGCCGATCGTTCTGCTGCGTCGTCTCGCCCCGGCATCCCGCCACCAGGAAAGGCTGTTGCAGATCCTTGGCGAAGTGAGCGACCCGTGCCGCGTTTGGCATGGCGCGCGGGGTTTGACGTTTGACATATTTGCCCATGACGCTCTCCACTGTGCAGTCGAAGGTTTGGAATGGGCGGTGGTGTCAGACCAGCCGATGCGTTTCCGTTCAACCTGAACCACGTCCATCATGAAGCGTGATCGACGACGTTTCGGCTGATCGGCCAGGTTGGCATGAACACATGACCGCGATAGCAGACGCGATCTAAAGGATAGAACATCCGCAAGGGTCCGTGTTTTCTCAAGGTGACGACCGCTGCGAAAACGTCGGCTCGCCGCGCCTGCCGGATCCTTTAGGAGAATTCCGGACAAGCGTCAAACCCCGTAGGTGCCCGCTTGCGGGCGACGGGTGGCGCACGGAAGGCTTTCTGGCGAGTCACGTCGCCCGCAAGCGGGCTCCTACGGGTAGGCTCTTTCACGGAAACCGCCTTAGCCAGCCGCCGTGTCCAGGCCTGGCGCAGCCGTCTGGGGCCAGCCCGGCTCCGGCAATCCACCCTCGGTCATGATCGGACGGATCGCGTGCAGGATGTTGGCGAACAGATGGCCATGCCCGGCCTCCTCGCGGGCGAGCAGCACCTTCATGTGTTCGCGCCGGGTCGGCATGGAGAAACAGGCGGGACAGGAATCCGGAATGACCGGCAGGCCGGCCCGCACGGCATAGTCGGCGGTCTGACGCTCGCGACAGTAGACCAGCGGGCGGATGACGCGGACGTCGCCTTCCTGGTTGGTGTAATGGGCCTTCATGGTCCGCAGTTGGCCGCCGTGGAACAGCGACATCAGCAGGCTCTCGGCCAGGTCGTCCAGATGTTGCCCGAGCGCGAGGACGTTGTAGCCCTGTTCGCGGCAGATGCGGTACATGATGCCGCGCTTCATGCGCGAGCAATAGGCGCAGAAGGAATCTCCGTCCATGTGCTCCCGGGCCTGTTCCATCAGCGGTTGCTGTTCGTAATGCCAGGGGATGCCGAGGGTGTCGTAATAGTCCTTGAGCGAGCGGGGATCGAAGCCCGGCACCTCCGGGTCGACGGTCAGCACGGCGAGGTCGAAACGCACCGGCGCATAGGTGCGCAGATGACGGAGGATCTGGAGCAGCGAGAGCGAATCCTTGCCGCCGGAGACGCCGAGCAGAATCCGGTCACCCGCGCCGATCATGCGAAAATCAGCGATCGCGCGTCCGACCAGACGGAGCAGCGATTTGGGTGGCTTGAGAGAGTTGGGGATGGGTATGCTCATGCTGATGACAGGTGTATCTGACGCCCTGATTCAAGAGTGATAGAGGATAACGATAGGTCTCGACCTGCCATTCCAGCGGCGTCGCGGTCAGGATCATGCAGGAAGGCCCGCCGTGGGTACGCGAACGCCCGGCCGCGCCAGGGTTGAGAATCCAGGGCCGGGCGTCGACATCCATCGTCAGTCGATGACTGTGTCCATAGACGATCGCCCGGGCATGCGAAAAACGTCCGCGCAACAGGCTGTGACGATCGCGCGCATTGGTCTGATGACCATGGATCACGACCAGATGTCCACCGGGCAGCGGCTGATCCAGCCATTCCGGCAAATGCACGAGAAGCTGACGATCTTCCTCCGGCCATTTGCGCGCGACATCGTTATTGCCGAACACCGCCAGCACGCGCCCCAGCCGGGGCTGAAGCTGAGCAAGGATGGCGGCATGTCCGATGTCGCCACCATGCACGGCCAGATCGCATTGGCTCACAAGCTCCTGAATGCGCGCATCGAGCGCGCCGTGCGTATCGGACAGGATGGCGACACGCACGCGCTCCATGCTCGCGATCTCCGCCGGAAGAGACTGGCCTGGTTTCACCGGCTCAGGCCATGACCAGCGCCAGCTTGCCCGTCACATGCCCCTGCTCGATCAGCGTGTGCGCCTGCGCGGCCTGTTCCAGCGGAAAGGTTTGGGAGACCTGGATACGCAGTTCGCCGTTATCGATCAGATCGCCGCAGCGACGCAGAATTTCGCCCTGATGGGCGCGCGCGCGCGGGAGGCTCCGAAGCATTGGGGTCAGCATCAATTCAAGACCGATGCGCAGATTGCGCAGACGCGCCTCCTTTAGATCCAGCTCCGGACCGGGATCCAGAATCGTCACCAGATCGCCATACTGGGCCATGGCCGGAATGGTCCCGCGAAAGACCTCGGGGCCGACCGTGTCGAGAGCAATGTCCACGCCCTGCCCCTCGGTCCATTCCATCACGGATTCGACCAGATCCTCCTCCCGATAATTGATGCAGTATTCGGCCCCGAGCGCATGGGCGAAGTCGGCTTTTTCCGCACTGCTGACCGTGGTACAGACACGCGCGCCGGCCGCCCTGGCAAGCTGGATGGCGACATGCCCTACCCCGCCCGCGCCGCCGTGGATCAACACCCGCTGCCCTTCGACGAGCCGCGCCCGGTCATGCAGCGCCTCCCAGGCGGTCAGCAGCACCAGCGGGGCGGCCGCGGCCTCGACCATGTCGATCGCGCGGGGCCTGGCCTGCGCCAGATGCTGATCCAAAACGATATATTCGGCATAGTTCCCGACGGATCCGCCGAGCCCGCCGTGACAGAACCAGACCTCGTCGCCCGGTTTGAAGCGGATCACCGACTCGCCCACGGCCTCCACCACGCCCGCGCCGTCACAGCCCAGAATCGCGGGCAGCCCCTCGGGCGCCAGCGGGCCGTTGCGACGGATCTTGGTATCGACCGGATTGACGCCAGCGGCGCTGAGCTTGACCAGAATCTCTTCCGGTCCCGCGATCTCGGGGCGGGGCCGTTCAACCCATTGCAGGACGGATGGTTCGCCGGTCTCGCGCATCTCGATTGCTTTCATCGGTTTCTCCGGAGTGACTCGCGTTGAATCCATCTTCATCATGTAGGGGCGCGGGCAAGGGCGCAACAGGTGCAACGCGCGGGCGATCGCCGCACGCGCAAGCTTAATGGACGAATCACGCTTGACGATTCCGACGATCGACGAACGCCAACTGGCTGGCGATCGTCTCGACCGCCGGCAGCCGGACGCCCTGTCTGGCCGCCTCGCGTAGCGGTCGACGGTATAGATACTCGATCTCCAGTTCGCGCCGGGCCAGAAAATCCAGACGCATGCTGGGCGCATAGGACGCCATCCGTTCAGTGGACTCCAGCAGCTTGCGCGTAAAATCATCCTCGAACGGCGCGCCGCAGGCCGTGGCGCCGACCGCGACCTCCGCCATCAACCGTTCCGCCAGCGACCTGGCATCCGGGTCCGCCATGAGGACATCGGTGTTCGCCTCCAGCAGAACCGACAGACCGTTGAAGGGGATATTCCAGGCGAGTTTTCGCCAGCGGGCCTGGGTCAGCGAGGGCAGCGATTCGACCGCGACCCCGCCCGCGGCAAACGACTCCATCAGCCGCGGGATCCAGTCGCGCCCGCGCTCGTCAAAGGGGGCAAAGCTGACCTTACCGTAATCGAGATGCGCGACGTGTCCGGGACCGACCTTGTTCGAGCACAGAAAACACAGACCCGCAATCAGGCATGCCTGGGGAAACGCCTCGGCCAATTCATCTTCCATGGTCAAGCCGTTCTGGAGATTCAGAATGACCGTCCCGTCGTGGATCAAGGGCTTGAGCAGTTCCGGCAGACGACGATTCCGGGTCGTCTTGAGCGCGATGCAGACCACATCGCTCGGCGGAATCGGCTCCGATGAGGCATAGACCTCGACCGGGAAATGATGCCGGTTGCCGAGCGGCGAATCGACGTGCAGTCCCTGCTGGCGGATGAAGTCCAGATCGCTGCGCGCGACGAAACGCACCACGGCCCCGCCCTGGAGCAATCGCGATCCGTAGAAACCGCCCACGGCGCCAGTGCCGAGGATGGTGAAGGTCAATGGCGAAGAAGTCATAATAATTGGCGGTTGGCGGTTGGCGGTTGGCGGTGACACAAAAAGGCCGACCCGATGGCCGGCCTTTTCTGGCATCCCTGCTCTCGACTGCGCTCTCTTCCTTTGTCGAGAGCGTCTTCAGCGCTGACGCTGGTTCATTGAACCTCGATGCGACGCCGCTCGGTCTTTTCCGTCTTCGGCAAATGGATCTCAAGCACGCCATCCTTGAACTCGGCCTCGGCCTTGACATCCTCCATCGCGACTTCTGCCGGCAGCCGGATCGTCCGGCTGAAACGCCCATGCGCGATTTCGGAACGGAAATAGGCGCCCTCCTCCTTGGTTTCCTCGTGCCTGCGCTCGCCCTTGATCGTCAGCATATCGCCCGCCAGATCCACTTCGAGGTCTTTCTTCTCGACACCCGGCACCTCAGCCCGGACCAGAACCTCGGCCTCGCGGTCGATCACATCGATCATCGGGGTGATCTCGAACGCCGTCTCCATCCCGCCCCACTCCGGCCACAGCCCACGGAACGGATGCAACCAGCCACGCCGCAATCCACCTCGTGTCAAGAGATCGTCGAAAGCGCGATCCATTTCGTCGAAAAGAGTCATTTCACGACGCGGAACCGCCTCGGCGAGCTCGGTGCGTTTGGTTTTCATGACACTCCTCCTCTTCTTGATTCCTAACGTAATTATAGCCCAAGCATGCGAGTCTGCAGAGACGCGCGACCAGGGTGCGGCAGTGCTCGTCTTGGCGTCATCCGCCATCGTAGGAGCCCGCTTGCGGGCGACATGACCTGCCAAAAGCCTTGGCTCTGTCACCCCTTCGCCCGTAAGCAGGCCCGTCAGTCGCCCGCAAGCGGGCTCCTACGTCAAAGCGCGCAACCCCTCGAACTCGGCGACAAAGCCATCGAGCCGGCCGGCGGCGATCGCCTCCCGCAGTCCGCGCATCAGGGTCTGGTAATAGCGCAGGTTGTGGATGGTAGCCAGTCGCGCCCCCAGGATCTCTTTGCATTTATCGAGATGATGCAGATAGGCGCGGCTGTAATGACGGCAGGTGTAACAGTCGCACAAGGGATCCAGCGGTCCATCGTCGGTGCGATGGATGGCGTTGCGGATCTTCACCGTGCCCTGGTGGGTGAAGAGATAGCCGTTGCGGGCATGGCGGGTCGGCATGACGCAGTCGAACATGTCGATGCCGCGCCGCACGGCGGCGACGATGTCCTCCGGGGTGCCGACGCCCATCAGATAGCGCGGACGGTCGACCGGGAGTTTGTCGGCGAGAAAATCCAGCACCCGCAACCGATCCGCTTCCGGCTCGCCCACCGAGAGACCGCCGATCGCGTAGCCGTCGAAACCGATGGCTTGCAGCCCGTCCAGCGACTCGGCGCGCGGGCGCTCGTGCATCCCGCCCTGGACGATGCCGAACAGCGCCGCCGGATTGTCGCCATGGGCCGCGCGCGAACGCGCCGCCCAGCGCAGCGAGAGTTCCATCGAGGCGCGCGCCCGGTCCTCGTCGGCGGGATAGGGGGTGCATTCGTCGAAGATCATGACGATGTCCGAGCCCAGTTCGCGCTGGACCCGCATCGAGACCTCGGGGCTAAGGAACACCGGGCTGCCGTCGATCGGCGACTGGAAGTGCACGCCCTCCTCGGTGATCCGGCGCAGATCGCCCAGGCTGAAGACCTGGAAGCCGCCGGAGTCGGTGAGGATGGGGCGCTCCCAGTGCATGAAGCGATGCAGATCGCCGCAGCGGCGGATGACGTCGGTGCCGGGACGCAGCATCAGATGGAAGGTGTTGCCGAGAACGATCTCGGCGCCGATCTCCAGCAGTTCCTCCGGGGTCATCGCCTTGACCGTGCCATAGGTGCCCACCGGCATGAAGGCCGGGGTCTCGACCGTGCCGCGCGCGAAGCGCAGGTGGCCACGGCGGGCCAGGCCGTCACGGCCAAGCAGATCGAATTCCATCGTTGTCTCCGTGTTTAAACCGCGGTTGGCGCGACCGGCATGGAATGGCGCGATGCCGGCCTCGCGGTCATCGACGGCGTTCGGCGCTGCGCGGTTTAAATCATTAAAAATAATAAATAAAATAGCGTTTTCGACGGCGCCGTTCGTCCGAGTCAGTCCACACGGACGGCTCGACCCTGCCGGCCCGGCGGATCGCGGCGCAACCAGTCGGTCACTTCAGCAGCAATTCTCGGTTTGAGCCTGACCGTTTGCCTTCTCAGCCCGGAAAGCAGGGCTAAGGCAGCCTGAAGCCGTTCGTGGTGAGCTTGTCGAACCATGAACGGCTTCAGGCTCAGAGGTTTAGGGTTTTCCGTTCGTCCTGAGCTTGTCGAAGGATGAACGGAAAACCCTTCACTGCTCGCCTGATTCGTCTGGGTTTTTCGCTTCATCAGGTCATACTGAGAATTGCTGTCACTTCAGCGAGGTTTGTCACCGTCAGGAGCGGCGGAGCCAACGCCTCCGGCCAGATCCGGCCGGTCCGGTTGACCCAGACGGCGGTCAAGCCAATGGCCCGCGCGGCCTCGACATCCATCCAGGGATCGTCGCCCAGATGCAGACACTCGCCCGGCCGGCAGCCGGCGAGTTCCAGCGCGCGATGGAATAACGCCGGATTCGGTTTGGCCGCACCGACCTCGGCGGCGGTGAGGCTGTGCCGAAACAGTCCCCGTAGGGACGTGGCCTCGACGTTCGAATTGCCGTTGGTGAGCGAGATCAGACAATAGTCCGCGGCGAGCGCGCGCAACGCCGGGAGCACGTCGGCATAGGGTTCGACCCGGTTGCGATGTTCCAGAAAGAGGTCCATCGCCGGATCCGCGAGTTGGGCCGGGTAGCCGAAATCGTTCAGCAGCGCGATCAAGGAGCGGTGCCGGACTTCTCCCAGGTCGTGCGCGATCGCGGGCGTCTCGTCCAGGATCCGGCGGCGGTGCTGGCGCAGGCTTGCGACGCCATGGGCCTGCGCGAGTCGCGGCGCATGGGTTTGCAGCCAGACATGCAGCGCCTGCTCCGCCGCCTGGATGACCGGCAGACAGGGCCAGAGCGTATCGTCGAGATCGCAGGTTACGAGACGAAGCGGCGGGTCAGGCATGGTGTCGGGCGGGCGCGCAAAGGATGCTATTGTGCCTGGAATCGGGAACCCGGTCCAAATGCCGCCGGAGACGGCAATTCCCGGTATGGCCCGAGGCGGATCTCAACCGCGCGTCGCGATATAGGCCAGCGCTTTGTCGATCCGGCGCAACGTCGCGTCCTTGCCGACCAGCATCAGGGTCTCGTCGATGCCGGGCGAAGCGGCGCGGCCGACGATGGCGACCCGCAGCGGTTGCGCGACCTTGCCCATGTTGACCTCCAGTTCCTCGGCGATCCGCTCGACCGCCCGTTTCAACGCCTCTGGGGTCCAGTCCTCGTAGGCCATCAACTCGAAGGCGGCGCGCACGCGCTCCAACGGCTCGCGGGCGACCAGACGCAGATGCTTCTTGGCCGATACCTCGTCGAATTCGTCGAAATCCCGATAGCAGAAGGCGCTGATCTCGGCCAGTTCGGTCAGGGTCTTGGCGCGCGCGGCCTGGGCCTTGACGACCTCGACCAGATCGGGGCCGGTCGAGGGGTCGATGTCGAGCCGTCCCATGTGCGGGCTCAGCAGTCGGGCGATGCGGGCCGGATCGGCGTGTTGCAGGTATTGCTGGTTCAGCCAGTCCAGCTTGTCGGTGTTGAAGGCGGAGGCGGATTTGTTCACATCGCCGATATCGAACAGGTCGATCATCTGCTCGACCGAGAAGATCTCCTGATCGCCGTGCGACCAGCCGAGACGCACCAGATAGTTCAGCAGCGCCTCGGGGAGATAACCCTGATCGCGGTAGGAAATCACGCTGACCGCGCCATGCCGCTTGGACAGTCGCGCCCCATCGTCGCCGAGGATCATGGGGACATGCGCATACCGCGGCGGCTCATGCCCGAGCGCGCGCAGGATGTTGATCTGGCGCGGGGTGTTGTTCAGATGATCGTCGCCGCGGATGACATGGGTGATCTGCATGTCGGCGTCGTCGACGACCACGCTCAGGTTGTAGGTCGGCGCGCCGTCGGTGCGACGGATGATGAGGTCGTCGAGTTCCTCGTTGGCGAAGGGCACCCGGCCACGGATCAGGTCATCGACGATCACGACACCATCGGCCGGATTGCGGAAACGGATCACATGGGGCGCGTCCGGGTCGATCTGACGCTGGCGGCAGTGACCGTCATAACGCGGCTTCTGCTTGTGCGCCATCTGATCAACACGCAGTTTCTCCAACCGATCCTTCGAGCAGTCGCAACGATAGGCCAGACCCTTCGCGAGCAGTTCCTCGATCACGGCGTTATAACGGTCGAAGCGCTGGGTCTGATAGAACGGCCCCTCGTCATAGTCCAGCCCGAGCCAGGTCATACCCTCCAGGATGGCGTTCACCGATTCCGCCGTGGAACGCTCCAGGTCGGTATCCTCGATGCGCAGCACGAACTGACCGCCGTGCTTACGGGCGTAGAGATAGCAGAAGAGCGCGGTGCGGGCGCCGCCGACATGCAGATAACCGGTGGGAGAGGGGGCGAAGCGGGTGCGAACGGTCATGGTTTTCCGGATCGATTCAAAGGAGTTGAAGCGGTAAATTCTACACAGTGCCCCCGCTCCCTGCCCGCTTGTTCGCGCCCAACGCATGGGTTATGTTGGTCGCATGAGATTTTCCGAAGCAAACAACACGGACGGTCACCTGATCGATGCCTATGACGCGGATGGCATCGTGATCGGCGGACGACGCTATCGGCGGGGCTTGATCGTGACGCCCGAGCGGATCGTCGATCCCTGGGGACCGAGTCAACCGACCGGTTTGACGGTGGAGCATCTGGACGAACTGCTGGCATTCGCGCCTCAGATCATCGTGCTGGGGACCGGCCGCACCCTGGTCTTCCCCGACCCGAGCCTGTATTTCAGCCTGATGGAACAGCGGATCGGTCTCGAAGTCATGGACACCGGGGCCGCCTGTCGGACCTATAACATCCTGATGTCCGAGGGCCGTCGTGTCGCCGCCGCTTTTATGGCTGGATGAGTCCGTCGGCGACTCAAGGCGCCCGCTCACCAGACCTTGGGCGCAAATTTGGCATCGTTGAGAATCTTCACGCTGTCGCCGGTCTGCGCCAGCACGAACAGCCCTTGACGATAGGCGAAGGCCGCCGCGCCGTCCTCGATGCGCATCCCCGCCACCGCGCCATGCAAACGCTTGTCGGCATACTCCGGGAAGAACTGGCGGAAACGCTTGAGATCCTCCAGAAACTCACGAACCTCCTCGACACCCAGGCTGCTCTTGACCTCTACATCGACCACATGCTCGGCGTTCACCACCAGCACGTCGATTTCCAGCGTATCGCCGCCCATCCGCTTCATGACCCGCCGGCTGACCATGTGCACCGGAATGCCGCGCTCGGTAAACAAGCGCTCGCAGGCCGGGGCGACCAGATTCTCGACGAACAGACCCCATTGCCCGCCCAGTTCGCCAATCCGCTTGTTGACATCCTTGATGGCTCGGGCGGTCTCCTGAAACTTCCGGTCGGTCTCTTTCTGTGCCTCGGCCACTTCCCGAAACAGTGCCCAGACATCATCGAGCGTCGTTGTCGTCATCTCGCCCATCTCGCGGTTGCTCGGTCATGCCAACAGCATAACCCAAATTCGCGACGATCCATCTTGCCCCTCGCCCGGACGGCACGTAGCATGAGGCATCGCGCGCTGTCGCCGTCACGTCCTCCTCGGGAGCATTCACCACCATGGACCGCAAGATCGTCCTGTCCGTGCTCGGCGCCGCCATCCTGGGGTTCGTCGCCATCCTGCTGCTGATGCCCGCCACGCTCGACGACATCACCGAGCGTCTTCCCTGGCGCATCGCCCAGGACGAGGCCGGGCGCACCCGCGTCTTTGGATTTACCCTCGGCCAGACCACGCTCGCCGAAGTCCGCGCGGTCTTTCGCGAAGATGGCGAACTGAACCTGTTCCAGACCCCTGGCGACCCGCCCCATCATGCCGCCGAAGCCTTTTTCGAGCAGATTTATCTGCAACGGCTGCGCGCGGATTTCGTCATCGCGCTGGAGGTCGATCAGCCGACACTGATCGGCATGTACGACCGGGGACTGCGCATCAGCCAACTCGGCAGCGGCAGCAAGAAGATCAAGCTTAATCCCGACGATGCCGCGGCGCTCGCCTCGCGCCCCATCCGGAGCATCGGTTACCTGCCCAAGGCGCGACTCGACACCGAGTTGCTCAAACAGCGTTTCGGCCCGCCATCCCAGGAGCGGACCGAACCCGAGACCGGAATCGTGCATTGGCTTTATCCCGATCGTGGACTCGACATCGCCAGGGCGCCCAATGGCAAGGTGGTCATTCAGTACGTCAACCCTCGGGCATTCGACACGCTCATTGAGCCGCTCCGGGATTTTTAGACGCTCCGCATCCGCGCGGAATCGCGACCATTGCCAACTCCCCAATATCGCAACATCCGAACGAGGTATCCAAGGTGCAGTGCCCTACCGAAAAAACCGACCGCTACATCAGCTTCGATGGCATCGCCTGCGACGAACATGCCCGTCGCATCGTCCTCTCGATCCGCGACTGCCTCGGCGACCTCGCTCGCCCGTCGCCTTGGCAAGCCTATTTCGAGACCAAATTGAGCGAGTCGGAACGCCGGGGTCATGACGATCTGTATTTCGTGGGAAGTCAGGTCAATACGATCCGCGAACTGTTCGAGCAGCATGGGCGCGAGGAGGCATTGGACTTGCTGGAGCGAGTCGAGGAGGAGTGCTGTTAAGACGCGCCCGGCGGGTCGCGCTCGGCGATCCTGGGGGAAGCAAGGAGGCGTTCGAGGATTGCCGTCAGCGCCCGGCCCGCGTCGGCGACCGTGACCCCGGAAACCAGCTCCGAGACCTGCGTGATGGCGAGCCCGGCGTAACCGCAGGGGTTGATGCGTCGGAAGGGTTCGAGATCCATCGCGACATTCAGCGCCAGCCCGTGATAGCTGCATCCCTGACGGATCCGCAGACCCAGCGAGGCGATCTTGGCGTCCGCCACATAGACGCCGGGCGCATTGGGGCGACGCGCTGCCGCGATTCCATAGATGTCGAGCAGGTCGATGACGCATTGCTCCAGCAGACTCACCAGCCGCTTGACGCCGAGACCGGTTCGCCGCAGATCGAGCAGCGGATAGACGATCAACTGTCCGGGGCCGTGATAGGTCACTTGTCCGCCCCGATCCGACTGGACGACCGGAATCGCGCCCGGCGCCAGGATGTGTTCCAGGCGGCCGGCCTGACCCAGGGTGAAGACGGGCGGATGTTCGAGCAACCAGACCTCGTCGCGGGTGTCCTCACGGCGGGCATCGGTCCAGTCGCGCATCGCGGCGAGCGTGGCCGGGTAATCCTGAAGACCGGGCAGGCGGCGCACCCGAAAGGGAGGGGCGTCGTCGCTCACAGCGCCCAGATCACCAGCTCATGCGCGGTCAACTCCCGATAGATGGCGTCGAGCTGAGGTTTTCCGTGCGCCTCGATGGTGACGGTCACACTGATCCATTTGCCGCCCCGGCTGGGTCGGAGCGAGACGGCCGTTTCGTCGAAACCGGGCGCGTGGCGGCGGACGATCTCGATCACCGCGGACTCCAGGCCGCGGTTGGCCAGTCCCATCGCCTTGATCGGGAAGCTGCAGGGGAATGAGAACAAGGTTTCCTGGGGGTCGGACATGAACTGTACGCAGCGACCGTTCGATCGCGTCAATGGAGAAGACTGTCGACCAGTTTCAGAATGCTGTCGACGAATTTACGCCACAGGTTGCCCTCGGCGACTTCCTGGAGTGCGACCAAGGGAACCCGTGCGATCTCCGCCTCGTCCAGGGTGACGATGATGTCGCCGACTTGCGCGCCCAGGGCGATCGGGGCGATGAAGTCGGAGGTCTTTTCCAGTCGCGCGCCGAGTTTGTCATAGACGCCGCGCGGAATGGTCGCGAAGACATCCGTGGCGGGACCGACCGGCAGGTTTTCAAGATCGCCGTACCAGACGCGAATCGACTCGATCGGCTGGTTGGCGGGATAGAGGCGATGGCTCTCGTAGAACCGGAATCCGTAGTTCAGCAGGGCCAGACTTGCCTCGGCGCGCGCCTTGGGCGTCGCCGATCCCATGACCACCGAAATCAGGCGCATGTCCTCGCGCTTGGCCGATCCCACCAGACAGTAACCGGCGGCCTTGGTATAGCCGGTCTTGACGCCATCGGCGCTGGCGTCGCGCGCGAGCAGCGGGTTGCGGTTCTGCTGCGTGATGTTGTTGTAGACGAATTCCCGATTGCTGTACCAGGCGTAATACTCGGGGAACTCCCTGATCAAGGCCAGCGTGACGCGCGCCATGTCGCGGGCGGTGGTGTAAAGATCCGGGTCGGGGAGTCCGTTGGGATTGGTGAAATGACTGTCGGCCATGCCCAGCCGCCGGGCATGATCGTTCATCAGGTTGGCGAAGGCGTCGATACTGCCGGCGGTATGCTCGGCCAGCGCCACCGAGGCATCGTTGCCGGACTGGATGATCATGCCCTTGAGCAGATCCTCCAGGCCGACCTGTTTGCCGACCTCGATGAACATCTTCGAGCCGCCCGTCCGCCAAGCCTTCTCGCTGATCATGACCTGGTCGGTCAGCTTGATCTTGCCGCCGGCGAGTTCGCGAAACACCACATAGGCGGTCATGATCTTGGTCAGGCTCGCCGGTTCCAGACGCTCGTCGGCATTTTGCTCGATCAAGGTCTTGCCGCTATTGAAATCGACCAACAGATAGCCCTTGGCCGCCAGTTCGGGAGGGGCGGGAATCGGCGGCTGCGCGCTCGCCGGGGAGAGCGGCAAGGCACACAGAATTAACCACAGGAACAAGATTGGGGAGGCTGACTTCATGAGGGATCCGGGGCTTGGGATGGCGGGGTTTTCGCGAAGGCTATTCTAACCCCCCATTCCCGGATTTGGCACCCCGGATCAGTTCGTCACCCGTTGCGGCCGGTCCACGCCAAGCGCCACGAGTTGCCGTGTCAGTCGGTCGGCGTCCCGCGCGGAGGCCAGCGGACCGACTCTGACCTTGTAGAGCGCCGCGCCGCCGGTCTCCGGCGTCAGGATCCGGATGGAATCGGATCCCAACTGGCCCTTCAAACGTTCGCGCAGCCGCTCGGCGTTACGCGGATCGCCGAAGGCGCCGATCTGGAGATACAGCGTTGCGTCAGGACTGGCGGGTTGCGCACGGGACGCGACCGTCGCGACTGGTCGCGGGGCGTCCCCGAAGGCGGGTACCGGAGGGGATGTCGAATTGCCGCCCGCCATGCGCGTGGACGCGCGCGCCGGACGCGCGGGCGGATCGGCCCGAGCGACAGCGCGGGCGGCGGTCCTGGTGTTGGCCTTGCCCGACGACACCAGAAAGGGGCCAGGATCCGATTGCGGACGCTTCGGGTCGATGGCGCGTACCTCGACCATTGCCGTTCCCGTCTTGACCACGCCCAGCTTGACGGCCGCGGTATGGGACAGATCGATGAGACGCGGACCATGAAAGGGGCCGCGGTCATTGATTCTGATCACGATGCTGCGGCCATTCTCGACGTTGGTCACCCGCGCATAGGTCGGCAGGGGCAGGGTTTTATGCGCCGCGCTCATGGCGTGCATGTCATAGGTCTCGCCCGAACTGGTCTTGCGCCCGTGGAAGGGTTTTCCGTACCAGGATGCCAGTCCGCGCTCCACATAGCCGCGACTGCTCCGCTGGGTGCGGTAACGCTTGCCGAAGACCACGTAGGATTCGGGGTTGCCGGATTTGGACAGGGGTTCGACACGCGGGACCGCGTCCGGAATGCGGGCGATGTGGGGGGGGATGTCGTCATCGTCCGTTTGCTCGACCTGGCTGGCGCAACCGGAGAGCAGCGCGAGAAGCAGCAGGATCCCCAGCCAGACGACCGTCGCGCCTGCCGATGCGGCGCGCCGAGAGTCGGTCACCCGTGTCGTCGAGACGAGTTTGTTTGTTCGCATGCGGCGCTGTCTCCGGACAACCGCGCTGCAATCACCGCTCGCCGGCATGGCGCGCCCGGATTTTCTCGCTCAACTGAAGGACCGCCATGGCGTAGAGGTTGCTGTGGTTGTAGCGCGTGATGACATAAAAATTCTCGAGACCGATCCAGTATTCGTCGGTCGGTCCAGCGAGCCGGATCAAGGCCGCCGGGGTTGATGGAGCGGTGGACGCGCGCCAGTCGATGCCGGCATCGCGCCAGTCGCCCGCCGTGCGGTTGGGCTTGAGCGGCGTTTTCTCGGCGATCTCGACGCCGTCGGGAAGGCCGGCCGTGAGTTCGGCCGGGAAGGCGACCGGCTCGCCAGTGCGCCAACCGTGGAGCTTGAAATAGTTGGCGACGCTGCCGATGACATCCGGGTCGCTCTGCCAGAGGTCGCGCCGTCCGTCGCCATCGAAGTCCACCGCATAGGCGCGGTAACTGGATGAGATGAATTGGGGTTTTCCGAGCGCGCCGGCATAGGAACCCAGGATCTTGCCGGGGTCGAGCCGTTCCTCGCGGCTCAGGAGCAGGAAGGATTCCAACTCGCCGCGAAAGAAATCCGCCCGCTTGGGATAGGAGAAGCTCAGGGTCGCCAGCGCATCCAGCGCCCGGTGGGCGCCCAGGTTGCGCCCATAGCTGGTTTCGACGCCGAGGATGGCGACGACGATCTCGGGCGCGACGCCGAAGGCAGTCTCGGCGCGCGCCAGGGTCTCGGCATGGTCGCGCCAGAAGGCGACGCCGGCGTCGATCCGCTCCGGGGTGAGGAAGAGCGCCCGGTAATCGCGCCAGGGCTTGCCCTCGTAGGGGCGATTCATGGCGTCGACGATCGCTTGCCGGTAGCGCGCGGTGTCCAGCAAAGCTTGGAGCGCGACGGGGTCGAAGCCATGGCGTTCGGTCATCGCGGCGATGAACCGCTGGACGCCCGCACGGTCGTCGTCCGGCTCCGCCGCGACTGGATCCAGGAAGAGCGCCACGGCGAGCGCGGCAAGGAGGCAAGCGACGGGCATAGGGCGCAACCATTGGCCATGAATGCGATAAACGACATTCAGTATAGGCCATAACCACATAAGCAAAAAGCAGTTTGGAAATTCAAGGACGCACGGGCTTTTTGTGCGTCTCGACCGCCATGATCATGCCGAATCCGATCATCAGGGTCACCATCGAGGTGCCGCCGTAACTGATCAGCGGCAGCGGAACCCCGACCACCGGCAGCAGACCCGTCACCATGCCGGTGTTCACGAACACATAGACGAAAAACACGAGGGTCAACCCGCCCGCCAGCAGCCGGCCATAGTTGTCGCGCGCGCGGGCCACGATCACGAGTCCGCGGAAAATAATGAAGAGGTAGAGCGCCAGCAGCGCCAGGATGCCGGCGAAGCCGAATTCCTCGCCGATCACCGCGAAGATGAAATCGGTATGACGCTCGGGCAAAAATTCGAGATGGGACTGGGTGCCGTTGAGCCAACCCTTGCCGGAGATGCCGCCCGAGCCGATCGCGATCTGCGATTGGATGATGTGATAGCCGGTGCCGAGCGGATCCGATTCGGGATCGAGAAAGGTCAGGACGCGCGCGCGCTGATAATCGTGCATGAAGAGCCAGACGACCGGGGCAATGGCGGCCACCAGGCTCCCCAGCGCCAGGATCATCCACCAGTTCAGGCCCGCGACAAAGAGCACCAGAACCCCGGCGCTGGCGACCAGGAGCGCGGTGCCCAGGTCCGGCTGCTTGGCGATCAGAAACACGGGGATCAGGGTCAGAATGACCGCCAGCAGGATCCACCCGGGCCGCGGCGGAAGCGGGCGCGCGGAGAGCAGCCAGGCGGCGGCCATGGGGACGGCGAGCTTCAGCAATTCCGAGGGTTGAAAACGCACCACGCCAAGGTCGAGCCAGCGCTGGGCGCCCTTGCCCACGTCGCCGAACAGGAGCACCGCAACCAGCATGGCGACCCCGAGCAGATAGAGCGCGAAGGACCAGCGGCGCAGGATGAGCGGGGGCACCTGGGCGATGGCGCACATCAGCACGAAGGCGATCCCCAGCCGCGCGAGTTGACGCTCGACGATGAGCGGGTTCCGATCGCCGGCACTGTAGACCACCAGCAGGCCAAAACCGCACAGGACCAGGAGCGCGACCAACAGGGGGGCATCGAGGTGGATCCGCTGCAACAAGCCGAGCTTCGCGGTCTCCGCGTCCTGATCGAGTCGTGCGGAGATCGCCTTAGTCGCCATGATTGTCGTCATCGTTGCGCTCATCCGTCAGGATGAGCGTCGATCCACCGAGATAGACGTCCATGACCCGACGCGCCACGGGCGCGGCGTCCGAGCCGCCATGACCGCCATTCTCGACCAGCACGGCCACGGCAATGCGCGGATCCTCCACCGGGGCGAAGGCGATGAAGAGCGCGTGATCGCGCATGCGCTCGGGAATCTTCGCGGCGTTGTAGGTCTGCTTCTGCCCGATGGTGAAGACCTGGGAGGTGCCTGTCTTACCGGCGATGCGGTAATCCGGGCTGCGGATCCGCTTGGCCGTGCCACGTGGGCTTTCCACGACTTGAGTCATGGCGTCGATGACGCTGTCCCAATCGTGTGGGTCGCCGACCTCCACGTCGCGGATCACCCGTGGGAATTCGCTCTCCGCGTTCGCGCCTGGAAAACGGCTGGCGCGCGCCAGCCGCGGCTGGATGAAATGCCCCCGATTCGCCATGGTCGCCGTGGCCGCCGCCAGTTGCAGCGGGGTCGCGAGGAAGGAGCCCTGACCGATGCCGACGATCAGGGTCTCGCCCGGATACCAGGGTTGTTTGCGCACCCGTTGTTTCCACTCGCGCGAGGGCAGCAGTCCCGGGAGTTCGCCGGCGACATCGACCCCGGTGCGCGCGCCGAAGCCGAATTGACTCAGGAATCCATGCAGCCGATCGATTCCCATCTGATTGGCCAACGAATAAAAATAGACATCGCAGGACTCCACGATGGCCCGCTCCAGATTCACCGTGCCGTGCCCGCCCTTGCGCCAGCAACGGAAGCGGTGACTTTGGCCGGGCAGCGAAAAAGAGCCGGAACAGTAAGTGGTTTTCCGAGCGGTGGTGAAGCCGGTGGCGAGGCCGCCAAGACCGATAAAGGGTTTGACGGTCGATCCCGGCGGGTACTGACCGCGCGCGGCACGGTCGAAGAGCGGCGTATCGATCGAGTGCAGCAGGGCGTTATAGTCCGTCTGACTGATCCCCTCGACGAACAGATTCGGGTTATAGCTCGGCTTGCTGACCATCGCCAGCACGCCGCCATCGCGCGGGTCGATGGCGACGACCGCCCCGCGCCGGTCGCCCAAGGCGTCGATGGCCTCCTGCTGCAGGGCCATGTCGAGATACAGCGACAGATCCTGGCCCGGCGTGGGAGGGGTGCTCTCCAGCGTGCGCAGGATGCGTCCGCGGGCGTTGACCTCGACCTGCTGATAGCCGACCCGGCCATGGAGCACATCCTCGTGGGCCTTCTCCAGACCGCCCTTGCCGATGAAACGGGTGCCAGCGTAATTGCTGGTGTCGATCGAGGTCATTTCGCGCTCGTTGATCCGGCCCACATAGCCCAGCACGTGCGCGGTGGATTCGCCGAGCGGATAGGTTCGGATCAGTTCGGCGCGGACATCGACGGCGGGAAAGCGATGCCCGTCCACCGCGAAGCGCGCGACCTCCGCGGGAGTCATGTTGAGCCGGATCGGAACCCCCTGAAAACGCATCCGCTGACGCTTGAGACGCTCGAAGCGGGCACGGTCGTTGGCATCGATCGGCACCAGCCGCGCGAGTTCGTCGATCGTCGCCGCCAGATCCGTGACCTTTTCGATCGTGATCTCCAGCGAAAAAGTCGGATGATTGTCGGCCAGCACCACGCCTCTGGCATCGTAGATCAGGCCGCGCGACGGCGGGACGGGCTGGACTTTCACCCGATTGTCCTTGGAGAGGACCGAAAAGTGATCGTGACGATCCACTTGCAGGTGCAGCAGGCGCAGCGCGAGCAGGCACAGGCCGACGAGCACCAGCAGACCCGCCACCAGCGCGCGCGAGGCGACGAGCCGCTGTTCGCGCTGGCGGTCTTCAAGGCTGGTCAGGCGCATGCGCTCAGTGCTCCCCCATGCGCCGCTCGACCTGGGTCAGAACGGCGGACAACCAGGGCCAGAGCAGAAGACCGACCAGGGACGGCACCCAGTAATTCAGCGCCGGCATGGGCTGACCGGTTGCGCCGAGGATCCAGAGGGTCAGCAGACGTTCGGCCAACAGCAGCACCCACACGAAGAAGCTCTGCTGCCAGAGCGGAAAGAGGCGGATCCGCGCGTGCAGTTTCACCGTCACATAGGCCACGAGGGACAGCCCCAGGGCCTGCTGACCCAGCAGCGAGGCGCTCAGCACATCCAGCGTCAAGCCGGTTCCGAAGCCCCAGAACACGCCCACCCGCTCGGGCAGGGTCAGGCACCAGAAGATGAGGGTCAGGGTGACCCATTGCGGGCGGTAGTCTTCCAGCCCGGCGGGCATCGACACAATGGCCAGAAACATGGCGATCGCCAGAGTCAACCAGATCATCCACAGACCCCGTCGTTCCGTCGCGCCCATCAGGGACGCTCCGCGGGCGCGGGCGTGTCGGCGGCCAGTGCCGACTGGCTCGGTTTCGCGTCCATGGACCAGACCAGCAGCACCTCCCGGCTACGGTCGAGCCGCGCGGTCGGTTTGGCGATGACGGTCGTGAAGGGGTTGTCCGGATCCTGGCGCACCGTTTTGACCCGTGCGACCGGATAACCGGACGGAAACCGCTCGTCCATCCCGGAGGTCACCAACAGGTCGTTTTCGCGAATATCCGCGTTTTTCGGAATATAGAGCAATTCGAGTTCCTGGCTCGGCCCCTTCCCCGCGGCAATGGTGCGCAACCCATTGCGGTTAACCTCTACCGGCAGCGAGTGATTGGCGTCGGTGATCAGCAGCACGGTGGACGAAAAGGGATTGGCACGGATGACCTGACCCATCACGGCCTCGGCATCCAACACCGGCTGGCCGATAAAGACGCCGGAATTGGTGCCCTTGTTGATCATGACCTGCTGGCTGGAGGGAGCCAGATCCACAGTCAGAATCTCGGCGATCAAGACCCGCTCGCCGACATCGAAGGAGGAGCCAAGCAAGTCACGCAGACGCATATTCTCGGCACGTAGCGACTCGAATTGTTGCAGGCGCCCCTTCAGCATCAGGTTTTCATGTTGCAGGCTTTCGTTCGAGAGCCGCAGTTGCGCCTCGCCAACGAGACGGTTCTGCATCTCGCGGAACGCCTGAGCGGGCAGATTGGCGGCGTACTGCAACGGATACACCGCCACCTCGATCACGGAACGCACCGCATTCAGATGATGGTAGCGATGATCCGCAATGATCAGCCCGAGCGCAAGGAACGCCGCGAGGATCACCCGAACGGTTGGAGAGGGGCCATGGACGAACAACGGTTTGATGGCGGCGTTCCTCGGCAAGATCCCGGATGGTGTCGATCTCGCGGGGCGATAGACGGTTGGCGGCGGGAGGGATGCCGTTCCGACGGCCATGGTACGCGCACGCAAACCTATTCGGTTGCAAAGAGCCCGCTTTCCCGCGCATCGAGCATTTCCAATGCCCTGCCGCCGCCGCGCGCGACGCAGGTCAGGGGATCCTCGGCCAGCACGACCGGCAGTCCGGTCTCTTCCTCGATCAGCCGATCGAAATCGCGCAGCAGCGAGCCGCCGCCCGTCAGCACGATACCGCGCTCGGCCACGTCCGAACCCAATTCCGGCGGGGTCTGCTCCAGGGCCATCTTGACCGCGTGGACGATCATCGAGAGCGGTTCCTGCAGCGCCTCCAGGATCTCGTTGCTGTTGAGCGTGAAACTGCGCGGAACCCCCTCGGCGAGACTGCGGCCCCTGACC
Source organism: Thiocystis violascens DSM 198 (assembly GCF_000227745.2). Lineage (NCBI taxonomy): Bacteria > Pseudomonadati > Pseudomonadota > Gammaproteobacteria > Chromatiales > Chromatiaceae > Thiocystis > Thiocystis violascens. The sequence continues at coordinate 4,170,554 of NC_018012.1, read as the reverse complement.
TCGATCTCCAGCACCTCATTGCCGGGGAAGGCGGTTCCGATGGTGTGCTTGATGCGCTCGGCCGTCGCCTCGCCGATCTGCGTGCCGTAGTTGCGGCGCACATAATTGGTGATCGAATCGTCGAAGGTATCCCCGCCGACCCGGACCGATTCCGAATAGACGATACCGTTGAGCGAGATCACCGCCACCTCGGAGGTGCCGCCGCCGACATCGATCACCATGCACCCGCGCGGCTCGTGCACCATCAATCCGGCGCCGATGGCGGCCAACATGGGCTCCTCCATAAGATAGACCTCGCGCGCGCCCGCGCCGGCGGCGGATTCCTTGATCGCGCGCCGCTCCACCTGGGTCGAGCCGCAGGGGACGCAGATGAGCACCCGCGGACTGGGCTGAAACATCCGCGACTCATGCACCTTGTGAATGAAGTATTGCAGCATCTTTTCGGTGACCGTGAAGTCGGCGATGACGCCATCCTTCAGGGGCCGGATCGCGGTAATGCTCTGCGGAGTACGCCCAAGCATCTGCTTGGCCTCCTCGCCGATCGCGACCACCGATTTGCCTCCTCCCGTGCGCTCGTGACGAATGGCGACCACCGAGGGTTCATTGAGCACGATTCCCTGCCCGCGGGCGAAGATCAATGTGTTGGCGGTTCCAAGATCGATCGACAGATCGTTCGAGAACATCCCGCGAATGCTTCTGAAAAACATCAGGTGGTTACCTTGCAAGGGGGTGAGGAACGCCAACGTTTGTTCGGGCATCCTCAACGATGAGTCGGTCAGGATTCCAGGAATAAAATCCATAAGGGTAATTGGGCGGCTAATCTAGCAATGCAGGCGAGGATCGGCAAGGTATTGGGGAGACTGTTCCCATGACAGGCATCCCGGAGTCACCGGCACCGGGATCCGGCGCCATCGCTGGGGGCGTCGCGTCGGCGATTACCCCGGCGCGGCGAGTTCCACCACCCGCGACCCTATGCTATTTTGCAGAGCTTTCAGCCAACGCTAGGATCGCCATGTCACTGGATCGTTCCGACATCGAAAAGATCGCGCATCTGGCGCGGCTCGCCATCGCCCCCGAACAGACCGAGCGCTACGCAGCCGATCTCTCCAACATCCTCGATCTGGTCGCCCGGATGGACGCCGTCGACACCGCCGGCGTCGAACCCATGGCGCACCCGCTCCACATGACACAGCGGCTGCGGCCGGACGACGCCACCGAGCCCGATCGGCGCGCGTCGTTTCAAGCCATCGCCCCGCTGACCGAGGGCGGGCTCTACCTGGTTCCGAAGGTCATCGAATAATGCAGAACAAGACGATTGCCCAACTCGCCGCCGATCTGCGGCTGCGCGCCTATTCCAGCGTCGAACTGACGCGGCATTATCTAGACCGGATCGCGCGCTTCGATCCGCGTCTAAACAGCTTCGTCACGGTCGCGGCCGAGTCCGCGCTCGCCGCCGCCGAACGGGCCGACCGCGCGCTCAAAGCCGGCGATTCCGGCCCGCTGACCGGTATCCCGATCGCCCATAAGGATATCTTCTGCACCGCCGGGATCAAGACCAGTTGCGGCTCGCGGATGCTCGACAACTTCATTGCGCCCTACGACGCCACCGTGGTCGAGAAACTGGCCGCCGCCGGCGCGGTGGTGCTCGGCAAGACCAACATGGACGAATTCGCCATGGGGTCGAGCAACGAGACCAGCTTTTACGGTCCGGTCCGCAATCCCTGGGACGAGAGCCGGGTGCCCGGCGGATCCTCGGGCGGCTCGGCGGCGGCGGTCGCGGCCCATTTGTGCGCCGCGGCCACCGGCACCGACACCGGCGGTTCCATCCGCCAGCCCGCCGCGCTGTGCGGCATCACCGGGATCAAACCCACCTACGGGCGCTGTTCGCGCTGGGGCATGATCGCCTTTGCATCCTCGCTCGACCAGGCCGGCGTCATGGCCCGCTCCGCCGCCGACGCGGCCTTTATCCTCGACGAGATGGCCGGCTTCGATCCGCGCGACTCGACCAGCGCCGATGTCCCGGTGCCGGACTATGTCGACGCGCTCGACAACGACCTCAAGGGACTGCGCATCGGATTGCCCAAGGAATACTTCGGGGCCGGACTCGATAGCCGCATCGCCGCCTCCATCCAGGATGCCATCCAGGAGTACGAACGCCTGGGCGCGGAGATTCGCGAGATCAGCCTGCCCAACAGCCCGCTGTCGGTGCCGGTCTACTACGTGGTCGCCCCCGCCGAGTGCTCGTCCAATCTCGCCCGTTTCGATGGGGTTCGGTATGGCCATCGCTGCGAAAACCCGAAAGATCTGGAGGATCTCTACAAACGCAGCCGCGCCGAAGGCTTCGGGGCCGAGGTCCAGCGGCGCATCATGATCGGCGCCTATGTGCTCTCCGCCGGCTATTACGACGCCTATTATCTCAAGGCGCAGAAGATTCGTCACCTGATCGCCGACGATTTCAAACGCGCCTTCGAGCAGGTCGACGTCATCATGGGCCCCACCAGCCCCACGACCGCCTTTCCCATCGGCGCCAAGATGGACGATCCGGTCGCCATGTACCTGAACGATATCTATACGATCGCGACCAATCTGGCCGGATTGCCGGGGATGTCGATTCCGGTCGAGCCGGTGGACGGCTTGCCGGTCGGGCTACAGATCGTCGGCAATTATTTCGAGGAGGCGCGGTTGCTCAATGTCGCGCATCGCTTCCAGCATGTGACGCACTGGCATCAGGCGGCGCCACAAGGGTTTGAGTGAGTCACGCTCCATGCGCATCGTCGAAGTCATCGCTGACGCGAAACATGCCAAAACACTCGCCGGAATGGCGAAATTCTATGGCGCCGAGGATTTCTGGTGGGGCGGCGGCGATGGCGCCGACGGCCGCTGCAGCATCCGGATGCTGGTTCCGGACGACAGCCGCCAGGCGCTCATCGATTCGCTACAGGATCTATTCAAGGCGAACGACCGCGCGCGCATCGTCGTGCAGCCGATCGATACCGTCCTGACGCACCAGCGTCCGGACGAGCAGGAGTTAACCGAACGCAAGGCCCGGAAGGTGGCCGCCACGCGCGAGGAGTTATACACCCAGATCGCCAAGGGCGCGCAACTCGACAGCAATTATCTGGTGCTGACCGCGCTCTCGACCCTCGTCGCCGCGATCGGCATGATCGAGAACAATGTCGCGGTCGTGGTCGGCGCCATGGTCATCGCGCCCCTGCTGGGCCCGAACATCGCGTTCGCCTTTGCCACCTCGCTTGGCGATCGGGAATTGAGTTGGCGTGCCCTGAAGACGAGTGGCGCCGGTCTGATGCTGGCGCTCACGCTCTCTTGTGCCATCGCGCTGCTCCTGCCGATCGACCTTGCGAGCCACGAGATCATGACGCGCACGGATGTGGACTTGAGCGGCGTGGTTCTGGCGCTCTCCTCTGGCGCGGCGGCGGTACTCTCGCTCACCACGGGCATGGCCTCGTCGACGCTGGTGGGCGTCATGGTCGCCGTGGCGCTATTGCCACCGGCCTCCACCATGGGAATGATGCTCGGAGCAGGCCACTGGGAGCAGGCACTGGGCTCCTTCTTGCTGCTTACCGTGAATATCGTCTGCGTCCTGCTGGCCGCCAAGCTGGTCTTCCTGGCCAAGGGCGTTCACCCCCGCTCCTGGACCGAACGCAATCGGGCGAAGCAATCGATGGCCTTCTATCTCTCGCTCTGGGCCGTAATGCTGTTAGTCTTGATCGGGGTCATTCTGCTTCGGTCCACCGCTTGGACCTTTGAGTAGGGTGCGTGATCGAGCGGTGGCAACGCCTCCCCAAGTCACCTCTTCTTGACCGAGATGTTTCCTGCGTATGACAGTAGGAGCCCGCTTGCGGGCGACTTGCGGGCTCGCGGGCGAAGGAGGTTGGCAGACCCACAGGTTTTGGCAGGTCATGTCGCCCGCAAGCGGGCTCCTACGATGGCGGATGACACCAGAATGAGAACGGCTGTGGTGAAGTCTCATCATTGGCGCAGGCCGACAGCGGCGCACTGGCGTTTCGGTTTGTCGGTTTTGCTCGCGACCGGCGCCTTGGTTCTGTCGCCACCGCCGGCGTGTGCGCGCGATGCCGTGACCTTGCAACTGAAGTGGACCCATTGCTTTCAGTTTGCCGGTTATTACGCCGCGCAGGAACAGGGGTATTACCGCGAAGCCGGGCTTGACGTGCGGCTCGAGGAAGGTCTGCCAGGAATCGATGTGGTCGGACGGGTGGTGTCGGGCCAGGCGGACTATGGGATTGGCACCAGTAGCCTGTTGCTCGCTCGCGCCGCCGGAAAACCCGTGGTGGCACTCGCGGTGATTCTCCAGCATTCGCCCCTCGTACTGATCGCTCGCCAACGGCAGGCGGCACAAAGCATCCATGATCTCGCCGGCAAGCGCGTGATGGTCGAACCCGACGCCGATGAAATCCTGGCCTATCTCAAGCGCGAGGGCATTCCTCCCGAGCGTTTGATCCAGATCGATCACAGCTTCGAGATACAGGATCTGATCGACGGCAGGGTCGACGCTCTGACCGCCTATCTGTCGAACGAGCCCGAACTGCTCGACCGTCTGCATGTCCCCTATCAAATGTATACGCCACGCTCGGCCGGGATCGATTTCTACGCCGACAATCTGTTCACCTCGGAGCGGGAACTCCACGCCCATCCCGAGCGGGTCCGCGCGTTTCGCGCGGCGAGCCTGCGGGGCTGGGAGTATGCGCTGACGCATCCCGATGAAATCATCGAGCTGATTCTGACGAAATACGCCGGACGCGATACGCGCGAGCACTACGTCTTCGAGGCCGCACAACTGCGTCCGCTGATTCGCGCGGACCTGATCGAGATCGGTTACATGAACCCAGGGCGTTGGGCGCACATGGCCGAAACTTACGCCGAAATCGGATTGTTACCCGCCAACGTTTCCCTTGATGGATTTCTCTACGATCCCTCTCCCGCAGTGGATCTCAGCGGGCTCTACCTGATTCTTGCGGCGGTCCTAGGATTCACGGGTATTGTCGGTGGCGTGACGGTTTATATTTACCGTGTCAACCGTCGCTTGCGCCACAGCTTGAGCGACCTTCAACAGGCTAACGGTCGGCTGGCGGTGTTATCGACGGCCATCGAGAACAGCCCGACCTCCGTCGTGATTACCGGACCGGACACCCTCATCCAGTATGTCAATCCCGCATTCGTGACCGTGACCGGCTATTCGGTCGCCGAAGCGGTCGGCCAAACCCCCAGAATTCTGCGATCCGGGTTAACCGAACCGACGACGTTTCGGGAGATGTGGAGCCATCTGAAACGCGGCGAGCCGTGGAGCGGCGAGCTGATCAATCGTCGCAAATCCGGAGAGGTTTACTGGGAAGAAGCCCATGTCGCCCCAATCAAAGACCGTGCGGGTCAAACCACCCACTACGTTGCGGTGAAGCTCGACATCACCGAGCGTAAACAGGCCCATCAGCAACTGGATTATCTGGCGCACCACGATGCGCTGACCCATCTGCCCAACCGCCTCCTGTTCTTTGAGCGCGTCGCGCAAACGCTGGCGCTGGCCAAACGGAACCAGACCAAATTCGCCCTGCTGTTTATCGACCTCGACAAATTCAAGCCGATCAATGACACCCACGGTCATGCCGTTGGGGATCTGGTCTTGCGGGAAACGGCCAAGCGCCTGTCCGGGTGCGTGCGGGAATCGGACACGGTCGGTCGGATCGGCGGGGACGAGTTCGTGGTGTTGCTGCCCCACGTTGGCGGCGCGGAGCATGCGACCATCGTCGCCAACAAGATTCGCCAGGCGCTGAGGCAGCCGTTGACCGTCGCCGAGACCACGCTCTTCATTTCATCGAGTATTGGCATCGCGATCTATCCGGAACACGGCCATGACCAACTCGCCTTGACCGCGCATGCCGACGGCGCCATTTACGCTGCCAAGGCGAGCGGTCGAGACCGCATCCAGGTTGCCGCTGTTGGCAACCCAGCATCGACCCCGCTCAACCATCCGTCGGCAGAATCCGCAATAGAACCCCCTTATCCTGATCGGTGAGGACATAGAGATAGCCGTCCGGCCCCTGGCGCACGTCGCGTACCCGGCTGCCGATGGTCAGTTTCTCCTCGCCGATCACTTGTTCCCCATCGAGATCGATGTGGCGGATCTGGCCGAATTTAAGCGCACCGCTGAAAAGATCGCCCTTCCAGCGCGGGTAACGGTCGCCGGTATAAAAGGCCAGACCGCTCGGCGCCTTCGAGGGCGTCCAGACGATCCTCGGTTCCGGGATGCCGGGGCGGCTGGTTTCGTTGGAAATGCGCGGCCCCCAGTATTCCTTGCTGTAGGTGACCGCGGGCCAGCCGTAATTCCGGCCCGGCTCGATCAGGTTCAGTTCGTCGCCGCCGCGCGACCCGTGCTCGTTGGCCCAGACCCGTCCGCTGGCTGGGTCCAGGGCCATGCCCTGGATATTGCGGTGACCGAATGTATGGATTTCGGGGCGCGCGCCGGGGCGCCCGAGAAAGGGGTTGCCCGGATGCGGTTGACCATCGGACGTGAGACGCAGGATCTTGCCGAAGTGCGTCCCGAGCCGTTGGGCCTGATTGCGGATGTTCTCGCCCGCGAAGGCGATGGGCGGGTTGCCGCCGTCGCCGATACTGAGCAGCAGGCTGCCATCCGCTAGCCAAAGGATGCGCGATCCGAAGTGCTGACCGTCGTTCTTGGTCTCCGCGTTCCTGAAGATGACGTCCAGATCGTTGAGCCGCGTGCCGTCGAAACGCGCCTTGGCCACGGTCGTGCGGTTGGCGTCCTTGGTACCCGTGGCATAGCTCAGATAGATCAGCCGGTTATCGGCAAAATCCGGATGCGGCGCGACATCGAGCAGACCGCCCTGACCCTGGGCGAAGACATCGGGTACGCCAGCGATGGGCGTTGGGTCGAGCACGCCCTCGCGGACGATTCGCAACCGACCGGGACGTTCGGTGATCAGCGCGGAGCCGTCCGGCAGCCAGGCGATGGACCAGGGATGCTCCAGGCCGGTCACGACCACCTCGGCACGCCAGCCAATCGCTTCCGGCACATCGCCGCTGTGTCTCACGCCAGTCGCCCCAGGATCTGGATCTGGAGAAGGCGCACAGTTGACGAGCGGGAGCCAGGACAGGAGCGCGAGAACGAGAAGAAGAGGGGCCGCGAGTTTCATGAATCTACTCCTCGTGTCGCGTCGCGATCCGGACTGATCAAACCGCCGTGGTGCCGGCGGGCAACTCCGACGGCGCCTCGCCCCGTGCCTTGAGTTCGTCGAAGGGGTCGGGATCGCGTCGGGCATGACCCGCATCCCTGAGCTTGGTCAGATACTCGAACCACAACGGCTGCCAGGCGCGGCCGAGCTTGTAGAGATACTGCCAGTCATAGAGACCGGAGTGGTGCCCGTCGTCGAAAAAGAGCTTGATCGCGTACTGGCCGACCGGCTGGATATCCGTGATTTTTACCCGCTCCTTGCCGACCTGGAGTTTGGCCGTCGCGGGCGAATGACCGCGGACCTCGGCCGAGGGCGAATAGACCCGCAGGTATTCGCACGGCAGCCGGAAACGCGCGCCATCGTCGAAGGCAAGTTCCAGCACCCCGGATTGCTGGTGCAGATGGATGTCGGTGGGGAGTGGATGTTGGTCCATGAGCGGGTTTTATCGCAAACCGTGAGTGATGGATGCCAAATGGGGGGCGATCGACGAACCGCAACGCTGGCGATAGCGGCTTTCTCCTAAACCGGACGGGGTCAAGACCCCGTCACGCTCCGGATCGCCGCCGAAACCGACAGCGATCATCGGTTTCTGGATCTGCCAGCGGCTTCATGAAACATTCGGATTAGGCGCAAGCGGGATTGTGCCAACGGAACCCGGCGTCCGAGGCCGACGGGCTCCGCTGTCCGCCTACCACCGCTGCCGCTCTTTGCTCTTCTCGTTGCGATCGTGAACGTACCCGCCCAGCGCCCCGGCTCCCGCGCCAATGAGCGCGCCCTTCCCGGCGTCGCCGCTCAATGAACCGATCGCCGCGCCGGTGGCCGCCCCGAGCGCGGCACCGCTCCCCGTCCGCGAGGCGGTGGTGGTGCCGCAGGCGGCGATTGAGGCGGCCGCCAGCAGGGTTATCGAAATCGTCATCAGTTTCATCGCTTTAGCTCCTATGGACAGACATTGTCACTGCGTCTCGCCGATCGCGCAGGGCGGTCGCGACGCTGGAAAAGGCTGAAAACGACGTTTTTCGCTCTGGACGCGGTTGAACGCAGGTTCAACGGCCATTCACACGCCTCTTCACCATGATTATAAATGCGGGCGCGCCCTGGCATCTCCAACGCCAAGGATTCGGTTCGAAGCAACACACGCCAGAAGTGACTTGACCTTGGTCAAGGCCATCCAACTCCGCTCCCGCGACACTCTCCCCCGCGCGCCGATTTTCCTTGAGCCATTTTTCAGATCCAGAGGTTTCCATGTATTGCAATCAGTGTGAACAAACCTTCCGCCAGACCGCCTGCGTCAGCTCCCCCGGCGTGTGCGGCAAGGACGCGGATGTCCAGTCGCTTCAGGAAACCCTGCTCTACGGACTCAAGGGCATGGCCGCCTACGCCCATCACGCCCGGAGAATGGGTAAATTCGACGAGCAGGTCTCGTCCTTCATCGAGGAAGCCCTGTTCGCGACCATGACCAACGTCAACTTCGACGTGGAGACCCTGCTGGAACTCTGTCTCAAGTGCGGCGAGATGAATCTGCGGGTCATGGAACTGCTCGACGAGGGCCACGTTGAATCCTTCGGCAAGCCCGCGCCGATCAAGGTCAGGGAAGGCACCCAGGCGGGACCGGGGATTCTGGTCTCGGGGCATGATCTGGTGGATCTCTGGAACCTGCTCGAACAGGTCAAGGGCACCGATATCAAGGTCTACACCCACGGCGAAATGCTGCCGGCCCACATGTACGCGAAGTTCCAGCAGCATCCGAACCTGGCGGGGCATTATGGCGGCGCCTGGCAGAATCAGAAGAAGGAATTCGCGGCCTTCCCCGGCCCCGTGGTCGTGACCACCAACTGCGTGCTGATCCCGCCCGACAGCTACAAAGGCCGGCTCTTCACCATGCGCGCCACGGCGGTGCCGGGCGGTCAGCGTCTGGACGAGGATTTTTCGGCGGTCATTGAGGAAGCGCGTCGCTGCGAGCCTTGCGAGGAACACATCGTGGGAGAATCCACGGTTGGTTTCCATCGCACCGTGCTGCTCGACCGGGCCCAGACCATCGTCGATGCCGTCAAGGCCGGCCAGATCAGCCATTTCTTCGTCATCGGCGGTTGCGACGGTGCCGAGAAGGGCCGCAACTACTTCAGCGACTATGCGCAGGCCACGCCGAAGGATTCATTCATCCTGACGCTCGGCTGCGGCAAGTTCCGCATCCGCGATCACGATTATGGCGAGCATCTGGGCCTGCCGCGTCTAATGGACATGGGTCAGTGCAATGACGCCTATGGCGCGATCGCCGTCGCGGTGGCGCTGGCCAAGGCGTTTAACTGCGGCGTGAACGACCTGCCACTGACGCTGGTCATCAGTTGGTTCGAGCAGAAGGCCGTGGCCGTGTTTTTGACGCTGCTGAGTCTCGGGGTCAAGGGCATCACGCTCGGCCCGAATCCGCCAGCCTTCGTTACGCCCAACGTCTTCGCCATTCTGCAGGAACGCTATGATCTGCGGCTCACCGGCGGCGATGCCGAGGGCGATCTGAAACGCGCCATGGGCGCCTGAACCAGCAACCGTCAGATGGAACCGCACAGGCGCAATACCGTGCGGTTTCGCTTGTCGCCAGTACAGCAGCACCTCAGGCGTTCAGGATCAACACGTATCGACTTCAGATAAACATCGTCAGGCGATCAGACCGCCAAGCGCGCGGAGGATTTCCCGTTCGTCCTGAGAGGGTGTAGACAAAATCAAACCGTTGTGGTCAACCGCCGCAGCAGGATGCGCGCCTCCGCCAGCCAAACCCAGGTTTCGGAGACCGCTGGCAGACGGTCATGATGCATGATCAATCGACGGGCACGCTCATTCCACGCATGGGTGCGCTCGACAACCCAGCGCTTCGGCAGCGGAACGAAGCCGTCGGCGTTGGCGATCACCACTCGGTCAGGCGCCCCGTCCACGTGCCAGGAGCCAACGCTTTTGTTGGCTGGATGGCGCACGACTTCCACGCGGATCGCGTGGGTCTGCTCGGTGGTTTGGGCAAATTGACCGGCGTAGGCGCTATCGACAAACAGCGTGTTGATCTGGGGGTACTTGGCGGCCGCGTCAGCGACGGCGCCCGAGGCGGCATCGCGGTCCTGAAGATTGGCCGCGACCACGCTCACCGCCAACACGAACCCCAAGGTATCGACCACCAGGCTGCGCTTGCGCCCCTTGACCTGCTTGCCCGCATCAAAGCCGCTCGGTCCACCCTGCGGCGAGCCGCGGGTCGATTGCGCATCCAGCACCGCCGCCGTCGGCGCGATCTCACGCCCCTCGCGTTCGCGCCATTGCCCCCGCAGTCGATCATGCATCTGCTCAAACTTCCCAGCCGCACTCCAACGGCGAAACGTCTTGTAGACATTCTGCCAAGGCGCGAAATCGTGCGGCAGCATCCGCCACGCGCACCCCGTGCGCACCACGTAGCAACACGCCTCCAGGATGCTCCGGCGCGACACGCGGGGCGGTTGACCCCGCCCGCCCGGCATCTCAAAGAGAGCGGCGACCAAGTCCCACTCCGCATCGGTCAGACAACTTGGGTAGCTTTGGTCGGGGTCGTGGCGACGATGCGCATCCGTATACCCATACCGACGCGGCGTTGCGCGCGCTTGCGCCTCGAGACCACTCTCGCCCCGGAGGCGCGTGACGCCCGCCTCCCGCAAGGACTTGCGAATCGTGGCTTCATGAGCCTCGATTCCCGTCCGTGCCGCGAGTTCCCGGGCAATCTCTGACAGCGTGGAGGTCGGGCGATCCGTGACAATTTGACGCAATACCGCTTGCTCCGCCTCGTGAATCTTGGGGGGACGACCAGCTTTCGACATCAGCGCACACCAGCTCAGTTGTAGACTGGTATACAAATAGCAGCTCAATTATTTTTGTCTACACCCTCTGAGGCTCTCGAGGCCTGTCATGAGCCCAGTCGAATGGGATGGACGGGAAATCCGGGCTCGGCGCTCCGGCCTCAAACCGTCGCCGGCCGCGGCCTGACCCGACGATCCTTGATCCAGATTCCTTCCGCGTCCTCCATCACCCTGACCGGCGTCAGCCGCTGACCGCTGCAGAGCGTACTGAGCGATTCGCCCGTGAGCGGGTCATAGACGATCCCATGCATCGAACAACGCAAAAGTTGACCGGTCTCGTCAAAAATCATATCGTTTTCGCAATCGAGCTCGCGCGGCATGTGCACGCAGAGATTTCGATACGCAAGACACCGCCCCTTGTAACGAAAGACGAGTAAGGAGGTTGGGTCGCCGGCATAGGTCGCATCGATCCGGAGATAGGCGCCCTCAACCAGTTGCTCGCTGTGACCGATCCAAAATCGTTGATCGCGGAGAGTTGACATATTGATCGCGCTTTCCGTTTAAACCGCGTCCGCACGGACACCCCGACTTTTATCGCAATCCGAATCGAGGAGCCAACCATGACCATCAATCGACTCTTTGGCGGTATCGCCGCCGTCGCGCTGCTGCTGTCGGCCTCCGCCGTGTCCGCCGATAACTTCAATGTCTACGGCAATAGCGCCTATAACGAAGTGCTGCGCAGCCAGGCCGATGTCAACCATGCCGCCGCCGGGGCCATCGATCGCGAATCCCGCGCGCGTTCGCGGCTCATGAACAGCAACGCCGATCTGACGGATAATCGGGTACGGGTCATGAATCGGACCGAGGATACCGAGGTGTTTGGCCGCAATACCTCGAATGTCGCCAATGGCATCGGCTCGATCGGCGATGCGGCGCAAAGCATCGGTCACGGGGCCTCCGCCCTGCGCTGGGGCTTCCGCTAATCCTGATGTCACGCCTCCGCCCTGATCGCTGACTGTCGCCCGATCGGTTTGGGCGGACAGGCGTGAGCCAATGGCTCCAGCGCCCCGAAGCCCAGACCGAGTTACACACCTTCGCCAAAATCAGGACTTCGCAATTCCTTCGCCAGCACCGTGGCGTCCTCGCGGCCCTTGCCCGCCGGATAATACTTGCGGCGGGTGCCGATCTCGCAGAACCCTTCCGAGACATAAAGCGCGCGCGCGCCGCTGTTGGAGGCCCGCACTTCCAAAAAGGCGGTGTCGGCCTTGCGCTTGAGCGCGAGCGACAGCAGATGACGCAACAGTGCGCGGCCCAGACCCTGGCGCTGACAGCGCGGATGCACGCAGAGGTTGAAGATGTGACATTCGCCGACGGCAACCGACATGATCCCGTGCGCGACGATGTCCCGAGCGATCTCGCCGACCCAGCAGCAGTAACCGACCCGTAGACAGTCCTGGAAAATCTCGTCGCTCCAGGGGTACGCGTAGGCCGCGCGCTCGACCGCCCCGACCGCGGCAAGATCCTCGCCGCGCATGGGTCTGAGCGCGAACCCTGGGCCTTGTTCCTGAATTGACATCGTTGATACTCACCACGCGACTGAAAATGACCCGCATCATGCCATGATCGATTTATCCGACAAGCCCGCAAAGAGCATCACCAAAAAGGTTTGGTTTCGGGCTATAGTTGCCGCGATTCCTTGACTCCCGCCTGGCCTGAGTTGCTCCAACCATCCATACGACCGCGTTCGGGCAATGCCACCTTCGCCGTGTCGCGCGGCATTTTCGCCTCGCCGGGATCCTTTTTTCCACTTTTTGCGGGACAGATCGATGTCGCATAAGACAATGGCCACCCTCGACGGCAATGAAGCCGCCGCCTATGTCGCACACATGACCAACGAGGTCATCGCCATTTACCCCATCACGCCCTCCTCGAACATGGGCGAATGGGCGGATGAGTGGTCCTCGCTGGGGGTCAAAAACCTTTGGGGCACGGTCCCCGACGTGGTCGAGATGCAGAGCGAGGCGGGCGCCGCCGGGGCCATTCATGGCGCCCTGCAGGGCGGTTCGCTGGCGACCACCTTCACCGCCTCCCAGGGTCTGCTGCTGATGATCCCGAACATGTACAAGATCGCCGGCGAACTCTCGCCGGTGGTCTTCCATGTCTCGGCCCGTTCGCTGGCGGCGCAAGGTCTGTCGATCTTCGGCGACCACGCGGACGTGATGGCCTGCCGGGCGACCGGCTATGCGATGCTCTGCGGCGCCTCGGTGCAGGAGGCGATGGACTTCGCCCTGATCGCGCAGGCCGCGACCCTGGAGAGCCGCCTGCCCTTCCTGCACTTTTTCGACGGTTTCCGCACCTCGCACGAGGTCGCGAAGATCGAGCGGCTGCCGGTCGAGACGATCCGCGCCATGATCGACGATGACTTGGTCAAGGCTTGCCGGACCCGCGCGCTCAACCCGGATCACCCCATTCTGCGCGGCACCTCGCAGAATCCGGATGTCTATTTCCAGGGACGCGAAACGGTCAATCTCCATTACAGTCGAACCCCCGCCATCGTGCAGGGCGTGATGGATCGTTTCGCCAAGCTGACCGGGCGTCAGTACGGACTCTTCGAGTATGTCGGCGCGCCGGATGCCGAGCGGGTGATCCTGCTGATGGGCTCGGGCATCGGCGCCGCCGAGGAGACCGTCGACCACTTGGTCGCCCATGGCGAGAAGGTCGGCATGCTCAAGGTCCGGCTCTTCCGCCCCTTCGATCCAGCCTATCTGCTCGCTGCGCTGCCGGTCACCGCGACCCGGATCGCGGTGCTCGATCGCACCAAGGAGCCGGGTTCCGATGGCGAACCGCTCTATAAGGATGTGCTCACCGCGCTTGCCCAGGCACACGCCGGGGGCGATCTGGCGACCATGCCGCGCGTGATCGGCGGCCGCTACGGTCTGTCCTCGAAGGAATTCACGCCCGGCATGGTCAAGGGCGTCTTCGACGAACTGACCAAGGAGAAGCCGAAAAATCAGTTCACGATCGGCATCGTCGACGATCTCACGCACACCAGCCTGGACTGGGATCCGACCTTCCGGCCTGACGTGACCAAGGGCGTCACCGCCTGCGTCTTCTACGGCCTGGGCTCGGACGGCACCGTGTCGGCCAACAAGAATTCCATCAAGATCATCGCCGAGGAAACGCCGAACTACGGTCAGGGCTATTTCGAGTACGACTCGAAGAAGGCCGGCGCCATGACCATCAGCCATCTGCGTTTCGGCGCCCATCCGATCAACAGTACCTATCTGATCGGCGACGACGAGGCGAGTTTCGTCGCCTGCCATCAGCCGACTTTCCTGACGCGCTACGACATGCTCGACAAGGCGCGCAAGGGCGGCGTCTTCCTGCTGAACTCGGCTACTCCATCCGACCAGGTCTGGAACGAACTGCCGCGCAAGATGCAGCAGACCATGATCGAGAAGGAATTGTCCTTCTACGTGATCGACGCCTACGGCATCGCGGCGGCGACCGGCATGGGCCGGCGCATCAACACCATCATGCAGACCTGCTTCTTCGCCATCTCCGGCATCCTGCCGCGCGACGAGGCGATCGCCCACATCAAGACCGCGGTCAAGAAGACCTACGGCAAAAAGGGTCAGGCGCTGCTGGAGCGCAACAATCAGGCGATCGACGCCACCCTGGCCGGACTGCACCAGGTCACCCTCAACGGCAGCGTCACCAGCGCCTTCGATCGCCCGCCGGTCGTGCCGGACGATGCGCCCGAGTTCGTGCACAAGGTCACGGCGACCCTGCTGGCGGGGCGCGGCAACCAGCTTCCGGTCAGCCTGATGCCGGTCGACGGCACCTGGCCCACCGGCACCACCCGCTTCGAGAAGCGCAACCTGGCGCTCAAGCTGCCGCTCTGGGACGAGGCGCTCTGTAGTCAGTGCGGCAAATGCCCGCTGGTCTGCCCGCACGCGGCGATCCGCGCCAAGGTGTTTCCGGCCGAACTCGCCGCGGACGCCCCGGCGAGCTTCCGGCACGTCGCGATGAAGGGCAAGGATTTCCCCGAGGGCCATCGCATCGCCTATCAGATCGCCCCCGACGACTGCACCGGTTGCGGACTCTGCGCGGAGGTCTGCCCGATCCGCGATCGCACCAATCCGAGTCACAAGGCGCTCGACATGGTGGAGGCGACCGAGATCCACGACGCGGAACAGGCCAACTGGGACTTCTTCCTGACCCTGCCCGAATTCGACCGCGCCAGCCTTGATCCGAGCAAGATCAAGCACGCCATGATGATGCAGCCGCTGTTCGAGTTCTCCGGCGCCTGCGTGGGCTGCGGCGAGACACCCTATATCAAGCTCGCCACCCAGTTGTTCGGCGATCGCATGCTGGTCGCCAACGCCACCGGCTGTTCCTCCATCTATGGCGGCAACCTGCCGACGACGCCCTACACCACCAACCCCGAGGGGCGCGGTCCGAGCTGGAACAATTCGCTGTTCGAGGACAACGCCGAGTTCGGGCTCGGCATCCGTCTGGCCGTGGACAAACAGACCGAACAGGCACGCGAACTGCTGACCCAACTGGCGAGCCAGATCGGCGGCGAACTGGTCGAGGGGCTGCTGAGCGCCGATCAGTCGAGCGAGGCCGGCATCCATGACCAGCGCGAACGGGTCGCGGCGCTGAAAGAGACGCTTAAGGGTCTCAATACACCGGAAGCACGCACCCTGGCGGCAATCTGCGAGCAACTGGTCAAGCGCAGCGTCTGGATCATCGGCGGCGACGGCTGGGCCTACGACATCGGCTACGGCGGCGTCGACCATGTGCTCGCCAGCGGGCGCAACGTCAACCTGCTGATCCTCGACACCGAGGTCTATTCCAACACCGGCGGACAGAAATCCAAGGCGACCCCGATGGGCGCGGTCGCCAAGTTCGCCGCCGGCGGCAAACCGACCTTCAAGAAGGATCTGGCCATGATGGCCATGGCCTACGAGAACGCCTATGTCGCCCAGGTGTCGTTCGGCGCCAAGGACGTGCAGACCGTGCGCGCCTTCCTGGAGGCCGAGTCCTATGACGGACCCTCGGTCATCATCGCCTACTCGCCCTGTATCGCCCACGGCGTGGACCTGTCGAACAACCTGCGCCAGCAGGACATGGCGGTGAACTCCGGTCACTGGTCGCTGTTCCGTTACGACCCGCGCCGGGCCGCGAAGGGCGAGAATCCGCTGCTGATGGACAGCAAGCCGCCGAGCATTCCCTATCGGGATTTCGTCGCCTCGGAGACCCGTTTCAGCCTGCTGAACCGGACCCATCCCGAGGCCGCCGAACGCTATCTGCAACTGGCGCAGAAGCATGTGCAGACGCACTTCACGCTCTACGAGCAGTTGGCGCATCTGGCTGTCCAGAAGTCGGGCGTGCCCCCGACCGAATAGGCGGGCGGCCCGATGAATGGCCAGTCGATCCTGGCCAAGACACATTCAGGCACCCGGCCAGCCGTCATGCCGACTCACTGTCGACGGCGGCTGGTCGGACGCGCCCGGTCTCTCCCGTCCTCTGGGCAAGGGAAGCTGGAGCGCCCGCCACACGCTTTTTCGCTCACGCTAATTCACGGAACCATGAGGTTTAGCCAGCCATGAACCTGACGACCAAGTATCTCGGACTGACGATCAAGAATCCGCTGGTCCCCTCCGCCTCCCCGCTGTCGAAAAGCGTCAGTATCGCGCGCGAACTGGAGGACAACGGCGCGGCGGCCATCATCATGTGGTCGCTGTTCGAGGAGGCCATCACCGCCGAATCCGAATCCATGGTGCGCTTTCTGCATCAACAGGAGACAGGGTTCGCCGAGATCGGCGAGGGTTTCCTGCCCGCGCATCGGGACTTCGACAATGCGCTCGACCAATATCTGGACCACATCCGCAAGCTCAAGGAAGCGCTGGAGATTCCGGTCATCGCCAGCCTCAACGGCGTCACCCCCAGCGGCTGGATCAAGCACGCCACCGACCTTCAGCAGGCCGGGGCCGACGCGCTGGAATTGAATGTCTACTATGTCGCCGGCGATATCGGACAGACCGGCGCGCAGGTCGAGGAGCGTTATCTGAGCCTGCTGCGCGAGCTGCGCGGCCATGTGCAGATCCCGATCAACATGAAACTCTCCTCCGCCTTCAGCTCGGTCGGTAACATGGTCAGCCGACTGGCCGCGGCCGGCGCCAACGGCGTGGCACTCTTCAACCGTTTCTATCAACCGGATATCGACATTCAGGGCTTGCGGCTGCAATCGACCCTGCGTCCCTCGACCTCGGCGGAGATCCTGCTCGCGATGCGCTGGATCGCCATCCTCCACGGACGTCACGAAGGTCTTTCGCTCGGCGCCACCGGTGGCATTCATACCGCCGAGGACGCCATCAAGCTGCTGCTCGCCGGTGCCGACGTGGTGCATCTGTGTAGCGTCCTGCTGCAGAAGGGGCCGGCGTATACCGCCCTGATTCTGACCGGAATCCAGGACTGGATGTCCGAACAGGGGTTCGAGTCCGTCGACGATTTCCGTGGCCGCGTCAGCGCGCTGACGGTGCCCAATCCGGCCGAATTCGAGCGGGCCAACTATCTCAACGTCCTGGATAGCTACAGTGTCGCCGCGGGCGTGCGAGTTTAGAGACTCATCGCTTTGGGAGCGAAGGCGGAACGCCCCGCTCCCAAGGGGACGAAAGTGACGATCGAAGAATCAGTTCGACAACGATGCTGCTCAGAAATCGGGAACGGAGAATGAGCAGTTGCCAAGCGCCGATCCCGGCGCGCGCGACGAAACCAATACAACGGATAGATAAATAGAAGCGCTCCACCCATTGACTCTTTGCACGACGCACCAACACAATCGCCCCCTGCCCGGATCGCGCGTGCGCAATCAACAATAACATCACAGAGAGGCGTCGTACTCGTCTCACGAGTACGCGGGGCGACACTGCGCGCGCGTGTTTTTCAGCGGAATCCCAGGCCGGGATCCCGTTGCGCCGCCTGACTCTCGATCATCCCATTCACTTCATTTTAGGACTACCCAATGCAGCAAGCCTCGGTCGACGCCATCAAGGCGCATCCTCGCTATCAGGAGCTGGTGTGTTCACGCAAGTGTTTCGCCTGGAACCTGACGGTCCTCATGTTGGCGATGTATTACGGTTTTATCCTGGTCATCGCCTTCGCGCCTAGCCTGCTGGGCACCCCGATCTCCGAGGGCGCCGTGACCACGGTCGGCATCCCGGTCGGCGTCATCATCATCGTTGCCTCGTTCATCCTGACCGGACTCTACGTCTCCAAGGCCAACGGCAAGTTCGATGCCCTGACCAAAGCCATCCGCGAGGATCTCCAATGAAGCGCTTCGCGATCTGGGGCGTCCTGCTCGCCCTGCTGACCCCCTTCATGCTCGTGGCCGCGCCAGCACTTTCCGGCGCCGTCGAGCAACAGTCGGTGAACATGACGGCCATCTACATGTTCGTCGCGTTCGTCGCGGCAACCCTGGGCATCACCTACTGGGCGGCCAAGCGCACCCGTACCGCCAAGGAGTTCTATACCGCGGGCGGCGGCATCACCGGCTTCCAGAACGGTCTGGCCATCGCCGGCGACTACATGTCCGCCGCCTCCTTCCTGGGCATCTCCGGCCTGGTGTTCGCCTCCGGCTACGACGGTCTGATCTACTCCATCGGCTTCCTGGTCGGCTGGCCGATCATCATGTTCCTGATCGCCGAGCAGATCCGTAACCTGGGCAAGTTCACCTTCGCCGACGTCTCCTCCTACCGCTTCGGTCAGACCCAGATCCGCACCATGGCGGCGATCTCCTCGCTGGTCGTGGTCGCCTTCTACCTGATTGCGCAGATGGTCGGCGCCGGTAAGCTGATCCAGCTTCTGTTCGGTCTGGAGTATTGGATGGCCGTGGTCATCGTCGGCGTCCTGATGATGGTCTATGTGATCTTCGGCGGCATGACCGCCACCACCTGGGTGCAGATCATCAAGGCGGTGCTGCTGCTGTGCGGCGCGACCTTCATGGCGGTCGCGGCGCTGTCAGCCTTCAATTTCTCCCCCGAGGAGATGTTCCGGCAGGCGGTCGAGACGCATCCCAAGGCTGGCGCCATCATGTCGCCCGGCTCGCTGGTGACGGACCCGATCAACGCCATCTCGCTCGGCCTGGCGCTCATGTTCGGCACCGCCGGTCTGCCGCATATCCTGATGCGCTTCTTCACCGTGCCGGATGCCAAGGAGGCGCGTAAATCGGTCTTCTACGCCACCGGTTTCATCGGCTATTTCTACATCCTGACCTTCATCATCGGCTTCGCGGCCATCGTGCTGCTAGCTCAAAACCCAGAGTTCTTCAAGCCGGCGGCGCTAGCGGCGGATGGCTCGGTCATCCAGGGTCAGCTTGTCAGCGGAATCAATGGCGGAACCAATATGGTCGCCATCCATCTGGCCAAAGCGGTCGGCGGCGATCTCTTCCTCGGCTTCATCTCGGCCGTGGCCTTCGCCACCATCCTCGCCGTGGTCTCGGGTTTGACTTTGGCCGGCGCCTCCGCCATCTCGCATGACCTCTACGCCAGCGTGATCGCGCGCGGTCGCAGCAACGAGACCACCGAAATCCGCGTCTCCAAGTTCGCCACCTTCGGTCTGGGACTGGTCGCCATTGGGCTGGGCATCGCCTTCGAGAGTCAGAACGTCGCCTTCATGGTGGGTCTGGCCTTCGCGATCGCGGCGAGCGCCAACTTCCCGGTGCTGGTCGCCTCCATCTTCTGGAGCAAGATGACCACGCGCGGCGCGCTGATCGGCGGTTTCGCCGGACTCATCAGCGCCTTTGTGTTGACGGTCATGTCGAAAGCGGTGTGGGGCGACGTGCTCGGCCACGTGGGCGAGGACGGCAAGTCGGTCGGCCTGATCATGCTGAACAACCCGGCGATCGTCTCGATCCCGATCTCCTTCGCCTGTATCTGGCTGTTCTCGATTTTCGACAACTCCGAGCGCGCCAAAATCGATCGGGCCGCTTTCGATGCACAGCGGATCCGTTGCGAGACGGGTATTGGTGCCGAGGGAGGCGCAAGCCACTAAAGGCCGAGACCATTCGGGACAGGGATGTCCCGTGTTAGTGGTCAGTGTATGGACCGATCACTGGGGTTTTAACATTTCATTAAATATCTAATCACATGTTGATATTTATCTATAAATTACAGAGATGACTGCGATCCATTCAGTACGGTCGCCTTGCGCAACGTAAAGTGGCCTCATGTCCACTTCTCCATCAACTCACACCCATCCTCTTCACTACCCGCGCCAGATCCTCGACCGTATCCACCCCCTGCCCCGGCTCCTCGGCGGCCAGACCGACATGGATCCGTTCGCCATGCCAGAGCACGCGAAGCTGTTCAAGCGATTCGGCCTGTTCCAGCGGCGCGGGCGGCCAGGCGACATAGCGCTTCAGGAAG
Source organism: Thiocystis violascens DSM 198 (assembly GCF_000227745.2). Lineage (NCBI taxonomy): Bacteria > Pseudomonadati > Pseudomonadota > Gammaproteobacteria > Chromatiales > Chromatiaceae > Thiocystis > Thiocystis violascens. The sequence continues at coordinate 4,150,091 of NC_018012.1, read as the reverse complement.
CCCGCGCGGTAGGCATAGAGACCGATGTGCCGCAGAAAAACCATCGACGACGGCAGAACGAACTGCCTGCTGCCCAGAAACTCGTCGCGGTGCCAGGGGATTGGCGCGCGGGAGAAATAGAGCGCGAAACCGGCGGCATCGGTCACGACTTTCACCACATGAGGATCGAACAGGTGACTGCTGTCGCGGATGGGATAGGCCAGGGTGGCCATTCCGGTTCCGGTCAATTCCGCCAGGTTGGCGGCAACCTGGTCGATCAGCGCGGCGGGCATGCAGGGCTCGTCGCCCTGGAGATTGACCACGATGGTGTCGTCGTCCCAGCCAAGCCACCCGATCGCCTCGGCGATGCGGTCGCTGCCGCTGCAATGCTCGACGCTGGTCATGACCGCTTCGACGCCCAACCCGGCGCAGGCCGCGACGATACGCTGGTCATCGGTCGCCACCACCACCTCGGCGGCTGTGCTCGCTAGTGCCCGCTCCACGACATGCTGGATCATGGGCTTGCCGGCGAGTTCGATCAGCGGCTTGCCGGGCAGTCGGGTGGAACCGTTACGGGCCGGGATGACGATTTTGAAGCGGTTAGACATGCGCGTGTCCTGAACAGAGTTGAAGGGCGAATGCCGCAAGTTTAGCCTCGAAACGCGCCAGAAACGTCTCGTCCAGACTCGCTTCCACGGGGAGATACCAGTGGTTATCGCCGGCAAAGGCCGCGCACTTGACGGCATCCTTTTCGGTCATGAGCACCGGACCATCGGGCCACCGCGCCAGATCGCTGGCCGTGAACTTGTGATGATCCGGGTAGGGTCGCGCTTCGATGTCGAGTCCGGTATCCGCCAGCAGCGCGAAATAACGCTCCGGATGACCGATGCCGGCGACCGCGAGTACTCGCAGTCCGCGAAAGTCGGCGAGCGGACGGGTCAGCTCGGGGCGGCGCAGATTCACCGCCGCGCCGGGAACCAGCCGCATCCGGGGATCGGGTCCGGTCCCGCCGTGATAGAGCACCAGATCGACGCTTCTCAGTCGGCTCGGCGGCTCGCGCAACGGACCGGCGGGCAGACAGCGGCCGTTGCCGAAGCCGCGTTCGCCATCGACCAACGCGATCTCCAGATCCCGTGCCATCCGACTGTGCTGGAGCCCGTCGTCGGTGAGCAGAATGTCGCAGCCACCCAGACGCAGCGCCAGCGCGCCGGCCTCGGCACGATCCGGTCCCGCCACCACGGTGCAGCCGCTGCGACGCGCCAGCAGGACGGCTTCATCGCCGACCATGGCCGGGTCGCTCTCCGCATGCACCGGTTGCGGCCAGGTCGCGGACAGACCGCCATAGCCGCGGGTGACGATGCTGGGTGTCCAGCCGCGCTCGCGCAGCAGGGACGCGAGCCGCAACGTTAGCGGCGTCTTGCCGGTCCCGCCGACAGTCAGATTGCCGACCACGATGACCGGAACCGGCAGGCGCCGGCTGGTCAGCCAGCCGAGCCGATAACCGAGCCGCCGCAGCCGCACGACCGTGCAATAGAGCCAGGACAGGGGCAGGAGAAGCAGCGAGAGCGCGTTCCAGAGCAAGGGCTTGTCCTTGCCATACCAGATCGGGGTGGGATCCATCATCGTGGACAGCCTCTAAATACAGCGGGGCTTAAGGTACGTTGTGTGGGATTCGCACGGAGATCAAGGCCATCACCATCCCTTGAGCAGGATGCTGGCCTGTAGGGGCGAATGAATTCGCCCCTACGGCGATGCCGCTCGTGACACCGCTCTGCGGTGTCACGAGATCCAAAATAAATCATTTAAACCGCGTCGACGCCGACGCATCAGAGAGATGCCAAATTCGCTGCCCACTCAAAACGACGCATGCCATTGCGGACGCGGTTTAAGCGGCATCATGAAACTGAAGCCGATGCAGCCGGGCGTAATAGCCGCCCAGCTCCAGCAGTTCTGAATGCCGCCCCTGCTCGACGATCCGCCCGTCCTGGAGCACCAGAATCCGGTCGGCGTTCTCGATGGTGGACAGCCGATGGGCGATCACCAGCGTGGTGCGGCGCGCCATCAACTCTTGCAGGGCGGCCTGGATATGGCGCTCGGCCTCGGTATCCAGGGCGGAGGTGGCCTCGTCGAGGATGAGGATCGGCGCATCCTTGAGCATGGCCCGCGCGATCGCGAGCCGCTGACGCTGGCCGCCCGAGAGCATCACGCCCCGGTCGCCGACAAGGGTGTCGAAGCCCTGGGGCAAGGTTTCGATGAACTCCAGCGCATGGGCGCTCTGCGCCACGCGCTCCAGTTCGGCCAGGGTCGGCGGTTCGTCGCGGCCATAGGCGATGTTGTTGGCGATGCTGTCGTTGAACAGCACCACGTCCTGACTCACCAGCGAGATCTGGGCGCGCAGGCTGGCCAGGGTCAGTTCGCGGATCGGGATGCCGTCGATCAGAATCTCGCCCGCCGTGGCGTCATAGAAACGCGGCAGCAGGCTCGCGACCGTGCTCTTGCCGCTCCCGGAACGGCCCACCAGCGCGACCTTTTCGCCAGGCATCACGAGCAGATCCAGCGCCTGGATCGCCGGCAGCTTATCGTCCGCGTAGAGGTGGCTGACGCCGCGATAGTCGATCCGGCCCTCGGCCCGGTCAAGCGTGCGCGTCCCCCGGTCGGATTCTTCTTCCGAATCCAGCAGCTCGAACAGGCTCTCGGCGGCGATGATGCCCTGCTGCAATTTGGCGTTGACCGAGGTCAGTCGCTTGACCGGCGGCAACAGCAGACCCATGGCGACCACGAAGGACATGAAGGTGCCGACCGAGATGTTTTCCTTGAGTCCCTGCATGGTGGACAGATAGACCACCACGCCGATCGCCGCCGCCGAGATCAACTGCACCAGCGGCACGCTGGCCGCCTCGGTCGCGATCATCTTCATCTGGAGCGAGCGGGTCTTTTCGTTGATGAGATTGAACCGCCGCGCCTCGCGCGCCTGACCGCCGAACGCCTTGACCACCCGATGGGCCTCGATCGCCTCCTGCGCGACCTGGGTGAGGTCGCCGACCCGATTCTGGATGCGCCGGCTGTGCCGGCGGAAACGCTTGGTCGCGTATTTGACTGCGCCGGCCATGACCGGGCCGATCACCAGGAAGATCGCCGAGAGCGCGGCGTTGATGTAGAGCATGAAGCCCATCAGACCGATGACGGTGAAACCGTCGCGCACCAGGGTCGTGATCGCGGAGGTCGCGGCGCTGGCCACGTTCTCCACGTTATAGGTGAGCTTGGCCAGGATATGACCGGAACCCTGGTTGTCGAAATAACGCGTCGGCGCCCGCAGCAGATGCCCGAACATTTCCCGACGCAGATCGGCGACCACCCGCCGCCCGACCCAGCTCAGACAATAGGTGTTGATAAAGCCCGCAATGCCGCGCACCACAAAGAGGCCGACCAGAAAGAGCGGCATGGCGCGCACCATGTCCTCGTTGCGCTCCACGAAACTGCCATCGATCAGCGGCTTCATCATGGCCGCGAACAAGGGCTCGGTGGCAGCAAAGATCAGCATGCCGACGATGGAGAGCGAAAAGATCCGCCAGTAGGGTTTGACGTATTGCAGCAGGCGACGATAGACCTGCCGGGCGTCGGCGTTGGTGAGCACGGGATCCTTGCTCATGGGGCCGCGCCGTCCGGCTGACCGGCCTCGGCCGAAGCCGGCAGAGTCGCGGCGAAGGCGATCCGGTTCAGCCCCGCCTGACTGGCCGCGTCCATAGCCGTGATGACGGCCTGATGCGGGGTACTGGCATCCGCCTGGATCAGCACCGGCGGCGGTTGCGCATCGCCCGGGACCATCTGTCTGCGTTCGCCGAGCGCGCCGGTCAGCGCCCGGGTGAGCGTCAGCGGTTTCTCGTCGACCAGCGCCTGATCGTTCACATAAAAGCGTCCGGCCCGATCGATGACGATGCGGATCATCTCCGGCGCCTGCGCTGGTATCGACTCGCCCTGGGCCTCGGGCAACTGCACGCGCAGACGCGCCTCGTCCTTGAAGGTGGTCGAGACCATGAAAAAGATCAGCAGCAGGAACACCACATCGAGCAGTGGCGTCAGATTGATGTCGGCCGGCTCGCGCCGGTGCGGACGCAGGTTCATGCGGTCGGATCCTCGCGGGCTTCACGCTCGCCCTGCATGACCTCCACCAGACGCAGCGCCTGTTCCTCCATCTCGATGGCGAACTGGCCGACCCGATTATCGAAGAAACGATGGAAAAGGAGCGCCGGGATCGCCACGCACAATCCGGCGGCGGTGGTGATGAGCGCCTTGGAAATGCCGCCGGCCAGAATCCCGGCATTGCCGACCCCGGCCTCCATGATGACGCCGAAGACATCGATCATGCCCAACACGGTGCCGAGCAATCCCAGCAGCGGCGCCACCGAGGCGATGGTTCCCAGGGTGTTGAGAAAGCGCTCCAGTTCGGCCACCACATGTCGGCCGCTGTCGTTGATCGCCTCCTTCATCACCTCGCGGGAGTGATGACGGTTGACCAGTCCGGCGGCGAGCATGCGCCCGAGCGGCGATGCCTCGCGGATCGCTTCGACGCTCTCGTCGGTCAGTTGATTCACGCGGTGCAACTGCCAGATCCGCGTGACCAGATTCGCCGGCATGATGCGCCGGCGCCGCAGGGTCCAGGCGCGTTCGATCACGACCGCGGTGGCGATGACGGAACAGGCAAGGATCGGCGCCATCAGCCAGCCGCCGGCATACATCAATTCAAGCACGGGATAACTCCTCGGGGTGACCCACCGAATCTTAAACCCAATGCAGGGTCCAGGGTCTTGCGCCAGCATGATACTCGAAGCGGCGCGCGGACGGCATCGCGAGTACGAACGCGCGGGAATTCCCGGCATGGCCCGATGTGGAGCGCCTGCAGCGACTTTCAGGGCAAAAGACCCATCGCCGGAGTCGTGCATTCACCTGAGCCCGTGCTAGGATTCGGCCACGACGATTCCACGCATAGCGTTGCCCGCCACCGGCGCGACGTCATCTTGGAGCGGCTGTGCAGACCAATAACAATCGCCGGGGATCGGAGCCATCCGCCCCCACGGCTTCGACCTCGGTAGAGCTTTAAGGAGGCTTTTGTCATGTCTTTGATGCGTTTATCCCGTCCACGCCTGCTCGCCCTGTCGCTGGGTCTCTCGGCCCTGACGACCGGCGCGGCATTCGCGGAACTGCCGGCGGATCTGGAACTCTCCGGCGACACTGCCGCCGGAAAACTCGTGGCGAACGACCGTGCCAAGGGCAATTGCGTCGCCTGTCACGCGATGCCGGGCGCCAACGGACCCGGCGCGATCGGTCCGGTGCTGATCGCCATGCAGACCCGTTACCCGAGCAAACAGGCGCTCGCGACCCAGATCTGGGACGCCACCGTCAAGAACCCGGAGGTGGTGATGCCGCCCTTTGGCAAGCATGAGATCCTGACCCGAAAAGAGTTCGTCGATGTCGTCGAGTACATCTGGTCTCTCTAAGCCATCATCACCGGAGGCAGCACGACATGAATAAAACAAGTCTTTCGCTGATTGCCGCGACCCTGGTCTGCACCATCGCAACCCCGACCATCGCCACCACCCCGGAAGAGGACAAGGCCACCTTCCAGTCCTATTTCAAGCAACGATTTCCGAATGTTCCCGAAGATGACTTCAAGAACGGCGCCTATGCCATCGACGCCGTCGGGCGCGAAAACTGGGAGGCGATCGAGGAATTCCCACCCTACGAGAACGCCATCAGCAGCGGCGAAACGATGTGGAATACGCCATTCGCCAATGGCAAGCGCTACCAGGATTGTTTCTCGGACGGCCCGGCGATCGCGAACAAATACCCGCATTGGGATCGGAAGCTTGGTCAGGTCATGACCCTGCCGCTGGCAATCAACCAGTGCCGCGAGACCAATGGCGAAAAGCCGCTGTCTTATAAAAAGGGTCCGATCGCCGACTTGCTCGCGTACATCGCCTTCGAGTCGCGTGGCCAGATCACCAACGTCGAGATTCCGAGCGATGACCCGCGCGCCATCGCGGCCTATGAAAAAGGCAGGGAATTCTATTTCGCCCGTCGCGGCCAGTTGAATTTTTCCTGTGCCCACTGTCACTTCGGCAACTCGGGCACCACGCTGCGCACCGAGATTCTAAGCCCGGCCCTCGGCCACACGACACACTGGCCGGTCTATCGCTCGAAATGGGGCGAGATGGGTACCCTGCACCGACGCTTCTCGGGCTGTAACGAACAGGTACGTGCCAAGGCGTTTCCGGCCCAGGGCGAGGAATATCGGAACCTCGAATTTTTCCTTACCTACGTCAACAATGGACTGGAACTCAACGGCCCCGCCGCGCGTAAATAATTCGGCCAGTCCACATTCGCCGGGAGGCGCTTGTGTTCCTCCCGCACGCATAAGAGACGAGAAAGGAGTGTTAACCAAATGAAAAATCGTAGTCTTCCAGTGGGCGCCCTGATCGCGGCCCTGATGATAGCCGTGCCCAATGCCTGGGCAACCCACCGCTCCGATGCCGAGCAGGCCATCGCCGCGGCCAGGGCCGCCCATGAACAGGCGGCGTCCGTCCAGGCGACCTCGCCCGACACCGCCGCCATGATCGAGGAAGCCGAGGGGCTGCTTCCCTCGCGCCAATACACCAAGGCGGTCGAACTTGCCGACAAGGCCGCCCGGCAGGATCGCTTCGCCTACGAACAGGCGTCCAGCGGCAAGGTTGCGGATACCGACGCGGCCAGCAAGGCCAAGCAAGCGATCACGGCGGCGGAGGCAGCGCGCAAGCAAGCCGATTCCGTTGGCGGCGAGTGGCGCGATACCGCGCAGCTGATCAAGGATGCCGAGGGACTCGCCAAGTCCGGCCAGTATGACGAGGCCATCCAACTGGCCAATCAGGCGGCACGGCAAGGTGCACTGGGGTATGAGCAGGCGCTGAAGGAAAAAGGCGCGAGTTTCCCATCCTATGTTGCGAAGAAGCCGTGACCGGCTAGCGTCGCCGAGCCCTTGCCCCCCTATCACCTCGTTCAGGAGAACCGCATCATGCAACTGAAAACGCCGTTGGCCGCCGCCATGCTGATTGTCTGTTTCGCCGCCGCATCGAATGCGCTTGCCGCGGAGAACAAGATCACCCCAACACTCGAAAGCGTCGATGTCATTCACAATGGCGCGACCGTGACCATCCAGCGCGGACATGACCGCCACGCCACCCTACCGGAGATTTTCCAGAAGACCGATCGCGGCTGCCCCCCATTCTGCGTGGAGCCCATGCTCGCCGCCCCCGGAATCGAGACCGTGGGCGAACTTGAGGTGCTCGATTACTTGCACCGGATCAACCAGGGCGAGTCCGACATCCTGATCGTCGACTCGCGCACCCCGGACTGGGTCATGCGTGGCACCATCCCCGGCTCGGTCAACATCCCCTGGAACAAGATCAATCGAGACACCGCCGGCACCTTCGAGACCCCAACCGAGTCGGATAGCTTCCATCATATTCTGGAAGACGAATTCGGCGTCAACCGGAACGCCGCCACCGGGGCCTGGAATTTCAGCAACGCCAAGACGCTGGTGCTCTTCTGCAACGGCATCTGGTGTCCGCAATCCACCGCCAATCTCAAGACCCTGGTCGGAATCGGCTACCCCGTGCACAAACTGAAGTGGTATCGCGGCGGCATGCAGGACTGGGTCAGCGTGGGGCTCACCACCGTCACGCCCTGAGCGGTTCGGAACGAATCGCGGAAAATGGTGCGGGGCCAGCGGACCCGCACCATTTTCTGGTCTATTCGATTCTCTTGTCAGTCGTTTGCCACGCTTCGCGCGAGGCATGCAGTTTCTGACGATAGGCTTGAGCATCGCCATACTCGAAAAATTGCAACGTGCGCCGATGCGGATCCAGGGTGCGCCGCGCATGCTTGATCGGGCACCAGTATTGCTCGGTTCGAGCGGCGATCTCGCGAACGTATTCGATCAATTGATTGCCGTAACCGCAGTAGACGCAGTTCAGCTTTTCGATCCAGTTGAGATACGCCAGGTGATGCCGATCGATGATCAGGTAATCCGCGCGGCGTACACGCGGGATGCCGTAGATACGAAAGCAGACATGCTGAAACAGCGTGAAGGACACATCCATGATTACCAAGGGCACGATCATGCCGTAGATCAGTGGGGCCGACAGAAGATAGGCGATCGGAGCCCGCCGGAGATAGCGCCAGACACCGGTGCGATGGCGCAGATACAACAGCCGCGTGCCACGTGCGAAGACGACTTTCCCGTAGTCCAGCGAATAACGAAACTGCTCCCGGCTTTCCGTGAGCAGACGATCGATTTCCTGATCCAATTCCTGCTGGGTCGCTCGCAAACGCTCCAGGATATCGTCGATCACGGTTCCGGCCATCGTCTTCCCCTGAAATAAAGATCGAAACCCACATCGCTGGAGAGGATATGGCGTGGCCGATAGCCGGAGCACGGGCGAGGTCCGTCCATCAGATCGACCGTGATTAGGGCATGCCTGAATGGTATGCCTTCGGCAGGAGGCTCGGCAAGGCATGAGACACCGACGATCCATCGCATCGCACCGACGGTTTTGCGACGATAAACCGGCGCCTGAAAGACATGGCGAGCCGCAGCTCCGAACAATGAAAGCGGGTTCGCCAAATGCGCTCCCCCACCCCTGCCCTTTCCCAGCAGGAGAGGTGGAGCACGCATGGCGCGACTTTCACGGTAACGCCTCAAGGAAAGATCGACGACCGCTCACAAGACATACCGCTTTTCAGCAATCCATTGTAATATCCCCCGACTTGCGCGGGTGGCGGAACTGGTAGACGCGCTGGATTTAGGTTCCAGTGGAGCACTCCGTGGGGGTTCGAGTCCCCCCTCGCGCACCAACGACTTACCGACTTTTTTGTATGCCGTCAGAGAGACTGCGCGGGCGCGTAATCGAGACCAGTTGCGCGCTGCCCGCCGCGAGTGCGCGCCAGTCGTCCGGCATTTCCAGTCGGGCGACGGTAGCGGTCGGGAGCAGCTTGCCATCTTCGGGGATGTCCAGATCCTCGCCGACCAGATGCCTGACCAGTTCCTCCAGTCCGGGGTTATGCCCGACGATCAGGACTGTGGCGGCATTGGCGGGACAGCGTTCGAGCACATCGAGCAGTTCCGGGACGCCAGCCTCGTAGATTCCGGACTCCAGCACGATCTTCTTTTTTTTGTAATCCAGCCGTTTGCAAACGATCTCGGCGGTTTGGCGGGCGCGTTCGGCGGGCGAACAGATGACATGATCCGGCACCAGCCCCTCGCGGTAGAGCCAGGCGCCGACCTTGGGCGCGTCATGCTTGCCGCGCTTGGCGAGCGGACGCCGAAAATCGGCGGCATCGCCCGCGCTCCAATCCGACTTGGCGTGCCGGAGGATTAAGAGTTCTCGTGACATATAAAAAAAGGGGCCGGCGTACTTCAAACTGAGATAAAAACCTGGGCATCAGGCACGATCCCGGAGTTTTAACATATTCGTCATTTTTGCGTCACCTTCAGCCGGTCTCGGCGAGCAGTCGGTCGATCATGCCCTGGGCCTGACTGAGATAGCCGCCGCCGAACAGATTCAGATGGTTGAGGATGTGATAGAGGTTGTAGAGAATCTTGCGGACGGCATAGCCGGAATCGAGCGGCCAGGCCTCGCGATAGGCGGACTGGAAGCGTGCGTCGAAACCGCCGAAGAGTTCGGTCATGGCCAGGTCCGCCTCGCGGTCGCCATGATAGACGGCGGGATCGAAGATGACCGGCTGTCCGTCGGGCGTCGCGCCGATATTGCCGCCCCAGAGGTCGCCGTGCAGCAACGAGGACGGCGGGCGGTGCCCGATCAGCGCGTCGAGCGCGCCGAGCAGGCGTTCGCCGGACGACCGCAGACGGCCGCCGTAGCCCTTGGCGGCGGCGAGTTCGAGTTGATACCCCAGCCGGTGCTCGCGCCAGAAGTCGATCCAGTCCGCGCGGGGCGTATTCGGTTGCGGGGTGGCGCCGATGGTGTTGTCGCGATGCCAGCCGAAAGTCTGCGCAGTGGCGCGATGCAGTTGGGCGAGTTGGCGACCGGCGAGCGCGCCATCCAGCCGTCCGCCGAGATCGAGCGTTTCCATGGCCAGATAGCTTTGGTCGCCGGCGAGACCCGCGCAGACCGGCGCTGGAACGCGCATGGCTCCGGTCGCGGCGAGTGCGTCCAAACCCTCGGCCTCGGCCTCGAACATCGCCAGGCGCTCGGCCGCGTTGAGCTTGACGAAAAACCCGCGCCGACCGTCGCCGATCAGACAGGCCGTATTGATGCAGCCGCCGCCGATCGGACGCTGGTGCCGGATCTGGAAGGGTTCGCCGGTGACCGTGCCGATGCGCGCGGCGATCACGTCCCAGGCGGTCATGCGGGCGTCTCGCGAGCGAGCCGGCGATGCAGTGGGCTGGAGCGGGGAAAGTGGGCGCGCAGGAATTCCATCTGATCCGCCAGAACATTGCGACCCATCAGAAAGATGTACTCGGCATGGGTGGGTGCAAAGGGCACGGCGAGCAGTTCCATGCCCGCGTCCTCCGGCGAGCGCCCGGCCTTGTAGTTGTTACAGCGGACGCAGGCGGTCACGACATTGTTCCAATGGTCCGCGCCGCCCTTGCTGGAAGGACGAACGTGGTCGCGTGACAGATGACGGTCGGAAAAATGCTGGCCGCAGTACATGCACATGTGGTTGTCCCGCTGGAACAGGGTACGGTTCGAGAGCGGCGGCATATAATCGTCCTGAAGTTTGTTCAGGGCGTGATGGATGCCGTAGGTGGCGATGATCGAGTGGATTTCGAGCCGGCTCTGGACGCGGGTGAGCGCATTGGTTCCGCCACGCAGCAGGAAGAGCGGATCCCCGCAGGCGTAGGCGACCTGGTGGAGAAAATAGAGTCGGGCAGCCACCCGGTAGTCGATCCACTCCAGAGGCATGCCTGCCAGATCCGTTCGCAGTACCTGTTGATTGAGTTGCAACATAGCGAAAACACGGCTCGGTATTTGCGCGAATAATACACACTTGTCTCTCTCGTGCAACCTGAGAAATCCGTTTCCCGTGCGTCCGGTCATCGGCTTGCCAGGGCGCCGATTCCCGTGACCCCAGTCTGAACGAGGATCCCGCCCGATCTCCAGGCGGCAGGGTCGGACGTCTCGTGGCCGAATCATTCACAGTCCGGAATGGAGGTGCGGGAATCCGCGAATTTGTCAAGGCACTCTTTCGGTCAACGGTCGGTCAATTCAGTAACGCATTGAATCCTATAAGAAGTCATGAACTGGTCAAAGCCTTGCCAAAACCGCGCAACCCTCGTATCGACGCCATCCGGAGAGCGATTCCCAGCGCCTGTCCACAGATTTATCCACAGACTTTGTGAGCAGTTCGTCTTTCGCCTTGCGGCACAACCGGTTGCCTTCTTCACGCGCGAATTCATCCGCCGGGGCACCGCCTTGTTCCGTCGATGGCGCGAAGTGTCAAGCATGATTTTTTTCAATCTGGTTGCCGCGGATGCCGAATGCAATCGAATGCCGGCCGTCCAGGCGCGCGGCAATCCGGTCGGATCGATGGTCCTGTCGTGGATCGCTCCGCGCTCGTGAGTCGCGCACCGACCCCGTCCGAGTCCGGCCCGGCGATCCTGCGGGTCGCCGTAGCGGCGCCGCTGGCGGAGCTGTTCGACTATCTGCCGCCGGTGTCGCCCGCTCCCGTGACGCTGACGCCGGGCCTGCGTCTCCTGGTGCCCTTCGGACGCGGCCGCCGGGTCGGGATGCTGCTGCGCATCGCCTCCCACACCGAGCAGGATCCCGCGCGTCTCAAACGCGTCGAGTCGGTGCTGGATGCGCGCCCGCTGCTGTCGCCCGCGGATCTGCGGCTGATCGAGTGGGCCGCAGCCTATTATCGGCAGCCGATCGGTGAGGCGCTCTTTACCGCGTTGCCGGCCCGTCTGCGCGATCCGGCGCCCGTGCTCGACGAGCGGATTCCGGGGATTCAGGCCACGCCCGCGGGTCTGACCGTCGCGCTGGACGCGCTGAACCGCGCGCCCCGGCAGCGCGATCTGCTCGCCCTGGCGCGCGCCGCTCCGGCGGGTCTGGCCTTGGCCGATCTGAGAGCGAGCCAGGGAGACTGCGCCGCGACCCTGCGCGCGCTGCGCGCGAAGGGATTGATCGAGACCTGCCATCTGGCTCCGGGCCTGACGCCCTCCCTGCCGCCGCCGGTCTCGGCGCTCGCCGGTCCCGCGCTTAATGCCGACCAGCAGGCGGCGGTGAACGCGATCCTGGGCGCGCTCGGCGGTTTCCGCGCCTTCCTGCTCGACGGCGTGACCGGCAGCGGCAAGACCGAGGTCTATATCCGTCTGATCGAGGCGGTCATCGCCGCCGGCGGTCAGGCGCTGGTGGTGGTGCCGGAGATCGGTCTGACGCCGCAACTGCGCGCGCGTTTCATCCAGCGCCTGCCGGGGCCGGTGGCTGTGCTGCATTCGGCGCTCAACGCGCGCGAACGCGAACGCAACTGGCATCGCGCCGCGCTCGGCGAGGCCACGCTGGTGCTCGGAACCCGCTCGGCGGTCTTCGTGCCCCTGCCACGACTGGCGCTGATCCTGGTCGACGAGGAACACGACGCCTCGCTCAAACAGCAGGAGGGATTCCGCTACTCGGCGCGGGATCTGGCGGTGCGCCGCGCCCAATTGACCGGCTGTCCGGTCGTGCTCGGTTCGGCGACGCCCGCGCTGGAGACCCTGCACAATGCGCGGCTCGACCGTTACGGCTGGTTGAAACTGCCCGAGCGCGCCGGTCTCGCCCGCCCGCCGACCATCTCGCTGCTCGATATTCGCGATCAGCCCCTGCAGGCCGGGCTGTCGTCCGTGCTGCGCGCCGACATGCGGACCGAACTCGCGGCCGGCAATCAGGTGTTGCTGTTTCTCAACCGGCGCGGTTATGCGCCGATTCTCACCTGTCACGCCTGCGGCTGGGTCGGCGGCTGTCCGCACTGCGACGCCCGCCTGACCCTGCATCTGAATCCGCGCAAACTCTGGTGCCACCATTGCGGCTGGTCGCAACCCGTGCCGAGTCTCTGCCCCGCCTGTCAGGGCAGCGATCTGCGTCGGCTGGGACAGGGGACCGAGCGTCTGGAAGACAATCTGCGCCCCCTGTTTCCGGAGGTCGGCATCGCCCGCATCGATCGCGACAGCACCCGGCGCAAGGGCGAACTGGACCGGCTGCTCGGAGCGGTCTCGCGTGGCGAGATCCAGATCCTGCTTGGGACGCAGATGTTGGCCAAGGGGCATGATTTTCCGGGCGTCACCCTGGTCGGTATCCTGGATCTGGACCACGCGCTCTACGCCAGCGATTTCCGCGCCCCGGAACGCACCGCGCAACTCATCGTGCAGGTCGCCGGGCGGGCGGGACGGGCGGAGCGGCCCGGTCGGGTCGTGCTGCAGACCCGTCATCCGGAACACCCCCTGCTGCAATCGCTACTGCGCGAGGGCTATGGCGGTTTCGCGACCGTGGCGCTGGGGGAGCGACGCGATGCCGAACTGCCGCCCTTCGCCCATCTCGCCCTGGTCCGCGCCGAGGCGCCCGGAGCGTCGGAGCCGCTCGCCTTTTTGCGCGCGGCCCGCGTCCTGGCTGAAGGGCTGATCGAGGCTGCGGATGCGCCTGGAGTTCACTTGCTCGGTCCGATCCCGGCGCCGATGGAGCGGCGCGCCGGCCGCTATCGCGCCCAGCTTCTGGTGCAATGCGGCGAGCGGTCGCGGCTCCAGCGTTTTCTGGCACACTGGAGCCCGGCCCTGCGCGGTTTGTCCCGAACCAAGGGACTGCGCTGGTCGCTGGACGTGGATCCGCAGGAGATGCTTTAGGCGAATTCCGGAAATGACTTGACCAGGCGTCACCCCCCGTAGGAGCCTGCTTGCGGGCGACTGCTGGGCGCATGGAAGACCTTCTAGCGGGTCACGTCGCCCGCAAGCTGAGAATTGCCGAACCTTCGGAGCCTGCGCGGTGTAAACGCGCGGATTCAGGTATCCTTACGCAACGGATCAAGGCCATCCGGCCTTGATGAGTTACTGTTGAATCATCCTTTGCGGCCGATGTCGGCGGCGAGCGGTACCCCCGAATCCAGCACGGATTCTGTCGGCGCCCTTGACCGCGCGACTCTGCCGAGTTGTCAATCCGAATGAAGCAAGACATCAAAGATCTCATCCGCGCCGCACTGACGGCCCTCGTGTCCAACGGCCAGCTCGACGCCCCGGAACTGCCCGAGCCGATGCTGGAGCGTACCCGCGACACTGCTCACGGCGATTTCGCCACCAACGTCGCGATGGTGCTCGCCAAGCTCGCTCGCGCCAAGCCGCGCGATCTGGCGCAACGGCTGGTGGAGGCGCTGCCGCCCTCGCCGCTGGTCACGCGGGTGGAGATCGCCGGGCCGGGCTTCATCAACTTCTTTTTGGCCGACGCCGCCTATCGGGCGGAGATTCCCCGCATCCTGGCGGCCGGTCACGACTTTGGCCGGAGCCAGCTCGGCGCCGGTCAACGGGTGCAGGTCGAATTCGTCTCGGCCAACCCGACCGGCCCGCTGCATGTCGGACACGGACGTGGCGCCGCCTATGGCGCGGTGGTCGCGGATCTGCTGGCGGCGGTCGGCTTCAACGTCCATCGCGAGTATTACGTCAACGACGCCGGGCGTCAGATGGATATCCTCTGCGCCTCGGTCTGGCTGCGCTATCTGGAACTCTGCGGCGAGGATCTGCGTTTTCCGAGCAACGGTTACAAGGGCGACTATGTCTGGGACATCGCCGCGACCCTGCACCGCGAGCATGGCGATGCCTATCGGGTGGATGCCGCACAGGTGTTCGCCGGTCTGCCGCCGGACATCCCGCGGGAGGGCGAACCGCCGGAGCAAAATGGCGGCGACAAAGAGGCGCATATCGACGGTCTGATCGTCGCCGCCAAGCGTCTGTTGGGCGACAACCGTTATCGCTATGTCTTCGAGTTGGGGCTGAACACCATCCTCGACGATATTCGCGACGATCTGTCCGGGTTCGGCGTCGACTATCAGGAGTGGTATTCGGAGCGCTCGCTGACCGAGAGCGGCGCGGTCAACCGGGCCATCGAGCGCCTGCGTGCGGGCGGTTATCTCGACGAACGCAACGGCGCGCTCTGGTTCCGCTCGACCGCCTTCGGCGACGAGAAGGACCGCGTGGTGGTGCGCGAGAACGGCCAGAGCACCTATTTCGCCTCCGACATCGCCTATCACATGGACAAGCTCGAACGCGGTTTCGATCGCGTCATCGACATCTGGGGCGCGGACCATCACGGCTATATTCCGCGCGTCAAGGCGGCGATCCAGGCGCTCGGCGACGACGCCGACCGGCTCGACGTGCTGCTGGTGCAGTTCGCGATTCTCTATCGCGGCGGCGAGAAGGCGCAAATGTCCACCCGCTCCGGCGAGTTCGTCACCCTGCGCGCGTTGCGCCAGGAAGTCGGACGCGACGCCGCGCGCTTTTTCTATGTCATGCGCCGCTGCGAGCAGCACCTGGATTTCGACCTGGATCTGGCCAAGTCCGAGTCCTCGGATAACCCGGTCTACTATGTGCAGTACGCCCATGCCCGCGTCTGTAGCGTGCTGCGTCAGGCCGCCGAGAAGGGCATGGTGGTCGACCCAAGCCCAGGCACGACCAACCTGGAGCGTCTCGTCGAGGATCACGAGCAGGCGCTGCTGCGCAGCCTGACCCGCTATCCCGAGGTGGTCGAGACGGCCGCGCTCAAGGCCGAGCCGCATCAGCTCACCCAGTATCTGCGCGAGTTGGCCAACGATTTTCACACCTACTACAACGCCCATCAGTTTCTGGTGGAGGACGCCGTCCTGCGCGACGCGCGCATCAAGTTGATCCTGGCCGCGCGGCAGGTGTTGCGCAACGGTCTTGGTTTGCTCGGCGTTTCGGCACCGGAGAATATGTAAGATGGTCAAGGCAACGCGACGCGGCGCACCCGCGCAACCGCTGGCGAAACGCAAGCAGAGCCGCTCCTGTGTCTGGTGGTTCCTGCTGGGCATCGCGCTGGGCGTGATCGCCGGCAATTTCATGTCGACGCGGCGGGACGTGACGACTCCGCAACCCGCGGCATCGCCGACTCCCAACCTCGAGTCGAAAGCCGCGCCCGTACAACCGACCTTCCACTTTCCGCAGCTCCTCAATGAGGCGACGGTCGAGGTCGGCGACAAGGCCCCGCCGCCTCCACCCCCGGCGCCTCGTCCGCAACCGCCGGTCGCGCAACCGCCGCCGCCAGTGACGCCCACGCCGGCGTCCCCCAAACAGGCGGCACCCCCGCCGCCAGCCGAACCTGTGACCGCGCCGCGTAGCGGAACCTTTGTGGTGCAGGCGGGCTCCTTCACCAGCGCGGCCGATGCCGAACGCCGCAAGGCCGAGCTGGCCCTGCTCGGGATTTCCAGTAGCATCCAAACCGCGACCCTCGCGAGCGGGAGGACCGCCTATCGCGTGCGAACCGGCTCTTATCCCAGCAAGCAGTCCGCGGAGCAGGTCCGCGCCAAGCTCCAGCGCAACGGTAAGGAAGGCATGACGATTCCCATCAAATGATGGAGAGACCGAACCGCTTTCCAGCAATGCTCAGTTTGAACGTCACTGTATGAGCAGTGGCGTTTCTGAAGCAGCTCGTGTGTTCCCTGAAGCCGTTCGTGGTATCCCTGAAGCCGTTCGTGGCGAGGCCCTCGAACCATGAACGGCTTCATGCGCCGAGGCCCGGATTTCCCGTTCATCCTTCGAGAGCCTCAGGACGAACGGGAAATCCTCCGGGTGTTCGCGCCTCGCCTAAAGCTGCTCACGGTGATCCTAAAGCCGTTCGTGGTGAATCCTGAGCCTGTCGAAGGATCGAACCATGAACGGCTTCACGCGCCGAGGCCCGGATTTCCCACTCCTGATCGGCATGAAACATTTCCGCGCCTGCTCCGGTCATAGCTGTGAACCTCAATGCGAAAACTGGAGCCAAAGATGGTTTCGATCGGGAGAATTTTACTGGGGGGCATGCTGATCGCGATGCCCATGCACGCCTTGGCCGACGTCGAGTCCATCGTGCTCGGCATGGGCTGCTTCTGGGGCGCGGAGAAGCGGATGTCCGAGATCCCCGGCGTGATCGATGTCGAATCGGGCTATGCCGGCGGCGATGTCGAGACCGTGAGCTATCGCGAGGTGCTGGATCTGGAGGCCGCGCGTCGGCGTGGCAAGACCGATCTGCGCAACCATGCCGAGGTGATTCGGGTTCGCTTTGATCCTGATCGGGTGAGTCTCGAAACCGTCCTGAAGAAATTCTGGGAGAACCATGACCCTACGCAGGGCGATCGCCAGGGCAACGACCGGGGCAGCAATTATCGCAGCGCGATCTACACCAGCGACGACGCGCAGCAGGCGGTGGCGATCGCCACCCGAGAGGCGTACCAACAAGCGTTGAGCGCGGCCGGCCATGGCCAGATCACCACCGAGATCGCGCCGCTGCGTCATTACAATCGCGCCGAGGACGATCACCAGGATTACCTGAAGAAGAACCCGAACGGCTATTGCGGTTTGGGCGGCACGGGCGTGGCCTTTCCTGGCGGGATGACCAAGACGGTACCGCCCCCGCTGACGGCGGATCGACTCAATTTCGCGCGACAGTTGATCGTGTTCGAGGCGGAGGATTGCCCCTTCTGCAAGCGCTTCCGTGCCGAGGTGCTGGATCACTGGACATCCGATCTTCCCATTGCCACCACCCTCAACCCGCGACCGCCCACGGATTGGACGCTGGAGAAAAGTCTGTTCGCCACACCGACCGTCGTGCTGTTCGAGCAGGGCCGGGAGGTCTCCCGCTACACCGGCTACCAGGGCGACAAGGATCGCTTCTGGAAGTGGCTAGGTTTTCGGATCCTGACCCCGAAGCAACAGCGGATCGCGTTCGAGGAGGGCACCGAACCGGCGTTCACCGGCTCCCATCTTGACGAGAAGCGACCTGGCGTCTTCGTGGATCCGATCACCGGCGCGCCACTGTTTCGCAGCGATGCCAAGTTCAACAGCGGCACCGGCTGGCCCAGCTTCTTCAACCCCGTCGAGGGCGCGATCACCCTGCACGAGGACAACTCGCACGGCATGCGCCGGATGGAAGTGCGTAGCGCGAGTTCCGGCATCCATCTGGGACATCGGTTCGACGATGGCCCGCCGCCCTCGGGCAAGCGCTATTGCATCAACGGCAACGTGTTGAGCTTTGTGCCAGATGCCGAATGAATACATTCCCGATTTGATCGGCACGCGACCGGCCACACCCGGAGCGAGGACTGGACGCCCTCGTTCCCAAAAGGATTAAACGGTTAAGGTGATTTACGGGAATGACTTTACCGATTTCCGTTCGTCCTGAGCTTGTCGAAGGACGGGCGGAAATCGCGCTCCGAGGTCGACATTGCATCCGTTCATGGTTCGACCAGCTCACCACGAACGGATGCAATGTCACCACGAAAGTGGGTATGAGCTTTTCCGGAAATCGCCTAAACCGACAACTGACAACTAAAACCGCCCGAGATCATGGAGCGATCCGATGACTCAGCGCACCCCGGCAACCGGCCGCATTTCCTTGTCGCAGACCCCGCCCACTTCTACGGTTTTCGTCGCGCCGCCGCCCTGGCAGGATTCGCCCCGATCGGAGAGCCGGCAGGTGATGCCCAACGGCTTGCCGTCGTTCAGCCAGTTCGGGGTCTTGCGATAACGCCCGACCGTCCCCGAGCGGCAGCCGCTGGGGATGCCGTAGGCGGGACAGAAACCCGGCGCGCGCAGCGAGACCTTGCGGGCGTCGACCAGAAAGCCGGGATAGTTATCCTCGATTCGCACGAGATCCCGCTCCGGCGTCTCCTCGAAGCGGAACTCCTCGAAGGCGTAGCCATCGCCGGACTTGGCGCCGACCTGGATGCGGGTATTAGCGATCAACGCGAAATCGTCGCCCTTGCGGGCCACCGCGCCGCTCATGTATTCCACCCGGTCATGGTTCGGGAAACACTTGCCCATGGCCGGCGCGTGATAGTAGTGGCGCATCGAGGTGAGGTCGGCCAGCGAGTTCTCGGGGAACACTGTGCGCAAATCGGCATCGTCGCCAAACAGAATCCGCTCGACATCGGGCAGACTCTGGGCGTACATCGCCTGGAGCTTGGCGTAGCGTTCGTCGCTGGCCAGATCCGGGCGCAGGAAACAGGAGGTCAGACCCGAGATCTGGGTCAGATATTCGTCCCAGATGTTGTACTGCGAGACCGACGAAGCGGCACCCTGAAAATCGCCCGGAAAGGAGCAACCCTGATTCTTTTGGCATTGCCCGACGGCGCGGTTACGGATGGAGAGTGCGATGATGTTACGCTCGCAGGCGCCATAGGCATTGCAGCCGCGCCCCAGGTGGCCCTCGTAGATCGCCGTGCGCATGACATAATCCAGATGCTTGGCGCGGGCGAGCGTGGTCGGCGAGCCCAAGTCCGCATGGTCGCGGATGAAGTCATCCCAGGCGCGTTTCAGGGCGGGACGCCGACCCGTCAGTTTGACATTCGCCCCCTCGCAGTCGCTGGAGGCATGGAAGGCGCGCACGATGCGATCGAGTTCGCTGACGCCCGACTCCGCGCGTCCGCCACCCGCGCGGGGCGGATCGAAGGACGGCGCCTTCTCCAGTGCGTAGAGATCGCGGATGCCGATGACGGACCGGACGCTCGCCGGACAATGGTGGTTCTTGACCTTGAGTGCCTTGCGCGCGGCGACCGCGCGCTTGAAGTCCTCGGTCGACGAGCGGGACGCCTTGCGCGGATCCACCACGATCTCGAAGCCGACATAGGGCGTTCCGCTTTGATCCGTCAATGGCTTGCCATCGCGGATCGGCAGACAGGGGATCAGCGAGGTGCCCTGGGTCAGGGTTCCCGCGCGGGACAGATCGCTGGCGTTGAAATAGGGCACCTCCAGGGGACCATTGAATTCGTAGACCGTCATCACGGGCGTGGCGGGGATCGCGGCCTGGACAATGCCGGTGGCGAGGAGCGCGAGCGCGCCCAAGAGTTTGCGCATGAGTGGGTTTCCTTCTTGGCTGGAATGTCTGTGACAGACCGCCTAGGCTAGGCCATGTCCGAGGTCGAATCCAGCCATGCGCGCGGTTGCGAAGCCACGGCCCGCGGAACGGTCGCGCATCGTTGTCATTCCCGGCCCTGGCTTTTACACTTCCGCCGGTCGTCGCGCGGCGCTTCCGCGCCCGCTGACCGGTCGCTCGCCCCGTTTCCTCATACAACCCCTGTTCATCGCCGGGCGTTCCCGCCGGATCGCCGTTCGCAAAGGATGTCCATGTCCCGCCATCAACCCATCGGCGTTTTCGATTCCGGCGTCGGGGGGCTCTCGGTGCTGCGCGAGATCCGCCGCGAGTTGCCCCATGAGGATCTGTTTTACGTGGCGGATTGCGGCCATGCGCCCTATGGCGACAAACCGCTGGCGGCCATCGAGTCGCGCGCGGCGGCCGTCACCGAATTCCTGCTCGCCCAAGGCGTCAAAACGGTTGTGGTGGCCTGCAACACCGCGACCGGAGCCGCGGCCCGCCTGCTGCGCAGCCGCTATCCGGTGCCGATCGTGGCCATGGAACCGGCGGTCAAGCCGGCGGTGGCGCGGACACGATCCGGCGTGGTGGGCGTGCTCGCCACCCGTCAGACGCTCGCCAGCCAAACCTTCGCGCTTCTGCTAGAGCGGCTTGACCGGAATGCCCTCATCCTGCCGCAACCCTGTCCCGGTCTGGTCGAACGGATCGAATCCGGCGACCTGGACGGCGCGCCAACCCGCGCGCTCCTGGCGGGGTTTCTCGCGCCCCTGCTGGCGCGCGGCGCCGATACCCTGGTGTTGGGTTGCACCCACTATCCGCATTTGACCCCCTTGATCGAGGAACTGGCCGGTCCGAACGTGGCGGTGCTGGACTCGGGGGCGGCGGTTGCCCGTCAGGTTCGACGGCGTCTGGCCGAGTCCGGGTTGCTGGCGCCGTCGGACAGCGTTGGCCGCGAACGTTTCTGGACCAGCGGCGATCCGGCCGCGACCCAGGGGTTGATCGCCCGGCTGTGGCGCCCGGATGCGGTGCTGGAACGCCTCAGCGCGGACGCCGGTCTTGAACGACGCGCGCCCGGTTCTGAATCCGCGCACTCTCCGCACTCCGACCAGGATGATCGGTTATCCTCCTCCGATCTCTCCAAACGAGGCCGTGTGTCATGGGTGGATCACTGGTAGGCAGGATCGCCGCGGTTGCGCTGACGATCGGATCGATGGTTTGCGCCAGGATCGCTCTAGCGGAGGATCCCTGTCTCAAGCAGGTCTTCGGGCGGTACTGTCTGGGGGGCGAGGTTGATCCGCTGCTGCAATCCGTGCCGGCCCCGGCGGTCTCTCAGGCGGCGGCGGACAGTCTTGCCCTGATCTTTCCGGATGGAGAAAACCAGTTGTACGTACTCGCCTTCTCCCGGCGCATCTATAAAGTCGTGCGTGCCTACGGGGTCTCGACCCAACTGCGTTTCGATGACACCTACCGGCTCTTGCGCGAGAAATATGGTCCGGGCGAGGACCGGAGCCAATTCCCCGAGTATGCATCGACCCCGGCGGCACGCCTCGCCGCGATCCGGCGCGGCGAGGGCCGCGCGGTACATCAGTGGATGCCATCTCCGACATGGCACATCGAACTCTCCTGGACGCGCGAATTGGGGATCTCGCTGAGCTACGTGGCAAACGCGCTGAGCGCCTCACGGGCCGCGCGGATCGAGAGCGGGCTTTAGGCGATTTCCGGAAAATCACGCTCCGAGGAGGGCTGTACCGATCTGTTCGATGAAGCGAATCGTCGGCTGGAGCAAGTCCGACAGCGCACCGCGGTTCGACCTGACCGCTCCTACTCTGGCGGATGAAGCCCGGCAAGCTGCCCGGGCTTCGTCCTAACTACACATGAGGTGAATCCGATGGAATGGAGGGTCAGAGACTCCGCTTGCGTCGCCGGATCAGGGGACCGCCAAGCAAGGCAATCGCAAGTAGGGACAGGGTCGCCGGCTCGGAGACGTTGTTGAGGGCCGCGGCGTTGATGCGGAGCGATCCCATTTCAGGAAAGACGATATCTGACGGAGATGCGTAGGTATTTCTCAAGCTGCTCGTAAATGTCGCGACAAAATACCCGCCGAATTCAGAGGCGGCCGATCCGCCGGTCGTTTGGAACAACAGCGCAAATGAATCACTGGCATCGAACGCCGTATCGAGCAGATTGCCGCCGAGCATCTGGTCAAAGTTAACATCATAGACAGAGATGTCTGGAGACGAGTCAAGGATTGCATGTCCAGAAATGTCGACGCGTGCGAACAACCAAATCTCGCTCCCAATCCCTCGAGAGACATTGTTCATACTGTCAATGGGTGCGAAAAGGCTTCCAATTTGCTCGGAAGATGAATCGTAATCGATCATTGCGGAAGAGGCTTCCACATAGGTATCGATATCGACGGTAACGTCGGAAAGCAAAACGGCATGCGCCGGGTTAACCATGGCAATACCGAGCAGACATAAACCAAACAAGGCTTGGTTCTTCATGACATAGCTCCTGATCAATGCGAAAAGCTGTGGGATGACAAAAAATAACCGATACAAAACAGACCCTTTTTCCTCTCCCAACCCTTTCCCCCGCGAGGGAGAAAGGCTCTGGAGGAGATCGTGTCAGTTGTTGAACCGTGACTGGGGTTTCAGGTCGTTGAGGCTTGTGTGTCACGGGTCGCCGCGCACGGGTATGACCCATGACACACAACGATTTCTTGCCGGGTTAGCCGGGAACTCCGTTAGAAGTAAACTCGACGTCGGCGAAATCGCTCACTCCAATGAATTGCAGCATGTCGCCATTGTCGAGGTACGCCAGCGTGCGATCGCCGAACGATAGCGCGCGGGTGATGTTGCCGGAGGAGATCCCGTCCAGTTGGTCCTGGGTCGGATCGAAGTCCGCCAGCAAAATGGCTTCGCGCAGTCCATTTTGGTAGTAATTCGACAGGTCCACGATGTCATGGCCCCCGCCGGTCAGGATGACATCCGAGCCGCCGTTGCCATCGAACAACTCGGCCGCGTCAGTGCCCACCAACTTATCGCGTGCCGAGGTGCCGCTGATCGTGATGACAGGAGTCTGGCTGCTCAGGTCCAGACCCACGATGACCGGGTCATGGTCGGAGGTGCGGTAGGGCAATGTCCCGTCGAAGATGTCAAAGTCGCGTCCGAAGTCCAGGTTGTAGTCCAGGGCATCGGCTTCGTCGGCATTGATGTGCCACTCGGTGGCGTCGGTCACTTGCGAGAACAGGGTCTCGCTGGCAAAGGCGTAATCGAGGGTGCCGATCTGGCCGTCGAAGACGTAGGAATAGGCGTCGGGGCCGACGAAATGTTGGGCGAGATCGGTAAATCCACGGTCCCGCAAGACGACGATGGGGTCTTCCATGGCATAGGCATTGAAGTCGCCAAGCAAGAGGAAATCGCGATCGCCGCTGTCGGTGGGATCGGTGGCCAGCCAGTCGGCCAAGGCCTCCGCCGCCTCGGTGCGGGTGGCGTTCCAGTAGCCTTGTCCATCGCCTTGATCCAGGTCCGGATTGGTTTGCGGGTCGCCGGTGAGACCGGAATCGCCTTTGGATTTCAGATGATTCACGACTGCGGTGAAGGTCTCGCCGCTTGCGGTGTCCTCGAAGGTCTGGGCCAGGGAGGCACGGTTGCGCGGCATACCGCTGTCCATTGGATCGAGGAAAGACGGATCGTCCAGAATCGCGGCAGCACCAACCGGCTGCACCCTTTCGGTGTTATAGATGAATCCGACGGCGATGGCGTCACTGCCAACGAATTGAGTGCCTGGATCGACCCAGTCATAAACCCCATCGCCGACAATCGCGTTCAATTCGCCAACCAGGTAGTCGATGGCATTGCCAGTGGAACCGGCCAGAAAGTCGTTTTCCAGTTCGACCAGTCCATAGATGTCCGCGTCCATGGTGAGGATCGCGGTCACCAGCTTCTCGGTTTGGCGTGCGAATTCATCCGAGGAATTGGCACCGCGCGGGGCTAGAGCATTGGCCGTTTGGTTTCCACCTTCATTGATGGTGGCGAAGTAATTCAGGACATTGAGACTGACCGCTTTCAGCGAACCGCCGACCGGTTCATGATCGGCCGGACGCGCGTTGCCTTCGTCGAAGGTATTTTCATCATCCTGGGTCGCGCGTACCCGCCAGGTGGACCCGCTAGCGGAATTGCCCGCCCACTTGTAATCCAGCACCCCGGTCAGGTTTGCAAGGGTGTCGCCGATGCGAATGTCGGTGGCGGTGTCGAAGGTGGGGCCAAATCCATCCAGATTGCCGATGAGCGCATTCTGAACATTGAGGCCATCGTCATAGACGATGGTGCGGGCACCGATGTCTTGCAGGTGCTGCTGGTATCCAGCCGCATCGGGGGCATTGCTTTGGGTGAACTGCTCCAGACGACCCTCGGCGCTCAGTTTGATCTCGTTGAAGCGGTCGAGCTGGAACATTTCCGTGATGGTCAGCGTCTCGGAGAAACTGACCAACATGCCCTCGTAGGCCTCCAGATCCGGCTGGAAGTCACCGCCCTGAGCGGTGGAGACTGCAGCGCTGGGCAGATCAATTGCGGCGGCCGTGGGTAATGGATTGCCGGAGCCGATCAGGGTGACGCCGCTGGCTTGCAGTTGGGTCTCCCCGAAGTACTCCGTGACGATACCCGTCACCTGAACGCGGTCGCCCACGCTCACATCGGTCAGAAAGGTATTCCCTTCAAAGACAAACAATCCTTCCGAAGTGAGGGGGTTGCCGTCTGCATCCGGATCCTCTTCCTGCAGATAGAACCCGCCCAAATTCCGTCCGGCATCCACATCGCCATTCTGGAAGTCGCCCACCACGATGGCTTCGACGGTAAGGGTCTGACCAGCGAACGGGCTTGCCGTACCGCTGCCCTGCACACTGCCGATCCGGGTCAGTTCCACCGGGATGATGGGAGCGCCATTGCCGGGAGAACCGACCGCTGGAACATCGCCATCGCCGCCGCCCAGTTCCAGGGTCGCGACCGATCCGTTTTCTCCCGCGACGCTGTAAGCATTGGCCGTGACATCGAAGGATTGACCGTCAAAGACGTCGGAGTCGGCGTAGGCTTCGGAATCCGCGATCGTCTCAACGGTGGGGCCGCCGACAAACAGGGTGACGGCATCGCCGCCATTGCCCAGCCCAGCGCCATCGGTATAGCCGACCGCGACGCCATCCAGGGAGATGACATCGCCCCAAACGTCGATGAAGGTCGCGACATCGACACTGTCGCCGATGACCACGATGGCGGACTCGCCGGGGGCAATGGCACTAATGCCCCGAATCGGATCGGCCACGGTGGGATCGGCGGAGTCGTCATCGTAGTAGAGATCGGGATCGTCGGCGGACACCCAGGCCGCGGCGCCAACATTCGTGATCTCGAACCAGTCCGCGGTGACATCCGCCCCGTCCTGACCAGGCCAGATTTCGGTGATTTGCAGGTCAAAGTCGCTGCCCGTGGCGGTGTTCACCTGGCCTTTACTCGCGGCGGCGGGATCCGTCCACACCCCATTGATGAGCTGTAGGGATTGTCCCACGGGGGTATCAGAAAGCTCTAAAACCCCAACATCCGTGCTGGTCATGCCGGCGGCGGGACCACCGTTAGCAGTGAACATCCCTTCGTAGCTGAGGAATTCAACGACGTTGCCATCGGCGTCCACCAGGGCCATGCCATCGGGGGAGCCGTTCTGCAAACCGGAGGTGCTAACCACCATTGTGCCTTGACCGCTGGCTTGGTCGGTTACGCTGCCGCTAAGCGCATAGGTGGCGTAAGAAGCCCCGCCATTGCCGTTGTAGAGGACGATGCTGTAACCCGTGAGATCAGCCCCCGCGTCGGCGGTGACTTCGACGAATTCGCCTTCATCAGTTCCGTCGTTGTCGTAGTGGAACTCGCTGATGAAGACCTTGATCTCGGGCAGAACCGTATCGTCGCGGAAATCCAGGTTTTGGATGCGTTCGTCGAGATCACGTCCGGTGTCTTCCTGGTCGAACACGCTCTCCGGGGTGTTGAAGCGATCGAGCAGGTATTCGGCGAGGGCGTCCTGCTCGCTTCCATTGTCAACGAAGGTGGCGTCACCCGTGAAATTCCTATCCGGCTCGTCATTGTCATCAAGGTCGGTCAGGTCAACCCGATTGGCTTCGGGCCCGGTCGGGAAAGGATAACCATCGCCGCCACCCGCCAGGAAATTGAGGGTAACGATCCGAAAGGTCTCGGTCGCATCGCCGACGATTTCACCGTCGCGCACCAGTTCAGCGATGAGGCTGTCGTTCTCATCGAAGATTCCGGCGCTAACGATGCGATCACCGACAACCAAATCGGGATCGTAGGAGAACTTAACGCCAGAGACCTGCGGGAAACGTCCGCCCCCGATGTCACCGACCCCATGTTCAAGAATCGCGACCAATTCCGCCTTGGTCAAGGTCAACAAGGTCAAACCATTGTTGAAGGCCAGCGAGGTTTGGATATCGTTCTGGCTGATCCCGCCCGCGGGCTTCACGACATTGCCGTCGCCATCGACGATCTCCTCGTTGGGAATGCGCGCATAGTCGCCGCCGCCCGGCGGCACGACGGTCTGGCCGATCGATGCGCGGATGCCGCCGCCGTTCTTGATCGAGATCACCACCGTCGGGTCGACCGACTGTGCCGCAGCGAGGTTGGCATCCGCGGTCAGGTCGCCGAGATTGGTCTCCTGGCTGCGCACGCCGTCGGGGTCATCCGCCGTGTCGGTCCCGGTCCGGTTGCCGTTCAGGAACACGTCGGACACGCCGAACACGTTACTTTCGGTCGCGATGATCTGCGCCTGGATCGCGTCGGCGATGGCCTGGATCTCGGGGTCGATCAGCCCCTCGGCATCCAGTGCCGCCACGCCCGTGTCGTCGGTGGCGTAGGCGCCGGAGACCGTCTCGTCGTAGCTGTCGGCGATGATGTGGCCGTCGGCGTCGAAGTCGATTACCAGCCTGCCGACATACTTGTAGCTGCCGTCGGTGTTCACCACGGCGGTGGTCGTGCCGCCAGCGTTAGTCACGAACTGCGGATACTGACCTTGGTCACTGTCGCCCGGACGGATGGCGTCATTGTCGTCAAACAGGCGGGTGTTGGAGCCGCCGGCGACGATGATATCGACGTCCGTGAGCCGCTCCGCCAGCGCAAGCTCGACGTCGAGCTTCTGCATGTGGGCCAGCAGGATGACCTTGTTCATCCCTGGATTGGCCGCCAGCAGCGCGTCGACCTCAAGCTGGATGCCCGCGGCCAGCGCGTCGAGTTCGGCGTCGGTCGGGGTGGTGTTGACCCATTCCGGCGAACTCGTGACGTCGCCCGGACTCGAGATCGTCCCAAGGGCCGGCGTGGTCGCACCGACGACCCCAACGTTCTCGCCATTGACATCGATGACCGTGGAAGAAGTCACGGCGTTTGCCTGGGGAGCCTGGCCACCGGCAACCTCCAGCGGCGCAAGGTTGGCGTCGGCGGAAAAGTCGAGGTTCGTAGATAGATAGGGGAAGGCAGTACCCGCAAAATCCAACCCTTCGAGTGCCGAACCACTCAGCTTGGAGAAACCGCCAGGGGCGGAACCGTCAATCAATTTAGCCAGTGTAGAAGTCCCAAAGTCGAACTCATGGTTACCGAAGGCGATCGCCTGGAAACCAAGCTCGTTTTGGATCTGGATGTCCGCGATACCGGCAGAGCCAAACACGGCTTTAGAGGCACCGTAGAACAGGCCCGGGATAAAGGCATCGCCGGAGGAGAGTGTCAGTGTATTGTCAGGCTCGCCATCGTTACCCAAGTCCTGAGCCCGCAGAGCATTCAGAACAGCCGAGAAGTTGGGGGCATCCTGAACGGCAGCCGCGCCTGCTTCCTGGTCAGCCGCATGGAGCAATTCCAGGGTGAATACCCCAAGGTTACCGTCGCCACCCTCATTATCAGCAATGCCGGGGGAACCGACGGCGGACTCGTTGGCATCGTTCGGCGCGGTCGCGACGGCACCGTTCTGGCCGGCCACGCTGAAGGCTGCCAGATCCACGTCATAGGACCGACCCTCCGAGCCAGTGGTGTTGGGATATTCCTCAAAGTCAGCGGGGGTGTCGGTTGGTGCGGGCAGGCCCACGAACAGGCTGACGCCATCGCCACCAGCACCTAGGCCAGCCCCATCGGTGTAGCCGATGTCGATGCCGGCCAGGTCAATGACCGAACCCCACACCGTGGCAAAGGTTTGGGCATCGGCGGCATTGCCGACGACCACGATGACGGAGTTTCCAGGAGCAATTTGACTGATACCGTTGATCAAGTCAGCCGTGGTCGGATCTTGGGAACCATCGTCGTAGTACAGATTAGGGGCGACGCCAGAGACCCAGGCTTCGGTGCCGGTGTTGGTGATTTCAAACCAATCCGCGGTCAGGTCGGAACCCTCGGCGTTACCGGGCCACATTTCGGAAATTTGCAGGTTGAAGTCGGCCGCCGCCGTATCGTTGTCGGCGATCGTCACCGTGGCGCTGGCGGCATTGGCTACGACATCGTAAGCCGCGCTGTCCACCAGGGTCAGGGTGAGGGATTCGTTCGTCTCGGCGAGGTCATCGTCCACCGGAGTCACGACGATGATAGCCTCGGATGCACCGGCGGGAATCGTGACCGTGGTCGGCAGGCTGGGGGTATAGTCGGCCGCTTCCGCATCGCCGCCGATGCTGTAGGTCACTTCCAGCGGGGCCGTGGTGTCCCCCGTGCGCAGCACCGCGAAGGCTCCAGGATTTTGGACTTCTTCGGCGGCGGCAGCATCGGTGGCGGTGATCGCGACCAGCGTCGCGGAAACCGGCGCGCCGGAAATGGCCCCTGGAGAACCGATCAGGATCGCGGCCTGATCAATCACGCTAAAGGCCCCGTTGACGCCGGCCTCGCTCAGGGTCGAGACCGTCGGCTGGCCCGTCGCGTTGTCGAAGGTCGCAAAGGGCGAGGCCGATGGAGAGGCGCCAAAGGAAACGCCCGTGACCAACGTGCCCGTCGCGTCAAACAGGTTCACCGCGTCGCCGCCAGTGCCCAGCCCCGGCCCATCGTAGGTGCCGATGGTCACGCCGCTGGGCAGGATGCCCCCAAACCAGGTATTCACAAAGGCCGTGACCGTATTTGCGTCACCATCCACGAAAACGACCGATTGCCCCGACCCAATGCTGGTCACGCCACCGAGATCCGACCCGTTGGCCGCGACGCTGGAATCATCGTCGAAGCGCCAGCCGCTGATATCGACGGCACTGGTCCCCGTATTGGTCACCTCGAACCAGTCCGCACCCAGGGAACTGTTGCCGCTGGACCAGGGCGCCACCTCGGAGATCATCAGGGAAGAGGCGTTGTCCGAGGTATCCGTGATCGGCAAGGTAAAGGCGGCAGCGGCATCCGAGATGCCCCCCAGGCTCGCGTCATCGACGTTGACGGTGACTTGAAGGCTGGGCTTGATCCCGAAGTCGAGGGTCGTCCCGGCTTTGAGGAACAATTCAGTGCCCACGATTTCGAAGGCGGCGGCATCGGTCCCCGTCAGACTGAGTGTATTGGTGCCCAAAGCATCATCGCTGACGATGATATCGCCAACCTTGACGGCGGCAGTGGTATCGCTATTTTCAGCCAAACTGCTGAGCGCGTTGCTCAGGCTGACGGCAACCGGAGCGGCATTCTCATAGGTGTATGAAGCTGGTGCGTAAACCCAGAGCTGCGGATGATCGCCATCGCCGCCGCCCTGCTCGCTGGTGACATAGAGCAGGCCGTCGCTGTCCATGGTCAGACCTTCAAAGCCCTGACCGGAAACCGCTAACGGATTCTCGGGGTCGGCGGCGATTTGCAGAGAATTGGAAATCGTGCCCGTGCCGCGATCGATATTGACGATCCGGCCATCTTCCTGGCCCAGCAGCAGCAGATTGGCGTCCGTAGGCTGAAGATTGGAGAGGGCGTAAACGTCCGCAAAATCCGTGAGGCCTGCGAGCGCCGGATCGAAGAGATTGGTGGCATTCTCCGTACTGGCGGAACCGTTGGTTGCCGTGCCCGCGGTAAAATCGATGCCCGTCTGGAAGATCCCCTGCGGCCCGGTTTCCTTGACCAGCACATACCCATCCGTCAGGGGATCGTAGGACATCCCCTCCAGGCCAATGTTGCCGATCGTGGTACCCAGTTTGACGGTTTGGACATCGGCGCGGGTCAATGTGGTGTCTGGGGTGTAGGTGAAGAGGTTGACCTGGCGGAGACGTTCCTCCACCAGCGCAAACTTCCCCGCGCCCAAGTAGGTCAACCCTTCGGTATCCTCAAAGGCGCCGGATTCCAGGGTCATCGAGTCGATCAATTGCCCGGTCTTGGTGACCTGAATGATCGAGGTTCCCTCGTCGCCGACGACGAAGAGCGTGTCCGTGGTGGGGTTGTAGGTCACCGCCGAGACTTCCAGCGCCAGTTGACTGCCATTCGGCGCGGCGGTGCGGGTCGGCTCGGGCAGATCGTAGCGGCCAATGCGAACGTAGGTTGACAAGTCCACCGAATTATCCGCGGGAGCGACAAACGTTTGCCCCACGTTGACATCACCGCTTGTATTGGCAGTCGGCCCGCTCCAGGTGAAATCCTCGTAAAGGGAGCCCGTCCCCGTCAGTTGCAAGGAATTTCCGACTGGCGTGGTATTGGGCTCAACAACCCCGACATTCGTGCTGAGAAGACCGTCAGCAGCCCCGCCAACGGCGGTGAAGGTTCCTTCGTAACTGAGGAACTGCACCACGGCACCGTTGTGATCCACCAAGGCAATGCCATCGGGAGCCCCGTTCTGAATTCCATCAACGGGGTAATTGACAATCACCGTGCCAAAGCCATTGCCTTGGTCGGGAATGGTTCCAGATAGGCCTTCGGTATCGTAGAACGCTCCACCATTCCCATTGTAAAGAACAATGGACCAACCCGTCAGATCCGTTCCGGCAGGACCAGCAATTTCGATAAATTCTCCTGCATCGGTGCTTAAGTTGTCATAATGAAACTCGTTGATAAAGACTCTAGCCACGTCGAAACCCCCACTTGATTATTTGCAAAAGAATTTAGATTCAGCCTTACGCATATAAACGAACGTTAGAATGGAGCTTCTCTCTGAACTCCCGTCGGATAGAGATCGAGAGACATCACGGACTCCTAAAACTCTGCAAGTGACGCAAGGGATTTGGCAATCCTATTAACGCGGCAATGATATAGATCAATTATTACGATCTGTTGAGCGTCACTGCTCAGGCGAATCGACCAAGCAACAATCCCCGCCAGACCGCCCCATCGACCTGGATGCTCTCCACCCAGATCCGCTGGAGGCGGCCCATCCGTACCTCATCGCGTTGCGTCCGCACTGATCGCAGAGTTGGATCAGCGTTCCGGGCGACATGCCGGTCGTCGGTCGACGGGGCGATCGACGTTTTATCGGATGCGCCTACGGGTCGATTTTGTGGCCAAAATTGGATCGGTTCCGGCGGCGGCCATGGATTGGAGAGCCAGATCCCTGCCGGCAGCCGTTAGAATCGCTTCTGCCCGGCGTTCGCCGAGCCGGCCACGGTCGGTAACCCGATCGACAACGACGGTGCTCAATTGAGGAAACGACGATGGATGACTCTCAACCCGCCCTGAAGATCATCAGCGGCACGCTGCTCTTGTTCGCACTCGCCCTTTCCGCGGCGCCGGCTCGCGCGCAGTTGGCCCTGCAAGCGTTTCAGATCGTGATCAACCGGTCAGGGGAGAACTGCAAGACGATCGAGACGACCCAACCGATCGGAACCAGTTCGGGCGGTGACACGCTGGTGGCCGTTGCCTGCGCCAATGGTGGGCGTCATGTGGTGCGCATCCATCAGGACAACAGCGTCTCCTACATGACCCTGTGCGACGAGTTTAAGACGCGGACAGGGATCCGCTGCTTCGACGACAAATAGTCGAATCGGCAAAGACGCGAGGCTGAAGCGGGGCTCGATTTCCCGTGCCGTCCACCGGGCCGAGCCGAGAACGGCTCCGACCGGAACGGGGCAGAAAGGCAGGCAGATGCCGTGACGCGACGATCCCAACGCTGGGACGGAACGCGCGACGACGAAGGGTTTTGGCATCGGCGCCGCGGCCGTGCGGGACGCTGACCAGCGGCATTTGATCCATGGAGAGCGCCGTGGCGGACCTGTGAAGCCAGTATTGGCGATCCAGGCTCGGCCTCCCCAACTCGACAGGACCGAACTGGCGATCAGTTTCTAACGGCAAGATCGTATGGATTGCGTCATTCCGAGCGGTCGGCTCGATTAGCCCGCGCGCATGACTGTCCGAACGGACGCGGTTTACTCCGAGCGGCGGACGGGCTGACCCACCATGGCCTCGCCGCTTGCGGCAAGACCGGTTAGGGTGACATCGATCAGTCGATTGCCTGTCATCCAGGGGGCGTCCGCCACCACTTGCACCGGCAGATAGTTGGGCGTATAGCCGAAACGGCTTGCGCGTTGCGCGCCATCGTCCGGGCCTTCGCAAAGCACCCATGCCTGTTGGCCGATCTGCGCGCGCAGAACCTCCCCTTTCATCCGGACCGCGAGCACCTGCAATTCCTGACAGCGCTGTCGTTTCGTCCCCGCGTCCACTTGGTCCGGCAGCGTAGCCGCCAGGGTTCCCGCCCGTGGCGAGTAGCTGAAGACATGGATGTGTCCGAATCGCATCGCCTCGACGAACGCCAGGGTGCGCCGCCAGTCGTCCCTGTCCTCGCCCGGAAAACCGACGATGATGTCGGTCGTGAGGTTGAGACTCGGAACCAGGGCGCGACCGTATTCGACCAGCCGTGCAAACTCGTCGGTCTTGCAACGGCGCGCCATGCGCCGCAGAACGGCGTCCGAGCCGCTTTGCAGCGGCAGATGCAGATGGGGCATCAGCCGCGAATCGGCGAATAGCGGCCAGAAGGTATCGGGGAGATCCCAGGGTTCCAGCGATCCCAGACGCAGACGCGGAATCTCAGTCTCGGCGAGGATCCTGCTCACAAGCACGGCCAGATCGCCGCCGGTGTCGCTGCCGTAACCGCCCAGATGCACGCCGGTCAGCACGACTTCCTGAATGCCGGCACGGTGCAGACGCCCGACCGTCGCCACGACCTCGCCGACCGGACGGCTACGCTCCTCGCCGCGCGCCTGCGTCGTGATGCAGAAGGTGCAGCGATAACGGCAGCCGTCCTGGACCTTGACGAAGGCGCGCTGACGACCGCGGGTGAACAGCGGGCTGGCGTCATTGGCGATCGCCAGTTCCGGCATGGACGGGATGTCGAGCGCGTCGAGCGCGATCTCGACCAACCGATCCTTATCCTGGTTGCCGACCACCAGATCGACGCCGCTCTCCCCCGCCAGCGACTCCGCCTCCAGCGCGGCCAGGCAGCCGCTGACGATCAGCCGCGCCCCTGGATTGACACGATGGCTGCGGCGCAGGATCTGGCGCGATTTGCGCACCGCCTGTTGGGTGACGGCACAGGTATTGATCACGATCAGGTCGGCCGGATCCTCATGGCCGACGACCTGACATCCCCGCGCTTGAAAGCGGTCGGCCCAGCCCTCCAGTTCCGCCTCGTTGAGACGACAGCCCAGCGTCAGGAGCTTTACGCGCATTCAGTCGCACCCAACTCAGGCAAGCGCCGTGCGCTGGCTGGACGCCGCGCCCGGCGGCGGGAGCGGTGCCGGCGAGTTCTGATGCAACAAAAGACGCCAACCATCGGGGCCCAAGCGGAACACATTGGTGCCGTAGATGGCTGGCGGCGGCGATCCGTCGTTCCGGGCGCCGGTACGCTCCTCGATCAGATGGATCGCGAGATCGCCGTTTTCGATCCAGAGATGATGCCGCACCTCGATCTCGAATCTGGCGCCCTGCTCGAAGATGGCGCGCCATAAACGCCGGACCTCCGGCCCGGTGGCCAACGGGGTCATGGGTAACAGACAGGCGATCTTGTCGGATGCCTCCCAGACCTCGTCCATGGCCACCGCGTCGCCCGCATCGAGCGCGTCGTAATAGGCGTCCTCGGCATCTTGTGGGGTTTCATAGTGCATGCGTTGGGATTCCTCGACGCTGAATTTCAATCTGAATCTCGCGTGACACCGCTCTGCGGTGTCACGCATGGAGCGGCGCTCCGCGCCACGCGACGAACAAGTGCCCGTCTTCGTGGCAAAAAGCGCCTGGACTACCCGTGACCAATGACAAGTTATTGGGACTTCGGCGCAGTTGCACTAGCGGACGGGCAACGGCCAGCGCCCACCCGCCGCGCGCGGGATCCGCAGTCGGATGCGGTTGTCGCTGATCTCGCGGGAAAGGTTGGCCAGATCGGCGTCTGGTGGCAGCGCGATACGGCGGCTCGCCGCGCCGCGCGCGACACGGTAACTCCGCCGGAACCCCTCGCCACGGGGCAGGGTCTCTTCCTCGCTGGTCTGCATCCGGGTGCTGTAGGAAATCGTCAGGCCCCGGCCCGCAGGCCGGATCTCAACCTGCTCGGAATCGATGTTCTCCAGCGCGATGTCGATCAGATAGGCGTCATTGGTGGACTGACGCGAGATTCGCATCCGGCTGGCGGGCGGCATCTGACGGCTCTCACTGTCCATGGGCGCCAAGGCACCGAATGGGCTAGATGGTGGCATGACGGGCCAGGCGCCCGGATCGCCTGGGGCCATCGGACCGAAGGGCGCACCGAGCGGCCGGCCGTCGGGGAGCGGGTAACCTGGATAAGGCGTCCAGGCGAAGGTCAGTGCGGGCAGGATAGCGGTCAAGGCGACAGTAGTCAGTGAGAACTTGCGCATGGAGAACTCCCGCGAGTGTCGCGACAGAATGAGGCAGACCCACGAAGTATAGTGCGCGAGATTTCAAAGACGCACCCGCCAGGTTGGACGATTGTCCCGGTCGATCAACCCTTGCCCGAGCAGCCAGTCGCGCGCGTCCGCGGCATCCCGCTCGAACCAGGCCAGCGCCGATCCCAGCCGGAAGCTGTACCCCCAGGCGTCCATATCCGCGCATAGAGGCTCATGCCCGACGCCGGGAATGGCGTCGGCCAGCAGCAGTTGCAGATAACAGACCGCGTTCTCCTCGGCATCGTCGCCCCCCGCGTCCGTCTGCAGCGCGTCGCGACGGCGCTGATCCATGCAGATCCAGTGACAGGCCTCGTGCAGGATCGAATGCAGCGGCGTCGTGGGGAGCGCGTACAGCCGATCGCCAACCAGCCCGGCCTCGGGATCGCCCCAGTAGGAGCCGGGGATGGAGTTCCCGGCGGCGAGCAGTCGATAATTCAGCCCGAAGCGGCCCAAAAGTTCGACGATCACGCCTTCCTCGGCGAGAATGTGCATGCAACCTCTCCTCACTGATCCGACATCCGCCACCATGCCAACCGATCCGCTCTCCCAACTGCTGGACACCCTGGACTTCGCCTGGCGGCGCGCACCGGCGACGCGGCGCGCGCTCACCAACATCCAGTGGCGCGCGGACGCCTGCGATGCCGGCTCGATCCTCTTTTTCCAGCGCTTCGACGATGGACGCAGCGATGACGAACTCTACCGCCGCTATCTGGCCGATGGCGCCTTTTCGGTGCTGGTCGTCAACCGCCCGCTCGATTGCTTCGAGCGCCTGACGGACAAAGCCATTTATGTCGCCCGGTCCGATGACTGGCCGCAAGTGGTCGCGCGCTTCTGCGACCTCTGTTATCCACTGGGCAGCAGCCGCCTCACCTTCATCGGGGTCACCGGAACCAACGGCAAGACCACGACCGTCAAATATCTGGAGTCGATCCTCGCCGCCCACGGCCAGCGGGTGCTCTCCATCGGAACCCTGGGGCTCTTTCGCAACGGCGAACGGCTGATGGAGACCGGATTCACCTCGCCGCCCCAGATCGAACTGCGTCGTCTGCTGCATGCCCAACAAGACCGTTGCGATGTGGTGGTCATGGAGATCAGCAGTCACGCACTGGACCAGGGACGGGCCTACGGCATTCCGCTTCAGAACGCTGGCTGGACCAACTTCACCCAGGACCATCTGGATTATCACCACGACGAGTCATCCTATTTTAGCGCCAAAGCGCGCATTCTCGACCTGATCCAGGACGGCGGGCGACTCTATTGCAGCAGTCCGGCCGTGGCCCGCCAGCTTCGGGAAGCGGGGCTGTCGCGCGTGCCAGTCGAGGTTCTGGCGCCAGCAACCCTGGAGCCGGACGCCATCGCGGCCAAGCCGTTTCTCGCCCTCGCACACAACCGCCGGAATTATGCGCTCGCCACCGCCCTGGCAGACGGCATCCTCGGCCCCGGCGCGCGCGCCGACTGGCGACATCTGAGCCCCGTGGACGGGCGCTTCGAGTGCCGGACCATCGGCAACCGGACCCTCGTCATCGACTTCGCCCATACCCCGGATGCGCTGGACACCATCCTGACCGCCATCCGCGACGGCTTCCCGCGGACCCGCATCCTGACCCTGTTCGGCTGTGGCGGCGACCGCGACCACGGTAAACGCCCGCTGATGGGCGCTGCCGTCGCACGCCAGTCCGACCACTGTATCGTGACCTCGGACAACCCGCGTACCGAGCCCCCCGAACGCATCATCGCGGATATTTTGACTGGTATGCCGACGGACGGCGTGGAGGTCATCGTCGAGCGGCCACAGGCCATCGCGCATCTGTTCGACTGGCTCGCCGAGCGCCCGACGGACGAAGCCTGGGTCGCCCTGATCGCCGGTAAGGGACACGAGCGTTATCTCGACCGCAACGGGCGCAAGGAGTATTACAGCGACCAGGACGAGGTGGAGCGCAGTCTGAAGCGTCTCGGTTGGATTTGATCCCCTGAGAGCGCCGACAGGCTGTCGGCACCTGGGTCAGTCGACAGGTTGTCGACTCCCTCCCGCGACACCCAGAGAAAACTCGAACATGCCACTCCGCCAGCTCTACTCCATCCCCGTCGGCCTGCTGCTCGGCATCGCGCTCGCCCTGTTGTTCCCCGCTGGCGCGCTCTACGTCGCCTGGCTTGGCCAGATCTTCATTTCGGTCCTCAAGCTCCTGATCCTGCCCCTGATCCTGGTCTCCATCTATGCCTCGCTGGCCGGCGGCACCGAGTTGCGACGCATCGGCGGACGCGCACTGCTCTATTACCTGCTGACCAGCGCCGTGGCCGCCACACTTGGCACTCTGATCGGTCTGACGTTCTCCCGGGATCTGCCCGCCGGTCTGCTGGAACTGCCCCAACTCGCGCCGACCGCGGCCAATTTCAGTCTGGACCAACTGATCGCGAACCTGATCCCAAGCAATTTCTTCGCCTCGCTGGCGGACGGCAATGTCCTGCACATCGTCTTCGTCGCCGTCCTCGCGGCCATCGCGTCGCGACGCATCGCCACGGAACATCGGACCACCCTGCTCGGCGGCGCCCAGGCGCTGGATGCATTGCTGATGCAGACGCTGGCCGGCGTCCTCAAGCTGGCGCCCATCGGGGTCGCGGCACTGGTTTATACGGGGCTGGCGGGGATGGATTGGGCGGGAATTTTTCAGCTTCGCGCCTTCGTCTGGGCGGTTGGGTTTGCCGCCGTCCTGCATGCGCTGGCGTTTCTGCCCACGCTCTATCGGACTCGCACCGGCCGCTCGCCCTGGGCGTTCGTCGCGGCGTGTCGCGAGCCGCTGCTGACCGCGCTCTCCACGGCATCCAGTTCCGCCACCTATCCGGTCTCCAAGCGGGCGCTGGAAAACCATGGCATCAGCGAGCGGGTCACCAGCCTCACCCTGCCGCTGGGCGCGACCCTCAACATGGACGGTTCGGCGCTCTATCAGTCGATCCTGCTGATCTTCATGTCCCAACTCGCCGGAACCGATCTGAGTCCCTTTCAGGCGCTCTTCATCGTTCTGCTCACCATGGCCTCCTCCGCCGGCACCGCCGGCATCCCCGGCGGCGGCATCGCCATGATGGCCTTCATGCTCGACCTGCTCGGACTGCCCCAGACCTATCTGGCGCTCTATCTGGTCGTGGACCGTTTTTTCGACTATCCCATCACCGCGATCAAT
The DNA here is from genome assembly GCF_000227745.2 of Thiocystis violascens DSM 198. Lineage (NCBI taxonomy): Bacteria > Pseudomonadati > Pseudomonadota > Gammaproteobacteria > Chromatiales > Chromatiaceae > Thiocystis > Thiocystis violascens. The sequence continues at coordinate 4,112,001 of NC_018012.1, read as the reverse complement.
GTCTGGGGCGATCTGGTGGTCGCGGCGCTGGTGGATCGGGATTTGGCGCGCGCGTAACCGCCAAACAAATCCATTCACCAATCTCGTTGTCGCTGTCGTTGTCGCTGTCGTTATCGCTGTTTAGGTGATTTTTGGAAAAGATCATACCCAGATTATCTCCGTTCGCCGTGACATTGCCTCCGTTCGTGGTGAGCCCTGAGCCCGTCGAAGGGTCGAACCATGAACGGAGGCAATGTCGGTCTCGGAGCGCGATTTCCGTTCATCCTTCGACCCTTCGACTCTGCTCAGGGCTCAGGACGAACGGAAATCGGTAAAATCTTTCCTGGAAATCGCCTTAACTTAATTTTTTACTCGCGACCAACCTCCAACTCGCCTGAAACCTGACGGATTCACCTTTCCGTCATCCGCCCCACATATCCCTGCAACAGTCGCGACCTAATATCGTCCTCTTCATTAGCCGAAGAGTTCGAGGATCTGCCATGGTCGCTTCCGCTTCCGCCTCCGCGTCGACCGCCCCGCGCGGCGAACGTCTGTTCGCCGAACTCGCCGCTTCCGCCCAGGAGGTCCGCGAGGCTCAATCCCTGCGCTATCGTGTCTTCGGCGAGGAAATGGGGGCGCAACTCAAGGGCGTGGCGGGGCTCGATAGCGACGAGTTCGACGACCACTGTCAGCACCTGCTGGTGCGCGATGCGCAAAGCGGCCGGGTCGTTGGCTGTACCCGCCTTCTGTCGGACGCGCAAGCCGCCCGCCTCGGGCGCTTCTATTCCGAAGGCGAATTCGAGCTGGGGTCGATTACCCGTCTCAAGGGGCGTCTCCTGGAAGTCGGACGGACCTGCATCGCTCCGGAATTCCGCCAGGGATCGGCCATCGCCGTGCTCTGGTCCGGACTGGCCGGCTACATCACTCTGCATGGTTTTGATTATCTCTTTGGCTGCGCCAGCGTTCCGCTCGGAGACCAGGACATCCAGGCCGCGGCCATCATGAACCGGCTACGCCGGCAGGCCATGTCGCCAGAGAGCCTGCGCGTGACGCCGCGCGTGACGCTGCTGACCGCTCAGGTCTCCGAGGACATCCTCGATGCCCCGCTGCCAGCACTGCTGCGCGCCTATGTCCGGTTGGGCGCCAAGGCTTGTGGCGAACCCTGCCGGGATCCCGATTTCGGGGTGGCGGACGTGCTCATGCTGCTCAATGTCGATGAACTGAACCCCAGCTATTCGCGCCATTTCCTCGAACGGATGACCGCCGGTTGAGATGCCGATGATGGCAAAATCGCTCTGGAGAAGTCTGCGCGTCATCGAGCACCTGACCACGGGTGCAATCATCGCCCTGTACATCCGTCTGCGCTCCAGCATCGGCCGGCGGCCCGTCTGGGTGCCCCAAGCGGTGCACTGGTGGCATGCCCGGCTGTGCCGCGCGCTGGGTTTGCGGCTGCGGATCGTGGGGCGCGTCGAGCCTGGCTGTCTGCTGGTCGGCAACCATATCTCCTGGCTCGACATCCCCATCGTCGGCGCCCAGCATGAAATCGCCTTCCTCTCCAAGTCGGAGGTCAGGGGCTGGCCGCTCATCGGCTGGATGGCCGAGATCGCCGGGACGCTCTTTATCGAGCGCGGCGCGCATCAGGCCGACCGCATCGCCGCGTGCATTGTCGCGGAGGTCGCGCGCGGACATCCGCTGATGATCTTCCCCGAGGGCACCACCAGCGAAGGTCATTGCGTCCGCCGCTTTCATCCGCGGCTCTTCAGTGTCGCGCAAGATTCCGGGATTCGCATCCAGCCGGTCGCGATCGGTTATCGCCGGGGCGAGGATCCGACACCGGATCCCCACGCGCCCTATGTCGACGACGACACGCTGATCGCCAATCTCTGGCAAATTATCCGTCACCCGGATCTGGTCGCCCACATCCAGTTTCTCCCGCCGTTGCGGGCGGACGACGACGCGACGCGACGTTCGCTGGCCGAGTCCTCGCGGCTGGCGATCGTCACGGCGCTTGGTCTGGATCCGGAGAATGACCGACGCCGCGGACATGACCGGCCGGAGACCGCCCCCGCAAGTGGCGAATCCACCCTGAGCAGCCCCGATCCGAGCCCCGCCTGACGCCATGCAACGAACACGCCGCACCTCATCCGACCGTCGGGAACCCGCGCAGCTGGATCTCGCCATCGTCACCGAGACCTATCCGCCCGAAATCAACGGCGTGGCCAATACCATGCTTCACCTTGCGGAAGGGCTGGCGGAGCGCGGACACGGGATTCAATTGGTCCGTCCGCGCCAACAGACCGATCGGGGACGGATACCCACCGGGCCGGTGATTCCCTATCTGGTGCCCGGACTGCCGATCCCCGGCTATCGCGGCCTGCGTTTCGGCCTCCCAGTCTACTGGCGTCTGCGCCGTCAATGGCATCGGAGCCGGCCGCATCTGGTCTATATCGCGACCCAGGGACCGCTTGGCCATTCGGCGCTCTCGGCCGCGCGCGCGCTCGGGATCCCGACCGTCACCGGTTTTCACACCCAATTCCATCAATACAGTCAGCATTATGGACTCGGGATTCTGACCCACCAGATCGCCGAGACCCTGCGCCATTTCCATAACCGTTCGGATGCGACCCTGGTGCCGACCGCGGAGTTGAAGGCCGAGCTGTCGAGCGGCGGTTTTCAGAACGTCCATGTCTTCGGGCGTGGCGTGGATGTCACGCGCTTCTCGCCGGCCTGGCGCGATCCGGCGTTACGCCGTTCATGGGGCTGCGACGACGACACCCTGGTCGCGGTCTACGTCGGCAGGGTCGCCGCCGAGAAAAATCTGGATCTCGCCCGCGAGGCATTTCAGGCGATTTTGGCCGAGCGTTCCAACGCCCGTTTCGTCCTGGTCGGCGATGGGCCCGAACTCGCGCATCTGCGCCGCGAGTTCCCCGACTTCATCTGCGCGGGGGCCAGGGTTGGCGACGCACTCTCCGCCCACTATGCTTCAGGGGATCTCTTCCTCTTCCCGAGCCTGACCGAGACCTTCGGCAACGTGGTCACCGAGGCCATGGCGAGCGGACTGCCGGTCATCGCATTTGATTATGCTGCGGCGCATGCCCACATTGAATCCTGGGTCAATGGCGTGACCCTCGCCGTTGGCGACAGCGCCGCCTTCATTGCCGCCAGTCGCGCCGCAGCTCAAGACCCTGTTCGTCTGCGTCAGCTAGGCGCGGCGGCCAGAAAAACCGCCGAGGGGATCAGTTGGGATCGCGTTCTTGGCAGGGTCGAGGAACGTCTCTTCGAGGTGATCCGCCGACACGGCGGAATGGAGGTTTGTCATGAGGCCATGGCTGCAACACCTGAATAATCGCGAGGCGTCCATCTGTCGAACCTGGAGCCGATCAGGCCAGCGCGTCTGGGTCCAGCGGCCATTCGCGGTCGTGAGCCGACTCGGCGACGGCGTCTTCTGGTATTGCCTGATGGCAATTCTGCCATTGCTGTATGGTGTCGAGGGTCTCAAGGCCAGCCTGCACATGCTGATCACCGGCGGCGTGGCGCTGGCGCTGTACAAGTCGCTCAAGGGCGTGACCCGGCGCGAACGGCCCTGTCATCACGCGAGCGACATCATGGCCCTGGTACCGCCGCTCGACCGTTACAGCTTTCCCTCCGGGCATACGCTCCATGCCGTCAGTTTCTCGGCCGTGGCCGTTTATTATTTTCCGCAACTGGCCTGGCTGCTGATTCCCTTCACGGCCCTGGTCGCCAGTTCCCGGATTCTGCTTGGCCTGCACTATCCGAGCGACGTTCTGGTGGCAACCCTGATCGGTTTGACGCTCGCCTACTCCAGTCTTTCAATCGTCGCCTGAATCCCAAACAAGGAGAATTCAGGACGCGAAGACAAACAATTTTGGGGACGTGTTTTCTCGACCATCGCCCAAAACAAAAAGCCAGGCCGAAGCCTGGCTTTTTTGCGATCAGCCGTCCGACTTACTTGGACTGAGGCTGGGCAGGCGCGGCCGGAGCCGCGGGAGCAACCGGCGCGCCGTAAGGAACGCCATACGGATAGCCGCCGCCATAGTAGGGAACGCCATAGCCGCCATACGGATAGCCATAACCACCGTAGGGATAGCCATAACCGTAGCCGTAGTAGTCGCCATAGCCGCGACCGTAGCCGCGACCGCGACCATAACCACGGCCACCGCCGCTCATGTTCATGCTGAAGTCGCCGTAGCCATCGCCGAACATGTCGCTGAACATGTCGCCGACGCCGTCGCCCCAGCCGCTATTGCGGTAACCGTCGTTGCCCCAGGGACCGCCCCACCAGGCGGAAGCGGAAGCGGAAACACCCAGAAGTGTGGCAATCGCGGCAGCGGTAGCAAGCTTTTTCATCTATTTTCTCCGATCTTTGATGATGTTTTTCGTTCAGTGTGAGCGCTGTGGTGTGCGACCACGGGAATCAGTATATAAGAACATTATTAAATAGTAAACGCCTGAAACACGCTCACACTGAAGATATATTAGTCATCCTCCGTCTGACTTCAAGCAGATCCTCCCACGCCTTCGCCTTCTGTTCGGGAGAACGCAGCAGATAGGCGGGATGGTAGGTCACGCGCAGCGGGATCGACGCCGTCCCGAACGTCAACCACCGACCGCGCAAGCGTCCCAAGGGTTCGTCCGTGCGCAGCAGGCTCTGCGCCGCGATGCGCCCGACCGCCAGAATGACACGCGGCCGGATCAAGGCCACTTGCCGCCGCAGATAGCCTTCGCAACGCTGGATTTCCTCGGGCTTGGGATCGCGATTGCCCGGCGGGCGACACTTCAGCACGTTGGTGATATAGACCTGATCGCGGGACAATCCGATCGCGCCCAGCATCGGCGTCAGCAATTGTCCCGCCCGGCCCACGAACGGCTCCCCCAGCCGATCCTCGTCAGCGCCCGGCGCCTCGCCGATCACCAGCAGATCCGCGTTCCGATCGCCGACCCCGAAGACGGTCTGGGTGCGGGTCTCGCACAGACCGCAGGCACGGCAAGCCGCGACGGCGCCCATGAGTCGATCCCAGTCCATGGTGGCGACATCCTCCGCCTTCTCCTCGTCCAGACCATCGTCCATCGGGTCATCGCCCATTCGCGCCCATGACTGATACGCCTCGAACATCGCGCCTTCGTCATCGGGCTCTTGAGCCACGCCCTGGTCGTCCAGGCCCGGTGGGGGGCGGGCGCCCCGCCCGCTGGCGGGCGGGATATCCGCCCCGCCGAACGTCTCGCCGACACCCGACGTCTGGCTGGAGGCGGACGCCTGGACCGGATTCGCCGCGGCGTCAGGCGCTGGCGTCCGGTCGACCGGGTTCGCCTCCTCGCCGCCCGGCCCCAAACCGAAACGCGGCTCCCAGACCGTCACCCCCAGGGCGCGCAGATAACCTCGGCGGACAACCTCGTCCATCAGACATCGCCGATCTGCGGATGGGCGCGTTGCGCCGGATGCAGGATCTTGTTGCAGGCATTAAGATACGCCTTGGCCGAAGCGATCACGATGTCGGTATCGGCCCCTTGCCCGTTGACGATCCGCCCGCCCTTTTCCAGACGCACCGTCACCTCGCCCTGCGCGTCGGTCCCGCTGGTGATGGCGTTGACCGAATAGAGCCGCAGCACAGTGGCGCTGTCGACGATCGTCTCGATGGCCTTGAAGGTCGCATCCACCGGCCCGCCGCCGCTAGCCGCGCCCGACTGCTCGACGCCGTCGAAGGTCAGCACCAGCTCGGCGTAGGGCGTTTCGCCGGTTTCGGAGCAGACGCGTAGCGACACCAGCTTGACCCGCTCGTTCGCCGTCTCCAGCGTCGCGTCGGTCACCAGTGCCTGCAAGTCCTCGTCGAAAATCTCGTGCTTTTTGTCCGCCAGATCCTTGAAGCGCGAGAAGGCCGCGTTGAGTTCCTCCTCGGAGTTCAGCGCCACGCCCAGTTCGTCCAGACGCGCGCGGAAGGCATTGCGACCCGAGTGCTTGCCCAGCACCATGCGGTTCTCGCTCCAGCCCACATCCTGGGCGCGCATGATCTCGTAGGTCTCGCGGCTCTTGAGCACGCCATCCTGGTGGATGCCGGACTCGTGGGCGAAGGCGTTGATGCCCACCACCGCCTTGTTGGGCTGCACCGGAAAGCCGGTGATCCCGGACACCAGCCGCGAACAGGTCATGATCTGCGTGGTGTCGAGCTGGGTCTGACAGTCGAAGAGATCCTGGCGGGTGCGCACCGCCATCACGACCTCTTCCAGCGCGGCGTTGCCGGCGCGCTCGCCCAGCCCGTTGATGGTGCATTCGACCTGACGCGCGCCGTTGCGCACCGCCGCCAGCGAGTTGGCGACCGCGAGCCCCAGATCGTTGTGACAGTGGACCGAAAAGACGGCTTGATCGGCATTCGGCACCCGCTCGCGCAGGGTCGCGATCAGGCTGCCGAACTGATCCGGAATGTTGTAGCCGACCGTATCCGGGATATTGACGGTGCGGGCGCCCGCGTCGATCACGGCCTCCAGCACCCGGCAGAGGAAATCGATCTCGGAGCGCCCGGCATCTTCCGGCGAGAACTCCACGTCGTCGGTATAGTTGCGCGCCCGCTTGACCGCGTAGACCGCCTGTTCGAGCACCTGATCGGGCGACATCCGCAGCTTCTTCTCCATATGAATGGGCGACGTCGCAATAAAGGTATGGATGCGTCCCGCGTTAGCGCCCTTCAGCGCCTCGCCCGCGCGATCGATGTCGGCATCGAGTGCCCGCGCCAGACCGCACACCCGGCTGTCCTTGATCGCCTCGGCCACCGCCTTCACGGCCGCGAAATCGCCCGGACTGGCGATCGGGAAACCGGCCTCGATCACATCCACCCGCAGGCGTTCCAGCGCCTTGGCGATCCGCACCTTCTCGTCGCGGGTCATGGAGGCGCCGGGGCTCTGTTCGCCGTCGCGCAGCGTGGTATCGAAGATGATCAGGTGGTCTTTCGCGGTCATGGAAACTCTCTTGGTTGTCTGGCGTTACGATGGCCCATTGTAGGCGATCGGCCGGTCGACCTGGGATGGTCGAGTGCCTGGAACAGCGTTGCGGATTCCGGGCAGCCATGTCAGTAATGCACGATACAGCACCGACGGGTCGACCGGCTTGGCGAGATAATCGTTCATGCCCGAGTCAAGACAGTGCTGGATATCCTCGGCGAGATCGCTGGCCGTCATGGCGATGATGGGGACGCGCCGATAGCCGGGCAACTGTCGAATGGCACGGGCGGCGTCCGGCCCCTCCATCACCGGCATCCGCATATCCATCAAGATCAGGTCGTAGGCGCCAGCGCGTGCCATGCCGACGGCCAGTCGACCGTCTTCGGCGACATCCACCGCCAGTCCAGGGCCATCGCGCAGCAGGATGAGCGCAATCTCCTGATTGATCGCATCGTCCTCGACGAGCAGGATCCGACGCCCCTGATGTGCCTGGCGTAGCGCCAGTTCGAGGCTCTCCTCGGACGCCGCCGCGCGCTCGGGCTGTCCCCGGTCACGCGGCACGCCATGGCGCAGGATCATGGTGACCAGTTGTTCGTGGTCGAGCGGTTTGGTGAGTGTGTCGACCATGCCGGCGAGCCGGCATTTCTCACGCTCTTCGGCAAGTGCGTGCGCGGTCTGGCCGATGACCGGCAAATCGAAGGCCATGGCCTGGATGCGCCGCGTCGCCTCCAGCCCGTCCATCTCCGGCATCTGCACATCCATCAGAACCAGATCGAAGGCGTCGCGTTGACGCGCGATCGTCTCGACCGCCTGCCGGCCATCGCCGACCAGGGTGAGCGCCGCCCCTTCGAGGCTCAGCATCTCCTGCAGCACCTGTTGATTCACCGTGTTGTCCTCGGCCGCGAGAATCCGCAGACCGACGAGACGGGGCTGGGCGCGCGGCGCGAACGGGCCATCGGACGGAGTGGAATCCGCCGGTGCCGCGCAGGCGCGATAGGGCAACCAGAGCGCGCAACAGGAGCCGCTTCCCGGTGTGCTCTCGATGCGAATCTCACCCCCCATGAGTGCCGCGAGGCGTTTGCTGATCGAGAGCCCGAGGCCGGTGCCGCCGTATTTGCGGGTGGTGCTGGAATCGGCCTGCTCGAAGGGCGTGAACAGGCGCTTGACCTGCTCGCGGGTCATCCCGATACCGGTATCCGTGACGACGAACGTAAGGGTATCGCCCTGCCGGTTCGCCTCCAGGACGATGCGGCCGCGATCAGTGAATTTGACGGCGTTCGAGAGGAAATTCAGCAGGATCTGCGTCAGTCGGGTGGGATCGCCGAGACAGGCGTCGGGCAAATTGGCGTCGATCCTGGCGGTCAAGACCAACCCCTTGGCGGCGGCACGCTCGGCGATCACGCCAAGGGCCGAGTCGACAACGCGCCGGGGAACGAACGGCATGGACTCGACGACCAGCTTGCCGGCCTCGATCTTGGAAAAGTCGAGGATGTCGTTGAGGATGCCAAGCAGCAGCTTGCCCGAGTCGAGGATACGCGCGAAGTAGTCCTGGGATTTGCCTTGCCCGACGCTCTCGCGCTGGCCGATTTGCGCGAGGCCGAGCACGCCGTTGAGGGGCGTGCGGATTTCGTGGCTCATGTTGGCGAGGAATTCGCTCTTGGCACGGTTGGCGGTCTCCGCGACCTGTATGGCCTTGGCAAGCTCAAGGTTGACGGTCTCCAATTCGGCCGTGCGGCGGCTGACCATGTCTTCCAGTCGATGCTGGTAGCGCGACAATTCGTCGGCCAGGCGGGTTTGTTCGGTCATGTCCCGGTCGGAGCCGCGGTAGCCGAGCAGTTCTCCATGCCTGGACAAGATCGGAACGCCGCTGCTCCGCAAGACACGCAAGGTTCCGTCCCGATGCAGACAGCGATTGTCCAGATCCCGGAAGGGTGCGCGGCGTGCCGTCAGTTCCTGCAACAGGACACCCATTCGTGCCGCTTCATCCGCCGGCATGAACGCAAAGGGCGTGCGGCCCAGCAGGGCTTCCGGCGGATAACCGAGCGCCGCCTTGACCTGTTCCGAGACATAGGTGTAGCGCCACTCGCCATCGACTTCCCAGATCCAGTCGCCGAGGGTGAAGGCGATGTCGCGGAAGCGCTGCTCGCTCTTGCGCAGGGTCGCCTCGCCCTGACCGATCCGACCGAGCGAAAAACCGATCAGCAGCAGGCCGCACAATGTCAACAGGGTCGAAATGACCGCCGTCTTCCGCCAGGCAAGGAATTGCTCCTCGACGGCCCGGCCAACCAGCACGTAGAAGGGAAAATCGTTGACTTGGCGGAAGGCAAAAATCCGGTCGACGCCATCGGTCTTGCCGATGTAGCGGATCACGCCTTGCCGCTCGCCGGCCTGAATCCGCCGATAGGGCGGCGTGTGCAGGGCCGGGTTGTTGGCCTGGGACTCGACAATCGGCCAGCGCACGACCAGCCGGCTGTCGTCGCTGCGCCGGACGCTCACCATGCCCTGTGTGCCCACCTGAATTTCCGAGAACAGCGTGGAAAAATAGTCCAGATCGATGCTGGCGACGATCGAGCCGCGAAAGTTGCCGGCATCGTCCAGCACAGACCGATACCCCAACATAATCGGCCGACCGTTATGTTTGCTCTTAAGGGTCTCGGAAAACCGCAGCTCTGACGTGGGATCCTCCCGGCTGGCACGGAAAAAGCTTCGGTCGGCAATATTCAGAATCTTGATGTCCAGCCCGCTGGTGAACAGCAAGGAGCCTTGGACATCGAACACGCGATAACCCGCCAGCTCGGGAAAATTCCGCGCCAAGGCCAGCAATTCGCCATCGACTCTCGCCCGCCGCTCGGCCGATGGCTGGCCGGTCAGGAGGTCGTCGCGGACGGTGTCGGCAATCAGCGCGGTCGTGGCATCGATCCGCCGCAGGGTGGAATCGAACGTGGAGGCGACGATATGGGCCTCGTTGGCACAGGCCGCATTGACCGACTGTTCGGTTTGATGGCGCGTGTCGATCAGGAAGTAGCCAAGCAGCGCCACGGCCAGGGTCGTCAGGATGATGAAAGCGCCGATATAGGGCTGAAATACGCCGGCCTGAGCCTTGCCGGAAGCGGCGCGCCCGCCCCGCCCATGCCCCGGCGGAGACAGGAATCGCTGGCCGGGGAATCCCGGAGCGCCGGGACTGGATTCGTGGCCGAGGGAGGTGTGGCAAGGGCGCATCACGAGCAATCGTCCTGTCGACAAACATGCGGATCAATAGAGTTTGCGGCGCATCGGCATCGCCTCATGGTTGCTCCCCGGACTGCTGAATGACGATCTCACGCGGAGGCGCGGAGGCGCGGAGGCGCGGAGTGCGCGGAGTGCGCGGAGTGCGCGGAGAAAGGCATGATAAATGATGGGGACGGCCTCCAAGGAGCCTCCCGATGGCCATCTCTCGGCGTGAACCGTCGGACCTCTTCCGACTCTCCGCGTGCTCCGCGTCTCCGCGTGAAACTTAGGCGATTTCCGGGAAAGCCCGTACCCGACCAAAAGCTCTGGAATTGGACAGGATTAACAGGATTTTTCAAGATTGACAGGATTAAAAACAATGGTTTCTATCCTGTTCATCCTGCGAAATCCTGTTAATCCTGTCCATTTTTAGTCTTTGGCATGGGTATGAACTTTCCCGGAAATCGCCTTAATGGCAGTGGTGCCTGCCCCGGTGACCGTTAGCTCAGAGTTCCATGCCGCTGCGATATTTCTTTTCGCAGCGCAGGACGAGTTCCAACGTGACGACGGGCATCCCCTCCTTGACCGCTTCCTTCTCGATGATGCGTCGGATGATCGGCCGCAGGAAGGCCGGCGCCTCGTGCACCCGTTCCTGGGCGTCCGCGCGCCAGCTCACCCCGAATTTTTTGTTGACCCAGCTCCCCGGCGTGGGCAGCGGTTCGATGGCATCGGCGATCGACAGCCCCGGATCGCCCCCGAACGCGGCCTCGGCGAACACGTCGGACATCCCCTGCCCGAAGGCACGGGTAAAGACCGGGAAGGCCGGATCGTTGCGGAAAAGTACCTTTTTCAACTCCAGCACCGCATCGCCACGCGCCTTCATGGATGTCGCGTCCCCGTCGCGCGCGGCGGGTTCGAGATAGGCCGCGCGCCAGGTCTCGACAACGGCCGCGAAGGCCGGGAGAAAACGCTCGGGTTCCAGCGGCTTGAGCGGGCAGTACAGGAGGTGGGGCGAGGTAACCGGACGCAGCCACTCAACCTCGGCGTCGGGGAGTTCCAGCGCCGCCCGCTGCATCTGCGCCACCGCGCCGAAAGGGGTCATGTCCAGCGTCGCGGAGCAGGGCGCGAGATCCAGAATAAGGAGCGTCCGCGCTGGCGGCATGCCGCCGATGTGCAGCAGGAAGGAGGGAACCGCGTACTCCAGACGCGGGTAGGCGAAGATCACCAGACCGCCTCGGCCTGGCTTGAGGGTGTACTGATGAATCATCACCCGATCGAGCTTCTCGCCCTGGTAGAGACGGGAGCGTGCCAGAATCCGCGTCTCGGCGGCCTGACGATGGCTGCTGTATTCGGTGAAGTCGTCGCGTTCCAGACAACCCTGCAAACGGTCGAGGAACAACGCCTCGAAGCGGTCCCACAGCGACGCTTCGGCGTCTGGCGTTCTATCGTCGGGCATCCCGTCTTCCATCCTCGCGCTTGAATTCGGGGACTATAGCGACGCGCCGGTTGCTTGGCAAAGTGGGCGGGGGCGAAGCAGCAATTCTCAGTATGGCTTGACGTTCGCCGTCTCCTGAAGCCGTTCGTGGCGATCCTGAAGCCGTTCGTGGTGAGGCTCTCGAACCACGAATGGCTTCACGCTCCGAGTCTGCGGATTTCCCGTTCGTCCCATTCGACAAGCCAGTCCTGAGCGACGTGCCCTGAGCGAAATCGAAGGGAGTCGAAGGGTCGAAGGGCTTTCACCCCTTCGACTCCGCTCAGGGCTCACCAAAAACGGATTCAATGTCTCCGCGAACGAACGCAATCTGAGGTATGCGTTTTTCCAAAAATCGCCTTACACCTTAGCGCTCCACGGCGACGCCGCGCCAGAACGCCACATGATCCTTGATGTTCGAGGCCGCGGGCTTGGGGTCGGGATAGAACCAGGCCGCGTCCACGTTGCAATCGTCTCCCACCACGATGTGGTAATACCGGGCCTCGCCCTTCCAGGGACACCGGGTCGTCCGCTCGCTCGGTTCCAGGAACTCGCGACGGACCGCGTCCAGGGGGAAGTAGAGGTTGCCCTCCACTTCAACGACCGCATCGCTTTCAGCGATCGTCTGATTCTTCCAAACTGCTTTGGCCATGGCGCAAACCCTCATTGGCGATACCCTGTCGATGCTGTCAATATAACGCACATTTTGTCGGCAACCTTCCGCGACCGGACCGCGACGCCTCGTTTGACCGCGCCTTCCGGAATGCCGGGCTGGCGAGGATCGGGCGCGGACCGGACGAGACGGTCCCATGCGTTTTACCGGCAATGATCATTCGCGATGCCGGCCCGCCCAACCCGATCCTGGCGCGGCAAGCGGACACCGTATACATAAGGGCGACGATGAAAGTTCCAAAAAGTCTCGAACCGCTATTGCAGGACGGTCTGGTCGACGAAGTCATTCGCCCGCTGAAAAGCGGCAAGGAGGCATCGGTCTATGTGGTGCTCTCCGAAGGCGCGGTGCGCTGCGCCAAAGTCTATAAAGAGGCCAATAAACGCGGCTTTCATAAGCAGTCGCTCTATCGCGAAGGCCGAAAAGTGCGCAATAGCCGGCAGGCCCGCGCGATGGAAAAAGGCACCCGCTATGGACGCAAGGAACAGGAAGACGTCTGGCAGAATACCGAGGTCGATGCACTGTATCGCCTTGCCGCCGCGGGCGTGCGGGTTCCGCAACCCTATCACTTTCTCGAAGGCGTTTTGATCATGGAACTGATCACGGACGAAGAGGGCGTGGCGGCGCCCCGGCTGAACGATCTTGAGTTGACGGGCGAACAGGCCCTGAAGTACCACGGAGCACTGATCGCGGAAGTGGTGAAAATGCTCTGCGGTGGGCTAGTGCATGGCGACCTCTCCGAATTCAACGTGCTCATCGACGCGCGCGGCCCGGTGATTATCGATCTGCCCCAGGCGATCGACGCGGCGGCGAACAATCACGCCGCGCGGATGCTGGAGCGGGATGTCGACAATCTGGCCGTCTACTTCGGTCAGTTCGCGCCCGAACTGCTGACCACCAGTTATGGCAAGGAGATCTGGTACCTGTACGAGAACGGCAATCTAACGCCTGACATCAAACTGACCGGCCACTTCAAAGGCCAGCATAAAAAGGCCGATCTCGACAGCATCCTGCGAGAAATCGACGATGCGCGGGAGGATGCGATGCGGCGTCGGCAGGCACGGGAAAGCTGACGGCCCGTATCCTGGTAAAATGACGCGATGAAATCCCCCGCCCGCCCGCTCCGCGCCCGCATCCATCTCGATGCGGTGCTCCACAACTATCGTTATGCCAAACGTCTGGCACCCTCGGCGCGCGCGCTCGCGGTCGTCAAGGCCAATGGGTATGGTCACGGGGCGATCTCGCTGGCGCGCGCCCTGGCAAGCGAGGCCGACGGCTTCGCGGTGGCCTGCATCGACGAGGCGATGGAATTGCGCGAATCGGGTATCCGCAATCCGATCCTCTTACTCGAAGGAGTCTTCGCGCCCGACGAGATCGCGCTAGCGGATCGCGCCGGGCTGGCCATGGTGGTCCACTCCCGTCAACAACTGGAGTGGGTGCTAGCGGCGCGTCCGTCACGTCCGTTGGAGTGCTGGATCAAGCTGGACTCGGGCATGCACCGGGTCGGGCTGGCGCCGGGCGAATTCGCTGGTGCCCATGCGGCGCTGGCGGACTGCCCCCATGTCGGCAATCTGGTCGCGATGAGCCATTTCGCGCGGGCCGACGAGCCGGAGCATCCCTACACCGAACGACAAATCGCGGTCTTCGGACAAGCGCTTGGCGGCCTCCGGATTCCCCGCAGCCTCGCCAACTCGGCCGCCATTCTGGCCTGGCCGCAAGCGCATGGGGAATGGACGCGGCCCGGCCTCATGCTCTATGGCATCTCGCCACTGCCGGACGGTCATCCGCTGGCAACACCACTGCAACCGGCAATGACGCTGGAGTCCGCCATTCTCTCGATCCGGGATCTGGAGGCGGGCGAACCGGTCGGCTATGGCGGGCGTTTCGTCTGCGACCGGCCGACCCGTGTAGGCGTGGCCGCCGTCGGCTATGCGGACGGCTACCCGCGTCATGCGCGCGACGGCACCCCGGTCGCGGTCAAGGGACGACGGACCCGGATCATCGGCCGGGTTTCGATGGACATGATCACGCTCGACCTGACCGGGATGGCGGATGCGCGCATCGGCGATCCGGTGGAACTCTGGGGCACCACCATCCCGGCCAACGAAGTTGCCCAAGCCAGCGACACCATCGCCTATCAGCTCTTCACCGGGATCGGACGCCGGGTGCCCTTGATTCATGAGGGCCTTCAAACTCAATGGAAATGATGCACGTACCGAAGATTCAGCCGCGATCCCTCCGGCCGATTCTCCGCGCAGGTCTCCCAATAGGCGTTCAGGAACAGATGATCATGCTGCGAGAAGTGATAGACAAGTCCAGGACCAATGCCTAACACCTGCTCCCGGCTGTCCGCTACGTCATGCCCATTCAACTTGCTGTCGGTGAACTGCTTAAGGTAATAGCCGTTGACCCCGACCCGCAGACGATTCGGCAACACCTCGTATTCGCTCGCGAAGTTGACATGCACCGCCTGTCCAGCCTGCGTGTCGTCAGCGCCCAGCGGTCGGTAGGGATCCTCGTTCTCGGCGTTCCACAGATAATGCAGACGCCAGGACAGGGTCCACTTGGGCATCAGAAAGGCAGTCGCGGCCCAGTAGGGATTGAACGAAAAGAAGTTGCTGCCAGGATTCAGCGCCGCATCCTCGTCGTAGTCGCCGGTCGGCAGGAGCATCTGGAACTCGATCCGCTGCACGAACCGGGGTCCGTTTGGCCCCATGATGGGATCCCACTGGAGAAAGGGACCGATCAGCAGATCGCCAAGATTGGCGCTGTTCGAGGCGAGCGCGAGATTGTCGTCGGGATCCAGATTGATGTCGGCATAGGGCAGCATCAGGTTCATGCCCCATTTGGCGCCGAACACCAGTTCCTGATTGGACTGGAACGTCAGTTGGGTAATGCCGATGTTGACATCCACCTGCGCCTTTTTCAGGGCAGGCCCGCTCGGCAGGCGCACAGGCAGGCGCATATCGTCGCCGTCCGCGTCCTTGAATCGACCGTTGCGATAAAACTGGACATATTGCTGCGCATACCAGCCGGGGCCGGCGGGAGGAGCGCCATCCAGGAAGCTGGTGAATCCAAGGTTCACGGACGGCAGGTCATAGGCGGACGCCAGCGGCGCCACGACCAATCCAAATGCCACCGTCAACGCCGTCAAGCCGGAATATCGCATCGTCGCCCCTTACTCATTGAGGATGAAAACGGGCGTCACATTACCATAAGGTTAATCAGGTCACTTCTGCTTGGTGAGACCGCGCTTGATCAGGGTCAGGAGATTCGCCCGTCGAAGTACAAGGATCCAGGCTCTTGGAGCCTAGAGCTTGATTCAAGGTAATTCCTGATGAGCCCAGAACTGAGAACCCAGTTGGACGAATGCCATCGCTGTGTGCGGTATTGAGCCCAAGACGTGGTTGCATAAACCCCTGCTCTTAGGAAGACGAAACACCGTGGGAACCGCAGAGGGGGTATTTATACGCATTGAAAAAAAACTTTTTTTTGTAATGCTTCAAAGTGCGTTCCGTAAAAACCGAATCTCAAGAGAAGCAATCCGTACAACCGGATGAAAACACGCATCGCTCATCCAAGGTGTGGGTTCCCGAGTCGGTTAACGCCGCCAATTCTCGCGAACGGCGCAGAAACTGCGGGCTGTTTCTGCGCAAAACGCGCCATTTCGCGATCAGGATTCTTTCGATGGAACGCTTGATGAATGGATCGTTTCCTGCAATTTCACAAACGCGCTGTTCGCAACCCAGCCACCGTGGTTATCGCTGATCGGGGTGATCAATCATGTACGAGACATTCGGTGCGGTTGTACAAGGTCCACGAGTCGAGTTTCATCTGTTCTTGCCGGATAACGCACGGGATCCGAGTCAATATTTCCGGGGCGGCTCTCCCCGAATCAAGCAGATCCATGTTCGCGGTGACTTCCAGGATGCGGTCGGCAGTCAGAACTGGTCACTCGACCAGACGTTCAAGATGCAGCGGCTCGAACACCCGCATGGTTGGCTGTACAAGCTTGCTATCGAGCAGGATCTGAATGACGGCTATTACCAGTACAAGTACTTCGTCGAGTTTGAGAACGGGACGCAACGTTGGGTCTCCGATCCCATCGCCAAGTATGGCGGCAATGACCAGAACGAAAATTCGGCCTTTGTGATTGGCGGTCGCCACACCGTCGTTCACCCGATTGCCCGGCGCCGACCCCCACGGGATCTCGTCATCTACGAAACGCATCTCGACGACTTCACCGCCGCCTTCCGCCACGACAAGACGCCGGTCGATGCCTTCCGGGAGCGCCTGGATTATCTTCAGGAACTCGGCGTCAATGCGATCGAATTCATGCCCTGGACGGCCTGGCCGGGAAGCGGGTTCAGTTGGGGCTACGATCCCGTCGCGTTCTTCTCGGTCGAAAACCGCTATGTAGACGATCCAGCCAAGCCGGCGGATAAGTTGGTCAAACTCATGGAATTGATCAACGACCTGCATGAACGCGGCATGCAGGTGATCATGGATGGCGTGTTCAATCATGTGCGGGCGGGCAACGACCCGAACCTGGGGTTTCCCTATCGCTGGCTGTATCAGGTGCCATCCGACTCCCCCTTCATTGGCGCGTTCGCCGGGGGCGGTTTCTTCGAGGAATTCGACTACCAAAACAACTGCGTCGCGGAATTCATCCGTGATGTCTGCCTCTACTGGCTTGACCGCTTCCAACTCGATGGGATTCGCTTCGATTACACCCTGGGCTTTTTCCGCCAGGGCGATGCCGGGGTGGGAATCGCCAAACTGATCGCCGATCTCCATCAGTCTCTCAACCAGACGGGTCGCTCGAACGTCGCCTTGTTCATCGAGCATCTGACCGACAATCGATTTGAAGCGATCCGCGATACCAACGACATCGGCGCCGCCGGGTGCTGGTTCGATCCCTTCATGTTCAAGCACTTCGAGTACTGCCGTAACGGCAATATCGATTCCGGGATTTTGCGCATTCTCAACGCCAACCTGGACTTTGCCCCTGGCAAGGAACCTGTGACCTACCTCGAAAATCACGATCATTCCTCGATCATGCAGGAGGCTGGCGGACGCGGGCGTTGGTTCAAGACCCAACCCGCGGCGATCGCGCTGATGACCGCGCCGGGAGCGGTCATGCTTCACCATGGTCAGGAGTTCGGCCAAGAGGAGTGGTTGCCGGGCAGCGGCGACGGTCGGGTGGTGCCGCGACCGCTGCGCTGGGAGGAAAGCCCGCTGGGCGGGGATGCGATCGGCACGCGACTCTTTGGGCTTTACCAGCGGTTGATCGCGATCCGTCAGCGGCATCCGGCGCTACGCTCGCCGAACTTCTTCCCCTTTCCCTTCAACCATCCGGAGGGGTATGGCGCGTTTCCCGAGCAGGACGTGGTTATCTATCATCGCTGGGGGCAGGCCGAAGACGGCGGGTTCGAGCGATTCATCATCGTCGTCAACTACTCCGACTTCGATCAGCGAATCGACATCCCCTTTGCCACCGACGGTCACTGGGAAGACCTGTTGAATGGCGGCGTTGTCTTCGTCGACAACCAGAAGCTCCGGCGTCAAAAAATCAACTCGAACTGGGGGCGGATCTACTATCGGAAGGCATAGCGGTCGTTTCGCAGGAGTGGAGGCGGACCTGTAATCATCCCCCGGCTGAGCGTTATCGCATGGCTCGATTCTGCTTATACGAGCCGATGACATAAATACTTAAATAGAAATATTTGTAAAAAACCGAAGATCGATTTTTGGCAGTGCCCCAGCCTATATGACATGGTCTAGCTTAAGCGTTTGATTAAGAAGCGCAAAAATACCTCTCAATCATATAGGCTGGGGCACTACCTTCTATTGAAGTACTTATAATGCATGACCAAACTCGGAATAATCACAAATGCAGTCGCTAGCGCAGTCTGGTCCGGATTACGCACGTCGTTTCCGGATTCTGAGCGTTTGCTAAGAGGGTGTAGACAAAATCAAACCGTTGTGGTCAACCGCCGCAGCAGGATGCGCGCCTCCGCCAGCCAAACCCAGGTTTCGGAGACCGCTGGCAGACGGTCATGATGCATGATCAATCGACGGGCACGCTCATTCCACGCATGGGTGCGCTCGACAACCCAGCGCTTCGGCAGCGGAACGAAGCCGTCGGCGTTGGCGATCACCACTCGGTCAGGCGCCCCGTCCACGTGCCAGGAGCCAACGCTTTTGTTGGCTGGATGGCGCACGACTTCCACGCGGATCGCGTGGGTCTGCTCGGTGGTTTGGGCAAATTGACCGGCGTAGGCGCTATCGACAAACAGCGTGTTGATCTGGGGGTACTTGGCGGCCGCGTCAGCGACGGCGCCCGAGGCGGCATCGCGGTCCTGAAGATTGGCCGCGACCACGCTCACCGCCAACACGAACCCCAAGGTATCGACCACCAGGCTGCGCTTGCGCCCCTTGACCTGCTTGCCCGCATCAAAGCCGCTCGGTCCACCCTGCGGCGAGCCGCGGGTCGATTGCGCATCCAGCACCGCCGCCGTCGGCGCGATCTCACGCCCCTCGCGTTCGCGCCATTGCCCCCGCAGTCGATCATGCATCTGCTCAAACTTCCCAGCCGCACTCCAACGGCGAAACGTCTTGTAGACATTCTGCCAAGGCGCGAAATCGTGCGGCAGCATCCGCCACGCGCACCCCGTGCGCACCACGTAGCAACACGCCTCCAGGATGCTCCGGCGCGACACGCGGGGCGGTTGACCCCGCCCGCCCGGCATCTCAAAGAGAGCGGCGACCAAGTCCCACTCCGCATCGGTCAGACAACTTGGGTAGCTTTGGTCGGGGTCGTGGCGACGATGCGCATCCGTATACCCATACCGACGCGGCGTTGCGCGCGCTTGCGCCTCGAGACCACTCTCGCCCCGGAGGCGCGTGACGCCCGCCTCCCGCAAGGACTTGCGAATCGTTGCTTCATGAGCCTCGATTCCCGTCCGTGCCGCGAGTTCCCGGGCAATCTCTGACAGCGTGGAGGTCGGGCGATCCGTGACAATTTGACGCAATACCGCTTGCTCCGCCTCGTGAATCTTGGGGGGACGACCAGCTTTCGACATCAGCGCACACCAGCTCAGTTGTAGACTGGTATACAAATAGCAGCTCAATTATTTTTGTCTACACCCTCTAAGCGGCGGGTTTGCAGTACGACAGGCCGAAGCTAATCTAACCGCTTCCCGCGTTGACATGCCGCCCACGATGCGAGATTGATCGGCCAAAGACAACCGCTCACTGACCATCTCAATCCCCTTGGAGCCCAATCAGTCGCCCCTCGCGCCGCTCAACACGTTGCAGGCTTGATTTCCGCCACCATCTCCGCCTTCATCAACCGCCGCGTCGGAGGGTAAGATGACCCCGCGTTCCTTGTTCCGCTACACCACCATCTGCCTAGCGGCCCTGCTCCTCGGCGCCTGTCAAACGCTCGTTCGCGAATCCGTTCCGGGTAAGTGGGTAGAACTCCCGCCAGGGAGCGCACTGCGGCTGAACCAGCCGATCCAGATCCCGCCCGGACGCACCCGCGCCTACCTCACCTCGGGCCGCTCGTCGGCCACCGACGCGAGTTGCATGATCGAGGTCAGACGCCTTGACCCAGACGAGCGTCAGACCATCCAGGCAGGGCGGTACGGGATCACGCGCGTTCAGGATTATGTGGCCTTGGTGTCCGTGGATCGGCCTCCCGGCGCGGGCGGCAAGGTCCGGTTCCAGTTGGCGAGCCATGGCGATAGCGGGGGCTCGCCGATGGTCCGGTTCGGCTATCACTTCTGGCTCGATGCGCGCCAGGATCCCAACCTGATGCGCCTGACCTGTCTTGGGCGACACGACGAGCCTGCCGCCACGCGCCCGCCGACGCTGGTTGAAATCCAGGCGGTCTTAGGCGATCAGGCGACACTGGAACTGGCTGGCGCGGCAATGCCGGGTTCCTGATTGCCGGCCCAGTGGCGCTTTTGCCTGCCGGGCGGGTTTGGTCTGATGCGGTGCGTCGTGCTTTTCAAGCAGGCGCTGGACGGCGTTTCAAGACGTCTTCGCGGGAACAGACTCGATCTCCGGCAAGATCAGTTCCCAGCACGGGCAGCGCAATCCTTGCTGGTCTTACTGGCGACATGGCCACATAGAACAGCCGGCGCTCATCGTCGTCGCGGTCTCGCCAACCGCCGCTGTCGAGAATGAGCACATGGTCGAACTCCAGGCCCTTGGCGCGGTGCGCTGTCATCAACACCAGCGGTCCATTGGGTCGCGCCTCCGCCACTGCTTTGCCGCCCCCTCCAAATTCATAGATCGATTCGATGAGATCGGCCACGACTCGCTCGCCACATGGCGCCGCCCATTCAATCTCCGAGATCAGTTGCGCCAGTGCCGCCCGAAAGGGATGCTCGATCAGGGCGTCGACCGTGACGCCATAACGCCGGCGAAACCCGCGCGCGCCCGGCTCGGCGCCCCGCGCCATGACGGCAAACCTCCCCCCATTGCCCATGGCGCACGGGGTCCAGTCCCGACAGGCGCTGGAGTTCTGCCAGAGCCATCTGGACTTCCAACCGGGGATCGCGCGGGACTTCAAAAATCCGCACCCGACCACCCGTCACCGAACAGACGATCCAAATCCGCTACCCGGCTGCCGCGAACGCCATCCAAGAGCCTCCGGCGTATCAGATCCTTCAGCTCCATGTAACGGCTCTCGCTGATGACGATCGCCGCGACCCCCAAGTCGGCAAAGGTTCGCGACTGCCAACGCGTCCCATAAGAAAACGCTAATTGACAATTCTCATTGATCTTTCAAACAAGCTCGGAAAACACCTTGCCAAGATTACACGGCCGATGATCTAATTAATTCACCGATATTTCGAGAGGATAATAGTCCTGCATGATCGATGCAGGCTGGCGCCTAGGGTGCCCGCAATTAAAGTCGAACTTAATTAAATGCTTAAATTATGTCGGATCGCAAGCTTGTCAGGCAGGCCAAGCGATTTCGCAAACGACGCAAATTGTACCAATGCGGTTTTGGTACACGGCGCAATGCTGACACAGTCACCGTGTCTGGCATGGCAATCACACCAGCACGACTGCCGCCCAGTCCGTTGGCGATGACAATCGAGGTCAAGCATGGCAACCACCGATACCTTCTACGAGGTGATGCGACGCCAGGGGATCAGCCGGCGCAGCTTCCTGAAATACTGTAGCCTGACGGCCGCCGCCTTGGGGCTGGCCCCGACCGCGGCGGGTCAGATCGTCCAGGCCATGGAGACCAAACCGCGCACCCCGGTCATCTGGCTGCATGGTCTGGAGTGCACCTGCTGCTCCGAGTCTTTTATCCGCTCGGCGCATCCGCTGGTGTCGGACGTGGTGCTGTCGATGATCTCGCTGGATTACGACGATGTCATCATGGCCTCCGCCGGCCATCAGGCCGAGGCGATCCTCGATGAGATCCGCCACAAATACAAGGGCAACTACATCCTGGCCGTCGAGGGCAACGTGCCGCTCAATCAGGACGGCATGAGCTGCATCATCGGCGGCCGCCCTTTCGTCGAACAATTGCGCGAGGTCGCCGCCGATTGTCAGGCCGTCATCGCCTGGGGTTCTTGCGCCTCCTGGGGCTGCGTGCAGGCGGCGCATCCGAATCCGA
Organism: Thiocystis violascens DSM 198; assembly: GCF_000227745.2. Taxonomy (NCBI): domain Bacteria; kingdom Pseudomonadati; phylum Pseudomonadota; class Gammaproteobacteria; order Chromatiales; family Chromatiaceae; genus Thiocystis; species Thiocystis violascens. The sequence continues at coordinate 4,090,080 of NC_018012.1, read as the reverse complement.
CCCAAGCCGTGCCAATTCATAAAGTGATCCACGACAAGCCGATCATCAAGGTGCCAGGCTGTCCGCCGATCGCCGAGGTCATGACGGGCGTCATCACCTATATGCTGACCTTCGACCGCATCCCCGAGCTGGATCGTCAGGGCCGCCCGAAGATGTTCTACGGCCAGCGCATCCACGACAAATGCTATCGCCGCCCGCACTTCGATGCCGGCCAGTTCGTCGAGAGCTGGGACGATGAGGGGGCGCGCAAGGGCTACTGTCTTTACAAGATGGGCTGCAAGGGTCCGACCACCTACAACGCCTGCTCGACCACCCGCTGGAACAATGGGGTTTCCTTCCCGATCCAATCCGGTCACGGCTGTCTCGGCTGCTCCGAGGACGGCTTCTGGGACAAGGGCAGTTTCTACGACCATGTCACCGACACCCGCGTGTTCGGCATCGAGGCCAATGCGGACACCGTCGGCATCGCGGCGGCCGGCACGGTCGGCGTGGCGGTCGCCGCCCATGCGGCGGCGAGCGCCATCCATCGCATCAAGCAACGCGCCGGCGAGCATCACGAGGAGAATGACCAGGCATGAGCGTGCAGACCCCGAACGGCTTTCAGCTCGACAACGCGGGACGGCGCATCGTCGTCGACCCGGTGACCCGCATCGAGGGCCACCTGCGCTGCGAGGTCAATCTCGACGAGAACAACGTCATCCGCAACGCCGTCTCCACCGGCACCATGTGGCGCGGGCTGGAAGTCATCCTGCGCGGTCGCGACCCACGCGACGCCTGGGCCTTCACGGAACGGATCTGCGGCGTCTGCACCGGCACTCACGCACTGACTTCGGTCCGCGCGGTGGAGGACGCGCTCGGCATCGCGATCCCGGAGAACGCCAACTCCATCCGCAACATCATGCAGTTGACGCTTCAGGCGCATGACCATCTGGTGCATTTCTATCATCTTCATGCGCTGGACTGGGTGGACGTGGTCTCGGCACTGTCGGCGGATCCCAAGGCGACCTCGGCGCTGGCGCAGTCGATCTCGGACTGGCCGCTGTCCTCGCCTGGCTATTTCCGCGACGTGCAGAACCGCATCAAGCGCTTCGTGGAGTCCGGCCAGCTCGGCCCCTTCATGAACGGCTACTGGGGGAGCCCGGCCTACAAGCTGCCGCCCGAGGCCAATCTGATGGCGGTCACCCACTATCTGGAGGCGCTGGATTTCCAGAAGGAGATCGTCAAGATCCACACCATCTACGGGGGCAAGAACCCGCACCCGAACTGGCTGGTGGGCGGCGTGCCCTGCGCCATCAACGTGCATGACACGGGCGCGGTCGGCGCCGTCAACATGGAGCGGCTGAATCTGGTCTCCTCCATCATCGACCGCACCATCGAGTTCATCGACAAGGTCTACATCCCGGACCTGCTTGCCATCGCCTCCTTTTATAAGGATTGGACCTTCGGGGGCGGATTGAGCAGTCAGGCAGTCATGTCGTATGGCGATATCCCGGATCGCGCCAACGACAACTCAGCCGCGAATCAGATGCTTCCGCGCGGCGCCATCGTCAACGGCAATCTGGCCGAGATCCACGATGTCGACCTGCGCGACCCGGAGCAGATCCAGGAATTCGTCGCCCACTCCTGGTTCACCTACAAGGACGAATCCAAGGGGCTGCATCCCTGGGATGGCGTCACCGAGCCCAACTTCGTGCTCGGCCCCAACACCAAGGGGAGCAAAACCCGCATCGAGGAAATCGACGAGGCCGCCAAGTACAGTTGGATCAAGGCCCCGCGCTGGCGCGGCCACGCCATGGAAGTCGGGCCGCTGGCGCGCTGGGTCATCGGCTATGCCAAGGGCATCCCGGAGTTCAAGGAACCGGTCGAGAAGGTGCTGACCGATCTGCAACTGCCGGTGTCGGCCCTCTTCTCCACGCTGGGCCGCACCGCCGCGCGCGGTCTGGAGTGCTCCTGGGCCGCGCACAAGATGCGCTATTTCCAGGACAAGCTGATGGCCAACATCAAGGCCGGCGACAGCAGCACCGCCAACGTCGACCAATGGGATCCCAAGACCTGGCCGAAAGAGGCGCGCGGTGTCGGCACGACCGAAGCCCCGCGTGGCGCGCTCGGCCATTGGATCGTCATCAAGGAGGGCAAGATCGACAACTATCAGGCCGTGGTGCCGACCACCTGGAACGGCTCGCCGCGCGATCCGGCCGGTAACATCGGCGCCTTCGAGGCCGCCCTGCTGAACACGCCGCTGGCCAAGGCCGAGGAGCCGCTGGAGATCCTGCGCACGCTGCACAGCTTCGATCCCTGTCTGGCCTGCTCGACCCATATCATGAGCCCGGACGGGGAGGAACTGACGCGGGTGAAGGTGCGTTAAACCGCGTCCGGGATGGTATGCGTTGCCGGTGTATTGGCTCGGACGCGACTGAACCAATGAGCGTCGGCGCTGACGCGGTTTAAGTGCTTGTTTTAAATCGCGTCGCGCTCTTGGAACTTCATACTCGGAGGCTACCCGCATGTTAACCGGCGTCCCAACGGTCAAACAGACCGCGGTTTACGTCTATCAAACCCCGGTGCGTATCTGGCACTGGGTCAACGTGCTGTCGATCACGATCCTGGCCATCACCGGCTATCTGATCGGCAGCCCGCTGCCGACACTATCCGGCGAAGCGAGCGATCATTATCTGATGGGCTACATCCGCTTTTTCCATTTTGCTGCGGCCTATGTGTTTCTGGTCGGGTTCCTCTTCCGGCTCTACTGGGCGGTGGTCGGGAACTCCTATTCGCACCAGTTGTTCACCCTGCCGTTCTGGCGCCGGAGCTTCTGGAGCGAGCTGCTGCACGAGGTGCGCTGGTACGCCTTTCTCGAACGGGAACCGCGCAAGTACATCGGCCACAACCCGCTGGCGCATCTGTTCATGGTCGTCATCATCACGGTCGGCGGACTGGTGATGATCGTCACCGGGCTGGCGCTCTATTCCGAGCAGACCGGACTCGGGAGCTGGCAGGATCAGCTTTTCGGCTGGGTCATCCCTTTCGTCGGCCAGAGCCAGGACGTGCGCATGTGGCACCACTGGGGCATGTGGGTGATCGTCGTGTTCGTCATGCTGCATGTCTATACCGCAATCCGCGAGGACATCATGTCCCGCCAGAGCCTGATCAGCACCATGATCAGCGGCTGGCGCATGTTCAAGGACGACCGCCCGTGAGAGATCGACCCGTCACGCCCGTGCCAGCTTTCGCCCCAGACGCGGTTGAGTTCGGATGAGCATGCCACCCAATATCCTGATTCTCGGCATCGGCAATCTGCTCTGGGCCGACGAGGGGTTCGGGGTCCGGGCGGTCGAGCGGCTGGCCCGGCGCTATCGTTTCGGTGAGAACGTGCGCCTGCTTGACGGCGGCACTCAGGGCATCTATCTCGTCGAACATGTGCGTTGGGCCGAGGTGCTGGTCGTCTTCGATGCCATCGATTATGGCCTGCCGCCGGGCACCCTGAAACTCGTCGAGAACGACCAGGTACCCAGGTTCATGGGCGCCAAGAAGCTGAGCCTGCATCAGACCGGCTTCCAGGAAGTGTTGGCGTTGGCCGATTTGATGGGCGACTCTCCGCGCCACCTCTTACTCGTCGGCGTGCAACCGGTCGAGCTGGACGATTTCGGCGGTAGCCTGAGGCCCGAGATCAAAGCCATGCTCGATCCGGCGATCGCCGCCGCGCTGGCCTATCTCGCGCGCTTCGTGATCGACGGCTCCGATCGCGCGAAGGATGGAGAGACCGATCGCGATCTGCCTCACCGAGCATTGGAGATCGCCGACTACGAGGCTGGCCGACCGGACCCGGAGTCCGCGTGCCGGATTGGCGATTGGCGCCTCCTGGCCCGGCGCGACGCGCTTGACTGATGTGGACTGAGCTTAGATGCCGCTGACAAGACCGAGACTCACCGACCGCTCGCCCCTGCTGGAACCCGCCATGGCGGTCGACTGTCCGCAGGGTCTGCGGCTACTTGAACGCTTGCTGGAACAACTTGCGGACTACCGGATCGCCGAACCCCCGCGGCGGCTGGATCTCACACCCCTGCCGGAAGCCGATCGCCTCCTGGTGAACCAGGCACTCGGCGAAGGCGAGGTCAGCATTCTGTTTTCCGGCGATGACCTGACGCGGGTTCAGGAGACCCGGCTGACCGGAATCTGGCGCGTTCAGTCCGGCGACACCTCGGGGCAACGCCCGCGCGACGAGATCGAAATCGCGGAGATCCCTAGCCTGGTTCGCGACAGCGCCTTCAAGGGGGCCGCGACCCAGCTCTCCCTGGACGACACTCCTCCCGCCGGCGTCCTCGGTGCCCGCGCGCTCCTGCCCCAACTGAACGAACAGGTTGCCCTGTGGCGGTTCGGCGACGCGCCCTCTATCGTCAACCTGAACCTGTTGCCGATCTCCGAGCAGGATACGAGCTATTTGGAACAGCGGCTCGGGCGCGGTCCGGTCGTCATCCTCTCGCGCGGTTACGGTCACTGCCGGATCACGGCGACGGCGCTGCGCCACTGCTGGTGGGTCCAGCATTTCAACGCCGACGACCGGATGATCCTCAATAGCATCGAGGTCGTCGATGTCCCAGCCGCGGCGCTGGCGGCTCAGGAAGATATCGAGGATAGCGCCCAGCGCCTGGCGGAGATCCTCGGCGCACTTCGCTGACCCCGGCAGTGCGTCGTTCGATTCAGCGACACGGCGCATTTGACTTGCCTCGAACACCGATCCTGTAGATAATACCCTGTTGTTTTTGCGTGCCTTACTCTGAGATGGCCCACTGGCTGTTCCCTCCAGGCGCGCACTTCCCTCTTGAGGCACCACCATGGATACCCCCGACACGAGCACCGGTTTCGGCGCACTCGGTCTCAATCCCATCATTGAACAAACTGTCCGCGATCTTGGTTACGAAACGCCAACCGCGATTCAGAGTCAGTGCATCCCGCATCTGCTCGCCGGACGTGACCTGCTCGGCCAGGCCCAGACCGGCACCGGCAAAACCGCCGCCTTCGCGCTGCCGCTGCTTAGCCGCATCGACCCCGAACTCCACAGCCCCCAGATCCTGGTGCTGGCGCCGACCCGCGAGCTGGCGCTCCAGGTGTCCGAGGCCTTTCAGGGTTACGCCAAAAACATCAAGGGCTTCCATGTCCTGCCCATCTATGGCGGGCAGGCGTATGGGCTTCAGCTCAGTCAGCTCCGGCGCAACCCGCAGGTGATCGTCGGGACGCCGGGGCGCGTCATGGACCACATCCGCCGCGGCACCCTGTGCCTGGACGGCATCAAGACCCTGGTGCTGGACGAGGCCGACGAGATGCTCAACATGGGCTTCGCGGAGGACATCGACTGGATCTTCGAGCAGGCCCCGAAAGAGCGTCAGGTCGCGCTCTTCTCCGCCACCATGCCGCCGGCGATCCGCCGGGTCGCCCAGGATCGTCTCGTCGATCCGGTCGAGGTGCGGATCGCCTCGGCCTCCGCGACCGTCGACACCATCGACCAGCATCACTGCGTCGTCACCCGCTTCCATAAGCTCGACGTGCTCACGCGCATCCTGGAATTGGAACCGTTCGACGGCATGTTGATCTTCGTGCGCACCAAGAACGCCACCACCGAACTCTCCGACAAGCTCAAGGCCCACGGCTTCGCCGCCGAACCGCTGAACGGCGACATGAATCAGGAGATGCGCGAGCGCACGGTGGAGCGTCTGAAGCAGGGTCAACTCGACATCCTGGTCGCCACCGATGTCGCCGCGCGCGGGCTCGATGTCGAGCGCATCAGCCATGTCGTCAACTACGACATCCCCACCGATCCCTCGGCCTATGTGCATCGGATCGGTCGCACCGGGCGCGCGGGTCGCGCCGGGCGCGCCATCCTGCTGGTCGAACCGCGCGAACGCGGTCTGCTGCGAGCGATCGAGCGGACCATCCGACGCGATGTCCCGGCCATGGACCCGCCCTCGGCCGCCGCCCTGAGCCAATCGCGGATCGACCGCTTCATCACCGAAGTGCGCACGACGATGACCGAGCAGGATCTCGACTTCTTCTACCGCCTGCTCGCCCGCATCGGCCAGGAGCAGGAGATCGAGATCATGGACATCGCCGCCGCGCTGGCCTTTCTGAACCAGCGCGAACGGCCGTTGAACGTCAAGGAAGATCTGCCACGCCCGGCCGCGCCCAAACGCGAATGGTCCGAGCGTCCTCCGCGTTCGGAAGGCCGGGACGAGCGTCGGCCACGCCCGGAGCGTGACGACAGCCGGCCACGAACAGAGCACGCGCAGGGCCGACGGGAAGACGCGGATCTGGTCAGTTACCGCATCGAGGTCGGCCACCAGCACGGCGCGACGCCGCGCGAGATTGTCGGCGCCATCGCCAATGAAGGCGGGATCGAAGGCCGCTACATCGGACGCATCAACATCCAGGACGACCATTCCATCGTCGATCTCCCCAAGGGCATGCCGCGCGAGGTGGTCAATCATCTCAAACGGGTCTTCGTCCGCGGTCAGGCGCTGCGCATTTCGCCCGCCGACGGGACCAGACCCGCGGAAGCCTCCCACGGGCATGCGCCCAGCCCAAAATACGGCCAGACACCGGGCCAGGCGCAGGACAAAACGCCTCGCGCGGCTGGCGGTTTTCGTCGCCAGAGCGGGGATGGAAGCGCCCCGCGTCGCGGCCCGCCGTCCAAGGATTCCAGCGGCTTTCGCGCGGATCGGGGGTCAAGCCGCAAACCGCGTGACTGAGCGCATGTCAGGGGCAAGGGGCAAGGGGCAAGGGGCAAGGGGCAAGGGGAATGTGGGCGATTTCCAGGGAAACTCGTACCAAATTTAATCCGTTCGTAGTCAACCCTTAACAACTTGGCTCCCTGTACTGAGCGGCTCGCCCTGAGCCCTGAGCCTGTCGATGGGGCGAAGGGGCGAAGGGGCGAAGGGGCGAAGGGGCGAAGCCGGAAGTCGCCTTACATTCGGCACGAAATGCCTCGGAAATCGCCTTCACCCTGATGACAAAAGATCCCTAACTCGCGATTCGTGCGCTTGTCGCCTACACGACAAGCTGGGCATGATTACCCGTAAACATCGTGCTCAATCGCTTCATCGTCGTGGATCAGCCACGAAGCCCTGCGTTACTATCCACGCAGTCATCTGAATCGATAGAAAATTTTTTGCCTTCGCGTCAAGTGGCTGAAATTTTGCTTACCGCTTAAGCAAAACCATCCGCTCAGGGGTAAAATGAAAGATGTCAGCAAAACTCGAAACGCTCGTCAATGACCTGGCTCGTGGAGCCCTGGTTCCCTATCTTGGCCCAGGCGCCCTAATCGGCGCGGTCGACCCGGTCACCGGAGAAGCCATCCCGGCCGATAGCGACAGCCTCATCCTCGCCATGAACGACGGCAAACCCATGTCAAAACGCCTGATGTGGGAGTTTCCGCGCGCGGCCATGAATGTCGAACTCAAACGCGGACGTGCCGCCGTTCACCGCTTCCTGGAAGCCACCTACGGTCAGCGCATCTGGACCCGCGCGCCCCTGCATGATTGGCTGAAAACGCTCCGTCCGGCCTACGTGGTCGACATCAACCGCGATACCCAACTTCAGGAATCCTATGCGGATGTGCCTCACACGCTGATCCGCGGCATCGCCCGGACCGGCGGTACGGATTATCGCTTCCGCATCCATTCCTATGACGGAACCAGCTATCGCGAGGCGGATCAGAATGAGGTAGATTCCGGGCGGCCCATTCTGTTCAAGCCCATGGGCAGTCCGCGTCCCGATGCCACCTACATCGCCTCGGACGCCGACTATGTGGACTACATTACCGAGTTGATGGGCGGTTTCGCGATCCCCGCGTTCCTGAAATCCTCTCGCGTGGACCGTCGCTATCTCTTTCTCGGTCTGAGCCTGCGCCGCGATACCGAACGCATGGTGATGTCGGATATCATCCATGGAGCGGCCTCGCCGGCCGGATGGGCACTGATTCCCGAGCCGACGGACAAGGAACGGCGTTACTGCGAAAGCAAGGATATCGTGATCGTCGAAGCGGACATCCCGGATCTGCTCGCGGTCGCCGCACAGCCTGACGCACTGGGCGCGTTGCTCCCAAATCACCATGGAATTGGGTGTTAGGCGAATATTCACGAACCATAACAATGATGAGGAAAGCCTTGTGAGTCGATGGTCCGAGGATCTAATCGCAGTCGATCGAGCCAGAACCCTGGACGGACTCTTTCTGCAGCGGATCCTCCGAACGCCCGACCGCACGGCCTATCGATTTTTCGAGCGCGCCGATGGCTGGCGGGATCTGACCTGGCGCGACATGGGGCAGTGGGTGGCACGCTGGCGCCGGGCGCTCGCCGGCGAGTCGCTCGAATCCGGCGACCGGGTCGCGGTGCTGCTGCGCAACTGTCCGGAATGGGTCATGTTCGATCAGGCCGCGTTCTCGCTCGGTCTGGTCACGGTCCCGCTCTATACCGACGACCGCGCCGAAAACGCCGCCTATATTCTCCAGGATGCGGCGGCCAAACTCCTGCTGATCCAGGACGCCGGACGCTGGAAGCGTCTGGCCGAGGTCATCGGCGACGCACCCTGGCCCCTCCGGGTGGTGATCCTGGAACCGAGCGACGCGGCGACCGAACTCGCGGCGCATGACCCGCGAGTCGTGGTCGCCGATACCTGGCTGCCCTCCTCCGCCCCGGCGCTGACCCAACGCGACGGTGATCCGCTCGCCCTGGCAACCATCGTCTACACTTCCGGCACCACCGGTCGTCCCAAAGGCGTGATGCTCAGTCATCGCAACATCCTGACCAATGTCCATGGCGTCGTCACGCTCATCAATGTCTATCCGGAGGATCTTTTCCTCTCCTTTCTGCCGCTCTCGCACATGCTGGAGCGCACGGGGGGCTATTACCTGCCGATCATGGCGGGCTCCTGCGTGGCCTTCGCCCGCTCGGTGGGTCAGTTGGCCGAGGATCTCCAGAGCATTCGCCCGACCGTCATGATCGCCGTTCCACGGGTCTTCGAGCGTGTCTATCAGCGCCTGCAGGATCAGTTGCTGAGCCGCCCGGCCCCGGTGCGCTGGCTGTTTCGGCTGGCGGTCGCGACCGGCTGGCGCGCCTTTCTGCGCGAGCAGGGACGCGGCGGCTGGCATCCGCGCCTGCTGCTCTGGCCCTGGCTGCGGCGCCGGGTCGGCGCCGCAGTGCTGGAGAAACTCGGCGGTCGGATGCGCGTCGCCGTCAGCGGTGGCGCCGCCCTGCCGGCCGGCGTGGCGCACACCTTCATCGGACTCGGCCTGCCCTTGATCCAAGGCTATGGCCTGACCGAAACCAGCCCGGTCGTCAGCTTCAATCCGCTGCGGAAGAACGTCCCCGAGAGCGTCGGCGTCCCCATCCGCGGCATCCAGGTGCGCATTGGCGCCGACGACGAGTTGATGGTCAAGGGCGACAACGTCATGCAGGGCTACTGGAACAACCATGCCGCGACCGCCAAGGTGCTGACCCAGGATGGCTGGCTGCACACCGGCGATCAAGCGCGCATCGAGGACGGTCACATCTATATCACGGGCCGGATCAAGGACATCCTGGTGCTCTCGAATGGCGAGAAGGTGCCGCCCGCCGATCTGGAGATGGCGATCGTCATGGATCCCTTGTTCGATCAGGTGCTGGTGCTTGGCGAAAGGCACTCCTATCTCTCCGCCCTGCTGGTGCTGAACGCCGAACTCTGGGTCGGGTTCGCCCGCGAGCACGGACTGGACCCCGAACAACCGGCCAGCCTGACGGATCCGCATCTGCTCAAGGACATCCTCAAGCGTATCCGCCTCGCCCTGCGGGATTTCCCCGGCTTCGCCAAGGTCCGCCGCGCGACCCTGACCCTAGAGCCCTGGTCGATCGAGAACGGGCTGCTGACGCCGACACTCAAGGTCAAGCGCGGCCCCGTGATGGAACGCTACCGGGAGGCGATCGCGGAGATGTACGACCTGGATGCATAGCTTGCCTTCATGCCGGTCAGTGCATACACTACAGCTTCATGACGCGGGTGTAGTTCAATGGTAGAACTTCAGCTTCCCAAGCTGATAGCGTGGGTTCGATTCCCATCACCCGCTCCAACTTCTCCCTCCTGCTTTACGCCATGGCGATCCACGCTTGGATCGACTCAATTGCATCCGCCTGACGTCACCCCAAACGACTTCGCCGCCACGATCCTGAACTGGTTCGACCGGCATGGTCGCCATGATCTTCCCTGGCAACTCGCCCCCACGCCCTACCGCGTCTGGGTCTCCGAAATCATGCTGCAGCAAACCCAGGTCAGTGTCGTCATCCCCTATTTCGAGCGGTTCATGACGCGCTTTCCGAGCGTGATGGACCTGGCGGACGCGCCCATCGATGCAGTGCTCGCACACTGGTCCGGGCTCGGCTACTACGCGCGGGCGCGCAACCTGCACCGTGCCGCCGAACTGATCCGGGACCAATACCAGGGCATCTTTCCCACCGACGTCGCTCAGGTCCGGGCACTGCCCGGCATCGGCCGCTCCACCGCCGGCGCCATTCTGTCGCTCGCATCAAACCAACCGCATCCGATCCTCGACGGCAATGTCAAACGGGTGCTGACCCGCTACTTCGCCATTGACGGCTGGCCCGGACGCAGCGAGGTGCTGAGCGCGCTCTGGGCCTGCGCCGAACGACTCACCCCGCGGGAGCGCGTGGGCGACTACAACCAGGGCATGATGGATCTTGGCGCCACACTTTGCACGCGAAGCAAACCGGCCTGCGAACGCTGTCCGGTCGCGACCCGCTGCCTGGCCCGCGCCCAGGGTCGCCAGCGCGAATTCCCCGCCAGCCGGCCGTGCAAACCGCTACCCGAGCGCGACATCCTGATGCTTGTGGCCATCAACCCGGCCGGGGAAATCCTCCTCGAACGCCGCCCGCCGACGGGAATCTGGGGCGGACTCTGGAGTCTGCCGGAGACCGCCGCCGGCAGCGACCCCGCCGACTGGTGCCTGATCCGCTTCGGCAGCGTCCCGCTCGGGGTTGAAATGCTTCCGATGCGCCGTCACTCCTTTAGCCACTTCAGACTCGGGATCCGGGTCGCGACCATTCGCATCGACGGATCCAGCCAGGAAATTGCCGATCATGACGATCAACGCTGGCTGAATCGTGCGAACCTTCCGGCGTTCGGTCTTCCAACCCCGGTTAAAGACATCCTCGACGCCCTCCTCGCGGGCCCACAGCAGATTGAAGGAGAAGAAACCCCATGAGCCGTCTCGTCCACTGCGTCAAGCTCGGCCGCGAAGCCGAGGGACTCGACCGTCAGCCGTATCCGGGCGAGCTCGGCAAGCGCGTCTTCGAGCAAGTTTCCAAACCGGCCTGGCAGGACTGGCTGCGCCACCAGACGATGCTGATCAACGAAAATCGCCTGAGCCCGCTGGATCCTAAGTCACGAAAATTCCTGGAAGGCGAAATGGAACGATTTTTCTTTGGCGAAGGTGCCGACAAGCCCGCAGGCTATGTTCCGCCCGCGCATTGAGGCCATTATCACGCTCGGGAATGAGCAGGCGAGGATCGCTAACGAGAGATAAAAGCCCGGGGACAAATCCACGGCGCGGCCAGCCCGTCACTCCATTTCACTTGGCCATCTCCTATGGGCAATCTTCTTACGATCTTTCTGCTTTTGTTGCTCGGCTGGTTCTGGCTCGACAGCCTCCGCGCCCGCGAGATTGCGATCGGCATCTGTCAGGCGGCCTGCGTACAGCGCGATCTTCAGTTTCTCGACCAGGCCGTCGCGCTCCACCGGCTCGGTCTAGCCTGGCGTGCGGAGGGAATGCGTCTGCGCCGGGTCTACCGCTTCGATTTCAGCGAGGAGGGGTTGGGGCGGCGCAACGGCTATCTGGTGCTGCGCGGACTGTCTCTGGAGGAACTCAGCTTCGGTCTGCCAGACCGAACCGGAGACGCTTGAGGCGAATTCATTCGCCCCGTTGGATGTGCGGATGCAGGGGCGAATGAATTCGCATCTACTTCGATGCCGTGCAGCATCTGCGTCGAGCGCATTGATCCGATGACCTGGAACAACGAGGGGATTATTTGACCACTTTGAGAGTTGGCCCGCCTTTTCCCTTCCCTTTGTCCTTGGTTTGACCCTGCGCAGGCGGACGCCCGCTCCCCTGGGCACCGTCGGCGACAGACTTCAGTGACGGGCCTGGCGCATGCGCGGCGCTGTCGGACAGGGCGTCGGGATAGATTGGATCCGGAAAGACCATCCCCTGGCCATTCTCGCGCGTAAAGATGCCGACGACCGCCTCGGATGGCACCGAGACCTCCCGCGCAACGCCGCCAAAACGAGCGTTGAACGCAATCCAGTCGTTGCCGATGACCAGCCCCTGGACAGCGCCGGGCGAGATATTGAGAACGATCCGCCCCTCGTCGACGAACTCCAGGGGCACGCGAGTAGCCGGATAATTGGCGTCCACGACAAGGTGCGGCGTCATTCCATTATCCAGGATCCACTCGTGGATCGCCCGGATCAGGTAGGGTTTGCTCGTGGTCATAGTGGCGGTTTTATCGTTCATCTCTTGAGATCCGCGATCATCTCCTTTTCCGCCTCGGTGAGACTCTGACGAAAGGCGTCCCAGGCAAAGATCCGCTTTTTGTAGACATTGATGGCATCCGCCTGTGGCGGCAACTCGATGCCAAGCACCGGCAGGCGCCAGAGCAGGGGGGCGACGCAGCAGTCCACCAGCGAAAACTCGTCGCTCATGAAAAAGGTATGAGCGGCAAAGATCGGCGCGGACACGATCAGGCTCTCGCGCAGTTCCTTGCGGGCCTGGACGACATCGTCGCCACTGCCCTTGAGGATGCGCCCCATCAGCGAATACCAGTCATGATCGATGCGATACATGAACAATCGCGCGCTGGCGCGCGAGACCGGGTCGACCGGCAACAGCGGGGGATGAGGGAAGCGCTCATCGAGATATTCCATGATGATCCGCGACTCGTAGAGACGCAGATCCCGGTCGACAAAGGTGGGCACCGTGCCATAGGGATTGAAGTCCATGACTTCGTCGGGCAGGTCATGGGCATCGACATCGACCACGTCCACTGCAATCCCTTTTTCGGCCAGCACCATTCTGACCCGGTGACAATACGGGCAAACGGGATCGGAAAATAACGTCATCACAGCTCGTCTGCTTGCAGCCACGGCCATACTTCCCTTCTCCAGCACTGAGGCTGAGCCCGGCGGGGCTCGAATAAGACAGATCGCCAACCATTCCGGGTCGGCTGACTTGAGGTGCCGGCGACCCAAGGCGCATTGAGGTTTTGCCTGGTCGCTCGTGCGAATTCGTAGCCAGAGGCAGAAAGATCGGCCTTCAGGCATACGAAGAATAAGCACTTAAGTATAACCCTTGGAAACCTCGCCGCATGGCGTTTTTCCGCAACTGAATTTGGGCGGCGCCCAAGGGGGGAAGGTCGAGCGGGATGGTCGATACGGATAAAACGCTGAAACTGGCGACCCCCAAGGAACGAGGGTCGCCAGGTCAATCGACGTCTAGTGAACGTCTTTCCAGAATTCCTTCTTCATCAGATACGCGGGGATGAAGAGGAAGCCGAGGAACAGCAGCACGAAAAAGCCGAGCCGCTGGCGTTCCAGTTGGATGGGTTCGCCGGCATAAGTCAGGAAGGCCGTGATGTCCCGCACCATGGCGTCATACTCCTTAGGCGACAGCGAGCCTTGCTCGACCAGCTTGACGCCCACGACCACCGGCTCCCCGCCTTCCTTATGCGCATGCTCGAACACCGGCTCCTGGATGCCTTGCAGATCGCTCAGGCCATGCGGCATGCCCACCAGCGGGAACACCACATTGTTGACGCCATAGGGCCGGGTTGGGTCGACATAGAAGCTCTTCAAATAGGTATACACCCAATCTGGAGATCGCCAGCGCGTCACCAACGTCAGGTCGGGGATGGCGGTGCCGAACCACTTCAATGCATCTTCCGGGCGCATGGCATTTTCCATCAGATCGCCCGGCTTGGCGTCGCCGAAGAGCAGGTTCTCGCGCAGTGCGATCTCGTTGATTCCGAGATCCGCGGCCAGACGGTTGTAACGCATGTACTGCAGCGAATGACAACCCATGCAGTAGTTCACGAAGTACTTGGCTCCGCGCTGCAAGGAAGCCTGATCGCGCAGATCGATGTTGGATTTCTCCAGATGGACCGCCTCGGAGGCCACAAGCATGGCCGGCGACAGCAGCAACAGGGTGGCGATGATCAGCTTTCTCATGAGGTCACCCTCTCCGGAACGGGCTTGGTCTTATCCAGCGAGCTGTAGATCGGCATCAGCAGGAAGTACGCGAAATACAGCGACGTAAAGATCTGCGCAAGCAGCGTGGAGAGATCCGATGCCGGTTGCATGCCCAGCCAGGCCAAAACGATGAACGACACGGCGAAGATGCCCGTGGCCACCTTGAAGATCGGCCCCTTGTACCGCATCGACTTCACCGGGCTGCGATCGAGCCAGGGCAGCACGAAGAAGATCAGGATGGCGCCGAACATCACCACCACGCCGGGGAATTGCGAACCCCACATCGGTGGAACCGCCCGCAACATCGCGTAATAGGGCGTGAAATACCAGACCGGCGCGATATGCGCGGGGGTCTGCATCGGATTGGCCGGCTGGAAGTTCGGACCTTCGAGGAAGAGCCCGCCCATGGTCGGCATGTAGAACATCACCAGGCTGAAGAGGATCAGGAAGACGATGACGCCCGTCAGATCCTTGACCGTGTAGTAGGGATGGAAGGGGATGCCATCGGCCGGGGCCTTGTCGCTCCAGCGGTTGCCCTTCGGACCAGCCTTGATCTCGATGCCGTCCGGGTTGTTCGAGCCGACATGATGCAGCGCGACGACGTGCAGGAAGACCAGCGCCGCGATTACGAACGGCAGCAGGAAGTGGAAGGCAAAGAAGCGGTTCAGCGTGGCGTCCGAGATGACATAGTCGCCGCGCACCCAGATCGAGAGATCCTCGCCCACCACCGGCACCGCGGCGAAGAGGTTCACGATGACTTGCGCGCCCCAGTAGGACATCTGGCCCCAAGGCAGCAGATAGCCGAAGAAGGCGGTCGCCATCATCGCCAGATAGATCACCACGCCGATGATCCACAGCAATTCGCGGGGCTTGCGATACGACCCCCAGAGCAGCGCGCGGAACATGTGCAGATAGATCACGATGAAGAAGGCCGACGCACCCGTGGAGTGCATGTAGCGGATCAGCCAGCCCCAGTCGACATCGCGCATGATGTATTCGACCGAAGCGAACGCCAGGGTGGCGTCCGGCTTGTAGTTCATGGCGAGCCAGATTCCCGTGACGATCTGAATCACCAGCGTCAGGATGGCCAACGAGCCGAAGAAGGACCAGAAATTGAGGTTCTTCGGGGCATAGTATTCGGAGAGATGGGCGCGCCAGGTCTCCGTCAGCGGGAAGCGCTTGTCGATCCAACTGACATTTTCGGTTTTTTCAGCGCTCATCAGGCAGCTCCTCCGTCCTCACCGACCAGGATGGTGGTGTCGTTGAGATAGGCGTGCTTGGGGATCACCAGATTGGTGGGCGCCGGGACGTTCTTGAACACGCGGGCGGCCAGATCGAAGCGCGAACCGTGGCAGGGACAGAAAAAACCGCCCTTCCAGTCGGCTCCCAGATCGTCGGGCGCGAACTCGGGCCGGTAGGTCGGCGAACAGCCCAGATGGGTGCAGATGCCGATCGCGACCAAGTACTCCGGCTTGATGGAGCGCGTGGCGTTCTGGCAATAGCTCGGCTGCTGCGTTGCCAACTCGGACTTCGGGTCGACCAGCTTCGGGTCGTTGCTTGCGAGCGCGGCAATCATCTCAGGGGTGCGATGCACCACCCACACCGGCTTGCCGCGCCATTTCACGCGCAACAAGGCACCGGGTTCCAGCTTGCTGACATCCGCCTCGACCGGCGCACCGGCGGCCCGGGCGCGAGCGCTCGGGTTCATCGATGCGACGAACGGGACAAGTGCGTATCCGGCGCCCACGGCACCGACCACGCTGGTTGCGGCAACGAGTACTCGTCGCCTCATTTTGTTCACGCCTTCCGCGCTCATAGGCCAATATCCCCCGGCTGATTCAAGCGCCGCCGACCGCATTCACGGCGGGTGCCGCCCTACAGCTTGGATGAAACGTTCAGGTGGAAAATAAGAATATGACGATTATCTGCAAAATCGACCGCGCATTTTCTTCGATTACTGCCAGGCAGGTCAAGGAAAATGCGAGAAAATACGGGTCGATTCGGACATTTAAAGACATTTCGTCTACGCTGGATTGTCAACTTCGATGAACTCGTGCAACAGCTCGAAACGGTTGGCCAGATGCGATCCAAGGGCCTGAACTCCATACCGTTCGGTGGCATGATGGCCTGCCGCCAGATAGCAGAGACCGTATTCGCGCGCCTGATGGGTGGTTTGCTCCGACAGCTCGCCACTCAAAAAGGCGTCGACCCCCAAGCCGGCGGCCTGTTCGAGGTAGCCTTGCCCCCCGCCAGTACACCAGGCGATTCGCTCGATAGATTCCCGATCCGGTCCCACGCGCGTCACCCCTCGTCCAAGTCGCCGCGACACCGCGTCGGCGAGCGCCTGGGGCGACAGGGGTACCGGCAGCCGACCGACCCAGACGAGACCGTTCGCAATCGCGGTTGGTTCCGTCTCCACGAATCCAAGCCGGCCGCCGAGAGTGGCGTTATTGCCCACCCCGGGATGCGCGTCGAGCGGCAGATGATAAGCAATGAGACTGACGCCCGCACCGAGCAATTTCCTTGCGCGTCGACCTTTGATCCCCGTCAGGCAGGGGGATTCGTTCTTCCAGAACCAGCCGTGGTGGACCAGCAGCGCGTCGGCGTCTCGATCAAGTGCCGCGTCGATGAGCGCCGCGCAGGCGGTGACGCCGCTGACCAGCCGCCTGATCGGTCGGTCGCCCTCCACCTGCAAGCCGTTTGGGGCATAGTCGGCGAAGCGCGAGGCATCGAGGAAGCCATCGCAGTAAGCAACGAGCACGCGCGGTTCGATCGTCATGTCGGATTTCCCGGATTCAATCGTATGGAGTTCGTCGTGTTCCGAAAGCCGTTCGTGGTGTCCGAAAGCCGTTCGTAGTGAGGCCCTCGAACCATGAACGGCTTTACGCGCCGAGGCTCGTACTGAAAATCGCTGCCATACGAGGCCCAGCGAGCGCCGCCATCCGCCATTCCGCTATAATCAGCCCCATTGACCACTTGAGACGAGTTGCACATGTATCTTGCAATGAACCGTTTTCGTATCGTGCGCGGTCAGGAAGAGACCTTCATCGAGCATTGGCGCAACCGCGAGAGCCACCTGGACCGCGTGCCCGGTTTCGTGCGCTTTCATCTGCTCAAGGGCTCCGAAACCGACGAATATACCCTGTTCGCCTCCTTCACCGAATGGGCGGACGAGGACGCCTTCGTGGCATGGACCCATTCCGACGCCTTTCGCGCGGCCCACGTCAACGCGGGTCAAACCACGCGGGATCTCTATCTTGGCCCGCCTCAACTGGAACTCTTCAACGCTGTACTTTAAGGCGATTTTTGGAAAATATCTTACCCAGATTGCATCCGTTCATGGTTCGACCCTTCGGCAAGCCTGTCCTGAGCGAAGCCGAAGGGCTCAGGACGAACGGAAATCGGTAAAGTCATTCCCGGAAATCACCTAAGACGCTCGCCGGCAAACGCTGGGAACCTCATGGTTGCCCCCGTGCTCTTGCCATGCCGACCGACTGCCGAGCGGCGCACTCGACCTCACGCCCAGGATGGATCTCATGTCAGCCATACCCACCGCTTCCACCCTTGAATCCTTGACCGCACGCGCGATTTTGCTCGGTCGCTATCTGGATCCGCGACGTCTCGCGCCCTTCGAGCCGCTGGCGACCAACCCGCTCGTTGTCGCCGTGCCGGGCGGTGGCCGCGCGGTTCTGCTGCGCTCCGGCGCGGTCGTGCTCTTCGGCGTCGAGCAACTGGAAGAAGCCACCTTTATCGAGCAACTTCGGCCGCTGGTCAAGGAGCCGCTGGTGCAGACCGAGTACGAAAACCTGGTGCTGACCGTCGATCCGGGACGCAGCGAAGGCGTCGAGCGAAACCGCGTGGTCCTGACCGACACGGAAACGGCAAGGCTCCAGGTGGTGGCCGACATCCTCGGCAAGAGCGTGCTGCTCGCCGAACAGGAATCGCGCGTGGCGCGCGCTTTCGATCGCATCGAACCGCTCGCGGACCGGCTCCAGCGTCATGGACGTGGCGGAAGCAACGCCCGCACCCTGATTCGCCATATCGGCGAGGCACTGGCGATCCAGCAGGACATGGTTGGACGCGGCGAGATCGGCGATAAACCGGAAGTGATCTGGGAGCGGCACGATCTGGAGCGTCTGTTCCTGAATCTGGAAGCCGAATATGAAATCCGCGAGCGTCAGATTGCGCTGGAACGCAAGCTCACGCTGATCAACGACACCGCCGGCACACTCCTCGACCTTCTCCAGAGCAAGCGCAGCCTGCGGGTGGAATGGTACATCGTGATCCTGATCGTGGTGGAGATCGTACTCACCGTCTACGAGCTATTCTTTCACGGCATTCCGACCCACTGAGCGTGCCTTTCGCCATCCGTCAGCGCCGGGTGTCGATCGCGGCCTGAGACAGCCAGAGCAGCGCCGGCTCGTCCGTCCTGGCAAGTTCCCCGTCGCGCACGAAGAGCGCGCCATCGTCGACGGCTTCGGCCATCACCTCCCGGCTGTCCTGGCGATTCTCAAGCGCCGGATGGACGCTATTGTCCCGGAGCGCGAGACGCTGGCGCGCCCACTCCCGCACCGTTCGATGATACGACCGCCGGTAGACCACCTTGGCGGCGCGCAATTGCTCGCCAAGGAAAAACAGGGTCACCGAGGAGGCTGGAATCTGGTTGAACGAGCCGATGCCGGCACCGCACAGCCGGTCACCGAACGGATTAGCGCCGGTGGCGCATTGGAACCGCAGCTTGGGGAACAGCTCGCGTAGCCGCGCCTCCGTCAGACCGCTGTTGAAGGCATCGAGCGCGGCATTGAACTCGGGGTTCCCGAGCACGAACATCAGACCCAGATCCGTGCGCCGCTGTCCGTCCTCGGTAAAAGCCAGCCAGTAGAAAGGCCCGAACACCAGGGCCAGCATCAGTAGGGTCTTGTAGGTCTTGGGGAGTTTCAGATCGTTTGTCATGGGCGAATGCACCTTACCGCGCGACCATTTCCACGCGGCGGTTACGGGCGCGTCCCTCCTCGCCGGCATTGGAGGCGACCGGCGCCAGGCCCGCGACCCCCATCGGCGTCAGGCGTTCGCCCAGGATTCCATAGTTGGAGATCAGCGCGCGCACCACCTCCGCCGCGCGTCGCTGGGAGAGATCCATGTTGTATTCCAGACTGCCCTGATTATCGGTATGGCCGACGATAAACACCGACAGCTCGGGCTGCTCGCTCAGCATCCTCGCCATCTGTTCGAGTTGCGGGCGCGACTCGGGCCGCAGGCTGGCCTGATCGACATCGAAGTGGATGCCATAGAGCGCCACCCGTCCCTCCGCGTCGATCCCGCGCGCCAGTTCGCCGGCATCGAGCAGCACCATGCGTTCCCGCATCGGTCTGACGACGACCTCCTCGACGAACACGGCCACCCGCTTGCCCGCCTCGGAATCGGCGTAATTATCCTGAAAGGCCGCGAAAACAAAGAGGTAGGAATCGCCGTCGGGTTTGCTTTTGCGCGCGACATGGATTCGCGGCTCCTGCACGGAATTGCCGGAATAGACAGACTTGAGCAGATGGCTGTCGGTGAACTTCTTGCCATGCGCCTCGTCGGTGTAGAAACGGGCAACGTCTTTTCCGCATTCCCCAAAGCCCGAGCACTGGAAGAGGGGCTGATAATCGAGCTTGTCCAATGCCTGCCGATAATTTCCGATAACCTCCAGCGAACTGGCATTGGCTGGCGCCAGATAGAGAATGCGGGTGCGTCGCCCTTCGAGCTTGATGGATTGCGCCCAAAAGGCGTTGCCGGGGCGGTCGTCCCATTTCGCGGTAGGGATGTCGCTCCGATCGAATTCGCTCAGCCGATAGCCGAAGATGACCGAATCCGCGAAGCGGGGTAGACCGGGAAGATCGCGCGCACCCGGTAGATCCTGGGTCAGATCGCGGGCCGGTGCCGCGAAGGCCAGCGTCGCTAGAACGCAGACGGCCAGAAGTCGTCGGACAGGATCGAGTCGCATCGGCAGTCTCCTCATGGCGCAACCCCTCCCGGCCATGGCGCGGAGGTTGCGTATCGATGCGGGATTGTACAGGGAAGCCCCGGCGGCTGTCCCAGACGCGATCCGGTCGCGATTCGATGGACGCACTACATCGAGGATCGCCTCCCGAAACAATGCAGACCATGCCGGGCGCGGTTTAGACTAGCCGAACCTTCCCTTATTCCGCGTCCACCGGTTTCAAGACAGCATGCCCAGGCTCGATATTCCGATTGCACGATTGACCCCGACCCATCCCGCCGGCGACACCAACCAACTGGTCGCATGGCCCGCCCATCTCCCACGCATCGCGCAGGAGTGCGCGCACCAGGATACCGCTCGATGAAAGCGCCTGGCAGCAAGCCGGACTCATCGGTCGACCCCGACGATCTCGCCCAGCATACGCCCGTGATGCAGCACTATCTGCGTCTCAAGGCGGACTACCCGGACCTGCTGCTGTTCTATCGCATGGGGGACTTCTACGAACTCTTTTTCGAGGATGCCGAGCGGGCGGCGCGGCTGCTCGACATTACTCTGACCAAACGCGGCCAGTCCGCCGGGCGCCCGATCCCGATGGCGGGGGTGCCCTATCACACGCTGGAGGGCTATCTCGCCAAGCTGGTGCGCAAGGGCGTCTCGGCGGCAATTTGCGAGCAGATCGGCGACCCGGCCAAGAGCAAGGGTCCGGTGGAACGCCGGGTGACCCGCGTGGTGACGCCCGGCACCCTGACCGACGAGGCATTGCTGGAAGAGCGGCGGGAGAATCTTCTGGCCGCCATCGCGGAGGGCAAGGACGGCTATGGACTGGCGGCGCTGGAACTCTCCAGCGGACGTTTTTCGGTGCTGGAGGTCGCGACCCGCGAGGCGCTGGCCAGCGAGTTGGAGCGGCTCAAGCCGGCCGAGATTCTGGTCGCGGAAGACAGCTCGCTTCCGAGCGATCTGCGCATCGAACACGGCATCGCCCGCCGCCCGGTCTGGCATCTGGATCCGGACAGCGGCGAGCGGCTGCTCTGCCAGCAGTTCGGCACCCGCGACCTGACCGGCTTCGGCTGCGCCAGTCTGCGGTTGGCGGTCGGAGCAGCCGGCTGTCTGCTCCAGTATGTTCGCGACACCCAGTTCGCCGCCCTGCCCCATCTGCGCGGCCTGATCACCGAACAACGCGACGAGGCGCTCATCCTCGACGCCGCGACCCGCCGCAATCTGGAACTCACCGAGAGTCTGAGCGGTCGCGCCGAACACACCCTGGCCGGGGTGCTGGACCGCACGGCCACCGCCATGGGCAGCCGTCTGCTGCGCCGCTGGCTGCATCGCCCGCTGCGCGACCGGATCGCGGTACGCGAGCGCCATTCCGCGATCCGCACGCTGATCGCGGAGGGCAATCTGTCCGACCTGCACCCGACGCTGGCGGGCATCGGCGATCTGGAACGCATCCTCGCGCGCATTGCCCTGGGCACGGCACGCCCACGCGATCTCGCCGTGCTGCGCGATTCGCTCGCGATCTTCCCGGCGTTGCACGACCTGCTGGCCGGCATCGAGGATCCCTTGCTCGCGCGTCTGGATGCCGACATCGGCGAGCATCCCGACACCCGCGATCTGCTCACGCGCGCCATCCTCGCCCAACCGCCGATGCTGATCCGCGACGGCGGGGTGATCGCCCCCGGTTTCGATGAAGAACTGGATCAACTGCGCGACCTGTCGAGCAACGCCGATCGCTTTCTGCTGGAGTTGGAGACCCGCGAACGCGAACGCACCGGCATCCCCGGACTCAAGGTCGGCTACAACCGCGTCCACGGCTATTACATCGAAATCCATCGCGCGCAGGCCGGGCGGGCGCCACTGGATTATGTCCGCCGTCAGACCCTGAAGGACGCGGAGCGGTATATCACCCCCGAACTCAAGCGGTTCGAGGACCAGATTTTGAGCAGCCGCGAGCGGTCGCTGGCGCGCGAGAAGGCGCTCTACGAGGAACTGCTGGGCCGGCTGGCGGAGTCGTTACCCCCCTTGCAGACCAGCGCGGCCGGCATTGCGACACTCGATGTCATCGCGAATCTGGCCGAGCGCGCCGAG
The DNA here is from genome assembly GCF_000227745.2 of Thiocystis violascens DSM 198. Taxonomy (NCBI): domain Bacteria; kingdom Pseudomonadati; phylum Pseudomonadota; class Gammaproteobacteria; order Chromatiales; family Chromatiaceae; genus Thiocystis; species Thiocystis violascens. Next base: position 4,067,732 of record NC_018012.1, on the reverse strand, counting down.
TCCCTGAATTGGAACTGCCCGCAACTCACCGACACGGCATCGATCGAGATCGAGGACGGGCGTCATCCGGTGGTCGAGGGCGTCATCGACATTCCCTTCGTCGCCAACGGTCTGCGCATGGACGCCCGGCGGCGGATGCTGGTCATCACCGGCCCCAACATGGGCGGCAAATCCACCTACATGCGCCAGAACGCGCTGATCGTGCTGCTCGCCCATGTCGGAAGCTTCGTCCCGGCGCGCGCCGCGACCATCGGCCCGGTTGACCGCATCTTCTCGCGCATCGGCGCCTCCGACGACCTGGCCGGAGGGCGCTCGACCTTCATGGTGGAGATGGAGGAGACGGCCAATATCCTGAACAACGCCACCGACCAGAGTCTGGTGCTGATGGACGAGGTCGGGCGTGGCACCAGCACCTTCGACGGACTCTCGCTGGCCTGGTCCTGCGGGGTGGAACTCGCGACCCGGATCGGTGCCTACAGCCTGTTCGCGACCCATTATTTCGAGCTGACCACGCTGCCGGAGGAATACCCCGGCATCGCCAACGTCCATCTGGACGCGGTCGAGCACGGCACCTCCATCGTCTTCATGCACGCCTTGCGCGATGGGCCGGCGAATCAGAGTTACGGTCTGGCGGTCGCGGCGCTCGCTGGCGTGCCCGCGCCCGTGATCGCGCGTGCGCGGGAACGGTTGCGTGAACTGGAAGAGGCCGCCCGGCGCCACGCCGAGCGGGAGGCGGTGCAACTGTCGCTGTTTCCGCTCATCGCCAAACCCGAACCGACGCCGGAACATCCGCTGTGTGCCGTACTGCGCGGCATCGACCCCGACAGTCTGACGCCGAGGGATGCACTGGAGAATCTGTATCGGCTCAAGAAAATGGTGGATTAGGCACGTAGGTTGGAGACCGGGTTGCACGAACGGCTCGACCTGCCAGAGGCAAACAACGAACGCATCTCCCAGGAGATCGGCGGGTTGCGAAGGTGACGAAGAGACACCAAGCATACATCGCCAAGAACAGCAGTTTCTCAAATGGTTGAAGGTAATCAAATGAGCGTCGCGTATTACTTGAAAACGCCAAGAAAATCGGCGCTATGTGGCACCTCAATTTAGATTTCTAACGCTCTGAACTCAGATCCTTATTTGAACGTTCTGACCTTTATTCGTTAGCTTCCAGTCTTTCGCAGCAAATACTTCGGGCCTGGATTCAACAAGAGCCTTTGGGATTTTGCTTCGCGCTCGCGAAGAGAAGCAGCAATGCGCTTAATATCATGGCCATAAGCAGCGACATGCTCGTCACGATATTTGCGGACTTCCTCAACAATAGGATCTTTAATCATGACTACCTCCAAGTTCTTCTGGAGAACATAGCTGAGGGCATACGTAGCCAACAGACTCTACAATCTGAGCAATCGATTTCTTGGTCTCAGCGTTGTTGATATGTTTGAAATTCCACGTCAGTAAATAATCCGCGCCCTGGGTTGCCGCAATAGCGACATGAAGGGCGTCGTCTTCGCTTCCTAACGGGATTGCTTTCTGGTTAATCAGGCTTTCAGCAAGCGACACAGCATCGTCGGAAACGGATACGTTCGGAATGTCTGCGACCATCATAAGCCGACGTTCTGATGCAGACGTATCACCACGGCTAATCTCTTCTTCGACCAACGCTGAGATTCTCAGTTCAAATCGTCCCCTTTCATTTTCCCACCAGTCAAGTGTAATTGCCTGCCGTCCGGCAATCACAACGTCACGACTCGGGCGTGAGGTGAGGTAACTGATTACCGAAGATTCGACATAGACGACTGGTTTCATATTTTTCGATCTTCGATTACGCGACATCTAAGGAAGCATCGCGGTAGGACGGCCAGTTACCCGACCGCCTCGCTCGCACACTTTTTCAGAATGAGCGCCGCGCCGTTTACGGGGTCCGCTCTTCAGGGCAATCGCATCAAGCGCTGCTAACATTAGCGGGTACCGATGTATCAGCGTCGCCCTTCCTCTGAGGCGACTCGAAGAGCAATTTCGACAGGTAGGACTCGTCCCAACCGGCTTTCAAGCGTTTGTTCTGGATGCCGAGCTTGGTGCCGTCATTCTTGAGGCGCGAGAGGGCGAGGTGACGCAGGACGGCAAGATTCTCGCGCGCCACCGGATCGCGGACACGGCACTCATCCTCACGAAAGGCGATATCGAGATTCCAATGCAACCCGTTTTCGATGCCCCAGTGACCGCGTACTGCGTGGGCAAAGCGCGCGGCGCTGGTGCCGATGCTGCCAATGAAATAGCGGGTCTCGACCGAGACCTTGCCGGCGACCTCACGGCGCGATTCAACCATGCCGATCATGTTCATTGCCTCCCACGAGGCGCTGTGCGGCACGCCGGAAAGATCGCCCAAGGTTTGGTAGCGACGGGTTTCGAGACGACCATGCCCTCGCTCGACGGTTTCGAGGAATGCCGAATCGACACCGGCGTAGCCTCTGGCGTCGGCGTCGATGAACGCCTCCTCGACCTCGGCGGCCAGCGTTTCCTGGTTGCCTTTGAGCGCGAGCACATAGTCCCCTCCCTGGTGGATGATCTGCGCGGCAATCTTGGTCTGGCAGCCCATGGCGTCGATGGTGACGATGCAGCCCTCCAGCTTCAGCCACTCCAGCAGACGTGGAATGGCCGTGATCTCATTGGATTTGGCGTCGGTGGCGACCTGTCCGAGCACCACCCGATTGGCCGTCGCCCAGGCACTGACCAGGTGCAACGCCGCCAAGCCCTTGCCGCGGCTGTGGGAGCGGCGCAGGGTCTTGCCATCGACGGCAATGATCTCTTCGGGGATCAGTTCGGCCACCGACGCGCTCCATTGGCGAAAGCAGGCGGCAAACTGTGCGGGATCGATGAGCGCAAACACCCGCCCGAAGGTGTCGTGCGACGGAATGCCCGCGGGCAGTTTCAGAAACGTGCGCAGCCACGCCTCCTTGGCCTGTCCGAACGTCTCGACACCCACCCAACCGTCGGCGCCACTGAAGGACGCCGCGATGGTGATCACGATCATCTCACTTAAGAGGTGCCGTCGTTGGATCGCGCTGCGCGGCTCGTCCAGCGGGGCAAAATGGTGCGCAATCGATCGCTCCACACTCAAGTCGCACATCGGCGAGATCTCCCCAAGATTCTAAAGACTCAAATCATTGGGGCCGCAGTACGGATTGTCTAACAGTATGCGCTAATGCGTTGATGCGATTGCCCTGGTCTGTTAACCGATCTATGGCGTAAGTGATTTGAAATACTTCCTTTCCTAAAGGAGGCGCAAGAGAGTCTATGTCTTCCCATTTATCAGGCGGCAAGATGGACACGAGCCGATCATAGAGGTTCGCGATCTCCGCGAGTTGTAAGTGCAAGTTTGAGGGCATGATGCTGTGGTTGTGTTGCCTAACGTGCAGCCTAAAGCGACGCGTGCCCCTGACGACCTATCGAATTAGCACGACGCCTGTGGCGCGCGCTCGCTTTTGATGCGTATGTTAGCGTTCTTTTCATGCAAACCTGTTAGAGCGGTTCCCCGATGGTAGTTTCACGGTTGCCCCAGCGGCTAGGAGTGCCCATAAAATCTCGGTGCGCGGCGCGTAGTCCGTCTCGCTGCGAGCGAGGAATTTCTTGATCTGCCCACAGGCAGGTCCAAGTTACGTATTCCCGTGACCACGGGGAAGCTTGGGATACGTGGCGACTCCATCTTTCCACGGCTTTCGGGTGTAATTCGTCAGCATCCCAACCCGTTGGCGTCAGCGAGTAAAGCGAAGTGTCATCGTCGTAGGACATTTCTGGTCTTGGCGTTTCTGACGCAGTATCACATTGAAATGCGCTAGCACCCGTTTCGGTTTGCGCTACACTTTTTTATCGTGCTCCAATTTGGCCCATGCCTTTCCGGCCTCGGTAATTGCCCAGATGCCAAAAGGGCTGTCGGACTTCATGAGCTTTTCTTCTTTAAGATTGTTGCGTGCCCACATCGCTGTGTTACGCCACCTTGGCATATTTGTTGACTTCAAAAGCTGGAGATCCGGTTCTTTGAGCCGGCTTTTCATCTTCTCGTGAACACGGTCGATAACGGCTGCGATTGGACCCGACCCACCCATCTCCACGAGGCTGTCGAGGATTGCGAGATAAAACGCTTCCTCTGGAGTTCGTTGGCCTCGGGCTAGCCGTCCCGAAGGAGTAGGTTGCTGCGGCTTAGGTTGGGGTTGTTTTGGCGTTGCTGGGGGCTCGACGCTTACGATCTGTAACGTCCGCCATTCTTTGCGGATAGCCGAGACTTTTTGACGGTAGTCGGAGAGTTTTTCGGCACGCTCTAAGATTTGCTTCGCATCCGTGATGTTGCGTTCCGAACCCGCTGACGCCAAGGCGTCGAAATGTTTGTTGACTACTTCCTCAATCTCTTCCAGAAGAATCTCGAAGGCTTCATCAACTTCGCTTGGTATCGGTTCCATATTGGTGTCAACCATTCTGCCTTGGTGCGCCTAACGAATAAGGTTAGATCGTTTTTGTTTGGCGCACGGAAAAGGTACGCGATGCGTACCCTGCCGGGCTAGTCAGTATATTCAGCCATCAAGCAAACGTAATCAACATCGTCTTTGCTTGCGGCGCAACCGAAGGGCATTTTTAGTGTCCCGTCTTTTCCCCTGATGAGGAACCACATCGGATCTCTGTTGGGGGAAAATCTGAGTGTGACGCCTCCTTTCCCAGTTCCTACGAAAGAACCATCGGACTTACGTTTAAGCGTCTCTGTTTGCTGAATAGTGTTTGAAAGCCAGCCTCGCTCCCATAATTTAGCCGTGCAGTATTTGTCATTGCAATCAATGGTAACAAACAATTCCTTTCCAGCCATTGCTATATCTGTCAAGATAACAGTAAGCACAAAGCTCGCACTGATAATTCGTTTCAGTTGCTTCATCGTGTTTCTCTGACTATTTTCTCTAAAGGGTTGCGCTTCTGAAAAGCGGAAAAGCGGAAAAGCGGAAAAGCGGAAAAGCGGAAAAGCGGAAAAGCGGAAAAGCGGAAAAGCGCGCGTAGGATGCCAGCAATTCCACGCGAACGCTAACCTATTGATAAGATAAGTTGCTGTTTTGCAAATGTTGTTGCTGCCAAAGGTGCGATTCTTTCTAAATCATTGACTTATGCGACGTTCGCCGGGAATTGCTGGTGGGTCGCCAATCTGTATTTGTCGTCAGGCAGATACCTGCCACACAGAATGCTGGCGGCGATTTTCGTCGCAGATGGAAACGCATCAATCCTCGACATTAGCTCACGCAGCATGGACTAAAGCCACTACCCTCAGAGATCGATCCCATCCATCTTGTCACGCACACGCTGAACAGAGTCAGCATCCAACTATCGCAGCCCCAAAAACCCTGAAATTTTTTGCTGGATTTTTTTGAAAAACAGATAGTTGATTAAGCTCAATCCCCTTCATACCGGGAACTGATCGCTACCCCACTTCGGATTCCAAAGCTACAATCAGCCCCTTATGGAACCCCGGTTTTCCCCTTTTCGCGAATCAGATCGTCAATTCTCTCTGCCACGTTTGATCCTCGCGCAATCCCTGCCTCCGAGCAAGGGGAAATACCCTGAAGATGGGTTTTCGGCCTGTGTGACCAGTACAGGCTGTCTGTTCTGGCATCAACGGAGCACTCTTATGGAACCGGCCAAACTGCGGATCGCTTTCCGCATTGACTTCATCCTCTTCTCTTCCGTCATGACCATCTTTGGCTTTGACATGCCCGACTTCTTCGACGACGACGGTTAAACGTCAAACCGGCGAGGCGTGAGTCCTACATGTGCTCATGCCCTCGCCATACGCCAAGAAGAAGGGGCTTCGCTCCAGGTGTTGTTTCTCACATCACCGAACGGAGCCAGCCATGAACATGATCGCCAACCGCGCAGAACTGAACGCCATCCTGCAAACCACCGCAACAATCGCCGCGAACCGCATGTTCTATGCCTGCGAGCACATGCGCTGTCGTCTCGACAACACGCTGAACCACTGTCACCGCAAGGCGCTAGGCGCTAGGCACGATCTCACGCTTTCTTGGGAGTCGTCCTTGCGATATCGCAGAATTCTTCGATGGTCATCTGACCACGCGCAACGATCTGCATTTCTGATCTCCAGCCACCTTTCAAAGGGGCGCTGATAGCCCCTGCGGCTATCTGTGCACCGCTTTCATGGAGCACTTATGGCTACCAAGCCCCGAGCGACCCAACTCAAGCCAGCCGCATCCACGCCTGCACCGGATCTAAGGCTGGCCATCTCAGACACCAGCCTGTCCGAACGCGGACTGGATCTCAACACCTGGAAAGTCCTCAGCGAGAGCATCTTTCCCAATGCTTTAGGCTTCGCACCTGATATCCAGGCATGACCTTCGCGTAGGGGCGGGTTTGAAACCCGCCCCTACGTCCGGCGATCACGTTCGATGTCGATATGACCGCTGAAGGCATTCTACTGGCCGTGAGGTACTGCCAAGCGCGAGGTCTCGATGTTCTTAGGCGACTTCCGGAAAAGCGCATACCCACTTTCGTGGTGACATTGCATCCGTTCGTGGTGAGTCCTGAGCGAAGCCGAAGGGTCGAACCATGAACGGATGCAATGTCAGCCTCGGAGCGCGATTTCCGCCCGTCCTTCGACAAGCTCAGGACGAACGGAAATCGGTAAAGTCATTCCCGTAAATTACCTTAAACGTCCTGTGCATGTTGTACCCATGTGGAGCAAAGCGCTCGGACGCGCAGTTGAAACGATTTGGCCAGGGATCAACGAAGTGCAGATCACGGCGGCAAGGACGGGTCAGTATGCTGGACTCGATCCAGCCCGCTTTGGCCCCGATACCACTCGGGTCTTTGAAGGCAGAGCCAAGACAGAAAACGGCTGGCGTGACGTGCGTGTGCAAGTCACCTTTCCAGAATGGGCACAAGTGACCGCTTACCGCATGGTCAATTGGTGTCCGTTCTCCAAAACCGTCTTCTGGTGAGAAACCTATGCCTGTATGGGCGGCGGTGAAGTGCCAACTCTGCGCTTCAATGATTCGTGTGTGAGCCTCCAGCTTGGCGCTAATAGGCCGTTATCTTGTGAAGGTTCAGGTGAGGTGCTGGCTGACGGTGCCTGCTGTTCCTCATCCAAGCATTCCGCTCTCTCCTCATAACCCAAAGAGGTTCTACCATGGAGATTCCCTCCTCGACGACCGGACTCGCCACGCTCGCGACATCCCTGTCACAAAGCAAACTGGAAGGCGCCGTCAACGTCGCGGTGCTGAAAAAAGCGATCGATATCCAGGAGCAATCCGCCACCCAGCTTATCCAAAGCATCCCCAGTCCAACCCAGGGCTTACCCGCGAACGTCGGCACACAACTCAACGTCACGGCGTGAAATCGACGACGCTGTTCTTCATCGCTGAATTGGACAGATTCACCTCCCTACCAGCGTCAGCGCGCCCTGCAAAGGAACGACACGCTGCATTCAGGCCAGCCCAGCCCAGCCCAGCAGATAAGGCGATTTCCGGAAAAGCGCATACCACTTGCGTGGTGACATTGCATCCGTTCGTGGTGAGTCCTGAGCCCGTCGAAGGGTCGAACCATGAACGGATGCAATGTCGGCCTCGGAGCGCGATTTTCCGGTCATCCCATTCGACAAGCTCATGACAGGCTTCGACCCTTCGACAAGCCTGTCCTGAGCGAAGCCAAAGGACTCAGGACTCAGGACGAACGGAAAATCGGTAAAGTCTTTCGCGAAAATCACCTAAAACGTCACTGAAGCGGCGGTCAGGATCCCGGCATCGCCGCCGCACCAGCCAGCTCAAGTGTCGCTAGATCGCCTAACACCGCCTGGATTTCGACCAGGGTTGGCGGGCGCGTGGAGGCGGGGGCGTCGTGGCGCCCAAGACAGGTCAGGCGCATCAGGTTAGGATCCTGGCGCGCGTCGAGCCAGAAGTGATAGCCGAACCGGACCATCTGCGAGCCCCCGCTGTCGCCCTGGCTTGCCAACTGGAACCGGACCTGGCCGTCCGCACCGGAAGGGCGATCCACGCTGGACACCAGGGCCATGTAATCCTGGACGCGCGTGATCCCGTACCGCCCAGCCTGAATCGTCTGGCGCTGGTCTGGATCGAGGCGTCTGACCTCGATCACGCAGCTCGTGCCCGTGGTTGTCGCGCGGCCCGCGGCGAGGTAGGCGCGGGTGCGTCCGGGGGGGATCTGGATCGGCTGATGCAGCCGCAGCGCGCTCCCTGACGGGATCTCCACCCACTCCCCCGGAACGGACTCGCGGACGAGCGTGTGACAGGCGCCGAGGAGCAGGGCCGTCAGGCAGATGGTGGTGTAGCGGAACAAGGAGCGCGAGATCATCTTGCCCTCCGACGTGGCGGTTGATGCAAAGATCGAAGATGGTGGCGGACATCGGGCCTGCAACGTGTCAAGACACTGGCAGAAGAACGTCCCAAATGGCAACGGCAGGTACGAATCCCAGCACACCGATTCGAAAAGCGGACAACTGACAACTCTATTCCGTCGGCAACCGTTCGCCCACCTGGATCAGTGCCAGGGTGATGTTGTCGTTACCGCCGCGTTCATTGGCGATGCGGATCAGTGCGTCGGCAGCCGAATCGAGCGAGTTTTCCTTCACGGACATCAGGATTTGACGCATCCAGTCGTCCGAAATCATGCCGGTCAAGCCATCGGTACAGAAGAGAAAGAGGTCGCCCGCGTTCAGTTCGACGACATCGGAGGCAATCTCCACGACGGGGGAGGAGCCCAGGGCGCGCGTCAGGATATTTTCGCCGATGCCATAGCGCTTGGCATCCTCGCGCGACGCGAAAAACCCTTGGTCGACGACCTCCTGGATAAACGAATGGTCGCGCGAGAGCTGCTCGAAGTACCCTTCGCGCAACCGATAGATGCGCGAATCGCCGACATGGGCAAGCACCAGCCAATCCCAGCCAATGGAACCGACGACCACGGTGGTACCCATTCCGGCCAGATCGCGCTCTCCCTTTGCGTGCCTCCAGATCGTGATATTGGCCTCAGCGACCGCTGCCTCGACGAACAGAAGCGCCTTTTCCGCATCGTCGCGCGGCATGGCCTGGCGGCGGAAGCGATCAGCGATGGTCTCGGTCGCCAGACGACTGGCCACGTCACCGGCACGGGCACCGCCGACCCCATCGGCGACGACAACCAGACCCCATGCGGAGTCGACCAGAACCGCGTCCTCGTTTCGTTTGCGCACGCGCCCCTGGTCGGTACGCCAGGCGAAGGCGAGGCGAAAGGCGGAGATCGGCGAACGTGCCATGCAGATCAATGGCTAACGGCGAATCCGATCGATCCGGGCTGGCGCGATCAACTCCCCGCCCCGCCATTGAGTTCGGCCGCGAGTCGTTTGGGCTCCACGTAGCCGGGGATCAGATCGCCTTTCTCGGTCAGAATGGCGGGCGTGCCGCGCAACCCGAGATCGGCGCCCAGCGCCATGTGCGCGTCGATCGGATTATCGCAGGTCTTGGCCTCGATCGTTTTCCCGGCCTTGGCATCGGTCATGGCCTGACGGCGCGCGGCATCGTCGCCAGCGCACCAGACGGAAACCGCCTCGTCGTAAGCCGGGCTGCCCTTGCCGGCGCGCGGGAAGAACAGATAGCGGACACGGATGCCTTCCTTGCCATAGGCATCGATCTGACTGTGCAGCTTGCGGCAATACCCGCACTCGATGTCGGTAAAGACGGTGATGGTGTGCTTGGCGTCCGCCGCGCCGAAGGTCACCATCTGACTCTCGCCAATCCCATCGATCAGAAGCTTGCGCGCCTCGGCCAGGCGCGGCTCGGTCAGATCCTCGCGGGTCTTGAGGTCGACGATATGGCCATTGACGAAATAACGCCCATCGCCGGTCACGTACATCAAATCGGTGCCCACCATGACCTCATACAGACCCTTGATCGGAGCCGGTTCGATATGGCTGATCTTGATTCCGGGCACGGTCTTTTCCAGGGTGTCGCGAATGGTCTGCTCGGGCGAGGCGGCAAGGGCGCCAGTGGCGAGCGTCAGGGACGCCACGGCAAAGGCAAAATCACGGAATCTTCTCATGGCGATGGGATCTCTAATCTCTGAAGTTGGTGAACTGTACGGGCAAGCCCCAGTCTTCCTCGCGCAGATGCGCAATGGCCTCCTGAAGATCGTCGCGTTTCTTCCCGGTGACACGCACCTGGTCGCCCTGAATCTGCGCCTGAACCTTGAGCTTGCCTGATTTGATGGCCTTCACCATGCGTTTGGCGGTGTCGGTGTCGACCCCCTGCTTGAGCGCGACCTCCTGACGGGCGGCATTCAGGGTGGACACCGGCTCCGCGGGATCCAGGCAGGCGAGATCGATTTTTCGTTTGACCAGCTTCTGACGCAGGATATCCATCATCTGCTGAAGGTGAAATTCCTGCTCTCCGGTCATCAGAATCTTGCCGTCCGTCAGCGTGAAACTGGCGTCGACGCCCTTGAAATCGAACCGGGTTCCAATCTCGCGATTGGCCTGATCGACGGCGTTACGGACTTCCTGAAGATCGATTTCTGAAACGACATCGAATGATGGCATGAAGATCACTCTGGGCGCGGTTTAACTGGGACTAAAGATACCAAATATCGCCGCTCGGCCTGGAATTTTCGCCTCGGCCCCCAGCAAGTCTCAGTTTGGCGTCGCCCGCCCTCGTAGGAGCCCGCTTGCGGGCGACGTGACCTTTGTGACCCTGTCCACCCGTCGCCCGCAAGCGGGCTCCTACGTCAACATGAGAATGGCGGCTCAACCTCGGGGATGATGGCGCGCATGCAACTGCTTGAGCCGCTCCCGTGCCACATGGGTATAGATCTGCGTGGTTGAAAGGTCGCTATGACCGAGCAGCATCTGCACGACCCGCAGATCGGCGCCATGATTGAGCAGATGGGTGGCGAAGGCATGGCGCAGGGTATGCGGAGACAGCGGTTTGACCACACCGGCGAGGATCGCGTAACGCTTGATCAGAAGCCAGAACGCCTGGCGCGTCATGCAGTCGCTGCGGGAGGTCGGAAACAGATACTCGCTGACACGCCCCCCGAGCAGATCCAGGCGCGGTCCCCGCGCATAGTCTTTCAGCCACTCGCAAGCATCCTCGCCCAAGGGCACCAAGCGCTCCTTGCCGCCCTTGCCGACGATGCGCACGACGCCCTGCGTCAGACTGACCTGACTTGGCGTCAGGGTGACCAACTCGGTGACGCGCAATCCGCTGGCGTAGAGCACCTCCAGCATGGTGCGATCACGATGCCCGCGGGTATCCTGCGTATCCGGTGCGCCCAGCAGCGCCTCGACCTCGGACTCGCTCAGACTCTTGGGCAGCGGGCGGCCCAGTTTCGGCGCCTCCACGCGGGCGCTCGGATCTTCGCGGATCAGACCCAGGCGCAGAAGATATTGATAGAACTGTCGCAGACAGGAGACCAGGCGCGCCGTCGAGCGGGGTTTGCGTCCCTGCTGGGAGAGCAGCGCCAGATAGTCCAGCAGATCCGAGCGGGCGGCGGCGGCCAGGCCATGGCCGCGTTCTGCCGCGATCCAGTTAGCGAAGGCGCGCAGATCGGACTGATAGGCCGCGAGCGTGTTCGCGCTCAGGCCCCGCTCGATCCAGAGCGCGTCCGCGAAACCCTCGATGACTGTCCGCTCGTCCTGGATCATGATTGGCAGTGGTCAGTGGTCAGTGGTCAGTGGTCAGTGGTCAGTGGTCAGTGGTCAGTGGTCAGTGGTCAGTGGTCAGTGGTCAGTGGTCAGTGGTCAGTGGTCAGTGGTCAGCAATTGTGAAGCCAGGGCGCAGGGCGTACCACAAATTGTATCCGTGTGGGACGATCGCCGCCCCGCCACTGTTCCAGGGCTCGGATCGATGCGCTCAACGCGAATGTCGCGCGGCATCGCCGTCGGGGCAAATTCATTCGTCTCTGCATTCAGGATGCGCACTCCGCCACGCCCTCATGATGCAGTAACCAGCGCTTGATGGCGAGCCGACGTCCGCTGGTGTCGCCCGCGAATCCACCCAATCCCCGCGCCGCGACCACGCGGTGACAGGGTACGACGATGGGACAGGGGTTCGCGCGACAAGCCTGGCCCACCGCGCGGGCGGCGGTGCCAAGCGCGCGGGCGATTTCGCCATAGGTTCGGGTCTCGCCAGCCGGGATGGCACGCAGCAACGCCCAGACACGGTGCTGGAATAGGGTTCCGGCAAGCGCGAGCGGCAGGTCGAAGCCGACTCCCCGGCGACCGAAATAATCCGTCAATTGACGCATGATCGTCGCGCGCATGTCTTCGCCGCTGGCCTCTTGCGCCATGCTGTCCTCCGAGCGTTCGCGGCCCGCAAGATCCAGGCACGATCCGGGTGTGGCGGTTGCGTCGTCGCGCCGCGAGAGGAGCGGATCCAGGTCAACCCCGGTCAAGGCGTCGGCGCTCCAGCGGAGACCGATTAAACCGAAGGGAGTCGTCATCAGTGCGTGTGGCATGAGAACACCTTATAGGCAACGGCATGGATCAAAGACACGTAAAGACCGGGTCGCGCGACGATTTAGCCAACGCTGACGCAGCCGGCCAGCAATTCTGTGGATAAGTCTGTGGGCGATTGTCGGACAAGCGCGGCAGGTTCTTCATTTCAACGGCTTACATAACCAACGATTTATTTTAACCCGTTATTTAAAAAATCAAAAACAAGGGCTTACAGAACCGCTCCGAGGATAGAGAGGAAGCCTTCAACCGCATTCCGCCACGGATATCAGCCTGCGTTCGATGTGCACAAGTGGCCGCGACGGGGCGAAAAACGCCCTCGCTTCGCACCGTCAGCCTGGACGGAACCAGTCCTTGCCCTGCTTCGGCTCACTTCGATTCCGCTCGGGGCAGGCCGCTCGGCACAGGGAGCGAAGCCGAAGGGATTCGCGCGACTGCCAGCCGCCACCGCCCCGGTCTAACAGATGCGCCGAATCATGTCCGTTGCCGGTGGCGGCTTCGCGCCGTGTGACAATGCCCAAGCCGAGAACCCGCCGGCTCCGAGGCCCGACGCGACCCTTATCGCACGGATGTCCCCAACCGCTGGCCGAGCGCCGAACACTCAAGTTCGACAGGCTGCTAAACTAAATCAACGGTATCGTCCGGGGCAAAACTTGTCAGCGCGGTTCAGCGGAACCGGCGGCGCACCGAATGATTTCGAGCACATGCATCCTTCGAGTCCCGGTCTTTCATCCTAAGCGACAATCCCGCGTATCGTGCGAGGCTTCGAGCCGGTTGCTCGAGACCACTCCGAAGACCTCGCTATTTATAGAGGCATCGTCATGGATCGCAACGGCCCCGGAGCCTATTTCGACGAGATTCCGATTTGTCTTTACGCGATTGACCCCGACGGTCGACCAATCGTGATCGATCTGGCGGATTTTTCCATGATCGGCGCCGACTGCGAAGCCCGCATTGACCGGCTCCCCCACCTCAAGCTTTTGCCGCTGAGGGACAGCCACAAGTTGGCCGAGGCGTTTTCCGGCCAGCCCCCCCCCAAGCCCGCGCGCGTCACCTGAACTCTCCCAACTCAAGAGCCATCCCGCCTGCTGTCTCGCCCATTGTCCGAACGCGCAAGTTGAAACCGAACACCTGCGCGGGCTTACGTGCAAGCTTGCTCGGCGGAGCAGACAAGCCGCGGCTGATTTCCAGCACAGGATTCGCGTCCAAAATGTCCTTGCGCGCTGCAACCGCCGCATTGCGCGCGCGCTCGATGAGCGGGCGCTTCTCGACACCTTCTGTGTCGAGTTGGCCGAATCGGGCGGCTACGGATTCGTCTGGGTCGGCTACGCGGGCGGCCGGGACAGCGCTCGGATCCGACTCGTCGCCTGTGCCGGAGGATCCGGATCCGCTGTCGCCGCCACGCTTCGCGGCCCGGACGAATCCGGTGAGCGCAAGCGTGTCTGGCAGCGCGTCCGCGAGACCTGCGCGCCAGTCGTGCTGCCCCATCCATCAACCCATGGCGACAGCCAGGCGTCCTGGTCGGAGGCGGCCCCGGACCTGCGGCTAGGCTACCGCTCGGCGATCATTTTGCCGCTCTCCGCAGAAGGAGTGTACTTCGGCTACCTTAGCGTATTATCCGATCGATCGGATGCGTTCGATGGATTTGAGTCGGCATTGCTCGCCGAGCTTGCCCAAGACCTCGCATTCGGCATCCGAACCCTGCGCGAGCGTGCCGCCACGGTTCGGGCGATCCAACGACTGCGCGAGGAGACCGAGCGCGAGGTTCAAAGCCGACTCGCCATGACTCTACATGACGGTATCGGTCAAACGCTTCAGGCTCTGAACATGGATCTCAAGCAGATCCGGGCGAACGCGGAAGACATCCAGCCAATCATCAAGGGGCAGTTAGACCGGCTGGTCGCCGAGTCCGATGAGGCGTTGCGCGATCTGCGCGCCGTCAATAGCGAGCTGCATCCATCGTTCCTGGATTGGCTGCCCCTTCCCGATGCCGTGCGGCACCATTGCAGCGAGTCCGCCGAACGCACCGACACCGCCATCCACTTCCATGCCGACGGGACTGATTGCGTCCTGGACCAGCAGACCAGAGTGCAATGCTTCCTCGCTTTCCGTGAGGCATTGAGCAACGCCCTGCGTCACGCGCATGCCAGCCGGATCGAAGTGCATCTTCGCGTCCGCCCACGCGATCGATTCACCCTTGCCGTCGTCGACAACGGAGTTGGCATCAAGTCCCTCGGAACGGGCGCGCGCGGAAGCGGGCTTGGATTGAGCATTATCCGCGATCGGGCCGCCGCCCTGCGGGGCCGGGCCGATGTTCGCAGCCGAATTGGGCGGGGAACACTGGTGCGGATTTGCTTCCCGGTGTCCGACGGACGGTGCCAATGTCCTTAAGCGTCATCCTCGCCGACGATCACCCCATTGTCCTCCAGGGGCTTGCCGCACTGTTTCGTGATGTGCCTGACATCGCCCTGGTCGGCCAGGCGACCGACGGTGAGAACGCCTGGCGGTTGATCGAAACCTATAAACCCGAGGTCGCCATCCTGGACCTTTCCATGCCTGGAGCCACCGGCATTGAACTCGCCGCTCGGATCGAATCCGCGGCGATCGGCACCCAGGTCGTGCTATTGACCATGTACGAAAACCCTTTCATCGCGCTTGATGCCGAGCGCGCTGGCGTGGCGGGCTATGTCCTCAAAGACAGCGCATTCGAGGAACTGCTCCTGGCTGTGCGTATCGTCGCCGCTGGCGGAACCTTCATGAGTGCTGCCGTACAGGCGAAATTGCGTGCGCTTCGACGCAACGGGCGGGAGCCCACCCCGCTTTCCGCCAGGGAACGAGAAGTGGTCAAGCTCATATCCCATGGATTGAGCAGCAAAGAGATCGCACGCGCGCTCCGCATCAGTCCTGGCACCGTTGAGACCTACCGCAAGCGGCTCATGCAGAAGCTCGGGCTGCATTCCGCAAGCGAAGTCGTTCGCAAGGCGATGGAAGAGGGCTTGATCTGAGCTGTTCGCGGGATTGCATCAGGGCAATCGCATCAAGCGCTGCTAACATTAGCGGGTACCGATGTATCAGCGTCGCCCTTCCTCTGAGGCGACTCGAAGAGCAATTTCGACAGGTAGGACTCGTCCCAACCGGCTTTCAAGCGTTTGTTCTGGATGCCGAGCTTGGTGCCGTCATTCTTGAGGCGCGAGAGGGCGAGGTGACGCAGGACGGCAAGATTCTCGCGCGCCACCGGATCGCGGACACGGCACTCATCCTCACGAAAGGCGATATCGAGATTCCAATGCAACCCGTTTTCGATGCCCCAGTGACCGCGTACTGCGTGGGCAAAGCGCGCGGCGCTGGTGCCGATGCTGCCAATGAAATAGCGGGTCTCGACCGAGACCTTGCCGGCGACCTCACGGCGCGATTCAACCATGCCGATCATGTTCATTGCCTCCCACGAGGCGCTGTGCGGCACGCCGGAAAGATCGCCCAAGGTTTGGTAGCGACGGGTTTCGAGACGACCATGCCCTCGCTCGACGGTTTCGAGGAATGCCGAATCGACACCGGCGTAGCCTCTGGCGTCGGCGTCGATGAACGCCTCCTCGACCTCGGCGGCCAGCGTTTCCTGGTTGCCTTTGAGCGCGAGCACATAGTCCCCTCCCTGGTGGATGATCTGCGCGGCAATCTTGGTCTGGCAGCCCATGGCGTCGATGGTGACGATGCAGCCCTCCAGCTTCAGCCACTCCAGCAGACGTGGAATGGCCGTGATCTCATTGGATTTGGCGTCGGTGGCGACCTGTCCGAGCACCACCCGATTGGCCGTCGCCCAGGCACTGACCAGGTGCAACGCCGCCAAGCCCTTGCCGCGGCTGTGGGAGCGGCGCAGGGTCTTGCCATCGACGGCAATGATCTCTTCGGGGATCAGTTCGGCCACCGACGCGCTCCATTGGCGAAAGCAGGCGGCAAACTGTGCGGGATCGATGAGCGCAAACACCCGCCCGAAGGTGTCGTGCGACGGAATGCCCGCGGGCAGTTTCAGAAACGTGCGCAGCCACGCCTCCTTGGCCTGTCCGAACGTCTCGACACCCACCCAACCGTCGGCGCCACTGAAGGACGCCGCGATGGTGATCACGATCATCTCACTTAAGAGGTGCCGTCGTTGGATCGCGCTGCGCGGCTCGTCCAGCGGGGCAAAATGGTGCGCAATCGATCGCTCCACACTCAAGTCGCACATCGGCGAGATCTCCCCAAGATTCTAAAGACTCAAATCATTGGGGCCGCAGTACGGATTGTCTAACAGTATGCGCTAATGCGTTGATGCGATTGCCCTGGGGATTGCATCGTGACGGATGGACACATCAATGAACAGAACCGACCAAGCATGACGTTTTGATAATGGTGTAACGGATTCAATTCCAGTCTAGTACAGATCCGCGCCTGCGCTGCCCCATGTTTCGGGGACAGCGCCGTATACCGGTAGCAGTATACCTGCGGCCGCATCATTGCCTTAATCTTTGCCATGCTCGCTCGGGAAACTTGCCGTCTACCCGGATCGGCAGATAATAAAAGAGCGAAGCCATGAGGTCATTGGCGCCACGCAATCACGCGATGAAGACCTGACCTCCAACCCTTTGACCCTAGTCCCTTGCACTCAGAGGAGATCATACTATGGTCGATTTGGTTAAACTGGAACAATGGGTGAAAGATCATCCAGAGGGAGCCGCAGAGCCGTTCATGAATATAACGACTCAGCGGAAAATCACTCTTAATACTGTCTACAAGGAGCTCAAGCAAGAAAAAGAAACCGGGGTCGCCATAGTCGATGAAGATCTACTAGCGATTGTTCGAGATCTTGACGACTGGCTACAGGAGGTGTGAGATGGCCGTTGACATCCTCATTATCCGAAACAAGGCCGATGCGGCAACCATTGGAACGCACGCCATTGGCGATGGCCTGAAATCCCATCTAGAGAGCAAAGGCTTCTCCGTAACCGACCTGAGTGACGAACAGGCCAGTCCGGAGAATGTAAACCTTTGGCTGTCCTCGAACCCGATACAGACCAAAAAGCTCGTTGTCGCCTTGGATCACGGAAGTTGCACGGCCTTCTACGGAGAAAAGAATGGCGAAGTCACGGCGGTCATCACGCAGTCGAATTGTGAAGACCTGACCAAACAACTCCACGTTTACACCTTCGCCTGCTTGACCAACGGCGACAACTGTGTCGGACAGACCGCGATTTCGAAAGGGTGTTATTCGTGGCTTGGGTACGTTGTCAGGGCAATCGCATCAACGCATTAGCGCATACTGTTAGACAATCCGTACTGCGGCCCCAATGATTTGAGTCTTTAGAATCTTGGGGAGATCTCGCCGATGTGCGACTTGAGTGTGGAGCGATCGATTGCGCACCATTTTGCCCCGCTGGACGAGCCGCGCAGCGCGATCCAACGACGGCACCTCTTAAGTGAGATGATCGTGATCACCATCGCGGCGTCCTTCAGTGGCGCCGACGGTTGGGTGGGTGTCGAGACGTTCGGACAGGCCAAGGAGGCGTGGCTGCGCACGTTTCTGAAACTGCCCGCGGGCATTCCGTCGCACGACACCTTCGGGCGGGTGTTTGCGCTCATCGATCCCGCACAGTTTGCCGCCTGCTTTCGCCAATGGAGCGCGTCGGTGGCCGAACTGATCCCCGAAGAGATCATTGCCGTCGATGGCAAGACCCTGCGCCGCTCCCACAGCCGCGGCAAGGGCTTGGCGGCGTTGCACCTGGTCAGTGCCTGGGCGACGGCCAATCGGGTGGTGCTCGGACAGGTCGCCACCGACGCCAAATCCAATGAGATCACGGCCATTCCACGTCTGCTGGAGTGGCTGAAGCTGGAGGGCTGCATCGTCACCATCGACGCCATGGGCTGCCAGACCAAGATTGCCGCGCAGATCATCCACCAGGGAGGGGACTATGTGCTCGCGCTCAAAGGCAACCAGGAAACGCTGGCCGCCGAGGTCGAGGAGGCGTTCATCGACGCCGACGCCAGAGGCTACGCCGGTGTCGATTCGGCATTCCTCGAAACCGTCGAGCGAGGGCATGGTCGTCTCGAAACCCGTCGCTACCAAACCTTGGGCGATCTTTCCGGCGTGCCGCACAGCGCCTCGTGGGAGGCAATGAACATGATCGGCATGGTTGAATCGCGCCGTGAGGTCGCCGGCAAGGTCTCGGTCGAGACCCGCTATTTCATTGGCAGCATCGGCACCAGCGCCGCGCGCTTTGCCCACGCAGTACGCGGTCACTGGGGCATCGAAAACGGGTTGCATTGGAATCTCGATATCGCCTTTCGTGAGGATGAGTGCCGTGTCCGCGATCCGGTGGCGCGCGAGAATCTTGCCGTCCTGCGTCACCTCGCCCTCTCGCGCCTCAAGAATGACGGCACCAAGCTCGGCATCCAGAACAAACGCTTGAAAGCCGGTTGGGACGAGTCCTACCTGTCGAAATTGCTCTTCGAGTCGCCTCAGAGGAAGGGCGACGCTGATACATCGGTACCCGCTAATGTTAGCAGCGCTTGATGCGATTGCCCTGGGTTGGAAGCGGCTGTGGCCAGATCACGACACTCAGGTCGTGAGTCAGCTATCGCAATTGGTATCTGCAAAAGCCAAGAATCATCCTGTGACCTTCCTGGAAGATGATGGCCGCGTCAAGACCATTTACGCTTAGGAGGACAGAATCATGGCATGGCTGTATGACAAGAAGATCGACGGCCTCTATTCCTATGGTCCTCAAAACCGCAACTCATGGATTCACGTTGTCGGCTTGGGGTGGAAGCTTCTGTGGGGGGATCACGACTGTCAATCGGAGGCAATGACCATCATGCTCTCCCACGCCCGATCGGAAAACCGCAATGTCAATTTGGAAGAGGAAAACGGCACGATCAAGACGCTGTATGTCTGGTAAACACTGGGAGGTCAAGACGTGACTAAATCAACTTTGCAACCGCCAAGGGACGTATCGGCTGCAGAAAGCATCGGGAGCGTAATCGCACCTGGCATGCAGCCCCCAGTGACCGAGTCGGGCGTTCTCGAGACGGGCGAATTGGTGGAACCGAATCTGGAGCCGCCGACGGTCGGTACTGATGACGAAGGAACCGTCGCTGTCAGCGATGTTGGACACGACGAGGCATTGAATGCCCCAGAGTTTTCCCCTGCTGAAGTCGGCATCGTCGAACACGTAACACAAGTCATGGTTCCGCCGGAGGAAACCCCGCCATCGGCGTGAGTGCCCATGCAGCCGGTGCGCTTCGGCGAAGCGCACCGGATTCCGTAAAGGCTTTTTATAAACAGGGAGCGACAAATGAGCAACTCGATCACGCCTTCCCTCGACTATAGAAAAAGAGAGTTGAGCGCCTCTGACGATATCCGGTCGGCTCTCGCTGCACTGCGCCAGGAAGCGGTGGCGAAGCAATGGACATTCGACGTGGGCTACACCACGGCAATGGACTTTAAGCCTGAGCAGATCACCGGAATGAAACCGCCCGGGGACTGGCTGGAGAAGGCACAACTGCAAGATGCCGTTGCAAAGACCCTCGATGAACCGGGGCAGGCGGCGCTCGGGGCGTGCGTGGCCAGCGCGACGAAGTTCAACTGGGCCGACTACGGCGCGGTCACTCCGGTCAAGGACCAAGGCAACTGCGGTAGCTGCTGGGCGTTCGGCACGCACGGGGCTTTCGAAGGAAGCTACGCTATCCTGAACAACGCGCTGATCAACTCGTCGGAGCAGGACACTCTCGATTGCAGCGACGCCGGCGACTGCGGCGGCGGCTGGTGGGCCTACGACTATCTCATCAATACCGGATCGGCGGAAGAGGAGAACTATCCTTACACGGCGGTGAAGGGTGCTTGCAACGCCAGCGTCGCGCGTCCCTTCAAAGCCGCAGTCTGGGGATACGTCAATAGCCAGGTGCAAATCCCGTCGGTTGCCGAGTTGAAGAAGGCGCTATGCGACTATGGTCCGCTAGGCATCGCCGTCGCCGTGACACCGGCTTTTCAAGCCTACAAGAGCGGGGTCTTCAACGAGAGTTCTACGGCTAACATCAACCATGCGATCACGCTGATCGGTTGGGATGACAGCAAGCAGGCGTGGCGAATCAAGAACTCTTGGGGTATCGGCTGGGGCGAATCTGGATATATGTGGATCGCCTATGGCTGCAACAAGATCGGCTACGCCGCCACATGGGTTAAGGCTAAACCGTCACAGGTGCCAGTGTGCAAGGACGGACCGAGTCTGATGGCCTACGACGAATTCTACTGGGGCGACACCAAAAAACAGTTCTCCGCCAACTCCAACGTAGCTTCGGTAACGTTCACGCTGACGCGGGAAATGTATGTCTCAGTCGTGGCGGATTCTTCGGCCTTTATCGCCAATGGAACGGCGCCTCAATCCTTCACGACCGGCCTGTACACGGGCGATGCGACCAACGTGATGTTCACAGCATCGTTGCGCAAGGGAACCTTCCAAGCCGCCGATCAGCACGTCCAGGTCCACAGTGCGTATGCGGCTAAACTGCCTGCCGGAACCTATACGTTCTACTGGAAGATCTGGCTGAGTGGCTACACCATCGGCTTCGACTCCGGCACGCTAACGGTCACGGCAGTGCCATGTTCGATGGGCGGCAAGCTGAAGACCGTGCAGGTCGCTGCAGAAGGACTGTTTGGCATGATGTCGGAAGACGACGCAACGATAGTAGCGGCGGCTGGCGCGCTTCCGGACCAGCACATCACCATCGCTCGCTCCAACGGTTCCGCATAACGGAACCACCTGCCGCTCCGGCGCGACTGCCGGGACGGCGGTACCATAACGGCGCGCTGGCCCCGCAAGAAGCAGGTTGGCGCGCCATCAGGAAGGGATCCATGTCGGAGATTGCCGTCACACAAAGCGACCGGTGGAAAACGGTCGACGCCCAGCCGGGCGACGTAATCGTCATTCGCATCGAGGAAAACCTCGCCACCGGCTATAGCTGGGAGATCGTGTCTGGCGAAGGCTCCGTGTTGACTCTAAAGGAGTCGAACTACATCGAGTCTGCCGGAATGGCAATGGGGCGCGGTGGAATGCGTTTGCTGCGCTTCGTCGCACTGGCGCGGGGAAACCAGGAAATCCGCCTACATTTACGCCGGCCATGGGATCTGCCGGATAAGGCGATCGAGCAATTCGGCATCACGATCCGGGTTCTCTGATTCAAACGCTTGGCCGTCCTTGCGCCCCTTATCCATCACCCAAGGATCGGCCCGTGTGTCTCACGCTGGCGGCGGTGCTATCGGCACATCCAAGAAACAGCCCCCACTGCATGACGATAAAAACACCGCCACGAAGACGATTCCCACGATGGCGACCGAGAAACGCGAGCGGTCATCGGCCAGATTGCGCTAGGGCAGCAAACCGGCTATACCCAGGCTCGGCTTGAACACCGCCGTTATCATCGGAGGCGGCCCCCGTTGATGCAAGAGTAGAGTCTTGACCTGGACGCAACCCAATCCCTTTCGATGATCGACGGGGTCAGGACGAAGCCGCCTGTCGTCGCTGCCAGACCACGTAACCGACGAGTGTTAGGCCGACGAAGATCAGCGCGGCCAGGGTCACGAGGGTCAGATTGTTCTTGATGAGGGCTTCGTTGCCGCCGATAAAGTAACCCAGGGCAATCAGCACGATGGACCAGATCCCGACACCGAGGCCGGTATAGAAGGCGAAGGTCGGGATCGTCATGCGGCAGAGCCCGGCGGGGAGCGAGATCAATTGCCGGATACCCGGAATCAGACGCCCGGTAAAGGTGGAAATGGCCCCGTGCTTGACAAAGAAGGCATCCGCTTGATGCAGGAGCGCGGGCCGGATGAAAAAATATTTGCCGTAACGCTCCAGGAAGGGACGCCCAACCCAAAGCGCGAACCCGTAATTGAAAAAGGCGCCCACCAGAGAGCCGCCGACCGAGGCAAGCAGGATCAGGATCAGATCCATCTTGCCCTGATGCGCAAGATAACCCGCCGGGATCAGCACGACCTCGCTTGGAAACGGAAAGAAAGAGGATTCGATCGCCATCATGACGAAAATCCCCGCGTACCCCCAGCTACTGACCGTCGCCAGGATCCAGTCGACCGCCTCGTGCAACATGCGAGAATGCTCCTAACCCTGTCCCGAACGATCCGTGCCGTTCTCCACCGGCCTCGGCGACGAGGCTTAGCTCACGGCGATCAGCGAGACGCGGATTGTCTGAAAAATGAAAAATGGCCTGCGGCAGCGGGCTATTTGGGGAGTTCGTGTCGTCTCAGCCCGGCCAAGATCAGCAGGAGCGCCCACATCCGCTTGTCATCCGACGGAAGCGACACCGGCGGCGGGCGTTATTTCAACTGCTCCAGACACTGATCGAGCGAGAGCCGCCAATCCGGCATGATCAGCCCGAAGGTCTTCCGGAAGCGGCTGTTATCCAGAACGGAATACATGGGTCGCTTGGCCGGGGCCGGATATTCCGAGGTGGGGATAGGGATCAGGTTGGAGTCGAGCCCGCTGGATTCCAGGATGGCGTTGGCGAAACCGTACCAGCTCACCTGACCGGAACCGGTGAGATTGTAGAGTCCGCCGACCTGATTCAGATCCAGTTCGCCGCGCAGCACCCGATAGAGCACCAGCGCGGTCATCTCGGCCAGCATCCGGCTCCAGGTGGGCGAACCGATCTGATCGTCGACCACGCGCAGCTCGTCGCGCTCGCGGAACAGACGCAGCATGGTCAGCAGGAAATTGGCCCCGCGCGCGCCATAGACCCAACTGGTGCGGAAGATCAGCGATTTCGCGCCCGATTCCAAAAGGGCGCGCTCGCCGCCGAGTTTGGTCTCCCCATAGACATTGAGCGGATCGGGCACGTCGTCCTCGGTGTAGGGACGGTCCAGGGTGCCCGAGAACACGAAATCGGTCGAATAGTGAATGATCGGGACGCCGCGCGCGGCCAGCAGGGCGCCGAGTTCGCCGACCGCGTCGGCGTTGATGCGCTGGGCCGTTTCACGATCGATCTCGGCCTTGTCGACGGCGGTGTAGGCGGCGGCGTTGACGACCGCATCGGGCTTGGTGTCATGGACCAGGCGGGCGAGCGAGGCCGCGTCCATGAGGTCGATGACGGGGCCATGATCGCCCTCGATGGAGGCGGCGATCACCTCGCCCAGGCCGGCGAGCGTCCGGCACAGCTCCCAGCCGACCTGTCCGTTGGCGCCGATCAGCAGAAGACGTGGCCGCTGTCCGGCCATGGCAGATTGGTTCATGTGTCATCCTCGTAGCCGGGTAGGCGCTCCGCCGGGATGTCCTTCAGGAGCGCCGCGTCGATGTCTTTGCGCGAGAGTTCCGGGGTTCCGTCCAACGGCCAGTCGATGCCGATGTCCGGGTCATCCCAGCGCACGCTGAATTCGGTTTCCGGGCTGTAATAGTCGGTGTTTTTGTAGACGAAGAGCGCGCTGTCGCCGGTCACCAGGAAACCATGGGCGAATCCGGGCGGCACCCAGAACTGGCGTTTGTTCTCGCCGGACAGGGTCACGCCGACCCATTGTCCGAAGGTGGGGGAGCCGCGGCGAATATCCACCGCCACGTCGAAGACCTCGCCCGCGTAGACCTGCACCAGCTTGCCCTGCGCATGCGGATGCTGGACATGGAGCCCGCGCAGCACGCCCTTGCGCGAGAAGGACTGATTGTCCTGAACCATCGGGGACGGAATGCCATGCTCGGCATAGCGCCTGGCCTGATAGGTCTCCAGAAAATAGCCGCGCTCGTCGCCCCAAACTCTGGGTTCGATGATGAGCACGCCCGGAAGCGCGGTCTCGATGACCTTCATATCCGACCCCGTTGCAGCAGACCCAGCAGATACTCGCCGTAACCGCTCTTTCTCAGCGCCTCGCCCATGGCACGCAACTGCTCGTCGTCGATCCAGCCGTTGAAATAGGCCACCTCTTCCGGGCAGCAGATCTTGAGCCCCTGGCGTTTCTCGATGGTCTCGATGAACTGGCCGGCCTGCATCAATGATTCATGGGTGCCGGTATCGAGCCAGGCGGTGCCGCGTCCGATGCGGGTCAGCGCGAGTTCGCCCTGCCGGAGATAGCAGTTGTTCAGGTCGGTGATCTCCAACTCGCCGCGCGGCGAGGGCACGAGCGTCGCGGCTAACTCGCACGCCTTGCCGTCGTAGAAATAGAGACCGGTCACCGCCCAGTTGGATTTGGGTTCACGCGGTTTTTCCTCCAGATGGACCACCCGACCGTCGGCATCGAACTCGGCCACGCCGTAACGCTGCGGGTCCGAGACGTAGTAACCGAAGACGGTCGCTCCCCGTTCGCGCGCGCTCGCGGCCTTGAGTTGCTCGACCAGACCGTGACCGTAAAAGATATTATCGCCCAGGATCAAACAGGATGGCGCGTCGCCAACGAAGTCCCCGCCAATCAGAAACGCCTGCGCCAGACCGCCCGGATCGGGTTGTTCGGCGTAACTCAGCGCCAGCCCCCACTGAGAGCCATCGCCCAGCAGTGATCTGAACATCGGCAGATCGTGCGGGGTGGAGATGATCAGAATCTCGCGAATCCCCGCCAGCATGAGCGTGGAGAGCGGATAGTAGATCATGGGTTTGTCGTAGATCGGCAGCAGTTGTTTGCTGATCGTGCGCGTCAACGGGTAGAGCCGGGTTCCCGAGCCGCCCGCCAGGATAATGCCTTTGCGATTCATGTCGTAAGATCCATTCGAGAGAGCGTTAATCACCGTTCCGGCCAGCGATGCCTGGTCCACGCCGCCAACCCTTCCACCACTGTTCCAGGACTCGGATCGAGACGCTCGACGCGGATAGTGCGCGGCATCGCCGTAGAGGCGAATTCATTCGCCCCTGCATCCGCGCACACCCAACGCGGCGAATGAATTCGCCCCTACAGGCCCGCATCCTGTTCAAAGGGTGGAGATGCCATTGATCCCCGTACGAATTCAACACCAGGAGGATTGATGACATGCCCTAGACTGTACTTGCCCCTTGCCCCTTGCCCCTTGCCCCTTGCCCCTTGCCCCTTGCCCCTAATCGCACGCCCCGAGTCGCTCGCCGCGATAACTCCCGTCCATCACCCGCCCGCACCAATCCGGATTGTCCAGATACCAAGCGACGGTGCGCCGCATCCCGGACTCGAAGGTCTCGGCGGGCTGCCAGCCCAGTTCGCGCTTGAGCTTGCTGGCGTCGATCGCATAGCGACGGTCGTGTCCGGGACGGTCGGCGACAAAACTCTTGAGTTGCACATGCGGGCGCGATGGCGCACCGGGCAGCAGTTCGTCGAGCAGCTCGCAGAGTATATCGACCACTTCGAGATTGGTCCGCTCGCTGTTGCCGCCAACGTTATAGACCTCGCCCGGCGTGCCCGCCTCCAGCACCCGCCAGATGGCGCGGCAGTGATCCAGGACGAACAGCCAGTCGCGGATATTGCCGCCGTCCCCATAGATCGGCAACGGCTCGCCGCGCTGGGCCTTGAGGATCATCAGCGGAATCAGCTTTTCGGGGAACTGATAGGGACCGTAGTTGTTGGAGCAGTTGGTGGTGAGCACCGGCAGGCCGTAGGTATGGAACCAGGCGCGCACCAGATGATCCGATGCCGCCTTGCTTGCCGAATAGGGCGAGTTCGGCGCATAGGGCGTGGTCTCGGTAAAAAGCCCGGTCGCGCCGAGCGACCCGTAGACCTCATCGGTGGAGACATGCAGGAAACGAAATCCGTCCCTGGCTGGACCGGTTAGATTGGACCAATGGGCGCGAGCGCGGTCGAGCAGGTTGAAGGTGCCGAGCACGTTGGTGTTGACGAACTCCGTCGGGCCGTCGATCGAGCGATCGACATGACTCTCGGCGGCGAAGTTCACCACCGCGTCGACTTCGTACTCTTTAAGCAGCCGGCCAACCAGCGCCGCATCGCCGATATCGCCCTGCACGAAGACATGGCGCGGATTGCCTTGCAGTGCCGCCAAGGTGTCCAGATTGCCTGCATAGGTCAGGAGATCCAGATTGACCACGCGGACGTCGGTCTCGTCCAGGATGAAGTGAACGAAGTTGCCGCCGATGAAGCCCGCGCCGCCGGTGACCAGTAGGGTACGCATGAGTGATCCCTGATGCTTATGTTAAACCACCTTCAGAATGACATGCGCTGGCCCGGCATCGCCTGCAACAATCAACGCCGGAGCGAGTGCAATTCAAGTATTTAAGGCGATTTCCGGGAAAGAATCTACCGATTTCCCCTGGCTGGCGCATGCCGAGCATTTATTGCTTTTATCAATGAATCTTGCGCGTTATTATCAATACCTCTGAAAGCGCGAAGGATGAAAATGCCGATGGGCTCGGGATCCCAGATTCACTATAAACAAAATCGCCTGAAGCAGCTTCGTGCGTTCTGCCACGCCGCGCGCACCGGCAGCGTCAGTGCCGCCGCCGAAAAAATTTTCCTGAGTCAGCCGACAGTCTCTCTCCAGATCCAGGCGCTCGAGCGGGAATTCGGCACGGTTCTGTTTGAACGACGCGGCCCCAAGATCAGATTGACGCCTGAAGGCGATCTCTTGTTCCAGATGGCGGAACCCCTGGTCGAAGGCATGGACAAATTGCATGACGCCTTTGCCACCCAGTGTGGCCGCGTGGACAAGGGCGTATTGAATATCGCAGCTGGAGAATCGACGATACTTTATATCTTGCCAGAGCCGGTGCGCGCCTTCGTCGATCAATTTCCGGGGATCGAACTCAAGCTCCACAATGTCACAGGGCGCGATGGCCTGGCAATGCTGCGTGCCGATGAGGTCGATCTGGCCGTGGGTTCGATGCTGGAAACACCCGATGACATCACCTATCGACCCTTCGTCACCTATCAGCCGACCTTGATCACTCCCCAGGATCACCCGCTCGCGAACAAGACGTCGGTGACGCTGGAAGAGATCGCACCTTACGGACTGATTTTACCGCCCCGGCATCTGAGTACCTGGCGACTCGTGGACCTGGTCTTCAAGCAGCATAATCTGGGGTATCGAGTCACCATGGAGGCCGGTGGCTGGGAAGTGATCAAAAAATACGTCGAGCTTGGTCTGGGTATCTCGATCGTGACGGACGTCTGCCTGACTGGCGAGGAAAATCTAGGCGTGATCCCCATCGGGCAATATTTTCCCAAGCGCAGTTATGGCATTGTGCAACGCCGTGGGAAATTCCTATCGCCCCAAACCAAGTGCTTCATGAAAACACTGGATCGAATTTTCGCGGATCGGGTGGTGGAACCACAACCCCAGACCGTCGGCGAAGCAAAATGGGAAGATGCCTTCCTGGGTTGACCATTCCAGGAAACATCATGAACGCCAACCTCCGGGGACGCGGGCATTGTCCGCGCCGGATGGCGAACCGATGGTTGAGTTCCCGCATAGAGGACGTGTGTTTAGCCCGCTGATCGGGCGAACTTGGCCGTCGTCACTCTATCGTACTCTGTACGACTAACGTAACGGGTTTGTTTAAACTTTTATCGCTATGGATCTGACTAAACGAATTGGCCAACGCCTGCGCGCGGCCCGGCATGAGCAAAAGCTCAGCCTTGCCGACCTCTCAAGCCGCACGAACGCACTCTCCAAGTCTCGCATCAGCAATTACGAGCAGGGAATTCGCCGGATGGGGCTTGAAGAGGCACATGAGTTAGCGGTTGCACTCGGGACGGTGACGCCGACCTATCTGCTGTGTCTCGACGATAAGGATCCCTTGTCGCCGCAAGAACGGCAGTTAGTGGAGTATTTCCGCCAAACGGATGAACGCGGCAAGGACACGATCCTGAAAATCGCCGTGGGAGAGTTGGATTTCGGGTCGGCCAATGTCGCCGACGACGCGGAAAACCCGCGACAGGATTAGCGGCCGCCAGAATCGCGAGCACCTCCTGACGCGCGCGATAGCGAAACGTGACGGACTGCCTGGATGCTGACGCATGTCGCTGTCGCGGACTCTCGCGCGCCAGTCGACATTTTCTACAGGGGAGAGGTGGGGGAAGGGATTCAATGGTCGGCAGGAAACACCATTTGCACGGTGTTTCCTGAAGACCGTCAAACGCGCCGTTACTTATACGCGCCTACGCCGCAGAAAAATCCCTCCTTGTTGGTCATGACATAACTGGTCTTCTCGCGGATCTCGTCGCTGCCTGGATAGGGCCAGTGATAATCGACCCAGCCTTCCCCGGACGACTTGGCGACGGCGATCATATTCTTGAAGAGTTCATCCCCATACTTATTGAAATCAAGCAGGTTCTTGCCAACCAGTTCGGGCTTCATCGCGTGCGAGAGCATGACGCCCTCAAGATCCATGCAAAAGACGTAGAGATCTTTCTCTTTAAAGCCGCCATCATCGGCGGCAAACATCGCGAACGCCTTGTCCCCGCCCATCTCATTGACGGCGGCCTGCGCCTTCTGCGACATCGCCTTGGCCTCATCGGGGCTGGCCATATCGCCGGCGATCGCGAGATTCATGGTCGCGCCGAGCAGGGCCATGGAAGCGGTGACGAAAAGTGACTGACGCATCATCTGATCCTCTCTCTGTTATGTTTTATAAGGCATGTGAAGATAGTACAAAACATGAACCGGGATCCAGTCCGGATGCATTGAACCTCCATCGAATCAACAGATTCGCGGCAATTGCTCGCCAGCCAGCCAATCGACGATCCGACTCCCGCCAAAACCGGTCTCCATCTGCACGAAGTGCAGTTCGTCCTCAACGACTTCGCCGATGATCGCCGATGCGGTCCCCTTGGGATGCGCGCGCATGCTCGACAACAGGGCCTCGGCGCGTTCGGCGGGACAGATCGCGACCAGTTTGCCCTCGTTGGCCACATAGAGCGGATCGAGTCCGAGCAGTTCGCAGGCGGCGGCCACCTCGGGGCGCACCGGGATGGCCTGCTCGCGGATCTGCATCCCGACGCCCGACTGATGGGCCAGTTCGTTCAAGGTCGTCGCCAGACCCCCGCGGGTCGGATCGCGCAGACAGCGGATCTCCGGGGCGACGTCGATCATGGCCGCCACCAGATCGTGCAACGCGGCGCTGTCGGATTGGATCTCGGTCCCGAAGCTCAGATTTTCGCGTTTGGAGAGAATAGCGACACCGTGATCGCCCATGCTGCCGCTGACCAGGATGGCATCGCCGGGCCGCGCCCGATCGCCGGAGATCGCAATGCCGTCCGGCACCACCCCGATACCCGTGGTGGTGATAAAGACACCGTC
Organism: Thiocystis violascens DSM 198; assembly: GCF_000227745.2. NCBI lineage: Bacteria > Pseudomonadati > Pseudomonadota > Gammaproteobacteria > Chromatiales > Chromatiaceae > Thiocystis > Thiocystis violascens. Next base: position 4,038,011 of record NC_018012.1, on the reverse strand, counting down.
GCCCTTGCCGCGCTCGACCACCTTGGTATCGCCGGTCACGATGGGCACGCCAGCCGCATTGGCTGCATGGGCCATGCTCTCGACGATGCGCACGAGTTCGCACAGCGGAAAGCCTTCCTCCAGGATAAAACCAGCGGCCAGATAGAGCGGCCGCGCGCCCGCCATAGCGACATCGTTGACGGTGCCATGGACGGCGAGTGAGCCGATATCGCCACCGGGGAAAAACAGCGGCGAGATGACGTGTCCATCGGTACTCATGACCAAACGTCCGGCTGGCGGCATGAACAGGGCTTGATCGTTGCCCTGGGCCAGCAGTTCATTATTCAGATATTTTTGGAACACCTCGGCGATGAGTTGCGCCATGGCACGTCCACCCGAACCATGGCTCATGTCCACGGTGCCATTTTTCAGATCCAGTCGAACGGGAAAGCGTCGGTCAGTCGTCATCACAGCAGCTTCACCAGTGCGGCGGTCGCGGCAATTTGTGCCAGGATCAAGGGGACGATCCATTTCAGCAGATCCGTCTTGACCCGCTCGATGTCGGTTTTGAGTTCGCCACGAAGCTGTTCGATATCGGTTTTGATCTCGCCACGAAGTTGCTCGATGTCTTTTTTCAGACGCAGTTCGGTTTCGCGCAGATCCGCGCGCACCTGCTCGATATCGGCTTTCAGTTCCGCCCGCACCTGCTCGATCTCTTTCCTGATGCGCAACTCGGTTTCGCGCAATTCGGCGCGCACCTGTTCGATGTCGGCTTTCAGATCCGCGCGCACCAACTCAATCTCCTTTTGCAAACGCAATTCGGATTCGCGCACATGCCCCTGGGTGGCCAGGTCCGGTAGGTGCGGATAGCGTTCTTCAAGTCGCTCGAACGCCTCCGCGATGACCTTGGCGCGGGTCTTATCGTCCGGCGCGCTGGCAAGCGCTTCATAGAGTGCGATGACTGAGCTCATGGATCTGTTCCGCGGATCGAATACCAGGCTGTCAATCTGCCAGCGCGCGAGACTTGATGCAAGTCAGGACGGCGGCCTTCCGCCCAACCTCCGCGCTTTTTCGCGGCTCGCGGAAGCGCGCTCGGATTAGGACAGTGCCGTCCGCGGCGCCGGCGCTTCCCTGAACCGCCCGTAGCTCCAGTAGGCCGCGCAGGCACCTTCGGACGAGACCATGCAGGAACCCATGGGATTGTCCGGGATGCAGACCGTGCCGAAGAGTTTGCAGTCGGTGGGCTGCTTGACGCCGCGCAGGATGGCGGGACATTCGCAGCCCTTGACCTCGCGGGACTCGCCAAGCGTGACCGGAAAGCGCCGCTCCGCGTCCAGGTCGGCATAGTCGTCGGCCAGTTCCAGCGCGCTGTGTGGCAGAAAGCCGAGCCCGCGCCATTCAAAGCGCTCGCGCGTCTTGAAGACCTCCGCCATCAGCGCCTGGGCTTTCCGGTTGCCTTCCTCGGTAACGGCGCGGGTATATTGATTTTCCACCTCGCGGCGGCCGCTGTTGAGCTGACGCACCAGCATCAAGGCCGACTGCATGACATCCAGCGGCTCGAAGCCGGCGATGACCACCGGCAGACCGTATTCGCGAGGCACGAATGCATAGGGCTGGCTGCCGATCAGGGTGCTGACATGGGACGGACCCAGGATGCCATCGAGCTGGACCCCGTCCGGGCCGGCCGTGGCCAGGATGGTCCGCAGCGCCGAAGGGGTGAGGACGTGATTGCAGAAGACCGAGAAATTCTGGAGCCCCTCGGCCCGTGCGACCTTGATGGCGACCGCGGTCGGCGGCGTGGTGGTCTCGAAGCCGATGGCGAAAAAGACCACCTGGCGCGACGGGTTGTCGCGCGCGATGCGCAGGACGTCCTGGGTGGAATAGACCATGCGGATGTCCGCGCCTTCCGCCTTGGTCTTGAGCAGACTCCGGCGCTCGCTGGCCGGAACACGCATCAGATCGCCATAGGTGCAGAGAATCACGCCATGCTGGACCGCCAGTGCGATGGCATGGTCGATACGGCTCATCGGCAGCACACAGACCGGACAACCGGGGCCATGAATAAAACGCAGATTGGGCGGCATCAGGTGCTGGACGCCATAGCGGAAGATGGCGTGCGTGTGTCCGCCGCAGAATTCCATCAGCCGATAGTCGCGGGAGGGATCGACCTCGGCGGCGATGGCGGACGCCAGTCGGCGCGCCAACTCAGGGTCGCGAAATTCGTCGATATATTTCATGCCTGATGCCCCGTGGGAGGCTCGCTCGCCAGGATTGCGGTGTCCTGCATCTCATCGAACAGGCCGATCTCCTCGATCAGCCGCAACGTGTATTCCGCCTCCTCCTCGCTGAGCTTATTCAGGGCATACCCCACATGCACCAGCACGTAATCGCCGACGGCCGCATCGTTGACCAAGGCCAGCGAAATTTCCTTGGTGACGGCACCGATGGCGACCAGCGCGTTCTCCCCTGCCGCGTCGATCTGGGTAATCCTGGCTGGAATGGCTAGGCACATGGGACAAACCTCGGAATGTGATGAGCGTTGGCGTGGGAAAGAGGTGCGGGCGATCCGCGCGAAACCCGACCCCGATGGCGCCATTCTTTCACGTCAGGCACGGGGCTCGGACAGCGTCAGATCGAACGCGACGCAGGGATCGGTGGCCATGATCAGAAGTTCGGCCTGCCGTCTTAAGACGTCGTCCGCGGCATCCGGCAAGGCTGCGAGACTGTGCGCCAGGATGCCCTGCGGATGAAAATTCCATTCCGTCGGCGCCAGAATGCGGTACTTCGTCACCTGCTCTCGTTCCACCCGCGCCAGATGCACCAGGAGTCCGCGGGCCGCGTCGGCACGGCCGATTCCGGTCCCCGCCATCATCGGTGCGGGCGGGAGAAACGGGGTAGGCATCTCATCCGCCCGTTCACGGCGGACCTCCGCGAGCAGCAGCGCCACTTCCAGCAGTTGCGCCGCCAGACGCGACAGCAGGCCGCGACCGTGGCGGTCGATCAGATCCCGAATCAGCCCGCAACCGGCGCGACGGGTAAAGGGGCTGGTTTCCCGAGCGACGCCGTCCCAGGTGGGACGGGCGAGAAAGTCCGCACCCTCGGGAGCGTCGATCAGGGCGATCAGATCCGCGTCCCGAAGCTCCGGCAACCCGGCCACGTCCGCCTGACCGAGCGTTGCCTCGTCGGCGTCGAGCAGCCCGCGCAGCAATCGGGCCGCGCAGGTGTCGACTCTCCCCAGCCAGCGGTCGAAACTTCCGCCATCGCGCACCTCGTCCAGCCATCGGTTGGGGGGCGCTCCGAACACCTGCCGCGCGAGAAGGTCGTCGAGGTCGGCCAGCACGCGCGCATCGCCACGCCGATCCAGGGCGGCGGAACTTGCGCCGGGGCGAAACAGATCGCCATCTGAATCGGACAACCTGAACAGTTCCTTGACCAGGGAGAGAATCTTCGCCATGGTCGCGCGATCCGGCGTCTCGCCCAACAAGCGCGGCCAATCGAGCAGGATGCGCCACAGATGTTCGCGGATGGTCTCGATCGAGACCATCCGCTGGCGACGCGCAACGACCGCCGGCGCGGGGAGCCGGCCGCTGGCCCCCTCCAGCGACGCGACACAGGCAAACGCCTGAGCCTTGGCGCAAATGGAATACAGCAGGGGCAAAAGGGCGGCAGTCGCCGCGGGCGCACGACCGGCGAACCGGTCAGCCGCCGTGACCGGTCGGGTCGAGGCGATCCGACAGGCCAGACCCCGCGAGGTTCGTTCCAACTGAATGTTGAGCGTGCCGGCCGGATCGGACATGCTGTACGCGAGGATTCTTTTCGGTGAGCAACGAACCGCCAGTGTAACCGATCGATCCCGCCTCAAACCCCAGACTTCGTCGGCTCATACGACGGTCCCAACCTAACCTCAAGACGACTCGCAAGCGCCCCGCAACCATGCTCACATCCGAACAACTCGCCGGCCTGCGCCGGGACATTGAATTCAGCGCCGAACTTGGCGGACGCACCCTGACGCTTCAGAGTACCTGGGGGCTGTTTTCGCCCCGCGAACTCGATGAAGGGACGCGGCTGCTGCTGAGTCATCTGCGCGTCGAACCTGGCGACGATTGCCTGGATCTCGGCTGCGGCTATGGTCCGATCGGTCTGGCCCTGGCCACCCTGGCGCCCCAGGGACGCACACTGATGGTCGACAAGGATTTTGTCGCGGTCGATTACGCCCAGCGCAACGTCCGGCTCAACGGGATCGGCAATGCCGAGGCCCAACTCAGCAACGGCTTCGACCAGATCGAGCCGGGACGGGAGTTCGATCTGATCGCGAGCAACGTCCCGGCCAAGGTCGGCAAGGAACTGCTGGCGATCCTGCTGCATGACGCCCATGCCCGCTTGCGGCCGGGCGGTCGGATCTATCTCGTCACCATCAACGGTCTGCGCCAGTACATGAAACGCAACCTGACCGAGGTCTTCGGCAATTACGACAAGCTCAAACAGGGTGCGCATTACACGGTCGCGCTCGCGCAGCGAATGACAGACCGCGCCTGACCGATCGGCGAGTCGCCAGACAGCAAGCCCGCGCGCCGAAATCAGGCGAGACCGAACCGCAGCCAGTCATACCACCGGATACGGTTCGGCATCACTGCTGTGCGGCCAGGATGCCCAGGAGTCGCACGGCCTCCTTTCCGATCTCGCTGTTGGGATCGAGGTCGCGCGCACGCTCCAGCGCCTCTTGTGCCTCGGCCCGGTTGCCGGTTTGCAGATTGACGAACCCGAACGTCAGCCAGGGCCGCTGTAGCGTGGGATCCTTTGCCACCGCCGCCTTCAAACTCGCGATTGCGCCCGCTTGATCGCCGGTGTATAGGAGAGCCAGCCCGAGATCGTTGTGTGCCTCCGCGTCTTCCGGACTCAATTCGAGGATCCGCCGATACACCGCCACGGCTTCGGCGTAACGCTGTTCGACGAAAAGCTGATCTGCGCGCTGATGCAGCAGCTCGGGGTTGGTCTCGGCGATCGACTCCGGAATGGCGCTGCCGCCGACTTGCGAGAGCGCGCCGGATGCCGAATTAGGGCTGGACGGGCTCTGGGCGGCGACCGGGCGCGTGGGGTGGCGTAAATAATAGTCGCGGGTCAGGGCAAAGACCGTAAAACCATAGAAAAACAGCAAGGCCGCGAACGCCAACCAGTGCAGAGGGGAGAGTTTTGGCATGGGAGGAACGAGAAACGTGAAAAGTCGTTCGATCCTAGAAACCAGACCGGCCACTGTCAAACGCTAAACCGCATCCGGCATGGCTGGCATGGCACATTCCTCAACCCGAGTTTGCCCGCGCGGGCAAACGATGGTTCGCGAATCGATGGCGAACGGATCAGACATCGCGGCGGATCGAAAAAAATGGCCGCAACGACAGGGTGTGTGGCTGCCGCGGCGACCCAATTGGCTTGCTGCCGAAAAAGGATATCGTTGTTTCAATCCGCGCCCGGCTTAGCCGGGCGACGCGGCACGGAAGGGATTACCCTGCTTGCGTGGGCATGATCGTCCTGAAGGGGGAGGTTTCAACCGGTGGATTGCGATGAGTGCACCGAATCGGCTGCACTCTCATTGTGGGTAGCCGGCATGTCGAGCGCCGGATTAGCGCTTGGAAGAGCGCGTTCCACCATTGCGGTTGACCAAGGCAACCAGAAAGCCGCCGCAAAGGATGGCCGCCGAAATACCGGCGATTGTCAGTGCGTCGAAGCTCATGCGTTCGTCTCCAGAGTCAATGGGAAAAAAAGCTCCATGACCTTACCGAGCGCCAGAACCTTCCCAGCAGTTTGGCCAAAGGTTGCGGCCTGCAGGCATGAAATCGTAAGTGAGTTTACCGGATCGGTATTAACAGAGTATTTCGGTATCTGCTAATATTGTATCAAATTGTTTCGGTCCATCCCAAACCCCGCCCAGAGCGATCCGCGTCGTCTCGGACGTTTGTCTGGGTTGATACAAATCCATGACCGCCGGAGCAGACGCGGTTTAACGCCTGTGCGGAGCGCTGTTTCGACATGCCTGAACACCCGATGCGAATCCTGGTCGTCGACGATGACTCTGGCTTGCGCGCCCTATTGACCGATTATCTGGCCCGCGAAGGCTTCAGCGTTGGCGGTGCCGAGGATGGCCGCGCCATGGACGCCTGGCTGGCCGGGCACGAGACGGACCTGATCATTCTGGACTTGATGCTGCCCGGCGAGGACGGGCTGACGATCGCCCGGCGTCTGCGCACCCAGGCCGATCTGCCGATCATCATGTTGTCGGCGCGCGGGGATGACGTCGATCGGATCGTCGGCCTGGAGGTTGGCGCCGACGACTATCTGGCCAAGCCCTTCAACCCTCGGGAATTGCTGGCGCGCATCCGCGCCGTGATGCGCCGCCGCGTACCGAGCGTGCAGGAAGAAGTCTCGCGAAGAGACGGCATCATCCACTTTGGCCCCTACCGGCTCGATCCACTCCAGCATGAACTGCTTTGCCACCATCGACCGGTCAGCCTGACCAGCGGCGAGTTCGATCTGTTGCTGGTGCTGGCCGAGCATCCGGACCGGGTGTTGAACCGCGATCGGTTACTGGATCTGCTGAAAGGTAACGAGCGTTCGCCTTTCGACCGTAGCATCGACGTGCAAATTGCCCGGTTGCGGGCCAAGATCGAACCCGAGATCAAACAACCTCGCTACATCCGCACCATCTGGGGCAAGGGCTATATGTTTACGCCGATGGGAGACTCATGATCCGGCTTGGACGGATCGTCCCGACGACGCTCTTCGGACGCGCGCTTCTCACGTTGATCCTGACCTTCGGGCTCTTCGCGCTGGTGACCTTTTCCGCGATCGTCTTTTACGCGCTGCTCCCCGTCGCCCAGCGTTCCTCCGCCGACCTGGCCAGCATCATGGTGCTGTCGGCCCGAACCTTACAGCAGCTCCCGCCGAGCCTGCGGGAGGATTATCGCACGCGCCTCGCCCGCGAATACCAGATCCGACTCGCCGAGGAACATCCGCTTGCGGACCAAACGCGCTATTTCTTTCCCTATCTGAGTCAGTTCAAACGGGCGCTTGCAGAGCGTATCGGTCGACCGATCGAGGTCGTCACCAGCGTCGCCAACGGAGAACGCTGGTTCTGGGTGGCGCTGGACGTGGAAGACGGCACGCTCTGGACCGGATTCCCGCGCAGCCGACTGGGGACCCGCCCATTGCAGGCGCTGTCGGTCATCCTTGGCGTCGCGGCGCTCCTTATCCTCGGCACGGCGGCGATCCTGGCGGGACGGGTCACCCAGCCGCTGCAACGACTCTCCAAGGCCGCCGAACAGGTCGCGCAGGGGTTTTCGCCCCATGCACTGCCCGAGACAGGCCCCGCGGAACTGGCGAATCTGGCCCGTCAGTTCAACGAGACCAGCCGCCAGATCCGTGAACTTCTGGCCAATCGCACCCTGCTTCTGACCGGGATCTCGCACGATTTGCGCACCCCTCTGACGCGCCTGCGACTGGCGGTCGAGATGCTGCCAGAAGGGACCGCGCAGGCACTTGTGGCCCGCATGGAGCGCGACATCGAGGAGATGAACGCGCTCATTACCCAGGCCATCGAGTTCGGCAAAAGCCTCGGGGCCGGGCGGCGCGAGGATGTGGACCTAGCCGCGCTGGTGGACGACCTGGTCATCGGCCGACCCCGCATCGTCTGGCGGCGCGGCCCCTGCTGCCACTATCATGTGGACGCGCTGGCCCTGCGGCGCATCCTTGGCAACCTGCTTGAAAATGCGCTCCGCTACAGCCATGAACGGGTAGAAATCCATCTGGACTGCCAGGCGCCCCAACCCGCGATCTTCATCCTGGACCGCGGCCCCGGGATTCCGGACGCCGAACGCGACGCGGTGCTCATGCCCTATTATCGGCTGGAAGCCTCGCGGAATCGCCAGACCGGCGGCAGCGGATTGGGTCTGGCGGTCGCCCATCAGTTGGCACTGGCCAACCAGATGGAACTGCGTTTGGACGTGCGCCGCGGCGGCGGAACCATTGCGACGGTGAGACTGCCCGCCATTGAAATGGGCGCGAGCGCCAAGGCCAACGGCAAGAGAGTTGACGGCCAGGCCAGGGGTGCCTACATTCGCGCTCGACCACCCTTATCACCGGAGCATTCGACGATGCTGCACGCAGGCGACCTGGCCCCTCTCTTCTCATTACCCAATGCGGATATGGAGCGGGTCAACCTTGAGGATCTGATCGGCCGCCGACACACTGTCCTCTATTTTTATCCCAAGGACGACACGCCTGGCTGCACCATGGAGGCGCTGGAATTCACGGATCTGCAAACGGAATTCGACCAGGCCGAGACCGAGGTCATCGGCATCAGCCGCGATTCCTGTACCAGTCACGGCGCCTTCCGGGACAAATACGGGCTGACCGTGCACCTGCTCTCCGACACCGATGGCGAGGCGTGCGAGGCCTATGGGGTCTGGCGCGAAAAAGAAGCCCACGGCGAAAAGCGCATGGGCATCGTGCGCTCAACCTTCGTCGTCGACAAACAGGGCTTGATCCGTCATGCCATCTACGACGTCAAACCCAAGGGGCATGCTGGCGAGATCCTCCGACTGGCGCGGGACTTGTCGGATGGATAGCGCGCGTCGCCACGCTTCGAGCCGCCCCAGCGCGTGAAGCTGCGCGTCTACATCCTGCTCTTCCTGCTCGTCTTCGGTCTGACGCCACTGATTCTGGCGCTCCTGATCAATCTGCCGCTGGTGCTCGACCGCACCACGCTGTTTTATCAACGGGCGTATCTCCAGAATCTGCGGGCCGATTTCCGCGACCTGGACCAGCATCTGGCCAGTCGGCATGAAATGATCCGGCTGCTCTCCAAGCTGCCCGAACCGGGACTGATTCTGGGCGAACAGGGCGACGCGGATCAGATCGACCTCTCGCGCGCGCGTTACACCACCTGGATCAATCAAATCTTTGCCGATCAGCGCGACGTCATCCAGATTCTCTTCGTCGGCGACGACGCGCAGGAGCGCTTCTGGCTGGTGCGCGACTCCCGGAGTCAGGAATGGCGCCCGACCGCCAAGACGCCCCAGACGCCGAACCGGCAGTTCCTGTCCGCCGGGCTGGAACTTCAGCCCGGCGGAGTGCTCGTCAGCCGCATCCGCATCGACCCGGCGGCCGGCGCGGACGATCCGCGCCAGCTCATGACCCTGAATCTGGTCAGCCCGATCGGCGGCGAGAAGGCCGAGGACGCGCGCGGCGCGGTCACCCTGACCCTGGACGTGGGCGGACTGGCCCAGTTCTACCGGGACACCCTCTGGGTCAACCAGGACGGCAGTTATCTGCGCCCGAACCAGCCCGCCAGCGGCAAGCCGGAGGCCTTCGATGCCTTCCCAGGGCTGGCCAAGATCTTCGCGGACGGCAATCTCGCGCTCTGGAAAGGCCCTCGGGGCCATCAGATGCTCTGGCTGCCCATGTTCCTGACCGAGGACGGACTGCCGCTCTGGGTCGGGCGGGAGGTCGATCCCTCGCCCATCGACGCCTTCCGGAACGAGTTGATGATTCGGGTGCTCTCGATCATCTTCCTGCTGGTGGTCGCGGTCCTGGTACTGGCGCGCTGGATCGCCCGGCGCGCCGAGCACTTCGGCAAGGAACTCACCGGGGGCATCGGTCATATCCTGCGCGACGGTCGTCCATTGCATTTCAGTTGGAGCGGGCCGCGCGAGATTCACGAACTGGGCGAACAACTCACCACCCTGGCGGAAACCCACGCCGAACATCTGCGCGCGGCCCAGGCCCATGCGCGCGAGCTGGAAAAGTCCAACCGTTACAAATCGCAGTTCCTGACCAACGTCAGCCATGAGCTGCGGACCCCGCTGAATTCGATCCTGCTGCTCTCCAAGATGCTGGCCGCCGAGACCGGCGGACTGAACGCCGGCCAGCGCCGCCAGGCCCAGGTGATCCACGAGGCAGGGCGCGATCTGCGGACCATGATCGACAATATTCTCGACATCTCCCAGATCGAGGCCGGGCATGTCAAGGTGGCCCTGGACTGGGTCGAACTGCGACCCATGCTTTCTGAACTGATCGAACTGGTCGGCCCTCTGCTCACCGGCAAGCCGGTGGAACTGAACCTGACGATCGACCCGCGCGCCGTGTCGCGTCTCTATACCGACCGCGACAAGCTCCGGCAGATCCTCAAGAACTTTCTCTCGAATGCGGCCAAGTTCACCGATCGCGGTCAGGTGGTGGTGATGGTCGAGGCGCGCGCGGACGCGCGACGGCCGGTGGCGATCAGCGTGGTGGACACCGGCATCGGCATTCCCCAGGACAAACAGTCCATCATCTTCGAGGCGTTCCAACAGGCCGACGGCTCCACGCGACGCCGCTATGGCGGCACCGGACTCGGACTCTCCATCAGCCGCGAACTGGCCGCCCTACTCGGCGGGCGCATCGACGTGGAAAGCGCCCCCGGCGCCGGTGCCCGCTTTTCGCTGCTGCTGCCGCTCTCGGCCGCCAACGGGCAAGCGCCCGAGCCCGTCCTGACCCACGACGCGCCGCCATCGGTGGCTTCCGATGACGTTGTCTTCGAACCGCGCACCGAGATCGTCGCGGAATCCGGCATCCTCCCCGGCGACCCCTGGGTGCTGATCATCGAACGCGACGTCAAAACGCTGATTCAACTCGCCTCCGATCTCACGCGGCGCGGTCTGCGGGTGCAGACCGCCGCCGATCTCGACGAGGCGCTGGAGACCCTGCAGGAAGAAGGCGAAGGCTGCGAACTGGTGCTGCTCGCCGCCCGGATGTCCGCCGCCAGCACCTGTGATACGATCCAAAGCCTGTTACAACGCACGCAAGGCCCGCATCCGGCGGTTGCCGTGCTGGGCGAACCGGGCACCGAGAGCCAGATCGAGGGTTGTCTGGGAGTGGGCGCGGTCGATTTTCTCTCCAAACCCATCGATGCCGACCGACTCAGTCTGTTGCTCGCCGATGTATTCCCAGACAAGTTCGTCGCGCAAGCGACTGGCGTATCGCTCGTCGCAAGCACGGCCGCGGGATCGCCGCATGACCCAAGCTCAGAACCGACCAACCAGCAGGCGCCCGCCAGGCGCGAATTCGTGGAGACGAACGGATGAATCGCTACGCCGGGTTCAAACTCCTGATCGTCGACGATCATGCGCATAACCTCTTCACGCTACGCACGCTGATCAAGACGCACATGGACGCCACCGTGCTGGAAGCCTCTTCCGGTCAGGAGGCGATCGACCTGACCCACCAGCACCCGGACATCGACCTCATTATCCTGGATGTCCAGATGCCCGAGATGGACGGCTTTCAGACCGCGTCCATGCTTAAATTGCGCAAACGCTCCCGCGACATCCCCATCATCTTCCTGACCGCCGCCTTCAAATCGGAGGAATTTCAGCAACGCGGGTTCGCGGTCGGCGCGGCGGATTATCTGCTCAAGCCCATCGAGGACAATCAGCTGATCAACAAGATCAGCACCTATTTCCGGCTGATCGAGAAGGAACGCGAGATCAACCGCACCCTCGAACGCAAGGTCGAGGAACGAACCCTGGAACTGGCCGAGGCCCGTCAGTATCTTGAAAACATCATCACGCACATGGGCGAGGCACTGCTGGTACTCGCGTCGGACGGCACCATCAAGATGACGAATCCTGCTGCCAGCCGCATGCTGGGGTACCGTCGCGAGGATCTGCTCGGCATGCCGATCGGCGATGTTTTTGAGGAAGAAGGCGACGAAGCGGCCGGCGCCTTCATGGGAACCTGGCTGGAGGCACTGATCCGCACCGGTGCGCTCAGCAAGATCGAGGCGCGTCTGATTGCCAGCGACGGGCGGCGCGTCCCGATTCTCTTTTCCCGGACCGCCGTCAAGGACGGCGCGGGAAACATCAGCGATATCATCTGTATCGCAAAGGATATGACCGGCTATGTGCGAGTTGAACAGGACGCGGAAACGACAAAAAACCGGACCGCGCGCGAAGCTCTCTAGGAGGATGGATGATGATCGAACCTATGACCCCCGATTCGTCCGAGGACGAACATACCACTCTGACCGCCAACGCCCTGAAGGCCATGGCGCACCCGCTACGCTGGAAGATTCTCTGTTCGCTGGGGGAAAACGAACTCTCCGTCGGCGAGATCGTCGAGCGCACCGGCACCTCTCAAAGCAATATCTCGCAGCATCTCGAACAGTTGCGCAACAAGAACATCGTCGTCGCCCGTAAAGAGGCCAACCGCATCTATTACCGGATTCGCAACAGCCAGTTACTTGAATTAATTGGCATCATGCGCGAGGTGCTGTGTCCGATCAATCTGGACGACCGGGCGCATTAGGCGGTTTCCGGGTGGGTCGATTGTTTTCAGGAAATCACCCAAAGCCCCCCTCAATACGCCCGCCGCACCTCCAGCACTTCGGGGATCTGCCGGAGTTTGCCCCGCAGCCGCTCCAATTGATCCATGTTCCGGATCTCGATCGTGAAGCGCATGCTCGCGGAGTCGGTGCTTTTTTCCGAATGGGTGTTGACGCCGATCACGTCCACGTCTTCATCGGAGAACACCGAGGAGACATCCCGCAGCAACCCCTTGCGGTCGGCTGCGATCACCAGCAGGTCGACGGGATAGATGGTCTGGGTCGGCCGATCCGCCCAACGCACGCCGATCAGACGCTCGGCCTCGCTCGGGGACAGGTGTTTCAGGTTGCCGCAGTCCCGGCGATGGATGGTGACTCCCCGCCCGCGGGTGACAAATCCGACGATGTCGTCATCGGGAACGGGTTTGCAGCATTGCGCCATCTGGGTCATGAGATCGTCGACGCCCTCGACCACCACATCCCCCGAACCAGCTCTGGACGAGGCCGGAGGGCTCGCCTTTTTCTGCTTTTGGAAGACGCGAATTCGCGATTCCGTTTCCCGCGGCTCCTCGGCCCTGGGCTCGCCCACCTGGCGCGCGACCTGCCCGACCGCGAGATCCCCGCTGCCGATGGCCGCCAGTAGATCGTCGCCGCGCTTGTAGTTGAATTTAAGCGCGAGTTCGTCCAGATGCGGCTTTTCGAGCACGCCCAGCCGCGCCAGCTCGCGGTCGAGGGCCACGCGGCCCTCCTGCAGATGCTGATCGAAATGCTGCTGCTTGAACCACTGACGTACCCGATTGCGCGCGCGGGCCGTGGTCAGATAGCCCTGATGCGGACTCAACCAGTCGCGACTGGGGGCGGCGTTCTTCTGAGTCAGGATCTCGACCTTCTCACCGCTGCTGAGCGTGTAGTTCAGCGGCACGATCCGATCGTTGACCCGCGCCCCCCGACAGCGGTTGCCGATCTCGGAATGGATGGCATAGGCGAAATCCAGCGGCGTCGCCCCCTTGGGCAGTTCGACCACCTTGGATTGGGGCGTGAGCACATAGATGTGCACCGGCTCGAACGCGGACTTGAAGCGCTCCAGAAAGCCGCTGGCGGCATCGCCTTCGTTCTTCAGTTCCAGCCAGTTGCGCATCCAGACCACGCGCCGTTGGAACGCTGCGTCATGGCCCTTGGCCTCCTTATAGGCCCAGTGCGCGGCCACCCCGAACTCGGCGTGACGGTGCATCTCATGGGTACGGATCTGCACCTCCAGCGGCTTATCTCCCGGACCCACGACCGCCGTGTGCAGCGACTGATAGAGATTGCCCTTGGGGGTGGCGATGTAATCGTCGAACTCCTTTGGGATATGCTTCCAGAGTCCGTGGACCAGACCCAGCGCGGCGTAGCAGTCCGCGACCGTCTTCACCAGGATGCGCACCGCGCGCAGATCGAAGATCTCCTCGATATCCACCGCCTTGCGCCGCATCTTTTTCCAGATGCTATAGATGTGCTTGGGCCGGCCGGTGATCTCGGCCGCGATGCCGGCTTCCCGGAATTTCTCGCTCAGGGTCGTCATGACGGCGACGATGTATTGCTCGCGCTCCTCGCGCCGCTCGGCCAAAAGACTGGCAATCCGCTTGTACTCGTCGGGTTGCAGATAGCGGAGACTCAGATCCTCCAGCTCCCACTTGACCTGCCAGATGCCCAGCCGGTTGGCGAGCGGCGCATAGACGCGCTGCGTATCGCGAGCAATCTTCGTCCGCCGCTCCGGTTCGAGATCCTTGATGGCGCGCATCAGATGCACCCGCTCGGCGAGCACCACCAGCACCACCCGCACATCCTCGGCGATCCCAAGCAGCAGCCGGCGCAGGTTCTCCTCGTGCTCCAACTGGTCCTTCGCGGCGATGATGGCGTCTACGTTCGCGATCTGTCCGATGCGGGCCAGATCGCCGACCATGCGCGCGATCCCGGGACCGAAGCGCTCCTCAAGCTGGACCTCGGTCATGTCGCTCTGATCCAGACAGCCATTGAGCAAGGCCGCGATCAGGGTCTCGTAGTCCATCCGCAACCGCACCAGAATATCGGCGGTGGACAGCACATGGCGCACATGCGTCTCGCCGGTCTCGATCTGGCGGTCGCCGCGACAGCGGGTCAGCGCCGCGCAAGCCCCAGCGACCAGCTTTCGCTCCTGCGCCGGATAATGCGTAGCGAGGCTGTCGAGCCAGTGACGGATGGCGGACTCGTCGCTGCTGTCCTGCTCGGGAAGGTTGTAGGTGGATTTAACCATAAGATAAAGCCTCCAGCGGCCAGCCATCGGCCGCCAGCGGAGCGTCGCCATCGACGGATGGCGGGCGGCCGAGCGCTGGCGGCGGCGAACGTCAGTCTAAAATGTGACTCACCAGACCATCCGCCAGTTTCGGCTCGAACCAGGTCGACTTGGGCGGCATCACCTCGCCGGCATCGGCCACGGCCATCAGATCCCGCATCCCGGTCGGATACAGGGAGAAGGCCACCGCCATCTCGCCCGCATCCACCCGTTTGACCAGACCCTCCAGACCGCGAATGCCGCCGACGAAGTCGATCCGCTCGTCGCGGCGGGGATCCTTGATGCCCAGGATGGGGCCGATCAGGTTGTCCTGCAGCAGACTGACATCGAGCCGCGCGACCGGATCGTCGTGGGGGATGCGGCCGGGATCCAGGGTCAACCGATACCAGTGTCCGGCCAGATACATCCCGAATTCGGCCGGTTTCTCCGGTCTGACCGGAACCGGGCTGCCTTCGATCGCGAACGCCACCGACAGACGATTCATGAAGGCATCGACATCCAGTCCGTGCAGATCCCGGACGACGCGGTTGTAGTCCAGGATTTGCATCTGATCGTGCGGGAAGATCACGGAGAGAAAACCGTCGCCGGACGCCGTGCCGCTTGCCCTCCGGGCGGCCGCGACCCGCGAGGCGGCGGCGGCGCGATGATGACCGTCGGCGATATAGAGCGCGTCCAGCGCCTCGAAAGCGGCGGTCAGATGCGCGATGCGCGCGGTATCGGCAAGCGTCCAGAGTTCATGACGCACGCCATCGGCGGCGGTCAGATCGACCTCGGCGGGCGTGGCGCCGACCTCGGTCAGCAGGTCATCGATCGCCGGCGTGGCGCGATAGACCAGAAACACCGGCCCGGTCTGGGCATTCAGCGCCTCGATCTGACGCACCCGGTCGTCCTCCTTCACCGGGCGGGTAAACTCATGCTTCTTGATCCGCTCCGCGTCATAGGCCGCCACCGAGGCGCTCGCCACCAGCCCGATCTGCCGATGCGCGCCCATGGTCAGCCGATAGACGTAATAGCGCGGCGCCGGATCGCGGAGCAGCAGCCCCTCGGCGAGCATCCGCTCCAGATTCTCGCGCGCCCTGGCATAGACCGCCGGGGCATAAGGGTCAGTCCCCTCTGGAAGATCGACCTCGGGGCGCGAGATATGCAGAAAGCTCCAGGGCCGCCCCTCGACCATCCGCCGGGCCTCGGCGGCATTCATCACATCATAGGGCGGCGCGGCAACCTCGGCCGCGCGACCGGGGGCCGGACGCAGACCGGCAAAGGGTTGGATCAGGGACATCAGGGGCCTCGCTGGCAGTCGGATTCGTCAGCCCGCGATGGTATCAGCATGCTCGCGGCGATGTGGGAGTTAGCGTGGGCACTCACCAATTCTCGGTTTGAACGTCACTGTATGAGCAGTGGCGTCCCTGAAGCCGTTCGTGATGTCCTTGAAACCGTTCGTGGTGCCCCTGAAGCCGTTCGTGGTGAGGTCCTCGAACCATGAACGGCTTCACGCGCCAAGTCCGCCGATTCGCGCCCAACGAAAAACGTCCCCGGCCAGCCGTAAGCGGATCGCCCTGAGCAAAGTCGCAGGATGGCAGCGACACATTTCATGCCCTGCCATCGCTTGCGAACGCCAGGATCACCGCTGGCGCAACTGATCGCGGTAGGCGGCCAGCAGCCCGATGACAAGCGGGAGCACGCCGAACAGGATGAAGACCAGATCGCCCCAGATGCGCATCCACTCGACGAAGCGGGCAAGCTCGGTGGCGGTGTAGTTCAACGAACGGGCGTGCCAGTAGCCATTCTGGAGCACGTCCCACAGTTGCAAGACGCCGCCGGGGAAGAGGCTGAGCAGGATCATCAGGGCGAGACCGATATTCAGCCCCCAGAAACCGATCGACAGACATTTTCCGATCAGCGGCCAGGCTTTATCGCTGGTGACCTCGCGCAGGACATAGGCCATGAGACCGACCGCCAGCATGCCGAAAACGCCGACGAAGGCGGCATGTCCGTGATTGATGGTGAGGATGGTGCCCACCTCGAAGTAACTCACGATCGGCATGTTGATGAGGAAGCCGAAGATGCCCGCGCCGGTGAAGTTCCAGAAGCCGACCGCCATCAGGAAAAAGAACGTGAGGCGGTGCCGGTAGACCGGGCTGTCGCCGCGAGTCACGCGGTAGAAGTCCCAGGCATCCAGAGTGAGCAGCGTCAGCGGCACGACCTCAAGCGCGGAGAAGGTCGCGCCGAGCGCCATGGTGAGTTCGGTCTGGCCGGTGAAATACCAGTGGTGGGCGGTGCCGATCAGACCGCCGCCGAAGTAGAGGATGGCATCGAGATAGATGACCCGGATCGCCGTGAGACGTCGCACCAGTCCGAGTTGATAGAGGATGACCGCGACGATCACGGTCACGAAAAACTCGAAGAAGCCCTCGACCCAGAGATGGATCAGCCAGAAACGCCACACGTCGACCACGGAGAAGTGCGTGGTGCTGCCGAAAAAGAAGGCCGGGAGATAGAAAAAGGGAATCGCAAAGGCGGCGATCAGGAAGAAGTTGATGAAGGGGCGCAGTTCGGGATTGGCCCGCGCGGGCTGCGTGGCGCGCAGCAGCAGCCAGACCCAGAAGACCAGTCCCGCCGCCAGCAGGATCTGCCAGAAACGGCCGATCTCCAGATACTCCCAGCCTTGATGACCCAGCCAGTACCAGAGCCCGCCCAGCAGGTCATTGATGCCCAGCCACTGACCGAGCAGACTGCCGACGACCACCGCGACGAGCGCCCAGAAGAGCGCCATGATCAGCGGACGCTGACCCTTCGGATCGCCGCCGCTGAGCGCGGCGGCGACGAAGAGCGCGCCGCCCACGTAGGCGGTGGCGACCCAGAAGATCGCCAGTTGCAGGTGCCAGGTCCGCAACAGATTGCTCGGCAGAAGCGTCGAGAGATCGAGCCCGTAGAAACTCTCCGGATCGGCCCGATAGTGCGCAACCCCGCCGCCGATCAGAGTCTGAGCGAGGAAGAGCAGACCGGCGACGACCATGAACTGGAGCGTCGCCGCCTGCGCTGGCGTGAGGCTGGCCTCACCCAGCGCGACGCTCCGGACGGCCGGACTTGCGTCGCCCCCGTGCCAGCCGAGATAGTCGAACTTGCCGAAGGCGAGCAGCACGATCGCCGTGCCGGCAAGCAGAAACACGACGCTGATGGCGCTCCACAACACCGCGCCGCCCGTCGGGCGATTGCCGACCAGCGGATCGTAAGGGAAATTATTGGTGTACGAGTGCGCTGCGTCGGGCCGTTGAGCCGCTGCCGCCCAGGCGGTCCAACTGAAAAAGGCGGTGAGTTGGCGCAGTTCGCCGGGATCGCTGATCGCGTCGCGGGCGAGACCGCCATTGAGGGCGGGATCCGTGAAATAGGCGGTCCAGTCGGCGATCTGAGCGGCGAAGGCCGCCTGGCTGTCGGTCGGCAGGGTCAGGATCCCGCTGGCCGGGTCATAGCCGTTGGCCTTGAACTCGGCGGCCACCAGGGCATCGACACTGGCCCGCTCGGGCTCGGGCAGATCCGCGTAAGCAACCTGGAAGCGGGTCCGCGCGAATCGCTCGGCATGATGCAACGCGAGACCATGCAGCGTCTGAGCCGAAAAATCCGGCCCCAGCATGCCCCCGTGGCCCCAGATCGTCCCGTTGTCCATCAGCCCATACTTGAGAAAGACCTGCTGGCCGGCGCTGATATCCTCGGCGGTGAAGACGACCGTTCCGGTCGGATCGATCGCCTGTGTGGGAATCGGTGGGGCATTCCGGTAGGCGCTGAGCGAGATCAAGATCAGGACAGTGAAGCCGAAAACCACCACGATCGTCAGTGAGATTAGCCACCAGCGCGACAGGGTTTCGGCCGGTTTGGTCATCGTTGCGGACATCGTCGGTCTCCTCCTCATCGCAATCGAAGGATTAGGAAATTCAACCGTCATCTCCAAATGCCAATGTCGGGTTGCCAAGGGACACGGCAATCGCACGTCAAACACGGCATCCGGGCGGGCGTCCCAGCCCCCGTCGCGGGGCGTATCGCTGGTTTTCGACGCGAGACCAAGCCAGGACAACCCGCCCCGATGCTGAGGGCTGGAAACTGGCTGCATCGTTTAGATTTATCTCATCGTTTCGATTATAAAGTAGCAGAGTAGAGACGCATCGCGTACCGCTGGCGGCGCGCGCCGGGGTTTTGGCCTCGGGAAACGCACGCCAGCGTTGAGCACGAGCGCATCATCACCTGAATCCGGACGGCGACATGAGTGACAGCAGCTATCTCAAAGACCTGATCCTCCTGCGCAACGATCCCTCCAAGGTCGGTCCGATCCGCGCGGCGGCCGAGCGCGGCGAGGTGGACGCCCAATACGCCATGGGTCTAATCCACGCCGAAGGGCGCGGGGTGAGGATCGATCTGGCGCAGGCGCACTACTGGCTGTCGCTGGCGATCGATCAGGGCGACCGGGACGCCGCACGGCTACGCGATGTCGTCGGCAGCCAGATGACCGACGAAGAATACGCGGCGGCCAAACGGCTGAAAGCCGGCGGCGCCCTGAGCCTGCTGTCGTCGGACCGCCGGCATTGATCCCCGATGACCACTGTCGTCCTCGCCGAAAAACCCAGCGTTGCCCGCGACATCGCGCGCGTACTCGGCGCCACGCGCCGGGGCGAGGGCTTTCTGGAAGGTAACGGTTATCGCGTCACCTGGGCGCTGGGTCATCTGGTCCATTTCGCCGAGCCGGACGAGTATGGCGAGGACTGGGCCAAACGCTGGTCGGCAGACCAACTCCCGATGATTCCGGAGCGCTGGAAACTCAAGCTCGACCCGCGCACCGCCCCGCAATTCAAGCTGATCAAGGCACTGCTCGCCGCCCCCGACACCGAGCGTCTGGTCTGCGCGACCGACGCCGGACGCGAGGGCGAACACATCTTCCGGCTGATCTACGAACAGGCCCGCTGCAAAAAGCCGTTTGACCGACTCTGGGTCTCCAGCCTGACCGACGAGGCGATTCGGGAGGGTTTCCGCGCGCTCAAGCCGGGTCAAGCCTTCGATCCCCTGGCCGAGGCCGCGCGTGCCCGCGCCCAGGCCGACTGGCTGGTCGGCATGAATCTGACCCGCGCCTACACCGTGCACAACCGGGTGCTCTGTACCATAGGCCGGGTCCAGACCCCGACCCTGGCCATGATCGTCGCGCGCGATCAGGCCATCGCCAGCTTCACCAAGGCGTATTTCTACGAACTGGTCGCGCATCTGGCGGAGGGCTTCGACGCGCGTTATCTGCTCGACGGCGCGACCCGCATCGACAACAAGGAGACGGCGGAGCGTCTGCATCGCGAACTCAGTCCCTACGAGACCGGCACCGTGCGCACGGTGGACAAGAAGGTTCGCCACAACCGCCCTCCTCCGCTCTACGACCTGACCAATCTGCAACGCGACGCCAACCGCCGTTTCGGTTTCACCGCCGCGCAGGTGCTCGAACAGGCCCAGGCGCTCTACGAGACCCACAAGCTCATCAGCTATCCGCGTACCGAAAGCCGGCACATTTCGGAGGATATGCTGCCGCAATTGCCCGGCATTCTGCGCGCGCTAGATCATCCGCTCGCCCCCGAGGCGCTCGCGCGACTGGAATCCGGGCATCGCTTGAGCAAAGCCTATGTCGACCGCACCAAACTGACCGATCATCACGCCATCCTGCCCACCGACCGGATGCCGCCCGCGAATCTGCCGGACCCGTTGCGCAAGGTCTACGATCTGGTCGCCGCACGCTTCGTCGCCGTCTTTCTGCCCGATCAGCGAGTGGAAGAGACGCGGGTCGAGATTGCCATCGGCGAGGGGCTGTTTCTGGCGCAAGGTTCGGTGGTGCTGGAGCCGGGCTGGAAGCGGGTCGAGCCGAGCCGTCGTCCCGCCAGAACGCCCGAGGCGCCAGGAGCCGACCCTCGCCCGCCCGAAGCGGTCGATTCAGAGGGTCCGCTGCCGCCTCTAGAACCCGGCCAGACCGTCCATGTCGACCGCCTGGAGATCGTCGAAAAGGAAACCCAGCCGCCGCGTCACTACGACGACTCAAGCCTGCTCGCCGCCATGAAAAACGCCGGACGCACGATCGAGGACGACGCGCTCGCCTCGGCCATGGCGGCATCCGGTCTCGGCACCCCGGCCACCCGCGCCGAGACCATCGAAAAGCTCATCCGGACCGGTTACCTGGAACGCCAGCGCAAACAGATTCGCGCGACCGCCAAGGGTCAGGCCCTAGCCGGTCTGGTCGCCGCGCCGCTGCGCAGCCCCGAACTGACGGCCGGTTGGGAACAGCGGTTGAAACAGGTGGAACAGGGCGAACAAACAGCGGCGGAGTTTTATCGCGACATCGTCACCTTCGTGCGCGAGATGATCCCACAGATCGCCCAAGGCCCGGCCTTGAGCCCGGAGCAGGTTGCCGTCGCCCGCGCGGGCGAACCGACGCGCAAAGGCGGCAAGGCGGGAAAGACCGGCCATAGCGTCAGCGGCATCAAGTCCACCGGATTCGGCGCCTGCCCGATCTGCAAACAAGGCGAGATCACCGAGACCGCCAAAGCCTTCGGTTGCAGCCGCTATCGGGACGGCTGCGGTTTCACCATCTGGAAGACGGTCGCGGGCCTGACGCTGACCGAGGTCCAGGTGCGGCAACTCATCGAACGCGGCCAGACCGACCCCATCGACGGCTTTCAATCCAAGGCGGGGAAACCCTTTCGCGCCGCGCTACGGCTCGACGAGGCTGGCAAGGTGAATATGGATTTCAACGTCGAGAGGAGCGAACCGCCGAACGAAGTTCTTCAAGCCGTATCCGATCCGCCCTCGCCCGATCCAGACGCGGCCCGGGAGCCGGACGCGCCCGCCCGGTCGCCCGGCATTCGCGAGCAACCGCCTTTCTGTCCCAAGTGCGGTCAGGGCCACATCATCGAGGGCCGCCGCGGCTACGGCTGCAACCGCTATCGCGAAGGCTGCGATTTCGTGGTCTGGAAGACCATCGGCGATTTGACGCTCGACGAGGAACAAATTCGCGCGTTGATCGAGCAGGGGCACGTCGCACTGATCGCGGATATCAACGTCGACGAGACGGGTGGACGCATGGGAACACTGCGACTGGATAAACACTGGCGGACACAATTGGAGTTGATCGACAATGAGTCACGCCAATGATGATTGGTGCTGATCGAGTATTGAATGGCCTGCTCAATGAGTGACTAGGGCAAAGGCAGGGGTCATGCATCGACCGAGCGCAGGGTTGGTCGAGAGAATCTCATCGTGCCATCTGCCGTTCGGCTTATTCGAGCAAAAAAGCTCGTTGTATTCTCAATGGTCAAGGCTCACAGAAGACGAGGCGTGCAATTGTGGCCAATGTATCTGAAAGTTTCAGCGACGTCTCCGATAGCGCTGGCAATGCGAGCCTCCGCGCGCCGTTGCTCTTGGCTGCGTTCCTCTATACGCTGTTCGTTGTGTACGGCAGCTTCGTGCCGCTCGAATACCAACCGATGCCGTTTCATGAAGCGATCGCGCGATTTCGACAAGTTCCATTCCTGAATCTGGGAATTGGCTCTCGTGCAGACTGGGTTGCGAATCTCCTGCTCTTCATTCCGCTCACCTTTTTATGGCTGGTCGCACTCGCTTGCCCAGGAGGACGAAGAGGCGCGATCATTTCTCTGTTCGCCATTCTCACAGCGGCGCTCCTGAGCTTTAGCATTGAGTTCACTCAACTCTTTTTCCCGCAGCGAACCGTTTCTCAGAACGACATCCTTGCCGAAACCCTGGGCGGAATCGTCGGCGTTGCGCTCGCCTGGAGATATGGCAGTGGCCTTCGCGATTGGCTGACGGCTTGGACACAAGCCCGCACGGCGTCGTCTATGCTGGAAAAACTGGCGTTCGTCTATCTGTTCGGCATGATTGGCTATAACGTTTTGCCATTGGACCTGACGATCAGCGCGGTTGAGATATTTCATAAGTGGCAGGAAGGCAAGGTCAATCTGATGCCCTTTGCTTCGCTCCCAGCCGATCCCGTACAGTTGGTTTATGATTTGGGCGTCGATGTCCTAACCTGGGTGCCTTTAGCGTTCGTATGGCGATTCACGGGAAGGCGAAATACCTGGCAAGCCTGGTGGATCACTGTCGCTATCGCGATGGGGCTTGAATTAGCTCAGCTTTTTGTATATTCCAGGGTCAGCGATATCACCGATGTCTTCACCGCCATGCTCGGCGCAACCCTCGGCGCGTGGCTTGGAGCGCATTTCTCTTCCGAGCGCAGCCTCGGCCAGACAACAACGCCCACTGCGGTATGGCGACCTTTCGCGTTCGCGATCACCTGGAGCCTGATCCTGCTGTTTGTCTTCTGGTACCCGTTCGATTTCAGTCTTGACCCGGCGCTCGTTCGAGAACGCATAACCTTTCTTCAAAGATTACCGTTTACGATTTACTATTTTGGCACCGAGTTTCGGGCGATCACCGAAGTCCTTCACAAGACGCTTTTTTTTGTGCCCCTTGGAGCGCTTATCGGATGGGGTGCGCGGCAGGTCGACTGTCGGTGGAGTCGCCCGGTATTTCTGGCTGCTACCCTGGTCATCGTCATGCTTCCGCTGATCGTCGAGTTGGGCCAAGTGCTATTGCCAGAGAAAATCCCTGATACCACGGACTGGTTATTGGCGTGCCTTGGCGGCATGGCCGGTTACGCTGCTGCAAGCCGGCTGTTGCGGCCAGAGATCCCCGCCGTGGAAAGCACGCCCGTTCGAGCACGGACGAAGCGATCGCTTGTTCCTCGTCGGGAGGCATCCAAACCCATTTCCAAGTCTTTACACTTCGCCATGGTGGTTGCAGCGCTCACCATTGTGGCTGGCAGCGCGGCAACGACGTCGTCCATTCCCTATAACTTGCGCGAGCTTTTTCAGAGCGAGAATCCATGGATTACCGCTGCGCTGCTTGCGATATGCTGCTATTGGACCGCTGCTTGGCCCGTATGGCTCTCCGGGTTAAGCCCAAGGGGTTGGCTGCGTTGGTACCGCCTACCGGTTGGCATGGTCGCGTATGGGGCAGTCATCTACCTCTTGCTGCGAGCATCCGTGCCTCAGGAGAGCCTCTTCGACATGGTCGGAAGCCCAGTCCTGCAATGGCACGACGAGTTGGAGACGGCTTTACGATGGATTGCACTAGCGTTATTCCCAGGCGCGGTTTTCCTCCTGGCGAGACAAGGAGTTCAAGTATTGATCGGAAGGCAAGCGATCGGATCGGAAATTCTGAGTGCCGCGCTGCTGCTCTGTATCAGCTATTGGGGGATCGTGGACCAAGCGGCGACAGATAATCTGGTAGAACTCATGGCACGCCCGCACGCATTCTCTTTTGCGATGCTGACCGGTTGGTTGTTCGCGCTTTTCCTTTCTTCCGCATTGCTTGCGTCGCCTACACTTAGGCACCGATTCGGCGCGTCCGTTTTCTTTGTCGCGATGCTGCTGGGCATTTCGTTGGCCATCCTGCAGCTTGGCTTAGCCAGCGAAATTCATAAGTACGATCAAAACTTTTCCGCTCTCCAGTTCTTGCTCAGCACGGACCGCAATCACTACGCCGACGAAGCCACGGTTTGGCTCCGCTATGTCGTGGCGCATCTCTTCATCGTCGCGGCGCTCGCCCTAATCCAGTGGCCCTATTGGAGCGAGACGGGTTGGGTGACGGCGGTCGGCAATCGGAAGTGAGGGATATTTATTCCAGCGGATGGCCAACGCCCAGGACCAGATTGTTTCTTGTTAGAACCGTCGGACGATACTCCGCCGCATGTTTTTCCGGCCACAAGCGCACAAATGACGCGGGCGCTTTCCCTTGATTCACAAGCGTATTATGGACGACGAAAAGCTGGTTCGATGCCCATGCCAAACCCTCTGCCCCATAGGCAACCAACGCTCGATTCTCCGATTGCGCGCTCTGCGCGATCACATTGCCGACCAGCACCGCCTCGCCCCCGTTGGGTAGATCCACCTCGTAGGAGGCCTGTCCCTCGGGGCCGTCCACGATCCAGTTGTAGCGAAGTTCGGTGCTGCGCGCGCGGGATTTGACGAGATGCCCGCGATACCCGTTCTCGAAACGGCTGCCGGTTAACTCGAAACGCGCGATCCGACCGACATAGAGCAGATGAGGCAGCGAACCCTCCTGCCGCGGGGCATCGGCGAAGCGACTGTCGCGGATCCGCAGTTCGGCGTCTTCCGCGTTGCTGGTCAACAACCCCATCTGGTTGTCGTGAAAAGAACAGTCGGACAGCGTCAGTTGCCCGCCCTCGAAGCGGATCCCCGCGCCGTTTCCGCTCGGAACGCGGGCACCGGTGAACTCGAAACCCTGGATCTCGAAGCGCCCATGGCGGATCACCCAGATGGCCTTGCCTTCCGCGTCCTGCCCGTCGGCGACCAGAACCGCTGTCCCGCCGACACTCTTGATCGTCAATGCCTTTTGATGCCAAACGGCGACATCGCCACGATAGATCCCAGCGGCGACGAGAACCAGATCGCCGTCTTTCGCACGTCGCGCCGCCTCCGAGATGCGGGTGATCTCCTGATCGGGGCCGACCAGAAGCGTGTCCGCCTGTCCAACGGAGCAGAGAAGGAGCGCGAGAATGCCTGGATACATCGCGTGCATGTGTAAAGTACCCTAAATAGACACGCTTCGTCATGAGCGCGTTTGCCAAAGAGGGGAGCCGGCATTAGTCTAACGTGGATTAAACCGCCTCCGGCAGGATCCGTGTCGATGGTGTATCGACTCGGTCTCGCCTGAACGTACAAAGGTTGTCGCTGGCGCGGTTTCGAGAACAGTTCAAATCACCCCAGGATCGAATCCATGCACGACTTTTGCGGTTGGTTCACCCCGGCGCCCAAACCCGAGCCGGTCATCGGGGACACGCTCGGCAAACTACTCGCGGTCCGCGGCGACGCGCCAGCCCGCGCCAGCGTTCGGACGCATCCGCACGGCACAGTCGCGGCGGTCGGCGTCAACACCAGCGTGGCGGAACAGGACGGTCTGCTCGCGGTGATCGTGGGCCGGCCACGCTTGACCGCGGACTCTGGCGGCCAGGAGAACCCCGCCCATCGCCTGCTCCAACTCTGGCGCACGCACGGCAAGGATCTGCCGAAGCACATCCAGGGCGCCTTCGCCCTCGCCATCGTCGACACCCGCGAACAAGCGACCTTTCTCGCCATTGATCGCATCGGTATCCAGACCCTCGCCTTTGCCGTCGGCCAAGATGGCTGCGTGTTCTCCAACCGCGCGGATGTGGTCGCGGCCCATCCAGACGTGACCGCCGCGTTGGACCCTCAGGGCATCTTCAATTATCTCTACTTCACCGTCGTCCCCGCTCCCGGCACCGTGTTTCAGGGCATCGACAAGCTGTTGCCCGGAGAATACGCCTATGCCAAGGGCGGAACGCTCGAACGCGGTTTCTACTGGCATCTGCGCTACCGCGACGAGCCCCACCACGACTTCAAGCAACAATCCGCCCGCTTACAACAGTTGCTGCGCGAGAGCATGGCCCGGACGACAGGTTCGGACGAGGTCGCCGCCTTCCTGTCCGGGGGAATCGACAGTTCGACTGTCGCCGGCGTGCTTACCGAGGTCCAGGGGAAGCCCGCGCGCACCTATTCGATGGGATTCGCCGCCGAGGGCTTCGACGAGATGGAATACGCCCGGCTCGCCGCGCGTCATTTCGGCCTGGATTCGCGTGAATATTATCTGACTCCCGATGATGTCCTGACCGCCATCCCGCTCATCGCGCGAGAATACGACGAACCTTTCGCCAACGAATCCGCCGTCTCCGCCTATTTCTGCGCCAAACTGGCCAAGGACGACGGCTACGGCGTCATGCTCGGCGGCGACGGCGGGGACGAGATTTTCGGCGGCAACGAACGGTACGCGAAACAGACAGTCTTCGAGCACTATCAGACCATTCCCGCGTTCCTGCGTCATGGCCTGATCGAACCGGCGGTCGGCCTGCCCGGCCTGGACCGACTGCTGCCGACGCGCAAGCTGCAAAGCTACGTGCGTCAGGCCAGGATCCCGCTGCCCGAGCGCATGGAAACCTATAACTACATCTATCGTCAGCCGCTGGCGGAGATGTTCGCACCCGAGTTCCTCGCCCGGATCGACCCCGGCATCCCCGCGAGTCTCTTGAAAGACCCCTACGACCGCGCGGACAGCCAGCATTTCATCAACCGGATGTTGCACTTGGACATCAAATTCACCCTCGCGGACAACGATCTGCGCAAGGTCACCCGAATGGTCGAGGCGGCGGGCGTGGAGGCGCGCTATCCGCTGCTCGATGACGCGATGGTGGAGTTTTCCGGCGAGGTGCCGCCCGACTGGAAGGTCAAGGGGCATTATCTGCGCTGGTTTTTCAAGACCGCGCTCAAGGGGTATCTGCCCGACGCCATCATCAACAAGGAAAAACACGGCTTCGGTCTCCCCTTCGGTCTCTGGCTGCGCGACCATGCCCCGCTGCGCGAGCGGGTCGGGGATCGGCTTTCGGACTTCACCCGCCGCGGCTGGCTGCAACCGGACTATATCGCCCGGATCCAGTCCCAGCATCGGACCGAGCACGCCAGTTATTTCGGCAAGATGCTTTGGGTCATGTTCACGCTGGAGGAATGGCTGGAGACGCACGACATCCAGCAACCTTGATGCGAAGGCGGACAAGGAGCGCCGACAACCTGTCGGCGCTCCCAGGCGCGCATTTCAATCATTTCCATCCCGCCGCCAATGGCTTTAAACTCGGATGCGAAATGGACCAGGCTTGAGGCACGCGATGCAAACCCCGCCAACCGTCGATGCGAGCGCGGCCCCGCCGCTCATCGCCCACATCATTCACCGGCTGGATATCGGCGGGCTGGAAAACGGATTGGTGAACCTGATCAATCGCATGCCGCCGGAACGCTACCGGCATGCCATCGTCTGCATGAAGGATTACACCGACTTCAGCCGGCGCATCCAGCGCGACGATGTCACCCTGCATGCCCTGCACAAGCGCGAAGGCAACGATCTCGCCATCCATGGGCGCCTGTGGCGGCTGCTGCGTCAACTCCGGCCCGCGATCGTTCACACCCGGAACATGGCGACCCTGGAGATGCAGACAACCGCCGCGCTGGCCGGCGTGCGCTGTCGAGTGCATGGCGAGCATGGTTGGGACATTGGCGATCTCGACGGCTCGCGCGCCAAGAACCGCTGGTTGCGCCGACTGTTTCGCCCCTTCGTCAGCCAGTACATCGTCCTCTCCCAGCATCAGCGCGATTATCTGGCGAAGCGCATCGGCGTCCCGGCAACACGCATCAACCACATTTGCAACGGCGTCGATACCCAGCGTTTCCACCCGGTCCCGCGCAACCAAGCGACGGCGCTCCCGCCCGGTTTCGCCCCGCCCGGAACGCTGGTCATCGGCACCGTCATGCGCATGCAGCCAGTCAAGGCCCCCGGCATTCTGGTCGACAGCTTTCTCAGCCTGCTAGACCAGGAACCCGCTGCCCGCGAGCGCTTGCGTCTGGTCATGATCGGCGACGGTCCGTTGCTGCCGGAACTCCGCGAACGGATCGTCACGGCCGGGGCCATGGATCTCGCCTGGCTTCCCGGCGCCCGCGACGACATCCCCGACCTGCTCCGCGCCTTGGATCTCTTCGTTCTGCCATCGCTGGCCGAAGGGATCTGCAATACCATTCTGGAGGCGATGGCCAGCGGACTGCCGGTGGTGGCCACGCGGGTTGGCGGTAACCCGGATCTTGTCGTCGAGGGCGAAACCGGCCAGTTGATCGCCGCCTCCAGCGCCGAGGCGTTGACGGCGGCGCTGCGTCAGTATCTTCGCGAACCGTCACTCATCCGCGCTCAAGGGAACGGGGCACGCACGCGGGCCGAGCAGGAGTTCAGCCTCGACACCATGGTCAAGCGCTATCTCTCGGTGTATGACCGGCTACTGTCTCCGCCGTCACCATAACCATGACCAGGCATTCCTGAGATGCTGATCCTCGTCATCCTCGTCATCCTCGTCGCGTCGATCTGGGCGGGTCTCTTGCTTGCGTACCGCATCCCGTTGCAGCGCCTGTGGCGCGAGCCGGCGCTTGCCGTCCCCGTCCTGATCGTCGAAAGCGACGACTGGGGTCCAGGTCCGCCCGCCCACGCCGCCGCGCTCGGTCGGATCGTCGACATCCTCGCCAGACATCGGGACGCCACCGGGCGTGCCGCCGTCATGACCATCGGGGCAATTCTCGCGATCCCGGACAACGAGGCGATTCGCCGCAACGGACTGCGCTGGCATGACTCCAGAACCTTACTGGCCCCGGATTTCGATGCGATCCGCAAGGCGCTGATCCAGGGCCAGGAGCTTGGCGTCCTGGCGTTGCAACTCCATGGCATGACGCATTACTGGCCGCCGACCTTCCTGAAGGCGATGGCGGACGATAAGCTGGTACGCGACTGGATCCTCACCTCGGATGGGGTCGAAACCGAAACGCTGCCGTCGCCCATCCAGAGTCGCTGGACCGACACCTCGGTTTTGCCCTCGCAGCCACTGTCCGTGGAGACGATCCGCGCGGCCGTCGCGGAGGAAGTCAGCCGCTTTCAGGACTGTTTCGGTGTCCGCCCCACTGTCGCGGTTCCGCCGACCTTCGTTTGGAACCGCGACGTAGAGCAGGCCTGGGTCGAGCACGGCATCCAGGTCATCGTCACCCCCGGACGGCGCTTGACCCTACGAGACGCCGAAGGTCGGCCCGGCGGCTGCGACAGGACGATGCTCAACGCGGAGCGCGGCGCAAGCGGGGCCATCTATCTGGTCCGGGACATCTATTTCGAACCAGCCCTTGGACACAGGGTCGAACCGACGCTTGCGGAGATCGCCCGGCACGTTCGGCTCGGCCGACCGGCGCTGATCGAGACGCATCGCGTCAACTTCACCGGCACGCAGGAGCAGCGCGAGCGCAGCCTTGCCGAACTGGATCGGCTGCTGAGTCGCGCGCGGGAGCGTTGGCCAGACATGCGTTTCCTGTCATCGGCCGAGCTTGCCGAGCGACTCGCCCAGCGCGACCCGAGCATGGTCGAGCAACGCTTGAGTCTGCGTCTGTCCATCTGGATCGGCCGTGCCGCCGCGATCGATCGTCTGCGCAAGCTGGCCTGGATCACGGGTCTCGCCATCCCCGCCTGGCTGTTCCAGGTGGCAAGGCGATTTTCGGGAAAGACTTGACCGATTTTTCATTCGCCCTGACGCCTGAGCGAGTCGAAGGGTCGAAGATACAAGGACGGATGGGAGATGCTAAGCCTTTGAGCGTTCAGCCGTTCGTGGTGAGGCCCTCGAACCATGAGCGGCTTCAATGTCGCCGTGAACGGATGCAATTCTAGGTATGAGTTTTTTCCAAAAACCGCCTAAGTTTCGGCAACCACTCTACGGAGTTAGGGCTTCCAACCCCGACGGGGCGGCGGACCAGAATGGTCTGTCTACGCAAAGAACGGTTTTTTCGTGAGCAAAATTCGAGCGCAAAAGTACCGGAAAGCAATCGCCCCCAAACCGCGACACTGACATAGAGCGCCATGCATCCATTCCTCTCCCGACATCTGGTCTATCCATTGCAGGAACGCCTGCTGAAGCGGCCGACCTTCCCCTATCTCGCCGCGCTGGAACGCTCCCAATGGCTGTCGCGCGAGGAACTCGAACGGCTTCAGATGCGCAAGCTCGCCGCCCTGTTGAGCCTCGCGAATGCCCATTGCCCCTGGCACGCGCGGCGACTCGCCGAGGCCGGGCTCGGGGCGATCACGCCCAACAGCGAACTCACCCGCGCGGATCTCGAACGCATTCCGACCATGGACAAGGCCGACGCGCAACTCCATGGCGAGCAAATGCGTTGGACGGGCGTGCCCGGCGGCGCCTTTGCCTATAACACCGGCGGTTCCAGCGGTCAGCCGCTGCGATTTTATTATGGCCGACTGCGCCAGGCAGCGGATGCAGCAAGTCGAATTCGTGCCCGGCGCTGGTGGGGCGTGAATGTCGGCCAACGAGAGGTCTATCTGTGGGGATCGCCCGTTGAGTTGAACAAAACCGATCGGATCAAAACCATCCGTGATCACCTACTCAACCAAGTCGTGCTCAACGCCTTCGACATGTCCCAGGCCAACATGGACACCTATCTGGTCGTCCTTGAACGCTACGATCCCGTTTGCCTCTACGGTTATGCCAGTAGTGTTGCCTTGCTCGCGGCTCATGCGAAGGAGCGTCAGCGCATCCCACACCTGCGTTCGCTGAAGGTTGTCTGTACCACGGGCGAACCGCTCTATCCACATCAGCGTGACATCATCAGCGAAGTTTTTAGCGTACCGGTCGCTAATGAATTTGGCAGCCGAGACAGTGGCTTCATTGGACACGAAACGCCAGCTGGACAAATGCTGGCGATGAGCGAAAGTATCTTCATTGAGGTGCTCAACCCCCAAGGACATCCGGTCGGCCCAAATGAAATCGGCGAAGCGGTCATTACCGGACTATGCTCCGATGCCCAGCCCTTCATCCGCTACCATACCGGTGACACCCTAAGCCTGAGCCACGAAGTCTGCCGGGAAGGACGGGGACTACATGTCATCGACCAAGTGGTGGGGCGCTCCACTGATTTCGTGGTGAAATCTGATGGAACCGTCATGCACGCATTGTCTGTCATCTATATCCTGCGGGCCATCGAGGGCGTCGCCGAGTTCAAGATCGTTCAGCACCAGCTTGACCTGATAGAGATTCAAATCGTCCCGAATCCTCGCTGGCAAGAGACAAACAAGCTGGCAATCGTCCAAGCGTTCAAGCGCCGACTGGGTGACTCGATTGCGGTCGACATCCACCTCGTAGATAAAATTCCGCCCGAGGCATCAGGCAAACATCGGTACGTCGTCAGCCACGTCACTCTGCCGGTCGTTACTTTCGTTGGCCACTCACAACAGCAAAACACCGATGCTCGTTAAACCACGGCACGTTCCAACCCATTACAAAATCGGCCTTGATCATCGTTTCGGCCATCCGCGCTTGGCGCCGAAGACCAAAACGCCAAGATCTCCGTGCGGACACAACGCCGATCATGCCAGACGCGGTCGAATACCATGCCCGAACTTCCCGAAGTCGAAACCACGCTACGCGGCATCCGTCCGCACCTGGAGGGCCGCCGGATCGCGCGCCTGCTGGTGCGCGATCCGCGTCTGCGTCTGCCGATTCCGCCCGAGACTCCGGAACTGGTCGCCGGACAGATCATCGGCGCGCTTGCGAGACGTAGCAAATATCTGCTGATCGGACTCGAGCGCGGCGCGCTGATCGTCCATCTGGGCATGTCCGGCAGCCTGCGGATCGTCGCCCCCGGCAGTCCTCCGAAACGGCACGATCATGTGGATCTGGCGCTCGACGACGGGCATTGTCTGCGCTTTCATGACCCGCGCCGCTTCGGTCTCTTTCTCTGGACGCCCGAGTCGCCGGAGATTGCGCAAGTCCAGCATCCGCTGTTGCGCGATCTGGGACCGGAGCCGCTGGGCGACTCGTTCGACGGAGACTATCTCCATGCACTGAGCCGAACGCGGCGGGTCGCGATCAAGAGCTTCATCATGGATGCGGCGGTGGTGGTCGGGGTCGGCAACATCTACGCCAACGAATCGCTTTTTCTGGCCGGTATCCATCCCGCGCGCCACTGTCACCGCGTCGGTCTGGAACGCTACCGGCGGCTGGCCGCGACGATCCGCGCGGTCCTGCGGGCGTCCATCGAACAGGGCGGAACCACGCTGCGGGACTTCGTCAACGAGGACGGGCAACCCGGCTATTTCGCCCAATCGCTACGGGTTTACGGACACGCGGGCGAGCCGTGTGGAATCTGCGGCGAACCCTTGCGAGTCAAACGGATCGGACAGCGGTCGAGCTTTTTCTGTCCGCGCTGTCAACATTAAACCGCGTCCCGAGCGAGCGGCGCGCTGGCAAGCGCATCAAACGCGTTCGGCGAGCTGTCGCCGACAAAGATCCGATAGGCCGGGTTGTCGGTCTCGTCCCAGTAACTGTAGCCCAGCGCGTCGAGCGATTGACGGAAGTCTTCCCGGTCAGCGGGCGGAATCTGCGCGCCCATGAGCACGCGGCCATAGGCGGCGCCGTGATTGCGGTAGTGGAACAGGCTGATGTTCCAGCGTTTCCCGAGCGCGC
The DNA here is from genome assembly GCF_000227745.2 of Thiocystis violascens DSM 198. Taxonomy (NCBI): domain Bacteria; kingdom Pseudomonadati; phylum Pseudomonadota; class Gammaproteobacteria; order Chromatiales; family Chromatiaceae; genus Thiocystis; species Thiocystis violascens. The sequence continues at coordinate 4,005,203 of NC_018012.1, read as the reverse complement.
TCAGGAAATCGAGCAGTGCGCCGGGACGCTCGGGAAACTCGAAGCGGATCAGGGTCTCGTGCGCGATGCCGGGGGCGTGGCCGCCGACCATGAAGCGGATATGCTGCTTGGCCGTTTCGTTGTCGGTCATGTCGAGCACCTTGAAATCCTTCTCGGCGAGCCGGGCGATCAGCTCGGCGCGCTCCTCGTCGCCACGGCTCAGTTCGACGCCGACGAACACCTGGGCGCGGCGGGTATCGGCGTAGCGATAGTTAAACTCGGTGATCTGACGCTTGCCGACCGTTCGGCAGAAGGCCAGAAAGCTGCCTGGGCGCTCGGGGATCTCGACCGCCAGCAGGGCCTCGCGGTGTTCGCCCAGTTCGGCGCGCTCGGCGACATGGCGCAGACGGTCGAAGTTGATGTTGGCGCCGCTCTCGATCGCGATCAGATGCGCGTCGCGGATGCCGGTGGTTTCCACCCAGCGTTTCAGCCCAGCGATGGCCAGCGCTCCGGCGGGCTCGGCGATGCCACGGGTGTCGTCGAAGATGTCCTTGATGGCGGCGCAGATCTCGTCGGTGCCGACCAGCACCACCTCGTCGACCCGTTCGCGCGCGACCCGAAAGGTCTCAGCGCCGATCAGCCGCACCGCGACGCCATCGGCGAACAGTCCCACCCGTGGCAGCGTGACGCGCCGGCCGGCGGCGAGCGCGGCATGCAGGGTCGGGGCCTCCTCGGGCTCGACGCCGATGATCCTGATCTCCGGATACAGCCATTTGACATAGGCCGCGATGCCGGCAATCAGGCCGCCGCCGCCGACGGGAACGAAGATGGCGTGGGGCGGCTCGGGATGCTGGCGCAGGATCTCCAGGCCGATGGTGCCCTGACCGGCGATCACGTCCGGGTCGTCGAAGGGGTGAATGAAGGTGAGCCCCTTCTCCGCGACCAGTTCCATTGCATGGGCATAGGCATCGTCATAGGAATCGCCGTGCAGCACCACCTTGCCGCCGTGCGCGCGCACCGCGCGGACCTTGATCGCCGGCGTGGTGCGCGGCATGACGATGAGCGCCGCGATCCCGAGCCGTTTGGCGCCAAGGGCGACGCCCTGGGCGTGATTGCCGGCGCTCGCGGCGATCACGCCCCTTGCCCGCGCGTCCGCATCCAGATGGATCAGCTTGTTGTAGGCCCCGCGCAGCTTGAACGAAAACACCGGTTGGAGATCCTCGCGCTTGAGGAAGACCTCGTTGCCGAGTCGGGTTGAGAGTTGGGGCGCGCGGGTCAGCGGGGTTTCCAGCGCGACATCGTAGACACGCGCCTTAAGGATCCGCTCGACATAGGAATCGGGCATGCGAGGGGCTCTGGAACAGCTTGAAAGCGTTCGATGTTACCGCATCCGATCCGCTTGCAGGGCGTAAAGGGTCAGGTTCATTCGTTGGACGAGGCGCGGGCCATCCGAGTATCGCCGACTTTAAAATGATTCTATTCTCAGTTGAGCGTTCTGGTCGCCCCTACCCCGCCGCGAGGGTTTTCTGATTCAACAATGGTATCGACATGCGTGATTTCCTGCTGTTCATGCACAACTTGAAAGAGATATCGCATTTCGTCAGATATATTTTTGGTTTTCTGGTGTTGATCCTGATGCTATTGGCGCTCACGCTGGCCTGGGTGGAAGATCTGACCATGGGGGATGCCTTCTATTTCACGTTCATTACGGGGCTGACCGTGGGCTATGGGGACATTACGCCCGTGACCCGTCTCGGCAAGATTGTCAGCGTCGCGATGGCCTTCGTCGGTGTCGTCACGACCGGGATCTATGTCGCGGTCGCCAGCAAGGCGGTTCAGGCATCGATCCATGGTATACGTCTCAGTCGTGGCGAATTTCGGCCTGGGCAACCCGATCATGAATAACGCCGCGTCGCCGCGATGGAGCGGTCGCCAGCCGTCCGATGATGACGTCGCGCCTCTTCGCTATCCCGTTCGTTCGCGCTCCCGGAGGAGCCTGGGGCAGATCAGGACATCGCCCGACACCACGGCTGCGAGGTGGTGGTGAATCAGGAATCGCTCTCGCCCCAGCAGGAAATGGTCGAGGATTTGCTGGCCATCGTGCACACTTTTTCCTGTCGGTTGTACGGACTGCGCAAGTACAAGCAAGCGATTAAGGCCGATTTTCCAGACTGTTCCACCGCCCAACCCAAGGCGCTTTGCGAATGAAGGTCACGCGCACCCTGCATGCCGATGTTCCCGCCGAACTGACGCCGATCTGCCAGGCGATGGGTTATCTGCGCGCGGACATTTGGCGGCGCTACGGGGCGCTGGGCAACGTCGGGCGTTCTGCGCTGGACATTCGCAAGGACATCGTCGCGCGAAACCTGTACGGAGCGTTGCCCATCGACGGCACGATTCGCAACGAGACGACCAAGGATGTCGTCAACGATCTCCTGACCTACAAGGCTGCCGCCAAGCTCAAGGTCCGTCAGGCCATCGCCAAGCGGACGAACGATCCGACCGAGCGCAAGCGACTCTATACCTTGCTCAAGAACGACCGCTGGCTGGACGATCCCTTTCTGCACCGGCAGATGCGCGCGCACTTCCGGCATGGCGTCAGCCACACGGCCAATCAGTTCATCGTGCGCTCGGACAAGCACTCGTCAGCCGTGGTGGATGGCCGGCTGGTCATCACGATCCGGATCGCCAAACAGTACGGCATGGACATTCGCCTGATCACGACCAGCAACGGAAAACACGTCGATCTCACCGGCTGCAATCTGCGCATTTGCGTGAAGGACGGCTTCACCGAGATTCACTACGCGACCGACAAAGCGCCAGGACGACCCCATGGCGAGCAGACGCTCGGGATCGACAAGGGCTACACCGAGGCGTTCACCGATTCAGATGGCGACGCGCATGGCGCGACCTTCGGCGCCGTGCTAACCGCCTACAGCGACGCCGCCGCCAAGACCGGAAAATCGCGCAATCAACTGCATGCGCTGGAAAAGAAACACCGCGCGGGCGGCTACATCGCGAAGGCCGACCGGATCCGGCGCTGCAACTTGGGACGCAAAAAGATCGACGCCCGCCGGTCGCGCGCTCAACAACGCCTGCGCACCGTCGCCTATCAATCCGCGCACTCCCTCGCGGACAAGGCCGCGCTGGTGGTCTCCGAAGATTTAACGTCGCCCATTGCCAGCAAGGTGCAGTGGAAGCGATACAACCGACGCATGAGTGGATGGGCGAAAGGCACGCTGGCCGACGCCCTCGACTCGGTGTGTGAGCAGCGTGGCGCCGAGCATGTCTTGGTCAACGCGGCCTATACGTCGCAAATGGACTCGGTCACGGGTTTGCTGCAAGGCAAGCGCGTGGGCGACAAGTTTTACCGGGCAACCGGGGACGTGCTCCAGGCCGACCGCAACGCGGCTTTGAATGTGTTGGCAAGGCTGTCTGATCCCGAGATCACGCGGCTCACCCCGTATCGGGACGTCAAACGGCTGCTGCTGGCACGTTCTCCGGCGCCACTGAGCGTCAAGAGGCTTGAGTTGAGCGACTCGTCGCGTCAACCAAGTGCGGATAAGTCCATTGAGCAAATTTGCTCAAGAAAAATGGAACAGTGAATTCGCATGAGTAACATCCCGATGCGCGACTGGCTCGGCGGCTACCAACCGGGGTGGCTGCGCCTGGACCTGGTGGCGGGTCTGACCACCGCCGCCGTGGTCATCCCCAAGGCGATGGCCTATGCCACTATCGCCGGGCTGCCGGTGGAGGTGGGGCTTTACACCGCCTTCGTGCCCCTGGTGATCTATGCGCTCCTCGGCACTTCGCGGCCGCTCAGCGTCACCACCACCACGACGCTCGCGATCCTCACCGGCACCCAGCTTGCGCTGGTGGTGCCGAGCGGCGATCCGGCGGCGCTGCTGACGGCCTCGGCGACGCTCGCGGTCCTGGTTGGGGTGATGCTGATCCTGGCTGCGGTGCTGCGGCTCGGGGTCGTCGCCAGCTTCATCTCGGAGCCGGTCCTGACCGGCTTCAAGGCCGGCATCGGGCTGGTCATCATCCTGGATCAGGTGCCCAAGCTGCTCGGCCTTCATATCGAGAAGACCGGTTTTCTGCGCGACCTCTTCGCGCTCGGCGCCCACCTGCCCGAGACCTCGCTCGCGACCCTGGCGGTCGGCGTCGCCATGCTGGCCATCCTGCTCGGGATCGAGCGCCTGGCCCCACGCGCCCCAGCCCCGCTGGTCGCGGTCGCGCTCGGCATCGCCGTCTCCGGGCTGCTCACGCTGCAGGACCAGGGCGTGGCGATCGTCGGCCACATCCCCCAGGGTCTGCCGGCCCTGAGCCTGCCCAATCTGGAGCTGATCGAACAGCTCTGGCCCGGCGCGCTCGGTATCGCGCTGATGAGTTTCACCGAATCCATCGCCGCCGCACGGGCCTTCGCGGGGCGGGGCGAGCCGCGCCCGGTGCCGAACCAGGAGCTGGTGGCGACCGGACTCGGCAACCTCGTCGGCGGCCTCTTCGGCGCCATGCCGGGCGGCGGCGGCACCTCGCAGACGGCGGTGAACCGGAGCGCCGGCGCGCGCACTCAGGTTGCCGGCCTGGTGACGGCCGCCGCCGCCGTCGCGACCTTGCTCCTGCTCGCGCCCCTGATGGGCCTGATGCCGCAGGCGACCCTGGCGGCCGTGGTCATCGTCTATTCGATCGGACTGATCCAGCCGGCCGAGATCTTCGCCATCCTGATGATCCGGCGTATGGAGTTTCTCTGGGCACTGGCGGCTTTTGCCGGCGTGGTCCTGCTCGGGACGCTCAAGGGCATCCTGGTGGCCATCATCGTTTCACTGGTGTCGCTGGCCTATCAGGCCGCGCATCCGCGGCTCTATGTCCTCGGGCGCAAGCCGGGCACGGAGGTCTTCCGCCCCAGAACGGACGCGCATCCGGAGGACGAGACCTTCCCCGGACTGCTGATGGTGCGGCCGGAGGGGCGTCTCTTCTTCGCCAATGCCCAGCGCATCGGCGAGCAGGTGTGGCCGCTGATCGACGCTGCCGAGCCGCGCGTGCTGGCGATGGACTTCAGCGCCGTGACCGACATCGAGTACTCGGCGCTCAAGATGCTCGTCGAGGGCGAGGAGCGGCTGCGCGCGCGCGGCGCCGAACTCTGGCTGGTGGCGCTCAATCCCGAGGTGCTCGCCATGGTTCAGCGCTCGTCGCTCGGCAAGACGCTTGGGCGCGAGCGGCTACTCTTCAATCTTCCCCTGGCCGTCGAGCGGTTTCGCGCTCGGGCCACGGCGTTCGAGGACAGGGATTCGACCGCGAGGGAATCGCGCACCACAACATCCACATCCACTTGAGGGCTCCGCAATGCCTACCCCAAGACGTTTCACACGGATGCTTCCCCCCGCGCTCCTGCTGGCGAGTCTCGTCGGCGCCCCCCTCGTGCTGGCCGAGGTTCAGGCGCCGGAACCTGTCGTTCTCCCCGGCATGCCGGTGCTCGATCCCGTGGCTATGCAGGCGCTTCAGCGCATGGGCGCCTATCTGCGCACACTCGATGCCTTCAGTCTGCACATCGATGACGCGACCGATGAAGTCCTCGACTCCGGCCAGAAGATCCAGCTCATCAAGCGGGTCGAGCTCCAGGTGCGCCGCCCCGACCGGCTGCGCGCCGATGTCGAGACCGACCGCAAGGCGCGCGCGATCTACTACGACGGCAAGACCTTTACCCTGGTGGCCCCCGAGGTCCGCTACTATGCCTCGGTCCCGGCCCCGCCCACCATCCGGGAGGTACTGGACAAGGTTCAGACGAAATTCGACATCGAGTTTCCGCTCGCGGATCTTTTCTACTGGGGCGGCGAGGAGGATGACGCCGCGGCGATCCAGGACGCCATGCACGTCGGCACGAGCCGGATCGCGGGCCAGTTGGCCGATCACTACGCCTTCCGCCAGGCGGACGTCGATTGGCAGATCTGGATCGCGCAAGGCGATGCCCCCCTGCCGCTACGCTATGTGATCACGACCAAGGATGTGCCGGGCGAGCCGCAGTTCGTGGCCAGCCTGACTTGGGACACGACGACCCGCCCCGATGAGGCGGCCTTTACCTTTATCCCAACCAAGGCTGACCACCCCATCATGATCGTCACGACCGACTCCGACCCGGCGACCAATTAAGGGAGACGCAACGATGAAACGCCTTTCCAGACACTTCGCGCTGTTGGCCTCTCTGGCCGTCCCCTTCGTGGGCCTGACGTTTCTGCCCCTGGATGCCTCGGCGGCTCGGGGTGGCGGCGGACATGCCAGAACCTCGGTCAATCGAGCGGGCGGCGCCAACATCAACCGCGGTGCCAATATCAACCGCAGCGCCAACATTAACCGTAGCGCCAATATCAACCGCAGCGCCAACATCAACCGAAATACCAACGTGAACATCGATCGCGATGTCGATATCGACGTCAATCGCCGCTGGAACCACCCGGTGGCCACGGGCGTCGCGATCGCGACCACCGCGGCGGTCATCGGTTCGGTCATCTACTCGCTACCGCCGTCCTGCTCGACCCTGTATGTCAACGGAACGACTTATCAGCAATGTGGATCGACCTGGTATCGACCGCAGTACGCCGGAACGAGCGTCCAGTATGTGGTCGTCAATTCGCCCTATTGAAGTCATGCAATGAGCGCGGCGGGGCGCCTGGCCGCGCCGCGGAGTCCGTGATCCGAGCAGCAGCCGATCATATCTATCCATATTCGAACACAGAGAGACGTATTGAGATGACCATCCGAACCGCCCCGTCTCTCATCGCGATCTTCTTGGCGATGACACTGGCGCAAGGCTGCGTCGGGCCGGTCCGCAAGGATGCCGTGCCCGTGTCGCTCACCGCCCAGGCGACAGTACCCGGACTCCCCGAGGTGCGCTATCGGATCGGCGTCGACGATGCGGCACTTCTGGCCGAGGGCATCGCCTCACTCCGGCGCGAGCAGGCCCACCTCGCCGCTCAAGGCCACCGGGGATCTTTGCCGCCCGCGACCTTTCTCGCCGTCTCGGGCGGCGGGGACAATGGCGCCTTCGCCGCCGGACTCCTGAACGGCTGGACCGCCGCCGGCGGTCGCCCCGAGTTCAAGCTGGTGACCGGGGTCAGCACCGGTGCGCTCATCGCGCCCTTCGCCTTCCTGGGTTCCGCCTACAACCATCGGCTCAAGACCTTCTACACGACCGTTTCCCCCAGGGACATCGTCAAGCCGCGCTCGCTGTTGGCCGCGGTCACCAGCGACGCCCTGGCCGACAACGCCCCGCTCTGGAGTCGCGTCGCGCAGGAAGTGGATCAGCCCCTGCTGGACGCTATCGCGCGCGAGTACGCGAAGGGGCGTCTGCTCTTCGTCGGCACCGTCGACCTGGACGCCCGCCAGGGCGTGCTCTGGAATCTGACCAGGATCGCCGCCAGCCCCGACCCCAGGGCGCTGAAGCTCTTTCGCTCCATCCTGATCGCCTCCGCCGCCATTCCCGGCGCCTTCCCCCCGGTGATGATCGACGTGGAGGCTGCGGGACGTCACTACCAGGAGATGCATGTGGACGGCGGGGCCATGGCGCAGACCTTCGTCTACCCACCGTCACTCAAACTCAAAGCGGTGAGTCAGAGAGAACAGATCGACCGCGAACGCCGGGTCTATGTCATCCGTAATGCCCGCATGGATCCGGAGTGGGCGCAGGTCGATCGCCGGACCCTGAGCATCGTCGGGCGCGCCATCTCCTCGCTGCTGATCTCCCAAGGTGTGGGCGATCTCTACCGGATCTATTTGACCGCGCAGCGCGATGGCGTCGATTTCAACCTGGCCTATATCCCGTCCAGCTTCAACGCACCGCACCGGGAGGAGTTCGATACGGACTACATGCGCGCCCTGTTCCAGACCGGATACGATCTGGCGGCGAAGGGCTATTCCTGGAAGAAGACGCCGCCGGGGTATTGATCATCGCTTTAGAGGGTGTAGACAAAAATAATTGAGCTGCTATTTGTATACCAGTCTACAACTGAGCTGGTGTGCGCTGATGTCGAAAGCTGGTCGTCCCCCCAAGATTCACGAGGCGGAGCAAGCGGTATTGCGTCAAATTGTCACGGATCGCCCGACCTCCACGCTGTCAGAGATTGCCCGGGAACTCGCGGCACGGACGGGAATCGAGGCTCATGAAGCAACGATTCGCAAGTCCTTGCGGGAGGCGGGCGTCACGCGCCTCCGGGGCGAGAGTGGTCTCGAGGCGCAAGCGCGCGCAACGCCGCGTCGGTATGGGTATACGGATGCGCATCGTCGCCACGACCCCGACCAAAGCTACCCAAGTTGTCTGACCGATGCGGAGTGGGACTTGGTCGCCGCTCTCTTTGAGATGCCGGGCGGGCGGGGTCAACCGCCCCGCGTGTCGCGCCGGAGCATCCTGGAGGCGTGTTGCTACGTGGTGCGCACGGGGTGCGCGTGGCGGATGCTGCCGCACGATTTCGCGCCTTGGCAGAATGTCTACAAGACGTTTCGCCGTTGGAGTGCGGCTGGGAAGTTTGAGCAGATGCATGATCGACTGCGGGGGCAATGGCGCGAACGCGAGGGGCGTGAGATCGCGCCGACGGCGGCGGTGCTGGATGCGCAATCGACCCGCGGCTCGCCGCAGGGTGGACCGAGCGGCTTTGATGCGGGCAAGCAGGTCAAGGGGCGCAAGCGCAGCCTGGTGGTCGATACTTTGGGGTTCGTGTTGGCGGTGAGCGTGGTCGCGGCCAATCTTCAGGACCGCGATGCCGCCTCGGGCGCCGTCGCTGACGCGGCCGCCAAGTACCCCCAGATCAACACGCTGTTTGTCGATAGCGCCTACGCCGGTCAATTTGCCCAAACCACCGAGCAGACCCACGCGATCCGCGTGGAAGTCGTGCGCCATCCAGCCAACAAAAGCGTTGGCTCCTGGCACGTGGACGGGGCGCCTGACCGAGTGGTGATCGCCAACGCCGACGGCTTCGTTCCGCTGCCGAAGCGCTGGGTTGTCGAGCGCACCCATGCGTGGAATGAGCGTGCCCGTCGATTGATCATGCATCATGACCGTCTGCCAGCGGTCTCCGAAACCTGGGTTTGGCTGGCGGAGGCGCGCATCCTGCTGCGGCGGTTGACCACAACGGTTTGATTTTGTCTACACCCTCTTAGAAGCTGAGCAGTGATCGTTGTCGTAATCGACGATCCGACAACGACAGCGACAACGGTAAACTTGACTCATCACGCCCCTCGGGGCCGTCGACCTTCAACAACATGCCAGGAGATTCTCAGATGGCGGAGCCGTTACATCCGGTCGCAACGCATCACTTGCCCCCCTTCGTCACGGCCCCAGGGGAAACCGACGTGCTCTTTGTGGTCATGGGTATCTTCGTGCTGCTCGCCGTGATCGGCATCGGCATTTTCTACTTCAAGCTCCATGCGCTGCCGGAGCAGATGGCGCATCGCGGCCAGAAGATCCAGTTCGAGCTGGTCGCGGTGCTGGCGCTGCTGGCGCTCTTCACCCATAACCACGCCTTCTGGATCGCCGGACTGCTGCTCGCATTCGTCCCACTGCCGGACTTCACCACGCCGCTGTCATCCATGGCGCGCGCGCTCGAACGCATTGCCGACGGCGCCGGACCGGCCGTGCCTTCGCGGGCGACGCGAGCGCCAGCGCCGGGTCAGACGGCGCCGGAAGTGACGGCGGCGACGGACGCCGACCGGTCCACAAAGCCGCGGGAGGTCTAAGTCATGTTGGAACTGATGCTTTGCTCGATGCTGACCATCCTGCCGGATTTCCTCTTTCGCCGCTTCGCGCAGGGCAAGCGGCTCGGACACGAGATCACGCTCTTCACCGTCTGGTTCGAGCTGCGTTGGGGAATCACGCTGTGCCTGATCCTGACCCTGAGCCTGATCACGACCATCTTCTATTTCCATCCCTCGACCAAGGCCGCGACCTCGGTGTTCCGCACCGTCACCATCCTGCCGGAGACCAGCGGCCGGGTCGCCGAGACCTTCGTCGAGCTGAACCAGCGGGTGACGGCCGGTCAGCCCCTGTTCCGGATCGACAGCACCGGGCAAGAGGCGGCGGTGGAAACGGCGCGCCGCAAGATCGCCGAGATCGAGGCCGGCATGGTCGTGGCCAAGTCTCAGCTTGCCGAAGCGGACGGTCGCATCGTCCAGGCGCGCGGGATGCTTCAGCAGGCCCTGGACGAGTTCGAGGCCCGTGCGGAAGCCAACCGACGCAGCGCCGGCTCGATCGCGGAGCGCGAGGTGGAACGGATGCGCGTTCAGGTCGATAGTCAGCAGGGCGCGCTCGACGCGGCCTTGGCGAGCCGCGAGGCCATCGTCTCGCAGATCGATTTCCAGCTTCCGGCCGAGAGGGCGAGCGCCGAGGCGGCGCTCCAGGAGGCCGAGGTGGATCTGAAGAAGACCCTAGTCGTGGCGGGGACCGACGGGATCGTGCAGCAGTTCGCGCTGCGACCTGGCGACGTGGTCAACCCCATGCTCCGGCCCGCGGGCATCCTGGTGCCGGAGCGCCGGGTCACGGGTCTGATGGCCGGTTTCGGGCAGATCGAGGCACAGGTGCTGAAGGTCGGCATGATCGGCGAGGTGACCTGCATCGCCAAACCCTGGACCATCGTGCCGATGGTGGTGACCGAGGTCCAGCACGTCATCGCCTCCGGTCAGGTGCGCCCGACCGACACCCTGGTGGACATCCAACAGTTCGCGCGTCCGGGCACCCTCACGGTTATCCTGGAGCCGCTCTACGCGGGCCAGCTCGACGACCTGCCCCAGGGCGGCAGTTGCATCGCCAACGCCTATACCAACAACCACGAGGCGCTTGCCGACCCCGACACCGGTTTCTGGCGCGCCTTCGGGCTGCACGCCATCGATACCGTTGGCCTGGTGCATGCCATGATCCTGCGCATCCAGGCACTGCTGCTGCCGATCCAGACCCTGGTCCTGAGCGGGCATTAGGAAACCGTCCAGCAATTATTTCCCGAATCGCTGAAACCGACGGCCAAGTCGCCCGCAAGCGGGCTCCTACGAGGTGCGTAGGAGCCCGCTTGCGGGCGACGCCGATACAGGGGGACGTTGTTTTATCAAACGCTATCCGCTCCACTCAACCAAGAGGTATCAAGGCATGACAAGAACATCCTTCTTCGCGCTGCTGCTCGCGCTGGCATCGACGGCCGCAACGGCTGAAATCTCCCTGGATGCACTGAGAGAAGGCGCGGCGAAGGCCGCGAAGACGGTCGGCGAGACGACGATGGGAGCGGTAGAGGGCGCCGGCATGATGGCCGGGAAGGCGTCCGGAGCGATCACGGACAGCGTCGATTCCACCCAAAAAAGCCTGAGCGACGAGGCCACGCCCGCGCAGACGCGAGCCAAGCTCGATGCCATGGCCGAAACGACGCTCGCGCGCCTGTTCGCGGACGAGCCAGGCAGTCGCGCCCTGTTCGAGCGCAGCGCCGGTTATGCGGTCTTCGACAAGCGCGAAGCGAGCTTCTACGTGGTCGCGGGCTATGGTCGCGGGGTCGCGGTCGATACCGGGACCGGCGAGCGCGTCTACATGAAGATGGCGACCAGCGGCGCGAGCCTGAGCTTCGGTCTTGGCGGCTTCGCCTCCCAGCTCGTGATCCTGTTCGAGGACAGCGGCACGCTCGGGCGGTTCATCACCGAGGGGCTGGACGCGACGGCCGAGGTCGGCGCCATGGCGGGCGAGGGAAAGGAGCGGCTCGCGCTCGGCTTCAACGAAGGCAAGGCGGTGTTCGTGCTGACCGGCAAGGGCTGGAAGGTCGCCGCCAAGCTGACCGGGTCGCGCTATTGGCCGGACGAGGCGCTGAACGAGGTTTGACACTTGGCAAAGTCATTTCCGGAAATCGCCCAAGGCGTCGATCATGGTTTAGCGCGTTTGCGACGAGACGAGACGAGACGATCCCGATGATGACGACTAAACCGCGCCCGGCGCGGTATGCGATGTTTATGGATTGAATCGACCCCTGAAGCCTCCATGATCGTCGGAGCTGGCGCGGTTTAAAATGTTTAAAAATGAAATCGTTAAACCGCGTCGACGCCGACATTGCAGATGGATGCTAACTTGGCTGACCACTCAAGACGACGCATACCGTACCGGACGCGGTTTAACCAGGGGAGACCGATCAATGAGCAAGAAAACGGATCAGCGAAAGGGCGGAGGAGACATCGAAAACGCTGGCGCCTCCGTTAAGATGAAGAAAAAGACCTACGAGAAAGAGCTGCGCCGGCTGCATGTGGAACTGGTCAAGCTCCAGGAATGGGTCCGGCATCAGGGGCTCAAGGTCTGCGTCGTCTTCGAGGGACGCGACGGCGCGGGCAAGGGCGGCACCATCAAGGCGATCACCGAGCGGGTCAGTCCGCGCGTGTTCCGGGTGGTGGCGCTGCCGGCACCCACCGAGCGCGAGCAGTCCCAGATGTATCTGCAGCGTTACATGCAGCATTTTCCGGCCGCCGGCGAGGTCGTCATCTTCGATCGCAGTTGGTACAACCGCGCGGGCGTCGAGCGGGTGATGGGATTCTGTCGTGAGGAACAGGCGGAGCGCTTTCTCGAACTGGCCCCATTCGGCGAGAAGATGATGGTGGATTCCGGAATCATCCTCATCAAATACTGGCTGGAGGTCAGCCCCGAGGAGCAGACCCGGCGCCTGGAGGCGCGCATCGAGGATGGGCGTAAGATCTGGAAGCTCTCGCCCATGGATCTCGAGTCCTACAGTCGCTGGTACGACTATTCCAGGGCGCGCGACGCCATGTTCGCGGCCACGGATACCGACTTCGCGCCCTGGTTCGTCGCGCATTCGGACGACAAGAAACGCGCGCGGCTCAACATCATCAGCCACCTTCTGGAGCAGATTCCCTACGAGGAGTTGCCCCGCGAGAAGGTGGAGCTGCCAAAGCGGCAGAAGCCCGGCGACTATCGGGAACCGGATTATCCCTTCAAGGTCATCCCCGCGTCCTACTGAGCCGGGGGCTAAGTGGGGTGCGCAACCTTTCGTCAAGCTCGCGCCGCCGGCACTTCGGCACGCCCTCTCTCTCCGAGGGGCGAGCTAGCAGCTTTGTCGTGGCTGAAGCGCAGCGCATCCGACAAGCGCTTGCGGATCCACGGCCAAGTTGCTGCGGGTGCTGCAAGACGGCTCCTTCGAGCGCGTCGGCGGAACCCACACGATTCAGGCGAAGGTCCGCCTGATCGCGGCCACCTACCGCGATCTCGCGCGTGCCGTCGCCGAGGGCCGCTTTCGGGAGGATCTCTATTAAAAAAGCTGGGGAGTTCGACGCCCGGGTTCCGGGCAGTCGTAAACGATCTGGTCGGTGGCTACATTGATTCGGACTGGACGAGCCTTGCGGGAAAGACCTGCGGCCACATTTGAGGAGAATCCACTTGCCCCAGCAAAACACATTCGTGGCCAATGCCCTCGAGGCGACCGTCCGCATCGGTCTGCTGCTGGTGCTGGCGGCCTGGTGCTTCAGCATCGTCCAGCCATTCGTCATCCCCCTCGCCTGGGGGATCATCATCGCGGTGGCGCAATATCCCGGCTACCGCACGCTCTGTGCCTGGCTCGGCGGACGCCGTCGCGCCGCGGCCACCCTGATGGCGGTGCTGGATCTGCTGGTCCTGCTGGTCCCGGCGGTGCTGTTGAGCGGCACCCTGCTGGACGGTGCCCAGGGTCTCGCCCGAGGCCTGCAGGAAGGTACCCTCGCCGTGCCGCCGCCGCCCGACTCGGTGAAGGGCTGGCCGCTGGTCGGTGAACCGCTCAGCGCCTTTTGGGTCCAGGCGTCTCAGAACCTGACCGAGACGGCGGCCAAGCTCGCCCCCCAGCTCAAGGCCGCGGCGGGGTGGCTGCTGTCCACCGCGGTGGGTGCCGGGTTCAGCGTCCTGCAGTTCATCCTCGCCATCATCATCGCGGGCGCGCTGCTGGCCCATGCGGACGCCTCCGCCGAGTTTGCCCGGGCCGTCGCGGCGCGCCTGGCGGGCGAGAAAGGCGCGGAGATCACCCGGCTCTCCGAGACCATCGTGCGCAGCGTCACCAAAGGCATCCTGGGGGTGGCGCTGGCCCAGGCCATTTTGGCGGGGGTCGGCTTCATGGTCATGGGCATCCCCGCCGCCGGACTCTGGGCACTCCTCTGTCTGCTGCTCAGCACGGTGCAGATCGGCATTTTTCCGATCACCCTGCCGATCCTAATCTATGTCTTCGCGACGGCCGACACGGTGCCGGCGGTGCTCTTCCTCGTCTGGAGCCTGATGGTGGGCAGCCTGGACAACGTGCTCAAGCCTCTGGTGCTGGGTCGCGGCGTGCAGGTACCCATGGCGGTGATCTTCGTGGGCGCCATTGGCGGCTTCATCGCCTCCGGCATCATCGGACTGTTCGTGGGTGCGGTGGTCCTGGCACTTGGCTACAAGCTGCTCCTGGCCTGGGTCTATGAGCGGCCCGAGGGATCAGCCGTGTAGGTGCGAACCGCCTCAAGCATCAACCCAAGCCCGAGGCCACGCCGACCAGGCGCGCGAACGCGTCAAGTTTCACAGGCTTCGGCTATAGTGTATTCGCAGGGTCTCCATTCGGCGGGGGGTTCATTCAAATGATGTCCTGGTCGCTGCGCTGGTCCAAGCTTCTGTGCTCGCTCCTCTGCGCTGGTTCACTGGCGCTCCCGCTTTGCCCACCCGCGAGCGCGGGGGAGGTATTGGACGCGCTCAAGTCGCGCGGGGTCTTGCACTGCGGGGTCAGCGAGGGCATCCCCGGCTTTTCCGAGCGCGATGCCGCTGGGCGCTGGCAAGGATTCGATGTCGATGTCTGCCGCGCCGTGGCCGCCGCCGCGCTGGACGACGCCGAAGCGGTTGCGTTCGTGCCCTTGCGCGCCTCGACCCGCTTTCCCGCCCTGCAAGCGCGCAAGATCGATCTGCTGCTGCGTAACACCTCCTGGACCCTGACCCGCGAGGCGATCCTCAAGCTACAGTTCCCGGCGGTGCTCCTCTACGACGGACAGGGCTTCATGGTGCCGGCCGCCTCGCCGGTCCGCGCGCCCTCGGAGCTTGCTGAAGCGACGGTCTGCATCGAGAAGGGCACCACGCACGAGCGCAACCTGCGTGACTATTTCGGCCGGCGCGACCTTCCGGTGACCCCCTTGACGATCGATTCCGCCACGGGCGTAGTGGACGCCTTCAGCGCCGGACGCTGTCAGTCCTACAGCGCGGATGCCTCGCAACTGGCCGCCGCGCGCTCGCGCCTCCCCGGCGGTCGTCAATCCTGGCGAATTTTGGATGAGCGCATCTCCAAGGAGCCCCTGGCGCCCGTGGTCTGGGGCGGCGATCAGGAATGGACGACCCTGGTGCGCTGGGTGATCCATGCGCTGATCCTGGCCGAGGAGTGGGGCGCCACCCAGGCCAACCTGGACCAGGTGCTCGCCGAGGGTCGCACCCCCTTGTCGCGGCTCTCGCACGACGAGCGCGCCCTGCTCGCGCGGACCCTGGGGCTCACCCCAGGCTGGGCCGCGCGCGCCGTCAAGGCCGTCGGCAACTATGGCGAGTTGTTCGAGCGCCACCTGGGGCCGGACAGCCCGCTCGGTCTCGAACGCGGACTGAACCGGCTCTGGACCCAAGGCGGGCTGCTCTATGCCCCCTCCATCGATTGACGCGCGAGGCCGCGACCGATGAGCACGCTACACATCTGGCTGATCGTGGGGATCTTCGCCGGCGTGATCCTGCTGATCGCGTTCGACATCCTGGACATGATGGTGGCGGCCCTGCTTGGGGTCTGTCTGCTGATCGTGCTGGGTCTGCTCGACCGCCATGACCTGCAGGAGGCGTCCAAGGTCGCGGGTGGGCCGCTCGCGCTCCTGTTCGGTGGCATGGTGGTCGCGCGCGTGCTCGCCAAAACGGGTGTCTTCGAGCGGCTCGGCGCGGTCTTTTTGTACGCCACCGGCGGCAGCGGCAAGCGCTTTCTGCTGCTGCTGGTCGCGCTGGTGGCGCCCGTGTGCGCCCTGCTCCCCAATGCCACCGCCGTGATCCTGCTCGCCCCCATCATCATCGGCGTGGCACGCGCGCTCAAGGCGGACTTCGTCGGCCCCATGATCCTGGCCGCGCTGGTCAGCAACTCGGCCGGCATGCTGACCCTGGTTGGCGATCCGGCGACCTTTCTGGTCGGTAGCGCCATCGGGCTGTCCTTTACCCAGTATCTCCAGCAGGTGAGCCTGGGCGGCTTGCTGGCGGTGCTGGTGATTCTGCCGCTCCTACCACGGCTCCTGCCGGACATCTGGCGGCTGCGCGCGACCCTGCCGCCCAGAGAGCCCGCTCCCCGCATCGAGCGCAAGGGTTTCGTGACCTTCGCCCTCCTGGTGCTGGTCGTCATGGTGGTGCTCTTTCTGGTCGGCGAGACACTGCCGAGCCGCATCGTGCCGCCGGCGGTGGCCATCATCGGCGCCACCCTGGCCCTGTTGGTCATCTATGGGTCACATGTCGAGCCAGTGGATGCGGTGCTCCGCGATGTCGACTGGAAGACCCTGGTCTTCCTCGGCGCCATCTTCGTGCTGGTTCAGGCTTTCACCAAGACCGGGCTGCTGCAGGGGCTGTCGCTCCAGTTGTATAGCTGGTTAGGCGCCGACCTGACGCGGGTCGCGCTGCTGCTGCTCGCCGGGATCGGGATGCTCTCCAGCCTGTTGGCCAATATCCCGGTGGTCGCCGCCGCGCTGGTCATGACCAAGGGCTACCTGGTGGCCGCCGAGGCGGTGCCCGAGGTCGCGCTCGCCGCCGGCTTCACCGACTGGCCAGCGGCGACCCTGCCGGTCTTCATCGCCATGATGTTCGGCGCCACGCTCGGCGGCAACGCCACCCTGGTCGGCGCCTCGGCCAACATCGTCAGCGTCGGCATCTGCGCCAGTCAGGGCGAGCGGGTGAGCTTCGCGCGCTTCGCGCGTTATGGCGTGCCCATCACGGTGGTGCAGCTCGGTGTCGGGGCGCTCTATGTGTCCGCGATGATGATCCTGCAAGAAGGCCCTGATCAGGCTCCCGGCTCGTTCTTCAACGCCTGGTCCGTGATTTCCCGGTAGAGATGGACCGCGCGGGCATAGAGCTTCTCGTACTCGGGCCGCTTGTCGATGTACGGTTTGATGTGCTCTGCGTCCTCCATGACGTGCTTGAGGTGCGCGATGTCGGCGTCGTCGAGCGGCTCGCCGCGGTCGACCTTGGCCTTGATGTCGAGCGCGCGGGGGAGCCGGAACTTCTCGAAGCGTTCGAGGATGGTGACGATCACGCCTTCTTCGTGTGAGATCTCGCTCATGGTGTCCTCCGGGACAGTGTGTTGAAGAGAAGTCGACCTACTCCGCCGCGACGCTGGCACCGGTCGGAAACCGGGTTCCCGGGCGATGGCGCTGGACATGGGCCTGGTCATCTAAACCGCGTCCAGAGCGAATCAACAAAGGACGCAGACCGCACCGGGTGCGGTTTAAACCTGAATGGGCACGGATTGCAGCCCCCAGATCTCCCGCGCGTACTCCGCGATGGCGCGGTCGGAGGAGAACTTGCCGCCGCGGGCGCAGTTGATGATCGACATCCGCGTCCACTGCTCCTGGTCCGCCCAGGCGGCGCTGACGCCTTCCTGGCAGGCGACATAGGCGGCATAGTCGGCGAGCACCAGGAAGGGATCCGACTGGGTCAGGTTCTCGACCAGGGGGCGGAAGACCTCGGAGTCGCCGCCGGAGAAATGCCCGCTGCCGATCAGTTCCATGACGGCCTTCAGCTC
The DNA here is from genome assembly GCF_000227745.2 of Thiocystis violascens DSM 198. Lineage (NCBI taxonomy): Bacteria > Pseudomonadati > Pseudomonadota > Gammaproteobacteria > Chromatiales > Chromatiaceae > Thiocystis > Thiocystis violascens. The sequence goes on along the minus strand of NC_018012.1, from coordinate 3,987,480 downwards.
GTCGTCGCCCGCCAGGTAATCGGCGGGCCGATAGCCCTCGCCCTGGAGCCGCGCGACCTCGTCGGCGGTGCGTCCGAACAGGAAGAAATTCTCCGCGCCGACCTCGTCGCGCATCTCGACATTGGCCCCATCGAGCGTGCCGATGGTGAGCGCGCCGTTGAGCATGAACTTCATGTTGCCGGTGCCCGAGGCCTCCTTGCCGGCGGTCGAGATCTGTTCGGAGAGATCGGCGGCCGGATAGATGAGCTGGGCGTTCTTGACGCTGAAATTGGGCACGAAGGCGACCTTGAGCCGCCCGTTGACCTCAGGGTCGGCGTTGATGGTCTCGGCGACGGCGTTGATCAGCTTGATGATGCGCTTGGCCGTGAAATAGCCGGGCGCGGCCTTGCCGCCGAAGAGGAAGGCGCGCGGCGGGAAGCTGAAGGCCGGATAGGTCTTCAGGCGCTGGTAGAGGGTGACGATATGCAGCAGGTTGAGATGCTGGCGCTTGTATTCGTGGATGCGCTTGACCTGGATGTCGAACAGCCAATCGGGATCGAGCACGATGCCGGTGTGGGCCTGGACGTAGTCGGCGAGCCGCTGCTTGTTGGCGTGCTTGACGGCGCGCCAGCGCTCCCGGAAGGCCGGGTCATCGATGTGGGATTCGAGTTCGCGCAGACGTCCGAGATCGACCGGCCAGCTCGCGCCGAGCGTCTCGTCGAGCAGGGCGCGCAGCCCCGGATTGGCGAGCGCAAGAAACCGACGCGGGGTGACACCGTTGGTCTTGTTGCTGAAGCGCTCCGGCCAGAGGGCATGGAAGTCGCTCAGTACGCTGGCCTTGAGCAGCTCGGAATGCAGCGCGGCGACGCCGTTGATGGCGTGGCTGCCGACGCAGGCGAGATGCGCCATGCGCACCTGCTTCTCCCCCGCCTCGCCGATCAGCGACATCCGCGCCACCCGCGCCGAGTCGTCCGGGAAGCAGGCGCGGACCTCGTCGAGGAAGCGGCGGTTGATCTCGTAGATGATCTCCAGGTGGCGCGGCAGCACCTCGCGGAACAGCGGTAGCGGCCAGGTCTCCAGCGCTTCGGGCAGCAGGGTATGGTTGGTGTAGCCGAAGGTGGCGACCGTGATGGTCCAGGCGGCGTCCCAGTCGAGCCCGCGCTCGTCGATCAGCAGGCGCATCAGCTCGGCCACGCCGATCGAGGGATGGGTGTCGTTCAGTTGGACGGCGAAGTGCTCGGCGAATTGCTCGATCGCCCCCCCGGCGAGATCCAGAATGCGCAGCATGTCCTGCAGCGAGCAGGTGACGAAGAAATACTGCTGGGCCAGACGCAGCCGCTTGCCGATCGCCGGCTCGTCGTTGGGATAGAGCACCTTGGTGATGGTCTCGGAGCGCAGCTTGGCATCGACCGCCTGGAAGTAGTCCCCGGTGTTAAAGGCCTGGAAATCGAAGGACTCGGCCGCCTCGGCGCTCCACAGCCGCAGGGTGTTGCAGGTGTCCACGCCATAGCCCTGGATCGGCGTGTCGTAGGCGATGCCGCGCACCACCCGATAAGGCACCCAGCGCCGGCGCTCGGCGCCGTCGTCGTCGATGTAACGCTCGGTGTGGCCGCCCCATTTGACCTCATAGGCGATGTCGGGCTTGGCGATTTCCCAGGGATTGCCGCCGCTCAACCATTTGTCGGTGCGCTCGGTCTGCCAGCCGTCACGGATCTCCTGCGCGAAGATGCCGAATTCGTAGCGGATGCCGTAGCCAATCGCCGGATACTGGAGGGTGGCCAGGGAATCCAGATAACAGGCCGCAAGCCGGCCGAGACCGCCATTGCCCAGGCCAGGCTCCGGCTCGCAGTCCAGGATGGCGTCCAGATCCTGGCCGAGCGCCGTGAGCGCCTCGCGGGCGGCCTGCTCCAGCCCCAGATTGAGCAGGTTATTGCCTAGGTGCGGTCCCAGCAGGAATTCCGCCGAGAGATAACAGGCGAGCTTCCGTCCGCGCTCGAAATAGGTCTCGCTGGTCCGGATCCAGCGCTGCTGCAACCGGTCGCGGATCGCGAGCGCCAATGCGCGGTAGTAGTTCGCCGGAGTGGCGACCGCCGGCAGGCGGCCGAGCGAGTAGTAGAGATGATCGAGCACGGCCTGCTGGAGGACCGCACTGTCCAGGCCGGTGCGGACATCGGCGCCGGACAGGATCGTCGCGCTGGAAGTCGCTCGTTTGGCATGGGGCATGGCCGAGACTCCTCGCTGAGTGGTCGATGTGTTTCCGTCTTCCGCCGTTATCATTGTAGGGCATGCATGGCTTACCCTCTTGCCGCCACTGCGCATGCCGTTCCCACAGGATCGCCATCGCCTCGTCGGCGATCGTCACGCACTGGGGGATGTCCGTGTCATCGGCGTTGGCCAGCTCGAAGCCGGGGCGGCGCATGGTTCGGCGCGCCCAGTCGAGCAGCTTGGCCCAAACTGTCGCCGACGAAGATGAGCGGGGTGTCAGGTGGCGCACCTGCTGGAGCTGCCAGACCAGCATGGACTCCAGCAACGTGCCGATCCCGCCAGGGACGACGATATCGGCGTCCGAGACGATCGCGAAGTATCGGCGGCGCCCGAGCGGGCTTCTACGAGGCGCGTAGGAGCCCGCTTGCGGGCGACTTGGCCGTCGGTTTCAGCGCTTCGGGAAATAATTTGCTGGACGGTTTCCAAGTACAATCAAGCCCTGGAACGTCTGGAGCGCAGTTGACGCGAAACACGGCGTTGAATCCGATTCAGATCCCGTAGGGCTCCTGATACCAGTCGCGCAACACCCGCAGGTCGCGGGCCGGCAGGTAGGCATAGGCGCCCATCAGGTCGGCGTGAACGGCCTCGGCCAGTTTGTGCGAGACCTTGCGGTTGGTCAGCATGTGGAAATACCAGGCGAAGGGGTAGCCAACCTCGCGGTCGAAGCCGTGGATCTGGTTCGCCAGGCCAGCGCCCCGCTCCACCTCGGCATCGGGCAGGGCCGGAACCTGGGAGGCCAGCACGGGCACCGGCTTGGCGCTCAGATGTCCGTCGCCATCGCGATCCTGATATTCGCGTAGCGCGAGCACCCAGTGATGACAGAAGCCCTCCGACTCGACCGCCGAACTGCGATCCCAATCGTCGAAAAAACGACGCAGCCGTGGTCCGGTATCCCTGGAGGCGATCAGATCGGCGACCTTGACCAGTCGCCGGAACGCCAGGCGCGGCGCGCCGACCGGTTCGGGCTCCAGGCGCGGAAAATCGATCGGATCGACGAAGTCGGCAATGCTGTCGGGGAACCAGTCGGGATCCGCGATGCAGCGGTCGAGGACTTCCTGCAGTTGCTCGATCTCGATCTGGATGAAATCGCTGGCCAGTGGACCGGTCTGGGCGACCAGATAGTGGGTCTGGCCGTTGAGTCGGGTGGCGAAGTAACGCACATCCGAGAGCTTGAACATCAGCTCGTCGATATCGCCGCCGGATTCGGCCTCGGCCCAGTCGGTGATGTTGTGGGCGATCCGGTTGCCGTCCAGATCCACCACGCCGCCCAGCCGATGCCAGCCGCCGCGTGTCATCGCATGCGTCACGGAGAGATCGGGCAACAGTGCTTGGACAACGTTGACCAGAGGTTCGATGCCGTCGGACACGTCAACCGCTTGGCAGACCTCCGCGATCCGCAACTGGAGATCGGTTGTCAATCCGGAATTCAGGTAGCTCGCTGTATTCACGCTATCGTTCCGTGGTTTTTAAACCGCGCCAATTCAAGTCATGGCCAGGTCGGTATCAACACCTGGCTATCGGCGAGAACGCGGCTTACATGATTAATGACATCCCCGCTCCCGCGCGATCGCGCGCACGTCGGGATCGGGGTCTTCGAGCAGCGGGCCAAGCATGTCTTGCGGCAGACGCTCGGCAAGCTGCGCGCGCACCCGCCAATCGGGATCGGTGCGCATGCGTTCGGCCTCCGCGAAACCGATCCGTTTGGCGACCGTGAGCCGGATTTCCGGCTCGGGGTCGTCGCGCATCAGTCCCAGGCTTTCGAGCGGCAGCCGTTCGGCGACCATCGCCCGCACCTGACGGTCGGGGTCGCGGATCAAACGGAACAGACGCCCTGGCGCAAGCCGCCGGGCGACATATTGACGGACCAGATAGTCCGGGTCGGCGGCGAGTCGCTCGATCCGATCCGGCGGCAGACGATCCGCCACCGTCACCCGCACCTCGCGATCCGGGTCGCCGATCAGGGCATCCAGCGCCTCGATCGGCAGGCGATAGGCGAGCACCCGGCGTACCACTTCGTCCGGGTCATGAATCAGGTGCAGGAGCTTTTTCTGCGAGAGATAGCGCGCGGCGATCGCGCGGCGCTCCCAGAAGCTGTCGCCCGCGTAATCGTCGGCAAGCGCGGGGTTGACGCGAAAGAAGCGCTCGATCTGCCGTCCGCTCATGGCGCGCACGCAGACATCGCCGGGGACACAGCGGCCCTCGGTCAGCAGATCGCGGCGATGCGGGCAGCCGCGACAGTGGTTGACCGAGGTTCGCGCGCCGTCGTCCGCCGGCGAGTCCATGGTCGCGCGCATCCGGGCGGAATCAGTCCGCGTCATCGACCTGGGCGAGCAGAACGCCGGTCGCGGACTGGAGATCGGTGGTGAGTTTCAGGCAGTGCTCGCGCCCGTCCACCAGATAGACGTTGAAAGCCGTGTCCCGATGCACGGGTTCGACGTTGCCCACGTCATCGTCCAGGCAACTGGTGAAATGCGTGTCGCCGAAGGTCTCGCGCAAGACCGCGAGGGTCTGCTCGTTGAGACCGGCTTGCCGGACGATCGCGGCGATCTGCTGGAGGCGGTTCGGTTCCATCAGGCATCGACCTCGTCGCGGTCGAAGCGGATCCGTTCCTCTGGCGCATGGCCCATGGCCTTGGCCAGCCAGGGCGGTGCCTTGTCGGCCAGGATGGTCTGCAGGGCGAGCATGCGTTCGCGGGCGCTGCCGCCCTTGTCGTCCTTGATCGGATGGATGTCTTTTTTGATGACCTTGGCCGCCGCCGGTCCACCGATGGAGACGACATAGAGCACCTGACAGTCGGCGATCAGGGCGGCGCGGGCGGCGTTCTTGTCGTCGCTGGGGCTGCTCTCGTCGACGGTGCGAACGTCGATCAGACGATGCTCGGTGGTCGAGACCTGATAGACGAGGAAGCGGCGGGCGGCGCCGAAATGTCCGTCGAGTTCCTCGCCGGTATCGGATGCGCAGGCGACCCGGATGGAGTCGGGCATGTCGCCCTCCGCATAGGGTTCGGTCGCTGGCGGCGGGGTCAGATCGAGACCGCTGTCGCCCTTGAGAATAGCGAGGGCGGCTTTGAGGACGGCTTGATCGAGGTCGGCGAATTCGCCGTCGGCGGCTTGTTTCAGATCCTTGACCTTGAGTCCGGCAAGGCTCTCGGCGGTCGGCGGCAAACCGACGGCGTCCTTGAGTACCCGGATCAGGCGCGCCGGGTCGGTGTCTGGCAGGGTGCGGGCGGCCAGCGCGATTCGCAGTGCGATGTCGTCGGAGAGAGGGCCGGTGGACATGGCGAGGTTCCTCGATTGCGGTTGCCTGATCGGCTTTGTTTGGGGGCCGACTTTCGGTTGGACGGCTCGTGGTTGAGCGAGCCTGGCGCCGGCTACAAGCCGGCGCTCCCAGGGGCAGCGCTCCGGGGACTCGAAGCGGTTAGACGGGGACGATGCAGTCGTCTTCCATGCAGACTTCGAGACATTGCGGCGTGCCGGGCTCGCCATCGCCCTCGCATTCGCTGCAGGTGTTGGCGTCGATCTTGAAAACGCCCTTCCAGGGCGTGATGGACTGGGTCGGGCAGACCGGCTCGCAGTCGCCACAGGCGGTACAGATTTCACGGACGATTTTCATCGACATAGCAATTCTCCAGAGGTCATTCGTCACCGCGCTTGAAGCGCAGGGTGGTCGGAAACACGGGCGGCGGGCTGATGGGGTCAATATACCAGCGCGACCCATCGGTCAGTTCCACGTCGCCACCCCAGGTCTCGGCGGTATCCAATTCCACCGAGGCGATGGTCTCTTCCATATCTTTCTTGGCGACGTAAAAGAGCAGATCTCCCGCGTCGTTCTTGCGAATCATCACATTGGGCATTGCGCTTGCCTCGTCGCTCGGATTCGCGCGGCGAATCCGAGATACCTTTTGACTCTCCCGAAAACTCCCAGACCTGTAGGGTACGCATCGCGTACCTTCCCGGTCGTTCGTTTTTCAGCGAGGCTGTTCCGGGAAAGGTACGCGATGCGTACCCTACGGAAATTACCTTACCAGGTCATAGTTGTAATCGGTCACGCCCATGTCGCGGGTCTCTTCGTCGAGACGCTCCAGCACCGCGTTGACCAGGGTGGTGAGGATGTACATGGCACCCTCGTAGCCCAGGGTCGTCATGCGATGCAGGTGATGACGGTCGAAGATCGGGAAGCCGATGCGGATCAACGGTACCTCGAATTCCTTGCCCTTGTGCAGGGTGTCGCGCTGGATGAACTTGCCGTAGCTGTTGCCGATCAGGAAGTCCGGCTTGTCGGTGAAGCACAGCGAACGCAGGTGCCACAGATCGTAGCCGATATAGACCGTGCCGTTCGCGCCATAGGGCGACGAAGCCAACACCTTTTCGACCTCTTTCTTCCAGCGCTTGTTGGCCTGGTTGCAGAGGATATGCGTCGGCTCGGCGCCCAGTTCCAGCAGGAACTTGACCATGCCCAACACATAGTCGGCATCGCCGTAGAGCGCGAACTTCTTGCCGTGCAGCCAGGTGTGGCTGTCAGTCATCATGTCGACCAGACGGCCGCGCTCCTTCGCCAGCGATTCCGGGATCGGCTTGCCGCTCAGCGCGGAGACCTTCATCAGAAACTCGTCGGTCCACTCCAGACCCATCGGGATCTCAATGTGGCTGGCCTCGTGCTTCCAGGTGATCTGGGCGAATTTCTTGGCCTTCGGTAACTGCCAGGGCTGCAACAAGAGGGTATCGATGGCGTTCGGCGCGTCGCGCATCTCGTCGAGCGTGGTGCCGCCCGCGTACATGCGGAACTCGCCATCGGCCGGGGTATCCAGCACCTCGGTCGGGTCGCACAGCAGGCTGTAGTCGACGCCCATCTCCTTCATCATGCGGTGCATGACGCGGTAGTTGCCCAGATAGGTCTCGAAGCCGGGCACCAGGTTGATCTTGCCGTTCTTGCCGACGACCTTGTCATCCATGTAGTTCAGCGTGAGGTGACGCTGAATACCCTCGAACATGTTGTCCCAGCCGGTGGTGTGGCTGCCGACGAAGCTCGGGGTATGGGCGAAGGGAACTGGAAAATTCTCCGGAATATGCCCTTCCTTGCGCGAGTTGCCGATGAAGGCGTTGAGGTCGTCGCCGATGACCTCGGCCATGCAGGTGGTGCTGACCGCGATCATGTCGGGCTGGTAGAGCGCCTTGGCGTTTTCCAGGCCGTCGAACATGTTTTTCTGGCCGCCGAACACCGCCGCGTCCTCGGTCATGGAGTCGGACACGCAGGCGATCGGCTCCTTGAAGTGACGGTTGAAATAGGAGCGGAAATAGGCAACGCAGCCTTGCGAGCCATGCACGTAGGGTAGGGTCTTCTCGAAACCGAGCGCGCAGAGCACGGCGCCAAGCGGCTGACAGGCCTTGGCCGGGTTGATGGTCAGGGCTTCGCGCTTGAAGTTCAGCTCCTGATATTCCTGGGTGGTGGTCCACTTGAAGACCTCTTCGATCTTGTCGATCGAATGGGCTTCCTCGACGGTCTTGCGCTTGTTGCCGAGGTTTTCGACATAGTCGGCATCGCCGAACAGCGGGTAACAGGGTTTGATCTTGTCGGCAATCTGGCTCATGAGTGTGCTCCTGCCGCGCCGCTAATCGGCGGACGCAGACATGAAAAAGGGGTCGTCGGGGCTTCCAGCCGCCAACGTCCAGCCACCAGATCGATTTGCTGGAGGCAGGCCGCTGGAAGCTGGCGGCTAGATCAATTAGGCGCTGGCGGCCAGTTTCTCGGCCTCGCCCTCGGCGGACTTCAGCCAGGGCGCCTGCATGCTTTTCCAGCAGGGGTTATTGATCGTCATGTCCATGTCGCGGGCGAAGATGGCGAAGCCGTCATAGCCGTGATAAGGACCGGAATAATCCCAGGAATGCATCTGACGGAAGGGCACGCCCATCTTCTGGAAGATGTACTTTTCCTTGATGCCGGAACCGATCAGGTCGGGCTTGATCTTCTTGACGAATTCCTCGAACTCGTAGCCGGTCACGTCGTCATAGAGCAGGGTCGCGTTACCCATGTCCTTGATGGTGCGGTCATAATCGTCGTTATGGGCGAACTCGTAGCCGGTGCCGACCACCTCCATGCCGAGATCTTCGTAGGCGCCGATGACGTGACGCGGACGCAGACCGCCGACGTACAACATCACACGCTTGCCTTCCAGACGCGGACGGTACTTGGCGATGATCGCCTGGTATTCGGCCTCGTACTTGGCGATGACCTTCTCGGCGTTGGCCTGGATGGTCTCGTCGAAGAAGGCGGCGATCTTGCGCAACGACTCGGCGATCTTGGTCGGGCCGAAGAAGTTGTACTCCATCCACGGAATCCCGTACTTCTCTTCCATGAAGCGGCTGATGTAGTTCATCGAGCGATAGCAGTGGATGAGATTCAGCTTGACCTTGGGGGTCAGCTCCATCTCGGCCAGGGTGCCGTCGCCGGACCACTGAGCCACCACGCGCAGACCCATTTCTTCGAGCAGGATACGCGAGGCCCAGGCATCGCCGCCGATGTTGTAGTCGCCGATCACGGCCACGTCATAGGGCGTGGTCGCGAAGGACTCGTCGCCGTCGCGGTTGCCGATGACCCAGTCGCGGATGGCGTCGTTGGCGATGTGATGACCCAACGATTGAGACACGCCGCGGAAGCCCTCGCAACGCACCGGGACGATCGGCTTCTCAAGCTCCTTACCCTTCTTCTTGGACACCGCCTCGATGTCGTCGCCGATCAGACCGATCGGACACTCGGACTGGACCGTGATGCCCTTGGAGAGCGGGAACAGCCCCTCGATCTCGTCGATCAGCTTGGCGAGCTTCTTATCGCCGCCGAACACGATGTCCTTCTCCTGGAAATCCGAGGTGAAGTTCATGGTGCCGAAGGTGTTCACACCGGTATGACCGATGTAATAGTTACGACGACCGGCGCGCGAATACTGACCGCAGCCGACCGGACCGTGGGAAATATGGATCATGTCCTTGATCGGCCCCCAGACCACGCCCTTGGAGCCGGCGTAGGCGCAACCGCGCACGGTCATGACGCCGGGCAGCGATTTGCGGTTGGAGGTGATGCACTTCTTGGACTGCTCGATCGACTGATCGTTGACGGCCAGATGCTTGGCGCGATCCTTTTTCGCCTTGTCCGGATACGCCTCAAGCACCTCCTGGATGAGGGCCTGGGTCTCTTCGCGAGTCATTGCTGTCATGCTGATTGCTCCTGCCGTGCCGCCAATGCGCGGACTCCCGGCATGTAGGGTACGCAGCGCGTACCTTTTCGTTGTCTTGTCCGCCGTTTCAGGTACGCGATGCGTACCCTACGCCGCGACTTCTTCCGCCGCAGTCTTGCCGATGATGCTTTCGTCCTCGCCGTCCATGAGGCCGAAATCCATCAGCAGGTCTTCGAGCGCTTCCATGGTGATCGGGGTCGGGATGACGAACATCTTGTTGTTGATGATCTTGGTGGCCAGGTCGCGGTACTCCTGGGCCTGCTTGGCCTTGGGGTCGTACTCGATGACCGTCATGCGGCGGATCTCGGCGCGCTGCACCACGTTATCGCGCGGCACGAAATGGATCATCTGGGTGCCCAACTGACGGGCCAGCTCCATGATCAGCTCGTCCTCGCGGGCGGTGTTGCGGCTGTTGCAGATGAGGCCGGCGAGACGCACGCTGCCGGAGCTAGCGTACTTCACGATGCCCTTGGAGATGTTGTTGGCGGCGTACATGGCCATCATCTCGCCGGAGCAGACGATGTAGATTTCCTGCGCCTTGTTCTCGCGGATCGGCATGGCGAACCCGCCGCACACCACGTCGCCGAGCACGTCATAGAACACGAAGTCCAGGTCGTCCTCATAGGCGCCTTCCTCTTCGAGGAAGTTGATTGCCGTGATGACGCCGCGACCGGCACAGCCGACACCCGGCTCGGGGCCGCCGGACTCGACGCACTTGATATCGCGGTAGCCGACCTTGAGTACGTCTTCCAGTTCGAGGTCTTCGACCGAACCGGCTTCGGCAGCCATCTCCATGATGGTATTCTGTGCCTTGGCGTGCAGGATCAAACGGGTGGAGTCGGCCTTGGGGTCGCAACCGACGATCATGACCTTCTTGCCAAGTTCCGCCAGACCCGCGACGAGGTTCTGGGTGGTGGTGGATTTGCCGATACCGCCTTTGCCGTAGATGGCGCACTGACGCATTGCCATGGGTAGAGTCTCCTGTGAGCCTGCTGTCGCAAGCGTTGAACGAATCGATGCTCGACAGCTTATAAGCAAACCCGATGCCAAATCAGGCAAAGCGATCTAAATTCTTGTTTTATAATTTATTATCTCGAATTTCGAGAGAAATTCGAGATGGTGGCATCCCCGACAAAGCCGCATGCGCTGTATGGATCGCAACAGACAAACCGGACAACCGTTGAATCGACCAAACGACACCCTCAAACTGCCGACCCTTCCGCCCAGCGCCCGACTGCCCTTCAACCGCTGCAACCTGCCGGCGGTGATCCTAGGCAGCCTGACCTACCAGAAGCATCCGGTGCCACTGGAGATCGACGGCATCCAGGATTTCCACGCAGACCTGTTCCGCACCCTGGCCGGCTTCCCGAGCCACCCGGAACGTGCCCAGCGTTTCCAGGACTACATGACGGTGAATTTCCTGCTCGACGAGTTGGACGAGGCGGGACTGACGCCGGGGCGGGGGCGTAAAGCGCGGGCGAACGCCAACTATCCGCGCCTGGTGCGCGGCTGGTCGTTCGATTCGGACGGACGCGAGGGCGCGGTGCTGAAACGCTGGGTCGAAAGCCGTTTCGGCCTGCTCGCCCGGCATCACGCGGGCTCGCTGCTTGATCGCGACGGCGAGGCTTATCAGCGTTATCTAACCGAAGGCACCCGCGGTCTCTACGCCACCAACGCGCTGGAGTCGCAGCTCGACCTGCTCTATACCTATTGTCAGTACGAACTGGCGCGCGAATTCCCGGACCGCGCCCATCTCCGGCTCTATCGCGGCATCAACCGCATGGACGAGCACGAAATTCAGGAGACCTGCGACGACGGACTGCATCGCGTGCTGTTCAACAACCTCAACAGCTTCACCAGCCACCGCGAGCGGGCGGACGAGTTTGGCGATTACATCCTGGAAGCCGAGGTACCGCTGCCCAAGGTCTTCTTCTATAACCGCCTGCTGCCAGGGATGCTCAAGGGCGAAGATGAATATGTGGTGATTGGCGGAGTCTACGAGGTCGATATCGCGACGCTATGAGATACGTTCTCGCGCGTGATCGTAAGCGCGCCCCTGCAACCGCTCGCGATGTCCATGAAGCCGTTCGTGGTGAGGCCATCGAAGCACGCACGGCTTCACGCGCCAAGGCCCCGGATATTCGCGCCCTTCCTGAACCCGTCCGTCCCATTCTACGGGGCGGTGGCGGACCATCTATGAATGACGACGACTGATATGGTACAAATAAGCGCTAGGCCCGGATGGCGAAATTGGTAGACGCAAGGGACTTAAAATCCCTCGGCTTCGGCCGTGCCGGTTCGACCCCGGCTCCGGGCACCACCTTAAAAAACAAGGGCTTAGGCTTTCTATGTCTTTCTAACAAACTCGGATACAGTCATTTTTGAGCCCAATTTGAGCCCACTGCTTTAAAAACAACGCTACACTACACCCCACGAAAGACACGATAAGGGGTGTGTTATGGCGTCAATCCGCAAACTCGAAAGCCGCGCGAAGCCCTGGCAGGTGCGGATCCGTCGCAAGGGTCAAGAGTTCACCGAATACTTCCGCACCAAGAAAGAAGCCGACGCCTTCGCCGCGACGGTCGAAGCCGACTTCGATAAGTGGTCAAAGTTGTTGGGCGGGGAACTGCGCCGTCATACCCTCGCCGATCTGATCGACCGCTACCTGACCATCCACCAAGGCAAGGATCACAATCTCCCATCGCGCCTAGCATGGTGGAAGGAACGCTATGGGAAGCTGTTACTGTCAGAGTTTTCCTCAGATACCGCGCGCGATGCCTTGGCTGGAATGGAGATCGAGCCAGTTGCCAGAGGCGCTAACCCGATCGCCCCGGACAGCCAGCCGCGCACCGGCCCAACGATCAACCGCTACAAAAGCGCACTGAGTGCCTGCTACAAGGCCGGGATCGACCGGGGATGGTTCGGGCTGCAAAGTAACCCGCTGACCGGCATCCGCGCGCGTAAGGAGGTTGGCAATCGCTTCGGTCGGTCGCTGGAGGATGGCGAGCGCGAGCGTCTTGTCGCCGCCTGCGAACGGTCAACATATGCGGGGATGGGGATCTTTGTTCGGCTGGCGCTGGCGACGGGCGCGCGACGTGGCGAACTTGTCAAACTCGAATGGCGCGACGTGGATCTAAAAGGTGGGTCAATCCTGCTGCGCAACACCAAGAACGGCGATGATCGGCGCGTCCCGCTGATCGGCGAGGCCCGCGACCGACTGACCGAATGGGCCAAGGTCCGTAAGCTGGACGATCCCCGCGTGTTCCCTGGCTCCACGCCCACCCGACCGCCCAACCTGGAACGGGCGTGGTCCAAGGCCAAAGAAGTTGCAGGCGTCGAGAACCTGCGCATCCATGACCTACGCCATAGTTGCGGTTCCTACCTCGCCAAAGCGGGCGCATCCGCTTTCCAGATCGCCGCCATTCTCGGGCACCGCTCCGGCCCTGGATTGACCGCCAGATATGTACATCTCGTCGCCGAAGATTCGCGCGCCTTGATGGAATCCGCCTTGAGCGGCATTACCCGCAACCGCTAACCCCAGACAACAACAAGCCCCGAGACAGGCCCGAATCTGTCGCGGGGCTTTGACCGTCACCGATCTAAATAGGAGAGTCGGCAATGGCTGATTTCGAGTCTACATCATGCGCGCTTGACCCGCTGAAAATGCTGGTCAGCGAAATGGCGAAAATGGCCGGCGAGAATGCGGAAGCCAATTTAAGCGCATCGCCTGAAGACGCTGAATTAGTTGATTTGCTGACGGCCGGACCAAGCGAAAACGCCTTTTATCTGTATGTCGTTCCCGCGGTCATGGCGCTTGCTGTCAGCGCCATGACCAGGCGCAATATAGGGGCAGCCGCTTCTGGCTGGTTTAATGAAATCGCCCGCGCTGCACTGGACGGCGAGATTGATTTGAGAGACCCGGACACGCTCATTCCGTTAAGTTATGACGCATCCATTCCGCCTGACGCACTGATTTTGAAAGGCGAGCTTGAGCGATGGGCGATTGAGCGGTATCAAATCAGAATACAAATACAAGCATTCCGGGCGGGCGACATCGGCCCTGCCACAAGCGAGGAACGTCCCGACCCGCCCGCCGCTGCCCTCGCCAAGCAGCGCCACAAGATCACCAGTGCCGAGAACAGGGAGATCCGGGCACAAGCGAAGGCGTTGATTCAGGTCGGGACGATGAATCACGCTCAGATAACAACGGCAATCAAGAATGAAGGCCAGTTCGGATCCAGCCGGGAAGTTATCAAGAACATCGTCAAGGAAGAATGCGAGGGTGCCGGGCGAACCGATCTGATCCAAAATCACCCGGACTATCGACCGCCCGGCAAAACCCCAAGGTTTTTTTAAAACCCTAGGGTTTCCGCAAACCCCCCATTACGGAACAGGCCGCACGCCAACAAACTAAGCGCCACATCAACCGCATGAGGCGCTACAGATGACCGCACCAAACCCCGCCCCCCGTCCTGATCTGGGCGACATCTCTCAATTCTCCGACTTCGCCCGCGAATGCGAGCGCCACAAGCTGGCAACCAAATCGAGTCTTCTTTGGTGGATGCGTTATCGTCATCAAAACGGCCTGATCGCATCCGGCGCTGTCATCGAGAAGCGTCCGAATCCGACCAGCAAGCGGCCCATGCTGTTCATCGTTCGCCCGCGCTTCATTGACTGGCTGTCGAATGGCAACCCGGAGGCCGCGTAATGGCCCGCCGATCCGAAAACCGCCGCGACCGCTGGCCCGATCCGCTTCCGAACCGACGAAAACATTTCCATAGCGAAAACGATATCGTGGCCGCTGTTTTCGAGTTGGGGGGAATCAGCCGTCGCCGCTTTGCCATTCTTCAGGAAGCAGGCGACACGCCGGACCCGCGACAGCAACGGGAACTGAAGCGGCTGGCCGCGCGCGAGGAACGGCTACACCAAGCGTTCGCCAGCCTTGATGCATGGGACGCGGAGCGGGAAAGGATTCAGCAATGGCTGAATTTACTGGCTGCGCAAACCAAGCGCGAGGAACCAGAGAGCGACCCGACCGAACGGAGCAATGCACCCATCGCGCGACAGGCAGGAAATCAGGGGGGTGAGCCGAGATGACCAGCGCCCCCAACAAAAAACGCCCCGTGCAGGGCGTTTGCAATCGTGCGGGCGATTGGCGTATCGTAAAAAACAGACGGCAAGCCGCTTTAGCAGAGTGGGCGCCGTCGCGGGGATTAGCAGTCCCCGCGTAAAGATCCGACCTGCTTAAGCCTTGGATCACCGGCGACACAAGTATAACCCCAACTGGACCCGTGCGCCCGCACCCGTCCGCTTGTCGCGCCCCTGCCCCCGCTTATCGGGTCGGTCACTGAAACTCCATCAGGACCGATCACATGAACAACCGAAACCTCGCACACGACCAACTTGCCCGGCGCGTCTTCGATGCCATGGCCCATCCCAATTCCGCCTTGACCGATCTGCTGGACGACGCCTTGCGGATGGTGACCGGCTTATCTGACCTGCTGGCGGTCCATGGCGACACGGCAAACTTCCACGGACTCAGCATTGACGCCGTGCATGTAGACGCCGCCGCCGCGTCGATCCGTCAACAGGCCCGCTTGATCGCCGCCCTGGTCGCGCAACTGACCGACGAAAACCGCCGCCTGAAGGTTGCCTTGGAAGCCCAAGCGGGACCGGAGGCGTTGTCATGAGCACCCATCCCCCCGGCGAATTCTCGAAATGGCAGGCCAAGATCCAGGCCGAAGAAGCGTTGATCCTGGCCGAACAGGATGTGGCGCGGCTCCGGCGCCGGTTAAGCGACGCGCAAGCCAACGCACGACGAGCAAGGGACGTGGCCGACAATGCGCGCCTCGCGTGGAACCTCGCCTTCGAGGCGGATGCGCCACGCGCAAGGGAGGGCCGCCAGTCATGAGCCGCCTTACCGCCGATGTGCTCAAGGCCGCCCTTCCCGCGTCCCTCTACTACCACCGCGCCTTGCCCGCCATGCCCCCGCCGCGTCATCCGGCATGGGTTGATGGGGGCCTTTGCCCGTTCCATGATGACCAGCACCGGGGAAACTTCCGGGTCAATCTCGACAGCGGGGCCTACTGCTGCTTTTCCTGTGGGGCCAAGGGCGGGGACATCCTCGCCTTCCACCGGCAGCGCCACGGGTTGACCTTCCCGGGCGCCATCGCCGATCTGGCTGAGCGGTTTCTGTTCAATGGGGGCCGCGATGAATAACGGCTTTCCCGCGACCTGGACCGACAAGGCCACCGGCACCCACAGCCGTTTCGCCCACGATTGGCACTACTACCCCGAGCAAGGAGGCGAGCCGCTGGGGGCCGTGGTCCGCTACGAATCCGAGCACGGCAGCAAGGTTGTCGTGCCCTTCTTTGCGAAGACCGACGATGGACGCCCACGCCCCGGCGCGCCCACCGAGCCGCGCCCCCTGTTCGGACTCAACACCCTGAATCGAACGGGGCCGATCTTCATTTGCGAAGGCGAAAAAGACGCCGCCGCCCTGCAAGGGCTCGGACTGGCCGCGCTCACCTCCCAGGGCGGGAGCAAGGCCCCGGCAAAATCCGATTGGGGACCGCTGCGCGCCCTGGCCGAGCAAGGCCGATCCCTGCTGATCTGGCCGGACCATGACGCCCCCGGACGCGCCTATGCCGCGACCGTGGCACGGCTGATCGGCTCCGCCTGTCAGTGTCTGCTGACGCCCCCGGACGGGACGCCAGACACCCAGGGAGCCGGGGCCGCCGATTGGTTGCAAGGGCACATGGCCGCGCTCGGGTTGGCGTGGGATGGCCTGAAGCCGCCACCTCTGAGCGAGGAGGAGCGCCACGCCATCCGCGCGCGCCTGCTGACCGCCGTCGAAAGCCTTGCGGGACCGCCGCCTCCGGAATGGGGAGGGACAGCGATCAAAGCGGAGCGGGAGACGCAGCGCCACAAGACCGATGCGCCCAAGCTCTATCTCATGAAGGACGACAGAACGATCCGAATCACCAGGGGGATGGATGGCGCGGCGGGTGAGCAACTCCTTGCCAACTTCACCGCGACCATCGTGGAGGAAGCCACCCGCGACGATGGGCAGGAACGCACCCTGACCCTGGTCATGGAGGGCCGCATGGAGGGCCGGACGCTTCCCGCCATCGCCCTGAGCATGGAACAGTTCGCCCGCATGGATTGGCCGATGCGCCATTGGGGATCGAGCGCCCTGATTCACCCAGGGCAAGGGGCCAAGGAGCAACTGAAGTACGCGATTCAGTTGCTCTCGCACCAAGGCCCGCGCCCGGTCGCGACCCGAACCCTGTTCACCCATACCGGTTGGCGCGAGATCGGCGGGCACTGGCGGTATCTCTCAGCGGGGGCCGTGATCGGCGAGCAAGGAGCCGTTGCCGCTGTCGAGGTGGATCTTGGCGAACTGAACGAGATCTATCGCCTGCCAGCCCCCAGTCAAACGCTGTTGGAACGCTATCAGGCCGCGACCGCCAGTTATGACAGCGCCCGGCTAGCCCCTCCCGAGGTCGCGATTCCCTTGATTGCGGCGGTCTATTTGGCACCGCTCGCGCAACGTCTGGCGGTCGATTTCGCGCTCTGGCTGGAAGGACCGAGCCGGAGCATGAAAAGCACCCTCGCCGCCGTCGCGCTGGCCCATTTCGGCGAAGGGGTCGAGCGAACCAGCCTGTCGGCAAGCTGGCTGGATACGGCCAACGCCATCGGGATCAAGCTGTTCACCCTCGCCGATGCGCTCATGGTCATTGACGACTACGCCCCCCAGGCATCGGCGAGCGATCAGGCCAAGCTTGACAAGACCGTCAACACCATCATTCGCGGGATCGGCAACCGCGCGGGACGGGGCCGCCTGACATCTGACATCCGGCTTCAGAACGAGCGCAAGCCCCGCGCCCTGGCCATCTGTACCGCCGAGCAATGGCCCACCGGCGAGAGCATCAACGCCCGCATCTTTGGCCTGTCCTTGCGTCCTGGCATGGTGAACCTGGAACGGCTCAACCAGACGCAAGCCGACGCCAAGGCGGGGTTGCTAGCCCGCGCCCTGGCGGATTGTCTGCAAGACCTGGCGTCAGGATTCGAGGCCCGCGCGCGCGACCTGAAAGCCGAGTGGGAAGAGTGGCGAGCCGTCGCCATGAAGGCGGGGCTCTCGGGACGCACCCCGGAACAGGCCGCATTCCTGCTGATCGGCTACGGCCTGGCGCTGGACCATTGGCGCGCGGCTGGCGTGATCGATCAGGCGCAAGCCAACGAGCATCTTGACCAAGCCCGCCGCGTCATCTTCCATCTGGCAAAGGAGCACGAGCGGCGCATTGCCCGATCCCAGCCCGCCGATGCCTTCATTGCCATCCTGACCGACCTGCTGCTGTCCGGCGCGGCGCATTTGCGCGACATGACAGACCAGCGCCCGGCGCTCAATGCCGAGTCCTACGGCTGGAAGAGTGGCGACCAACCGGACGGACCGCACATCGGTTGGATCAACGAGCCCAAGCAGGAACTCTACCTGTTGCCGACAACCGCCCTGGAAGCGATCTATGGGGCCGCGAAACGCATCGATACCCCGCTGAACATCCGCCCCACGGCCTTGAAACGGCAGTTGTGGGATCGGGGTTTCTTGTTGGTTGGGAATCAAGAGCAACGCGAAGGCGCTTCAGTGGACCGCACCACGCGAAAAATCAGCGTTTGCAATCGGAAAGTGTCCGTTCTGGTTTTCTCGCTCGCCATCCTAGAGCGCAAGGATCTGGACGAAGACCGCTAAGACCAAGCAAAGCGCATGGTAAAGCCTGCCTCTTAGCTCCTAAGTTTAGGGGTCTCTACTACCAGAAGTGGGAACTGTGGGAACCCTTCGTAAAAATATGATTAAGAAGGAGAAAAAAAGGCAAAACAGACGATTTCCAAAAACCAAGTGGGAACCCGAGTGGGAACCCTCTTGGCGCATCGGCTCAGGGTTCCCACTCGGGTTCCCACTTTTTTCTGAAGAATGCCCGTTTTGACTGCTGCAACAATCTATTTTGAAAGGGGAAAAAGGAGGGTTCCCACAGTTCCCACTTCTGGAACAGGAGAGAGGGAATATTTATGGTGGTAGAGGAACCGGAACCTATGCCACCGCTCCCCCACTCCCAGGAAACCGCCATCCGGGAGGCCCTGGACGAACGCGCGAGCATCTTGGAGTTTGACGCCGGATTGCCACAAAGCGTCGCCGACACTCATGAATCGAACGCCTTGCGCGTTTACCGCTACCGCGTCACGGATCATCATGAGGTATGGCTGATCCTGATCGCCCCCGGCTGTACGCTGGATGACGCCCGCCACACCCTGAGCGGACGCTTCGGAGCCGAGCGATTGCTTGACGTGATGCCGTGCAGACAGACACCCGCGCGGTTGCTGGCGCTGGCAGAAATGCAGCGCCATCGGCAGACAGCCTAAGGAGGGGTCGCGACGGAAGGCCAGACGCGGCGTCGCCTGACATCCTCGCCAATCGCCGCGCTACCCCTGCACTACATCGCCATGCCCAGCATTGACAGGTCGCGCTACCTTGGCGCTACACCGTCAACGCGATACCGACCATGAAACCCACGTCCTTTCGTTTACCTGCCGACGCCCTGGAGCGCCTACGCACCCTGACCCAACCGGGGGAAAGCATGGCAGCCGTCTTTCAGCGGGCGTTGATCGCCCTGGAAGGATCGCCGCCCCCGGTCAGTCTGGATCGCTTGGCGGCGCGTCTGGATGCCCTGGAAGCCCGCTTGCTCGCCTTGGAGCGGGAGCGTTTGCCGATCGTGCCAGATCGCCCGCCAATGATCGCGGGCGATCGTGACGCCAGCATCCTGCAGCGGTTTCAGTCAGGCGAAACCAAGCGCGCCATCGCCCGCCAGCTTGGCATCGCGGAGTCCACTGTTCGCGCGGTACTGAAACGGCGCGCGCTTTAACCTCAGTTTCAGCCCGGATCATTCGTACATGAACAAGAAAGCACGAACCGCCACCGTCCAAGCCGCCACACCGAGACCCAACGCATGAAACCGACCGCCAACCCCATTCAGCATCAACCGGACACATTCGCCATGAAAAACCCCACGCTCTCGTCGCTGCTGTCGCGCCATGCTCAACTGACCGTGCAGCTCGCCGCCCTGGACGAACAGATCCGCGTCAATAGCGACGCGAGGGACACCGCCGAAGCCGACCGCGCTCAAGCCCGCGAACAGGAACGCCAAGCCATCGCCCAGATCGAACGCGAGGCACCCAAGACCCCCGGCACCAACCCCGAGTACATCGCCCAGGAAGCCGACCGCGACCGCGCGGTAAACGCGGCAAGACGCCTGGAAGCGGAGGCGCGGACGCGGCTGAACGCCTGCCAACAACGCGACGAAGCCCTCTCCATCCAACGCCGCGCCCTGGAACAGGATCGCCTGACGCTGTGTGGCGGTTCGCTGTCCGACCTGCTGACGCTCCAAGACCAGATCGAGGCCGCGCGCGTCGAGGTTTCCCGTCTGGATCGCCTGATCGACGAACACCGCGCCCACCCAGCCCCGGATCGCGCCCCGGTTGACGCGCTGGACGAACAGCTTGCCGCGCTTCTCGCCAAATCCGCGCTCGGCGAAGCGGTTCAAGGCGAACTGAGCGCGCTGGAAAAACGGCGAGCCGCCGCGCAAACGAACCATGCCAGCGCCACCGAGCAAGCCAAGCGCGCGGGGCTGTTGGTGCGTGGACTGGAAGACCGACGAGCGGTTGAACGTGCGCGCGTGGCCGATCTGGAAAGCCAAGGCCGGATTGCGTTCGCCTGGCAGGTCCGCGTCGAACTGGACCGGACCATCCAGGACTTCCGCGCGACCGCCGAACGGCTGTTTGAGGTGCGCGGTACCCTGTTGGGCCTGGCCAAGCTCACCGAGGGCACCGAGCCGGATCTAGCCCGCCAAGTGAAGGCGTTGATCGACCCCGCTGCCCGGCAATCGCTCAGGATCACCGGCCCCGGCCTGGATCTGATCGACGATCCCGCTTATCGCGAACGTGCGACCGAGCGCGAGCGTTCCCGCTATCGTCAGGCCGGATTGCGGTTGCCCGAATGAATGTGGTCCGCGTTCCCGAGTTCGTGCTGATTTCCAGGGTGATCGCCGCCCTGGAACGGCAAGGCGCGGTCTTGCGCAAGCGCGAGCCGTCCCGGCGCTGGCATGATCGCCCCGGCGATTTCGTCATTCTGCGTCGGCGAACCGCGGGGAGTGTCGGGCAACCGGGAGGCGCTAGTCATGAAGTCTATCCCGGCACCCTCGCCGATCTGGCCCGCGAACTGGGGGTGATGGGAGACAGCGAGCGTTGCGAATGGGAGTGAACCGCTACCCCACCCGAACCACCGCCGTGAGGTAATCCGTTCCCGCGTGGGCTTCCTGATACGCCAGTGCCCGGCGATGCAGCGCCAACCGCGCCGCGTCGGTCTGGTAACCGTCCGGCATCGCGAACGCGGGAAACTCGTTCGCGATGCCCCAGCCCGCGAAATCCAGCGGAGCCGCAAACGCGATCCCCGGCAAACGCGGAACGCAATCCGCCAAGACCGCATCGGCCATCCCCTTGACAGCGGGAGGCACGGCCCCGAGGAACCCCAGGTGGCGCAGATAGAACGCCCCTGGCACCGGGTTGGCGTCTGCCCCTGGCGGGTAGAACGACGCCGAAACCTTCTTGTAGCGCCCCGCATTCACCGCCTGAGCAAAGGCTGAATCGACGCCTCCCGGTTGCGCGTACAAACGCCCCTCTCGAACGAACAGCGAGGCCACTGACCCATAGGCCGGACGATTCGTCTCTGGATGCCCGATGACCAACGGGGCACGACTGATAGACGGACGGTAGGCGCTCGCCATGGCCTGTACATCCGTGGCCGAAAAACACACCGAACGCCCGCTCATATCGACGTGGCATCCCGGTCTGAAAATCTCGATTTCGCACGCACAAGCGGTCATCTCTAGAACCCTTTTGGACAACGAAAAACGTCTTGACAGTCTACCGCCGAAAACGCTTCAACAGCCTGAATGGAGTTGTAAAATAAAGCGACTGACCAGCGGACAAACCAAAGGTGTCGGAATGATGGGAACCCCTGTTTCGCGCGTTAGAGGCGGATCGGAAACGGTCACGATTAACGGGGTCACGTTACCGGAAGCGCGCGTTCGCGACCACATGCCCGAGACGCTGCGAGAGGTTGCCGATCTGATCGGCGTGGCCGCCGCCGTGCGACTGTCCCAGCGGTTCGGTGGACGCCGCTGCTACATCGGCACCAACCCCGAGGGCAGCGCCCTGGAAGACTGCGTAGGGCCGGACGCCGCCCGCGTCCTGTCTTGGTATTACGGAGCCGGGGAAACCACCTTTCCGCGTGGCGAGTCAGTGGACCGGTACGCGCGCGATCAGGCGATTCTGAAAGACCGCTTAGCGGGGATGTCGTGCGGCGCGCTGGCGGAGAAGTACCGATTGGGCGAACGGCGCCTGTGGGAGATCCTCGCCGCCCACCGCGCCCACGAAGCCCCGTGTGGGGTTGTACCCATTCCAGAGAGCGCCCCCGCACGAGAGGCCACGCCCCACGCGGCTGGCAGGGCAACCAGCGCCCGCGCGGGGAACGCCAGAGCGGGATTCGATGGGGCGCGCTGATCGCCGATCAGTGCGGATTGGCACTGGATCGCGAGATGACTTGAGCGATTAAGCCGAAACGGGAGCCGCCTTCACTGCTTGGCGCTGGCAGAGATCCAGGGCATCCGCCGGCGGATGCTGTCTTGGCGCTGGGCGCTCACCACCACCTGCTCCGAGGTGCCCCGCCGTCTGGCGCTGGCATCCATCGCCACCTTCACCGCTTGGCGCTGGCAGAGATCCAGGGACATCCGCCGGTCGGATGCTGTCTTGGCGCTGGCGCTCACCACCACCTGCTCCGAGGTGCCCCGCCGTCTGGCGCTGGCATCCATCGCCACCTTCACCGCTTGGCGCTGGGAGCAATTCAGGCCGTCGAGATCCAGGAAGCCCGGCTGATCGACCACGAAAAAGGCGCTTCCGAAAATCTGAGCCCAATTTGAGCCCACGAATCGCCGCGAAAAGCCGTTATTTCACGCTTCACGACACCACGCCGAAACCACAAGATACTGATTGAAAAGAGTGTTTTTGTGTGTCGAAAGGTGGCGTTTCGCGTATGCGTAGGACTTAAAATCCCTCGGCTTCGGCCGTGCCGGTTCGACCCCGGCTCCGGGCACCATCACAAAAATAGCCTTCGCACCTGATATCCAGATATGGCCTTCGCGTAGGGGCGGGTTTCAAACCCGCCCCTACGTCCGGTGATCGCGGGCGACGGCTATAACAAGTGTTGACGACATCCTCACATCCGACCAGTACTCGCGGCGCTTCCAGGCATGACAGTCGTGGATCGACGAATGCTAGCCGGTAACGGCCAGCCACAGTGCAAAGGTCGTCAGCGCCGCGGAATCGGGATCCCACCCGGCAGACGACGTGATTCCAAGGCTTGCGCATCCCAGATCAGTCGATGCCCCGTCGCGACCGGCGGAGGTCAACGGCCGAGGCTCCGCGTCACCTGCTCATCTCGACGCATCGAGAGCGGCGGCAAACGGCAGCACGTCGAACCCGGTGATGACGATGTCGACCGGGGTCGGTTGTCCGCGCGGCGGAAAGGACAGCGTCACCTCCTTGATTCCGCTCAGGGCCGGCGTTGCCGGAAGCACGATCTCGATGTCATCGTCCTGGGTCGGTTTGAAGTGCGCGAAGATTTCGATGGGGATGGCGGGCGCGGGAAGCGGATCGTCACTGGCTCTCTTGAAGGAAATGACGACATCGCGCACCTCCGTCGCGGAGCGGTAGCGAATCGCCAGGCGACTGTTCGAGAGGCTGACCGTGCGACCGTCCGGAACCACGAATGTCATCCCGCCGCCGTCGGCAAGGGGGGAGGCAAACCGGCATGCCCCCGGTTTGCACGAGAATTCGAGCCGACTCGGATCCGAACTCCACGCGAGAATCCGGTTCTCGGCGGCCAGAAGATTGACGCGATCTCCCGGCTCGTACAGCGCTTCGAGTTGGCCATAAAGCGTGTGTTCGTCGAGATAGCGACGCATGTTGGCCTGGGCGGAGTTGATTCCGCCCAGCAGGAGCGACAGCGTATGCGCGGTGGTCTGATAGGGAATGACCCTGTGGGTTGCGGTATCCCAGCCTTCCCAGGGGCCGTGCTCGGTGAACAGCCCGGAGATTCTGGACCAATGCTCCCGCAGAAAATGCTCCACTTTCTCGGGGGCAATCAGGTACGCGACGCCCAGGGTATAGAGCGACGGGGCGTGGGCGATGAGCGACTGGTCGGTGACGGCGAGGTCGGGAATCCCGATCCGCCCGGTGTATTCGGTTCCGTTGCCGCTGTACGCCTCGGACAAAAAACCCGGCAGCCGATGTCGAGTGGAGAAATCGAGTTCGATGTCCACGAGGGTTTCGAGACTGCGTCTCCAGCCGGGGTTTCCGAGTTCCTCCATGAACAGGGACAGGCCGAGCAATTGAAAGGCCGATCCGTCCCAGGCGGCAAGCGCGTAGGTGTCTCGTCCGTCCCCGTGACGGTATGGTTTGATCTTGAATCCCGCATTCCGGAGCGCGACCGTCGGTAGCCCGTAGCGCAGGACGACGAACGTCCATGGGCCGCGAAATT
This sequence comes from Thiocystis violascens DSM 198, assembly GCF_000227745.2. Classification (NCBI taxonomy): domain Bacteria; kingdom Pseudomonadati; phylum Pseudomonadota; class Gammaproteobacteria; order Chromatiales; family Chromatiaceae; genus Thiocystis; species Thiocystis violascens. The sequence goes on along the minus strand of NC_018012.1, from coordinate 3,963,361 downwards.
CGTTGACGAAGTAATTCATCTGGCCGGTCACCCAGTTGCCCTGGCCGTCGTCCCAGCCCACGAAGCGGTCCGCCGTGGCATCCCAGCCAAAGACAAAGGCGCCGGTCGCGGGGTCGAAAAGATGCGCATAGCCCGCGCGCTGTCCTTCGATGAAGCGCTCGATCCGCTCCCGAATCATGATGGCCTGTGGATCGTCCCGGATCTCGGTCCCCAGGAGCGCGCCCGCCGACCTGGCCAGCGCGGCGGTGAGATTGGCGTTGTCGCCGAAGATGATCGTGATCACTCGCCGGTCAAGGATCTCCAGGATGGCGGATTTCAGGGATTCCTCGGCATAGGGCGCGAGCGCCCCGTCAAAATGGGCGGCGCCATAGGTGGCGCCGCGGCGGATTCTGCCTGTGCGTCCGTTGTCTTCCGCTTGCAGCCACCCCTTTTCCAGCAGCGCCAGCCAGATGACCGAACCTTCTCGATCGCCAAGGGTCTCGATCAGCGTGCTTTTTTGAATGGATTCCTGCAGCGGCCCCATTCTTGTGCCACCTTCCAAGCCCAGGAAATTCACCAGCAACCCCTTCGCGGCCAGGGCCGGGTTGCCTTGATCGTCGAGCAGGGTCGCAACCGCGAGCGACAGTCCGGTCAGTGCGTCGCGGCGGGAGAGATAGGGGTTGTCCGCATTGCCCGCAGCGACATTGGCCAGCAGTTCAACCCAGGCGCCGATGGCGGTGAGTTGCGTAAAGGAGCGCAGAAAGAGCCCCTGATCCTGGTTCCAGCCTTCCACCGGATAGCCGGACACCGGATCCACGAGTCCGTGAGCGGGGTTCGCATACTGGAACGCATTGTCCAGCAGGCGGCGCAGGTATTGATGTTCAGGCGGCACATTCGGGTAGTTGAACGCGCTGTCGCCGCTGGCCTGGCGGAGATCCAAATTCTGGTCCGACGCCGCCAGCGAGACGCTCACCGTCGCCAACAGCGGTACCATGGCCAGACACCACCAGCGCGGCCGTTTTGCTTGAACATTCGTCGGAGTTTGTAATCTCACCATCTGGGTCCACCAGGTTCACGATTCACCTTCATTTCTCGACCGATCCGCGTTATGTTGAAACAGCTCAAAGCCCTGTTGACGCAGTCCTTGACCAAGCTGCTGCGTCGGGTACCGACCGGCCCCGATGGCGTCGCGCGGGTCGGCGCTCGGCAGATCTATATCCTGCCGACGCGCACCGGGTTGACGTTCGGCGCCGTGCTGATGGTCATGCTACTCGGATCGCTCAATTATCAGAACAACCTGGGGCTTCTCTTCACCTTCTTTCTCGCCTCGGTGGGTCTGGTGGCGATGCATCACGCCTGGTTCAATCTGCTCGGACTCGCGGTTCAGACGCGGGGCGGCCCGCCCGTCTTCGCCGGAGAGACCGCGACCTTCGAGGCGACCCTGCGCGCGGAGGGACGGCGCGCGCGCCATGATCTCCAGGTGCGCAAGGGGCAGACAGCGGCCGCGCCCGCGCAGGTGCCCGGCGGGGATCGGCGACTCGTGTCGCTCGGTCTTCCGACGACTCGCCGCGGCCTGCTGCGGATTGAGCATCTGACGATCGAGACCCGTCATCCGATGCAGCTCTTCCGCGCCTGGTGTTTGATCGCCACGGACGCCGCGACCCTGGCGTATCCCGCGCCGGCACGGCAGGCGCCCGATCCGGGATATGACGCGGGCGATGCACGCCGCCCGGATCGCACCGGCGGCGAGGGGGCGGACGATTATCTCGGCTCGCGCAATTACCGTCACGGCGATTCGCCGCGCCAGATCGACTGGAAGGCATTCGCCCGCGAACGCGGGCTGGTGGTCAAACAGTTCGGCGGCGATCAGGGACAGGATGTCTGGATCGATTGGTCGCGACTCGCCGCGCCCGACCCCGAGGTCCGGCTCGGTCTGCTAACACGCCAGATCCTGGATGTCAGCGAGTCCGGGGTCCGCTTCGGGCTGCGTCTGCCCGGCGCGGTCGAGGGGCTTGCGCAGGGCGCGGCCCATGTTCAGCGGTGTCTCACCCGATTGGCCCTCTTCGACCATGCGCGCGTCACCGATCCCATCCGTTGAGCGGCCCGACGCCGCGCAGATACTGGCGCTCACGCTGCTGGTGATCGCCGCCTGTCTGCCGCTGGCGCGGTATCTTCACTGGCAGATCGGCGCCTTTCTGCTGCTGCTGTTTGCCGTCCGGCTGGTCGGTCTGAAATGGCGCGCGGCCATCCCCGGCGCCTGGCTGCGCGCGCTGCTGACGCTCGCCGGGGTCGCCAATTGTCTGTACGCCAATCACACCCTGGTCGGTCAGGACGGCGGGACGGCGTTGTTCGTGACCATGCTCGCGCTCAAGCTGCTGGAATTGAAAACGAAGCGCGATCTCCGGCTGACCGGCATTCTGATCGGCTTTCTGATCGTCATCCAGTTCCTCTTCGACCAGTCGTTTCCGCTGGCGATCTATCTCGGCGTCATGGCGTTCGGCGCGGTCGCGCTGTTGGTCGATCTCAACGGCGGGCTGGGAGATGGGCGCCTGCGCGCGACCCTGCGCGTGGCTGCCAGCCTGTCGCTCCAGGCGCTGCCGCTCACGCTGGTGCTCTTTGTCCTGTTTCCGCGCCTGAGCGCGCCGCTGTGGAGCCTGGGGCTCGACGCGGGACAGGCCATGACCGGGATGTCGGACTCCATGGAGCCCGGCGCCATCAGCGAACTCGTCCTCAACGGCGAATTGGCCTTTCGGGTGCGTTTCGATGCCGCGCCGCCGAGCCCGAATCAACTCTACTGGCGCGGCCCGGTGCTGTGGGAGATGGACGGACGGCGCTGGTCGCCTGGCCCGCTTCCGGCCAAGGACGCCGATCCGCCCGAACTGGAGGAATCCGCCAATCCCATCGACTATGAAATCGTCCTGGAGCCGACCCAAAAGACCTGGCTGTTCGCGTTGGATATGCCAATCGGCGCGCCCGATGACGCCTTCATCAACCCCGACTTCCAGTTGCTGTCGCGCCAGCCGATCAACTCGGTCAAGCGCTATCGGGTGCGTTCCGCGCTCGACTATCGGACCGCCGAACCGGATGCGCGCCAACGCAACCGGGCGCTGCAACTGCCCGACAACATCACCCCGCGCATGCGCGAGCTGGTGGCGAGCTGGCGGACCCATGCCGACGGCGATTGGGATCTGGTCCAGCAGGGACTGGCCTTCTTCAATCGCGAGGCGTTCCATTACACCTTAATGCCGCCCCGACTCGGCGCGAATCCGGCGGACGAGTTTTTGTTCGAGACCCGTCGCGGATTCTGCGAGCACTATGCCAGCAGCTTCGCGCTCTTGATGCGCGTCGGCGGCGTCCCCTCGCGGATCGTGCTCGGGTATCTCGGGGCCGAAACCAACCGGATCGGCGGCTATCAGATGGTCTGGCAGTCCGACGCCCATGCCTGGGTGGAGGTGCTGATCGCCGGACGCGGCTGGGTCCGGGTCGATCCCACCGCCGCAGTCGATCCCGCGCGGGTGGACAATCGCGGCGCTTCGCGCATTCTTGGCGCCGGCACCTCGGTCCGCTTCAGCCTGGATCAGGCCGGCGCGCTCGTCCGGTTCGCGCGCAACCTGCGGCTGCTGGCCGATACCCTGGACGCCACCTGGCAGAATTGGGTGCTCGATTTCTCGGCGGAGGATCAGTTTGCACTGCTGGATCGGCTGGGACTTGGGGCGTTTCGGGAATATGGACTCGCGGTCCTGATGGTGCTCGCGGTGTCGCTGACCCTGGCGGTTCTCCTGCTCGCGCTGCTGCGGACTCCAGCGGCGCCGGATCCGCTCGACGCACACTACGCCCGCTTCTGCCAGCGGCTTGCCCGCGCTGGCCTGCCCCGTCGACACACCGAAGGCCCCAGCGATTTTGGGCGTCGCGTCATGGCCCAACGGCCGGATCTGATCCGCCCCGTCAGCCGCTTCCTCGCGCTCTACATCCCCGCGCGCTTCGGTTCCGACCCGCGCGACGACATCATCGGCCAACTTGCGAACCAGCTACGCGCGTTTCATCCCCGGCGCAAGGGTCGGTCCTGAGCGGCGCCGCTCTGCCTCGTAGGAGCCCGCTTGCGGGCGATGGAGGCGCGCATGGAAGGCGTCTTGGCAGATCGCGTCGCCCGCAAGCGGGCTCCTACGGGTAGGATCCTTCACGAAAATCGCCTTAATGGCAGTGAGGCGGCGCCAGCAGCGGATCGCGCCCGCTTCGTCGGCGGAGCCAATTGATGGCGCCGAGGATCCTTGGATTGCTGGCGAGACGGCGCTCCAGCGCGTATTTCCCAGGAAAATCGCTCAGGATCAGACCGATGATGATGGTCAGCAGCCCCTGCCCCGGCAGGACCAGCATGAGAATCCCGGACAGGATGAGCGCCCAGCCGACGAGGTTCTTGAGCCCACGCAGCGCGACATAGAGCATGGGACGATCCTGCCGGAGACGGTTGCGATGACGCCGGGGATCGGTGAAATAATCCACCGGAAGACGCGCGACCAGTACCGGCAGTGCCAGCAGCGAACCCACAAAGGTCACGACGGACAACCCCGCGAGCCCGAGGCTCAGTCCCGGATGGCCCTCGATCCAAGTCAGGATCATGTCGAACATCGCTGTCTCCCGCCGACATCGCGCCCAGAGAGAGAAGAGTGGTTTCCGGTCGCCTCAATCCCGCGGTTATCCACGACGATTCGTCTGCGCGCCGGATTCCCTTGACTAACCGTCCTAGTGCTTCGCTGCTCAAGCTCCGAAACCGAGGCATCCTCGTTGTCGTTGTCGAATATTCGCCATGTCGAGACCACGACAACGACCTGAGACGGTCTTGGGACTTTCACACAGTTGCGCTAGGCTTCCCCGCCAGCATGCAGTTCAGCGGCCAGCAGGGTATTTTCCAGCAGGCTGGCGATGGTCATGGGACCGACGCCACCGGGAACGGGCGTGATCCAGGAGGCGCGCCTGGAGCAGGTCGCGAAATCCGCATCGCCGACCAGTTTGCCGTCCTCGCCGCGGTTGATGCCGACATCGATCAGGATCGCGCCTTCCTTGACCCAGTCTCCCGGAACGAACCGGGCACGTCCGACCGCCGCGACCAGCAGATCCGCGCCACGGGCCTTCTCGACCAGATCCCGGGTCCGACTGTGGCAGATGGTGACGGTGCAACGGGCCGCGAGCAATTCCAGCGCCATGGGCCGTCCGACGATATTGGACTGGCCGATGACCACCGCATCAAGTCCCGCCAGGGTCCGACCGGTCCGCTCCAGCAGGGTCATGACGCCTTTCGGCGTGCAGGGTCGCAGCAAGGGCATCCGGAGCGCCAGTCGGCCAACATTATAAGGATGGAAACCGTCGACATCCTTGGTCGGCAGAATGCGTTCGATGACAGCGGCCTCGTCGATCTGATCCGGCAGCGGAAGCTGGACCAGGATGCCGTCGATGCGAGGATCGGCATTGAGCCGGTCGATCAGATCCATCAACTCTGGCTGGCTAGCGGTGGCCGGAAGCGCGTGCATCTCGGAGTGAAAGCCGACCTCGGCGCACGCGCTGCTCTTATTGCGCACATAGACCTGCGAGGCGGGATTCTCGCCGACCAAGATGACCGCCAACCCTGGAGGCCGCCCTCCCGCGGATCGAATCGTCTCGACCTTCGCCTTGATGGCGGCACGGATTTCCGCGGAGATAGACTTGCCGTCCAGTATTTGCGCGCTCATGGTAATCCTGTCATGCGATCTCGAAACCGCATCATAGCCATGCGGACGGCGGATGAAAACCGACTCGAAGATTCGGAGACGCCTCACTTGAAAAACGGCGCACTCAAAACTAAAGGTTAGAGAGTATTCACGAATTCCATTTCAGTCCGGGAACCTTTGCTCGTCGCTGCGTCAGCGCAATGATCTGGAGGTGACCTCACGATGAAAATCGCCCAAATTGCCCCGCTGCACGAAAGCGTCCCCCCGAAAACCTATGGCGGAACCGAGCGCGTCGTCCATTACCTCACCGAGACCCTGGTCGACAAAGGCCATGAGGTCACCCTGTTCGCCAGCGGCGACTCGACGACCCGCGCGGAGTTGCAAGCCGCGCTGCCCGAGGCGATGCGGCTCGCGCGCGAGCCGCGCAACCCAGGGCTGTGGCACCTGCTGCAACTGGAACAGGTTGCGAAACAGGCCGAGCGCTTCGACATCCTGCATTTTCATACCGATTATTCGCACTTTCCGCTGTGGCGCCGGATGCATCAGCCGCAACTCACAACACTACACGGCCGCCTCGATTTGCCCGATCTTCAGGCTGTCTACGATGAGTTCCAGGAAATGCCGGTGGTCTCCATCGCCAATCATCAGCGCAAACCCCTGCCCCAGGCCCGTTGGATCGGCACCGATTATAACGGCATTCCCTCATCCCTGTACGACTTCAACCCCGAGCCGGGCGATCATTTCGCGTTCCTGGGACGCATCTCGCCCGAAAAAGGGGCGGAAGCCGCCATCGAGATTGCGCTGCGCGCGGAAGTTCCGCTGAAGATCGCGGCGAAGGTGGATGTTGTCGACCGCGACTATTTCGAGCAGCGCATTCGGCGCCATCTGTCTCACCCCTTGATCGAATTCATCGGTGAAATCGACGAACAGGGCAAGAACCAACTGCTGGGATCCTCCCGGGGCCTGCTGTTTCCGATTGACTGGCCGGAGCCTTTCGGGCTGGTCATGATCGAGGCGATGGCCTGCGGAACGCCTGTGATCGCCTATCGCATGGGTTCGGTGCCCGAGGTGATGCGCGAAGGAATCACCGGGTACATCGTCACCACACCCAAGCAGGCGGTCAGAGCGATAAAGATGATCGATCAGGTCGACCGACGGGGCTGCCGCGACAATTTCGAACGCCGCTTTTCCGCCGACCGGATGGCCGAGGGTTACCTTCGGCTCTACCGGCGCCTGCTGGCGAAGGTCTCGATGCCCGCGAGCCATGAGAGACGGCGTGGCTTTGCGCCGCGCACCGCCGACGCAGGCTGGCCTCTTTCCGGTTCCGGTTTCCTCGCGCCCGACGTCGTCGAGAGCGGGGGCAGAGGAGAGAGGGTTTGAGAGCAGAGGCGCAAGCCGTGGATGACGCGATTCAGATCGACAACCGATGGTATATTCCGGCCACCTCTTCGCGCGCCGATGACCGCACGCGCGTACTGAAGTCGGACGACGGGTTTGCGGTCTTCAGCCGGCACGGCGAGATCGGCCGGGTTGGGCTGGGCGATCAGGGGTTCTATTTTCTGGGGACGCGCCATCTCTCGCGCTGGCAGGTGCTGGTTGCCGGTCGCGAACCCATGCTGCTCAATTCGACGGTGCGACTCGATAACAGCCGCTTGGTGGTCGATCAGACCACGCCCGATCTCTTTCGTCATCACCAACTCTGGATCGCGAAGGGAACGCTCCACCTCCGGCGCGAGCAGGCCACCCACGAGAGTTCGCTGACCGAGCATCTGCGGGTGTCGAACTATTCTCAGACAGCGCACGATTTTCAGATCGAATATGGATTCGGCGCCGATTTCCGCGATATTTTCGAGGTGCGAGGGGAACGCCGCGCTCGGCGCGGCGAGTTCCTGCCCCCGGAGATCGAGAAACAGGCCGTCGTGTTGGGCTACGAGGGATTGGATGGAGTCACCCGCCGAACCCGAATCGAATTCAGCCAAGCCCCCGCGAGTCTGTCCCAGGACGTTGCCCGTTTCGCCGTGAGTCTTGCGCCTGGCGAATCCTTCGAACTTGAAGCGATCGTGTCCTGCGCCAACGGCAAGCCTTATTTCTGTATTTCCCGACATGCCGCGGCACTGCGTTCGATCGATCTCAAGGTTGCCGCCGGACATGCCGCGAGGGCCTCGATCTTCACCGACAACGAGCAGTTCAATGACTGGCTCAACCGCTCGGTCGCCGACCTGCAAATGCTGACCGCCCAGACCCGGTTCGGCCTCTATCCTTACGCTGGCGTGCCCTGGTTCTCGACCCCCTTCGGTCGCGACGGACTCGTCACGGCACTGCAAACGCTCTGGCTTCAGCCAGACCTCGCGCGCGGGGTGCTTGCGTTTCTCGCCGCGACCCAGGCCACGACACTCGACCCCGCCTTCGAAGCGGAGCCCGGCAAGATCCTGCACGAGTTGCGCGAGGGCGAGATGGCCGCGCTCGGCGAGGTTCCGTTTCGTCGCTACTACGGGACCGTCGATGCCACACCGCTCTTCGTGATGCTCGCGGGGCGCTACTACCAACGCACCGGCGATATCGAATTCATTCGTGGGATCTGGTCAAACCTGGAGCGCGCCCTGGGCTGGATCGAGGCCCGCAGCGACTCCCGTGGCTTCCTGACCTACGCGCGCAACGGTTCCAGAGGACTCTTGCATCAGGGCTGGAAAGACTCGGACGATGCCGTTTTTCATCGCGACGGACGACCCGCGCAACCGCCGATCGCACTCTGCGAGGTGCAAGGCTATGTCTACGATGCATTCCTTCAGGGCGCTGAACTGGCTGGGCGGCTGGGACAGGAAGCGCCCGCCCGGGGCTGGCGGGAGCGCGCCGCTCGATTGCGGCAGTCACTTGAGGAGGCATTCTGGATCGAGTCGCTCGAAACCTACGCGCTGGCACTGGACGGCGAGGGTCGCCGCTGCGAGGTGCGGACCTCGAATCCCGCTCATCTGCTGTATTGCGGTGTCGTGTCCAGGGAGCGCGCGGTTCGCCTGGCGCGCCACCTGACCGGCCCACAGGGATACAATGGCTGGGGGTTGCGAACTGTGTTCGCTGGTGAGCCCAATTACAACCCCATGTCCTATCACAACGGCTCGGTCTGGCCGCACGATACCGCGCTGGCGGCCGCCGGTCTCGCGCGCTACGGACTCCTGGCCGAGGCCCTGACTCTGCTTGACGGTCTCTTCAATGCCTCGATCTTCCTCGACATGCATCGACTGCCCGAACTGTTTTGCGGATTCGAGCGCTTGCCGGGGCAGGCGCCAACGCTCTATCCGGTCGCCTGCGCCCCGCAGGCCTGGGCGAGCGGCGCGGTCTTCATGCTGCTGGAGGCGATTCTGGGTCTAGAGTTCGAGCCGGATGGGTCAAGGATCTGTCTGCGCCACCCCTGCCTGCCCGATTACATCAGTTGGCTGCGCATTACCGGGCTGCGCCATGGCGACGCCGTCGTGGATCTGGCCGTACGCCGACATACGAGGGACGTTGCCGTGAATATCGAGCGCCGAGAAGGCGAGGTCGACCTGACGGTAATCCTCTGAGAAGGGAGATAGGGCGGTTTTCATCGACGACGATACTCGGCCTTGCGGATCGACATGCAGACAACCCCGCCCCTGACTATTTCCCAGGACGCACCAGCCCACCCAGCCCGACGGCTTCCAGCGCATCGAGGAGCAAGCGGCGCACCGAACCGGAGTCCTCGCATTGCAGCGCGACTTTCAGCACCTCGCGCGCGCGTGCCCGGCTGATGCTGCGGATGACGCGCTTGACCCGCAGCAGACTGCCGGCGCCCATGCTCAGGCTGTGCACACCCATGCCGAGCAGCAGAAAGGTGGCGAGCGGGTCGCCGGCCATCTCGCCGCAGACGCTCACCTCGCGGCCATGCACCCGCGCGCCGGTGATGATCTGAAGCAGGGCGCGCAGGATCGCCGGATGAAACTCGTCGTAGAGCTTGGCGACATGCGGATTGTTGCGGTCGACGGCGAGCAGGTATTGGGTCAGGTCGTTGGTGCCGACCGAGAGAAAATCGACGCGACGCGCCAGCGCCTCGGACTGATAGACGGCGGCGGGAACCTCGATCATGACGCCGACCGGCGGCATCTTGACCTGATAGCCTTCCTCCAGCAGTTCGTCGTGGGCGCGATGGATCAGCAGCAAGGCGTCGTCGACCTCGCCAACGGTGCTGATCATGGGCAGCAGCAGTTGCAGATTGTCCAAGCCAATGGCGGCGCGCAGGATAGCCCGCACCTGGGTCAGAAAAATCTCGGGATGATCGAGCGTGATGCGGATGCCGCGCCAACCCAGAAAGGGGTTGGCCTCGTGCATTGGGAAATAGGGCAGCGGTTTGTCGCCGCCGATATCGAGCGTGCGGATGGTCACGGGGCGCGGCGCGAACAGCTCCAGCACATGCCGGTAATTCGACATCTGAGCGGCCTCGCCCGGAAAGCTGTCGCGCACGATAAAGGGAAGCTCGGTACGGTACAGTCCGACGCCGGCGGATTCCTCGATCCCGAGCGGGCGATTCTCCGAGACAAGGCCGGTGTTCAGATACAGCGGCACCAGATAGCCGTCGGTGGTTTCGGCAGGCAGATGACGCAGGGTCTGGAGTTCGTTGGTCAGGACGGCATCGTCTTCCGCGAGACGCTGATACTCGGAGCGAACCGCTGGGCCGGGGGCGACATAGACGCGCCCGCGATACCCGTCCACCACCATTTCCCGTCCCTCGGCCCGCCCGACCGGTAAATCCGCGACACCCATCGCTGCCGGCACGCCCATGCCGCGCGCCAGAATCCCGACATGGGACGACCCCGAGCCGGTGGTGGAGACGATGCCGACGAGCTTTTCGCGCGGCACGTCGGCGATCTGCATCGCGCTGATTTCCTCACCCACCAGGATCGTCTGGGGCGCGTACTGGATTGGCGCGGCGGTCAGATTCTGGAGGTGCATCAGCACGCAGCGCCCCAGATCCCGGACATCGGACCCCCGCTCGCGCAGATAGGCATCGTCCATGTTGTCGAAGACCTTGGCGTGTTCGGTGATCGTCTCGCGCAGTGCCCCCGGCGCCCAGTTGCCGGCGCGAATGCGCGACAGGGTGCCGTCGATCAGGGTGTCGCTCTCCAGCATCAGGCGCCAGGCGTCGAACAGCGCCATGTCCTCGGTGCTCAAAAGCTTTTGGGTCCGCGCCGCGAAGCGATCCAGGTCATTGACCACATTGCGCACCGCGCGCCGAAAATCCTCCTCCTCCACATCCAAGCTGTCGGGACGGCGATCCGGGACGGCATCCAGATCGGCCGGTGGATAGACCACGACCGCTTGGCCGATGCCGATTCCCGGCGAGGCGGGCAGCCCGGGCAGAAAGCGCTGCGGAATGCCGTCATCCTGAAGACGCACCAGTTCGCCACTGGTCCGGGCATAGGTGATGGCCCCGGCGAGTTGCGACGCCAGGGTCATGACGAAGGTGACTTCGTCCTCCTCGAAGTGGCGACGCTGGCGCTGGCGCAGCACCAGCACGCCGAGCACCTTGCGATTCTGGATGATGGGCGCGCCCAGAAACCCGTGATAACTCTCCTCGCCAATGTCGACGATCCGTTCGTAGCGCGGATGGGTCGCGGCGTCGTCGAGATTGATCGGTTCGGCGCGCTCGCTGACCAGACCGATCAGTCCGCGGCCAAGCTCCAGACGCACCCGCCCGACGACATTGCCGCTCAGTCCCTCGGTCGCGTGCAGGATATGACAGCGGTTATCGAAATCGTTGAGATACACGGAGCAGACATCGGCGCCGACCGCCTGTTTGACGCGACGCACGATGATCGTCAGCGCCTGCTCGAGATCCTGGGCGTTATTGACTTCCTGAACGATACGCCGCAACGACTCCAGCATACTGAGCGGAGGACTCGCGAGGAGAAAGGTTGGATTCTCTGACAAGCGGATACCTGGATGAACAGACAAGGGAGAAGGCGAACATTCGGCATGCCCGGTTGACCGCGACAGGCGCTCGGATCCAATGGGATAGCAGGCGCCTGCGGGGACCGCTCATACGATGTCGAACCGTTGTATCGAGCGCCGCTCTAAGGATGGCGCTGGCGCAGAAACCCCGCGACCCCGGTAAAGTACTCCTCGTGTCGCGGCAAGCCCTCGGGATAAAGGATGGGCGCCAATTCCTCAAGCGCCTGTTGATAGACGCGACGCTTGAAATAGACGACTTCCTGGAGCGGCTGCCAATACCGGACCCAACGCCAGGCATCGAATTCGGGTTTATCCGTGGTATCGAGGCAGAAGGCGTCCTCCCCGCAATCCACCCGGAGCAGGAACCAGACCTGCTTCTGACCGATGCAGGTCGGCCCGCAATGCCGACGGATATAGCGCTTGGGCAGATGGTAACGCAACCAGCCCCGGGTGCTGCCCAGAATAGTGACCTGTAAGGCTTTCAGGCCGACTTCTTCCTCAAGTTCCCGGTACATCGCTTCTTCGGGAGTTTCGTCGGCATTGATGCCGCCCTGGGGGAATTGCCATGCATTCTGGCCAACACGGCGTCCCCAGAATAAGCGACGATCCCGATTGCTCAGAATAATGCCGACGTTGGGTCGAAAACCGTCGTGGTCGATCAAGGAATCGTCATCCTGTTGTCAGGTCTATGCCCATTCTTCCATATCCGAGTTGTTTCCGGCAAGCGATGCACTACGTAAGCGATTGCTAATCAAGAGCTTGCTCGGGCAAGATGATTCCCGACGCCAATTCCGCGCCCGGATGACCGGTCCGGGAGCGGCGCGCAATCTGGGATCGGAATCTCGAATTGCCGACGATCGGCGCGAATCGCGACGGTTTGCTCGCCAACTGCCGGATTTTTCCGTCTCAACGACTTTTTCACGACCACGCTTTTCCTGGGAGTTCTCCGGTCCATGGCCCTGTCCATCTTCGATCTCGACAATACCCTGCTCAATGGCGACTCGGATTATCTCTGGGGACGCTTCCTCGCGCGCGAGGGCATCGTGGACGGCGATCGTTACGAACGCGAAAACGAACGCTTCTATCGCGACTACCGGGCCGGAACGCTGGACATCCAGGAATTTCTGCGCTTTTCGCTGAGACCGCTCCGCGATCACCCCCGTCAGCGGCTGGAGGCACTGCGCGAGCGGTTCGTCGCCGAGCTGATCGAGCCGATCATGCTCGCGGCGGCGCGTGAGTTGATCGCCAAGCACCAGGCCGCCGGCGATACGCTCATGATCGTGACGGCGACCAATGCCTTCGTGACCGCGCCCATCGCCGCGCGTTTCGGCATCCCGCACCTGATCGCGACCCAGCCGGCGGAATCGAACGGTCAATACACGGGCGAAGTCGAAGGCGTGCCGGCCTTTCGGGAAGGCAAGGTCATCCGCCTGGAACAATGGCTCGCCGAGCATCGGCGGGATCTGACCGGAAGCACCTTCTACAGCGACTCGCACAACGACCTACCGCTTCTGGAGCGGGTCGAGCGACCCGTGGCCGTCGATCCGGACACCCAACTCCGCGCCATTGCGGAATCCCGCGGCTGGACCATCCTCTCCTTGCGGGATTGACCGCTAAAAAAATCCTGTCAATCCGGCGAAATCCTGTTAAACCGCATCCAGAGCGAGAGACTGAGTTTCGAGTGAGTTCGACGTTTGGCGCATCCACGATGCCTTGGCAGGACGCGGTTTAAAATTTCTATTTTTATTCGCTTAAACCGCGCCCGCTCCGACCGTCACAGAGGCTGCCGAGGTTGTTTTAATCCATAAACATCGCCTACCGCGCTGGGCGCGGTTTAATCCTGTCCATTCCGCGCCAAGGATCCACGGGGATCGGCGCATCATGAGGCACCGTCCATGGGCCAGTTATTTCGCATCGCCGGCTTCATCTCCTTCATCCTGATGCTCTTTCTCAATGCCTTCGTCGACCTGGGGCATAAGATCGTCATCCAGAACACGCTCTTCAAAACCTATGACGGCGATGCGCAGATCCTGCTGACAGCCATCGTCAACGCCCTGATCCTGCTGCCCTTCGTGCTGCTGTTCACGCCGTCGGGCTTCCTCGCCGACCGCTTCCCGAAGAACCGCGTGATGCGTCTCTCCGCCTGGGTGGCGGTCGCGCTCACCCTGGCGATCACGCTCTTCTATTATCTCGGCTGGTTCTGGCTGGCCTTTGGCACGACCTTTCTGCTGGCCGCGCAAAGCGCCATTTATTCGCCGGCCAAATACGGCTATATCAAGGAACTGGTGGGCAAGGAGTCGCTGGCCGCGGCCAACGGCTGGGTCCAGGCGACCACCACCACGGCGATTCTGGCCGGGATCTTCGTCTTCTCCATCCTCTTCGAGGGCCGACTGAGCGAGGCCACCTTCACCACCCCCGACCAGGTCATGACCCTGATCGCGCCGCTCGGCTGGGTGCTGGTGCTCTGCTCGCTGGCCGAGGTCTTCATGGCCTATCGCCTGCCGCAGACCCATGCGGGCAACGCGATGCCGTTCGACTGGCGCGAATACCGCAGTGGGCGCTATCTGCGACACAACCTGCATGCCGCCTGGGACAATCAGGTGATCTGGCTGTCGATCGTGGGGCTGGCGGTCTTCTGGTCGATCTCCCAGGTGATGCTGGCGGTCTTCCCCGCCTTCGCCAAGGAGACGCTCGGCGAGACCAATACCGTGGTCATCCAGGGCATGCTGGCCTGCTCGGGGGTTGGCATCATCCTGGGCTCGATCGTCGCTGGGCGGGTTTCGCGCGGCCATATCGAGACTGCGCTGATCCCGATCGGCGCGCTCGGCATCGCCTTGACCCTGTTCCTGCTGCCCGGACTCGGGTCGGCCTGGGCACACGCGCTGAACTTCGCGCTGCTCGGCTTCCTGGCCGGACTTTTCCTGGTCCCGCTGAACGCCCTGATCCAGTTCAACGCCGGGGAGGACGGTCTGGGCCGGGTGCTGGCGGCCAACAATTTCATCCAGAACATTCTGATGCTGAGCTTTCTCGCGCTCACGGTGGCGGCGGCCTATCTCCAGATCGGCGGTCTGGCCCTGATGCTCACGCTGGCCGTGATCGCGCTGTTCGGCGCGCTCTATACGCTCTATCAACTGCCGCAGTCGCTGGTGCGCTTCGTCATCGCCCGCGCCATGTCGACCCGCTACCGCCTCAATGTCATCGGTTTGAAAAACCTGCCCGCGCAGGGCGGCGTGCTGATGCTCGGCAATCATGTCAGTTGGATCGACTGGGCGATGATGCAGATGGCCAGTCCGCGGCCGGTGCGCTTCGTCATGGAGCGGGTGATTTACGAACGCTGGTATCTGCGCTGGTTTCTGGATTTCTTCGGCGTGGTGCCGATCTCGCGCGGGAGCAGCCGGCAGGCGATCGCGACCGTGACCCGACTTCTGGACGCGGGCGAGGTGGTCTGCATCTTCCCGGAAGGGACGCTGAGCAAGAACGGCCAGCTCTCGGAATTCAAGCGCGGATTCGAGCTATCGGCGCGCGCGGCGAGTTCGGGCGTCATCCTGCCCTTCTATCAACGCGGTCTCTGGGGGAGCCGCTTCTCCTATGCCAGCGAGAAGCTCAAGACGAATCGCCGCGACGGTCGGATGCGGGAGGTCATCGTGGCCTTCGGTCCGACCCTACCGCTGAACGCGAGCGCCGAACAGGTCAAGCAGGCGGTATTCGAGCTGTCGGTGACTTCCTGGCAGACCTATGTCATGGGCCTGCCGACCCTGCCGGTCGCCTGGCTCGCGACCGCCAAACGTGACCCCGGCGCCGTGTCGATCATCGACTCCATCGGCACCTCGCTGACCAATCGGCGTCTGATCGCCGCCGTGCTGCTGTTCGCCGGACGGGTCCGCCGACTGGCCCCCGAACCGGCCATCGGCATCCTGCTGCCCGCCAGCAGCGCCGGGGCCATCGCCAACCTCGCCGCGCTCATGGCGGGCAAGACGGTGGTGAATCTGAACTACACCGCCAGCGCCGAGGCCTTGCGGGCCGGCGTCGCGCAGGCTGGCATCCGCCATGTCATCACCGCCGACCGTTTTCTGCGCAAGCTCGAACAGCGCGGGATCGATCTCGGCGCGACCCTGCCGGACGTGACCCTGCATCCGATGGAAGGCCTTCGCGCCGGGATCGGCAAGCTCAGTGCACTGGCCATGCTAGGGCTGTCAAGCCTGCTCCCGGCGCGCGCCCTGCTCTGGCTGTTTTGCAGTCAAACCAAACCGGACGACACCGCCGCGATCCTCTTTTCCAGCGGCAGCGAGGGCACGCCCAAGGGCATCGAACTCACTCATCGCAACATCATGGCCAACGTGCGCCAGATCTCGGACGTGCTCAATACCGAAAGCAGCGACGTCATCATGGCCAACCTGCCGCTGTTCCATGCCTTCGGGTTGACTGCGACCACCTTCCTCCCGCTGCTGGAAGGCATCCCCATGGTCTGTCACCCCGATCCCACCGACGCGCCCGGCACCGCCAAGGCGATCGCCCGTCATCGCGCCACGGTGCTCTGTAGCACCTCGACCTTCCTGCGGCTCTATACCCGTAACAAGCGCGTCCATCCGCTGATGCTCCAGTCGCTGCGGATCGTCGTCGCCGGCGCGGAGCGGCTGGGGCCGGAGGTGCGGGAAGCCTTCGCGCTCAAGTTCCACAAACCGATCTACGAGGGTTATGGCGCGACCGAGACCACGCCGGTGGCCAGCGTCAACGTCCCGGACGCCTTGGAGACAGAAACCTGGAAGATCCAGTCCGGCTCGCGCCCCGGCACCGTCGGCATGCCGCTGCCCGGAACCAGCTTCCGCATCGTCGATCCGGTCTCGCTGGAGACGCTGCCGGCGGGCGAGGACGGGTTGATCCTGATCGGCGGCGTGCAGGTCATGAAGGGCTACCTCAAGGCACCCGAAAAGACCGCCGAGGCGGTCGTCGAGCTGGACGGCATGCGCTGGTACAAAACCGGCGACAAGGGACATCTGGACAGCGATGGCTTCCTGACCATCGTCGACCGCTACTCCCGCTTCGCCAAGCTGGGCGGCGAGATGATCAGCCTGAGCGCGGTCGAGGAACAGGCGAAGCAGGCGCTCGGCCAGCCCGAGCTGGAGGTCGCGGCGGTCAATCTGCCCGACGAGCGCAAGGGCGAGCGCATCCTGCTGCTGGTCGCGGGAGAGATCGATGGGAATGTGCTGCGCAGAAAGCTGCTGGAGTCGGGCGCCAATCCGCTGAGCATCCCGGCACAGATCGCGCGGGTCGAGGCGATCCCGAAGCTCGGCAGCGGCAAGACCGATGTCGGCGCTGCGCGGCGGCTGGCGCTCGCACTTTAGGCGATTTCCGTGAAAGATCTTACCCGTAGGAGCCCCGCTTGCGGGCGACGTGACCCGCCAGGACGCCTTCCGTGCGACCACCCGTCGCCCGCAAGCGGGCTCCTACGGGACTCGGGACGAACGGGAAATCCTTCACTGCCCGCATGATTCGTCCGAGTTGTTCGCTTCATCAGGCCATACTGAGAATTGCCGCGCTCGAAACGACGAATTTCACATTCAGTGCGGTTTTGCCGGATCCAGGGAGCCCCAGCGATCCATCAATTCGTGCGGAATCTCCAGGTGATCCAGGATACGGGCAACCATGAAGTCGACGATGTCATCAAGGCGGGTAGGGTTGCGGTAAAAGCCTGGACTGGCGGGCATGATGACCGCTCCGGCCTGCGCGAGACGCAGCATGTTCTCCAGATGGATGGTCGTGAAGGGCGTTTCGCGGATGACGAGGATCAGCTTGCGACGCTCTTTCAGGGCCACATCGGCGGCACGCTCGATCAGCGAGCCGGAGAGTCCGGCGGCGATTCGGCCCAGGGTGCCGGCGGTGCAGGGGCAGATGACCATGGCATTCGGGGGATTGCTGCCGCTAGCCACGGGCGCGGTCCATTCCTGTCGGCCAAAGACCCGAAGCTGTCCGGGCTGGGCGTTGAAATGATCGGCAAGGAATGACTCGGCCTCGGCGGGACGCGAGGGCACATCAAGCTCGGTTTCCATCTTCAATACGACCTGCCCGGCCTGCGAAACCAGCAGATAGACCCGCACCCCGGCGGCGAGCAGACAGTCGATCAGGCGCAGTCCATAGCGTGCGCCGGACGCGCCGGTGAGCGCGACGGCGATGGTTTTGGTCCAGGGGATCGGGGACATAGGGCAGGTTTCAATCGACCGTTATCGGGTGTCGGTTGGCGGCGAGAGTGCATCCAGCAATTTTTGATGGATTCCGCCAAAGCCGCCGTTGCTCATCACGAGTATCTGGTCGCCCTGCCGGCTCTCGGCCGCAATGCGCGCGACCATCGCGTCCACTGTGGTCAGAATCTCGGCGCGCGGCCCCAGTCCGACGAAGACTCCGGCGGCATCCCAGCCCAGATCCGGCGGAGCGAACAGGAACACCCGATCCGCGTCGTCGAGCGAGGCAGCGAGTTCCGCGTTATGCACGCCGAGACGCATGGTGTTGGAACGCGGCTCCAGCACGGCCAGGATGCGCTGCTCGCCGACCCGCCGGCGCAGCCCCTGCAAGGTCGTCGCGATGGCCGTGGGATGATGGGCGAAGTCGTCGAAAACTCGCACGCCATTCACTTCGCCGCGCAATTCCATGCGTCGCTTGACACCCTTGAAGCGTCCCAGCGCGGCGATGCCAGCGGCGACCGGCACGCCGGCATGACGGGCAGCGGCCAGCACGGCGAGTGCGTTGTTGACATTGTGCATGCCCGTTTGTCCCCACTGGACCGCGCCGACCCGCTCGCCACCGAGCAGGACGTTGAACCGCGAGCCGTCCGGTTCGATGAGTTCGGCGGTCCAGTCGCCACCCGATCCGAAGCGCTCGCGGGGTGTCCAGCAGCCCATCGCAAGGACCGCGTCCATGGCGGGCTCCGCGCCCGGATGCACGATCAGCCCGCTGCCGGGCACCGTCCGCACCAGATGATGGAACTGACGCTGGATCTGCCCCAGATCGTCGAAAATGTCGGCGTGATCGAACTCCAGATTATTCAGAATCAGGGTGCGCGAACCGTAGTGGACAAACTTGGAACGCTTGTCGAAGAAGGCGGTGTCGTATTCGTCCGCCTCGACCACGAAAAAGGGTGCCGATCCCAGACGCGCGGACAAACCGAAGTCCAGCGGCACGCCGCCGATCAGGAACCCAGGATCGAGCCCGGCGTCTTCCAGCGCCCAGGCCAGCATGCTGGCGGTCGTGGTCTTACCGTGAGTGCCGGCGACCGCGAGCACCCAGCGGTCGCGCAGCAGATTTTCCTTCAGCCATTCGGGACCGGAGCAGTAGCGCAGCCCCCGATCCAGCATGGCTTCCACCGCCGGGATGCCGCGCTTCATGGCATTGCCGACGACCACCACGTCCGGCGCCGGGTCGAGATGCGAGGCGGCATAGCCTTCCATCAGACCGATGCCGGCGGCTTCCAGTTGGGTGCTCATGGGCGGATAGACATTGGCGTCAGAGCCGGTGACGCGATGACCCAGCGCGCGCGCGAGCAGAGCGATACCGCCCATGAAGGTACCGCAGATTCCGAGGATATGAAGATGCATGATCAGGCGCCGCCAAAAAGACCAGTAACCAGTGTAATCGCCGCGATCTCGAAGGCGATCGCGATGGCAGAACCCTGACCGAGCGAGATTCCGAAGGTATGGCGCAGGATGTGGCCAGTCACGACGACGCCCCAGACCACCAGCCCGAGCAGAAGCAAGGCACCCAGCGCCGCCAGATTCGTCTCCTGGCTTCCGGTGGGATTAAAACTGAGCGGCATGAGCGCGAGCAGCCCGAGCAGCGCGCCGCTGCCCAGCAGGGCCGTGCCGGCCTGGAGAAAACGCCCTGGCAGTTTCATGACACTGAGCGCCAAATAGAGTGTGGCGAGCATCAGCGCGATCTCGACGATGCCCTGAAGCAGACTCGTCCACCCGGAAATACCGGCGGTCACGCCAACCAAAAGCCCTGCGAAGAGATCCGCGAGCAACGCGATCCACAGCAGAATCTCCGAGGCCGGCAAATCCTGCGGGGCACGGCGGAGCGCGCAAAGCTCGACGAAAAATATGAGGAGTGCTCGCACAACGACATCCTGACCTGACAAACCATTCCTCAATCATAACCGCCAGCGGCGGAAAAACAGCAATCGTCCAGCCAATCGCAACTTCGTCACGGATCAAGTTTCAATCCTTGCCTCTTGCCCCTTCCCAAAAGCAGCCCGGCGGCAACCATCGCCAGGGCCAGCCCGATCGCCAGCCAGTTGCGCGCGATGACATAGGGCGTGGCGCCCTGGCGCGGCTGCACCTGCGCGCTCGCACCGCCCCGCGTAAACGAAGGCACGGTCGCGATCACCCGCCCACGGTCGTCGATGATGGCCGAGATACCGGTATTGGTGGCGCGCACCATGAAGCGCCCGGTTTCCAGCGCCCGCATGCGGGCCATCTCCAGATGCTGATGCGGCGCGAGCGAATCGCCAAACCAGGCGTCGTTGCTGACGTTGATCAAAAACTGCGCCTCGGGGAGCGCCTGGACCACCTCGTTCGGGAAGACGTCCTCATAGCAGATGGAAGCGCCGGCCAGACGCTGGCCTACCTGAAGCAGCGGGCGCTGGCTGGCACCGCGACTGAAATCGGACATGGGAACCTCGAACAACTCGACCAGCGGCCCCAGCCATTGCTTGAAGGGCATGAATTCGCCGAAGGGAACCAGATGACGTTTGGCGTAAAGATCCTCGCGGCCGCCGATACTGAGCAAGCCGTTGTAGTAGCGTCCCGTTTCCCCGTCCATCACCGGGATACCGAGCACGATCTCGACGCCTTCCTCATGCGCGCGTTCCCCGAGTGGCGTAATCAATGGCGCGCGAACCTGATGCAGAAAATCGGGCAACGCAGTCTCCGGCCAGACGATCAGATCGGAGTCGAGATGGTCCCTGGTCAGTTCCAGATACGCCTCTGCGATCATGACTCCGGCGTCCGGCGCCCACTTGACGGCCTGGGGGATGTTGGCCTGTACCACGCTGGCCTTGAAGGGAGCGCCCGCGGGCTGGGTCCAGTCCACTTGCTGAAGACCGGCCCCCGACAGCCAGATGACGCCTAATCCGATCCCAACCATCCTCCGAGCGCGCCCGGACCAGCGGACCAACCCCCAGAGCAATCCACCGGACAGCGCCACCAGCAGGCTGACACCGTAGACGCCCGCGATCGGCGCATAACCGGCCAGCGGTCCGTCGATCTGGGTGTAACCGAGATTCAGCCAGGGAAAGCCGGTGAACAGCCACCCGCGCAGCCATTCCAACAGCACATAGATGCCCGGAAAGATGAGCAACGGGCCGACCCACTCCGACCCCTGATCGAGCCTTCGGACCAGCCAGCCCGCGAGACCGTAGTACAGCGCCATGACGGCGATGAAAATCGCCATCAGGAGGTGTGCCGCCCAAGCGTCCAGGTTGCCGAATTCGTTCAGGCTGATGCGAATCCAGAAGACCCCGAAACCAAACAATCCGGCCCCAAAGACCCAACCCCGCCAGAAGCCCGCGCGTGGCGAGGCATCCGCCAGGCTCTGGTGGAAACCCGCCAGCGCAATCACCGCAAGCGGGAACCAGGAAAAAGGCGCGAAACTCAGTACCAGCAGTGACCCGCACGAGACGGCAAGCAGGGTCGGCAATGCCGCAGCAATGCGCGAGGAAAAAAAAGGCATGAAGGATACCGTCCGGAACGAAAGGAAACGGCGTCGCTTCTAGCAGTTGCCGCCGCGCGGGTCAAATGAATCCTTGAGATGATGCAACAGAAGGTCGGTCTATCGTCATCGAGCGTGGTTTCGTGATCGAAGGGGAGCTGTAGACTGAACAGGGTCGATTTCCCGCTGGCCTGAATGCCCGAGAACACCACCATCTCCATCTCGCCTCCCAGACTTGCGCGACCTGTGCATGGCCCACCGTCAGCCCTTCACGCACACGACCTGCTTGAGGGTATGCACCACCTCGACGAGATCCGCCTGATTGGCCATGACTTGATCGATGTCCTTGTAGGCGCCGGGAATCTCGTCGAGCACGCCCTTGTCCTTCCGACAGATGACGCCCGCCGTCTGCGCCGCGAGGTCCGCCGCGGTGAACTGCTTCTCGGCGGCGGTGCGGCTCATGCGCCGCCCGGCGCCGTGGGCACTGGAACAGAAGCTGTCCGGGTTGCCCAGACCGCGCACGATGTAGCTGCGCGCCCCCATGCTGCCGGGGATGATGCCCAGATCGCCGGCGCGTGCCCGGATCGCGCCCTTGCGGGTCACCCAGACATCCGCGCCGTAATGATGCTCGCGCTCGACATAGTTGTGATGGCAGTCGACC
The DNA here is from genome assembly GCF_000227745.2 of Thiocystis violascens DSM 198. Taxonomy (NCBI): domain Bacteria; kingdom Pseudomonadati; phylum Pseudomonadota; class Gammaproteobacteria; order Chromatiales; family Chromatiaceae; genus Thiocystis; species Thiocystis violascens. The sequence goes on along the minus strand of NC_018012.1, from coordinate 3,941,362 downwards.
ACCTCCGTCGTCACCGCAAAGACCGGCAGATGCCGGGCCAGCGCGGCGAGCACCAACGTCATCATCTGATCGCGGTTCTCGCGGGCATAGGGCTTGCGCCCAGGAGACGGCGGTCACGTAGTCGTCGAAATGCGCGCTGCCCTCCGGGAAATAGGCCAGATCGCGGTCGGGGAGCTGGATAAACCAGCGTTCCATGTCGCGCCTGGCCAGCTCGATGAAATAGGTGCCGATGGCGTTGCCGATGCCCCGGCTGCCCGAGTGCAGCATGACCCACACCTGGCCGGCTTCATCCAGACAGACCTCGATGAAGTGATTGCCACCGCCCAGGGTACCCATCTGGTTCACCCAGTTGGAGAAACGCCCGAACGCCTTGAGCAGTTGCGGGTGTCGGTCGGTCATCGCCTGGAGCGGCGCGGCGAACGGCGCGGCGGCCTCGCTCAAGGCGCGCTCGTCTTTGTGCTGGGCTCGCCCGACCGGCACATCCCGGCTGATCTGGTCGAAGACTTTTTTAAGCACGCGCTCGTCGATCTGCTCGGCGCTCAGCGAAGTGCGCGCGGCGGCCATGCCGCACCCGATGTCGACCCCGACGGCGGCCGGGATGATCGCCTGATGCGTGGCAATGACGCTGCCGATGGTGGCGCCAATCCCGGCGTGCACATCGGGCATGGCGGCGACATGATGATGGATGAACGGCAGCTTGGAGAGATTGGTCAATTGCTCGCGCGAACGCGGATCGAGGTCGTCGGTCCAGACCTTGACCGGCCGCTCGCCCTCGGTGATCACTTGCTTGATGGGCATGGTTCCTCCCGGCGCACAGTGGCGCGTTACGGCGCGACCAACAGCGGTCGAGCCAATCAAGGGCAGGGAAAGCGAACCGGGAAGAGGATTTGGGATGACCGGTCTTTCAGTTCCCCGCCAGATCGACTGACGGGGACAAGCCGGTCAGGCGATCAGGTGGTGCGGGCCGTCGTGGTACCGAGGCGGCGATTGCCAAGCTCGGCGCGGACGGATGGCGCGCACCCTGGACTGAGATGGCGTTTCGGGGCCGATAGGCATCGAGCGCGGCGACCAATCACGCGCGCGCACGCGGACGGCCGCGCGCGGGAGGCGTTCGGCGGTGTCGTGGCGGCGAGGATCGATTGGCCCATGGTGGATTCCGAATCGGATGGAAAACAGAGAGTCCGTTTGCATTCGATGCTGAAACGTGTGCGCAATCCTACGCTCCGTCTGTGTCCGTGGCAATTGGATTGTTCGTTGCTGGTTCGAGCCGATGGGTCGCCCGGTTGCCGAGTCGACCTCGGCGACCAAGGCCATCTGCGTTTCCCGCACTGTCTGGAAGGACAGCGGATTAGCTCCGCGCATCTCAAGGCGCTAGGGGTAGAGGCGTGGCGCTGGCTCGACGTGACGCGCGCCTTGAACGAGACTGCGGCTCATCGCCTACTTCCCGCCCGCTGGGACTTGAAATGCGCCGCCTGTGTGTTCAGTCAGGGATTGGCCGCGGGCGACAAGCCCAGGGACGCGCGTTACTGAGCCGGCGACAGGTATCCTTCGCTTCCGCCCCCTCACCGGAGAACCCCATGAGCATCAAAACCTCCCATGTCCTCAGAATTCTGCGCGAGCGCTTCCACGCCTTCCCTGGCATCTCTGAACGCGCCCTCCTGGAATCGTTGCAGATCTTCCGCCTCTTCGAGCTGCGCGAGGGAGAGCGACTGCGACTCACTGGAAGCGAGCTTCCTGATCGGCTCTACGTCGCCGTTGGTCGGGTGGCGGTCACCGACGCAGCCGGACATCGCCAGGACGTGGCCGCGTCCGAACGGGGCTACGTCGTGCTGCCGCCCCTCCCCGCCGCAGTCACCGTGGAGGCTCTGGAGGACTCCCACCTCTGTCATCTCGACACCGGGCTGGCCGACTACTTGCTTACCCTTGAGGAGGTGGCGGAGAGTCTTGTCGCATCCGGCTCCAGTCACGGCGACGACCTCCGGCTGGTGCGCGATACCGCCCCCTTCCGACGCATTCCTCTGGAGAACGCCGAACGCGCCCTGACCAGCCTCCGTGAACGTCCGGTCCAGGCGGGGGAAGAGGTCGTTAAGATGGGCAAGGAGACGAACGCATTCTTCGTCGTCGTTGCCGGGCGTGCCGAGTTGTGGCAGATCGATGACGAGGAAGGGATCCCGATGAAAGCCGCCGAGCTGGAGCGCGGCGCCACGTTCGGCGAGGAGAGCCTCCTCACCGGCAAGCTTAGCGCGGTGACGGTGCGCATGCTGGAGGATGGTGTCCTGCTTCAGCTTGCCCGCGACGACTTCGCGCAGCTCCTGGCCCGACCGCTGGTGCGCGAGGTGGATGCACCAGTGGCCAAGGCCATGATCGAGAACAACTCGGTGGCCCTCGATGTGCGCCTGGAAGAAGAGTTCGATGAGGGACACATCCCCGGCGCCGTGCTCATCCCCCTGTCGCAGCTGCGCAAGCGAGCCGGCGAACTCGACAGCGCCGCCCGCTATGTCGCGTACTGCCGCAGCGGTCGGCGCAGCTCGGTCGCCGCCTTCCAGTTGAGCCAACGCGGGTATGAGGTGGTCAGCATGGCCGGCGGTGTCCTGGCCTGGAGCGATCCGTTGACGGAACCGGTGGAGTGAGACCCTGGTGATATGGGTGCGTCGTGTGCTGCCTTACCGTTCCTAAAACCATCGAAAAGCATTCCATGCACGTCAGCCGAACAGTGTTGCTGACGATTCACGGGCCGGAGTCGCGCCGGCCACAGGCAGGAGGGTCTCCGCTCGCGCCGCGCCCCGAGGGGCCGGTGGCGACCGGGATGGATCCTGGGACCGACTGCCCGCACGGTCCATCCGTTCGAGTCTCGCGTGATGGGCGCGGGCGCGCAGGGTCGCGCCGATGCGGTCATAGGCCAGCGCCGAGAGCATGCGCGCGTAACGCTCGCCTTGACGATCTGGTCGCGGACATGATTGCGGTCCTGACCTCCTTTTGCGCTCGGCTTTATGGCTGCCGCGCGGCGGCGCATCGCGCGCAACGGTTGGTCGAACAATGCCAGGCGAACGGCCATGCGGACCGCTAAAGTTCAGCGCACCTACCGACTCGGATCGTCGATCCCGAGGGGACGGCAGGCGCGGTGCTGGACGACGATGCCGACCTCTACGGACGTGCCGAGCGCGCCCTGTTCGCCGCGATGCGGTGCGGCTTGGCGCCCTGCGCGCTGAAGTCCGAGTTCATGGAGCGCTTCGGTCTGACGGCCCGCCAGTTCAACGCTCTCGCGATCAACCTCAAAGGCAAGATCGCGTCCATCAAGGAACGTCGCGACGGGCTAATCGCCGAGGCCAAGGCGCGGATCAAAAAGGCGCAACAGGTGGTCGCCAAGCTTGACAAGGCGCTCGCCAAACCGATTGAGGCCGTCGAGCGTCAACGCCTGCTCAACAAGCGCGTCTTGCCCAGCTTGAGGCAGATCGCGACGCCGGCACCGTGCGGCTGTGCTTCGGCGGTCGCAAGCGCTTTCGCGCGCAGTTCGATCTGGAGTCGAACGGCGACGACGCCCTTGAGGACTGGCGCGCGGACTGGCAACGCGCTCGGTCCAGTCAGTTCTTCGTGATCGGCTCCAAGGACGAGACCGGCGGCTGCCAGGGCTGTGTGGCCGAGTACCTGGGCGGTCAGCGGTTCGCCCTGCGGCTGCGGTTGCCCCCTGCGCTCTGCCAATCCGGCGAGAAGTACCAGCGTCTGGAGATCGCTCTGCCCTACGGCACGGATCAACTGGTCGCGGCACTCACCCTGGAACAGGCCGTCAGCTATCGCTTTCAGCGCGACGCCAGGGGTTGGCGGGTGTTCGTCACCACGCAGGCGTTGCCGTTCGCGCAAGCGACCGGCGGCTCGGCGTCATTGGGGGCGATCTCAACGCCGAACACCTAGCGGTGTGCGAAAGCGATCACTTCGGCAATCCGATTGCAGCGCTGACGATCCCGCTCGTTAGAGGCCAAGGAGGCACGATAACCCCTTTCGGCGAGACTTTAGCGCCTAACGCCAGCGCGGTTAACGCCGCCGTTGAGGTTGGTCGGACTGCGGCCCACGCGCGGTGCCACCACGACAGGCGCGGCCACTGCTGGTGCGACCACGACTGGGCGCACGACGCAGCCCTTCGGGACGCCCACGGTCTTGCAGTAGACGACCGCACTGGCGGGAACGGCAGTGCATGCGAGGCCCACGGCAAAGACGGTCACGAGGATGGATCGAGTCATGGTTCACTCCGACAGGCGGTTGGGTTGGTGGATCTGCTTGGTTCGTTCAGGCGGCAATCCTGGAATTGGAGACGATTGCCGTAGAACTTGCAAGCCGTCTTGTGCCTTGTGCAGGGCGAGCGCGCTTAAACATTCCGTTTTTCGGGTCGTTGACGGATGCTCGCGAGAAACGACGGCTGGAGTTTCTCATGTCAGCGAGCATTCTTGAGCATTTCACGTCCTTGGAAGACCCTCGGATCGAGCGTCACAAGCGGCATGCCCTGGCCGATCTTGTGCTGTTGACGATCTGCGCGGTCGTCAGCGGGGTGGACGGCCGGGAGGTGCTCGAGGATTTCGGCCGCGAAAAGCTGGATTGGTTGCGTCAGTTGGCGCCGTTTGAAAATGGCGTGCCCTCCGATGACTGCCTTGCCAATGTGATCGCGCGTCTCTCCCCGAAGGGATTTCAGGCGTGTTTGTTGAGTTGGACCCAGTCGGTCGCCGCTGCAAGGCTGGCTGCCACTTAACCCGGACGGGATCCCGGGCATGGACTGGGATCTGGCGTTGCACACCACGGCCGCCTTCATCACCAATACCAACCAGCAGCATTACGCGGGTCAAGCGCAGCTGTCCTATTTCGCGCAGCTCTTCGCCGTCGTCGCCATGCAGGCGATTACGCCGGCGTCGGGTATCGCGGCGCTGGTTGCCATCCTGCGGACGCTGCTCGGGCCGGAGGGTGCGCAGGGGAGAACGGCATCGGGCGAGGTCGCGGTCGGACACTTCCATGTCGATCTGGTGCGCACCATCGTTCGCCTGCTCATGCCACTGTCCTGCGTGACGGCGCTGCTGCTTGCCTGGCAGGGTGTCCCGAGCACCTTCGAGGGGGCACGGGTGGTCCAGCCCTTGGACAAAGGCACCGTCGCCGAGCAGCGCATCCCGGTCGGTCCGGTGGCGCCGATGGTCGCGATCAAGCAGCTCGGGACCAACGGCGGCGGCTGGTACGGCGCCAACAGCGCGGTGCCGATGGAGAACCTCACGCCTGTTTCCAACCTCGTCGAGACGGTGGCGATCCTGCTCATCCCGGTCGCACTGCTGGTCATGGCAGCCGATCTGACGGGGTAGCGACGCCTGGTGCTGTCTATCTTCGCGGTCATGCTGCTGCTCTCTGCGTCTTTGGGGTCTGAGGCGCAGTGGAACCGAAAACCGGTTTAAGCCAATGTGTGTGTACGTGGTTCGAGGTTCTGGGCTGGTCAACTTGGATAGCCACGACAAGCGCATGCCCGTCAGGCCGCAGGCATCTCCAGCCGGCCCGTCGATGTCCTGTGCGAGCGAATGGATCTGCTGCGCCGCGAGCGGGTCGTGCGGCCCGGCGACACCTGTCTTCAAGATCTGGTCCGCGGGGCGCCGCGCAAGCGCCTTGGCCGGAGGGCTCGAAGGGCGGATGATCGCTGAGGAAGCCAGATCCATTCGCTCGCACAGGACATCGACGACGATGGCCCGCACCCGATCACCGAGGGAGAGCATGATTAGTCGATCAGCCTGACACGAAACGCGCGTCCCTTCAGCTTGCCGACGGACAGCTTCTTCAACGCCGCCCCCACGCGCTCTCGGCTGACCGCCACATAGGCCCACTGGTCGGCGATCTGGATCTTTCCCACTTGGTCACCGCGCAGACCACCCGGCCCCGTCAACGCGCCCAGGATATCTCCCGGACGAATCTTTTGCTTCTTGCCGCCATCGATCTGAAGGGTGGCCATCGGCGGCACCATCGGGCGGTGTTCCAGTAAGTTGAGTGATGGCAATAACTTGCTGTCCAGGATGGGATCCACCGTGGTGTCCAATGCGGCGACGCGATGCGCCTCTCCTTCATCGTAAAGAGAAAAGGCCACCCCCTTGCTACCGGCACGCCCGGTGCGACCAACGCGATGGACATGCCCCTCCGCCTCCAGGGCAATCCGGTAGTTGATCACCGCATCGAGTGCGTCGATGTCCAAACCACGGGCCGCCACATCGGTGGCCACCAGCACCGAGATGCTTTTATTGGAGAACCGCGCCAGAACCTCATCCCGCTCCCGTTGCTCCAGGTCACCGTGCAGCGCGAGGACGCTAAAACCACTGTCTCGCAACCCCCGAGCCACTTGTCGCGTATCGACCTTGGTATTGCAAAACACCAGGGTCGACACCGGTTGGTACTGCAACAGCAAGAGGCACAGCGCTCGCTGCCGCTGGTGATCGTCGGTCACGCGATAGAAATGCTGTGCGATACTGCGATGGTCGTGGGTGGACGCCACTTGGGCCATGATCGGTTCAGTCATGATGCGCCGAGCGATGTCCTGGATCCGACTGGGGTAGGTGGCGCTAAACAGTAGTGTTTGGCGTCGCGTCGGTATCTGGTCGATGATCGCCTCCAGCGACTTTTCGAAGCCCATCTCAAGCATCCGATCCGCCTCGTCGAGCACCAGCATCGTCACCTCATCCAACCGCAGCGTGCCCCGCTCCAGGTGGTCCACGATGCGGCCCGGGGTTCCCACCACGATATGGGCGCCGTGTTCCAGTGAGCCGATCTGAGGGCCAACGGCGACCCCGCCGCAGAGTGTCAGCACCTTGATGTTGTGCCTCCTGCGCCCCAAGGCGCGGATCTCCTGGGCCACCTGATCGGCGAGTTCACGGGTGGGACAGAGGACGAGAGACTGGATCCGAAAGCGTCCGACATCGAGCCGCTCCAGGAGACCGAGCCCAAACGCGGCGGTCTTCCCCGAACCGGTCTTGCCTTGTGCGATGACATCCCTCCCCGCCAGGATATCCGGACAACTCAGGGCCTGGATGGGGGTCATGGTGTGATAGCCGAGCGAGGACAGATTCTCCAGCAGATCCGGGCTGAGGTTGAGCGAGGTGAAGGACGTCTTGGTCAAGAGGGGTGTCCCGCCGTGGCGCTGGAGTCGTCCGGTGGCGTGCGACCGTCGCGGTACTCCACCTGCAGGCCGCTGAGAAAGTTTCGCAGAATTTGATCTTTACATTGGCGGTAGTGTTTATGGCCCGGCTTGCGAAAGAACGCACTCAACTCATGCTTGCTGATGTGAACATCGCTGGCGGCCAAGAGACGCAGGATATCGTCCGCCTTCAGATCCAACGCGATCTTGAGTTTCCTAAAGATGATGTTGTTGTTCAAGGATGGCTCCGGCTCCGGCGGCTCGCTGGCTTTCGTGCCCCGCCGATCATTGATCAAGCCGTTGAGGAAGATCGCCAATTGGTGATCGCTACAGGCCTCGAACTCCGGATCATCGTCTCTCTTCAACCAATGGCTGACTTGCGGGCGGGTCACCCGACTGTCCGCCGCGGCAAACACCGCAATCATCTTGAGATCATCGAAATCGAATGTGTATCGAAGACGGCGCAGGACATCGTTGTTGGTCATACAGGGGCTCAATGGCTAAATCAATCAGGTAATCCCCCGGCTCCACCGGGGAGACAGGGGTGCGACCAGAACGGATGCAGGGGGCTAAACTTGAGTTTTCCCCTTTCTGTGCGCCGAGGTGAGGTTCCCTCGGTTTTTCGTCTTCCAAGGGAGCGTGCTCATGCTACCCGTTTTTCTCTCTGCTGAGCGTTGAGCCAGTCTTTCAGAAACTGGACCGGCGAGTGGTCACCGAGGGTCGAGTGCCGCCGCTTGCGATTGTAAAACACCTCAATGTCCTCGAAAGCCGTGGCCTTCATCGCTTCCCGCGTGGCGAAGTGCTCGCCGAAGACCCGCTCGTTCTTGACGCTGTTGAACCCGCTCTCGGTGGGGGCATTGTCCCAGCAGTTGCCCTTGCGGCGCATTGAACAGACCATCCCGTCTTCGGTCAGCGTGTCCTGGAAACCATGGCTGGCGTACTGGCTGCCCCGGTCGGAGTGATGCCTCAGGCCGGGTGCTGGCTTGCGGCGGAACCCGGCCATGGCGAGCGCATCGGTGACGAGATCGACGGTCATGCGCGGCTTGAGCGACCAACCAACGACTTCGCGGTTGAACAGATCCAGCACGATGGCGAGAGACAGCCAGCCTTCATCGGTCCACAGGTACGTGATGTCGGCGGTCCAGACCTGATTCGGGCCACTCGGGGTGAAATCACGCGCGAGCAGGTTATTGGCGACGGGCAGGGCGTGCTTGGAGTCCGTCGTGGCCTTGTAGCGGCGCTTGTGGCGCGCGCGGATGCCGTGCTCGCGCATCCGTCGCTCCACCCGTTCTTTGCTGGCCGGAAAGCCCCGTGCATGCAGCTCCCGCAGCAGGCGTGGACTGCCGTCGGCGCCCTTGAATTCGGCGTGGATCGCTTGAATCCGGACGAGCATTTGGAGATCCGTGAGCCATCGGCGTTCCGGGGGGCCACCGCGTTTCGAGGCACGATCGCCGCCGAGGCTGACCGCCAGCACCGCACGCATCGCGACCAGGTCGAACGTCGGGCGCTGCGCGTCAATCCAGGCAGACTGAACAGCGCATCCCTCGCAAAGCCTGTCCTGAGCGAAGCCGAAGGGTCTGCCGTCGCTTTTTTAAGCTGTCGACCTCGCGCTTGAGGCGAACGTTCTCCGCACGCAGCCGCGATCGTTCCATTTCCTCCGGCGTCCCCTTCCGGGCGCCAGGGCCATCGAGCTGGCCCGCATCGGATGCCTTGACCCCGTGGCGTCACGTCTGCTCGACCAGCCCCATCTCCTTGGCCACGGAACCCGCGGTCTTGCCAGCCTTGACGCGCTTGACCGCCTGTTCCTTAAACGCGGCGGTGTACTCCTGCTTCGGGATCTTCTGCATCATCGTCTCCAGTGTGAACGTTAGTTTACGTCACCCTTGGAAGACGAAATTCCGGGGGAACCTCACTCCTGTCGATCATCCCCAGAACCGTGCCCGACTGGAACAATCAGGACGTGCCTCCGCCCGGTATACGCCCGGAACCAAAAAAAGGCCTAGCCTCGCGGCTAAGCCCTTTATTTTGTTTGGCTGGGGGACAAGGATTCGAACCTTGGTTAGCGGAGTCAGAGTCCGCTGTCCTACCACTAGACGATCCCCCAAGTAGGCGGTGCGTCTCGCGATGCGGGGTGAGTCTGGCCTCATGCTTAATGGATAGAGCTAGAGGCGAAACCCGATTTGCCGTCGCTTAACGCTTGGAGAACTGAGGACGCTTACGGGCCTTGTGCAGGCCGACTTTCTTACGCTCGACTTCGCGGGCATCGCGGGTCAGGAAGCCGGCGCGACGCATGGGCGAGCGGAGCGTTTCGTCGTATTCGACCAGTGCACGGGCGATGCCGTGACGAATGGCGCCGGCCTGTCCGGTATTGCCGCCGCCAGTGACGGTCACCTTGATGTCCACGCGGTCGACGAGGCCGGCCGTAACGAGCGGCTGACGAACGACCATGCGGGCCGTCTCACGACCGAAAAACTGATCGAGCGGACGGTTGTTGACCGTGATGGCGCCAGAACCGACCGACAGGAAAACCCGTGCGGCGGAGGTCTTGCGGCGACCGATTGCGTGTTGCGTCTCCGACATGCGTCTGATTCCTAAACGTTGAGATCGAGAACCTGGGGCTGCTGCGCCTGATGGCCATGCTCGGGACCGGCGTAGACACGCAGCTTCCGGAACATGGCGCGACCGAGCGGGCCACGCGGCAACATGCCCTTGACGGCCAACTGAATGGCGCGCTCGGGAGTTTTCTCAAGCAATTTTGCGAGATTCATGGACTTGAGGTTACCGACATAGCCGGTATGGCGATAGTACATCTTGTCCTGGAGCTTGTTTCCAGTCACGCGGATCTTCTCGGCGTTGACGACCACCAGATAATCGCCCGTGTCGACATGGGGCGTGTATTGCGGTTTGTGTTTTCCGCGCAGGCGCAGAGCCAGTTCGCTTGCCAGCCGCCCGAGGGTTTTGCCATCGGCGTCAACCAAGTACCAGGCGCGGCGAACCTCGGCGGGTTTGGCGCTAACAGTCGTCGTCATGATCCTTCGCTCCGGGATGGCCGCGCGGCGGATTCGCGCGCCGGCCTGAATATCGATTTCTGTGTCGAGAAAGATCGCGCATGTTACGTGATCGGTCTTTCCGGCGCAAGTGCCGCGCGGGCAAAATCCGCGTCGCGCTTGCCCGATCCCAGGGCAAATCCGCCTTAACCGGGCAGCCTGAGATGCTCGACAATCCGGCCGTGCGTCAGATGCTCCCGCAGGATTTCTTCCAGATCCTCGGTGTCGGCATAGGTGTACCAGATCGACTCCGGGTAGACCACGATGACCGGTCCCTCGCGACAGCGGTCGAGGCAACCGGCCGTGTTGATCCGCACGCCCCCCACGCCCGCGAGTCCAAGCTCCTTGACGCGGCGCTTGAGGTAGTCGCGCATGGTCGACGCATCGCATTGACCACAGCATTGACGGCCGGCTTCGCGCTGGTTCGTGCAGAAAAAGACATGGTAACGGTAGTACGCCATCTTCAATGTCCTGAATTGCGCCTTGCAGACAAGGATAAGGTTAACATGACGCTCGCTCAATGGCCGGGCGCGGCGGAGAACCGCGAGCCGTCCAGCCCCAGCCACCCCGTCATTTTCGCCAGCCGTGCCTGAAATTTTGAAGACGAACCCATCCTCGCAAGAACTGCTTCGGCTCGCGGACCAGTGCGTCAAGTGCGGTCTGTGCCTGCCGAGTTGCCCGACCTATGCCGTAGCGCGCAACGAGGCCGATTCGCCGCGCGGGCGAATCTCGCTGATCCAGGGCTGGCTGTCGGGGGATCTGGCGTTGACGGACACCCTGGCCGGTCATCTGGATGGCTGTCTGACCTGTCGCGCCTGCGAGACGGCCTGCCCTTCGCTGGTCGCCTACGGACGCCTGGCCGATGGCGCCAAGGCGCTCAGGGTCGAGGCCTTGCCCGCGCGGCGGAGCGTATTGCGGCGCGGCTGGTTGGCCGGTCTATCGGATGCGCGCATCGCCGGGGCGTTGGGACGCTTGGCCAGGATCTACCGTCGGAGCGGATTGGCGCGTTTGGCCGAACTCGCTTCGTTGGCCCGACTCCGGTGGCTAAGACCCTATCATCGTCTCGCCAGCGCCATGGGTTTGACGGCGCGGCGGATCATGCCGCTGGATCCGCCCGCCGCCGATTTGGATCTGTTCATCGGCTGCATGGGCTCCAGCGCGCAGGGTACGGCGATCGAGGCCGCGCTCAAGGTGTGCGAACGGCTTGGGCTGCGGGTGCGGATGCCGTCCGAGCCGGCCTGCTGCGGCGCGCTGTTGCGGCATAACGGCTACCCCGCCGAGGCCGACGCACGCCGGGCGAACTGCGCGCGAATTCATGCCGGCCGCGTGCTGGTCGGACTCGCCAGCGCCTGCATCGCGGAACTGCGCGAAGACCCCACACTGCGCGACACTTGGGAACTCTGCGAGTTTCTGGATCGGGCCGCCTGGCCGGAGACGCTCGCGCTCCATCCGCTGCCCCGGCGCGTGCTGGTCCACGAACCCTGCTCGCATCGCAACCTGCTCGGCGGCAATGCGGCGGTCTATCGCCTGCTGGCCCGCATCCCGGAGCTGGAGATCGCGCCCCTGCCCGGCAACGATCGCTGCTGCGGGGCGGCGGGAACCTATCTGCTCCAGCAGCCCGTCATGGCGGACGCGCTCCTGCGCGAAAAGCTGGCGCCGCTGTCCGACTTGAAGCCGGAGATCATCGCCACCACCAATCCGGGTTGCGCGCTCCATCTGGCCGCCGGGATCCGCGAGGCCGGGCTGGCCATCGAGGTTTGTCATCCCGTGGAGTTGATCGCGAGGCAGATGGACGGTTGAAACCCGACGGCCAGCCGCTCAGAATCCGGCTCATCAAGTCATCAGACGGACATTTCCTTCACTCAATGAACCGCCCAAGCCCGAACGCCCGCCAATATTCTCCTCTCGATCACGTCCTGATCAACGCGGACCGTGCGCTTCGCACCCTGTTCGGCCGCCCCCAGACCACGGAACGGCGCAACCCGGCGACCGGTCTCCAGGAGGTGGAACTGCGGGACGATCAACGCAGGCATGTGGCGCGCCTGATGCGCGTCAACCACACCGGCGAGGTTTGCGCCCAGGCCCTGTATCAGGGGCAGGCGCTCACGGCCCGGTTGTCCGAGACGCGCCAACGCATGGAGCGCTCGGCGCAGGAGGAAAACGATCATCTCGCCTGGTGCGAACAGCGGCTGGAGGAACTCGGCGACCGCAAAAGCCTGTTGAATCCGCTCTGGTACGCCGGATCCTTCGCGATGGGCGCCGCCGCGGGTCTGGCCGGCGACAAGTGGAGCCTGGGGTTCGTGGTCGAGACCGAGCGCCAGGTCGAAAATCATCTGGACGAGCATCTGGAACAGATCCCCGTGCAGGACGAGAAAAGCCGGATCATCCTGGAACAAATGAAGGCCGACGAGGTGCGGCACGCGCAGATCGCCAAGGCGACCGGCGGCGTCGATCTGCCCGCGCCGATCCGGGCGGCGATGAAACTGACCGCGCGCGTCATGACCCGCACGGTTTACTGGCTATAGGTGATTTCCGTCTCACAACGGTATTGCGCCTGGGATCGCCGAGTTGTACTCGGCGCCTTGCTCCAGTTTGACGGCCGAAGAGCCGAGCGCAACTCGGCGATCCCAGGTTTCATGACACCGCCCCGCCCGCCGGCGCGGATCAGCTCATGAATTCCAGATTACGTCCCAGATTGCGTCCGTTGAAAATCTCGCTCAGTTCGCGCCGCAGCAGTTTCTGGATGCGCTGATGCTCCTGCGGTGACAATTCCTTGGCCTCGACGCAGAACAGATAATCGTCAAGTTTGAAGTGCTTGATGACCATCTTGGTGTGGAAGAGGTTTTCCTGATAGACGTTGACGTCGACCATCTGATAGCGTTTTTTGGTGTTGCTCGACAGATAGTTCTGAATCGAGCTGATGTTGTGGTCGATGAAGTGCTTGCGTCCGGTGACATCGCGGGTGAAGCCGCGCACCCGGTAATCCATGATGACGATGTCCGATTCCAGTGCGTGAATCAGATAATTCAGCGCCCGCAGCGGCGAAATCCGCCCGCAGGTCGAGACATCGATATCGGCGCGAAAGGTGCTGATCCCGGTCTGCGGATTGGTTTCCGGATAGGTGTGGACGGTGATATGGCTCTTGTCCAGATGCGCCACCACGGCGTCCGGCAGCGGCCCCGGCGTGGCCGTGTTGGACAGGTTTTCCGCGACGATGCCTTCCTCGGAGATCAGCATCGTCACCGACGCCCCCTGGGGGTCGTAGTCCTGATGGGCGATATTGAGGATATTCGCGCCGATGATCTCCGCCACGTCGGTCAGAATCGCGGTCAAACGCGCCGCGTTATAGGCCTCGTCGATATAGGCGATGTAGGCTTCGCGCTGCTCGGTCGAATCGGCGTAGCAGACATCGTATATATTGAAGCTGAGCGTCTTGGTCAGGTTGTTGAATCCATGCAAACGCAGCTTCTTCAGAGTGGTGGGCATCGTCGGAAAAACCTCCTTAGGGTTTGAGCGGTCGAAATGGGATCGCGCAAACTACCGATCAGGATCGGTCGATGCAAGTGAATATCGCATGTCGGCGGACTATTTTGTTGGCAAACGAGGCGTTGATAGCGATCGACCGCCAGTTGTCTGGCGCTCTCGCGGTTCGTGGCTCAGGCGTCGCGGATCTCGAAGTCATGGGTAATGGTTGCCGTGGCGCCAAGCATGATGGATGCCGAGCAGTATTTTTCCGCGCTTAAACCAATGGCCTTTTCGACCCGCCTGGGGTCCAGGTCGCGGCCGGTCACGATGAAATGCGCGTGAATGTTCGTAAAGACTTTCGGGTCTGTCGCGGAACGCTCCGCCTCCAGTTCCACCACGCAGTCGGTCACCGCCTGGCGCGCCTTGCGCAGGATCGTCAGGACATCGAACTGAGTACAGCCGCCCATGCCGATGAGCAGCATTTCCATGGGTCTGGCGCCGAGATTGCGTCCGCCCGATTCGGGCGCCCCATCCATGACAATGCCGTGCCCCGAACCCGACTCGCCCAACATGGCGACACCCTCGATCCACTTCACCCGCGCCTTCATACTCCCCCCTAATCGATGCATTCGGTCCGCCGGCCGGACCTTGAAAGACTCCGGTTTTTCAGTGTCGGGAGGCTAGCATAGTTCGACAAGGCTCGTCGGCATGCCTAGAATCGGAAGCAACCCCAGCCCTTGAACAGACCACTCTATGAGCATACTGAAACCGCTGCAGGAACCCCCTCGCTGGCTGGAGCCATTTCTGGCGCAATGCCACACCAAAACCTACGAGAAAAATGTCGATTTCATCCGTCAGGGACAGGCGGCGGAAACCCTGTACTACCTCATCGAGGGTTCGGTCGCGGCCATGATCGACGACGAGGAAGAACGTCGCGAATTATTGCTGGCCTACATCAACAAGGGCGAATTCATCGGCGAGATGGGCTTGTTCGTTCCGCAGAATACCCGGAGCGTGATCATTCGCACCCGCACGAAATGCAAGGTCGCCGAAATTACCTATCAACGTCTTGATCGCTTACTGAGCGACGAGCTCAAGGATGTCGCCAAGGAGTTCCTCTACAGTATCGGCCTGCAACTCTCGCAACGGCTGCGCACGACCAGCCGCAAGGTCGGTCATCTCGCGTTTCTCGATGTCACGGGACGTATCGCCGGAACCCTGCTCGATCTCTGCAAACAACCCGACGCCATGACCCATCCGGACGGCATGCAGATTCGCGTGACCCGCCAGGAACTCGGACGCATCGTCGGCTGTTCGCGCGAGATGGCCGGGCGGGTCATCAAAGCCCTGGAGGAACAAGGATTGGTGAGCGTCAAGGGCAAGACGATCGTGGTCTTCGGAACGCGCTAGGGCGGACCGGCGACACGCGATCTATCCGGCGGGAGTGAAAAACAGCCGCGCCAACTCGGCGCCCGGATCCTCGGCCCGCATGAAGGCTTCGCCGACCAGAAAGGCATTCACCCCTTGCGCGCGCATGCGCGCGACATCGTCGCGGCTCAAAATGCCGCTCTCGGTGACCAGCAGCCGATCGGCGGGGATGGGCCCGAGCAGATCGATGGTTGTCTCCAGGCTTACCTCGAAGGTCCGCAGATTCCGATTGTTGACGCCGATCAGGCGTCCGGGTACCGCCAGCGCGCGTTCCAGTTCCAGCGCGTCATGCACCTCGACCAGCACATCCATGCCGAGCGCCTGCGCGAGCGCGTTCAAGTCGCGCAGACTCGCGTCGTCGAGACAGGCCGCGATCAGCAGGATACAGTCGGCGCCCATCGCGCGGGCCTCGTGGACCTGATAGGGGTCGATGATGAAATCCTTGCGAATCGCCGGCAACGCGCAGGCCGCGCGCGCCTCCTTCAGATACGCATCGCTGCCCTGGAAGAAATCGATATCGGTCAGCACCGAGAGACAGGCCGCGCCGCCGTGGGCATAACTGACCGCGATCTCGGCGGGCCGAAAATCCGCGCGCAGCAGGCCCTTGCTCGGGCTGGCCTTTTTGATCTCGGCGATCACCGCCGGCTGACCGGCGGCGATCTTCGCGTGCAGCGCGTCGGCGAAACCGCGCGCCGGTTCGTCGCCAGCCAGCGCGATAAGTTCGGACAGCGGCAGGCGTTCGGAACGCGCACGCACCTCTTCCGCCTTCCGATGGACGATCTTTTTCAGGATGTCGGGTGTGTCGGCCATGCGCTTGTCCTCCTAAACCGCGTCCAGAGTGACGACGGGGCATGCAAAACTCGCGGTCAGCACGATCAATCGCTCCAGCCGCCGCGCGGCCTCGCCGCTTGCAAGCGCGGCATCCGCCAGCGCCATGCCCTCCGCCAGAGTCTCGGCGCGACCCGCCGCGTAAATGGCCGCCCCGGCATTGAGCTGGACGATGTCGCGCGCCGGACCCGGCTGGTTGGCCAGAACCCCGCGCAGCATGGCGAGACTCTCCAGGGGATCATTGACACGGATCGTCTCAAGATCGGCGCGGACGAGTCCGAAATCCTCGGGCCGGATGCCGTAGCGGTGAATCGCGCCGTCCTTCAGCTCGGCCACGTCCGTGGTATCGGCGATGCTGATCTCGTCCAAGCCATCGCGGGCATGGACCACCAGCACATGCCGGCTGCCCAGCCGTTGCAGAACCTGCGCCAATGGCTCCAGCAGGGTCGGACTGAAAACGCCCAGCACCTGATTGGGCACGCCGGCCGGGTTGGTCAAGGGTCCAAGAATATTGAAGATGGTGCGCGCGCCCAACTCGCGGCGCGGCCCGATCGCGTGCTTCATCGCGCCGTGATGGCCGGGCGCGAACATGAAACCGACACCGACCTCGCGCACGCAGCGCGCGACCTGATCGGGCGTCAGCGTCAGATTCACGCCGGCCGCCTCCAGGACATCGGCGGCCCCGGATTTGCTGGAAACCGAGCGGTTGCCATGCTTGGCGACATGACAACCCGCCGCCGCCGCCACGAACATACTGGTGGTCGAGACGTTGAAGGTGCCCGAAGCATCCCCTCCGGTGCCGACGATGTCGACAGTCTGTTCCAGCCCGCCAAGCTCCACGCCGGTCGCCAGCTCGCGCATCACCGATGCCGCCGCGGCGATTTCGGTCACCGTCTCGCCCTTCATGCGCAGCGCCACCAGAAAGCCCGCGATCTGGGCGGATGTCGCGCCGCCGGTCATGATGGCGCGCATCACGGCGGTCATTTCCTCTTCGCCGAGATCATGCCGTTCGAGACAGCAGGCGATGGCGTCCTTGATATTCATTCGTCGCGACCCTCGATGAAGTTGCGCAGCAGGTCATGACCCTGCTGGGTCAGGATCGACTCGGGATGGAACTGCACGCCCTGAATGGGCAATTCGCGGTGACGCACACCCATGATGGCGTCGCGGACACCATCCTCGGTCTCGGTCCAGGCGGTAACGTCGAGACAATCCGGCAGGGTCGATTGATCGATGACGAGCGAGTGATAGCGAGTCGCCTCGAACGGATTGGCCAGCCCGTGGAACACGCCCCGATCCGTGTGATGCATTGGCGAGGTCTTGCCATGCATCACCGCTGGTGCCTTGACGATCTGGCCGCCGAAGGCTTGTCCGATCGACTGATGACCGAGACAGACGCCCAACATCGGCACCCGGCCCGCCATCGCCCGAATCAGCGGCACCGAGATGCCGGCCTCGTTCGGCGTGCAGGGGCCAGGCGAGATCACGATGCGTTCCGGCTGCAAGGCCGCCACCTGCTCGACCGAAAGCTCGTCGTTGCGCACCACCCGCACCTCGGCGCCCAGTTCGCCGAAATACTGCACCAGGTTGTAGGTGAAGGAATCGTAATTGTCGATCATCAGCAGCATAAAGCGTCTATCCTGTTTTCGTTCGGTATGGCCATCGCCGCCAATGCGCGGGTTTGCTCTGTCGGTCGCTCATTCCCCAAAGAATTCATTGGGTAATCGAATCTTCCAGTCCGGCATCAACACCAGGTCGCAATGTACGACAGTCCCGCCGGGATCGACCAGCTCGAACTCGCCCACGCGCGGCGCCTGCTCAACGGCATAGTGATCGGACATCAGCCGCAGCACGGCCCGTTTGTATTCGGTATCCAGGTTGCCGGCCAACTGCGGGCCTTTCATTTCCAGCACCGCCACCCGGTTTGTCTCCTGAGCGCGTTGCAGGGCAAAAATGAAATCGGGATAAATTCTACCCCGCCGCCAGCCCTGAATCCCGTACTGCTGACGCGCGACGTTGCGATGCCACCAGGTCAGGGTGGCCTCGCTGTCGAGATAGACCGCGATGTTGCGCTCGTCCTGACTGGAAAAATCGCCCTTGTAGAGCGGCGCGAACAGGCTTTTCGTCAGTGGTCCACCAGCCTTCCCGATCAGTTGTTCGGCGCCCTCCGGCTCGTAGGTGTCGGCCTGGAACGGCATCCGCCAGTTATGATCGTCGGTGCGCAGCCGGAACTGAATCCGCCCCTCGGCAACCGCCGCTCGGAATACCGCCTCGGCCATGCGGTCGCGTTCGCCGTCCAGCCAGTGACGCAATTGCTCGACGATCAGCCCGCCCAAAGCGCCCAGCTTCTTGGCAGCGAAGCCGCGCGCCGTCAACCCCACCAGCAGGCGCCCGACGATCGCGCGGGCAATCCAGGCATTCGGCACCAGATCGGACACCATCCGCACCGTATAGGCGGGATCGAAACGCAGCATCTCCACGCTGTGACCGCTGATCTCGTCAAGGATGCGTTCCTCGCCCACATCGGCCAGCCGGAAGCGGCGCATCTGCTGTTCGGCGCTTTGCGCGTTGTCAGGAATTTGCGCGATCAGCGGCGCGGGATCGAGCGCCGACCAGTCCAGATGGAACAGGATATCCTGCTCATAATCGAGCGGTCGAATCCTGCCGCCGTTAACCGCGAGCACCTGGGGCAAATAGATTTCGGTCGTGGCGAAGACCGCGCGCCGGGGAATGGATCGAGCGCCGCCGTCGCACCCGCCGCTGTCGCCGCCGATCCGAAGCTCTTTCACCAGATCGCCCAGCCCGTCTTCTTCCAGCCCGGTCTTGATGGCCTCCACCACGTCCGCCGTCGTGGCATGGTGGGTGATCACATAGCTTTCGTCGAGCAGTGGGATCCCCGTCTTGTCGGCCTGCGGCTGGCGCAGGATGCGCCCGACCAGTTGGGTCAGGGCCGTTCGATTCTGGCTGGCCGCGAGGGCGCAGAGCACGTAGGCGAAAGGGCAATCCCAACCCTCTTGGAGCGCCTGCTTGGTGATGATGACCCGCACCCGGTTGGCCGGTGAGAGCAAGTCCTGATTCTCGGGGTTCGCCAGTTCGTTGGTATCGGCCGTCTTGATGGCGATTTCGGCCGCGTCCAGTCCCGCCGTGAGCAACCAGTCTCGGGCGTCGAGCGCATGAATATGGACGCCGTCGCGTTGATCACGACCGGTGCGCTCCACCTGGACCAACAGAATCGGACGAATGTAGCGACCGCGTTCGCCGTGCAGTCGCCGCGCCTCGGTGTGCAGCCGATTCAGGCAGTCGAGCGCCGCGCTCAGGGTATTGCGCCAGTCGGTCCCCTGGCGGGGATCGAGATTCAAGGGCATCTTGATCATGCCCTCGCGGTCCAGTTCGGTGCCCGCCACCTCGACCAAAATATTGGCATGGCGGGCCGATCGCGGGCTCGCGCCGCCTCGCGCCGCCACGTCCTTCGGGGTCGCGGTCAGTTCCAGCACGAAACAGGGGTTGAAGCCGTAGAGGGTCGCGAAGGCCAGTTCCGAAATCGCCTTGTGGCCCTCGTCCATGACCACCACCGGGCGGATCAGGCGCAGGGCGTTCCCCAGCGAATCCTTGATTTGCGGTCTTTGAAAAGTCGAACTCGCCAAATCGTAAATGTCGAGATTGGGGATTCGCTCCAACTCAACGGCGTGGGTCTGCTGATCGTCGCGCGGGAAAAAACCTCGTACATCGCCGCGATCGCGAAACATCCGCAAGGATTCGCAGCTCTGCCGGTTGGCCGATGGCAGCATCAGCAGCATGACGCACAGATGCGATTCGACATCGCGGGCGTCGAGCGGATCGCCCTTTTCCAGAATCCGCACCCGTCCCGCCGCCGCGCGGTCGAGCATCTGCCGATAGGGGTGCTGGCGGTCGGTCAATTGGCGCTTGGTCTGGCTGTAGATCGCCTCGTTGGGCACGATCCACAGCACAAAGCCGGTGTTCCGGCTCAGATAGCGCCCGAAGAGACGCGACAGCGCGGCGACCGCCAGATAGGTCTTGCCGCCACCGGTGGGCACCTTGAACACGGCATTGGGCGTCGGCCGACCGATGCCATCCAGGCGCGGCGAGTAGGGAATGGCAACGCGCGAGGGCGGAAGCTGGCCTGCCGTCTTGAGCGCACTCCAGGTCTTGGCGGGGAAATCGGGCACCTCCCGCAGCAGATCCGGGTCGGTCTCTCCAGCATTGGCGGCGCTGATCTTATCCGCCTTCGCCTTCTGTACCGACAGCTCGGTCAGATAGGCGTCGAACAGGGTCAGCACCCGTGCCTGGTAGTCAAGATCGCGCAGAGGCATTCAATTGACTCCACACAGCAACCAGTCTCCGAAGGGAGGCATCCGGCGCAAGGCGATGGCCGGTCGATTCTTCAGTCGTCCATCGGCTTGCGGTAGGGGAACCAAAACCATGTCGCCCTCGCGAATCATGGCTTCAGATCATCGATGGTGTATTCCGGCTCGTCGTCGCCATAGGTCCTGGTTAATCCGCTAGCGGCCAGATCGGCCCAGGCGTCTCGCTCCTCCAATACCTCAGGCTCCAGCACTGTGACGATCAGTTGAGCGTTCGTGGGCAATTGAAAAGGCTCATCCAGCAGGATGTGCCGTCCATCGTAGTGGGCCTTCAAACTCATGATGGGCATGGGAGATTACCTGTCGTTCAAGTCATCCAAGGGCGCGTTGAAATCGTCTGGGATACGGTACCCCCGTCCCGCCAGACTTCCCAGGCGAACGCCTGCGCCTATTTCCGCGCGAACCTCTTGGCATAACTGGATGGCTTCCTCGATGTTTGATAATGCCTCGTTTTTTGTCATTCCCTGACTCACGCACCCAGGAATTGACGGGCATTCCACAATCCAGATACCGTCTTCGTCTCTGCCCACGGTGACTGAGAATTTCATGGTCAACGACCTCTTCACGCGATTCGATACAACGCAAACGGCAGCGGCGCGAACTCGACCGGCAGGCCGGAGTCATTCAGCAGCTTTTGCGAGACGAACTTGGCCGGGGCGAAGACCCGATGCGGCTTGTCCGGCTTGGCGTTCACCAGGGCCTCGGCGCGCGACAGGGTCAGGGCCGCCTCGCGGGATTTGAGGAATTCCAGGTCAGGGCGGTAGATCAGCCAGACATGATCGTGAGTCGATGCACCGAGATAGCCGCAGCCCGCCACTTCCTCGGTCGGCAGCGGGCTGGGGGCGATCTCATTGGTGGCGGTGTGGAACAGCAGCGCGCCCAGTTGCTCGAAGGCCGGCAGCGATTCGCCAGTGAGCATCCGGTCCATGTCCACGGCCTCGCCCAGGGTGCAGAAGGTGAAACCGCCGCCCAGTCCCGCGACCCGTTCGGTGATCGCCTTCTCGCCGGTCACGATGAGTTCGCCGTCCTTGATCTCGGATTTGATCCGGTCGAAGCGATGGCCTTCCAGGGTCTTGATGGACTCGACATGGTCCAGCAGTTTGTCGGCCTTTTTCAGGCTGGTGAAGGTGAGTTTTTCGCGGTGCAGTTCCTCGCGCTGGTTGCCGCTGAAGGCATAGCCGTCGATGACCCGGCGCACGCGCTCGGCGGTCAGGGTGTCGGCGTAGTCCTCGCATTCGATCAGGATGAAGCGGCGGCTGCCGTCGTCTCTGGCGTTGGCGGCTAGGACAGCATGGGCGGTGGTGGCGGAACCGGCGAAGCTGTCAAGAATGACGGATTGAGGGTTTGTTGAGATCTGAACAATTCTTTCCACAAGTTCATGCGGTTTTGGAGCGTGAATGCCTAGCTCGTCACGCTCCGAAAATATCTGCATTAATAGCTTTTTAGAGCCTTCAGTATCGCCGACTTCATTTGCAAGCCATAACGTATTAGGGACCAATCCCTGCTTTTCTCCATCCAATGGAATAATGCGCGGACGGCCATTTCCGTTCTTCGGCCAATAGATTCTTCCTTGCTCTTTTAGTTTAAGAAACTCAGGTTCCGTTGCGCCCCAGCAACGCCCTTTTGGCGGCTTAAGAGTCAGCCCCGTTGGTGTGATGATCGGATAAACTTGGTTCTTGCGAAACCCTTGTGCAGAAAACGGTATGGTGCCTTTGGCGCGCGAATCCGATTCGTCGATGGCATCGCCGGATTCATCCGAATCAATGTCCGCCAGCAGATTTCTTAACAACCTCCAAGAATCCGGTTGGCATTTTGAATAAAGCAATAAGTGATCGATGCTTGGCGACAAGGTTGCTCTATTCTCTCGCGATGTGCGCTTTTGCCAAGCAAGCTGGCCAACAGGGCAATCGCATCAAGCGCTGCTAACATTAGCGGGTACCGATGTATCAGCGTCGCCCTTCCTCTGAGGCGACTCGAAGAGCAATTTCGACAGGTAGGACTCGTCCCAACCGGCTTTCAAGCGTTTGTTCTGGATGCCGAGCTTGGTGCCGTCATTCTTGAGGCGCGAGAGGGCGAGGTGACGCAGGACGGCAAGATTCTCGCGCGCCACCGGATCGCGGACACGGCACTCATCCTCACGAAAGGCGATATCGAGATTCCAATGCAACCCGTTTTCGATGCCCCAGTGACCGCGTACTGCGTGGGCAAAGCGCGCGGCGCTGGTGCCGATGCTGCCAATGAAATAGCGGGTCTCGACCGAGACCTTGCCGGCGACCTCACGGCGCGATTCAACCATGCCGATCATGTTCATTGCCTCCCACGAGGCGCTGTGCGGCACGCCGGAAAGATCGCCCAAGGTTTGGTAGCGACGGGTTTCGAGACGACCATGCCCTCGCTCGACGGTTTCGAGGAATGCCGAATCGACACCGGCGTAGCCTCTGGCGTCGGCGTCGATGAACGCCTCCTCGACCTCGGCGGCCAGCGTTTCCTGGTTGCCTTTGAGCGCGAGCACATAGTCCCCTCCCTGGTGGATGATCTGCGCGGCAATCTTGGTCTGGCAGCCCATGGCGTCGATGGTGACGATGCAGCCCTCCAGCTTCAGCCACTCCAGCAGACGTGGAATGGCCGTGATCTCATTGGATTTGGCGTCGGTGGCGACCTGTCCGAGCACCACCCGATTGGCCGTCGCCCAGGCACTGACCAGGTGCAACGCCGCCAAGCCCTTGCCGCGGCTGTGGGAGCGGCGCAGGGTCTTGCCATCGACGGCAATGATCTCTTCGGGGATCAGTTCGGCCACCGACGCGCTCCATTGGCGAAAGCAGGCGGCAAACTGTGCGGGATCGATGAGCGCAAACACCCGCCCGAAGGTGTCGTGCGACGGAATGCCCGCGGGCAGTTTCAGAAACGTGCGCAGCCACGCCTCCTTGGCCTGTCCGAACGTCTCGACACCCACCCAACCGTCGGCGCCACTGAAGGACGCCGCGATGGTGATCACGATCATCTCACTTAAGAGGTGCCGTCGTTGGATCGCGCTGCGCGGCTCGTCCAGCGGGGCAAAATGGTGCGCAATCGATCGCTCCACACTCAAGTCGCACATCGGCGAGATCTCCCCAAGATTCTAAAGACTCAAATCATTGGGGCCGCAGTACGGATTGTCTAACAGTATGCGCTAATGCGTTGATGCGATTGCCCTGAGCTGGCCAATGCAATGCGATTCCCCAAAAATCTCATCTAACATCATCCGCGCCCGATGAATTTCGTTATCGTCGAGCGTCATCCAGAAACTCCCCGACTCCGACAGCAGCTCATGCAGCAACCGCAGCCGTGGCCACATCATGCACAGCCATTTGTCATGGCGTAGCCCGTCCTCGATGCCGACCGGATTGCTGTCGAGCCACTCGCGCAGCATCGGGCTGTTGACGTTGTCGTTGTAGCTCCAACCTTCGTTGCCGGTGTTGTATGGGGGGTCGATGAAGATGCAATCCACCCGCCCGGCATACAGGGGCAACAGCGCTTTCAGGGCATGCAGATTGTCGCCGTGAACGATCAGGTTGCCGTCGAGTCGCGGTTCGCCGATGGACTTGTCCGGGCGCGGGATCAGCGGGCGGTGCGGGATGGCCAGATGATGGTTGTAGACGAATTCCTTGCCCTTGAAATCAAGCTCCGGCATGGTCGAATCCTTCAATTAGGGGCAACGCAACGCCGTGCGTTGGTCACGCATCAAGCATTCCTGCTGCCGGGTGGTGTCATCCGCCTTCGTTGCGCAGTCGAGCGCCTGGCGAAGGATGTCCGTCGCAAGGTTCGCGATCTGGGGTCAAGACGCTGGCGGCGAGATCGGCGGCGAACGAAATGCCGTCATCGTCATCCTGTCGGCGCAGATCGAGCAAACTCTGCGCGTTCCAGGATAGCGTCCGGAAATCAATGCACGATGGCGAGTTCCAGATCATTCCACAGACGCGTCGTCGGACCAGACTGATTCATGGTGTAGAAATGCAGCCCCGGCGCGCCGCCTTCGATCAGATGACGACACAGCGTCAGCACCACCTCGTGACCGAAGGCGCGGATGCTTTCGACATCGTCACCATAGCCTTCCAGCCGGCGACGGACCCAGCGCGGAATCTCGGCGCCGCAGGTATCCGAAAAACGGGCAAGTTGGGTGTAGTTGGTGATGGGCATGATACCGGGGATGATCGGGATCTCGACCCCTGCCTTCCGGCAGCTTGCAACAAACGCGAAATAGGCATCGGCGCTATAAAAATACTGGGTGATGGCGCCATCGGCGCCCGCTTCGACCTTGCGCTTGAAGTTCTCCAGATCGCGCGCCGGACTGCCCGACTGGGGATGATATTCGGGATAGGCCGCCACTTCGATGTGGAAGGCGTCGCCGAATTCGGCGCGGACGAAGGTCACTAACTCATTGGCATAGCGAAAATCGCCCTGATTGCCCGCGCCCATGCCGGAGGGCATATCGCCGCGCAGCGCCACCAGCCGCCGGATGCCTTGTTGTCGATAGTGGTTCAGCAGCTCGCGCACTTGCTCGCGGGTGGAGCCGATGCAGGCGAGATGCGGCGCGGTCTCGATCCCCAGGCCGCGCAGCCAGGAGACGGTCTCCAGGGTGCCCTCGCGGGTCGATCCGCCAGCGCCATAGGTCACCGAAAAATAGGCGGGGCCGAGCGCGTTGAGTTTAGCGATCTCCAGCTTGAGCTTGTCCATCCCCTCGGCGGTCTTGGGCGGGAAGAGTTCGACGCTGTAGAGTGGAGTCGAGTCGTTTTGAAATAGCATGAATCAAGTTCCTTGGTCAGTGCTGCGCCGGCGTTTCGCGCTCAATCATTCAAAGGCGCGCGGCATGATCCGTATCGCCGATCCGCTCTAGGATCAGTCGACTCAAGTTGATACCGGAGGTCATCGGAGACAGGGGCTTTGCGTCTTTCTTCATGATCGCGATCCATTCATCGACAATCAGGCAAAGCTCGTGATAAACCTGTTCTTCGTCGTCGCCATGGCAGCAGGGACCAATGATTTCGGGACATTGCCCAATAAAACATTGATCTTCTTGAGACCACTCGACGAGTTTGACGTAATACGCACTTTCTTTCATTGCGCGGATTCCCGGATCTTGGTTTTCACCTCGTTCTCCTGGTAGCGTTTAGCATCGTCTCCAGATCGCCCGGAGAGCGTCACACGAACGCCCGTTCGATGCTCGTAATTCCGATGACTACCTTTGCCGCCTCGGTTCACAAATCCCGCCCGTTCCAGTTCCGTCATCAATTCGCTAATTTTTTAGGCATCTCGAATCGTCTCGCGACTCGCGCATCATGCGATCAGTGAACAGCCGCATTCCAATTCAATCGTCACTGGAGAAACCTGTCGTGTCGCACGATCCTTGCGGACATGCAGAACCAATAACGTCAGCGGATCGAAAACGATGACATCCTTGACGCCCTGGGATAGATAAAAGGGTGGTCCAATCTCTAAATCCTTGGCCTCATAGCCTTTGCTGACCACCTCGATCACAGCCTCGGGAATCATGGTCAATGCCGAATCCTGCTCGTCCTCGCTCGGTTCGCGGCAGAAAATCGAAATGTCGGGTCGCTTGAGTCCGGTTGGAAACTGAATATAGACATCGATGGCATGCACGCATTCGCAGGCCGCCTGACCGGCGGCTGGTTTGACGATGCTTCGCGCAATACGATCAATGTGTTTTTGATGACGATAAACCGGCTGCGCCTCCCAAATCGGGAGGCCGTTGACGATTTCGAGACGAATGCCAAGCTCGCTGGCTTGAAGGAGTGTCGTCATGGACAGGCTCATGCGTGTTTCCGAGCGGCCAAGCATTCATTCAAGCTCTCTCCCCCGCAAGGGAGGAGAGAAGCGATTTCGATCAATACCGATAATTCTCGGCCTTATACGGCCCCGCGACCGCCACGCCAATATAATCCGCCTGCTTTTGGGTGAGCGTGGTCAGCTTGACGCCGATCTTATCGAGATGCAGCCGCGCCACGTCTTCATCCAGATGCTTGGGCAGCACATAGACGCCGATCGGATATTCCTCGGGCTTGGTGAAGATCTCGATCTGCGCCAGCACCTGATTGGTGAAGCTGTTGGACATCACGAAGCTCGGATGACCGGTGGCGCAGCCCAGATTGACCAGCCGCCCCTCGGCCAGCAAAGTGATGCGGTGACCGTCCGGGAAGACGATCTGATCCACCTGCGGCTTGATGTTGACCCACTCGTACTGCTTCAGGCTGTAGACCTGAATCTCGTTGTCGAAGTGCCCGATGTTGCAGACGATGGCCTGATCCTTCATCGCCACCATGTGATCATGGGTGATGATGTCGGTGTTGCCGGTGGTGGTCACGAAGATGTCCATCATGGACACCACGTCCTCGATACGGACCACCCGATAGCCTTCCATCGCGGCCTGGAGCGCGCAGATCGGATCGATCTCGGTCACCCAGACGGTCGCGCCCAGCCCACGCAGCGAGGCCGCCGAGCCCTTGCCCACGTCGCCGAAGCCGCACACCAGCGCCAGCTTGCCCGCGATCATGACATCGGTGGCGCGCTTGATCGCGTCCACCAGCGACTCGCGACAGCCGTAGAGGTTATCGAACTTGGACTTGGTGACCGAGTCGTTGACGTTCATCGCCGGGAACAGCAGTTGCCCCTCGCGGTGCATCTGATAGAGCCGATGCACGCCGGTGGTGGTCTCCTCGGTGACGCCCTTGATGTCCTTGGCGATGGCGTGCCAGTGCCGCGGGTTGCGCGCGAAGGTCCGGTTCAGGAGCCCCAGAATGGAGCCCCATTCCTCGCTGTCGCCGGCGGTCGGCGCGGGAATCGCGCCGGCCTTCTCGTATTCCACGCCCTTGTGCACGATCAGGGTGGCATCGCCGCCGTCGTCCAGGATCATGTTGGGGCCGGCGCCATCGGGCCAGTTCAGCACCTGCTCGGTGCACCACCAGTATTCGTCCAGGGTCTCGCCCTTCCAGGCATAGACCGGGATCCCGGCGGCGGCGATGGCGGCGGCGGCATGGTCCTGGGTCGAGAAGATGTTGCACGAACACCAGCGCACCTGGGCGCCGAGTTCGACCAGGGTCTCGATCAGCACCGCGGTCTGGATGGTCATGTGCAGACTGCCGGTGATGCGCGCGCCGGCCAGCGGCTTGGAGGCGCCGAACTTCTGGCGCAGGGCCATCAGACCCGGCATCTCGGTCTCGGCGATGACCATTTCCTTGCGTCCGAAATCGGCCAGGGACAGATCGGCAACCTTGTAATCGGTAAACTCACTCATGGTTAATCAAGTCTCGATGAATCGTGAGTGAGCGCCGTTGGAAAAGTCGACCCTGCCGCCGAGCCTGGCCCGAATCAGCTCGATTCGGGTCGCAACGCTCCTCGGTGGCGAGGTGTTGGTGAAAATCAATCGGTCACGTCTCGGCGACGCGGGTTCAATCGCTACTTTCTTCGGTCAAACGGCCGATCCCGGAGACGATCCGAGATCGCGCGCCAAGCGCATGAGCCTGCATCGCCAGGGTCGGAAAGCTGAGCTACAGGGTTGGGGAACCGGGTCGCGATGCTACCGCGGTTAGGCGGTTTAGGGGAAAGACTTTACCGGAAATCCTTCTCGGCGGGTATGATTCGTTTGGGTTTTTCGCTCCATCAAATCATGCCTGGAATGGCTGTCGGGTGTTTTTTGGCTTTGACGATCAGGTGAAAATCATGTTAGTCGAAGAAATGAAAAACGCGATGCGTACCCTTAGCGCTCAAGCAGGAGGCGGGCAGTCATGAACAAGGCCCAGGCGCTCGTCGTCGATGACGAAGCCGATCTCCTCGAACTGCTGAAGATCACGCTCGCGCGGATGGACGTGCAGGCCGTGACCGCGCTGACGCTCGCCGAGGCCCGGCGGCACCTGGAGCGCGGCCAGTTCGATCTCTGTCTGACCGACATGAATCTGCCCGATGGCAGCGGGATCGATCTGATCCGTCAGATCGGCGAGCAGTATCCGCAGATTCCCGTGGCGATGATCACCGCGCACGGCAGCATGGAATCGGCGGTCGCGGCGATGAAGGCGGGCGCCTTCGATTTCGTGTCCAAGCCGGTCGACCTCCAACTGTTGCGCCGGCTCGTCGGTTCGGCCCTTAAGCTGCGCGGGCATGTCTCGGCCAGCGACGACGAGCGCGGCGACACGGGACCGCAACTCCTGGGCGAGTCGGCCGCGATGGAGCGGATCCGGCAACTGATCGTCAAGCTGGCCCGCAATCAGGCGCCGGTCTTCATCACCGGTGAGAGCGGGACGGGCAAGGAACTGGCGGCCCGGCTGATTCATGCGCAGGGACCGCATCGCGAAGGCCGGTTCGTGGCCGTGAACTGCGGCGCCATCCCCCAGGATCTGGTGGAGAGCGAGTTGTTCGGGCACAAAAAGGGCAGTTTCACCGGGGCGATCAGCGATAAGGAAGGGCTGTTCCAGACCGCCGAGGGCGGGACGCTCTTCCTCGACGAGGTCGCGGATCTGCCCCTGGCGACGCAGGTCAAGCTGTTGCGCGCAATCCAGGAGAAGAGCGTGCGTCCCGTTGGCGCTCAACGCGAGGTTGCGGTGGACGCGCGTATCATCAGCGCCAGTCATCGCGATCTGACGGAGGAGGTTGAGCGGGGGCGCTTCCGCCAAGACCTCTTTTATCGCATCAACGTCATCGAGCTACGGATGCCGGCACTGCGCGAACGGCCACGGGATATACCGCTGCTCGCGGACCGCTTGCTCCAGCGACTCGCCAGCCGGCAGGGCGACCGGCCCGCCCTGACATTGTCGGCCGAGGCGATCGAGGCGCTGACGCGGTACGCCTTCCCCGGCAACGTTCGCGAACTGGAAAATATCCTGGAACGCGCCCTGGCGCTGTGCGAGGGCGAGCGGATCGATGTCGCGGATCTCTACCTACCCCGGACGGAAGCGCCCGCAGTCTCGACGGACGCCGTGGACGAGACGGTTCCCCTGGAAGAATCTTTACGCGAGATCGAGAAGCGGGAAATCCTCAATGCGCTCGACGCGACCCACTGGGACCAGGCCGCGGCGAGCAAGAGGCTGAAGATGACGCCGAAATCGCTGCGCTACCGTCTGGCGAGGCTCGGGATCGAATGAAACGCCGGGAGAGGAACGTCTCGCCCGCCCCGTTGTCGGTCGCGCATCCCTGATTTCCGAATCCTTCCAACATTCTCCGACGAGGCAATACAGAAGTGTCTGCTCCGACTTCCGCTCCGGTCGACACCGACCAGGGCCGCGACCCGTTCGTGGACTGGATGCGCCAGGCTACGCCCTATATCCACGCCCATCGCGGCCGGACCTTTGTCATCGCCTTCGGCGGCGAGGCGGTCGCCGATGTCCGCTTTCCGAATCTGGTGCATGACATCGCCCTACTCCACGGATTCGGGATCCGGCTGGTACTGGTGCATGGCGCGCGCCCGCAGATCGAGTCCCGTCTGGCCAGCCGGGGAGCACAACTGCGCTATGTCAATGGCCTGCGGGTGACGGACGCCACGGCGCTCGCCTGCGTCAAGGAGGCCGCCGGAGCGGTGCGGGTCGAGATCGAGGCGCTGCTGTCGCTGGGGCTCGCCAACTCGCCCATGGCCGGGGTGCGCATCCCGGTCGTCTCCGGCAACTTTGTCACCGCCCGCCCGCTGGGCGTGATCGGGGGCGTCGACCACGGACACACGGGCGCGGTGCGGCGGGTCGACCACCGCACCCTGCGGGCGATGCTCGATCAGGGCGCGGTCGCCCTGATGCCCCCTCTGGGTTATTCGCCCACCGGCGAGGTGTTCAATCTGAGCGCGGCGGACGTGGCCCGCGGCACTGCGGTGGCGCTGGGAGCCGACAAACTGATTTTTCTGGTCGAACAGGCCGACGCCAGCGAGGCTGATCGGCTCGCGCCGAATCTGCTCGCGCGCGATGTCGATGACCTGCTGACCGGCAATCCCACGCTACCCAGGGAGGTTGCCGCCTGTCTGCACGCCGGGGCCGATGCCTGTCGCAATGGGATTCGGCGCGTCCATCTGGTCGCGCGCCGTCAGGATGGCGCGCTGCTGCGCGAACTCTTCACCCGCGACGGCAGCGGCACGCTGATCTCGGCCGAACCCTTCGAGGATCTGCGCCCGGCGCGCATCGACGATGTCGCCGGGATCCTGGAGCTTCTGCGCCCGCTGGAGGAACGCGGCGTGCTGGTGCGCCGCTCGCGCGAGCGTTTGGAGACCGAGATCGACCGCTTCGTGCTAACCGAGCGCGACGGCCTGGTGACGGCCTGCGCCGCGCTCTACGGGTATCCGGGCGACGGCATGGCCGAACTGGCCTGTCTCGCGGTGCATCAGAACTATCGGGGCGCGCGACGCGGCGACCGTCTGCTCGAACACATGGAAGAACTCGCCCGCGCGCGCCAGATCCGGCGGTTGTTCGTACTGACGACCCAGACGGCGCACTGGTTTCAGGAGCGTGGATTCCAACCCGCCAGGCTCGACGAGCTACCGATGGAAAAGCAGGCTCTGTACAATTTTCAGCGTAATTCCAAGGTGTTCATCAAGTCGCTCTGAGCGCCGCCCGCGCACCGGACACCAAGTATCGGTCAACCGCGGACCATCCAGATTCAGTGAGGTAAAACCTTGTCGTTTTTTTCAGTGTTGCGGGGCGGCGCTCGCCCAGCGATTGCCGCGTCAGCGACGCGCGCATCCAAGCCGGCTCGACGCATCGCGGGTGCCTTGCTGATTCTGCTGCTGATCGCGGCCATGGCGACTGCGGCACAGCCCTCGAACGGTCCCGACACCCTTCCCAGCGCCAGTCAGCTCGCCAGCAAGATCGCCGAAGCCGAGTCCGCGACCGGACTGGACGAAGCGGCCAAGGCCGCGAAGTCGGGTTTGATCGAGCAGTATCGCCGCGCCCAATCGAACCTGGAGGACGCGAACAATTTCACCGCCAAGGCCGACGACTTCGCGCAATCGCTCAAGACGGCTCCGCAGACGACCGCGGCCATCCTGAAACAACTGGAGCAAGACGCATCCCGCGTGGATGATCGGACCGAAAAGATCCCGGACACCCTGCCGACCCTGGAGATCAATCAGCGGCTGAGCAAGGTGCTGGCCGATGCGGCGATCGAGGAAACCCGTGTCGGCGAATTCGAGAAGCTGATCGATGGCATCGTGGATCGCTCATCTGCGGCCCGCGTGCGCTTGACCGAGTTGAAACAGCAGCTTGACCAGATCGACGCCGACCTGCGCCAAACGCCCGGCGCGGGCGAGGCGCCCGAACTTGCGCAGGCGCGACGCTGGGCGCTGGAGACCCAGCGCGCGGCACTTTGGGCCGAGGGCCGCATGATCGAACAGGAGTTGCTCAGTCAATCGGTCCGCGAGTCGCTCTACAAGGCGCAGCGCGATCAGGCCGCGCAGTCGTTGCAGCGTCTGAAAGTCCGTCAGGGGTTGCTGGAGGATCTGCAGAACAAACGCCGCACGGCCGAGGCCGAGGCGGCGCGGATGGCCTCGGAAGAAGCCCGGCTGGCCGCCGAGGACAAGCACCGCCTGGTGCGCGAGGAAACTCAAAAAAACACGGACATTACCGACTCATTGGGCAAACTCGCCGGGAAACTCGACGGACTGAGCGGCGAACTGACTCGGATCGAGGCCGAACGCAAGCGCATCGAGGACGATTTTCGCGGCGCGAAACAGCGCCTGGAGGCGGCTGGACTGAGCAAGGCATTGGGTCAGGTGCTGCTCGACCGGCGCAATCAGCTTCCCGATCTGCGTCAGTATCGCAAGACCATCGATGCGCGGGAGGACGAAATCGCCGAGGCGACGCTGAGACAGATTCGCTACCGCGAGGAGGAACGTCGGATTCGCGATCTCGACCGTTATCTCGGGGAACTGAGCGCGAACGACGAGTCCGCACGCAAACCCGAGGTCCGGCGCGCGCTTGCCGAAACGCTTCAGCAGCGCAAATCCCTGATCGCTCAGGCGCTGACCATCGAAGACGATTACATCCGCCAACTTGGCGAGTTGAATTATGCCGCCGAGCAGGTCGTCCTGAGCGCCGGCGTCTACGATGACTTCCTGGCCGAACGACTGCTCTGGGTCCGCAGTACCACGATGGTGAATCTGGATACCCTGCGCGCGCTGCCCGCCGCCGTGGCCTGGGTTTTTTCCTGGGATGGCTGGCTGGAGGTCGCGGAGGTTCTCGCCGAGCGGATCCGGCACGCGTTCCCGTTCTGGCTGGGGCTCGGCGGCGTCGCGCTGTTGTTCTGGGAAGTTTCGTCCCTCCGGCGCGCGATCCGCGCCACCGCCGAACCCTTGCGGCGGGTGCGTACCGATCATCTCCGCTTTACGCTCCAGGCCATCGGACTGACCCTGCTGGCGGCCCTGCCGCTGCCGTTGCTGGCCTGGGTGCTGGGCCAGCAGTTGCTCCTCTCGGTGGACGCCACTGCCTTTACGCGCGCCTTCGGGGCCGCGCTCGCCGAAGTCTCCTTCGGGCTGTATTATCTGCGGGCTTTTCGCATGCTCTGCATTCCGGGCGGCGTCGCCGATCGGCATTTCCGCTGGAGCAGCGAGACCCTCAAGAGGCTCCGGCGCGATTTCGACTGGTTTAGCCTCTATGTCATTCCCATCGCCTTGATCACCGTCGCGATCTACCATCATAACGATCCCGCCTACACCGGCAGCCTGGGACGCCTGACGCTGGTTGCCAGCATGCTCGGCTTCGCGATCTTTTTCGCCCGTCTGCTGCATCCCGAGCGCGGTGTCCTCAACCGGATGCTCGCGGCGCAACCGAATGGCTGGCTCAACCGTCTGCGCCATCTCTGGTTTCCCTTCATCGTCGGCGGGCCTTTGGCCCTGGCCGGCCTGGCGCTGCTCGGGTATGTCTATACCGCCGGCGTGCTGTTTCAATCGCTGGTCTATCAGACCTGGCTCGTGCTGGCCCTCGTGGTGCTGCATCAATCGATCGTGCGCTGGCTAATCGTCACCCGGCGCCGGCTGGCCCTGCAGGCCGCGCTCGACCGACAGGCGACGCGACGCGCCCTGGCGGAGGCCGAGCGGACCGAGGGGGCGCCCGCCTCGGAGGTCTCGCCGGCGGAAGAGCCGGAACCCGATCTCGCCGCGCTGGACGAGCAGACTCGCCGACTGATCAATGCCTCGATCTTCTTCAGCGCCTTTATCGGACTCTGGCTAACCTGGTCCGATGTGCTGCCAGCCTTTACGGTGTTCGAGGAGTTTGCGCTTTGGCATTACACCGGCATGGTCGACGGCAGCGAACAACGGATCCCCGTCACCGCGGCGGATGTTGGCCTGGTGTTGGTGATCATCTTTATCGCGACGGTCGCGGCCAGGAACCTGCCCGCGCTCCTGGAAATCCTGTTACTCCAGAGCGCCTCGGTGTCCGCCGGGGGACGCTATGCCATCAAAACCCTGGCGAGCTATTTCATCACCGCAGTCGCCTTTTTGCTCGCCTTCAGCACCTTAGGACTGAGTTGGTCGCAGGTGCAGTGGCTGGTCGCCGCCTTGAGCGTCGGCATCGGCTTCGGTCTCCAGGAGATCGTCGCCAACTTCATCAGCGGTCTCATCATCCTCTTCGAGCGCCCA
The DNA here is from genome assembly GCF_000227745.2 of Thiocystis violascens DSM 198. Taxonomy (NCBI): domain Bacteria; kingdom Pseudomonadati; phylum Pseudomonadota; class Gammaproteobacteria; order Chromatiales; family Chromatiaceae; genus Thiocystis; species Thiocystis violascens. The sequence continues at coordinate 3,907,474 of NC_018012.1, read as the reverse complement.
GTGCGGGTTGGCGACATCGTGACCATCGGCGAGACCACGGGCGTGGTGACCAATATCCAGATTCGTGCCACCACCATCCGCAACTGGGATAAGCAGGAATTGTTGGTGCCCAACAAGGAATTCATCACCGAGCGGCTGTTGAACTGGACCCTGACCGATCAGCAGAACCGCGTCAGTATTCCGATCGGCATCGAATATGGCAGCGATACCAAACTAGCGCTCTCGCTCCTGACACAGGTCGCCGAGCAAAACGCCAAGGTACTCGAGGATCCGGCTCCCCTGGTCAGCTTCGAGGGTTTCGGTGACAACGCGCTGACCGTGATTCTGCGTTGCTATCTGGACTCGCTCGATGGACGGATCGGCGTCATCACCGAGCTGCACCAGGCCATCTATGAATCCTTTGCCCAGCATGGATTACTGATGGCCTTCCCGCAGCGCGATGTTCACCTGTCCGCGCGCGAGCCGCTGGAGATTCGGTTACGGCGCGCGCCGCGAGAAGCGCCGGCGGACTCGTCGCCGGCGGGCGATTGCGCGTGAGGAGCGACGCGAGGGGTGCTAACGCCGCGTTCGGAAAATCCCGCGATGGTTTTTTGCGGAAATTGTCTTAACATCCCCGTTATCGCAAACTTGGCCTGTCAAGCCAAGCGGTTTGGGCAGAAGCGGCGAGCGTCGCAACCAACCCTTCATCCGCGCGGCATGCTATGCGCGTCCAGCCCGCAGGCGAGCGTTATACCTTGGAGGATTACCGCCATTGAGAGTCTCTGGCGCACTCGGACTTAACTCAACTCATCGAACTCCGGATCGTCCAGCAGCTCGCGCAATCGCTTGATCTCGCGCATATGTTCGATCCGCCTGCGAATATCCAGGCTTGCCGCCTGACCGCGCGACTCCTGGGCCGTCATCGGCGGAATCCGCTCGTTGACTTCCTGCCCATAGCTATTTTCAGTGTCCAGCATGTCCCAATACCTCAGGGTGTTACAAGGCAATCATTCAGCGGGGCGTATACCAGAAATTGCGGCAAAAGAAAAGATTTTTCATCAAACTTCCTCCCGCATCAAGACACGGCTGCGGAAATCCGCGAAGCCGCGCCGCCCTGCCCCTTGCGGGATTCTGTTACCATGCGAACCCATTCCCGGCGCTGGACCTCCTCTCATGCCTGAAGAATTCAACCAGGCAACCGACAACCCGCCGCGCGAAATCGTCGCGGCAGTCGATCTCGGTTCCAACAGTTTTCACATGATTGTCGCCCAACTCGACGACGGCCATATGCGGATCACCGACCGGCTGCGGGAGATGGTGCGTCTCGGCGAAGGGCTGGGCGAGGACAAATCGCTGGCACCCGAGGTCGCCGAGCGCGCGCTTGCCTGCCTGGAGCGGTTCGGCCAGCGCCTGCGTGCCTTCCCCGCCGGCAGCGTGCGCGCGGTCGGCACCAATACCCTGAGACAGTTGCGGCCGGATACGGGCTTTGTCGAACGCGCCGAGGCCGCGCTCGGCCATCCCATCGATGTCATTGCCGGACGCGAAGAGGCGCGCCTGATCTATCTGGGTGTCGCGCACGGACTGGCGGCGGGCAGCGAACGTCGGCTGGTGGTCGATATCGGCGGCGGCAGCACCGAGATCATCGTCGGTCAGGGCTTCTCGCCGCGCTTGCGCGAAAGCCTGCACATGGGCTGCGTCAGCCTTTCGCGCAAATATTTCTCGGATGGACGCATCGCGGCCAAGTCGATGCAGAAGGCGGAATTGGCGGGCGCGCTGGAAGTCAGGCCGATCCGCGAGCTGTTCCGCCGGACTGGCTGGCGGAAGGCCGTCGGCAGTTCGGGAACCATCCGCTCCATCGCGGCCGTGGTCAATGCCGAGGGTTGGTGCGATGACGGCATTTCCGCCGAATCCCTGACCCGCCTGAGCCGCGCGCTGGTCGAAGCCGAGAAGACCTCCAACATCACCCTGAAGGGACTAACCGAAGAGCGCAAACCGGTCTTCGCGGGCGGCGTGGCCGTCTTGCGATCGGTCTTCGATGCGCTCGGGATCGAACATATGCAGGTTTCCGACTACGCCCTTCGGGAGGGCGTGATTTATGAAATGATGGGGCGTCATCAGCACGAGGATGTGCGCGAGCGCACCGTCGCGACGCTCTGCCGACAATTTCAGATCGACCCGGTCCATGGCCGGCGTGTCCAGGCCACCGCCCTCGTGGTCTACCGCCAACTCGCGACCCCCTGGGCGCTAAACGACCCCGATCATCCGCTCATGCTGTCCTGGGCGGCCCGGCTGCACGAAATCGGCGTCATGGTGGCCCATAGTCAATATCAGAAGCATGGCGCCTATCTATTGCGCAACGCGGATCTCGCGGGCTTCTCCCGGCAGGAACAGATGGTGCTCGCGGCGCTGGTGCTGGGTCACCGGCGCAAATTTCCGGTGCAGGAGTTCGCGGCGCTGCCCAAGGCGGAACAGGCGTGTGCCCGCCGTCTGTGCGTGATCCTGCGTCTGGCGGCGCTCCTGCATCGCGGTCGCTCCGCGGCGAACAAACCCAGCCCGACCTTGCTGGCGGATGGCGAGCGGCTCGCCCTGAGCTTTCCGGACGATTGGCTTGCCCGTCATCCGCTGACTCAACTGGAGTTGGAGCAGGAAGCCGAACGGCTTGCCAGCGCGGGGATTCTGCTAACCTTTAGCTGACCGTCCTACCGCTCCAGCGGTCTGAGTGCTCGACCGATTCCCTGTCATGAGGTTCATTCCTTGTCTCAAGTGGCACATCGCGACGCCTGCTACGACGACATTCTCGCCCTGCCCGAGTACCTGGTCGGCGAAATCCTGTCGCCCTCGACCGCCAAGATCGATCGGGCGATCAACATGCCGCTTTATGCGCGGGAAGGCGTGGCGCATCTGTGGCTGGTCGACCCGAGTGCACGCACGCTGGAAGTCTATGCGCTCCAGGACAACCGACACTGGCTGCTGCTTGACACCCTGAAAGAAGTCGACAGTGTCCGCCAGCCGCCGTTCGACGCCATCGCGTTTTCATTGGGCCATTTGTGGGCATGACCGCCAATGACCCGAAGCTCGACGCCTGCGGGGGCAACTCCCGAACCATCCGGGATGGCGATCATTGGCGATGCGCGCCCGCCAGGTGCGCGGCCGATCCGAGCCTCCGGCGCCAAGCATCATGCTGGGGGTTGCTTTGGCGCCCTTCCTTACGTCAGATTCCGGTCTCTCAGCCGCCATTGAAAATGGCTCAATAGCTTGGAGCGGACCTTCTTCTCCTTATGCTTGGCGGCGGCGGCGAGACGTTTTTCGGCCACCCCGATCAAGGTCTCCTGCGCTCCCTTGGTGCTGTCGTCCTCGGGGGTGCGCTGGGTGTAGTTGCCGTCCGCGTCCATGTCCCAGGCGGAGCGGGTGTCGGCGAACTGCACGTCCAGAATCAGACGCAGTTCCTGGCGCAGTTCGGGATTCTCCACCGGGGCATGGACCTCGACCCGGCTATCCAGGTTGCGGCCCATCATGTCCGCGGAGCCGATGTAATACTCCTCCTCGCCGCCGTTGCGGAAATAGATGATCCGTCCGTGCTCCAGAAAACGCCCGACGATGCTGACGACGCGCGCTTTCTCGCTGATGCCGGGCAATCCGGGACGGAAGCGGCAGGTGTCGCGGATGATGAGATCAACCTGCACCCCGGCGCGGCTGGCCTTGTAGAGCGCGCGGGTGATGTCGGCATCCTCCAGCGCGTTCATCTTCATCTGGATCAGGCCATCGCCGTTGCGCTTGTGCTGCTCGATCTCGCGGTTGATCTTGTCGACGATACCGCGCTTGAGGTTGTAGGGCGCGGCCAGGATCTTGCGGTAGCTCGGCGGCGGCGAGTAGCCGGTCAGATAGTTGAAGAGTTCGGTCAGATCCTGGCCGATGTCCTCGTCGCAACCGAGCATGCCAAGATCCGTGTAGAGCTTGGCGGTGCCCGCGTGATAGTTGCCGGTGCCGATATGGTAGTAACGGCGCAGTTGGGCATAGTCGCGGCGCACGATGAAAATGAGTTTGCTATGGGTCTTGAGTCCCATGACGCCATAGTTGACGTGGATGCCCTCGGCCTCCAGCCGGCGCGCCCAGCCGATGTTGGCCGCCTCGTCGAAGCGCGCCTTGAGTTCGACCAGCACAGCGACCTGCTTGCCGTTGCGCGCGGCCTCGATCAGCGAATCCAGGATGGCGCCGGCGGAGGTGCGATAGAGGGTCATCTTGATCGCCAGCACCTTGGGATCCTCGGCGGCGGTGCGCAGGAAGCGCTCCACCGTAGTGCTGAAGGGCTGGTAGGGATGCTGGAGCAGGATGGGGCCGTTTTCGCGGACGATATGGAAGATGTTGCGCCGGTCGTTGGCCAGCAGCGGATGATCCACCGGACGATGAGGCTTATCGTGCAGCTCCGGTTTGTCGATGCCGGCCAGCTCGAACAGATCGCGCAGGGCCATCATGCCCTCCACCTCGAACACGTCCTCGTCCTCGTTCAGACCCAGCTCGGCGGCCAGCATGCCGCGATGGGTGGGCTCCATGCCCGGCTGCACCTCAAGCCGCACAATGGGCGCGAAATGGCGCTCGCGCAGCTCGGTCTCGATCATCTCCAGCAGATCGTTGGCCGCCTCCGCGTCGGGCTCGACGATGGCGTTGCGGGTCACCCGGAACAGGGCACAGGAGACGATCTCCATGCCCGGAAACAGCATGTCCAGGTTGTTGACAATGAGGTCTTCGAGGGTCACATAGGTGTGGCTGCCGTCGACTGGGATCAGTCGTTTGGACACGTCCTTGCTCACCGGCACCTTGACGCGGGCCATGTAGACCTCCAGTCCGCCCGGAAAGCGTAACGTGACCAGCAGATTCAGCGCCAGGTTGGAGATGAAGGGGAAGGGGTGCGCCGGATCCATCGCCAGCGGGGTGAGCATCGGAAAGATATTGGCGCGGAAATGCTCGCGCAGCCGTTCGCGCGCATCGGTCGGCAACTCGTCGTGATGGGTGATGCGGATGTCCTGCCCGGCCAGCTCCTCCATCAGAACGTCATAGATGCACTGCTGCTGGGCCTGGAAGACACGGGCTGCCGCCTGACATTCCTTGAGTTGCTGGAGCGGGGTGCGGCCATCCAAGCTCGGGGTGTGCACGCCAGCGGCAATCTGCTGCTTGAGCCCGCCGATGCGCTTCATGAAAAACTCGTCCAGGTTGTTGCTGACGATCGCCAGGAACTTGACCCGTTCCAGCAGCGGCGTGCGCGGATCGTCGGCCTCGTGGAGCACGCGCCGGTTGAATGCCAGCCAGGTCAGCTCACGATTGAGATAGAGACTGGGGTCGTCGAGATCGATATCGTCGGGGATCGGGGGCATCGTCTCGGCCTCCGTTCCGAACTGGGCGTCATCGTCGTGGAGATCGTCATCGACTTCTGGCTGGAGTGCGCTCGTGCTCATGTCGTCATTCCTGGGTCGTCGGGCGTGGTGGGCGAGTCAATCGATCCCATTCTAACAACCGCTCGCCGTCCGTCGATGCAAGTTTTATGACGATGGTTTTGCGGGAGAGGGACGCGCTCCAAGGTACAATGCAAGGCCATGACGATCAACGCATCCGATGACCTGTTCGACCGCCCCGACGCACCGATCAGCCCGTTCCGGTTCGATGCCGATGTCGCGCGGGTGTTCCCTGACATGGTACGCCGCTCGGTTCCCGGTTATGCCGAATTGATCGGCATAACCGGACTCATCGCGCGGCGGGTGGCGCGCCCCGGAACCCGCTGTTATGACCTGGGCTGCTCGCTGGGCGCGGTTACCCGCGAGATCCTAGCGCGGACCGGCCCCGAGGTGCGGATCGTCGCCGTCGACAATGCGCCCGCCATGATCGCGGGTCTGCGCGCGCGTCTTGCCGATCTACCGGGCCGCGAGCGGGTCGAATTGTTCCATGCGGACGTGGAAGAGGCGCCGATCGAGCAGGCCTCGCTGGTCGTTCTGAATCTGACCCTTCAGTTCGTCGCGCCGGAGCGCCGTCTGGAGTTGCTCGAACGCATCCGTGCCGGCCTGGTACCGGGCGGCGCGCTGATTCTAGCCGAAAAGATTCTGGTGCCGAGCGATCGCGGCGGCGACTTGCTGACCGCGCTGCACGAGGATTTCAAGCGCGCCCAAGGCTATAGCGATCTGGCCATCAGCCGTAAACGCGCGGCGCTGGAACAGGTTCTGCTGCCGGACAGCGTCGAGACCCACGAGCAGCGACTCGCCGCCGCCGGTTTTGCCGGATTCGCCCGCTGGTATCAGAGTCTGAACTTTGTCGCCTGGGTCGCATGGGCCTGATGAAATCGCGTCCAGTACGGCATGCGGCGTTGCGTGCAATCCGTCAAGTTGGCACGACCGATGATTGTCGGCGCGGACGCGATTTCAGTGATTCAAAAAAGTAACACTTTAAAGCGCGTCCGCACCGACGCCAAATGGTTCATGCAAGATCGAGTCGAGACTCAAACGGCGCATGTCAGACGGGACGCGATTTAATTTCCAACCCTTTCTCGCGCGTCTGGCTCAAACGCCTCTGGCGCCCTGGGGCGATGCGCTCGCCGAAGCCGTGCGGATCCGACTCGGTCCTGGCGCGCATGGCGATCTGGCGCGTTGGGATGCCGCACTGTCGGATCTGCCTGAGTTACCAGACGGCGAGAGGGTGCTGGACCGCGCTTGTGTCGGCATCCAATCCGGCAATCCGCTTGACCCGGAAACCGAACGGCAGTTACGAGACGCGCTAATGCGCCTGCATCCCTGGCGCAAAGGCCCCTATTGCATCCATGGCGTGCGGATCGACACCGAATGGCGCTCGGACTGGAAATGGGATCGGCTCGCCAATGCCATCGCGCCGCTCGACGGCCGGCGAGTGCTCGATGTCGGCTGCGGCAACGGCTATCACGGCTGGCGCATGCTCGGCGCAGGTGCCGAGCTGGTTCTCGGGATCGATCCGACGCTGCTGTTCGTGGCGCAGTACCTAGCCATCCAGCGCTATCTGACGCGCGACGAGTTGACCGTGCTGCCGCTTGGGATCGAGGATCTGCCGGGCGGGCTGACCGGATTCGATACAGTGTTTTCGATGGGCGTGCTCTATCATCGCCGCTCGCCCATGGACCATCTGGGCGAGTTGTGCCGGTTGCTCAGACCCGGCGGCGAACTGGTGCTGGAGACGCTGGTTCTGGAGGGCGGGGACGAACGGGTGCTGGTGCCGCCGGGACGCTATGCGAGCATGCGCAATGTCTGGTTCATTCCCAGCGTTGCGGCACTCTCGGTCTGGCTCGGTCGCTGCGGCTTCACGGCGATTCGCGTGATCGATGTCAGTCGCACGACAGTCGAGGAGCAGCGGCCCACCGACTGGATGCGTTTTCAGTCGCTTCCCGATCATCTCGATCCCCACGACCCGAATCGGACCGTCGAAGGACTACCCGCGCCGACGCGCGCGCTCCTGCTTGCCGAGCGGCGCTAATACTTCAGGCCCAGCGCCAAGCCGGCCAGAAAAGAGGCGCCACTGGTCAGATTGTCTCCGACGAACGCGAAAAAGACCCCCGCGAAGGCACCTAGCCAGGCCATCCAGCCGTCGTAATGGGCCTCGACTCCCGACCAGTTGATGTCGACGAGTCCGGCATACTGGAGTCCGAAGACGCCGAGCAGCATCAGGCCAATGACGAGCAGCGCAATCTTGAAGGCGACCTTCAGGGCAAAGCCCATGGCCAGTCCGATCATGAAGGAGAAGCCGAGCGTCAGGAAAAAGCTCTCGGTGAACAGTTCCCCGGCGCTGCCCGCATGGTCTGGCGCGATCGGATCGGGCATGATTGGCGGGGGCTCGGGATTGGCGGCGGCGACCGCGGAAAAAGCCCAGACAGATGCGGCCAGGGTCCAGACGGGAATGGCGCGAATCGGTTGTAACGGGTGAAACATGGGGCGTATCCAACAAAAGAAAGGCGACAGGGTGCCATGATCCGCCGACGTTGTCATTGCACCTGGAAACTGCGCTCTTCGGTGATAAAATCCTGCTCGCAAATGCCCGCCCCCTGCGTTCGCCTTGGCGATGAGCGCATTGGGCGTTCCGGCTGGACGTGTTGATCGCCACTATCATTCCCGCCCGCGCGGGCCATCAAACTTGGGGGATTTGGATTCTTATGAAATGTGCAATGTTAATGACCGGAAGTGGACCGATCGTCATCCTGACGTCGTATGACTCGCTTGAAAATCCAGACTTGCTGGAACGTCTGGCCAACAAGGGTATCCCGAAGTTCATGGCCTATGAGATTCCCCTGGCGCTTGCCGAAGAGCGTTATGGCGGCCACTTCAGAAAGGTGACAAACGGGTTCAGGGAATCCGACAGTCTGCGGGTTCTGGACCACAATGGGCATCGTGCCTTCTATCTGTTTAAATTCGAGGAACTTGGTACGCCGCTGGCCCATGAAGGCTCGCTGGAAGATCATCACCACTGAGTCGATTGCAACCGCGAGACGCAGGGATGCGTCATATCAGCCCTACCATCAAGCTCTGACATGGCAACCCCTTAGGCGCCTAACGCCCAAGGGGTAGATGCGTCCTTTCCCGACTCGCAACCAGTCAGCCCGCTACAGCAGGCTGTAGGTCACCGTCACCCCCGCCATGATGATGGCGACGATACTCATCAGCTTGATCAGGATATTCAGGCTCGGTCCCGAGGTGTCCTTGAAGGGGTCGCCGACGGTATCGCCGATCACCGCCGCCCGGTGCGCGCGCGAGTTCTTGCCGCCGTGATGACCCGCCTCGATGTGTTTCTTGGCGTTATCCCAGGCACCGCCGGAATTCGAGAGAAACACCGCAAGCACAAAGCCGCTGGAGAGTCCGCCGACCAGCAGACCGATGACGCCCGCCACGCCCAGCAGCAATCCAGTCACAACCGGAGCGATCACCGCGATCAGCGCCGGCACGACCATCTCGCGTTGCGCGCCGAGGGTGGAAATCGCGACGCAACGTTCATAATCGGGCTGCGACGTGCCCTTGAGGATGCCGGCGTCTTCCCGGAACTGCCGACGCACTTCTTCCACCATCAGAAGCGCGGCGCGCCCCACCGCCTGCACGGTCATGCCGCTGAAGGCGAAGGCGACCATGGCGCCGATGAGAACCCCGACCAGCACCGTGGGGTTCAACAGATTCACGCTGTAATAGGTCATGAAATCGGTCAGGGTTGCGGTATCGGTCGGGACGGTCGTGCCGTGGCCCAGCGTCAGCACCGTCGTGCCGATCTTGATGAGTTCCATCCGGACCACCTCGACATAGGACGCCAGCAGCGCGAGCGCGGTGAGCGCGGCGGAGCCGATCGCGAAACCCTTGCCGGTCGCGGCCGTGGTATTGCCGAGCGCGTCGAGCGCATCGGTGCGGGCGCGGACATCCGGTCCCAGACCGCTCATCTCGGCGTTACCGCCGGCATTGTCGGCGATGGGCCCGTAGGCGTCGCTGGCGAGCGTGATCCCGAGGGTGGAGAGCATTCCCACCGCGGCGATACCCACGCCATAGAGACCCTGATTCATCTGACTGGGATCGAAGCCGGAGGCGAACAGGAAGGCGAGCAGAGTGCCGGCACCGACCGTCAGCACCGGGATGGCGGTGGATAGCATACCGACGCCGATGCCGGCGATGACCAGCGTCGCCGCGCCGCCCTCCGCCTGACTGGCGATCTGACGGGTCGGCGAATAGCTCGGCGAAGTGTAATACTCGGTGGAGCGCCCGATGATGACGCCCGAGACCAGCCCCGCGATCACCGCGCCCCAGATCCCCCAAACGTTCGGCATCCCGAGCAGGAACAGAAACGCCAGCGAGACGACGACGATCATGGCCGCGCTGCTGTTGATGCCGCGCCCGAGCGCGTCGAGCAGTTGTTTCTGGTTGGCGCCCTCCTCGGTCTTGACCAGATAGACTCCAAGGATCGACAGCAGGATGCCCAGCCCGGCGATCATGATGGGCGCGACCACCGCCTTCATCTGCAACGCTGGATCATGCATGAACGCCGCTGCGCCCAGCGCGCTCGCGGCCAGAATGGAGCCGACGTAAGACTCGAAGAGATCGGCGCCCATGCCGGCGACATCGCCGACATTATCGCCCACATTATCCGCAATCACCGCCGGGTTGCGTGGGTCGTCCTCCGGGATGCCGCTCTCGACCTTGCCAACCAGATCCGCGCCGACATCGGCCGCCTTGGTGAAGATGCCGCCGCCGACGCGGGCGAACATGGCCTGGAGCGAAGCGCCCATGCCGAAGGTCAGGGTGGTGGTGGTGATGAGCACCATGCGATGGGTCTCGCCGGTATCGCCCGCCGGGATCAGCAGATTCGCCAGGATGAACCAGAACACGATATTGCCGAGTCCCAGCCCGACCACGACCAGGCCCATGACCGCGCCGCTACGGAAGGCGATGCGCAATGCGTCCGGCAGCGAGGTGCGGGCCGCGGCAGCGGTGCGGGTGGATGCCTGGGTCGCGGTCTTCATGCCGAAATAGCCCGCCAGCGCCGAGAAGAAGCCGCCGCACAGGAAGGTGACCGGCAGCCAGGTGCTCTGCACATGGAACTGGTAGGCCAGCACGGCGAACACCACGGCCAGCGCGGCGAAAACCACGAGCATGATCTTGTACTGCTGCCAAAGATACGCCATGGCGCCGCGGCTGACATGGCCGCCGATCTCCTGCATCAGCGCGGTGCCCTGATCCTGACGGATCATTTCCTTATAGAACCCCCGCGCGTAAACCAACGCCGCGATGGCGGCGATGGGCGCGATCCAAAAGACAATCTCATTCATTGGGTGACAGCCTGTGCAAGCAAGGTGGAAAGGATGAATTCAGTGCGCCAGTCGGGTGTCTGGCGGCAGTCGGGCGAGCTTTATTCGAGCCCCGTGACCTGCGCGGAACGCCACCAGCCGCGATACCGGTCTTCGAGTTCCGCCAGATCTGGGAAGCGATAATAAGCGAAGTCGTTCTGGTCGCCGACATAGAAGCCGCCTTGCACCATGCGATAGATCACGCCCTCCTTGACCTGCTTCAGCACCAGTTTGCTGGGCTTGCCGTGATTGTTCGTCAATTCGAGGAGAACGTCGCGCAGATGGTCGATGTTCGAATAGGGGATGTCATCGGTTGAGCCGTGCTCGGGATTGTCCGCCAGTTCCCCGAGATTCAGCTCGGAGAAAACGATCCGAGGAACATGGACAGGATTGGTCGGATTCGTGATGAAATCGGAAAATTCATGCGGCTCCAGCCGGCTGGCGACCATCGGCGTGATCGGGCAGAACTCCTGATAGAGATGGAGACGCTCGCTTGGATGCGGTTGGTATTCCTCGCGTTGCAGCTCAAGCGTTTTACCGTCGTTGGTCACGAGATAGAGGTTGCCGAGCGCGGCGACCGGAACCCGCGACAACACTCGGTAGATCGAGAGATAGACCGAGTTCTTGGGCGAGCCGTCCGGCTTCGGGACGCAGCGTTCGTCGGCGAGTTGGAAGGGGAAATCATCCGAGCGAAAGCTGGGATCGACCTCGAAAAAGATCGCCTCGCCCTGCACGTGAACCTTGGTTCCTACCGCGTAATAGCTGCCGAATTCCTCCGGCTTCAACATGGACGCGATGAGTGCCTGCGGGATCAGGGACAGGTACAGATGCTTGTCGGTCATGGAATGCCTCGCGTTGTTTCGCATGAAAGTCCAACGATGCGGACTCGATTCTGATCGATCATTTTTATGCTCGATCAATTATCGCGATAAATGCATCTCTGTGCACGCGGGATCCGGCATGCGGAGGGGAAACACGCCGCGAATATGGCGCGGGATCCGGTATTCGCTCGGTTCGGGAAAGGCGGGGCGGCAAACCGTCCTGTTCGTCAAAGCCGGGCGTTAAAATGCTGGACGTCGATTCGGAAAAAACCGACGCGAATCGCGGGTTGGGGATTTGGTCCGATCAAAGGTTGATCGACGGTAAAGCGGAGGCAGGGCGGAGAGATCGCGATCTTGACGGATTTCAATCAACGAGCGATGCGCTTGATACTGGCCAGCGGTACACCCCGTCTCCGGGGTGTCCGCAAGCATCTATACGAACCGGCTCAAGGACAAGGTCTTATTGAGCTGGCGCGGCCTGGGGAGGCTGAACAGGCATCTGCGGAGGCATGGCGCCGTAGGGCGCGCCGTAGCCATAGGGAGCACCATAGCCAGGAGCGCCATAGCCTGGGCCGCCGTAGCCATAGGGAGCGCCGTAACCATAAGGCGCGCCATAACCGCTGCCATAACCATCGCCACGGCCATAGCCGCGACCGTAGCCACGACCCTGACTGCGACCGCTGCCGCTCATGTTCATGTTGAAGTCGCCGGTGCCGTCACCGAACATGTCGCCCATGTTGTCCATCATGCCGTTGCCGTAACCACGGCCGTCGTTCCCGTAGCCACCGGGGCCGCCCCACCAGGCGCTCGCGGTAAAGGAGGCGCTGGCCAGACCGACGACCGCTGCAAGACCGGCAATTTTCATGGCTTTCATCATTGTCGTTACACTCTCGAATGATTATGGAGACGTTAAGGACAGACGTTCACGTCGAACGCAGCCGACCGGAGGAATGCGCGCCAATGAGTTCAGCACGGCCCGTGGCCTGAGTGCGCGTCTTGACCCGAGGGGTTGCGGAAAGAATGCTCCGCGATAAACCTTTTATCGACTCTAACCACCGGAGGAGTGGAGCCGCGAAGACCGCGAATCCGACCGAACGGCCGTCTTGATGGATTGCGAGCCCATCGTCTGAAGGTATATCCCTGGGGGCGAGACGAGAAGCCCGTTTTTCTTCGGTGCCGACGAGCGGCTTACTCAGTATAGGCGCTCGCGCGGTTCGCACGCAATCGGCTAGCGCAATGGTGGGTGATCAAATTCCTTTGTGCTAGCCTCAACCGTGATCAGTTTTTCGCACCGCTCGCCATCCGCGCCCGGTCGGCGATCGCCAGGCGTTTGCCCGCCAGCCAGACCAGACCGATGACCGGGATACCGATCAGACTGGTGAAGATAAAGAACCCCGGATAGCCGATGCCGTTGACGATGGTGCCCGAGTAGCCGCCCAGCAGTTTGGGCAGCAGGGTCATGAGCGAGCTGAAAATGGCGTATTGCACGGCGGTGAAGGAGACGCTGGTCAGGCTCGACAGGAAGGCGACAAAGGCGGCGCTCGCCAGCCCGGCGACCAGATTGTCCGCACCCACCGCGATATACAGCAGCACCAGATTGGCGCCGGCATTCGCCAGCGCGATAAAGATGAGCTGCGCCGCTGACGACAGAATGGCGCCGACCATCAGGATGCGCATCACGCCGTAGCGGGTCGCCAGCAATCCGCCGAGCAGTCCGCCGGCGATGCTGACGAAGACGCCAAAGGTTTTGACCGCGGTGGCGATTTGGGACTTGGTGAATCCCAGATCCTGATAGAAGACGTTGGAAATGACCCCGAGCACGATATCCGAGATGCGATAAAGCCCGATCAGGGCCAGCAGCAGGAGCGCGGTTTTCAGGCCATAGCGACGGAAGAAATCCAGCGCGGGCTCGACCCAGGTCTCGCGCGCCATGACCCGGTTGATGGCGCCCAGTTTCACCAGCATCCAGCCGATCAGGACGCCCGCGCTCACCGCCAGCGCGAAATGCAGCATCTCCAGCAGAAAGCCGGTCAGAACCCCGCCGCCCGCAGCCGTCTTCAAGCCGGTAAAAGGCGCGTCGCCCAGAAAAAAGACCATCGCGAAGGTCGCGGCCGTGACGGCGAAGACCGCCAGCAGACGCAGATAATCCGTGGGGGCGTAGTGAAGGTCGGCGGAACGGTCGGTTTCGGGTTCGCGGATCGTCAGGGTCGTGATCAGCCCGACCAGCATGGTGCTCGCCATGACGAAATAGGTCATCCGCCACGCCCCGTAGTTGTAGGCGCCGGCATCCGACCCGAAGAGATCCGCCAGATAGAGCGCGCCGGCACCCGCCACCACCATACCGATGCGATAACCGGCGATATAGGTGGACGACATCAGCGCCTGGAGTCGCGGCGCGGCGGATTCGATCCGGTAGGCATCGATCACGATATCCTGGGTCGCCGCCGAAAAGCCGAGCAGCACGGCGGCCAGCGCCATCCGCGTCAGGCTATCGGCACCCGTCGAGGGATCCGTCAGGGCCATGAACAGGATGGCGGCGATGATGGATGTCTGCGCAACCAGCAGCCAGGCACGGCGCCGACCGAACCAGCGGGTGAGAAAAGGCACCGGCAGGCGGTCGATCAGGGGCGCCCAGACGAACTTGAACGAGAAGGCCAGCGCCGCCCAACTGAAAAAGGTCACCGCGTTGCGCTCGATGCCGGCCTCGCGCAGCCACAGCGAGAGCGAGGAAAAGATCAGAAGCAGCGGAATCCCGGCCGAGAAACCGAGAAAGAGCATGGAGATCACGCGGGGATGACGCAGCGAGACAAGCGATTCGCGCCAGGAATGGTAGGCGGTGGCGGGCTGAGTCATGGAAGACGCCATAAGGGGCCAGAGTCGGGGGAAGCCGTCGGGATGTGCGCGAACGCTGAAGCGTGGATGGGCAGCCACCGCGTGTCACGATACGAGGGGGGCGAGGATACGCCGCGGGCGGGGATGTCTCAAGCCGGGCGGAATTGCCCAGCAATTCTCATGTTGACGTAGGAACCCGCTTGCGGGCGGGCTGCGGACTTGCGGGTTTGCTTGCGGGCGACGGGGTTTGGCAAACGCAAAGGCGACTGGCAGGTCATGTCGCCCGCAAGCGGGCTCCTACGATGGCGGATGACGCCAAAATGAGAACTGCTGGAAATTTCCGAATCGTTCCTAAGAGGGTGTAGACAAAAATAATTGAGCTGCTATTTGTATACCAGTCTACAACTGAGCTGGTGTGCGCTGATGTCGAAAGCTGGTCGTCCCCCCAAGATTCACGAGGCGGAGCAAGCGGTATTGCGTCAAATTGTCACGGATCGCCCGACCTCCACGCTGTCAGAGATTGCCCGGGAACTCGCGGCACGGACGGGAATCGAGGCTCATGAAGCAACGATTCGCAAGTCCTTGCGGGAGGCGGGCGTCACGCGCCTCCGGGGCGAGAGTGGTCTCGAGGCGCAAGCGCGCGCAACGCCGCGTCGGTATGGGTATACGGATGCGCATCGTCGCCACGACCCCGACCAAAGCTACCCAAGTTGTCTGACCGATGCGGAGTGGGACTTGGTCGCCGCTCTCTTTGAGATGCCGGGCGGGCGGGGTCAACCGCCCCGCGTGTCGCGCCGGAGCATCCTGGAGGCGTGTTGCTACGTGGTGCGCACGGGGTGCGCGTGGCGGATGCTGCCGCACGATTTCGCGCCTTGGCAGAATGTCTACAAGACGTTTCGCCGTTGGAGTGCGGCTGGGAAGTTTGAGCAGATGCATGATCGACTGCGGGGGCAATGGCGCGAACGCGAGGGGCGTGAGATCGCGCCGACGGCGGCGGTGCTGGATGCGCAATCGACCCGCGGCTCGCCGCAGGGTGGACCGAGCGGCTTTGATGCGGGCAAGCAGGTCAAGGGGCGCAAGCGCAGCCCTGGTGGTCGATACCTTGGGGTTTGTGTTGGCGGTGAGCGTGGTCGCGGCCCATCTTCAGGAACCGCGATGCCGCCTCGGGGCGCCGTCGCTGACGCGGCCGCCAAGTACCCCCAGATCAACACGCTGTTTGTCGATAGCGCCTACGCCGGTCAATTTGCCCAAACCA
Organism: Thiocystis violascens DSM 198; assembly: GCF_000227745.2. Lineage (NCBI taxonomy): Bacteria > Pseudomonadati > Pseudomonadota > Gammaproteobacteria > Chromatiales > Chromatiaceae > Thiocystis > Thiocystis violascens. Next base: position 3,891,768 of record NC_018012.1, on the reverse strand, counting down.
CCGAGCAGACCCACGCGATCCGCGTGGAAGTCGTGCGCCATCCAGCCAACAAAAGCGTTGGCTCCTGGCACGTGGACGGGGCGCCTGACCGAGTGGTGATCGCCAACGCCGACGGCTTCGTTCCGCTGCCGAAGCGCTGGGTTGTCGAGCGCACCCATGCGTGGAATGAGCGTGCCCGTCGATTGATCATGCATCATGACCGTCTGCCAGCGGTCTCCGAAACCTGGGTTTGGCTGGCGGAGGCGCGCATCCTGCTGCGGCGGTTGACCACAACGGTTTGATTTTGTCTACACCCTCTAAGGAATACCGGCGGCCTGCTTGAAGTGGCTCTCCAGTTTGATCCCATAGTCGATGGCCCGGTTGAGCTCGGCGGTGTATTTCTCCACCGCGCCGGCAGAGGTGGCGAGTGCGGCCTGGTGAGCGGTGGCGTCCACCGAACTGGCGGCCTGTTGCGTATAGGATTGGGGCTGGGCGCCCGTGTTGAGTTGGAATGGCCCTGTCAGTTGGCGCGGATCCACCTGTTTCAGCACGGCATAGTGCCGGTTCAACTCGGCGAGCTTGGTGATCAGATCCTGTTTCACCTTGAGATAACGCGAGAGATACTCGGTGAAGGTGGCATAGGCGTTGAGGTTACCGATATTGGCGGGGTCGGTGAGATACTCAGGGTTCCATTGAATACCCAGGACGTTGTAATAGTTCTGGAAGTCGAACAGATTCACATCGGTATCCGAACGCGCCAGCGCCTGATAGGCGTGATCCAGCGCCTCCTTGACCCAACGCTCGCGATCGGCCCAGTTTTTCTGGTTGCCTGCCATCTCCTGGGGATCGAATTCGGTTCCGCCAAAGGAAAAGCCTCCCATCTGCTTGAGAAAATCGCCGAAGCCAGCGGCCTGGAGCATGGGCGCGGTCGCGAGCAGTGCGAACAAACCGGCAAACAAGGTGGATTTCAGCGGGCGCTTGTCGATCATGAAAGTCTCCAGAATGTGATCGCGTCCGGAACGATCCAGGGTCATTTCGAAGGTTCCCGATCCTGGCGGAAATTCGTGACCTTTGGAGCGAACGCGGTTGAAACGATTGATGTTTGAATAAGCGATTCCAGCCACGGTTCCCTGTCCCGGCACCGCGTTCGCCGATGCTCCAGCGGATGGCTGGAAGCAAGCGGCGCAACGCTCGTCAGAAATTCGGCCCGACCGGATCCCCCAACTCCTGATAGGTACGGATGAGCGCCATGATGACCTCGCCGCTCTGGGCTGGAATGAGGATCTGCGAAGCCTTGATCAGGTCCGGAACCAGCCCGTGGGCATCAACGAAATCTCCTAGCACCTCGCTCATCTCCTGATTGGAAATCTCGGTGCTGACCGGGCGGAAGCCCTCGCGCTGCAATGCCAGAAGCTGAATGTCGCGGGTCAGCAGGTAGTCCTTGAAGCGGCGTGCCGCCTCGACCTGCTCCCTGGAATTGCCGTGCCGAAGCGTGTAATAGGGGTGATCAGAAATGAGATTGTACTTGGGGTAACGAATGATGGGCCTGGCTCCATTGGGGTCGTTGACCCGGCGAATGAACGCGAGCTTCACGCCCAGATTTTCGTAGACATAGACCGAGGAGAGCGGCTGTCCGCCATAGCCCGCCTGCATCATCGGTTCGGCGAGCTTGCCGGTGCTGTCCTTGGTCTGATCCGACATATATTTGATAAAGGCAAGATAGGCCTGGAAGTCGGGGTTCTGTAGATCTTCCAGCCGGATTCTGTAACGGCCGCGATCCTTGGCGAAGAACTCATAGGCCATGGCGATCAGGGCAACGGCACCGCTGTTGGAGTCCCGAGGCCGGGTGAAGCCGAACTGAAAGTTGCGTCCATTGGGGTCGATGGTCTCGCCGCCCAGTTCCCTGGAAAACAGCTCGGTGATGGTGTCGAAGCTCATCGACTTCTGGATCTTCTGGTCGATGGCCTGCTGGACCGGCTCCCAGGTGACGAAGACCATGGGGCTGCGGGCAATCGATTCGTCGGTTTCGAAGAGTTTGCCGCCGGTGAAGGCATCCTCCACCAGGCCCCGGAAGATGCTGGAGGCGGGCGCCCAGACCTGGTATTCGTTCCGCCCCCCATGCAGGGTCTTGCCCTCGATCAGCAGACTGGCGGACTCCGTGGAGCCGATCTTATCGATCACTAGCCGGATGGGTTTACCGTCCAGTTGGCGCAGGGCGGGATCCGCCATGAAACGGCGCGCCGCTTCCTCTAGCCAGTCTTTTTTCTCCGAACCCGCCGCGATCTTGACCTCGATCACCGAGCGATTCTCGGGCACTGGATAGACGATGGCCTGCTGCGCGGTCTTGCCCGCAGGCACCTCGACCGTCTTGACCTTGATCGCCTGGGAGCGAACCGTCTCGCCGATGGATTCCTGGCCGTCGCGGGGCAGCACCGCTGGCGCGGGACTCTCGGGGGTGCTCGGCATCTGCTGGGCCGGAGATTGCTTGGCCGCCTCGGCCGCTCCGGGCTTGGCCTGGACCTTTGAGAGATCCACGTTGAGATCGCCGAAGTCGAACAGCTTCTCGGCTGCCGGGAGCATGGGCGTTGCGAACAGTCCGCCGATCAGGAACAAGACAGGGAAGATGAGACGGGCAAACGGGGCATGACGAAACCCGGCCGGGTTTTCGATCCGGGAAGGATGCAGGGCAGGCAACATGTCGTGGCCTCCAGGCTTTAGGGCGCTCATGAGAAAATGGGCGTCGGCGGCGGGCCGCCACCCGCATGGTACTGGTTGTCTAGGATTTTTCCGCTCCCACGCGTTTTAAACCGCGTTTCCACCGATGCCGCAGAAATCCTCGAAGTTAAACACTAAATGAAAATGATGCATATCACTCTGGACGCGGTTTAAAGAAGATCACTGAAACGCTTGAAAATTTCCCGAATCTCCGCAGAATCGCCCCGCCGCGTCTCACCACCCGCCGCGTTGCCGATGGCCTTGAGCGAGGAATCGTCCGCCTCTCCGCCGAAGGCGATGCCAAAGACCGGAATCTTGCAGGCGGCATCACCGAGATAACCGCCATGCCCATCCGGCAGAGCAAAGCCGATTCGCTGGATCAGATCCGCGTCCGAGATCTTGGAGGCATTGTCGACGCCATCGGTCAAGACCACCATGAGCCGGATCGCGCGGTCAGAGGGGTTTTTCTTGATGGTCTCGCAGAGATCGCGCCAGGCGGTTTCGATTGCCGAGCGCATCGCGGTTCCACCGGCGGGTCGCACCTTGGCGAGCGTTTCGGCGAGCCGCTCTTTTCCGGCCGCGTCCATCGCGAGCGGCTGCCCCTTGGGCGTCAGATCGGAATACTGGACCTTGTAATCGTAGAAGAGCAGCGAGAGACGATCCTTGTCCTGGAGCGTCTGGGCAAGCAGATTGGCGCTTTCCACCGCCATCTCCATACGCGAGCGCTCCATGCCGCGTTCCGTGTCGAAGAGTCTGGCGTCCATGCTCCCGGAGCGGTCGATCACCAGCACCACATGGGAGTGGTTCTTGATGGCGCGGAAGGCATCCCGGATCGCCTGGATCACATTGCCGCCCGGGGTGGCAAGAAAACGGTGGACGGTGTCGAAGGGTTGCACGCCATTGTCCGGATTCCAGACGATCCCGTACACCTTGGGATCGATATCCAGCGGCACGCTTGGGCGGAAGCCGTATTGCAGTGCCTTGGCCTGAGTCTCCGGGGCCATCAGATACGCGAAATACCGCTTGGCGCCGTCCTCCTCGTCCGCGTCCACCCAATCGCGCTTGACGATCGTGAAGGGATGATTGGTGGCAAAGGTGCCTTCTCTGGGATAGATGGCCACGAGCTTCGGATATTTCAGGCCCTGATCGCGGATATGGTTGTTGGCCTGGATGACATCGCTCTCGTAGATGACCACGGTATCCGCATACTCGGGACCGCCCGAGCGCATTTTTTCGGCGTAGAAGCCCGTCGACCGGCCATAGTGGATGACGCTCTCGTGAACCTTGGCGACGAACTCACGCACCTTGGGATCCTCGATCCTAGCGAGCGAAAGACGGGGCACCGGACGCCCGGCCTCGTTTGCCGCGCCCGCGTAGAACTGCGCCACCAGCGCCGAGAGCCCGCTGTTGGACTGTTCCGGACTCGTCTGGCCGTAGCGGAATCCGCCATCGCCGGAACGCTTGAAGATCTCGGACCAACCGATTTGATCCGGCGGGCCGAGTCGCGCGAGCACCGGCTCCCAGGCGGCGATCACGACCGGAGAGGAGACCAGAAAACCTTCCACCTTGAGCAGATCCTTTCCCTGCTCTTCGGTGAATTCATGGTTGATCAGATTCACATAGAGATCGGAGGCGGGACTGGTCGCGTGGACCTCGCCGGGGCCGGCCTGGCCGTTTTTGATCTCGTTGACGCTGTCGCCCGATCCCTTGGGTACGGCATTGACGCAGATGGTCTTGCCGGAGGCGGTCTTCTGGGCCTGGCGATTGAAGGTTTCGGTGACCTCGTGGATCCAGGGCTGTTTTTCCGATCCATAGGTAAAGCGGACCAGCGCCTGATTCGCGGCGGGGAGACAGACATTTTCCTGGTCGGCCGCGCTGACGGACAGAGAGATCAGTACCAGAAAAGACACCGTCCCGGCGACGGCAATGGGAAACCGCAAAACGCCTGTGAGCATGGAATTCCTCCGGCAACGAGGAGTGGAAGGAAGGGCGCGTCTCGGATTGAGTGTAAGGCGTTGCAGTATCGCAGCGATAAATGAACAAAAGATGACGCCCGGCGCTCGATCGCGTTTCTTGCGCAAAACCGAATTTCCGTTCAGCAAGTCAACGCCCGGGCGGCTCCCTCCCCACCTTGTCTCGCGCCAGTTCGGCTGGGTCGTCAAGCGGAGGTTCACATCCGACGTCCGGCGCTCAAGCGGGAAACCAGTCCGTCATAAACTCGCTGGAGACCATATCCGATCAGGAGGCTGAGCGGCAGCGCCACCATCAGGAGATACAACACCTGCTCCCACCCCGTTGCCGGATAAAAAACCGCGATCGCCGCCTTGAAGATTAGCCGATGAAAGAGATAGAGACCGAAGCTCGCATAGGCGAGAAATTCGATGGTCGGACCATGGAGCCGGTCGGCGATACGATCGGCGAGCAAGAAGAGCGCCGGTGCGCTGACCAGGATCAGGGGCATGAGGAGAAACGTGCCCCGGAGCGACCATTCGTTGCCGGTCACGCTCAGCGGAAGCAGCAGGATCAGCAGTCCGAGCAAGATCCACTCGTGCCGTTTCGCCAGCGTGCCGAGAGACGCATGGCGTTGGTAGAGAATGCCCAGCACGAAGACCGGCAGATACAGAAGAATGCGCAGGTCGAGGTGCCTGATCCACAGATGCTGGACGATGAGCGCCATCAGCAGCCCGCCGCCAATGAGGACGGTGACCGCGGGCCGATGCGCGAAGCGGATCAGCAAAGGCGCGATCAGATAGAACACCATGATCATGGTGACGAACCACAGGGTCGGCATCGCCGGCGGCCTGAACATCGAGACCAGCAGGGCGCCATCGACGACCTGCTTCTGACTGGCGATGCCGAACGCGCCAAAGAGGATCAGAGCCAGCAGATAGAGCGGATAGATGCGCAGCAGACGGCGCCGGTAGAAGGACCAGAGTCCGCGCGGATCGAGCGTGATCGCCTGCCGCCCGAGCAGATAACCGGAACAGAAGACGAATGTCGCCAGCGCGGCGTATTTCAGTCCCTCGGTAAACCAGTTGGCGTAACCCGGCAGGGCCGTAGTATAGGGGATCAGATGCCAGTAGCCGACGACATAGAGAATGCAGATGGCGCGGAGAAAATCCACGCCCTGGTTGCGAGAATGGGCGGATGCGGCAGGGTTGGCCATGCTGGATCGATCTCCCGTGACTGAAGCGGATCCTGAGAATCGCCGGGGCGCGCTCGGCAATCCCAGGCATTAAAGCCAGCCGCCGCGCCGGAAGCGCCACAGCATGAACCCGGCGATAACTAGGCAAACCGCCCAAAAGACCGGGTAGCTGAACCGCCAGGCATTTTCGGGGATCGGCATGTTCATGCCATAGACGCCGGCCAGGAAGGTCAGCGGGATGAAGATCGTCCCGATGATGGTCAGTACCTTCATGATGTCGTTGGTGCGGTTGGAGACCACCGAGACATAAGTTTCGGTCACCGCGCTGGCGATCTCGCGGTAGGTCTCGATCAGGTCGATGATCTGGACGCAGTGGTCCTGGACATCCCGGAAATAGGTCTGGGCGATCTCGGAGAGACACTCGTGACGCTCGCGCTGAAGCTGGGACACCAGCTCGCGCATCGGCCAGGCGGCGCGGCGGATCATGACCAGATCCCGCTTGATAAGATGCATGGCGTGCAGACTCTGCATCTGCGGCTGGGTCAGCACATCCTCCTCGGCTGTCTCCAGACGTTCGGAACTTGCATCGAGCACGGGGAAGAAGCAGTCGACCAGGGCGTCGATCAGGGCGTAGAGCAGGAAGCTGGCGTCATGTTGGCGCACGCGCGAAAGTGGATTTTCGAGCCGCCGCTGAATCTGGTCGATGGCTGGACTGGAATTCTGCTGGAAGCTCAACAGCGTGGTGCGGCCAAGAAAGCAACCGATCTGCTCGGCGAGCATCTGATGATCCTCGGTCAAGCGGATACTGCGCGCGATGACGAACAGTCGGCCGGGCAGTTCGCCGATGGCGGGGAAATCCTCCAGCTTCGGGCGATGGCCGGCATGGAGGACATCTTCGATGGCCAGGGGATGCAGTTGGTATTTTTCGGCGATGGCGCGGATGACGCCTTGATCCCGCAACCCCTCGACATGAATCCAGCGCACCTGCGACCAGGCCGGACGGTGGACGGCAAGGAAGGCGGCGATGTCGGTGACCTCCTGGGACTGGATCCGCTCCGGGCTGTAATCGGTGCAGAAGACCCGTGCCGGATGGTCGGGCGGGGTCTGAAGCAGCTCATGATATTCGATGCCGGCGGCCAGGCCGGGCGGGGCGCGCTTGGATCTCGGCAAGCGTGCCCGCGCCGCGCGTTTGGCATGCTTGTGCCCGACGGGTTTAGGGCGGGCGTTCGCGCTCTTTGGGGAGGTGCGTGGCGACCGGGGCGGATTGCCGGCTTGTCGCGTCATTTCCGGTGGTGCCCCGTCCGGTCGCGGTGGCATAAGTTCGCTCATGGTGTCGATCGATCCGTTCGCCAACGACAGGCCGCTACTATCTGCCGTGGCGCCCTGGCGATCAAGACGCCGTTTCGTCGTTGTGTGGGGTCGTTCTGTTCCGCCGCTTTCTGTGCGAGCATAAAGGCCCTTTCAAACTGCGGTGAATCTATCCTGTCATGAACCAGAATCCGACCTTGCAACGTTACAATCTGCTGTCCCAGCTTTTTCACTGGCTGGTGGTGGCACTGATCATCGGTCTCATCGTCACCAATACCCTGCATCAAGGCGCGCCCGATCCATCCGACCTCCGCGTCTCGTCGATCAAGCTGCACATCTCGCTTGGCATCCTGCTGTTCCTGGTGACGATCGCACGCATTCTCTGGACTCGGATCAGTCCGCAACCGGCACTGATCGATGGTCCCCAGTGGACGCTCGCCGCCGCCAGGCTGACGCATCTGGCGCTGAATCTCGCGACGCTGCTGATCCCGATTTTTGGCTACCTGCGAGTCGTTTCCAAGGGCCGCGTGGCGGAGTTCTTCGGTACCCCGATCCCATCGATCATCGGTGAATCGCCCTGGCTCAACGACATGATGCACATTCTTCACGGCGAGCCCATGGAGATCTTCCTCTACGTGTTGGTCGGTCTGCATGTCGCCGCCGCGCTTTGGCATCAATACGTCCGCCGCGACGGGTCGCTGGAGCGGATGCTGCCTTGGGGTGGACGGTCGGCCTAACGACACCTTTGCGAGGCTTCCGAATGGAAACGCTGCTGCGCCTCTCGGCCATTATCGACACCTTCAATCGCCGACTTGGGCGTGCCACCGTCTGGCTGATTCTCGCCACCGTGCTGTTGAGCGCACTGACCGCGACCCTGCGTTATCTGCTGGACTGGGGCTCGAACGCCATGATCGAGGCGCAGTGGTTTCTGTTCGGGCTGGTGTTCCTGCTGTGCGCCCCCTGGACGCTCCAGGAACAGGGACATGTGCGGGTGGATATTCTCTATGGCCGCCTGCCGCCGCGCTGGCGGGTGGGGATCGACATCCTTGGCGGGCTGCTGTTTCTGCTGCCGGTCTGTCTGCTGATCGTGGTCGATGCCTGGGGTTATTTTCTGATTTCCTTCCATCAGAACGAATTATCCATGAACCCCGGCGGACTGCTCTGGTGGCCGATGAAGCTGGCGATCCCGGTCGGTTTCGCCCTGCTCGGCGCGCAGGGACTGTCCGAGGTTATCAAGGGCATCGCCGCCCTGACCGGACACCGGCCGCTGCCGGACCACAAGGGAGGTCACTGACATGGAAGCCTGGCTTGCCGCCAATCTGGCGCCCATCATGTTCGCGGCGCTGGTGCTCTTTCTGCTGATCGGCTATCCGGTCGCCTTCTCGCTCGCGGCGGTGGGCATGCTGTTCGGCCTGATCGGGATCGAACTCGGCATGCTCACCCCGGCACTCTTGCAGGCGCTGCCGGATCGCGTCTTCGGCATCATGCGCAACGAGATTCTGCTCGCCATCCCCTTCTTCACCTTCATGGGGCTGGTACTGGAACGTAGCGGCATGGCCGAGGATCTGCTGGAGACGGTCGGGCAGATCTTCGGCGGTATCCGCGGCGGACTTGCCTACGCGGTCATCGTCGTCGGGGCGCTGCTGGCCGCGACCACCGGCGTGGTGGCCGCCTCGGTGATCGCCATGGGGCTGATCTCGCTGCCCATCATGCTGCGCTACGGCTACCACAAACCGCTGGCGACCGGGGTCATCGCCGCCAGCGGCACCCTGGCGCAAATCATCCCGCCATCGCTGGTGCTGATCGTCATGGCCGACGTGCTCGGGCGCTCCGTGGGCGATATGTACAAGGGCGCGCTGCTGCCGGGACTACTGCTTACTGGGTTTTATCTGCTCTATGTCTTCGGCATCACACTGTGGCGGCCTCAGTATGCCCCGGCCCTGCCGGTCGAGGCCCGCACCCTGCGTGGCCGCGCGCTGGCCTGGCGGGTGGCGATCGCACTGATTCCGCCGCTGGCGCTCATCTTTCTGGTGCTGGGAACCATCTTCATCGGCTGGGCCACGCCCACCGAGGGCGGCGCCATGGGCGCGGTGGGCGCGCTGCTGCTGGCCGCCGCGAAAGGCCGGCTCACGCTCGACATGCTGCGCCAGTCGATGACGACCGCGGCCAAAATCACCAGTTTCGTCGTCTTCATCCTCATCGGCTCCAGCGTTTTCAGTCTCACCTTCCGGGGCGTGGACGGGGATCTCTGGGTGGAACATCTGCTGACCGGACTCCCCGGCGGGGCGCTGGGGTTTCTGGTCTTCGTCAACCTGCTGGTCTTTCTGCTGGCCTTCTTTCTCGATTTTTTCGAGATCGCCTTCATCGTCCTGCCGCTACTGGCGCCGGTGGCGGCGGCCTTCGGGATCGATCTGGTGTGGTTCGGGGTGCTGCTCGCGGTCAACATGCAGACCAGCTTCATGCACCCGCCCTTCGGTTTCGCGCTCTTCTATCTGCGCTCGGTCGCCCCGCCCCAGATCCGTACCGCCGACATCTACTGGGGGGCGGTTCCTTTTCTCGGACTTCAGGTGCTGATGGTCATCCTCATCATCGCCTTCCCCCAACTGGTGAGTTGGGGGCTGGATAGCCCCACGTCCAAACTCACCCCGGCGGAGGTCACGCTGCCGGATCAGGGAGGCTCCAGCCTGCTGGACAACGACGATTTCGGTGGGCTGTTCGAAACGCCGCCGGGCGATGGCGCGCCCTGATGCTAGCGTCCGTCGGCGAGCCCGCGTCCGACTATTTCCGCCGCTGCACCGCTCGCATGAAGTTTGCCATGGAGGATTCGGCGACGTTCCACCAGGCATCGGAACTCTGCTGAAAGGCGAGCATGGATTCGTAGAGCGTCTTGAAGGTGGGATTTCGGGCGGATTCTTCCGCGTAGATCTCCTGGGCGATCTCGTAGGACTTGAGCAGCACATCGTCCGGGAAGCGTCGCAACTCGGCGCCGTCGCGCATCAGACGTTGCAGTGCGGGGGGATTCTTGGCGTCATAGGCGGCGAGCATCGTCAGATGCGCCTCGCGGGAGGCGACCTCGAAGGCGGCGCGATAGCTTGTCGGCAGCGACTCCCATTGCGCCTTGTTGACATAAAAGACGAGATGGGTGCCCGGCTCCCACCAGCCAGGGTAATAGTAATACTTGGCGACTTTGTGGAAACCGAGCTTTTCGTCGTCGTAAGGCACGGTCCACTCGGCGGCATCGATGGCCCCGCGCTCCAGGGCCGGATAGATCTCGCCGCCGGGCAGTGACTGCGGCACCGCGCCCATCCGCGAAAAGATCTCGGCGCCGAATCCAGGGATGCGGATCTTCAGCCCCTGAAGATCCGCGAGCGTGTTGATCTCCTTGCGAAACCAGCCGCCCATCTGAGCGCCGGTGCTGCCGCCGGGGAATTGGACGATGCCGTATTCCGCGAACATGGCGCGCAGCAGTTCCATCCCGCCGCCTTCATGGACCCAGGCGGTCATCTGGCGGGTGTTCAGCCCGAACGGCCAGGTGGTTTCAAGCGCCAGCGCTTTGTTCTTGCCGTAGTAATAATAGGAGGCGGTGTGACCGCACTCGATGGTGTTCTGCTGTACCGCATCCAGGACGCCGAAGGCCGGCACCAGTTCGCCGCCCGCGAAGACCCGAATCTCGAAGCGTCCGTCCGTCAGTTCGGCCACCCGCTTGGCCAGCGTCTCGGCACCGCCGTAGATGGTGTCCAGGCTTTTCGGGAAGCTCGACGCCATGCGCCATTTGATCGCCGGGGATTCGGTCGCGGCGCGGGCCGGCATCGCCAGACCCGCCGCCACGGCGCCGACACTCGCGGATTTCAGGAAATCACGTCTTTGCATGTTGTCCTCCGGAAGAGAATGGAGTTGGTTGAGTTTGAGGACTGACGCGCATCCCGTTGTGAGCGATCGACCCTTTATCGACAGCGGCGGCGAAGCGTTTTTCTGGGATCGCCGAGTTGCACTCGGCGCCGCGTCCGACCGAAGGATAGTGTAATCGGATCGCGAGGAGTGGAGGCGCTTCGTCGTGTCAGCATCGTTCTTGATGCCTCGGTTGCCGACCTTGTCCGTGCAGTAGGAGCCCGCTTGCGGGCGACGTTGGCAGGCACGCGGCAACGGTGATCGTTTGCGAGTCGCCCTTGACCCAGGCCCTGCCTGCGCCCCCTCCGGGAAGAGGAGGCGCAACCAACGATCAGAAGTAATAACCGAGATTCAGGTTAAACCGGTAGTTCCACTCATCGTTGCCATTGACGCCAAAGTTGTCGACCCCGCCATGCACTGCCTCGTTGCCGACGAAGTCGTTGCCGTTGGAATAGGCCAGATCGCTATAGATGTTCCAGCCTCCACGCGCCCAGGCCGCGCCGACGACGAACATATCGCTGTTGTTGAATGCGTCCTCGTCCTTGACGATGCTGCTGTACTCCACATAGGGCAGCACGGAGTCGAACCAGGGAATGTGCGGCGTCTCGACCTTGTCGCTCAGCGACACGGTCGGGATGCAGGCCTTGGCGGCGACCGGCCAGGCGAAATCGAAAGCGCCCATGGGAATCATGGGTATCGATGCCCCAGGGGTTGTCGCTGTCGATATCGTACTCGTAGCTGGTCAACTGGGTCGCCAGGGTCCAGTTGTCGAGACGATTGACCATGTGCGCGGAGGTGGCCCAGTGGCTGCCGTCATCGACGCGTTACCCCTTAGAGTTGGCCGTATTGCAGCGAGGCCCCGATCTCCGTGGGAACGCGCGGGCGTTGAACTGGTTGCGTTCGTCATAGCCATTGTTGGCGCCACCGAAGCTGACGTTGCCATGCTCGTCCACCGACTCGGTCCAGCGCACGGCATCGTAGCTATAGCGGGCACTGGCGAGTGCTGCGCCCGAAATAACTGCCCTCGCTGGCCGCGTAATAGGCAACATCCAGTGTCCAGTTATCGATGCTGGTGCTGTATTTGATGCCGAGATCCATGTCGTCGGCCAGACCGACATCGTAGTGCTGGTCGAAGAACCCGCTCTGCGAGATGCCATAGGCGTCGGGACCGAAGGGCGCCCGGTTGACGCCCACCTGAATTTCGCTGTCGTCGGCGAAGCGGTAGCCGAGCCAGCCGGTATGCAGGAAGTTGTACTTCTCGCTGCCGCCGGCGGGATACCAGCTTGCCGATGACGTTGTTGTAATCCAGCGCCAGATTGATGCGGAAGGTTTCGAGTTCGACGTTGCCGCCGCGATTCGGCCATTGTCGAGCCCCTGGTAGCTACCGAGCACATAGTTGGCGCGCAGGGCGCCGCCGATGCTGACCTCGTCCTCCATCTTGCGCAGAACGGTCTGCGGTCCGTCGCTGACGAAGGCGACGATGCGTGTCTTGCGCATCGCCGCACTGGCGGTTAGGAGCTTGGTCTTGTCGACCTCGGCGACGAAGCGCTCGACATAGGCAGTGGCGGGATTCGAGAGAATCTCCTCGGCGGTGCCGACCTGCTCGATCCGGGCGTCCTTCATCAGGGCAATCGCATCAAGCGCTGCTAACATTAGCGGGTACCGATGTATCAGCGTCGCCCTTCCTCTGAGGCGACTCGAAGAGCAATTTCGACAGGTAGGACTCGTCCCAACCGGCTTTCAAGCGTTTGTTCTGGATGCCGAGCTTGGTGCCGTCATTCTTGAGGCGCGAGAGGGCGAGGTGACGCAGGACGGCAAGATTCTCGCGCGCCACCGGATCGCGGACACGGCACTCATCCTCACGAAAGGCGATATCGAGATTCCAATGCAACCCGTTTTCGATGCCCCAGTGACCGCGTACTGCGTGGGCAAAGCGCGCGGCGCTGGTGCCGATGCTGCCAATGAAATAGCGGGTCTCGACCGAGACCTTGCCGGCGACCTCACGGCGCGATTCAACCATGCCGATCATGTTCATTGCCTCCCACGAGGCGCTGTGCGGCACGCCGGAAAGATCGCCCAAGGTTTGGTAGCGACGGGTTTCGAGACGACCATGCCCTCGCTCGACGGTTTCGAGGAATGCCGAATCGACACCGGCGTAGCCTCTGGCGTCGGCGTCGATGAACGCCTCCTCGACCTCGGCGGCCAGCGTTTCCTGGTTGCCTTTGAGCGCGAGCACATAGTCCCCTCCCTGGTGGATGATCTGCGCGGCAATCTTGGTCTGGCAGCCCATGGCGTCGATGGTGACGATGCAGCCCTCCAGCTTCAGCCACTCCAGCAGACGTGGAATGGCCGTGATCTCATTGGATTTGGCGTCGGTGGCGACCTGTCCGAGCACCACCCGATTGGCCGTCGCCCAGGCACTGACCAGGTGCAACGCCGCCAAGCCCTTGCCGCGGCTGTGGGAGCGGCGCAGGGTCTTGCCATCGACGGCAATGATCTCTTCGGGGATCAGTTCGGCCACCGACGCGCTCCATTGGCGAAAGCAGGCGGCAAACTGTGCGGGATCGATGAGCGCAAACACCCGCCCGAAGGTGTCGTGCGACGGAATGCCCGCGGGCAGTTTCAGAAACGTGCGCAGCCACGCCTCCTTGGCCTGTCCGAACGTCTCGACACCCACCCAACCGTCGGCGCCACTGAAGGACGCCGCGATGGTGATCACGATCATCTCACTTAAGAGGTGCCGTCGTTGGATCGCGCTGCGCGGCTCGTCCAGCGGGGCAAAATGGTGCGCAATCGATCGCTCCACACTCAAGTCGCACATCGGCGAGATCTCCCCAAGATTCTAAAGACTCAAATCATTGGGGCCGCAGTACGGATTGTCTAACAGTATGCGCTAATGCGTTGATGCGATTGCCCTGCGTCCTTCATCAGGACGATGCGGTTGCCGAGAAAGAGCGCCTCGTCGAGATCGTGGGTGATGAAGAGGATGGTCTTTTGCAGCCGGCTTTGCAGCGCCACCAGTTCCTGCTGCATATCGCGGCGGATCAGCAAGTCATGTCGCCCGCAAGCGGGCTCCTACGATGGCGGATAACGCCAGTATGAGAACGACTGACGCGTCGCGCTACGGCTGCCTGGAGACGTCTGGGATCGCCGAGTTGCACTCGGCTTTGCGCCTGATCGGTCGGAGCGGGAAAGCCGAGCGCCACTCGGCCATCCCGGAGTACGGGGGTGCCCGGGGATGCGCTTTTACCCGCTTACCCGCTCAATAGCGCCCGCCCGTCCTGAGCATGTAATTGCGCATCTCCGCGCTCTCCAGATTCATCCGCATCAGGTTGCCGTGGGTGATCCGGAAGATGGCGCGCATCACCTTGTAGACGAGCCTCGGATGGGTCTCGACCAGGGCGTCGAAGTCCTCTGGCTCCAGGGTCAGGACGCGGCTCTCGCCCTCGGCGCGCAGGGCCGCCTTGCGGGTAGAGCCGTCGATGAAGGCGCGCGTGCCCGAGCATTCGCCGGGGCGCATCTGATAGACGGTTTCCTCTTCGCCGCCGACCGATTTGCAGACGCACAGGCGGCCCGCCGCCAGCACGAAAAGCGTGCGACGATCCTCGCCCTCGCGCACCAGCGTCTCGCCGGGCGACAGCGACAGCACGCCCATCCGTTCCGCCAGCGCCTGACATTCGGTCGCATCGAGTTCCTTGCCGAGAACCGATTGGGCCAACGCTTCCGTTTTGTTCAATTCGTTCATCGATTCGTCACCTGTGTTGTTCGCGATGGTCGGTCGAGCAACAGTTTACGCCCGAACAGGGGACGCATCGACTCGCGGCACAGCGGCACGGCCTGGGACGCGCGTGTCACTATGCCGGCGGTGCGTCCAGCGTCCGCGCCACCACAACGCCCGCATCCATCCCGAACTGGCGAGCCACCGACACCGAGTCGACTTGTTCCAGCATTGCAGTCGGGTCGAGCGTTATTCGGAACCGGGGTGTAACTCAAACGAAGCGCTCGGATATTTCCACTGAGCGGATAGACAAGATGCGTCACGCAAGTCGGAAATCCAATCGTCAGCGAAGGACGTGGATGGTCCAGGGAGTACTGGAAATGCTGTTACATGGATCTTGACTCGCAAACGGAAGATCACTAGAATTTCCAGCTCGCAACATTCCCTGGTAGCTCAGTCGGTAGAGCGGGTGACTGTTAATCACTAGGTCGGCGGTTCGAGCCCGTCCCAGGGAGCCAATAAAAAGAAGGGGTTAGCTTCATCGGCTAACCCCTTTTTTCTTTCCTAATCGCCTTCCGGGTAACGCTGGGGGTAACATTTCAGCAGCGTTTGGCCTGTTTTCGACTGTAGCGGCGCGCGCCATTTGGCACCATTTCGCAAATGTTTTGGCACTTGGCGGATTTGTGATTTTTTGCGCTTCATGTAGCGCGCAACTTGATTTGAGACATGGCGCAACTTGATTTGAGACAGCGTAAGCGGCCGGTTTCGCTACCTCACGACACCTCCGGCGTTTCAATCACCGCCCCGCCCGGCCCGAACGTCAGCGTGACCGCCCCATCGACCGCGCCGCCACCGGACGGGACGCCGTTTGCCGACCGGGTTTCGTATCCGGCCACACGTGATCCCGAGAAGGCGATGGACGCCGTCCCCTGAGCGAGGTAAAACGGCATCGCCCCGCAATGCTTGGGATTTAGCGCCAACGCCCCGGCGCCGACCGCTTCCGGGGTGTAGTCGGAAAACCAGTCCCAGATCGGCTGATATTTCTCCGTCGTGATCACGCGCGGCCATCCTGGGTAAGCGACCTGATAGCCAGCCTGTGACAGCTTCCCAATGTATTCCTCGACTTCTTCGACGGAGTCGGGAGGGTTCGAGCTTGGATAGAGTCCAATTGAAACCATCATCCGCTCGCGCAGATGCGGATAGGCCTCGATGAAGTCGTCGACCGTGTCTGGCTTCTCCCGCCACCACGGCTCCGGGCTGTAGCGGTAATATAACCAGGCATAGAGGAAGTCGGCGCGCCCGTCTTGAAGCATTGCTGCGTAATCCTGGCCGTAGCGACGGCTGTTTTTCGACAGATCGCGGGTGTACCAGGCCCCATCCGCCCCGCGAAACTTGTTTATCCCGTCCCAAGCAGGAGAGTCTTTATTTTGCATGGAGACGAACGAGTCGACCTCGACGCTTGCTCCAAGCAGTTTACCGTGCGCGTGGAGCATGTCAGCCATCAAGCCGAGCGCATAGTTGGTCTGCCAGACCTTCCATGACCACAGCGTCTCGTCGTCGCAGTCGTAATCTCCGTTCGCCTTGCGGGCAAACTCGATCAGCGCGGAGAGTCCGCTTGCCTGTCGCCATTCGTTGTAGAGGATAAGGTCGTTTGGCGAATACGAATACTTATATCCGACAATCAACTCGGAGCAGATAACTCCGGCACAGTCGTATTGATCAGCATAAAGCCCGGCCAGCGTTAGCCACTGATCGAGTATCGTAACAACATCCCCGCCCCATCTTGCTCCGAGCGTCGTGCATGTCCAAAATCCTGGGTAGTTTGTCAAATAGTGATATTGATAGTCGTAAGCGTTTCCGTCCTCAACAATCGGGTCATAGTAGGCTGGCGAAAAATCATGCACGGCGCGATTGATCGAACGATACGCGACGCCGTCCGCCATTTCGTAATACCAAGAGCGTCCAAACCGGATTGCACCATCCGGCCCTATCCCAATGTGATTTTGATTGATTCTTAACCACTTGCTGTTAAAAATCGTCACTTCGATAAAATAGTTAAATTGACTTAGTCGTTGCGCCAAAACCGACTGAGAAATATCTTTTCTGATTCCTGTTCGCATCACGTCAATATAACTCACGCCGCTATCGTGCACGGCGTTTCCCCATCCCCACCAATAGTCGGTCATCCTAACTTTCGCCGCGTTCAACCCACCGCCAGCAACAATGATATTGGTCACGTTACCCTGCGTGAGTTTGTCGGTCACGACACCCATGTAATGCAGCGGTTCGTCCGCCATCAGCTCGCCGCCAAACGAGATATGGGGAGTCGTTCCCCAGTGCATCGGCGTCTCGGTAAACTGGATCTGGCGGGTCGTCGTGGCCATCTTGAGCGTGTCGAGATACATCTCCTGAAGCGCGCCGTCGTGCGACCCGTAGCCATCGCGAATCGGGCAGATGGTCATTTGCCCGCGTCCGACCGTGTTATCTTGCTCTAGCATCACGATTCGCGAAAAAATGGCGACACCAGGGCTGTTTTCGTCAACATTCGCGGCGTTAAGCGACACATCGCGAACTTGCCTATCGCCAATCAACGCCAACGAGCATACCGAATCACTTCGCCCAGAAACAGGATATGTGCAACGAAACGTCTTCCCGCTGTTTGCAGATGTCCAGGCGTTATCCGTCCAGGCCACCACCACCTTCCCCGATAGGCTTGTCGTTATCGTGTAATTTTCAGGGTCGATCAGTAATTTTTTGACGATGACGATTTTGATTTGCTCAAAACTCGTCAACGTTCGAGACGATACATCGATAGTGACGGCTTTATCTTCACTGTTATAGCGAAGAATCCGATACGCCTCTGGCTCGCCACCGACATTCTCAACCGACTGCACCGATTTAACGAACAGTGTCGTCTCTGGAAATTCAATGTTCGATATTGCGTGCCCGCCAAAATCCTCGAAATTGTCTGCGAGGGTTGCCGTGATCGTCTCATAGTCGTAAACCCAGACTTCTGCATCGACAGGGATCGAGGTGACGCTTAGCGGTGATTTTTGCAGCTCCATGACGATCCAGCACGTCTCAACGCCAGTGTCTTTGTCGGTGCTGCAATACTGGACAGGGGCAAACACGATACGAACGCGATCTGTCACATTGCTGACGCGAGGAAGCGTCACAGACGCATAACTTCCAAGTGCCGTCGTCCGTTGTCTGGCATGCGGGACTGGTGTCCCAATCTTCTTGAGTTGAAAGGTTCCAGCTCCAGGTGTATCCGTTTTTTGCGTATAAAAGAACAAATTCTCAAGATGCCAATCGAAGGCGGCATTGGTCAAAATTTCGATCCCGATCCCTTCGAGTTGTGTGATCCCTTCAGGCAGAAACTCGACATATCGACCATCCCCCCAGGGCAATCGCATCAAGCGCTGCTAACATTAGCGGGTACCGATGTATCAGCGTCGCCCTTCCTCTGAGGCGACTCGAAGAGCAATTTCGACAGGTAGGACTCGTCCCAACCGGCTTTCAAGCGTTTGTTCTGGATGCCGAGCTTGGTGCCGTCATTCTTGAGGCGCGAGAGGGCGAGGTGACGCAGGACGGCAAGATTCTCGCGCGCCACCGGATCGCGGACACGGCACTCATCCTCACGAAAGGCGATATCGAGATTCCAATGCAACCCGTTTTCGATGCCCCAGTGACCGCGTACTGCGTGGGCAAAGCGCGCGGCGCTGGTGCCGATGCTGCCAATGAAATAGCGGGTCTCGACCGAGACCTTGCCGGCGACCTCACGGCGCGATTCAACCATGCCGATCATGTTCATTGCCTCCCACGAGGCGCTGTGCGGCACGCCGGAAAGATCGCCCAAGGTTTGGTAGCGACGGGTTTCGAGACGACCATGCCCTCGCTCGACGGTTTCGAGGAATGCCGAATCGACACCGGCGTAGCCTCTGGCGTCGGCGTCGATGAACGCCTCCTCGACCTCGGCGGCCAGCGTTTCCTGGTTGCCTTTGAGCGCGAGCACATAGTCCCCTCCCTGGTGGATGATCTGCGCGGCAATCTTGGTCTGGCAGCCCATGGCGTCGATGGTGACGATGCAGCCCTCCAGCTTCAGCCACTCCAGCAGACGTGGAATGGCCGTGATCTCATTGGATTTGGCGTCGGTGGCGACCTGTCCGAGCACCACCCGATTGGCCGTCGCCCAGGCACTGACCAGGTGCAACGCCGCCAAGCCCTTGCCGCGGCTGTGGGAGCGGCGCAGGGTCTTGCCATCGACGGCAATGATCTCTTCGGGGATCAGTTCGGCCACCGACGCGCTCCATTGGCGAAAGCAGGCGGCAAACTGTGCGGGATCGATGAGCGCAAACACCCGCCCGAAGGTGTCGTGCGACGGAATGCCCGCGGGCAGTTTCAGAAACGTGCGCAGCCACGCCTCCTTGGCCTGTCCGAACGTCTCGACACCCACCCAACCGTCGGCGCCACTGAAGGACGCCGCGATGGTGATCACGATCATCTCACTTAAGAGGTGCCGTCGTTGGATCGCGCTGCGCGGCTCGTCCAGCGGGGCAAAATGGTGCGCAATCGATCGCTCCACACTCAAGTCGCACATCGGCGAGATCTCCCCAAGATTCTAAAGACTCAAATCATTGGGGCCGCAGTACGGATTGTCTAACAGTATGCGCTAATGCGTTGATGCGATTGCCCTGACCATCCCCCCAGTAGTTAAATCGTTGCGGATTATTCGGATAGCGTTCGTTCCAATCCAACCAAAGACTCATCGGTCGGCTGTAGATGTCGGCCCCGCCCACGCGGTAGACGAAGCGAAACGTATTGACATACTCGGAGTTATCGAGTTGGCGCAGCCAGACAGCGACAGCGAGCGAGCGTGATACGTCCATCGGCTGATCAAAAATACGCATCAGCCGTTTACCAGCTAATCCGGATCCGTAAATCCTCAGGCCATTCCACCAATCGCCGTGGCTGAGTCGTGAGCCGTCTGGCGCGACGTACTGCGCATCCGGTACGGCTTGCCAGGAGACGTTGCTAACACTCGCTGACGAGGCGCTGAAAAACTGCACAAACAGACAGTTGGCTGTGGTGTTGGTCGTCGCTTGGAGGCGATGCGTTCCAGGCCCGAAACTCCCGGAAACTAACGTGTCAATCGCGTTTGCGGTGTTGTTGTATCCCAGTCCCGCCATGACCGTTCCTGAAACGACCGTGAAAACGAGGCTCCCTAGCCGCGCTTCTGGCAGAGGCTCTAGCGCCCAAAAGCGCGCAACGCCGCCTGCGCCTAGCGAACAACTGGTGTTCGAGTTCGCCGTCGCGTTCGTTAGCGACCAGTCTAGGTGCAGAAACCCTTGAACGAGATTCGGAAACACGCTTTTACGGGTCATTTCGTAATTGATCCCTGCATCAAGCGTCCAGTCGCCCGACATCAGTCCGGCTGTCTGGTAATCCCACCCCGCCGAAAACTGTTCCAGGGTGTGATAAACAACGTTCTCTCGCTCGTTTACCGCATTGGTCACGCCGACCAATAGCCCATAGACGATGCTGTCGATCGTTTCAGCTTCAGATCCGGCTTTCGCAATTGTGATTGCAAGCCGATGGTGCAGCGTCCTCCCGTCGCGCGACGGAAACCAGAGAAACTTGATCGCCTGGATCGTGCGTCCGCCGGAGACAGCGACCGGCGTTATCGCGGATGTCTTGACGCACGAAACTTGCGCGCTCGGATCTCCAGGCGCCAAGGATCCGTACAAGTCGAACGCCGTCATCGCCACCGCTTCGACGGCCCAGGTAAAATTTGACGAGTACAGCTCGGTGCCGAGCACATAAAAATAGAAATCGCAGGACGAACTAATGAGAACATTCCCCTCGACATCGACGTTGTTCGTTTCCGTGCGGACAAAAGACCCCGCCGCGTTGGGAATCCAAAGCTGGGAAAACGTCGCACGGCCATTGACAAAGATGGCATCGTAAAACGATGTTGTAATGGCGCAAACGCCGCTGGTTTTATTCATTCGTCTGACTCGACGCGCAGCAATGCAAACGCATGCGCGCCGCCTGCGACAACGTGGTGGGTTGAAAGGGCACTTGCTGGAGCGGGAACGGTCTGACTGAAATTCGAGCGCCCCCAGGCGACGACGCTGCCGGTGTTCACCACCGCGAGCGAGAAATAATCGCCAGCCGAGATGTCGACCGCCGAGAGCGCGGCGGATGGTATGTCGGTCTGACCGTAGTTGTTGTACCCCCAAGCGACGACGCCGCTGGTCGTGCGTGCGAGGACATGCAAATTTCCAGCGGAAATCTGCTCGACCGTTCCGTTTAGCCCGCTCGGAAGCGTCGTGACGCCAAACTGATTCGACCCCCAAGCGACGAGTGTTTTGTCGCTCTTCAGCGCCAGAGAAAATCCGTAACCTGCGGCAATATCGATCACGCCGGACTGCGCCTCAGGCGGTGGCGTCGCTTGTCCATAGACGTTATCGCCCCACCCGATGACCTCGCCTGCGGTCGTCAACGCCAACGAATGCGCGAATCCGGCAGCGACTTTAGCGATCCTGTTTTTTGCGGCTCTTGGGATGTCGATCTGTCCGCTGGTATTGCGGCCCCAGCCGAAGACGATTCCGGAATGAGACAGGGCGAGCGAATGATGCCCGCCAGCCACAACGTCTTTGATGAGAGGCAACCCTGACGGCGGCGAGGTCTGGCCGTCAGCAGTCTCGCCGACAGCAGCCACGGCGCCATAAACGTCGACGGCGACGGAATGATTCCGCCCTCCAGACACGCTCACGACGCGATCAAGCGTAGGGGATGGGAATGTCGCCTGTCCAAACACGTCGCAGCCCCAGGAGACCAAGGGACGAAGCGTATTCGGCACGCAAATCGTCAGCGTCAGCGCCAACGGCTGGTGCATCGGCATCGCCAGCGACCCATATTGGCCGGTGACCTGTGCCCGCAGCGATAAAACCCCCGACCCGGTGATGTCAGAAATATTCACAGTCCCAGGAACACTTCCTGGCGAGACGAGCGGTGCTAGAAGTCGCGCCATGCAGAAGACCAAACAACGGTATCGTCCGCAAGCAAGCCGTCGACGCCTGCGACCAACTCTGGCTCGGTGACACCGAGCAGATATTCTTGCGTCGGCAACGAGTATTCGCCATCGTCGTCGACAAATCCGGCAACCAGCTTGACCAGCGTCAGCGCGATCGGCGACAGCACCAACGGCTCCGGCGCTGGCTCGTCATCCGCGCTCGCTGGGCAAATCAGCGTGGGCGTCAGCGTCAAGACGCCAGGATCGACCACGGCGGACACGGACGCCCCTGGGAGCAGGTCGGCGGTCACGGTCACGGTGTCGCCGATCACGGTGACATGCGGCGGGCGCGCGCCGGTGTAACTGACCTCCCACTCGGTGAGACAACGCCCCGAGCTGCATGCGCCAGCGCCAGACTTCGCGATCCAGTAAAACACCCCCAGCGGGACATCGGGCGCGGCCTGCATTTCGGCCAGCGTGCAGGGATAACGCCCCTCGCCGTAACCGAACATCTGGTAGTGTTGCAAGGCGTTGTAGAAAAATTCGGGGATTTCGGCCACGACATCGGGGTTTTCGGCCTTGTAGTAGGCTGGATCGAACCACGCATTCGGGCGGCGGTTTTCGATATCGCCAGGCCCCCAATAGTGGGCATAGGCGGACGCGTAGGTTCCGGCGGCAATCGCCGCCGCGACATCGGGGTTTTCGGTCAGGTAGTAGGCTTCGTCAAACACTGTCGCCAGTGCGCGCACATCGACCGCGCCCACCGCGCCGTAAACCTCGGTCAGATCGTACTGTTCGGTGGTCGCGTTGTACCAATAGGCCGAGACGGTTTCTTCGGTACATGGCGCCTCGCTCGGACTCGCAATCCGTAGCGTCACGGCATTACTGAGCGTGACCACCGGCGCGAGCGTGGTATAGGAAAATTGAATGCTCGCGGCGCTTGGGACCATTGCGGAGACAGTCCCTGTCGGCCAGTCCCAGACCGCAAACCATTTTCCGCAAATTTGCTGAACTGTCGTCGTGCCGTCGTTCGCGGTTGGCTCGCTCCACTCGACCGTCCACTCCAGCGCCTCGCCATCGACCGGGGCGCGACCCAGCGGGACGACCACGCGCACCGTCTGCGCGCCAAGCTCGCCGTCGTCATCGAGAATCAGCGTGGCGAACGAGCCCAGCGTTTCCTCGATACAGTCTACCTCTGGGTCGACAAACGCGGCGCTGAGTGTCGTGGCAAGGCTGGTATCGACGATCCCCGTCCGCACCACCGAATCGACCGTGATGTTTGCCAGCGAGACCGAGAACGCTTCGATGGGGATCGTGAAATCCTGGAACAGCCCGAACACGTAGGTCGCCAGATCGCCCGCCACGCCCAGATACCCGGTCGGCTTGGCGCGGCGGCCAGCGAGCAATTCGCGCACCTCGCCGATAGTGTCGGTATCGAGCGCGAATTTGAAGTTGACGCGGTCTGAATACCCGCGCTCGATCAATGTCACGTTCCCGAAGGCGTCGCGATCCTTGCGTGAATAGTCGACGATGCTGATCTCGGTGCCGTAGCAGGTCTGGCCGACAACCCGCCGCCAGCCAACCGACAGTGCCTCGCAATAGGTCGCGCGTCCGGTGGCGGACAACACGATGCGAAGGGTCGCGTTCGGATGCGTCGCCGGATCGACATCCGGCGTTTCCAGATAGACCGAAGGCGCATTGAGCAGGTCCGGCGTGAGCGGATCCGCGTAGGCGAGCGTTTGCGTGACGCTGTATGTCGGTCCGTTCAGAATCGTCGCGGTCAGGGTGTCCGCCCCGACGTTGAACAACATCAGCGCGTTCCAGCGCGCGGTCGGCTTGATCTCGACGGTGATTCCGCTGCCGCTGACCGTCAGCGCATTACTGATCGGCGCAAACATCTGGTAGCACATCTCGTCCGCCGGGTCGTCCTGCGGGACGATCCCTTGCGGGACGTTGGTGCTCACGATGTCGTCGGGGATGGTCAGCGGGACCGGGGGGATGACGATCATGCGTGCACCACGCCTTCGACCTCGATGGTGATGACCGAGACGTTCCAGTTATCGAGCGGGATGCGGAAGCTGGTCAGATAGCCGGTCACGTTGACGACGGCATGGTCGGCGTGGCCGACGTAGGCGGCGGAAACGGCGCGCTTGCTGGCCAGCAGGTTGCGCACCTGCGCGGCATCCGCCGTGCGGATCGCGACCCGATAGCGCACGACATCGGTATAGCCGCGCGGAATCAGCGTGATGTTCCCGAAGGCGTCGCGATCCTTGCGTGAATAGTCGACGATGCTGATCTCGGTGCCGTAGAGACATTCGCCGATAGCGACGCCGTCCACCGTCATCGTCATGGCGCCGTACTCTCAGCCACGGTTTTGGCGTAGTCCATCCGATCCGGCGGCAGTCCGTCGCCATTCCAGCGCCTCAGAATCGCGGTCTGTTCGGCGGCGCTGGTCGCGGTGGCGGTCTGCGCGGATTTCAGCGATTGGACTTCCGCGCGGAGCGCGCGAATCTCGTCGGCCAGCGCGTCCCGCCGAATCGTGACCGGGACGCTGCCGCTCGCCAGCGGGATGACCGCCTCGGTGCCGTGCAGCGTGACCGGATAGCCGGAGGTCGGCCCGGTCGAGATGCCGCCCGCCGCGAAGCCGGGGATGCGCCCCTCGTTGATCCCGTAGAGCAGGTAATGCTGCCAGCCGCTGTCCAGCCAGGTGCCCTTGGCGACCTCGGCGGCCACGTCGGGATAGCGTTGCAGGTAGGCCAGCTCGTTGAAGGTCTGCGCGGCGCTGCTGGTGGGCGCGCGGCCCTCGCTCGCGCCATGGTTGAGGTAATGCGACAGCCCGCTGGCCTGCGATCCGCTCGCCACGGCTGCGGCCACATCCGGGTT
Source organism: Thiocystis violascens DSM 198 (assembly GCF_000227745.2). Taxonomy (NCBI): domain Bacteria; kingdom Pseudomonadati; phylum Pseudomonadota; class Gammaproteobacteria; order Chromatiales; family Chromatiaceae; genus Thiocystis; species Thiocystis violascens. Next base: position 3,867,114 of record NC_018012.1, on the reverse strand, counting down.
CTGCGCTAGATAGGCGGTCTCGTCGAAACCGCCGGTCGCGCCGTTGGCCTGAAGCGCGGCCAGGATCGCCGCCAGGGTCGTGTTGCCGGTTTCCAGGATGATATTGGTGTCGCTCATCAGCGTCGCCTTGGCGTCTTCGTACTGGCGCCCGATGCCGTTCAGCAAGGCTTCCAAGGCGGACTTCTCGGCGCGGATGGCGGTGTCGAGATTGGCCTTGGCCGCCTTGAGCGCCTCGACGCGCGCGCTGTCCGCCTCTTTGATTTGGCGTTCCAGCAATTCGACCTGCGCGTTTGCCAGATCGATCTGGACCTGCGCATCGGTCTTGCCGGTGGATGACAGGGCCTGGAGTTGCGTCAGGACCGCCGCGTTCTCGTCGATGGCGGCGAGCCAATCGTCGCGCGTGGCAAAATCATTAGGGTCGACGGTGTCCAGCCCGCCGATGGTGGCGTCGAGGGTATCCGGGAAGGTCTGGGTCGCGGCATATTGCGCGAGCGCGGCGCGGGCCTCTTGTAGCAGGCGTTGACGGGTTTCGTCGATCCCGTCGCCCTGATCGGCGAGGCTGCGTAGGGCGTCGGTGGCGCTGTCGACGATGCGACTCAGGTCGCTGAAACCAGTTTCCAGGTCGCCCAGGCTGTCGCGCGTGGTGTCGAGCTGCGCGTTCAGATCCTCGACCGTGAGGTTGTATTGGCTGTCGATCCCCGCAATCAGCGTCTCGTAATCCGCATTCAGCGTGTCGATCCGGCCTTGCGAAAGGGTATTTTCTGCGCTGACGCGGTTGCTGTAGGTGTCCGTCAGCAGATCCAGCGCGGTTTTCTGGCGATCCGCCAGCCCCGCGAACGCCTGCCCGAGCGTCTCCGAGCGATCCGCGAGCGTCTGCATCTGCGCCTCGGGCAGGGCGCCGGCCTGGATGAGGGCGTAGAGCGCCGCGGACGTGGCGGGGAGCCGCATCCCCCACTCGGCGAACAGGCCGGTCATCTCGGCCAGCGCCGCCGACTCGGCGACGGCGTTCGGTTGCAGCGACGCGATCAGCTCGGACACGCTGGCGCGCGCGCCCGCGGCCGTGCCGGTCAGCGTCGCCAACGCCTCGTCCAGCGCCACGAACGCGGGGACCATCTGCATCGCGCGCAGATAGGCATCCTGCGTGGCGACGCTTAAAAGTCCGTCGCCGGCGCGGAGGCTTTCGATATAGGCGCGGAATTTCGCGCCGGTGTCGATCGTCGCGTCGCCCGTCTTGCCGATGCTCGCGGACCACGCGGCGATTGAGGCGAGCGATGCGTCGCGGGCTTGAGTCGCGCGTTCTTCCTCGGTCCAGAAATGCGCGTAATAGGTCGCTTGCGTCTGCGTCAAGGAGTCAAGCGTGAAGCCGAAATACGCCAGCGCATCCGGAAAGCGTTGCGCCATCCACACGAAGTCGAAGCCGGATTTCGTCACGGCGTCCAGATTGACGCCCGTCATCGTCAACGCCTGCGAGAACGCCGCGATCCCGACGACGAGCCTCTGAGTCGTCATCGCCGCCGTCTCGCCGCCCCTGGCGAATGACGCGAGGTACGCCTTCATCGCGCCGATGGACGCCTCCAGGCTGCCAAACTCATCGCCCGACGCCATGCCCATTAATTTTCCGATCTCGGTCCCATAGAGCGCGGTGACGGTGTTGACGATCTGCATCCCAGCGGAAAGCTGATTCGCCATGTCCTCGACCGAGCCGGTCAGATCTCCCGTCGCGACCCGGAGCAGGTGCCCGAGTCCGTCGCCTGTCGCGCCCTCGACGACATCGGCATGCCAGAGGATGCCCGAGAAAATGCTGTCGAATGCCGTGGTGAGATCCTTCCCCCACTGATTCAGGCTTGGGATGGTCGCCTGCATACTGGTCTGGATTTTCGCGGACAATTCCGGGCCGTAGAATGCCGCGATCTGATTCGAGACGTCGGCCATTGCGTTGAATGATGACCGGTACTCTGACGCCTTGATATTCGATGAGCCCTTGTCGGAGAGGCCGAACTTCAGCCCGAATGCGCCGGTCGCGGACACGCCGTCTTCGAGGCCGGACCCGCTGTAGGAGGTGGCATAGTGGCCCTGGCGTGGAACGTCGTCGCCGAACAGCGAGGCAAGCGCACCGCCTGCGATAGCCCCGATCAGCGCCCCAGCTGCCGTGCCGATCAGTCCGAACGCGCTCCCGTATGTGGCGCCAAGATAGGCGCCGCCCATGCCGCCGACGCTCGATCCCGTCTGAACATATTTCCCGTCGAACATCTGCCCGGCGATGTAGCTCCCTGCCATGCCGCCAACCAGCCCAGCCCCCGCGTTGAGATAAGTTCCGCCGCTGGATCCAGAAAGGCCCATGCCGGACTCTTGCGCCGCGAGCATTTGCGATTGCTGCGACATGAATCCGGTGTTGTAGGACATGCCCGCGCTTGTCAGGCTTCCGCCGCCCTGGAGCCACTGATAGCCCTTGTAGGCAGAAGACAGCGACGACAGCCCGGACAGCGACCCGGTATCGACGCCAGCCGCCTTCGCGGCAGCGTCGAGCGCCACATTCCCGCCGGACGCGCCGCCAAAGATTCCAGTGATCTGCCCGGCGAACTTGAGCACGATGGTATCGACGGCCATCTTGGCCAGCGTGCGCTTGATGTCGTCCACGAAATCGTCAAACTCGAAACGCCCGTCGACCAGGCCCTCGACGAGGGCGTTGTTGAAGCCGTCCAAGGCGTCGACGGCGAGGGTTTCGAGACTGCCCATGCCCGCTTCCAGGCCCGCGAGATACTCGCCCATCGGCCCCTGCGCGGCTTGGTACTCGCGCCGGATGTCGGCGAGCGCGGCGTTGTATTCGTCCGCGGTCATGCGTCCGGTTTTGAACAGGATCGCGATCTCGCGCAACTGTTCCTCCTGGCGCCGCCCGGCGGCATAGGCGGTGCCGTAGCGGTCGGCCAGGCTGTCCCAGGTGTCGTTAAGCCGCGCGAGGATCTGGCTCGCCTCCCCCGCGATCTGCGCCTGCTCGGCCAGCGGGCGATTTAGGTCGTCGCGGATCGCCTCGCCGGCTTTGCCCGCGACCGTCGCCAGCGCCTGGACGTTCCCGACCACCTGCGGCAGATATTTGCGCGTTTCCTCGGGGACGATGCCCTTTTGAATGTTGCCGATGCCGCCGTTGTAGGCTTGGATCGCCTTGTTCACGTCGCCCAACTGCTGGACCAGCCAGGCGAAATAGGCCACGCCGATCTCGATGTTGTCGTTGACGTTGGTCTTCCAGGCGTTCCCGACCAGCCCCAGTTTGGCCGCCCATTCGGTGGCGGTCGCGGGCATGAGCTGCATCAACCCCATGGCGCCGGCGGGCGATTTGGCGTTCTTGACGAAACGCGACTCGGTTTCCATCAGCGAGAGGATCATCTCGCGCGAGACGCCGTATTTCTGGCCCATCTGGTCGATGACGGGCAGGAGTTCGCCGATGCTGGCGGCGTAGCGTCGGGCTTGCGCCGCTTGATCGGCTAGATTGCCGTGCTTGTTCTGCTCGGCCAGCACCTGCCCGGCACGCCGAGCGTATTCCTCCAGTTCGGCGTTGCCCTCGCGCTGCGCCTTGGTCAGCTTGTCGGCCGCGCCGGCCTGCTCGCCGAGCGCGGCGGCGTGCGCGCGCGCGGCGCCGGTGGCGCGCACGGTGGACTCTTTGAGCGCGTCCGCCTCGGCGCTGGCGGCGTCAAGCTGGCGGTTGAGGCTGATGTCCTTGGCGCGCGCGGCCACGCGATCTACCCCGGCGACGGCAGCGGCGGTCATTTGCCCGACTCGGTCGACGCTCAGGTCGAAGTTGTCGCCGATCTGTTGCGCGGCCTGTTCCCCGTTCTCGACCTGAGCCCGGAACCCGTCCGCGATGGCGGCCTTGGTCTGGGTGAAATCGAGATCGAAATTTCCAAGGTCGGACATGGCCGCGCCGGCAATGGCGGCGATGTCGTCAAAAGCGCGGCTGAAGGCAGTGACGAGCGCAGCGGCGATGGTGCCGACGGTCTTGCCGAGGCCGACGAAGAGGTTGACCAGGGCGTTGATGCCCTCCTTGAAACTGCTTTTCAGCTCGTCCCAAAGCGCGGCGAAGACCTGGCCGATGCCGACGGCAACCGCGCCGATGTCAATGCCCAGGTCGTTAAACCAGCCGGCGATGCTGGAGAGGGCGTGAAACCAACCCTCGGCGACGGCGTCCGCGCTGGCGGTTGCCAGCGCGGATACCTCTTCCCAGACCGCCTGGAAGCCGTCGCGCAGGGCGTAGGTGGTGCGCCCGATCTCGACCTCGGTATCGCGCAGCGCATAGAGCCCGCCGACCAGCGCCCCGACCGCGACCGCCGCGAGGACATAGGGGTTGGCGCTGACCACCAGATTGAAGGCGGTTTGCGCCACGGTCGCGGCTTCCACGGCGGCGGACAACGCCAGATAGACACCGCTCGCCCCGGCGGCCGCGCCCGCGATGCCTTGCAGTCCGTCGACCCAGGCGGCGAAATCGCCGGCGGCCATGCTCTTGGAGATGCGCTCGATCCATTCGGCGATCCATTTCAGCCCGTCGACCACGGCGGAGACGAGGCCGGAGTCGCCGAGTTGGACCCAGGCGGCCATGACCGCGTCTTTGACATTCGTGATGGCGGGTCCGAGGGTATCCATCTGGCGCGTCATGGCGTCGGCAAACTCGGTGTTGCCGATGGATTGCAGGTAACGCTCGATGTCCTGGGCGTTGTCCTTGACGACGGTGGTGACCTTGTTGAAGGTAAAGGCGACCTGATCGCCGCTTTTTGCCGCATCGATCCCGAATTCGGCCAGGCGGTCGAACTGCCCCATCGCGGCGTCGGCGACCAGTTGGATCATGTCGTTCATCGACTTGCCCATGGCGCTGGCGGTGTTGCCGTAGCTCTCCAGGGCGGCGATGCTGGGGTCCAGGCCACGCGCCTTGAGCGCGATGAAGCCCTCGACGCTTTGAGCAAGGTCGAAGGGCGTGCGCTTGGCGAATTCCGAAAGGCTATCCCACGCATCCGACGCCCCGCGTACCGAACCGGTGACCGTCTCCAGACTGGCGCGCAGGCGTCCGGCCTCGACGTTGGCGTCGGTGAAGCCCGAAATCATGGCGTCGACGGCGATGAAGCCGGCGGCGGCCGCGACCATCCCCTTGATCGAGTCGCCCAGCCCGGAGACGGCGCCGCTGGTGCGTTGGGCGCCCTGATTGAGATCGCCCAGGGCATCGTCGACGCGCCGCAACCCGGTAATGGCCGCCGTGCCGTCGGCATTGATACGGATGGAAAGGTCAAGATTGCCGGCGGCCATGGTGCGTCCTCAGCGGTGTGGCGTGGCCGGTGGCTGGCTCGCGCGGATGGTGCGGTATTCGGCTTCCAGGTCGCGCAGCGCGTCCCAGGTGTCGGGGCGATCCGCGGGCGCGATGCCGCTCAAGTCCATCAGGGCGAGCACTTGTGTCCGGTCGAATCCTTCCATCACTGTCGCCCCCATCAGCCCCTGCCCGCCCTGCCACGCCGGTAGGGCATCCAGAAACAGCCTGATGAGCGGGAGGTTTTCGTGCAGCACCTCAGGCGCGGTGCAGTCCGCGCACCAGGTGCGTTGCCCGCGAATGTCCATGCAGGCGCCGCAGACCTTGGCGCCGGTCTGCGCGGCCTGCGCGTGGTCCAGCCACCATCTCAGCCAGTCGCGGCGGTTTTTTTTGCCGCGATGCCGGAACTGGCGTCGATCAGCCCTTGGAACAGCGGGCGCCAGAAGCGGGTCTGACCGAGCACGACGGCCAGCGTCTGCTCGTTGACCGGGAGCTTGACGCCCTCCTGGTCGGCGTCCTGCAGATCCCAATCGAGCACGCGCGCGCGCAACAGGGCATCGACGCGCTCCATCTGCTCGGGCGCCAGCTCATCGATGAGCAGGTCGAAGGTCGCGGCTTCGTCATCGGTCCGCACCGCTTTGGCCAGCCCCAGGCGGCGCCCGGTCCAGTCGGCAGCTTCGCGCTTGTTCAGCAGGTGATACTTGACCCGCATCGGGGCGGCGTCGCCGTCGAGATTGATCTCGATGGCGTGCCAGGCTTCGGGGCGGGCGGTGGGGGAAAGTCGGATCATCTGGAAGTCCTGTCAGGTTGGCGAAGTCTTCCCGCGCGGGAAAGACGGGAAAGGCGTGTAGGGTACGCATCGCGTACCGTTCGTATCGGGTCGCGCGGCGCTTGGGATCGGTACGCGATGCGTACCCTACGAGACTTCCGGTTAGGCGTGCGGGGTGTAGACGACCTTCAACCCCATATCCGACCCGGACGAGAAGGCGCTGAAGTTGTACTGAACCTTCATCCCCGAGCGGGTTTCGATTGCCGGGGAGGTCAGCGGGATCTCAGCGTGATCGATGAGGATCGAGAGCGCGTCGCCGGCGGCGTTGGTGTAGATCCATTCCAGACTCACCTCGTCGCCGGCCTGGGCCAGATCGACCATTGTGAAGTCCTGGAAAACCATGTCGATGGATCCGCCGATCTTGGCGCGGCCCTCGGGCAGGCTGAAGCGCTCGCCGGCGGTCTCGCCGCTCGCGGGGAAGGCGTAGAGCGAGCCGTCCATTTCGTTGTCGATGGAGAGCGTGGCGCCGAGCACGCCGCCGATCTGGGTGCCGTCGAGCTTGACGATGCCCTGGTAGCCGGTCCAGCCCTCGTGCGTGGGATCGGTCAGCGTGGCGTCGAGCGGCGCGGTGTAGATGCCGTACCGCTTTCCGAGCACGTCGACGCTCAGATCGATATAGCCGGACTGGTTGAGCATCAGCGATGCGGATTTGACGCGACAGCCGTTAAACCGCTCGACCTTGCTGGCGAGCTTGCTGGTGTAGTCCTTTTCGATGATGAAGGAGGTCGGCAACGCCTTGGGCACATAGGTCAGCGTCCCGCTGCCGGTGGGGGCGCCGAGGATCTGCTTGAGCCAGAACGGATGGCTGCCGGGGGCGACGGTGGTGGCGAAGGCCCCGGACACGTCGATATTGCCGCGTCCTGGGCGTGGCACGCCACGCCCGCCGGAGATGATCGGGTTGTCGATAGATTCCTGCGCGGCCTTGACGTTGAGCGAGCTGAAATAGGCTTTGGTGCCGCTGGGCGAGCCAGGATCGACGCCGAACAGGGTTTCTTCGTAGAGCGCGACGGCAATGTCGACGCCGGAGATCTGAGCCATGCGGAGTGTCCTCTAAAGGGTGCGCGGGCGGAGCGTGAGCGCCGTTTCGGTTTGGTAATACTCGATCCAGCGATAGATCTGCGCCGGGTCGTCGTCGACATCCATCCGTTCGCCGCCGACATAGCGCAGCGGCGCCCAGGCGGGGTCCAGGCGCGCGGCCTCCAGCGTATCGAAGAGGCCCGCGCGGAGCGTGCGCAGCGTGGTGGCGACCTCGATCCAGGCGTCCGGCGCGGCGGTGCGCACCTGAATCAGCACGCCATAGGTTTCGGCCAGAAAACGCCCGTTGCCCAGACCCTCGGGGCCATAGGGCACGCTCAGATGCGGACACACGATCAGCGCCGGCGAGCCGATGCGCGCGCGCCGCGCGTGCGCCGCGCCGGGGTGACCGGCGGACAGCACCTGCTCCGCCAGCGTCGGCACCAGCGCCCCGGACAGGGCGCTGACCAACAGCTCGGGATCCAGAAAGGGGGCGGTGCGCATGCCGTCAGCATGGCCCGCGCGGGCGGGGGCGTCAGTGAATGGGCGTGAGTGTTTAGGGCGTCCCGAGCCGGACCCGGAGCGGGTCATCGGGCATCGGGCAGAGGTCAGGGAACACGGGCACGCCGAGCGCTGTCGCGCCGGCGGACGAACGGCCTCGTTTATGCCGTGTCGATGGCGATTTTTTGCGCCTGGCTCGCCTGATCGCAGCGGCCCATGTGGGCGCCAAGCGCGAGCCCGAGCGCGATCATGCCGGCGATTGTCGCGACCACGGGCACGCCGTCGGTATTGCGCCAGCCGCCCGAGATTAGCGTCGAGAATTGCGCGTCCGTCATGCCCATGGATTGCGCGAGCATCGCGCCGATGACCGCCTGCTGAATCAGTTCGCGGGATGCAGGGTCGGAGTCGAAGCGATGGCCGTCGTAGTCGAAACCCGCGTCGCGCGCGGCGATGAGCGCGGTGTGGCGTTCGGCGTGCTTCTGGGCTTTCACCGCCTCGAGATCGCCTGGCATTGACGCGATCACGAACTCGGACCCGATCAATTCGATGGGAGCATAGCCAGACGCACCGGGCTCCAGAGGCTCGCGACGCACTGGATACCAACCCAGTTCGGCTAGGCGCTCGGCGGACATCGCGTCGAGGCCCATCGTGAGCCCGCCCGCGTGCTGGAATTCGTGCGGGAGTTTCTGCGGGATGGGGTTATCAATGTGGGCGTATTGGGTCATTTACCCGACTCCTGCCGCAATGTCGGCGATCTCGTCATCTGTCAATTCGCGCGAGTATCTCCGCACGTCGCGACATTTAATTGTTGAGTACGTCGAAGCGGCGCCGGCTTTCCCGAAATACATCGGGCTGATGACAGATCCAGATCCAGCGGTAACTGACAACGCTGGCGATGCGTCGGCGTATAATTTCGCGACGCTGCCGTTGCTTTTTAAAACAAAATTAACCCACCTATTTTTATATAAATCGACGCTTTGCCCGAGTACAGAGTCTAAACCCTGCGCCCGCATCCTCAGCTTGCCAGCACTGGAATAGACAGGAATTGTTCCTCCAGAAGACGTGTTGTTCCTGGTTGGAATATCGCCGCTGATCCAATACAGCCAGAACGTCAGCGACACAGTGGTGTTCAGATACAAGCCTGGTATCGGTATCGCTAGATACTGATTAACACCATCACAAGATAGCGCGCCATCGACAAACGGTGGGGCGTTATAAATTGTGGCATCGTCAGCCCCGACAGAATCAATCGCGTCGTCGACCAGCTCCCAGCGATTGATTAGACCGTCTGTAATCAAGTCAAAGTTCGGAGCCGCAATCCTCGGCCTCATCATCTGCGGAAATATCATTCATCTGCCCCCGCGCCTGTCAGGCGATACGCCGTTCCTCCGTTCGGCGTATCAAGGACGAATCGAGAGACTTTCGTCGGGGCAGTGTTGACTGACTGTGTACTCATCGGCCTGGGTGAGTCAACCCACGTCACGTCGTATCCGCCAGTTCCGTCCTGGATCAGCTCGATCAATGCAAATGAGTATCCCGATCCTATCGGCATCGAAGTGATCGCGCATGGTCTGGTGAGCGTCAGGACATGCACCCGCCCATCGAGCGGGATTGTTTGGGACTCGCCGGCGTCGGCGATGATGTTGGAGCCGCCCGCGATTCCAGCGGTGAATGTCTGGAGGGCGCTGAATGCGTTATCGACGGTTGGCTGCGCGGCGGCGTCGGCCTTGGCGCCCTGGGCGGCGGTGGCGGCTGCGGAATAAGCTCCAGCGGCCGTTCCGACCGCAATCCGCCCCTCGTCCTCGATCAGGTACGGCTCGCCCGCCAGCAGCCCGGACGCGCCCGCTTGCGCGTCGAGCGCGGCGCGGGTGGCGCGGATGATCCGCACAGTCGTCTGACGAGCCATTGTCAGAAGGTGCCGCAGTCGACCACGTCGACCTCAAGGGTCACGTAGTCGTTGCCAGCACTTTTCGTCATCGCCATGGATGCGCCCATTCTGAGAATGCCGTCCGATCCATTCGTACCCCAGAGATAGCCGGACGTGCCGCCAGAGATCACGGCCGCCTTCTCGTCGCTTGATCCAGCCGGGATATTCAGCGCGGTCTTGAAGGCGTCGACGGTGATCTTCTTCTCTTTCACGCCGGTCGCGTCGGCGTCGTGAATGATGAGGAGATCCGACGCGCCCGTGACCGCGCCAATCGCCGTCAGCGCGTCAATCTCGGGAAGCACGCCCGCGCGGGTCGTGGGATCGGTCGCCACGTCCAGCGTGTGGCGGTCGGTCGTGAAGAACTGCTCGCCCGCGAGCATGCCGCTGTTCGGGCGGTTGGCGGCCAGGCCGCGCTTGATTTGCACTCGTTTTGCCATTTGTTCGCTCCTCAGAATTCGCCACAGTCAATGTCGCCGTCGAGGTTTTCGACGCGAAATATGTCGGTCCCCCGACCCGCCGGGTCATAGATCAGTGCCTGCATATCGCCGGTGCCGGCGGGCGGCGGGCGATCCACCCACGCGCCGCCAGCGGTGACGAGCAGGCGCCCGTCTTCCAGGGTCGCGGCGCTGGGGATCGCGAGGCCAGCGCCCTCCAGGTCGGTGGGTTCGCCGGTCGCGGTGTAGGTGACGTCGGGCTGGATGGTCACCGGGTACGTGGCCGATGAGAGGACCGCCCCGTCCGGAAACGCGAGTTCCAGATCGGTCAGGTAGCGGCCCGGGATGACGTCGCCGGTACGGCTCGCCGGTGCGGCGAGGTAGACGAATCCTGTTTCCGGGGCTTCGTCGAGGGCGAGGTCGGCCGCGAGCGAGGCGGCATAGGCCAGCACGCCGGCGCGGGCGCGGATCTGTAGGCGCGCGGCGCAGCCGGTCAGATCGACCGCCACGCCGGACGGCACGGCGGCGCCCAGCGGCGCTTCGACGACATGGCGAACGCCCGCCGCGTCGGCGTAGGCGTAAAAGCGGACCTGCCAGCTATCGCCGCGTTTGAGGTCGAGCATGTCAGGCTCCGGTCGGTCGGGGCGCCGGCAGGCGCCCGGCGTCGCGACGGTCAGTCATTTCAGTAATCATGCAGCGTGGCGCGGTCGAACAGCGCCGCCGGGGCGGCGTGCGCGGGGGTCGCGGTCTCGGTGGCGCGCGCGCCGCTCAGATCGGGCCAGCGAATGGCGCCGCCGGCCAATTGGCGCAGGTACGCCAGATGGTCCTCGTAGCGCGTGCGCACCTCCTCGGTGGCGCGATCGGCATAAAGCAGATAGCGCGCCAGATCCAGGCAGACTTGGCCGAGCCACGCGGCGCGGGCCGCGCTCAGCACGCCCAGCGGCAGCCGATAGCGCACCCCGATATATTCGTCCATCAGGGCGCTGGCGTTGGTCAGCACGGCGGTCAGCCGCGCCGGGTCCGGGCCGTCCCCCAAGGGGCTCGGCGCGAGCTGCGTCAGCTCCGGATTGTCGGCGCGGTCAAAGGCGGCGCGAAAGGCCTCCAGGGTCGCGTACAGGGCCATTCAATCCCCCGTGACCGCCCGTTGACACCGCGCCATCGTCAGACCACCTTGGCCGAGACGATGGAGTCGGCCTGATGCAGCGCGCACAGCGGCGCGCTGTGCACCGCGACCTTGCGCTGGCTGGGCTCTTCGACCTCCCAGGTCTTGACCCAGCGCGGGGTCAGCGGGTTCGGGCACTTGAGATCCGAGATCGGCCCATAGTGCCAGCGGTTTTCGGCGTTGCGGCTGCCCAGCACCAGGCGATCGACCGGGGTGAAGGGCTGCGCCGTGCCGCTGTCGTCGGTGTAGGTGCGCGCGTCCTCGTAGAAATCGACGCCCCGGAAGCGGCCCAGATAGGTGATCCCGTCCATCGACTGCTCGCGCAGCTCCAGTTGCCCGGCCTCGACGCGGCGGTTGTCCATCAGCTCCAGCAGCTTGGCGTGCTTGAACAGCGCCTCGGCCACCGCGGTCCCGACGGTGGCGGTGGTCGGCGCGGTGCCGGAGCCGGCGATGATGAGATTGGCCCAGGTCTTGAGCTTGGCCAGCGGGTCGGAGTCGGCGTGGGTCCACAGCGCGGTACTGGTGAGCGTGATCAGGTGCGCGGCGGGCACGCCCCACACCACCTCGGCAGTGATGGTCTGGACGCCGTTCTCGTCCAGCCCGATCAGCGGCGTGGTGCCGGTGACCAGGGTCTGCGCCGCCATGTATTCGCGCCGGCGCTCGATCATGTCGTCGAGGTCTTCGATGTCGCGGCCCAACTGGCGCTGCGCCGCGCCGATCAGGTCTCTCTCGGCATAGAGGTGCGCGCCGACCGCGCGCCGACGGATGATCTCCTCGGCATTGGTCGGGCGGGCCGGCTTCATATAAGGAAGGCGGATCAGGCGATCGGAGCCGGTCTCGCGCGGCATCTCGCGGGAGCGGTCGGTCGGGCGCTGCAACGGGGCCAGACGCTGGCCGCCGATCAGCACGTCCAGCTCGACCAGACGCGCGCCATGCACGCCCTCGGCGGGCTTGAAGTAGGTGTCGGCGTACCAGAGCTTGGGGCGCTTGCGGATCTCGATCATCCGCGCCAGGGCGCGGGGTTCAAAGGCGTTGGTCGCAATGGTCATGGTCGGGATCCCTTAACGGACGAAGATGGAGCGGGCGTCGAGCGCCAGCACGGCGGCGTCATCGATCCCGGTGAGCTGGGCGCGGGCGAAACCGCCGGTGCGATAGGCGACGGCGGCCAGATCGGAGGTGCCCACGGTCAGCGCGTCGGCGAGGATCAGCGCCGCTTTCTCGCTGCCGTCGGTGGCGGTCGGGGCATACGCCACGGCCTTGCCGGTGACGGTGACCGTGACGATGTCGCCGATGTCCCAATCGTTGGCGCCGTCCGGCACGGTCAGATTGATCTGGTCGGTGGCGTAGGCGCTGGCCACGGTGAGATTGGCAAGGCGCTCGCCATTGGGCGCGCGGACCTTGAACGTCCCCGCGTTGGCGGCCTCCGCCGTGCAGGTCAGCACGTAGACGCCGGGCAGGGCCTTGGGGCCAAGGGTGATGCTGGCGGCGGCGACGTTGCCGTCGCCGGTCCCGGACACCTTGGCCGCGACCGCGCCGCTGAGCTTGATCCCCAGCACCTGACCGCGCGCGAGCGCACCCTGATTGGCGGCGAGAGTGATCGCCTGCGTCTGGATCGGGAAGTCGCCAGCGAAAATATCGTTGGCGGGAATGCTGGCGCTTTGGACGCCGTAGTCTTCGGACATGGGCAGAGCCTCGGGTGTCGGTGGTCAGGTCAGATGTCGGCCGGCGGCAACCCGGCCATGTGCCGGGCGGCGGCCTCGATCGCGGCGGCCTCGCGGTCGCCGGCGTCGACGGTGCCCTTGGCGGACCCGGCGAACTCGCCGTACTCGACCTGTTTGGGCAGGCGGGCCAGGAACTCGCGCAGCCACTCGTCGCCGCCGCGGGGCTGGGGCTCGCCGGTCGTGACCGGGGCGGCGAAGTCGACGGCGGGCGCGGGCGGCGTGGCACTGAGCAGCGCCACCAGCGGCGCCTGATCGACGGGCAGCACGCGGCCGTCGCTGACCAGGACACCGATGAAGCTGGCGATCTCGGCGCGGCGGGCCTGCTCGGCCTGGGCGTCGAGCGCCGCCTCGCGGGCGGCGATGGCCTCGGTGGCGGTCGTGAGTTCCGCCTCGCGGGCGCTCAGGGCCGCTTCGCGGGCAGCGAAATCCACAGTCGGGTCGGTCGCGGACGCGGCCGGGGTCGGGTCGGGCATGGAAGCCTCCGGGGTTGGATCGGCCGCGGGGGCCGCGAATTCGAGGGTGATCAACGCGGCATCGTCCGCCGCCAGGGCGATCGGGCGCAGCCCGAGCACGGCCGGCACGGCCGCGCCGAGAAAGCCGACATGGCGCAGCGACCAGACGCCGGGCGCGGGGTTGGCGGGATGCGCGGGCGGCCAGAAGCTGGCCGAGAGTTTGGCATAGCGGCGTGCCTTGACCGCCGCCGCCAGGGCCGGATCGATGTCGCGCGGCTGGGCTTCGAGATCCTCGCCGCGGGCGGACAGGGACGCGACCCAGCCCAGGGCCGGGCCATTGTCGGTCGGGTGTCCGGCCACCAGCGGCGCCTCGTGGCGCGCGGGATCGTAGGCACGGGCACAGGCCGCCAGGTCGGCGGCGGTGATGGTGACATCGCGCCCGCCCATCTCGACATAGGTGCCGGCGCGAAAGAGGTGCAGCAGAGGCGTCGCGTCAGCCATGGCGCGCGCCTCGGCAACGCGGCCAGCCAACGGCGGGCGCGGACAGGGCGAGACGAGGGGTGGGCGAAGTGCGCATGCCGCCAGCATGGCGGGCGGCGGACGGGGCGTCCGGGAATGCGCATGAGTGTTTGGGGGCAAGGGCGGCGGGCGCACCCTACATGACTCTGGCGGTTTTCAGGGGCAAGCGGCAAGCGGCAAGCGGCAAGCGGCAAGCGGCAAGCATATCCTGAAGCCGTTCGTGGTGAGGCCCTCGAACCATGAACGGCTTCACGCGCCGAGGCTGGACGAAGGATGTCCCCTTCGACCCGGCTCAGGACAGGCTTACCAATCCCCCGCAACCCCGTTTAAATTTGCCTGTAACCCGTTTAAAAACGCTTGGCCGCCCTCGGGCGGTACGGATGGGGCGGGCTGGGCCTCCGGCGCCGCTAGGGGCCTCCCACGCGCCGGCGGGTCAGGGGCGCCCCAGATAGTCGTCAAGGATCTCCAGGATGCGCGCGCGGTCGTCGGTGGAGATGCCGAGGAAGGGCCGTGCGGGGATGTCGCCCCACAGGTGCGGATGTTGGGCCTGGGTGCCGCCGAACTGCATCATCGCCCCGTACTTGCGGTTGGTGCCAACGGCCACGCCGCGCCCGTCGGCGTCCAGCTGATCGCGGATGGTGTCGCCGAGGAAGCCGCGCCGGGTCAGGATCTTCTTGCCGGCCAGGGCGCGCTGGCCGCTGGCGGTGAGGGTGCGCCCGCCGCCGGCGGTGCGCCGGCGCGATTGCCCGCGCCCGCCGAGGGCGCGCAACAGGGTCACGTCGCTGTTCTCCGCCCAGCGCCGCCCGCTGGGGTCGGTCTCGGTGGCGAAGCGCTGCTGGGTGGATTGCTGGAGGATCTCGCCGATCTCGCGCAGCGCCTCGCGCGGGGCGCCCACACGGGCGGTCAGCGCGCGCAGGCGCTCGGTCACGTCGCCGAGATCGATCTCGACGGAGAAGGGTTGGCGGGCGCCGGTCATTGCGCGGCCCTCCCGGCGCAGCGCACGCAGCCGGGCTTGCCGTAGTGGGCGTTGCGCGCGCACCCGGGCGCGCGCGGCGGGCGAACGATCAGGTGCGGGCAGGCGTGGCAGGGGTCGCGGTCGGGCATGAGGCGCTCGTTGTCGTTGTCGTTGTCGTTGTCGTTGTCGTGTTCGGGCGGATGCCGAGGTCCGCCCAGGCCCGTTCGATGCGCGCGCAGGCGGTGGCGTAATGGCTGGGGTCGATCTCGATGCCGATGAAGCGCCGGCCAGTTTGGATGCAGGCAATGCCGGTGGTGCCGCTGCCCATGTAGGGGTCGCAGACGGTGGCGCCCAAGCGCACGCGGGCGGTTTCGATCAGCCAGCGCATGAGTTCGGTCGGCTTCTGACTGACGTGCAGCTTGGGCTGACGACTGGGCGCGTCCTGCCCATCGCGCAGGACGCCTTTCCAGAGGTGCCGAAAGAGGTTGCGGGTGGCGCGCACGCTCGACCAAGCAAACTCGCCATCGACAAAGCTATCCGCCGGACCGGTACCAACGCTCTTGTCCCAGCACAGCCACTGCCCTTTCTCGGGCAGGCGCTGGGCGAAGTGGTTGGCGCCGAACAGCACCACTTTGGTGAAGCCGAGCCAAGGGGCTGGATCGAAAGGGGCGTTATCGCCCGCGATGGGCGCGAAGTGGGTGTTGGCCTTCGCGCCTTGCGGGCTGGCGATCTGGCACCCCTTGCCGTCCCCGGCATGTTTTTGCCAGCCGATCCCATACGGCGGATCGCTGACGATGGCCGCATCCTTCGGAAGCAGCCCCGCCGCCAGCACCTCCAAACAATCCCCGCGATACAGCGTGCAGGGTCCGATCTCGGTTTTCTCGAAGGTCATGTGCTATGTTCTCTGTTATCGGACAGCCGGTGCCTGCAATCGGAAACGGGACGGTCATTCACCGCTTATGTGGGTTCGACTCCCACCCGGCTTGCCCGATACCTCGACGATGTCCCAGAGGTCGCCCTTCACCGCGCCCATGATGCTCATATCGTCAACCCGAAACGCCGTCACAACCTGATTCATGCCGCCGCTGGAGCGGGTGTCTTTGGGGGCGAACTCCACCGCGATCTTCGACGGCCCCAACATCTCGGCCACAAAAATCAGCGTTCCTTTTTTCTTGTCGTAGTAAATCGCCCCCGGACGGTCGAGTAGCGCCGGCAAGCTGCGCCATTCGTCTGGCGTCATCCCGTTTTGGTCGGCCTCATGCCGGCGCTGCTTCGCCCCCTTCGGCAATTTGTCGAAAACGGCGATCTCGGCCGATACCGGCAGCGGATAACCGCGCGCTGCCAGCCAGTCGAGCGTGGCGGTCGAGACGGCGCCGACCACAAACGAACGCCCGCGTTGGTGTTCGTCCTCCAGCCACTCGTCCAGCGTCTTCCACCATTCCAGCTCGCGCTCCAGATCCACCGCGCCCTTGAGACGCTCCCACAGCGCCGCCCCGATCGGCGCGTCTAGGTTGAACAGCTTCTGGTCGATCAGCTCGCGCAGAGGCGTGGCGGCGTTGGCCCCTGGCGCGTAGTCCCACCCCCGGTCAATCCCGGTCAGGTCATCGGGCGCGGTGGGGCGCGTCAGGGCGTCCGGGTCGATCCCCTCGCGCGCCAGGTCGCGCGCGGCAAGGCTTTCGATTCTGCATCGGCACCCCCAGCCGTTGGGGGCAAAGTGGGTCTGCCACCAGGGATCGTCGGCGGGCAGCACGGTGCCGTCCCAGGCCAGGTGGTGCGGGCGCGGATGCAGCACCGTATCGTTATGCACATAGCGCCAGTAGGGGCGCCGATGCTTGATCTCCTGCAACTGCGCATAGCGCCCGGCGGCGTGGCTGGTGCGCAGGTTGGTGGCGTAGATCACCTTGGTGCGCCACGCCTCGCCCGCAGGCGTGCCCTCGCCGGTCCAGCCGCTCCAGCCGTGTTTGTTGACGATGGCGGTGAAGTCCTTTCTGAATTCCTCCAGCGTCGTGCCCTGCTCGACGGCACGGGCGACGGCGGTCCGCAGATCGGCCAGCAGGTCCGCTTGCAGGGCGCCGGCGACGACGAAGGCGCGGTCGTGCGCGGCGCCCAGCAGATCGTCCCAACGCTCGGTGGGCAGATTCAGTTTCTGCTTGAAAAAGTCGAGCTGCTCGGCAAAGGGCAGCGCGCCGTAGTCAGCCATCGGCGTTGTCCACCGGACGGGACGCGGGACTGACGCTCGGATCGAGCGCGCGCCGCTCGAAATGCCGGGCGGCGATCGGGCGCCCGCACCAGCGACAGCGGCGCTCGGCGCGCGTCAGCCGACGCCGCCAGTTGTCGAGCGCCTCCAGCGTGGGAAAATCCGGCGAGATCACGGTCGCGCGGGCGCTGAAAAACAACGCGCCCTGGCAGGAACGGCGGTGCCGGCAGGTGGCGCGCGCGTAGTAGAGGAGCGCCATCAATGCGGCTCCAGAAACAGCCGACGCGCGTCGTGCTCGGCCCGCTTGCCGCGATTGAAGGCCGACACCGGGCGGTGATAGCCCATGACGCGCGTATAAATTTCTGTCGCCTGCCGGACCCTTCCGTCAATCATCGTGACAGTTTGCGCGATAGGATCGCAGTCGATCACAGACTTGTCGCCGGCTAATCCCCATGATTTCAGCCACGCGAGTTTGTGTGTATCCAGATTTCCAGAGGTCATAGGTGCGCTCGCATATCTTGCGGTGGTTAGCCATTCTGGATATGGTTGATCGGCGATAAGCGTCCGTTAATCCATAGCGGTTTCCTTTGTTCCAGGGCTCGCGGCCTCGCGTGTGGCGCGCTGCGTGATCGGCGGCGCTCAACAGCTCAAGATTCTCGATTCGGTTATCGAATGGGTCGCCGTTTTTATGGTGGACGTGATAGCCCACCGGGATCTCCCCGCGGAACTGAATCCAGACCTTTCGATGCGACAGAATCGGCTTGCCGCCAAGGGTGGTCGTCTTATAGCGTGCGGCCATGCCACACTCCCTTCATGTAGAAAATTTGAAGCCACACCTCGCAGGGCTGGCGCTCGGCGTCCGGCAGATAGGCGGGACAGCCGCCGCCGCAGGCGTCGAGCGTGGGGTGACGGCCGATCAGGCACGCGGCATGCCCGTCGGCGTTGACGAAGTGGGCGCAGGGGTTGGCGCTCATGCGTCGGCCTCCACCCGCCCGGCCAGTTCGCCGGCCAGGAATGCCTGCCCGAGCAACTCGGTCAGATCGGCGCCGTTCAACTCCGGATACAGGGTCAGTAACCGGGCGTTAAACGTCGCCAGATCGGGCGCGGCGTCCAGCTCGCGGCGGATGACCGCGAGCAGCCCGGCGTCGACCAGCGACGCGGCCTCGAACGCCAGGCGCTCAAGTTGGCGAGCGATGGGGTCCGGCGGGTCTGCGGGCGCGGCCAGGTCCGTCGTGGGCGCGCCGCGAATCTGGTCATTGCCGTCCTTGATGTCCCGAGCGCTTTCCAAGGACTCCTTGGGCGCCGCGACCAGCACGGCCTCGCCGCCGCGCGGCGCGGGGATGCCCACGACGTCGCGGATGTATTGCTGTGGGATCGGCAGCAGGGCGGCCAGCCGATCGATCCCCATGGCGTAAGCGTTCAGGGCTTCCGGCGGAATCGTGGCGCCGGCGTCGCCCGCGGCGCCATCCGTCCCCGCCCCCACCGCCTCCCAATCCCCGCCATAGGTCGCGACGATCTGGTCCAGGGTCGGGCGGTAGCCCAGAACGAAGAGCTTGGCGTCGCGCTCGGCGCGCTGGCCGAGGTCTTCGTCTTCCTCGGTGCGCCGCCAGATCGTCGGCGGCACGGCGCCGGGGATGGACCACTCGGTGACCCACTTCACCCAACTGAGATTGGCGCTGGCACAGAGCACGTCGGCATCGGCCTTGACCAGGTCCGCGCGCACCTCGCCGGCGTTGTCCTCCCCGCCCAGGCGCCCGGGCGTGCTGTCGGCGCCGGCGCTGTGCCCGAGGATCACCTTGCTGATGGCGGCGTCCCAATAGCCGGCGGCCTCGCGGTAATCCGCCGCGCCGGAGCGCCCGGCGCTGAGCAGCTCGGCGTCGTAGCCCTCGGGCATGATGATAGCGGCCTGACTGCGGATGGCGGTCAGGGCGGCCAGCAGCTTGGCCTTCTCGTCCTCCCCGGCGGTGGGCGGGAAATGCCCGGCGGCGGTGGGGCTGGCGTATTTGTCCAGGTTGATCAGCCACAGCTTGGCCACGCCGCGCTTGAACTGCACCGGCCAGTAGATCCAGTGCCCGATGCCCATGCCGTAGGGCTCGTCGTCATGGAAGGCGCCGGTGCGAAAGGTCCAGAACTTGCGCGCGGGCAGCGCGTCGCCGAGCGGGTTGGTGGCGGTCAGGAGCACCTGGGCGCCGTCCGGACGGTAGCCGAAGCGGCGCGGGTCGCGCACCCGGATGGCCTCCGGCACCACGCTGGCGCCGTCGCGCATCCACAGGCATTCCGCCACGCCCTGGCCGAAGTAGATGCCGTGGTGCATCTTGGCGGTGATCTGATCCCAGGGCAGCGCGGCGAGCAGCGCGCGAATCAGCTCGGCCGCTTTCTGGTCCGCGAGCC
Organism: Thiocystis violascens DSM 198; assembly: GCF_000227745.2. Taxonomy (NCBI): domain Bacteria; kingdom Pseudomonadati; phylum Pseudomonadota; class Gammaproteobacteria; order Chromatiales; family Chromatiaceae; genus Thiocystis; species Thiocystis violascens. The sequence goes on along the minus strand of NC_018012.1, from coordinate 3,847,728 downwards.
GGGTGCCGCCGGGCAGCACCTCCCATTCGGTGCTGACCACCGCCAGGCGGCGCTGTTGCAGGGCGCTGAACACCTGATGATCGGTCAGCGCGGCCACGTAGGTATCGAGCGGCAGCCCGCCGTCGCGCCCCGCCAGCGGGTCTTGCGAGGCCAGCAGCGGCAGGCCGTCGACGATCCCGCGCGTGATGTCCGCGCCGCCCGCGATGGGCGCCACCTCGTCAAACAACGGACGCGCCGCGCTGGCCAGGTCGACGGCGGGGCGGGCGAAGAGGGTTTTGAAGCGGGTTAGCATGTCAGTCCCCGAAGTGCGTGCCGCTGGGGACCGTGCCCCAGCCGATGGCGGCGATCGCCGGCGCGGCGGCGTCCAGGCCGAGCCCGGCGGTTTCGCGCGCGCCGCCGGTCTGGATCTGGTTGATGTCCGGCGGATCGGCGTCGGCGGCCAGCATCGCCAGCAGGCCGGCGATGGCGCTGTCGCCGTGGCGCTCGCCCCGGGCATCGGTCTTGCCGGCGGGCAGGCGCGGAATCCCGCGCACCAGCACCACCGCGCGGTGGTCCTCGAGCACGTCGTCGTGGCGGATCAGGGTCAGCGTGCGATCCTCCAGCGCCGCCTTGTAGCGCGGGAACTGGTCGCGATAGAGGGCCTCGGTGAACGACACGCACTGGATGCGGGTACGCCCGAACGCCTCGGCGGTCTCCTCGGCGATCTGCGCGCCGTTGCCGCCGGCGTCCAACGCGGCGCCCTGGAAGCGCGGCAACCGGGTCAGGCAGTGATGGAGGATCTGGCGCTGCTGGGCGAAGGGGACGTTGTGCAGCTCGATCAGGGCGCGCCAGGTGCGCTGCAGGGTGGCGCCGATCTCCAGCAGCACGATGGCGGTGGTGTCCCCGGAGCGCGCGAAGTCCATCCCGGCGACGTGGCGCCGGGTCGGGTCGAGGCTGGCGAGCAGCGGCTCGACCGTCGTGCACAGCCAGTCGGCGACGATCCCCGCGCGCACGCGCTCGGGCTGGGCGTTGAAGCGGGCATCGCCCGCGTAGCGCAGCAGCGGGCCGGAGTCGGCTTCCTCGGGCATGCAGGACTCGACCAGGACGCGCGGCAGATAGGCGCCGCCGCCCATGGAGGGGACGCAAAACAGCTCCTCCTCGTGATTGGGGCGGTAGCGGCGGATGAGTTGCGCGCGCCACGCGGTTTCGGCCGCCGGGCTCCAGACCTGGCCGGTGACCTGGCAGATGCGCCGATAGAGCCCGTCGGCCAGCGCGTCGTCGAGCGTGGTGCGATGGAGCGCGTAATCGAAACGCCCCGCGCGCACGTCCTGCAACAGCCGGTTAAACGGGCTTTCCGCGCCGTTGTGGGTGCTGAGGATGCGCACCTGGCCGCCCCACATGGTGACCGCCAGCGCGGCCTTGAGCAGCTCGTCGAGATCGTCGACGAACGCGGCCTCGTCGACCACCACGCGGTCGCCGGGGCGGCCCTTGGAGCGCAGGTTGCGCGGGTTGTTGCTGAATGCCTGGATGTGGTGGCCGCTGGCGAACTGGATATTGAAGACGTGAATATCCTTGCCGTTATCGGCCTTGAACACCGATTCGCCGATCGCCCCCAGGGCGGCGTCGAAGCGCTTGGCCCAGGCGGCGCAGTCGGCGATATAGGTCGCGGTCATGTCCTGGTTGTAGGAGATGTAGTAGACATCCCCGCCGCCAGTGCTGGCGCTGGCGTGCAGCACGTCATCGGCGGCCTCGCCGTAGCTGGCGCCGATGCGCCGAGACTTTTCCCACAATTTGACCTGCGCAAGATCTTGCGACCAGCGGATCTGATAGGGCAGCAGGACGGCGGCGTCAGACACGCGCGCCTCCGCACGGCTCCCACAGCCGCCCGCGCGTTCCGCAGCGGGTTTCGTCGTCGCGTGCCTCGCTCCACAGCGGGCGTAACGGCGCATAGGCGGGATGGGCGCAGCGGCGGGGCTGGTGCCAGTGGCGGCAGAACAGACAGCCGCCGCGGTGGGGGTGGGGGCGCGCCGTCACGCCCCCTCCATGATCGCCGCGCGCAAGGCGGCGATGCCCTCGGGGGAAACCCCCTTGCTGACGGCAACCGCCTCGGCGCGCTCGGCACTGGCGGCAGCGGCCTCGCGCTGGATGGCGGCGTCGCGCCGCCGCTCTTTCTCCAGTTGCAGGCGTTCCTGTTGAAGCTCCACGCGCCGAGCGGACAGGTCTAACTGGCGCTCCTTGACCTCGTGCCCCGAGAGGCGTGCGACGGATTCCGCGAGCGCGTGTAGAGCGTCTGCCGACAACTCCTCGTCAACCGTTTTGCGGAAAAGCGCTTCAGCCAGCATCGCCCGCGCCGCCGCGCCCACCTCGACCCCCGACTCGTCCAGCACAGCGCACGCGGCGGCGCCCGCCGCGCGCAGTCGCTCACGCACCTGATTAATGCTCTTGGCTGCCGGAACGTAGCGGTGGATCGCGCTGCGCGACACGTCATATCCCAGCCCCTGAAGCCACTCGACGTGCTCATCCAACCTGCCATAGCCGGCGTCGTGCAGCCGCGTCTCCAGCTCGTCGCGATGGTCTTTCTGGAGGCCGTAAATGCTGCTGATACGCCCCATGTCAGCGCCCCGGCGGCGGACGCGCCACGCCCGGCAGGCGCGCGACGCCGGTGGCCACGTCCTCGCCGCGCAGGGTGAGGGTGGCGATCTGGATCGGCCCGGCGGAGAGCACGAGGAGCCCCTGCTCGTCGAGCCAGGCGAGGTGGTTGCGCAGCTCGTCGCCGCTGATGCGGTGCCCGAGATCGGCCAGCCCGCCGCGCAACAGGTGTTCGTGGGCGGTGTAGTCGTTCTGGGTCTGCAGCATCCGCAGCAGGAGCAGGCGGCGATCCTCGCGCAGGCGCGCGGCGAAGCCGTGTCCGAGATCGGTCATGGGCGGCCTCCGGAGGCGTCCAGCAGTTGTTCGATGATCAGTTGCAGATTGCGGTCGATGCCGTTGAGGTTGCGGTCGATGCCCTCCAGGCGCCCGTCGATGCGCGCCACCAGCTCGGCCAGCTTGTCGACCCGCGCATGCACCCGCTTCAGATCCTCGTGACCGGGGCGCTCGTCGATGAGCTGACGCAGCGCGTTCAACTGCCCCGTGTGCAACGCGCAACTCTCGCGCGAGGAGGCATGCGACACGCCCGACTCGGCGGCGATCAGGCGCGTGTCGTGCACGTCGAGACGCTGATCGAGCCGGCTGGCCAGACGCTCCAGCGCCTCGCGCCGGGCCTGCGCTTGGTTGGCGAAATAGACATAGACGCCGATCGCGCCGGTCAGCACGAACTGCCCGAGATCGATGGCGAGTTTCCAGGCGGTGTCGGAGGCGAGCATGGCGGTCCTAGGGCGAGGGGGGCGAGGGGGGCGTGACCGGGGCGCGAAACAACGCCACCTCGGCGGCGCGGCGCGTGATCAGGCCCGGCAGCACGCGCCCGCCACCCCGGTTCCAGCGGGCGAACTGGCGCGCGGCGTCGGCACGCTGACCGCCGTTGAGCCGACGCAGCAGGGTCGAATCGGCGAAGGCGGCGGCGCCGACGTTGTAGACGAAGCTGACCAGGGCGCTGAATTCGTTGTCGTTGAGCGGCACGCGGACGGCCGCCGCGACCGCGCGCTCGGCGGCGCGCAGATCCTGGCGCAGCCGTCGATCCGCCTCGGCCAGATCGATGACCAGGCCGGGGGTCACGTCGCGCGTGGAGCCGTAGCCGATGGTCCAGACCCCGGCCGGACAGCGATAGGCGCGCAGCGTCAGGCCCTCGTGGCGCTGGATCAGCGCCAGCCCGGCGGCGTTGACGTGGCGCGCGGGGGCGTCGCTGGCATCAGGCATCGGGGCGCCCGCGCAGTTCGCGCAGTTTCGAGGCGATGGCGGCCAGCGCCGAGACGGCGGCGAGCAGCGCATTGAGCACGGCGGTCACCTCGTCGACGGTGCCCGCGAGACTCGCGGCGGTGCTGGTCGCGACGATCGCGCTCGCGGATGTGGCGGCCAGCAGGCGCCCGCGCAGCAGGGATTGCAGAAGGGTGTCGGCGGTCATGGTCGGCTCCGGGGCGGCGGCGGACAGATCGGGGCGGTGGGGGGTGAGGGGCACATGCCGCCAGCATGGCGGGCGCGCCGCTGGGCGTCCGTGAATGCGCGTGAGTGTTGCGGGGGGTGCGGATGGTGGCGGAGCGTGGCGGGGGCGGACGTTAATCGGGGTGATGGTCGGGGCAAGGGGCAAGGGGCGACTTCAGGTGTAGGGGCGACTCCAGTCGCCCAGTTGTCGGTTGTCGGTTGTCAGGCGCGCTCAAGGTGCTCGCGCACGAGACAGAGCAGGCGCAGCAGGGTGCCCAGCTCGTCGCGGTTGACCACGCTCAGGTCGCGCTCGGGGGCGAGCAGGTCGGCGACCGCGCGGAAGGCGGCGTTGACATCGTCGGGGCTGAGATGCTCGGCGATGGTCATGATTGCCCCTCCGCCAGCAGACGCAGCGCCATTTGCGGCGCGCGGTCGGCGTTGGCGCGGGCGAGGATGCGGTTAATGGTCCGGGAGTTGCGCCCGAGCGCCTTGCCGATGGCGTAGCGCGATGCGCCAGCGGTGAAACGGTCGAGCACCTCGGCCGCCTCCTCGGGGGTAACGGGGCGCGGACCGGGCTTGACGGGGGCGGCAACGTGAGCGATGGGCGCGGGCGCGCGATAGGATCGTCCGTGCTTGGCCTCCAGGAACAGGGCGTAGTCCTGCCAGGAGCCGCTAAAGGTCAGGGTCTCCGGAACGGACGGCTGAGCGGGCGAGGCTAAGTCGCCGCGCCGATAGGCGGAGTAGACGTCGATGATTTCCATCTGCACCGCGAAGGCGTTGACGGTGTCGGCCTTCATGCAGAGGAAGAGGCTCTGCTTTTCGTTGAGGTAGTACGCTTTGGTGGGGCGTCCGCCAAGCTCTCCGGAGGTTTGCCCCATGGTGGGGCAAACACTGATTTGACTGAGCTTTTCGAGGTTTCGCTGAATCAGGTCGCGGATCTTGCGCGGACGCTCGAAGCCCAGGCGTTCGGCGAGCTGAAGGTCTTGGATGCGGGGTTCGCCGTTGATCGGCGTGAGGATCAGGTTGGACATAACGAAGGTCTCTTTTGCACAGTTGAGAGACCGCCGCCAACGCTGCTAAACGTGTGAGGGCGGCGGACCGAGCGGGGTTAGCAGACCGGGCAAAGAGTAAACCGGCGCATCCGAGGATGCCCCCGCCCGGCCCGCCAAAATCGGAATTTGGCTAAGGACCAGGCACAAAAAAGGCGCCATCGGGTGAGCGCCTGTTGCGCTCTTTGCTCTTCGGGCTGCTACCCCCGGTCGCGGATAAGCCGCGACGAGGGACACGCTACGCCCGAGCGATGGCGGTTGTCAATCGGTCAAAACGAAAAGAAAACGGCAAATTTTCCTGATTACGAACATCGGTCCCGATGCGGCCTCGGCGCGTGAAGCCGTTCATGGTTCGACAAGCTCACCACGAACGGCTTCAGGATACTTTCTTCCTTGCCCCTTGCCCCTTGCCACTTGCCCCTTCGCTGGATGGCCGCGGGCCTCTACAGCCGGTAGGGTACGCATCGCGTACCGATCCCAAGCGCCGCGCGATCCGATACGAACGGTACGCGATGCGTACCCTACAGGCCGGCGAAAAGGTCCGGCTGCACCCGCGCGCGGTGCAGGTCGCGCTGGCGGCGCAGCGCCACGCGCACGCGGGCGGCGCTGAGCCCGTGGCGGCGCGCGAGGGCGTTGAGGCCGCCGGGACCGTCGACGGTGCCGTCGTAGCGGCTCCAGATCTCCAGGTCGCGCAGCGCGCGCAGGACCGCGTCGCCCTTGGGGATGTAGAGCTGGGTGCCGCCGTGCTCGCGCATGATGCGGGCGACGACGCGGTAGGCCAGGCGGCGGGCGAGCGCGGGGGCGGTCGCGGGCAGGCCGGTCAGCAGCTCGTCCAGCACGTAATCGCTGAGCCCGGCCAGCACGGCGGGCCAGCGCGCGGGGTCGTCGGCCAGGGTGTCGAGCGCGGCGGCGGGCAGGTCGCGCAGCAGGTCGGGGAAGAGATCATCATCGGTCATGGACGGCTCCGGGCGGGGGTGGAGGAGCGCGCTCATGCGGTGGGCTCCGGCGTGGCAGCGCGCGTTTTGCGTTGGCGCCGCGACAACGCGGCGATCAGCCCGCGCGCCTGCTCGGCGTCGATCAGCTCGACCGGGCAGCGGGTGTCGGCGCTCAGGCCGCGCTGACGACGCACGATGGCCTCGGCGTAGGACCAGGGGAGTTGTTGGTCGGCAAGCAGGGCCTGGACCTTGCGCAACAGGGCCTTGCGCGCCAGCGCGTCGGCGCGGGGACCGCGACCGGCGCGCTTGGGGGGCGTGGGTTTCCAGCCGGCGGCGCGGAACTCGGCCAGCAGTGCGGCGCGTTGGGCGCCGTTGAGCTTGGCGCTGGAGCTGACGCCGCCGATGCGCTGGAGCATGGCGCGATAGGTCGCGTCGTCCAGGCCCAGGGCCTGTTTGGCGATGTGGATATAGACAATTTCGCGATCCATGGGGCCTCCGTGGAGATTGACTGCTCGGTAGTACCGTTTGCGGCTGCTCGTCAGTGTCCGGCCACCACGCCGGGCAGACCCGCCGGGGGGGCGGGTTTCGCGGTTGTTAGCGTTTCGCGTCATTCCATCGCTCGACGCAATATTCCACGTTTTTGTTCATTTCGTCCCAGATCGCAATTTGGTAGTGCCCCAATCTATAGGATCTAAAATCTGACTGGATTTATTCAAACATGAATCACTGCCCAACTTGCAACACCACCAAGATCGTGAAGAATGGATTTAATGCAACCGGAAAGCAAAACCATCTTTGTCGGGAATGTGGCCGTCAATTCGTGATTGACCCCTTAGTTTCAGCGATTTCTGAAGAGACCAAATCGCTGATCGATCGACTGCTTCTTGAACGGATTGCGCTTGCTGGTATCGCGCGTGTTGCAAATGTCTCTGAATCCTGGTTGCAAATCTATGTCAATCAAAAATACGAGGGCGTTCCGCGCCAATTAAACGTGCCAAAGTTGTCTGATTTTCGACTGGTTGTCGAGTGCGACGAACTGTGGTCATTTGTTTTGAAAAAAGATGAAAAACAATGGGTTTGGATCGCGAAAGATCGTGACTCTGGATATGTTGTCGGACTTTATATCGGATCTCGTGGCATTAAGGGTGCGCAAGGATTATGGAATTCATTGCCACGCGATTATCAAGAATTGGCCGATTTCTACACCGATTTTTGGGAAGCTTATCAATCCGTTTTTCCAGAATTCCGTCATTACGCTGTCGGTAAGGAATCGGGAAAGACAAATCATATCGAACGATACAACTGCACACTCAGGCAACGTATTTCCAGGCTCGTACGAAAAGCACTTTCTTTCTCAAAAAAGCTTGAGAACCATATTGGAGCTATTTGGCATTTTGTCCATCATTATAATAGCACTCTCTCAGTTAAAGCTCATTCGTGAAATCATATAGAGAAGGGCACTACCCGCAATTTCAGGGCCTTGGCAATGACACGAAATGCCTTTGCACTCGACCCGCGCCCACCTAGAGCCGACAGCAATCTGCAAATGGTCTGACCTGCAAAACGGGCAGGGCTTGCACCAATGCAAGCCCCCAGCGGCAGATAATCTAATTCCCGTAGACATCGGACCTCGCAGATTCATCAAAGCCGCCCCAGCGGGGCCGCTTCCAGGGCGTTATGCCTCATAAATCGTCAGGCTCCACAGCGCTTGTATACTGCGGGATGTACCCGCCCTGCACGATGTACAGACCGCGCCGGGGCGCGGTTTCGCGGGGTTAGGCCGTCTCGACCGGCGGCGACCGATCGTCGTCCTCCGGGTCGCTGGGCGTCATGGTGTCGAGCACGGCCAGCAGGTCGGCGCGATGCAGCGCGATCTGCCAGTCCGGCAGCGTCTCGCCGGCAGCGGCCTGGCGCAGCGTGTCCTTGAGCCGCCGGTAGCGCTCGTCCATCATGGGTAGCAGCGCGGCGAAGCGTGCGACGGCGGCAGGGTCGGCGGCGGCGTCGTGCATGGCGATTGTCATCATCACTGGGGGCCTCTCATGGCGGTTTATCGAAAAGCGCATCTCGCGCCCTATCTCCAAGAATTGGAGGCTGACTACTGGTCATTGCGCCGCGCCATCGAAGGGACGGCGCCCAACGAGAATCTGGCCGAGCAGTATCACGCCAATCCCGATCAGTTCCGCGACGAGTACCGCGAGGTCGACTTCGACCGGGTGCTGCGCGCGTTGGCGCACTTCAAGGTGACCGCGGACATGCTCAAGCAGTTGAAGCGCCACAAGGCGATGCCGGTCGGCTGATGGCTGCTCGTCAGTGCCCGGCCACCACGCCGGACAGACCCGCCGGGGGGGGCGGGTTTCGCGGTTGTTAGCGTTTCGCGTCATTCCATCGCTCGACGCAATATTCCACGTTTTTGTTCATTTCGTCCCAGATCGCAATTTCAGGGCCTTGGCAATGACACGAAATGCCTTTGCACTCGACGCGCGCCCACCTAGAGCCGACAGCAATCTGCAAATAGTCTGACCTGCAAAACGGGCAGGGCTTGCACCAATGCAAGCCCCCAGCGGCAGATAATCTAATTCCCGTAGACATCGGACCTCGCAGATTCATCAAAGCCGCCCCAGCGGGGCCGCTTAACCGGGCGTTATAAGGAATGGAGGTCGCCTTGGTGATACTGAGTCGCGCCAGCAACCCGACGGCGGCGTCGTCCATGAGGGCGTTGCAGTAGCCCGAGCCGTTGTCGACATAGAAGATGGCGGGAATGCCGCCCACCAGACAGGCGTGACGCAGGGCGTCGAGGACGGCCCAACCGCTTTCGGCCAGGGCGATCGACCAGCCGACTGAGCGGCGCGTGCAGACATCGAGACAGGAGGTGATCTCGGGACGGAACGGGCGGCCGTGGACGGGATGCCGGATTTCGGCGTCGAAGGTGTGGCCGTCCGTGGTGTAGACGTCGCCGGGCCACATCTCGCGGGTGGAGCGCCGCCGGAAGGGCTGGAGGTTGCGCAGGTCGCGGGTGCCGAGCCGGCCGCGTTCGCGCTCGACGCTGCCGAGTTTTTTGAGGAAGCGGCTGGCGGCCCAGTAGCTGGGGGCGGCGGTGCCCTCGGGCAGGTGCTGGGGCAGTTCGCCCAGCGCCCAGGCGAGGCTGGGCTTGGTGGGACGCTGGTAGAGCTGGAGCAGCGCCGGCGCCCAGGCGGGGACGCGCTGGCGCTCGGTGGATTTGGGGGCGAGGGCGAGATAGCCCTGGGCGCGGTCGGCGAGCCAGCGATAGAGGGTGCGGCGCGAGAGGGTGCGCTCCCCGTCCGCGCCGCCGCTCTTGGCGTTGGCGACGCCCAACATGGCGGCAAGTTCGGGGGGCAGTTGGCCCAGATCGGCTTGGTTGACCAGGGTCTTGATGGATTTTTCGAGCCCGAGCACGGTGCCGAGGCGGTCGATCTCTTGCAGCAGGGCGAGCCGGGCTTCCATGCGCCGGCGCTGCCAGTCTTTGAGTTCGGTGACGTCGCGGGGGGCGTTGGGGCCTGTCCTGAGCCGGGTCGAAGGGGTGGGGTTGGTGGCTAAGTGGCGGTCCGCCGCTGGGTCGGCGCTGACCGCGGTCGGGTTGGCGGCGACCAGGCTCCTGGCGTCGGGAAGATGGTCGGGGGCGCTGACGGGCACCAATTGGGTGACGTCGCCGGAAAGGGGCGCGACGACGGGCGCGGCCAGGGCTGGAACCTGGGCGATGGCGACTTGCAGCAGGTGGTCCTGGGTGATTTTCGGGAGGGATTTGAGGGCGTATTCCTTGCCGCCGCCACGGCCGGGGCGGGGTTGGTGTTTCCAGGCTTGGCGCGTTGCGACGTCAATGACGCCCTTTTTGGTGCCCGGCAGCCCAGGCAGGCCAACCAAATCGACGACCGAGTACCAGGATTTCATGACGCGCCTTCCTCATTGAGCGCGGCTTGCGCGGCGCGCAAAAATTGCAGGCCGATCCAGCCCAACACCACGGACAACAACATCCGGCAGCCGTAACGTGGCGCCCCCCCTTGATTCGTCGGCAACGAGATTGCCGAATCGCCTGCAAGATGCTGCTGCGTTTCAATGGGTAGCGATTCAATGGCGTATTCCTTGCCGCCACCACGACCAGCGCGGGGGCGATGATTCCATCCTTCGCGCTTGGCTCGAAGCTGAATCGCCCGCCCGGTTTTTGGTAAGCCAGGCAGCCCCATCAATGCCGACACCGAGTACCAAGACTTCACGCCCCTGGCTCCTCATCGCTAATAGCGATGCTAAAGTTGGCCTTAACTTTCTCTTTCCGACGAAAGGTCGGTCTAGCCATCGGCGCATTGGGCCGTTGGCGTACCGGACGACCGTCCGCGTGATAGCGATCCGGCCATAGATCGGCGGGCGACACCTCCAAGACGCTTGCAATCGCCGCTTCGACTGCGGGGTACCGATTGCGGTGGACGTGATGCACAGCCTCCCGCGTTAAGCCCAGATCGCGGGCCACGGCGCTGAGCGAGGAGCCGCGTGCACGGAGGGCAGCCTTGATCAGCTCCCAACGAGCGGCGGGGTTTTTGGGGTCTAGTAGTTTTTTCATGAGTAAAGTATTGACGCATATTTGCGGCGCGTCAACGCTTTTTTGCGGCAAAAGCCCGCTTAAAACTTTTAGCCCTTCAATATTGCGGATCTTTTGCCTAGAGCGGTAAAAGTTCTAAAAAGTTGAAGCCAGCAATCAAAACAGGAAAAAACCATCAAGAACTTGATATGAATACAAAAAAATTAAACTTTTTACCTTCGGAAGAGATTGCTGCGCGAGGTAAAACTTCTAGGCCAGAACTTTATAGCCGCATTAGTGCTGTCTCTGACCTTTTTGAGACTCGCAAAAAAGCGGCAGAGGCGGCTGGCATCTCGACCGATCAGCTTGCTCGGTATGCCAATGGCCAAAGCCAGCCTGGCCTCGTCCCGATTGCGAAGATGTGCGATGCCGCCGGCGTCCGGCTGGGCTGGCTATGGACAGGCGAAGGCCCCATGCGCACTGGGGGAGCACGCCCGGAACCAACGGCTCCAGCGGGGATCTGGGAGGAATTTGCCCTGGTGCCGCTGTACGACGTGTCGGTCAGCACCGGGCCGGGGGTCTTGGTGGAAAGCGAGGCGGTGCTCGCCCAGTTGGCGTTTCGTCGCGACTGGCTGCGCCAGACCGGCATCCAGGCCGACAACCTGGCGGTGGTGCGGGCCGTGGGCGACTCGATGGAGCCCACCATCCGCCACGGCGACGCCCTCCTGGTCGACCGCGCCAAGCGCGAGCCGGAGGGTGGCTACATCTACGTCTTACAGATCGATCACGAGCTGCGCGCCAAGCGCCTGCAACGCCTGGCCGATGGCCGGGTCCGGCTCGGCACCGACAACTTCGCCTATGCCGAGGAGTTCATCGAGCGCGACCGCCTCCACCAACTGGAAATCGTGGGCCGGGTCGTCTGGAAGGGTGGAATGATGTGATGCCAAGCCGTATCGGCGAAGTACCAAACTAAATGCAAAACCGATAGGCAACGACTGAATCCAAGCCGATTAGTGCCAACTCAAGCGCAAAATCGAAAACCTCGACAAGCTGCATCAACCTCCTGTTTTATCGGCGTAAATCGCGCCAATCATCCATATCCTTTAGGTGCCAATACAGTTACTAACCCACAGCCAGTCGCTTCAGCCGTTGCGCCACGTCCTCGGTGGTGATCCGAACGCCATCGAGTTCCCGGCGAACGAGTTGCACCAGCTTTTCGTCAGCAGCCAGCATGCATTGAAGGCAATCCCGATAGAACGTGTCGGGATTGGTAGAATCTGCGGTAGCCATGCGGTAAGCCTCTCTCACTGTTGGTCAGTGCGCCGGGTGCCGATGTAGGGTCGGTCCGGCGCGCGCTTCAAAATTTCACATCGGCCTCAGATGGTTGATCGTCTAGCATTTCATGCGCTTTCAACACCCCTAGTTCGCGCGCCAAGTCCTCAAGATCGCAATGCGTGGTGACAACGCCACTGCAATTCTCCACGGTGTACCAGTCACCTAAATTGGAGTGCCGGCTTCCTTCACGACATGCGCGCAATTGCGAACCGAAAGGATGGCCATCTTTTCTCTCACCCGGTCGCAGTGAGCGGGGGACCGTGGCGCCGCCTGGCGGCGGGGCGCGGTGGAGCGTGCGGTTGAATCAGTGTTGGCGAAGGCGGTGCAGACCGGCCAGGGATACCTCCCCTGGTGGCCCGAAGTGGGTCGCCCACAGGCGTTCGCGAGTTTTGGTGCGGGGTTTTGGTGTGGCGCGATGACCGCTGAAACCAGCCACAGCAAGGGTTCAGCGCCGGCGCTCTTTGTGGTCAAAGACCGCCGGACAAAAGCTGGTGCTCGCCTGAGCCGGATGCCATACGGGAGATTGCCGATCCGCCGTGAACAGCCGCATCCAGGTGCCGCCTGTTCCGCATCGGGAGCTATCGACCCCTGTCCGCGTGATGTCCGGAGCTGTTCAGGTTCTGTCCGTGTCGTCTCCGCTCAAGCCGGGTGGCACGCTTCCGCGCGACAAGCCTTCAATCGTTGCGCGGCGCATCTCCGGATGATTCAGGAACCGCTCGCAGGCGTCGATCACGGCCCCCGGATCCTGTCGGTTCTTACCCCGCAGCGCGCATTCCCAGACGGTCAGGACGCGCCAGCCGGCCAGACGCAGGGCGTTGAGCACACGGTCGTCACGCGCACGGTTCTCACCCAGCTTCCGTTCCCAGAACTCCCGGCGCGTGGCCGGGGTAGCGGAGAGATGACAGCCGTGCGTGTGCCAGAAACAGCCATGGATCATGATGAGTGCCCGGCGTCCGGGAAAGACGATGTCGGGGCGGCCCGGCAGTTTGCGATCATGGATGCGGTAGCGGTAGCCTCGGGCGAAGAGGGCGCGGCGAATCAGGATTTCCGGCCCGGTATCGCGCGACCGAATGCGTGACATGCAGCGCGAACGCTGTGCCGGCGTCAGCACATCGCCGGATGGCTTCGGTTCCCCAGCCTCGCTCATCCCTGCTCCAGTGCAGCCGCCGCGAGCAGAATCCGATTGATCCGCGCCAGTTCACGCCGCCGGCGTTCCGATGGTTTGCCGGTCTGCACATTGAGACTGAAACGGTCGTCGAAGGATGGCGGCAGATCGATCCGGACCCGGGCCAGCGAGGCGTGCGGTTCGGCGTCGTTCTGTAACAGCCCGTTCCAGCCGCCGGCCTGGATCAGGCGGCGGTTGCGATAGAAATAGAACCCCTGACGCGCCGCCGCCCGGTTGCCGAGCCGGTATTCCGGCCGGTCGCTGTTAGGCGGCCAGAGGTGACAGTCGAGCGGGATCTCGCCGACCCCGGCGAGGTGCATCACGAAGGTTCGCGGGTAGCCTTCGAGCGGTGCAACCCCGTATCCGAAGGGATCCAGTGCGGGAACCGTGGCACGGATCTGATGTTCCGGCTCTCCCTGTTCCTGCTGGTCAATGTGAATGCTCAACACACCGCGCTGGATGAAGCGATGGAAATGCAGGCCAAGATGCAGCTCCAAGCGGCGGTGCAGAGCATTGAGGGTGTAGCGGAGACCCCGGCCTGACACCGGCAGTTTGTCGATGTCGTTCCACAGCACGACCGTTCCCGACACGCGCAGGTCAATCGGCGACCAAGGCGCATCGATCAGCGCCGCCGCCTGGCTTTCTTTAACGATGTCACAGTCCCAGTGACGCCGGATCCCCGCCAGTGTCCAGCGTCGACCGACCGTCAGGCCCTCCCGCCGCGAAATCACGACCAGAGTGCGGGCATGGCTGAACGAGGATAGCTTGAGCCCCAGCCCGAACTTGCCGAGCGAGGTGTGATCGACACGCGCAGCGGAACCGAAGCGCATGGCGTTGCGCAGTTGAGCCGCATCCATGCCGGCGCCGTCATCGACCACCGCCACCCCGACGATGCGCTCGCCAGTCCATAGAAACCGGATCAGCACATTGGTGGCACCTGCGCTCAGTGCATTGTCGATCAGGTCAGAGAGCGCCTGTTCCAGGCTGTAACCGATCTGTCTGAGCGCGACAATCAAACGGCCTGGATCGGGGGCGATTGGTTCGGAAGACCCGACTGGCGAATCGCTGTATCCTGCCAATGTTCTGTGCCAGACCGTTGGTGAATAGCAGCCGGCGTTTCGCATGCACACTGATGATAACGCTGCAATAGGCACTGCCGGCCTATCGCTTCGGCGCTGGCTGGCCGATCTGTCTCAAAAGTGGCTGGCGGTCCCGGGCGAACCAAGCGCACAGCAAGCCGCGAAAGCGGACAGTTGTATCTGGAAGCCGACGCCACGCCCGCTATTACGACCACAATCTGTTGGACACTGCGGGGAACGAAGCGTTTTCAAAACGTCTGACAATCGGGGGTTAGGTTGATGTCAGCCTAGCACGCGCTGCAAGGACGCCAGTCTATGACTCCACTCGATTGCGAACCGGTCGCGAGGTGACCACAGATGGCGGATGCTCCAATACCTAGCCCCGAGAACAAGGTCGCGCATGGCGACCCAGGCGACGAAACCGCCAATCGTTATCGCTTTCAGTGGACTTGGGCGGCGGTCGTGTGCTGCATGCTCATGGACGACACGCAAGATGTTGAGGAGGTGTTCTGCGAGCACCACGAGGATGTTTTGCTCAAGCACCAGGATGGATCATTCACTGGGCACCAGGTAAAGACACGTCGTGGAGACCAACCGCTGTGGAAGGCGAAGGACGAAGACGTTCTCGCGGCATGCGTCCGTTTCGCTAAGCTGGAATCCGACTACCCAAGGAGGTTTCGGTGTTTCTGCTTCTTGACGAATCATCCGCTCCATTCGGAACGCAACGGACAAGATATTCGCCACGTACTACAGTCGATCAAGGATGCGGCGACAGTTGCGGACCTCCAACCGCCCGTCGCCTCATGGTTCAGGCAAGTCGTTGAGGCTGCCTCCGTGACGGAGGCGATTGCATTTGCCGCAATGTCGAAAACCGAAGCCAAAGCAGATCTACCGAAGCTCCGTGATGCAGTCATTCGCCTAATTGATACCATCGCCCAATGCTGGGCTCCGGCGACCGACTGCTCATACTATGCGGTGAGGCGAGCGGCCCAAGCATTGATTGACGAATGCAGCAGGGCCTCTTCGCTGGGTCATGAGCAGCTTCTCCCAGCGTATGTAATTGCAATCGTCAATGACGATTCTGATATGGCGGCACGGATTGACGGTAAGCGCATGACACTCGCTCGTGTTCAAAGCATCCTTGAGCATGGCCGCGATTCCTCCGCCACCTTGGCTGGCGATCCCGCTCGCTATATTGGGCCAGGAGAAGGGAGTACCGAGCTACTACACAAGAAGCTGGATGCAGGGGGATTCTCGGTGGTGTCGAGGAACTCTGCGGAGGATTTGCGCGACAAAGCCGACTACCTCGGAATCGCATGGACCAAGAAGTACGGATATGACAAGGGGCTCGAACGCTACGGCCACGTCTGCTCACTCGTGTTGAGCGACGCCGGACGATCATTCGACGCCACCCAAACCGAGACCGACGATTTCGGACCAGCAATGAGGGAAGAGCTGCGTCGCCGATTTCGCGAGAGACGGACAGCTAGCTATCAACTCTATGACTGCACCGACGATCACCTTGAAGGTATTGCCTTCTCGCTGACCGCTCAGTGTAAAGTCGTCTGGAGCCACGCCCGACCATGGGAGTCGCAGTGATGGATCTGGTCGAAACGATTGCTGAGCTCGACAATCAACCGGATTTGCACGCTGCTCGTCTCCTTGTGCTCATCACAGCCTTCTCAGATATGGGGCAACGAGACACAGTGGAGGGACTCACAAAGCTCGCCAAGCTCGATTTTCTTCTCCGTTACCCAGTTATGCTCGAGCGTGCCCTGGCCGCCAAGGGCCGCTCTACGCGCGATGTACAGCTTGCGGATCATGAGCGACTTAGTGTCGAGTCCCAGATGGTGCGCTATCGATTCGGGCCTTGGGATCACCGGTATCGCGAGTTCCTCAATATCCTTATCGGCAAGGGGCTCGTCACGGTGAGCGTGGAGGGACGCAAGGTCGTGATTGCGCTCACAGAACGCGGTCGGACACTGGCGTCGGAGTTGAGCGCGACTCCAGACTTTCAGGACTACGCGAAGCGTTCAGCCCTGTTGAAGCGCCACTTTGACGTAAAAGCAACGGTGCTGATGCGGTTCATCTATGAAACCTTCCCTGAAGTCGTGTCGCTTCGGTCTAATGAGAGAATCCCAACATGAATATCCGGCTGACTCATCTCGTGGTCAGAACCCGGCAGACGACCGAGCATATTCGCTTCTCGGAGGCCGTCACCTTCCTGTACGGTCCCGTTGGTACGGGTAAATCGACCGTCGCGCGCCTCATTGACTTCTGCTTCGGCGGCGACCTGGAGAGAACGCCAGCGATTCAGCAGGCGTTCGTCTCGACCGTCCTTGGGGCGAGACTCGGTGAATACGAGTGCACGCTTGAACGTGGGGCTGAAGACAATCTCGCGGTTCGCGTCACATGGAGTCGTGGAAAAGACGATTTCGGGTCAGTCAATGCGCCACTGTCCGCAGGTGAGATGCCGCTGCTGGATGCAGAGGTCTACAACCTCAGCGATCTCTTGTTCCATCTGTGTAGCGTAGAGCCCATCAAGGTTCTCAAGCGGAGTCGAGATCCAGACTCTCCAATGATCAGGCTCAGCTTCCGAGACATCTGGCGGTACTGCTATCTGGACCAGACTCACTTGGATTCGTCGTTCTTTCGCCTAGAGGATCCATTCCGAGGTCGGAAAAGCCAAGATGCGATGAGGTTCTTCACGGGTTTGCATTCGG
Source organism: Thiocystis violascens DSM 198 (assembly GCF_000227745.2). Lineage (NCBI taxonomy): Bacteria > Pseudomonadati > Pseudomonadota > Gammaproteobacteria > Chromatiales > Chromatiaceae > Thiocystis > Thiocystis violascens. The sequence continues at coordinate 3,830,861 of NC_018012.1, read as the reverse complement.
AGCGCTTGAGTCAGTTGCAGGCGGACCTTTACCGTACAATCGCGGGTCAGCACGGCGCCCGGGAAGCGGTTGTACAGATCCGTCGCTTCATGGCTCGGTTCGATCTCGGCTCTGAGTCAGATCTCACAGACCAGATTGGGGCAAGTGAACGCGAACTGCGAGCTGCCGAGGAACGGAAGCAGACGCTCGAAACAGACCGTGAGGCCAGTATTCATCCAACCGACGAGTTGAGGAGCAGGCTGCGCGACCTGAGCCGAATCGTCTCCGATTTACGAGAAGCCATCATTGCATCTCAGAGCATGCTCGCCGAACAAGAAGCACTTCGTGCCGAGCTGATTACTGCGAAAGTGAAGGCTGGTCGGGCTGAACAAGCGGGTCGAGTTCTCGACAGTGTCGATTACTCACGTTGTCCCCAGTGTGGCTCTGACATATCGAAGCGTCCGTCTGCTGTTGAACAGTGCCGTCTTTGTGGCACCCCTTCGATAGCCACAGAGGCTCGTCCAGGCTTCGACACTGAGGCAGTTCGGCGAGAACTCAATGATCGCATTGACCAGATCTCAGACTCAATGAACCGGAGGCAGCAAGCGCTGGAGCGGTCCAAGCGAGAATTTCAGAGAGCCGAAAGCGCAAAGAGGCTGCTAGATCGCCAGCTAGAGGACGGACTGCGACGCTACGACTCAGCATTTGTTGAGAGCATTCGCGAGGCCGACCGCGAGATTGCGACACTTGGGGAGCGCCTTCGGTCGCTCGCCCAACTCCAGGAGATGCCTCGGGCGATCAATGAACTGGAGGAAAAGGCAGGCGCATCGCAGGGACGTATCGATCAGCTGCGCTCGATGATCGAGGACGAGCGACATCGATTTCGCTTTGCTGACGAGAACGCCCGTGCAATTGCAAAGAAGTTCAAGGCGATCATGCTTGACGTGGGCTTCCCCGGTGTCTCAGACGAAGACGATGTGGTGCTGGACCCGCGCAACTGGAAGCCCATCGTCGTCCATTCTGAACAGAAGTGGGGCTTCTGGGAAACTGGCAGCGGTGGCAAGAAAACGCTGTTCAATGTTTGCTATGCATTAGCCGTTCACGAGGTGGCCCGAGAACGCGGAATGCCTGTTCCAAACATCTTGATCATTGACAGTCCAACGAAGAACATCAGCGACGACGAGAACCCTGAACTGGTGCAGTCACTGTATCGAGAGATATACCGGCTCGCGGCTGCTGGAAACGGCGCAGGCACGCAGTTCCTGCTAATTGATTCGGATCTTGTTGAACCCGAAGCTGAACTCGCAGGCTTTTCGCAAAAGCGGATGGCCGGCGAACCAGACGCACCAAGCCTGATCTCATACTATGTTGGGCCATGACGGATTGCGTACTCTCAGAGGCACACAAGCAGCGGGTTCATCCATACCATAACGCGATCTACGGCAAGAGCGCTTTTTGGCAACACGCATAACAACGGCATGCGGATCCTGGGTGCTGGCTATCCGAGGTTCTCTCGGCACCAAAGGTCCAGGCCAATCTGACCGCTCACCGCGTGCCCCGGTCGCACGCAGTTCTTTCGGTACCGACGGCTCATGATCCACTGAACGGTATCCATGCGCTCACCCCACCCGCCGAAACGCCTCAAACCGTTCAGCCAGATAATCCCGATTGGGCCGATCCCCGTCATGGCGAGGAAGGCGGATGGTCTGGCCGTGTAACGCTTTGATCGCCGTCTCCAGCGTCGGCCCGTCGTGCTGCCCGAGCACGGACTCGGCGATGACGATCCGCCCGTCTGGGTCGATGCCCAATAGATTTCGGTCGTAGGCGGTGTGGTGCAGGATCGAGAGACAGATGCCGTTGGTGACATCCGGCTGTCCGCGCTCATCGCGGTCAGGAATGATGTGGGCGGCTTGCAGCAGTTCCGGGATGGGTAATCCTGAAACCGAACAGCGACGGTCGTAGGCGGACAGCACCAGTTCGCGGAATTCGGCCTGATGCAGCCGGACCTTCGCCTCAATGGTGCTGTAGCGGCGTTCGATGGGTGACGCTGGCTCGCGCGCTGCGGACGGTTGCGCCAACTCATAGTGGCCGGCGGTCTCACGCACCTCGGAAGGTTGGACCAATTCAAATTGGCTGCCGATTGCGACGGTACAGAACAGGCTGTGCGGATTCCATTCCATCAGATAGCAGGGGTAGAGAATCTGATAGATGCCCGGCACCAGCGCGTAGAAATAGATCAGGGGCGACTGATCCGCGAACGCCTCGCGCAGACAGGTATTGTCATGGTTGCCGGGATCGTCACCCTGAAACGCATAGGAAAAATAGCCATCGCCAACGAGTGCGTCATCATAACGAGCCGTGCGGCCTTTCCGGGGTTTGGTGGTCTTGATACTGAGGACGCCCCGTTTCATCTGTCGCGGTCGATGAATGCCGCGCGCCTTGCCGGCGAGATAGACCTGCTCGCCGTCGAACTCGAAACCATCCTGAATCGCGTCCCAGGCAACGGCTCCGCTGTAGTCGTGCATGAGCCGCGCGCAACGAGCAAAAGCCGCCAGACGAATCTCGTGGTCTCTATCCGTCAATCGAATAGGCTCCTTATTCTTGACTTTGGTGGGCACAGGGCAGCAGCGTGAAATCCTGCAATCATGTGCTTCCCAACCTGACAGGTCGAAGTCGAACGTCCCGTCATCGTCCGCAACCTGACACGCCCGATCCTCTGCCGCAGCGGCGGCATCGACCGTCAGTGCCGGTTGCACTTCGGATATCGCATGTGGTGGGGCGGTGGGATAAACAGGGCCGTCGCTGTGGTCAGCGAACGTCGGAACCGGCGGGCAATGCGCCATCCCATTCGCGTATGGCGCCGATCGATGACCGTCGTTCGTCAGGGCTCGCCTCGATCACACCGCGCCAGTACGAGTTTTAAGCATACTACCGCAAATGCCCTGCCGGGCAGACAGCCGGTTCACTCTGATCGAAATACAGCGTTAATCAGCGCTGCGCGGACAGCAGGCGCGATCTTCAATGCCCTGATCGATGCCGGTGGCCAGGTCTAGCCCGTATCGTGGAAGGTGTGGCTGAAATTCGCTGCATGGCGCACCATCCACCGGGCCGGTTGATGCCTGATCTGAATCAGCCCGGCGGCGCATGCCGGCGACCAGCCATCGCGCTGCTCCCTTTCGCAATCGGTACCATCACAGCCGATCCCGACGACGCTGCGACGACAGCCACCTTGGAACAGATGTTCAACCAGATTCAGTCATGACCCATTCAGAAGCGCATTATGCGGGTCTGCAAGGCGACATCATTCGCTTGCTGGAGAGCGCCCGCCGCTCGGCGGCACGCAGCGTCAATGCGCTGATGACCGCCAGTTATTGGGAGATCGGGCGACGCATCGTCGAGTTTGAGCAGGGAGGAACGGAGCGCGCCGAATATGGCGAGGCATTGATCCAACGACTGGCGCTGGACCTGACAGGTCGGTTTTGGCGAGGCTTCAGCCGTCAGAATCTTCAGCAGATGCGAGCCTTTTACCTAACCTTGCCGCTGGATGACATTTGCCAGACACTGTCTGGCAAATCCTCGCCCGCCCAGACATTCGAGACGTCGTCCGCAACCTCTTCAGCGCCCCAAATTCGCCAGACGGCATCTGGAGAATCGCAAGCGACTCAAGGCGTCCAGACAACGCCGGCGCCATCTCCTGATCATCGACCTCAAGATCGGCAGGTTCAGCTACGCGGACGCCGGCCAGATGCACCTCTATCTGAACGATGCCCGCGAGCACTGGATGAAGCCCGGTGAGAACCCACCGGTGGGCCCTCATTCTCTGCGCCGGGACCGGTGGTCGTGAGGCTGTGCGTCAGACCCTGGCGGATATTTTGACTCCCGATCTCAACCTGCCGAAAGCGACAGCGACGCATGAACCAATGTTGACCTTGGCAAGAGTCGTGAAGGCCGCGGTATCGGCGCGATCCTGGTCACGAATAACGAAGACGATTTCAAAGCTTACCCTGGCTTGACTGTCGAAAACTGGACATCGGGTATACTGCGCCATTTCGCACGCGCGCGACCACGAGCCTACCCCGCCATGCTGGATAAAAATTACGACCCTCAAGCCCTGGAGAAAAACTGGTATCGGTTTTGGGAGGAACAGGGCTACTTTGTCCCGGCCGCAACCGCCCGCACGCACGAGGGCGGCGCCTACTGCATCATGATCCCCCCGCCCAACGTGACCGGCAGTCTGCACATGGGGCACGCCTTCCAGGACACCATCATGGATGCCCTGATCCGCTATCGCCGGATGCAGGGCGACCGCACGCTCTGGCAGGCGGGCACGGACCATGCCGGCATCGCGACTCAGATGGTGGTGGAACGTCTGATCAATGCCGAGGGCCAGACTCGGCACGATTATGGCCGCGCGCGTTTCACCGAGCGGGTTTGGGAGTGGAAGGCCGAATCCGGCGGGACCATCACCCGCCAGTTGCGCCGCATGGGCTCCTCGCTCGACTGGGCGCACGAGCGCTTCACCATGGACGAAGGCTTGTCCGAGGCGGTGCGCGAGGTCTTCGTGCGGCTGTTCGAGGAGGGGCTGATCTATCGCGGCAAGCGGCTGGTGAACTGGGATCCGGTGCTGCATACGGCCGTTTCGGACCTGGAGGTCATCTCCGAGGAAGAAAGCGGCCACATGTGGGACATGCGCTACCCCTTGATCCAGCCGCTCGGCGCGCCGGAACCGCTCTACATGGTGGTCTCGACCACCCGTCCCGAAACCCTGCTCGGCGATTGCGCGGTGGCCGTCAACCCCGAGGACGAGCGCTACAGACACCTGATCGGCGAGTTCGTCGAGCTGCCGCTGACCGGGCGGCGCATCCCTATCCTCGCCGACGAGCACGCCGATCCCACGTTCGGCACCGGCTGCGTCAAGATCACCCCGGCGCATGATTTCAATGACCATCAGGTCTGGCTGCGGCACCGCGACGAGACGAGCATCGCCAATCAGCCGCATGGCGGGCTCGTCAACATCTTCACGCCCGATGCGGCAGTCCGTGACAACGAGCCGGAAGAAGGCCAATTGTTGCCGGCCGCCTATATCGGACTTGATCGCTACGAGGCGCGCAAGCGCATTGTCGCCGACCTGGAATCGCTCGGCCTGCTGGCGGCGGTCAAGGATCACCGGTTGCAACAGCCACGCGGCGACCGCTCCGGCGCGGTCATCGAACCCTATCTGACCGATCAGTGGTACGTGCGCGTGCAGCCGCTCGCCGATCCGGCGATCAAGGCGGTCGAGAACGGCGATATCCGCTTCGTGCCGGACAACTGGAAGAACACCTATTTCGAGTGGATGCGCAACATCCAGGACTGGTGCATCAGCCGTCAGATCTGGTGGGGACACCGCATCCCGGCCTGGTACGACTGCGAGGGCAACGTCTATGTCGGGCGCTCCGAGCAGGAGATCCGCGACAAGCATCAATTCGGCCCCGAGGTGGTGCTGGTCCAGGATCCGGACGTGCTCGACACCTGGTTCAGCTCCGCGCTCTGGCCCTTCAGTACGCTCGGCTGGCCGGAGGAAACCGATCGGTTAAAAACTTTTTACCCAACGTCGGTGCTGGTCACCGGCTTCGACATCATCTTCTTCTGGGTCGCCCGGATGATCATGATGGGGCTCAAATTCATGGGGGACGTACCCTTTCGGGAGGTCTACATCCATGGCCTGGTGCGCGACGCCCACGGCGACAAGATGTCCAAGTCGAAGGGCAATGTCCTCGACCCCATCGATCTGATCGACGGTATCGAGCTGGAGGCGCTGGTCGAGAAGCGCACCAAGGGCATGATGCAACCGCATCTCGCCGACAAGATCGCCAAGGACACCCGCAAGGATTTTCCCGACGGTATCCCCGCCTTCGGCACCGACGCCCTGCGCTTCACCTTCGCCGCGCTCGCCACCACCGGGCGCGACATCAAGTTCGACTTGAGCCGCACCGAAGGCTATCGCAACTTCTGCAACAAGCTCTGGAACGCCTCGCGCTATGTGCTGATGAACACCGAGGGGCAGGATTGCGGTCTGGGATCCGACCCGCTGGAACTCTCCGCCGCCGACCGCTGGATTCGCGCGCGCCTCAACGCCACCATCGCCACCGTCACCGCCGCCATCGAGAGTTACCGCTTCGACCTCGCCGCCCAAGCGCTCTATGAATTCACCTGGAACGACTTCTGCGACTGGTATCTGGAGCTGTCCAAGCCGGTGCTCACGGGCGATCAGGCATCGGACGCAGCCAAGCGCGGCACCCGCCGGACTTTGGTCGCCACGCTGGAGACCCTGCTGCGCCTCGCTCATCCCGTCATGCCCTTCATCACCGAGGAGATTTGGCAGAAAGTTAAGCCGCTCGCCGGTGTCGATGGGGACACCATCATGCTCGCGCCCTACCCTGTCGCCGAGGTTGGCGCCGAGGACGCCCAGGCGGTCGACGAGATCGACTGGGTGAAGCAATGCATCCTGGGCGTGCGCAGGATCAAGGGCGAGATGAACATCGCACCCGGCAAACCGCTGCCGGTACTGGTGGCCAATGCCTCCGAACAGGACCGGCGCTGGCTCGACACCGCGCGGCCCTATCTGGATTTTCTCGCCCGTACCGAGTCCATCACCCTTCTTGATGACGAGCACGCCGCGCCCGAATCGGCCATCGCGCTGGTCGGCGCCATGAAGCTCCTGATCCCGATGGCCGGGTTGATCGACAAGGATGCCGAACTCAAGCGGCTGGACAAGGAAATCACGCGCCTGACCGACGACATCGCCCGCACCGAGCAGAAGCTCGCCAACCCGAGTTTCGTCGACAAGGCGCCGGAGGCGGTGGTCGGGAAAGAACGCGCCAAACTAGCCGAGCACGCCGCCGCCATCGGCAATCTCCAGACTCAGCGAGCCAGGATCGCGGCGCTCTAAACAGACCGGCGACAAGCGGGATGGAGTGCTCAATCCCGCGCGCGGGCGCCTCGGCGGCCCGTCACCACCGACGGCTTACGGTCACTGCCATTAAGTTAAGCCGTTCGTGGTGAGTCCTGAGCATGGCCGAAGGGTCGAACCATGAACGGCTTAACGCTCAAAGGCTTAGGATTTCCCGCCCGCCCCATTCGACAATCTCATGACAGGCTTCGACCCTTCGACAAGCTCAGGACTCAGGGCGAACGGAAAATCCTTAACTTAATGGCAGTGATGCTTACGGTGTGCCAGAAGAGACCTCCGTCTTGACCGCCATCCGGGAGATATAATCGGTCACCGCGTCAACCTCGGCATCCGAGTAGGGCTTGATGGCATCCACCATTTCCGGGTTGGCGTTGCGCCGTACCCCGTCGCGGATGTCGTAGGCCTGGCGCAGCAGATACTTGTAATGCTGGCCGTTCAGCCGGGGGTAGAACTTCTGATCGCTACCCTCGCCGCTGGAACCGTGACAGCTCTTGCAATCCTTCCGATACAGCTCGGCCCCAACTGAAAGCGTCTCGCCAGTTCCCTGCCCATGATCTTCCGGCACGGGAAGCCGATGCAGATAGACAGCGATATCGGCCATCTCCTGAGTGCTGATGACGTGCTCGTTGGCATAGGGGTACATCTTGGGGTTATCCCGGCGACCCTCGCGCACATCCGCCAACTGCTTGATCAGGACCGATGCGTGCTGACCCGCCAGCCGCGGGTAAAAGCCCGCTTCGTCGCCTGGGGCATCGCTGCCGTGACAGCCCACGCAGACGATGAAAGCGGCCTCGCCGTGCTCGGCGTTTCCCTGGGCGCGCAAGGCGAGCAGTTCCTCCCCCTTGAGATCGTTCCAGATATAACCGGGAGACTCGATGCCGGGGGCATAGGGTTGACGAGGAGGATCCACGATGGGTGGAGTGGGGGCGTCCGCCCACGCGGACGCGCCGATCAGCGAGAGTGCAAGGATCATAAACCTGTTCATCGTTTCACCTTCCTTTAGCGCCCGACCGGGGGCACCGGCATGGAGGCAACATATTGGGCCACGGCCTGGATCTCATCGTCCGTGAGCCGGCTCACCGTGGTGCGCATGAGCATCCCGAAATCGTTGGTGCGCTCGCCGCTACGGAAGTTGCGCAACTGCTGAATGACATACTCGGCGTTCTGGGCAGCGATCATCGGGAAACGGGGCGCCCCGGCTCCGGTCTTGGTGTGACAACCGGCGCAGGCGGGCACGCCGTTTTCCTTATTGCCTTCCAGGTAGACGCGCTCCCCCGCCGCGATCAGCTTGGGGTTGGTGACGATGCCAGGCGTCCGCTGCTGGCGGCTGAAATAATTCGCAATGGCCTGAATCTCGCCTCGACTGAGATCGCCCAGGATGGGCTGCATGATCTCGCTCTTGCGCGCGCCGCTCCGCACATCCCTGAGCTGCTTGGCGAGGTACTCGGCGGACAGTCCGGCCAGTTTGGGAAAAGGCGGCGCAAGACTGTTGCCGGTCTGGGTATGACAGGTCGCGCAGGAGTCCGTAATAAGCCGATCGACATCGGTGGTCTGCGCGAACAGCGGTGTCGCGAACAAGGCCGCGAGTGCGGCCAGCACCAGCGCTCCGACCCGCTTTTCAGGCCCTGATCGGCCCTTGACGGCGCCGCTCGGCCCGCCGTGACTCTCGATAAAACATGACACGTTTGATCCCCCCGCGAAATGAATCCAGGCACAAGACCGCCCGCCAGGCGTGCGGCCCGATCGCCGCGCTGTCAGAAGCTCACCTGCACCAACAGGCCGAAGACATTGTTGTGATAGTCCTGGGTTCCCGAATCCAGATAGACCGCCTGGTTCCCCGTCGTCAGCGGGACGGGATTCTCCGCCACGCCCACGTAATGCCAGTCGTCGACGGTACCTTCCTCGTAGCGATAGAGTGCGCGCAGGGCCACCGATTTGGAGATCGGCACGACGAGGTTGAAATTCAGGATCTGCTGGGTGTAATCCATGTCCGGCATACCGCTGCCCGCCAGTTCCGTCAGGACCGGCGTGAGGGCCAGGGCTGCGGGGTTGTAGCTGTAATCCAGGCTGGAACTGCCGGTGACATAGGTGTAATCCAGTTCCAACCGGGCGAATCCGAAGTCATAGCGCCCTCCCAACCCGAAGGCATGATTGGTGTCCTCGTTCTCGACCGTCCACTGCCGGCTGTCTGGCCACAGGGGACTGGTCGGCGAATGATCCGCGCAACTGTTCTGCCAGTCGCCGGAACTCACGAGCACCGTGTTGACAAGGGTCGCGCCAGCCCTCCCGGGCGCCGCTGGCGTGGTGCCGGTCCCGACAAATCCGTCGCTGTAGAAATAATAGTAATTGCCGATGATGCAGCCGTTCGGTTGGACCCCCGCCTGACTCAGCGAGGATTTCTGGTAGCTGTAGTAACCGAAGAGCCCGAGCTTGGCGGACGGCTGCCAATTCACATCGAGACTGGCCGAGCCGAGCGTCTGATTGTCGGTCCGTCCGAAGTCCGAATTGGGGTAGTCGTTATCCCGGTACTGGCCGCTGATCCCGATGTCGAGATCCTGCCTCGCAATGACGTCCAGGCGCAGGTCGAGCCCCAGACGGTCGCGGTCCGCGAGATCGAACTTGCGGAATGAACTCATGGCGTGGATCCAGCTTGCCACGTTGGTCAGGTTCGCCGTCGGTTCGGGACCAAGCGATGCGCTGTAGAACGCATGATAGGGGTCGGGGTCATAGGTATCGCCGCGCCGCCGCCCGTACTCGGCCGAGGCCCTCAGGGTGCCCCAATCGAAGGCGCGATTGACATATCCAACCTTGAGCATGTTCTCCCAGGTCTTGTCGCGTTCGCGGTGCTCACGGCGGTATTCCTCGCGCTCAAGTCGCCCGTTGATGCTCTGGCCGCGCGCCAGCCGGTATTCCCCACCGAACTCGTAATTGAGCTTGCTGTATTCGTAGGGGACGTTGCGGATATTGACGTTGCCGGCGCTGGGGACCAAACCCAGGGCCTGGGTCGCCTCCAGGTTGCAACCGGTCGTGTTGAAGGCGGTATTGAGGGTTCCCCTGGGATTGTTGCCGGCGGTGGCGTTGGGGAACACGAAGGCGCCGCCGCTGCCGTCGTTGAGCAGGCGCCCCCATTGTCCGGTCAGCGGGTTGCAAGCCTGATAGTCGGTCTTGTTGTCGGTCGCGTAATAGCGGATCTTGCCGTTGAGATCGAGTTTTGCGGTCGGGCGCATGACCAGCCCGAGATCGAACAGTTGGGTGTCGATCTCGGCGTCCGCGCTCTGCTTGCTGAGCGCGCCGGTGGTGTTCCAGTTGTTGAGCGCCGACACGCCATTGATCGAGAGCCCCCGCATGTCAAGCGAGGTCGGCGCGATCAGGTCATCATCCTGCGTCATCTTGCTAAGCGAAACGGTGGCGGTCAGCCGGCTGTTGAACCAGTCCGGCATGGAGCGGCCATACTCGGCGCGCAGATTGTAATAGTTGTTGTCCGGATAGAGATCGTAGGTGCCGGTGGTGAAGAGCGACGGATCGAGAACGTTCGGGGCGACGGCGGCGATGGTATTGGTGCCGACATAGAGCGGATTCTCGAAGGTCATGGTGTCGATGGGTAGTGCCCCAATCTATAGGATCTAAAATCTGACTGGATTTATTCAAACATGAATCACTGCCCAACTTGCAACACCACCAAGATCGTGAAGAATGGATTTAATGCAACCGGAAAGCAAAACCATCTTTGTCGGGAATGTGGCCGTCAATTCGTGATTGACCCCTTAGTTTCAGCGATTTCTGAAGAGACCAAATCGCTGATCGATCGACTGCTTCTTGAACGGATTGCGCTTGCTGGTATCGCGCGTGTTGCAAATGTCTCTGAATCCTGGTTGCAAATCTATGTCAATCAAAAATACGAGGGCGTTCCGCGCCAATTAAACGTGCCAAAGTTGTCTGATTTTCGACTGGTTGTCGAGTGCGACGAACTGTGGTCATTTGTTTTGAAAAAAGATGAAAAACAATGGGTTTGGATCGCGAAAGATCGTGACTCTGGATATGTTGTCGGACTTTATATCGGATCTCGTGGCATTAAGGGTGCGCAAGGATTATGGAATTCATTGCCACGCGATTATCAAGAATTGGCCGATTTCTACACCGATTTTTGGGAAGCTTATCAATCCGTTTTTCCAGAATTCCGTCATTACGCTGTCGGTAAGGAATCGGGAAAGACAAATCATATCGAACGATACAACTGCACACTCAGGCAACGTATTTCCAGGCTCGTACGAAAAGCACTTTCTTTCTCAAAAAAGCTTGAGAACCATATTGGAGCTATTTGGCATTTTGTCCATCATTATAATAGCACTCTCTCAGTTAAAGCTCATTCGTGAAATCATATAGAGAAGGGCACTACCGTGTCGATGTTGTTGCGAAACAGCGAGACATTGGCCTGTAGATTCAGGTTATTGACCCCGTCGTCGAAGCGCAGGGCGGCCAGGATGTCATGGGTGTCGTAGTCGATGGACTCGGGGAGTTCGATATTCCCGCCGCCGCCGCCGCCGCCGAACACGGCGGCAAAGGGCCGTTCGCCGTCGCGATGTTCCTTACTGTAACTGCCGTAAAAACGCCAGGCGTTGGTGATGTACTTGTCGAAGCTCAATCCACCCGTGCGCCGCACCAGGCCCAGTTCCGAGTCGTCGAGCGCGTCGATGGCATCGACCATGTTGTCGATGGTGGCGGTCTGACTCCTCGCCGCATTCGGGGCGCCGGTCGCCGGAACCCTGGTTCCGCCGGGCGCGAGCGTTTTCAGGGTCAGGTTATCGCTGCCAACCCCGTTCCACAGGTTGCGATAGGTGCTGGTAAAGGTGTGCGGGATCTCGTTGTAGAAGATCTTCACCTTCCAGTCGTTATAGCGCCCGAAGTTGATCCCGCCATATTGGTCCCGATAGCCCAGCCCCCCGCCCAACGCTTCCAGGAAGTAGCCCTTGCCTTTTTCCGGCTGATCCGCCTGGATGTGAAAGTTGTTGAGATACAGACCGCCCGTGGGCAGATCCTTGTACTGGTTGAACCAGGCGCTGCCGGTCGTTCCGGCCGAACCCATGCCGCCGGCCTCGATCTGGCCGTGATAGGTCCAATCCGAGGTGGTCGTCGTGGCGGGCACCGCCGCCGGCCAGCCAAGGAGCTTGCCGGTCGGCGTGCGCTCGCCCGGCGAGGCATCCAGGGTCTCCGGATCCCGCGCCGGAATGGTCCTCAAGGTATCGGGGTTGAGTGCATTGCCGAGCATGGTATTGACGCCGACGGCTGAGTCCGCCCGCACGCCACCCGCCCCCAGCTGCGCGATCGCCGCCGTGATACAGACGGTCAGGGTTTTTTTGCGCCATGGCTTATTCATATCGGCAAACCTCGGTTTCCGCTCTGATTCTTGGCACCGGCCGGGATTGTCGATCCGGCACGGTCATCTTCAATGACACTGCGGTAGGGCGATTCATCGCTGGAACCTGGCCCCGGACGGGTGGTTGCTGCCGTGGATCTGGGTATGGCAATTCTGGCAACCGCGCCCGATGACCCGCGCGCTCTGAATGCCTCCCAGCAGTTGCGACTGCGCGGTCTGGCTGTTGTTGTACATCGTGCCCGGATGGCCCACCGAGGCGTCATGACACTGTTGACAGAGGAATGGACGGGGCGTGACCAGCAGCTTTTCGTTGTTGGAGCCGTGGGGCACATGGCAGTTGGCGCAATTCTCGCGTACCGGCGCATGCTCCCAGAGGAAGGGGCCGCGCTTCTCGGCATGACAGGTGTAGCAGACCTCGTTGACCGTATCCCCCTTGAGCAATGGCCGGGTTGGGGAACCATGCGGATTGTGACAATCCACGCAGGTCATCTTGCCCTCCGGCAGGGGCATGTGGGAGCGTTTATGGAAATCCGCGCGCTCTTTCTGATGACAGGTGTAACAGGTCTCGGAAATGCTCGACCGGACCAGTGCCCCACTGACCGAGTTTTTCACCATCGGGCTGTGACAGTCGCTGCAGGCCAGCCCGTTGATATCATGGGTTGAGCGCACCCAATGCAGCCGTTCCCCGCCCTGATGGCAGGTCAGGCACTGCGTATTCTGTTTCGCGACCGGCGTACCCCAATCTCGCGTGAAACCGATGATCAGCGCGGGGTTCAAGCTATCCTCGGCGTGCTTGGAGCCGGGGCCGTGACAGGACTCGCAGACTTCGCCCTGGCGCGCGGTGCGGGGATTGGCGCGGAATGCCTTGAGGTGTTCCCCCATGCTGGCGTGCTCGTTCGCATGCTCGTGGCACTGGATGCACGCCTTTTCGCCGATGTAGGTCGAGTCCTGGTTCGTCAGGTCGATCCGCGTCTGCTCGCCGGCGGGAGATCCGTCATTCACGCCCTGATGCGTCATGGGAGTGCAGGAGACGATCAGCATGGTGGCCAACAACATCGCCACCGGGGTCGCCAGGCGGATGCGTGGCGGGGAAAGCGAGGGAAAAATGCTCATCGCGCTCCTCAGTCCTCGTTTGAGCCATGGCCATCGCCAGGGCAGGCTAGCGGGATTCCTCGCCACAACGACCGCATGGACGTTGGAGAGGGTGACACGGGCGGTACCGAGCGAATCGGCGAGCGCTCGGAAAAACGCCGATCAATCGTTTGAGAGGGAGAGAGAAGGACAGACGGAAACACGGATCGACATGATCGACCCCGATCCGCACGGAACATCCACCCCATCCAATTCGTTTTTATTCCCCTTGAGAGACGACCCAGCCGCGACACGCGATAGGGCGCATTCTCAAGAGAGCGCCCGTTCTTGCCGAGCGTTCACTCACAAGGCGAGTGTGACAAATTCGATAACAAGGTGTATTGACGCAGAATGACAGTGGTTTTGACTCTGAGCGCCATGGCGAGACAGGGCGCGTCAGTTGGCTCCATGACAGGCAGCCATCGGGACGTAGAAAATGGACAGTGGCTGAATGACGATCTCACGCGGAGGCGCGGAGTGCGCGGAGAGAGAAATGATGAATGATGGGGACGGCCTCCAAGTGGCCTCCCGATGGCAATCGCTCGGCGTGAGCCGTGAGACTTTTTCCGACTCTCCGCGTGCTCCGCGTCTCCGCGTGAAACTTAGAAAGTGTCCACTAACTGTCTAAAGCGCGGGCGTCGCGTCCGAGATGCCTGTGTTCAACTGGCTCCGGGCCTCGCGAGGCGAGATCCCGAATTGTTTGCGGAAGGCGCGGCTGAAATGCGCCTGGTCGTGGAATCCCCAGGTATAGGCAATGTCGCTGATGGAGCGTTTACCCGATGCGTCCTGACGCAGCTCCCGATAGCATTGCTCCAGGCGCAGCACCCAGACCCAGCGCATCAGGGAGATACCTTCGTCCGAGAAAACGCGGTGGATCTGACGGGGAGACAACCCCAGGGATCCCGCAATCAGATCCACGTTCAGAGCGGGGTTGCGCAGATTGAGTTGGACGATTTTCTTGATGCGATCTTTCTGGAACAGGGATTGTTGCACGCAGTCTCGGTTGATCGGGACGGCGAAGCAAACCAAGGCCCCCATCAGGTTGATCACGGCGTCGGCGAGACCGTCGTTCGCCGCCCCGCCCAGTGAATCCTGCCAACGATGCAGTGAATGCACCGCATCGCAGAAGACCGCCGGCACCCCGCTGCTCCCGCGAATGGGGGTGAGCATGGCTGCCCGCCACAGAGGGAAGCGGTCCGCGATCTCGTCCTCTGGGGCCTCGATCAGGGCGAAGCGGAAGGATCCCTCGACGCGCAACGACAGAGGGCGTCCGCTGCGTGTCAGGCACAGGTCGCCAGGTCCGATCTCGGCGGTGCGAGCCCCCTGCCTAGCGGTGGATGTCCCTTCGATCTGGATCAGCGCGGTGACCCTGGCCACGGTCGAACTCCCGTCGGTGTCGATGGAGAGGGGACCGCCGGATGCCTTTAGCATTTCAACCCGGCCAATGGCGCAGCTCTGGACGTTCAACTCCGGGGGATCGCCTGCCTCGATCCGGTGCGGACGTGAATGCGGATCACCCTGCCGTAAAGCGTCGTAGAGTGTGAGCGGGCGGACGCTTCGGGAGGCTTCCGCGCGGTCGGTAACGGGAACGTCCAGCGCGACTTGCCCTGCCAGAATTGAAGTTGAGGATCGCTGCATCGGTGCTCCTGGCAGAGGGCTGCCGATTGTTTGCACAATTGATGCGCAATTTGACGATGTTTTATTTGACTGTCAATGATTCATGTCAAACACCATGTCAATCAAGATTGACACTTATCATTCGGTTTTGACCGATATTGTGAAAGCGCTGACTCAACCGGAGCGATCGCCGCGCGCGACGGCGATCCTCCTCGCGTCTTGATGGCGTTCGACAAAATGCTCGATCTAGCTCGCCAGAAGTTCGGGGATCGACCGCTCACAATCGATCCGCCGTCTTTTGGTTCTGGCTTCGCCGGGTTAGGCTCATTCACTCAGGCGCCTGAGTTGACAACATACAGACCGGAGCTATCAACTGCTCCTTAATTCTTTTTCATAACTCACTATAATTGCTCTTATGAGCAAGATTTACCGCATCAACGAGTTTGCGAAACGGATCGGGAAAGCGCCCTCGACGCTCCGGCGCTGGGAGCGCGAGGGCAAGCTCGTCGCCAAGCGTCACCCGTCCGGGCATCGCTACTTTGACGAAACGGACGTGCGCCTGCTCACAGGCGTTGCCCCGGAGCAGCGCGCGGTGGTGGTGTACTGCCGCGTGTCGAGTGCCGGGCAGAAGGACGATCTGGCCTCGCAGGTCAAAGCGATGGAAACCTACTGCCTGGGCGCGGGGATCGCGGTCGACGAGTGGATTCAGGAAATCGGCGGCGGGATGAACTTCAAGCGCAAGCGGTTTCTTGCCTTGGTGGAGCGGATCGAACGCGGCGAGCTTCGCCAACTCCTGATCGCTCACAAGGATCGCCTGATGCGTTTCGGCTTCGACCTGTTCGAGCACATCGCCCGGCACAACGGTTGCGAAGTCGTGATCGTGAATCAGGAATCGCTCTCGCCTCAGCAGGAAATGGTCGAGGATTTGCTGGCCATCGTGCACACGTTTTCTTGTCGCCTGGACGGACTACGCCAGTACAAGCAAGCGATCAAGGCCGACTTCCCCGAGTGTTCCGCCGTCCAACCCAAGGCGCTCTGCGAATGAAGGTGACGCGCACCCTGCGCGCCGACGCCCCGCCTGAACTCGCGCCGATCTGTCGGGCGATGGGCTATCTGCGCGGGGACGTCTGGCGGCGCTACGGCGCGCTCGGTAACGTCGGACGCTCCGCCCTAGACATCCGCAAGGACATCGTTGCGCGGAATCTGTACGGATCGCTGCCGGTCGACGGCACCATCCGCAACGAAACGACCAAGGATGTCGTCAACGACCTCTTGACCTACAAGGCCGCAGCCAAACTCAAGGTGCGGCAGGCTATCGCCAAGCGCACGACCGACCCGGCCGAACGCAAGCGGCTCTATACCCTGCTCAAAAATGATCAATGGCGGGACGAGCCCTTTCTGCACCGGCAGATGCGCAAGCATTTCCGGCATGGTGTCAGCCACACGTCCAATCAGTTCGTCGTGCGCTCCGACAAGCACGCGTCGGCGATCGTGGATGGCCGGCTGGTCATCACGATTCGGATTGCCAAGCCGTCTGGCGGCGACCTCCGGTTGGTCACGACCAGCACCGGCAAGCATGTCGACCTGACCGGCTGCAACCTGCGCATCTGCGTCAAGGACGGCTTCACCGAGATCCACTACGCCGCCGACAAGGGGGCGGGGCGTCCGCACGGGGAGCAGGCACTCGGGGTCGACAAGGGCTACACCGAGGCGTTTACCGATTCCGACGGCGAGGCGCACGGCGCGGCTTTCGGTGCGGTCTTGACCGACTACAGCGACGCCGCCGCCAAGACCGGGAAACAGCGCAACAAACTCCATGCGCTGGAGAAAAAACACCGCGACGCCGGGCGGATCGCCAAGGCCGACCGGATTCGCCGCTGCAACCTGGGGCGCAAAAAGATCGACGCCCGGAAGCGGCGCACCAAACAACGTCTGCGCACCATCGCCTTCCAGTCTGCGCATTCCATCGTGGACAAGGCCGCGCTGGTGGCTTCCGAAGATTTAACGTCGCCCATTGCCAGCAAGGTGCAATGGAAGCGATACAACCGACGCATGAGCGGATGGGCGAAAGGCACGTTAGCCGATGCCCTCGACTCGGTGTGCGAGCAGCGTAATGCCGAGCATGTGCTCGTCAATGGCGCCTATACGTCGCAAATGGACTCGACCACTGGCTTGCTGCAAGGCCGGCGAGTGGGCGATAAGTTTTACCGGGCAACCGGGGACGTTCTTCAGGCGGACCATAACGCGGCTCTGAACGTGTTGGCGCGCCTCGCCGATCCCGAAATCAAGCGGTTTACGCCGTATCGGGACGTGAAGCGGGTGTTACTGGCACGTTCTCCGGCGCCACTGAGCGTCAAGAGGCTTGAGTTGGGCGATCCGTCGCGTCAACCCAGTGCGGATAAGTCCATTGAGCAAGTTTGCTCAAGATAAATGGAACAGTAACCCCATGGCACTAAGCAAGCTCAAACTCCACTGGCAAATCCTGATCGCCCTGGTTCTCGCCGTCACCGCGGGACTCTTGGTCGGCCGCGAGGCTGGATTCTTCGGCGCCAGTCTCTATTCCGCGCTCGATTTTCTCGGGCAATTGTTTCTCAACGCACTCAAAATGCTGATCGTGCCGCTGATCCTGTCGTCGATGATCGTCGGGGTTTCCGGGATCGGCGGGGCGAGCGATCTCAAGCGACTGGGTGCGAAGACGATCGGCTATTACGCCACCACCACGCTGCTGGCCGTGCTGGTCGGTCTGTTTCTCGTGAATCTGATCCAGCCGGGCGTGGTGGACGGCGATCCGAAGGCGGTCTTCGGATTCAGCGCGGACGCCACGGCACTCCAGGAACAACTGAGCGGCCGGGACGGCGGCGACGTGGTGGATGTCTTCCTGCGCATGATCCCCCCGAACGTGGTGTCCGCCGCGGCGAACGGCGAAATGCTCGGCCTGATCTTCTTCGGTCTGCTCTACGGGTTCTTTCTTACCCGCGTCGCGCCGGTCTACGCGGAGGCCCAGTACAACTTTTGGCAGGGCATGTTCGAGATCATGATGAAGATCACCGATCTCGTCATGCGCTTCGCCCCCATCGGTGTGTTCGCGCTGGTGGCCCGAACCGTGGCCGATACGGGTCTGGCGGCGCTTGGTCCGCTGGCGCTCTTCTTCCTGACCGTGGTGCTAGGGCTCGCCATCCACACGTTTCTGGTGCTGCCACTGCTGTTGCGTTTCATCGGCGGGGTCAGTCCCATGCGCCACTTTCAGGCCATGGGCGCGGCACTGCTGACCGCCTTCTCGACCGCCTCCTCGTCCGCCACCGTCCCGGTCACCATGGAGTGTCTGGAAAAGAACGCCGGGGTCTCGAACAAGGTCACCAGCTTCGTGATCCCGCTGGGCGCGACCATCAACATGGACGGAACCGCGCTTTACGAGTGCGTGGTGGTCCTGTTCATCGCGCAGGCTTACGGAATCGAGCTGTCGTTTGCCTCGCAGTTCGTCATCGTGATCCTGGCGCTCATGACCTCGATCGGGGTGGCCGGCATCCCGGCCGCGAGTCTGGTCGCCATCACCATCATCCTGGCCGCGGTCGGATTGCCGCTAGAGGGCATCGGGCTGATTCTCGCGGTCGATCGCATCCTCGACATGATGCGCACCGCGGTCAATGTCTTCAGCGATAGCTGCGGGGCGGTGATCATCGCCCGTCGCGAGGGGGAGACCGGTGTGCTGCAGGGCGAGACGTTCAAACCGAAATCCGGCGGGTGAAACCGCAAAGGACACAAAAGAAAGGATTCAGATCCTGTCGAGCAGTTTGATGAAATTCCGCTTCGGCTTGTACTGAATCCGCAGTTCGGCCAGGTACTCCGCGAATTGCCGTGTCCGATCCAGCGTCTTCATCAAGCCGCCGATTTTGCGGATTAGCTTGATCGCCTCGTCGTAGGCCGTGTTATTGGTCTGCTGGACGATGGACGGCACGACGCGCCGGTAGAGCGCGATGGCGTCCTCGGGTCGCGAGGCTTCGATCTGGTCGGCGAGTGCGATCAGCAAACGACGGTCGCAGGTGCCGGCACTGAGCGAAGCCGAAGCGCCTTGCTGGGCGGTCATCCAAGCGGCGTCCAGGTCGTTCTCCCACAAGGCGATTTCAAGCCGCCGCGAATAATCGGGAACCGATGGCGTCGTCTTCCAGCGGTTCGTCGTGGCGGCCTCGCGGACGATGGTCTCGTCCAGCCAGGCCAGCGCCCGCTCGCGCTGTTCGGTCCAGCGACCGAGCTTGTCGGCAACCGCGTGGAGTTTCCGATAGTGCGCAAGTTCCGGCTGTTCCTCGAACTGGATCCAGGTCAGTTGCAGCGCCTCGTCATGGCGTCCGCGTTCGAGATAGGCCACGGCCAGAAAATCGCGCAGACGGTTATCCGGTCGCTCGGGGAATGCCTTGAGTCCGCGTTCCGCCCAGTCCAGCGCCTTCTCGGGCTCTCCGGCCTTGACCCAAAGCTCGGCGATGTCGAGATAGCGATAGGCGGAGGTAAGATCTTGCGAGCGGATCGATACCAGTTCCTCGATATCGCCGCTGGCCTCGGCCAGTCGCTCCATGAGGCGGGTGATCCGTAATCGATGGGCGTCGTAAGCGCTCTTGCTGCTCCGGGGACCGAGTTCGCGCCACTCGGCTTCGACCAGCTCCCGATAGCGCCGCAGACCGGTTTCGCCCAGCACTTCGCGATAGGTGAACGGGTCGAAGCTGCAATAGTTGAATGAGAGCTGGGCTTCCAGCCGAAACAGGCGCGTTGCCAGTTCGACCGGATCCGGACGGGCCAGCTCGCAGGCATCCAGATGCAAGCGGTTCAAGCGATCCATGATCTCGACCGCCTCCCCCTCCTCATCGTCGATCTCCTGAGCGGCGGCCTCGGCGCGCTCGATCGCGTATTCGGTCAGATCAACCAGCAGTGCGGCCGTGTTGGGCTGGAGCAATTCATCCAGCGAATCGATCACCGTGCCAAGGTCATCGGCAAAATCGTCTGCCCCGCTGCCATTCACCTGGGTCGCGGCATTGATCGCCCGGCGGAAAATCTTGGCCTGATCGCTACCGGCGCCACTGCGCTCGGCCTTGAGCAGAAGCGACTGGTAGAGCCGATCGTCGCGCTGGACAATCTCCAGCAAGAGGTCGATGAGAATTTCCGCCGGCTGGGTCGCCAAATAGTCCCGGATGAGCCGCCAAGGGTCGGGCCTTGGTCCGGCGTCGGATTCCGGCAGATCCGCGGCTCCGGCCAGCCACGCGAGCCCGACCGCGACGCAATGCTTGCAGAAATTGCCCTCGGCGGCGTGCGGGCAGGTGCAATCATAGGCGAGATCGCCATCGTCATCCCACAGCTCGACCTGGTAGGTTTCGGTGCCCTCGACCTTGGCCGTGAGTTTGTCGCCGATCATCCGCACGCGCCGGACGGCCGCATTGGAGTAATAGGCTTCACCCCGCCAGAAGACCTTTTTGCCGGCCAGGTCTTCGAGCAGGTCAATGGTAATCAGATCGGCGAGCATCGAATTTCCCCTTTTGATCAGTCAGACGCGCTTCAACCCGCAGCCATAGCGATCGATCCCGACCTCGGCGGCAGTGAAGGCGCAGATCTTGTTAAGGTGATTTCCGGAAAAGCTCATACCCACTTTCGTGGTGACATTGCATCCGTTCGTGATGAGTCCTGAGCCCGTCGAAGGGTCGAACCATGAACGGATGCAATGTCGGCCTCGGAGTGCGATTTCCGCCCGTCCCATTCGGCAAGCTCATGACAGGCTTCGACACGCTCAGGACGAACGGAAATCGGTAAAGTCATTCCCGGAAATCACCTAAGAGGGTGTAGACAAAAATAATTGAGCTGCTATTTGTATACCAGTCTACAACTGAGCTGGTGTGCGCTGATGTCGAAAGCTGGTCGTCCCCCCAAGATTCACGAGGCGGAGCAAGCGGTATTGCGTCAAATTGTCACGGATCGCCCGACCTCCACGCTGTCAGAGATTGCCCGGGAACTCGCGGCACGGACGGGAATCGAGGCTCATGAAGCCACGATTCGCAAGTCCTTGCGGGAGGCGGGCGTCACGCGCCTCCGGGGCGAGAGTGGTCTCGAGGCGCAAGCGCGCGCAACGCCGCGTCGGTATGGGTATACGGATGCGCATCGTCGCCACGACCCCGACCAAAGCTACCCAAGTTGTCTGACCGATGCGGAGTGGGACTTGGTCGCCGCTCTCTTTGAGATGCCGGGCGGGCGGGGTCAACCGCCCCGCGTGTCGCGCCGGAGCATCCTGGAGGCGTGTTGCTACGTGGTGCGCACGGGGTGCGCGTGGCGGATGCTGCCGCACGATTTCGCGCCTTGGCAGAATGTCTACAAGACGTTTCGCCGTTGGAGTGCGGCTGGGAAGTTTGAGCAGATGCATGATCGACTGCGGGGGCAATGGCGCGAACGCGAGGGGCGTGAGATCGCGCCGACGGCGGCGGTGCTGGATGCGCAATCGACCCGCGGCTCGCCGCAGGGTGGACCGAGCGGCTTTGATGCGGGCAAGCAGGTCAAGGGGCGCAAGCGCAGCCTGGTGGTCGATACCTTGGGGTTCGTGTTGGCGGTGAGCGTGGTCGCGGCCAATCTTCAGGACCGCGATGCCGCCTCGGGCGCCGTCGCTGACGCGGCCGCCAAGTACCCCCAGATCAACACGCTGTTTGTCGATAGCGCCTACGCCGGTCAATTTGCCCAAACCACCGAGCAGACCCACGCGATCCGCGTGGAAGTCGTGCGCCATCCAGCCAACAAAAGCGTTGGCTCCTGGCACGTGGACGGGGCGCCTGACCGAGTGGTGATCGCCAACGCCGACGGCTTCGTTCCGCTGCCGAAGCGCTGGGTTGTCGAGCGCACCCATGCGTGGAATGAGCGTGCCCGTCGATTGATCATGCATCATGACCGTCTGCCAGCGGTCTCCGAAACCTGGGTTTGGCTGGCGGAGGCGCGCATCCTGCTGCGGCGGTTGACCACAACGGTTTGATTTTGTCTACACCCTCTAAGAAACTGTCCATTAACTGTTTCCCGATTTGAACTGTACTCTGTGCGTGGCGACCTTGAATCCGTTCGTGGTGAGTCCTGAGCCCGTCGAAGGGTCGAACCATGAACGGATTCAAGGTCAACCTCGGAGCGCGATTTTCCGTTCATCCTTCGACAAGCTCAGGACGAACGGAAAATCGGGAAATCGGGAAATCGGGAAATCGGGAAATCGGGAAATCCTATGTGGACAGTTACTAAGTTGGGCGTCGATCATCGTTTCGGCCATCGCTCGTTGTCGTTGTCGAATCATCGACAACGACAACGCATCTGCAAGCATTTGGCGCCATCAAGCAATCTGCGACATGGGGGCGGGACGCCCGCCCCCGGAACACTGGCCGGATCGGTGATCGAAGCCCCAAGTTGCCACCTTGATGGATCGGCGTCCATCGGAGTTCGCTAGCGTTGTAAGTGCCCCTGCTGCGCAACGACTGCGGAGCGTCGGGACATCCCGCCTCGGCACGCACGGGCAACTATACTTGAGTTAAAGCGAATCAATCCTAAAGAGGACAGTCATGAGCATTCGACTTGCACGCGGCACACTCGCGCTCGGGTGGTGCATGGCGTTGATGCTGACGGTCACGGCTCAGGTCGCGGCCGAGACGGCATTGGATGAGTATGTGGCGCGGCCCGATCCCGCCTACCGCTATCGCCTCTACCAGACTGATCGCACCTTTGCCTACACAACCTATTTCCTGCAGATGACGTCGCAACAGTGGCGCACCGCCGCCGAGGTGGATCGCCCCCTCTGGACGCATGAGATCCAGGTGACGGTGCCAAATTTGCGGTATTCCTCGAGTCCGCGGACCGCTCTGCTCATCGTCAATGGGGGCCGCAACGGTCGTCCCCTGGACACGGAAACCGGCGAACTCTTGAGTACCCTGGCCCTGGTCACGGGGTCGGTGGTGGCGATGGTGAATCAGATCCCGAATCAGCCGCTTTATTTGACCGACGAGATCGATGTACCGCGCTCGGAGGATGCGCTCCTCGCGTACAGCCTGGACAAGGTTCTGACCACCGGCGATCCCGCGTGGGCGGTGCATTTCGCCATGACCAAGGCGGTCGTGCGGGCGATGGATACGGTGCAGACCTGGCTGCGCTGGCGCCGAGTCCGGATCGACGATTTCATCGTCCTGGGAGGCTCCAAGCGGGGTTGGACCGCGTGGCTGGCGGCGGCGGTCGATCCGCGCGTCAAGGCGGTCGTTCCGGTATCGAGCGACCTGCTGAACCTGTCTCGGCAATTCACGCATCAGTGGGAGGCGTTGGGTTTCTACACGCCGGCGATCGCCGACTATGTCGCCTTCGATCTGCCGTGCCGGGCCCAGTCTCCGGAGGCGCAATCGCTACTGGAAATCATCGACCCCTATTTCTACCGCGACCGCTACACCATGCCGGGTAGTGCCCCAATCTATAGGATCTAAAATCTGACTGGATTTATTCAAACATGAATCACTGCCCAACTTGCAACACCACCAAGATCGTGAAGAATGGATTTAATGCAACCGGAAAGCAAAACCATCTTTGTCGGGAATGTGGCCGTCAATTCGTGATTGACCCCTTAGTTTCAGCGATTTCTGAAGAGACCAAATCGCTGATCGATCGACTGCTTCTTGAACGGATTGCGCTTGCTGGTATCGCGCGTGTTGCAAATGTCTCTGAATCCTGGTTGCAAATCTATGTCAATCAAAAATACGAGGGCGTTCCGCGCCAATTAAACGTGCCAAAGTTGTCTGATTTTCGACTGGTTGTCGAGTGCGACGAACTGTGGTCATTTGTTTTGAAAAAAGATGAAAAACAATGGGTTTGGATCGCGAAAGATCGTGACTCTGGATATGTTGTCGGACTTTATATCGGATCTCGTGGCATTAAGGGTGCGCAAGGATTATGGAATTCATTGCCACGCGATTATCAAGAATTGGCCGATTTCTACACCGATTTTTGGGAAGCTTATCAATCCGTTTTTCCAGAATTCCGTCATTACGCTGTCGGTAAGGAATCGGGAAAGACAAATCATATCGAACGATACAACTGCACACTCAGGCAACGTATTTCCAGGCTCGTACGAAAAGCACTTTCTTTCTCAAAAAAGCTTGAGAACCATATTGGAGCTATTTGGCATTTTGTCCATCATTATAATAGCACTCTCTCAGTTAAAGCTCATTCGTGAAATCATATAGAGAAGGGCACTACCCACCATGCCGAAACGGGTGATCAATTCGGCGGGCGATCAGTTCTTCCTGTCCGATTCCTCGCAGTTCTATTTCGCTGCCCTGCCCGAACCGAAGCAACTGCGCTACACGTTCAATACCGACCATCGGCAGGGCGAGGAGACGTTGAGTCTGCTGGATGTCGCTTTTGACTCGCTCGCCTGGATCCGCGACGTCGAGCGGGACGCCCCGGCGCCCCGCTTCTCCTGGACGTTCGAGGACGACGGCAGTATCCGGGTCGTCGCCGCGGATGCGCCGGACGCGGTCTATCTCGTGCAGGCCACGAATCCGTTCGCCCGCGATTTTCGCCTGGAGACGATCGGCGAGGCCTGGATGCGCACCCTGCTCCCGAGCCTGGGAAACGGGGTCTATGTCGGCTTCGTCCCGCCGCCCACGCGGGGATGGAGCGCCTTTGCCGTGGAACTTGTCTTCAACGCGCGTTCGTTCGAGCGTCAGACGCTGACGACCGATGTCAGGGTAACGCCCGCGACCCTGCCCTTCGCCGGCACGGCCTGTCGATGAGACATCGCCGAACCGGGCGGATCCGGGATGGAAGCGAGAATGACCGCCAGATGACCGGGTCTTCGGAAGCGAGTACGGCGGCGCCTGGCCCGAGCCGTCAGACGCGCTTCAACCCGCAGCCATAGCGATCGATCCCGACCTCGGCGGCGGTGACGGCGCGAAAGATGGCGCGGCCCTTGTTCATGGTCTCCTGCCATTCCATTTCCGGCACCGAGTCGGCGACGATGCCGGCGCCGGCCTGGATGTGCAGCATGCCGTCCTGGATGACGGCGGTACGAATCGCGATGGCGGTGTCCATGTTGCCGTTCCAGGAGAGATAGCCGACCGCGCCGGAGTAGATGCCGCGCTTGACCGGCTCCAGCTCGTCGATGATCTCCATGGCGCGGATCTTGGGCGCGCCCGAGACGGTCCCGGCCGGAAAGGTGGCACGCAGCACGTCGAGCGCGCTCATGCCCTCCCGGAGCGTGCCGACCACGTTGGAGACGATGTGCATGACGTGCGAATAGCGCTCGACGATCATCTTGTCGGTCAGGCGCACGCTGCCGATCTCGGCGACCCGCCCGGCATCGTTGCGGCCCAGATCGATCAGCATCAGATGCTCGGCCAGCTCCTTGGGGTCGGCCAGCAGCTCGGCCTCCAGCGTCTGGTCCTCGGCCTCGGTGTGGCCGCGGCGACGAGTGCCGGCGATGGGTCGCACCGTGACCACGCCATCCTCCAGCCGGGTCAGAATCTCGGGCGAGGAGCCGACGATGTGGAAGTCGCCAAGATCCAGAAAGTACATATAGGGTGAGGGATTGAGCCCGCGCAGCGCACGGTACAGATCGAGCGGCGGTGCCTGAAAGGGGATGGAGAGTCGCTGCGACAGCACCACCTGCATGCAGTCGCCTTCGAGGATGTAGTCCTTGATGCGCGCGACCGCCTGCTTGAAACCCTCTTCGGTGAAGCCGGAGACGAAATCGGCCTCGCTAACCTCGCGCGCTGTCCCGCCGTTGCGACGCGGCGCGCCGTGGCGCATGCGCTCGGTGAGTTCGGCGATCCGGGCCTCGCCCGCCTCCAGCGTATCGCCGGCCGTCGGATCGAGATGCAGGATGATGTAGAGACGCCCGCTGAGATTGTCGAACACGACCACCTCGTCCGAGACCATCAGCAGGATATCCGGCGTGCCCAACTGATCCGGATTCGGACACAGGGCCAGACGCGGCTCGATATAGCGGATGGTGTCGTAGCCGAAATAACCGACGAGCCCGCCCACGAAGCGCGGCAGCCCTTCAACTTCGGCGACCTGAAAGCGTTGCTGGAAGGCTTCGAGCCAGCCGAGCGGATCGGCCGTTTCGACCTCCTCGATCACCGTGCCGTCGCGCTCGACGCGAATCCGCTGTCCGTCGATTCGGATCAGGGTCCGGCAGGGCAACCCGATGATCGAATAACGGCCCCATTTTTCGCCGCCCTGCACCGACTCGAACAGATAGGAATAGGGTCCGCCGGCGAGCTTGAGATAGACGCTCAGCGGGGTATCGAGGTCGGCCAGCACCTCGCAGGCGACCGGAATGCGGTTGTAGCCCTGATCGGCCAGGGCGCGAAAGGTCTTGGGGGTCATCGGAATCTCCAGGCAAACGTCAGTGCCAAAGGTTAGCGAAGGCGTCTCGGCGTCGCCATCGCCGCCCGATCATTGCTCGTCTTGCCTGGATGTGCATCGCGCGGTACTCGCTTTCCGACTTAAGCCAAGGGAGCCAGCAATCCCTTGAGTTCGACCATCGAATCGATCACCGCGTCCGGGTTGGAGTCGCGGATATCCTCGCCATGGTTATAGCCATAGCTCATGCAGATAATCCCGAAACCGGCGGCCCGCGCCGCCTTCACGTCGCTGACCGAGTCGCCGATCATCAGGGCCTCGGCGGGCATGACGCCGAAATGATCGGCGGCATGCAGCAGGGGCATGGGGTCGGGTTTCTTGCGCGGCAGGCTGTCGCCGCTGACGACCAGCGTGAAGCGCTCGCGAATCCCGAGATGGGTCAGCAGCGGTTCGGTGAACTGCGCGGCCTTGTTGGTCACGCAACCGAGCGGATAACCAGCCGACGCCAGGAAGTCGAGACCCTCGCGCACCCCCGGATAGAGGATCGAGCGGGTGTAGGTATTCTCGGCATAGAGTTCGAGAAAGAGCGGATAGGCCAGCGAATAGTCGGCGGCGTCCGGCTCGCCTTCGAGTTGTCCGGTCAAGGCCCGGCACACCAGCTTTTCGACCCCGTTGCCCACCCAGGTGCGCACCGCCGCCTCGCCGCGCGGCGCGCGTCCGAGCCGCTCCATCATGGCGTCCACGCAAAAGGTCAGGTCCGGAACGCTGTCGACCAGCGTTCCGTCCAGGTCACAGAGGATCATCTTCGGTTGCAACATGCGGGGACTCGTTCCAGGTAAAAATTAAACGGCGCCTTGCGGGATATGCACTGATTGTGCATTGATCTGGTCTCGCATGAACCGGAAAACGCCGGTGCTGACGCCGTTTAAGCGTTTCATCTTTAATCACTTAAACCGCGTCGACACCGACGCTGATCGATTCATGCCAACCTGGCTGATCGCTCGAAACGACGCATGGTGCGCCGGACGCGGTTTAACCGGCCATCGCCGCGCGCATCTCGCGGATGATGCTGTCGTAGCGATGGGGGTCGGAATCCTTGCCTTTGCCGAAAATTCCGGAGCCCGACACGAAGGTATCGGCGCCAGCGGCCTTGACCTCGGCGATGTTGTCCGCCTTTACCCCGCCGTCGATCTCCAGGCGGATGTCGAACCCGGAGGCGTCGATCATCCGGCGCGCCTGACGCAGCTTCTCGAAGGTCGCCGGAATGAAACTCTGACCGCCGAAACCGGGGTTGACCGACATCAGCAGGATCATATCCACCTTGTCCATCACGTAATCCAGATAGCTCAGGGGCGTCGCCGGATTGAACACCAGACCGGACTTGCAGCCCTCGCCGCGAATCAGTTGCAGCGTGCGGTCGATGTGCTCGCTCGCCTCCGGATGGAAGGTGATATAGGTCGCGCCCGCGGCGGCGAAATCGGGGATGATGCGATCCACCGGCTTGACCATCAGATGCACGTCGATGGGTGCCGTGACCCCGTGCTTGCGCAGCGCCTCGCAGACCAGCGGACCGATGGTCAGGTTCGGGACGTAATGATTGTCCATGACGTCGAAATGGACGATGTCGGCGCCGGCGGCCAGGACGTTGTCCACTTCCTCGCCGAGCCGGGCGAAGTCCGCCGACAGAATGGACGGTGCGATCAGATCAGAAGCCATCGTGGTGTCCCCCAGGGTCGTCGTGGCTCGGCGCGGATGGCTCGGCCAGGATCAGGATTGAGTGTGGTTTTGTCAGCGGAGAACTCTAACCCATGCGCGCGAGATTTTCACTCGACCTCGACGCGAGCCAGCGCCGAAACGCTACAATCCTCATTTTGACGTAGGAGCCCACTTACGGGCGACTTGCGGATTTGCTTCTGGGCGATGGGGTGTTTGGCAGACCCAAGAGCGGCTGGCTGTCGCCCGCAAGCGGGCTCCTATGGTGGCGGATGACGCCACAATAAGGACGCCTGAATCCGCCCGACATCAATCAACCCTCACGGAGATCGCCATGCAACGCAGACCACTTGGCAACTCGGGGATCCAGGTCAGCGCGCTGTGCCTCGGCACCATGACCTTCGGCCAGCAGAATACCGAAGCGGAGGCCCACGCCCAACTGGATCGCGCCCTTGCCGCCGGGATCAATTTCATCGATACGGCCGAGATGTATCCGGTGCCGCCGCTGGCCGAGACCCAGGGGCTCACCGAGCGCTATATCGGCACCTGGCTCCAGTCACGCCGCTGCCGCGATCGGGTCGTGCTGGCCAGCAAGGTCGCGGGGCCGGGGGATTGGCTGCCGTATCTCCGCGGCGGTCGCAACCGGCTCGACCGCGCCAATATCGAGACCGCGCTGGATGCCAGCCTGCAACGGCTGCAAACCGACTGGATCGATCTCTATCAACTCCACTGGCCGGATCGCGAGACCAATTATTTCGGCAAGCTCGGTTACACGCACACCGCCGATGACCAAAGCGTGCCGCTGCTGGAGACGCTGGAGGTGCTCACCGATCTGATCAAGGCCGGCAAGATCCGCCACATCGGCGTGTCCAACGAGACGCCCTGGGGTCTGATGCGCTTCCTGGCGCTCGCCGACCAGCACGGTCTGCCGCGCATGGTCAGCATTCAGAATCCCTACAGCCTGCTCAATCGCACCTTCGAGATCGGGCTTGCGGAGATTGCGCTCCGCGAGGCATGCGGACTGCTGGCCTACTCGCCCCTGGCCTTTGGCGTGCTCTCGGGCAAATATCTGCATGGGCAGCGTCCGGCGTCCGGTCGCATCACCCTGTTCGAGCGCTTCAGCCGTTACTCCAACCCCGAGGCCGAATGCGCGACCGCCGAGTATGTGGCGCTGGCCCGCCGCCACGGCCTGGATCCGGCCCAGATGGCCCTGGCCTGGGTAACCAGTCGCCCCTTCACCACCTCTAACATCATCGGGGCGACCACGCTGGAGCAGTTGGACAGCGATCTTGCCAGTATCGATCTGGTGCTCGACGAGACGGTGATCGCCGAGATCGAGTCGATCCATACCAGTCAGCCGAATCCGGCGCCCTGAACGCCAGTCTGCACAGGATTGACTGCGATCGCCGCGCTTGCGGCGGCGGTTGATCCGAACGGGGAGCGCTGACGGTCACCTCACGAACGGGAAATCTTCCGGATGTTCGCGCCCTCCCTGAACCCGCCTGTCGTCTCCTGAAGCCGTTCGTGGTGAGGCCCTCGAACCACGAATGGCTTCACGCGCCGAAACCAGCTCAGGATTCAGGACGAGCGGGAAATCCTCCGGGTGTTCCCGGCGGGGACGGAGTATTGCACCCCGGCGTTCATGTTGGCGTATTCCTCTTCGCGCGTCATGGCCTGCCCGCTCGCACAGCGTTCAAACGCGCCAAACAGATCGCGCCGCGAATTGAAGCCCTGGTGCTCGACCTCGCGGAACCAGAACCCGCCTTTCCCGTCCGTGGCCATGTAGAAATCATCCACGGGAGGAGCCGCGAACACGCTAAATGGACGGCATGGATTCGCTGTCTTGGTCCAGCCACTCCCGCGGCACCAGAAAGCGTTCGTATAGATCTTCCTCGGGGCTACCGGGCTCGGGCCGAAAATCATAACGCCAACTGACCTCGGGCGGCATGGAGACGAGGATGGATTCGGTGCGCCCGCCCGACTGGAGCCCGAAGAAGGTTCCGCGGTCATAGAGCAGATTGAACTCGACATAGCGTCCGCGCCGGTATTTCTGAAAGGCGCGTTCGCGCTCGCCATAGGTTTTGGCCCAGCGGCGCTGCACGATGGGGAGATAGCCCGGCAGGTAGCCATCGCCAATCGCGCGCAGGAAGGCGAAACTGCGGTCGAACCCGCCCTGATCGAAGTCATCGAAAAAAAGCCCGCCGACGCCACGCGGTTCGTTGCGGTGCTTCAGGAAAAAATATTCGTCGCAGCCGCGTTTCAGGCGCGCATAGAGATCCTCGCCAAAGGGCTCGCAAAGCGCACGCGCGTTGCGGTGCCAGTGCACGACGTCCTCATCGAAGCCATAGTAGGGCGTGAGATCGAAGCCGCCGCCGAACCACCAGACCGGCTCCGCCCCGGCTTTTTCGGCGATGAAAAAGCGCACGTTGAGATGCGACGTGGGGACATAGGGATTCCAGGGGTGCGCAACCAACGAGACGCCCATGGCCTCGAAGCGGCGCCCGGCCAGCTCGGGCCGGCGGGCGCTGGCGGACGGCGGGAGCCGTTCGCCGAAGACATGCGAGAAATTGAGCCCGCACTGCTCGAAAACCATGCCGTCGCGCATCACGCGGGTACGACCGCCACCGCCATCCGGACGCTCCCAGGCATCCTCCCGGAAGCCCGCGCCGCCATCGGTGTCGCGCAGGGCATCGCGGATTCGGTCCTGCAACGCCATCAGATAGCGTTTGACGGACTCGGTATCGGGTTGATTCGGCATCGCGGGGCCTCCTTGGAGAGTTGGCAATCGTGAGAAGATAGGGCCGATCCGAAAAAATCGCTATTCCGGTTCACCAATCAAGGGTTCAAACGTCAATGTCGCGCCGCGTCCTCCTCCGGGTCTTGTCCATCCTGCTGATCCTTGCCGTGACCGGCGCCGCGAGTCTGTACTGGCTTGCCAGGCGTGCCGAGCCAGTTTACAGCGGCACACTGGCCCTGCCCGGCTTGACGAGCCCGGTGCGCGTCGGCTTCGGGCCGCACGCGGTGCCGACCATCGCGGCGGACACTCTCCGGGATCTGCTGTTCGCCCAGGGCTATATCGTCGCCTCCGAACGTCTGTGGCAGATGGATACGCTACGCCGACTGGCCGGCGGTCGTCTGGCCGAGGTGTTTGGCGCGGACGCGCTCCCGGCGGATCGCTTTTTTCGGACCGTCGGACTCGCCCACGAGGCCCGGCGGACGCTGGAAAGCCTGGATGCGTCCGACCGCGACTTGCTCGCGGCCTATGCGGCCGGGGTGAATGCCTATCGGGACGAAGCGCGCGCGCGGTTGCCGCTGGAGTATCGGATCGCCGGTTTCGCGCCCGCCCCCTGGGAGCCGGAAGACAGCCTGGTCATCGGCGGTTACATGGCCTGGACCCAGTCGTTCAACCTGCGCGCCGAGCTGACCTTTCTGCGTCTGGCGGCGCGGATCGGTTCCGCGCGGGCGCGCGAATTGTTCCCGACCGACGAGGGGATTCCGGCCCCCGAGGTGGCGCCGGAGCTGGTCCGCTATCTGTCCGCGAATCGCCCGTCGCGGATGGACCTGACGGAAGAGCCTTCGCTGGATGCGGCTTTCCAGTTGCCGGCGCGCTTCGGTCTGCCGATCCCCGGCGCCGCTAGCAACGCCTGGGGCGTGACCGGCTCGCGCACCGCGACCGGGGCGGCCATGCTCGCCAACGATCCCCATCTGGCCCCGTCCATGCCGGGGATCTGGTATGAGTTGGAGTTGATCGCTCCCGAGCTGCATCTGTCGGGCGTGACCCTGCCGGGCGTGCCCTTGGTTCTGATCGGCCACAACGAGCACCTCGCCTGGGGTTTCACGAGTGCGATCGCCGACACGCAGGATCTCTTTGTCGAACGCGCCACGCCGGATGGTCGGGTGGAGCGCGCGGGAAGCGACCCGGAGCCGATCCTATCCCGCATCGAGCGCATTCCCGTCAAGGACGCGGAACCGGTCGAGCTGGCGGTTCGTCGCACCTCGCACGGGGTCATCGTCAACGGAATCCTGGGCGACGCGACCGACAGTCCCATGGATCTGCCCGGCCTGGACACCGCCGATCTGCTGGCGCTGCGACAGAACAACGATCTGCCGGATCTGAGCTTCGCGGCCATCCACCGGCTCGCCCGATCCCGCACCCTGAGCGAGGCGCGCGAGGCCTCGACCGGATTCCGCCAAGTCGCGTTGAATCTGATGCTGGCCCACCGAGACGGTGGGATTGCCTGGCAGGTCACGGGCTTGCTGCCGAAGCGTGGCAAGGGTTCCGGCGCCTTTCCTTCGCCGGGTTGGCTGCCGGAGTACGCCTGGCGGGGATTCGTCCCGCAACGTCTTAACCCCGCCCAGACCGATCCCAGTGGCGGCGCCTTGATCACCGCCAACAATCGCACCATTCCGGCGGATTATCCGGTCGCGGTCAGCCGCGCCTGGATGGCGCCCTACCGCGCCCAGCGAATCGCCGAACTGCTCGCTGGGTCGCCGCCGCTGACGCCCGCGTCCATGGCCGACATCCAGCGCGATCGCGCGAGTCTTCAGGCGCGTCTGATGCAACAGTCGCTGCGTCGCATCGAGATGGAACTGCGCGCGGTCGACGCGCGTGCTTGGGAGATCGCCAGCGACTCGCTGCTCGACTGGAATGGCGTCATGGATGGCGACAGTCCTTCGGCGGCCTTGTTCATCCTGCTGGAACCGGCGCTGTTCGAGGCGCTCTACGGAGATGAACTGGGCGAGGATCTGGCCGCGCTGATGGAGATGGCCATGGTCGCCTACAACCCCCTGCAGGAGACGTTGCGCTCCGGTCAATCCAGCTTCTGGGACGATATCAGGACACCCAGGGTCGAAACCCCGGCCGAGATCTGGGCGCGGGCGATCCTGGCGGCAACGGCGGACCTAAAGGCCCGCTCCGGAGTCTCGGGCCAGGCGCCTCTGGAGCGCATCCGCACCCTGACCTTTCCGCACGCCTTCGACAAGCTGCCCGTCCTCGGACCCTGGTTCAGCGTCGGTCCCATCGGAGTGGGCGGCGGCACGGATACCGTTGATGTCATGAAGGCCACGCCGCTGAAGCCCGAGCAGGCCCTGTTCGCGCCCTCCATGCGCATGGTCGCGACCCCGGCGGACTGGACGCAGACCCGCGGCACTCTCCCGCTCGGTCAATCGGGACACCGCTTTTCGCCCTATCGGACCGATCAGCTCGATGACTGGCTGGCGGGAGACAGTCATCCCTGGCCCTGGAACGGACCGGTCGATGGCAATGTTGTGGGTCAGCTCCTGTTGATGCCGCTCGATTGAATTTGGCCGGCCATTCGCGATCAGACGACGAACGGTCCAAACCATTCCGGTCGGAATGGGTCTATAGATGGCTGGGTAAATTTACCCGAGCATCCCTTTTTCTCCATAGGAATTTCGATGACTCTCTACGGCATTCTCGATGTCAGCCTCTGGCAGGCAGTGCTTTTCACCCTCGTTCTGACGCACATCACCATCGCTGGCGTGACCATTTATCTGCACCGGGCGCAGGCCCATCGCGCACTCGATCTGCATCCCATCGTGGCGCATTTTTTTCGATTCTGGCTGTGGCTGACCACCGGCATGGTGACCCGCGAATGGGTGGCGGTGCATCGCCGTCATCACGCCAAATGCGAAACCGCCGAGGATCCGCATAGCCCGCGGGTGCTGGGGCTGCGCAAGGTCTTGACCGAGGGGGCCGAACTCTACGCCGAGGCCGCCGCCGATCGGCCAACGGTGGAGCGCTATGGGCAGGGCGTCCCCAACGACTGGCTGGAACGCCAGGTCTACAGCCGCTTCCGCTGGCATGGGTTGGGTCTGATGCTGATCCTCGATCTGGCGTTGTTCGGCCTTTATGGTCCGGTGGTGTGGGCGGTGCAGATGCTGTGGATTCCGGTCTGGGCCGCCGGTGTCGTCAATGGCGTCGGGCATTATTACGGCTATCGCAGCTACGAGTCGCCGGATGCCTCGACCAATTTCCTCCCCTGGGGCATCCTGATCGGCGGCGAGGAACTGCACAACAACCATCACGCCTATCCGAGTTCGGCGCGTCTTTCCTCGCAGTGGTGGGAATTCGACATCGGCTGGCTGTATATCCGGATCCTCAGCGCCCTGCGTCTGGCCCACATCCGCCGGATCGCGCCCCAGCCGCGGGTCATCGCGGGGAAGCATCAACTGGATATGGAGACCCTGCGCGCCGTCATCGTGAGCCGGATGCATGTGTTTGCCCGCTATGGCAAAGAGGTCATGCGGCCGGTTTCGCGGGACGCCTTGTGCCGTGACGCGGAGCATTGCCGACATCTGGTTCGAAGCGCCCAGCGTTTGCTGGTCAAGGAGGGGAAGCGGCTCGACGCTGGTGCCAGGGAGCGTCTGGAACAACTGCTGGCGCGGCATCGGACCCTAGCCATCGTCTATCGGTTCCGGGAGCGTCTCCAGGAGGTCTGGGATCGTCAGGCGTCGTCTCAGGAGGCGCTGCTGGCCGCTCTGGGGGACTGGTGTCAGCAGGCCGAGACCAGCGGTATCGAGGCGCTGGAACGCTTTTCCCGCAATCTGCGTGGCTATTCGCTGCAAGGCATGCCCGCAGTCTAGGCCCGTCCCCTCACAGCTCACTGCCATTCAGTCAAGCCGTTCATGGTTCGATAAACTCACCACGAACGGTTCGATAAACTCACCACGAACGGTTCGATAAACTCACCACGAACGGCTTGATAAACTCACCACGAACGGCTTGACTGAATGGCCGTGGGACGACAGCCTGGAATGATCGCGTCGGATCGCTTGTGAGCCTTCCGTCCGATTCCTCATAATGGCGATCCTTCTTTTCCACTGGATGCCCGCCATGCTCGACCCCACTCACTGGTTCTCGGAAGTTGCCGCGGACGACGGTAGCGCCTTCTCCCTGAAGATCCGCGAGAAGCTCCACGAGGAGCAGACGCCCTTTCAGTTCATCGAGATCTACGCCACCGAGGGTTTCGGCAATCTGATGGTGATCGACGGCTGCACCATGCTGTCGAGCCGCGATAATTTTCTCTATCACGAGATGATGTCCCACCCGGCGCTCTTCACCCATCCGGCGCCCCGGCGGGTCTGTATCATCGGCGGCGGCGACTGCGGCACCCTGCGCGAGGTGCTGAAACATCCGGGGGTCGAGTCGGCGGTGCAGATCGATATCGACGAAGGGGTCACCCGGCTCGCCGAGCGCTATTTCCCCGAACTCACCGCCGCGAACCATGACCCGCGCGCCCAACTGTTGTTCGAGGACGGCATCCGCTGGATCCGGGAAGCCCCCACCGGTAGCCTGGATCTCATCATCGTCGACAGCACCGACCCGGTCGGCCCGGCCCTGGGACTCTTCAGCCAGGACTTCTACGCCGAGTGCCTGCGCGCGCTCGATACCCATGGGATCCTGGTGCAACAGAGCGAATCGCCCCTGTATCACCTGCGCATCCTGCAGGAGATGCATGGTGCGATGCGCGCCGCCGGCTTCGCCGACACCCAAACCCTGTCGTTCCCTCAGCCGATCTACCCCTCGGGCTGGTGGAGCGCGACCCTGGCCGGCAAGGCGGTAACGCTGGCCGATTTC
Source organism: Thiocystis violascens DSM 198 (assembly GCF_000227745.2). NCBI lineage: Bacteria > Pseudomonadati > Pseudomonadota > Gammaproteobacteria > Chromatiales > Chromatiaceae > Thiocystis > Thiocystis violascens. The sequence continues at coordinate 3,795,149 of NC_018012.1, read as the reverse complement.
CGGGTCGCGGATGCGGAATGCAAACCCTTTGAAACCGAGTATTACAACGCGGGGATTCACCGCGCGGCCTTGGCTCAACCGGAGTTCGTTCGGCGCGGGCTCGCGGCGATTGCCGAGACGCGAGACTGATTCGGAGAAAAAAAAGGGGCCATCAGGCCCCGAAATCAAGTCACAACAGCAGAGAAAATCGACAGTCTCCGACCCCTTCGAGATGCCGGCAAGTTCCTTGCCGGCGGGAATCGGAGCGTCGCGTCAGCGGGAGCCAGCTCCGTGGCGGGTAGAGAAAAGATCCAGGTCGCGGTCGCATCCCTGCGACCGCCGCGCACGGCTCAGAGAATGTAACCGCGTTCGTCGTGCTGCGAGAGGTCGAGCCCCTCGGTTTCCTGCTCCTCGTTCACCCGCAGACCGATGGTCAGATCGACCAGCTTGAGGATGATATAGCTCAAAACCGCCGTATAGACCAGGGTCACCAGAACGCCCTTGGTCTGGATCCAGAGCTGACCGGCGATGGTCACGCCCTCGGCCAGACCGGCGCCGCCCAGGCTCGCGGCGGCAAAGATGCCGGTCAGCAGCGCGCCGACGATGCCGCCGACGGCATGCACGCCGAAGACATCGAGCGAGTCGTCGTAGCCCAGCGCCCGCTTGAGCTTGGTCGAGGCCAGGAAGCAGATGACGCCAGAAGCCGCGCCGATCGCCAGGGCACCGAGCGGACCGGCAGTCCCGGAGGCGGGTGTGATGGCGACCAGACCTGCAACGGCGCCGGTGGCGATACCGAGCACGCTGGCCTTGCCGTGGTTGACCCACTCCGAGAACATCCAGGCCAATGCCGCGGTGGCGGTGGCGATCTGGGTGACCAGCATGGCCATGCCGGCGCTCTCGTTGGCCGCGACCGCGCTGCCGGCGTTGAAGCCGAACCAGCCGACCCACAGCATGGAGGCGCCGATGACGGTATAGCCCAGGTTATGCGGCGGCATGGCGGTGGTCGGATAGCCTTTGCGTTTGCCCAGCACGAGCGCCGCGACCAGACCGGCGACACCGGCGTTGATGTGCACCACGGTGCCGCCGGCGAAATCGAGCACGCCCCAATCCCACATCAGCCCGCCATCGCCGCTCCACACCATGTGAGCGATCGGCAGATAGACGATGGTGAACCAGATCCCCATGAACCACAGCAGGGCGGAGAACTTCATGCGTTCGGCAAAGGCACCGACGATCAGGGCCGGAGTGATGATGGCAAAGGTCATCTGGAAGGTGGCGAAGACCGTTTCGGGGATCGCCGCCGTCAGGCTCTCGCGGGTCACGCCGCCCAACAACACCTTATCGAAGCCGCCGATGAAGGAGTTGAAATTCACCACGCCCTGTTCCATCCCGACGGTCGAGAAGGCCAGGCTGTAACCGTAGATCACCCAGAGCACGGTCATCAGCGCAGTGATGGCAAAACATTGCATCAGCACCGAAAGCACGTTCTTGGAACGCACCAGGCCGCCGTAGAAGAGGGCCAGGCCGGGAATGGTCATGAACAGCACCAGCGCGGTGGCGGTCAGCATCCAGGCGGTATCGCCGCTGTTCAGGACGGGAACCTCTTCCTGAGCCAGCGCGAGCATTGGGGCCAGGGTTAGGATGCCGGCCAGGGCCGGCGTGGCAAGCCGTTTGGGATCCAGTTTAGACATCGATAGGGTCTCCTTGGCGGCGATCACAATGCGTCCGACCCGGTTTCGCCGGTGCGGATGCGGATGACCTGGTTGAGTTCGAACACGAAGATCTTGCCGTCGCCGATCTTGCCGGTGCGGGCGGCGTTGCTGATCGCCTCGATCACCTTCTCGACCATGTCGTCGTCGACCGCGATCTCGACCTTGATCTTCGGCAGGAAATCGACGACGTATTCGGCACCGCGATAGAGTTCCGTATGGCCTTTCTGGCGTCCGAAGCCCTTGACTTCGATGACGGTGATGCCGGAGACGCCGATGTCTCCCAGCGCCTCGCGGACATCGTCGAGCTTGAAGGGTTTAATGACGGCTGCAACCATTTTCATGGCGTTTTAGCTCCTGTTGAAGACCGGGGCGATCACGCCCCGAGCCGTGGGGTTGACGTCGCGAACGTTGCCGAGATCAGAATTCTTTGTTCCAGCCGATCCACAACTTCGGATCCTCGTCGTAGGTGTCGCGGCCGATTTGATCGTAGTTGAAGCTGAAGGTACCGAAATCGCCGGCCTCGCGGCTGATGGAGGCGCCCCAGTGACCGTAATCGTTGCCGCCGTCGTTGTAGCGGAAATCGTAGTAACCGCCGTGCAGATTCAGCCCCAGTTCGTAGGGCAGATCGAAGTCCAGCGCGGCGTGATAGTAGAGGTCGCCCTGGATATAGTTGGCCTCGGTATTGGCCACCCCAGGCGCATCGTCGGCCTGACCATAAAACGTATAGGCGATGCCCGCGGTCAGCCATTTATAGGTTGCGCTGGCACCAAGCTCGGAAAAGTCGCTGTCGCGGCCGTCCGGATAGGCGTAATAGATGAGGTTGAGATCGTAGCTGAAGTCGTCGTTGATCGAGCCACCAAAGCCGGTGTAGAGGTCGAGTTCGTAATTGGTCTCGTTACCCTCGCCAAAGTCCACGTTCGACAGCCAGGTACCGGCATAAAAACCGCTCTGGTGCGCATAATCCAGCCCGCCCTGAACCGCCGGCTGATTATCGGTCTGGGTCTGTCCGCGCCATATGTAGTTGCTGACCACGCCGATGTTGGCGCTGATCGAGTGGGGATCCTCGGCCATGGCGGCCTGAAAAGCACCCGCGCTCATGACGAGGGTTCCAACGGCCAGTGCGGTACCGATGTGTGTTGGTTTCATTGGGTTGTACCTCAATAGGATCCAGGCATCTGTTAGAAGATAGGGCGGACCGGGCCGACGCCTGGAAGAAGGCCGGAATGCCGCACAATGACGTAGTGTCCAGTTTATGCACGGTACATGCCATTCCATGATTGCGGTAAAAACAAGACGTTTTTCGATCTTGCGTGCCATATTCGCAACAAAGATTGCACCAAGACAAAACAACGCTTTTCGACAAGACACTCGAACGCACCAAAATAGAGCGGCTTTCGACGCAGACGCGCAAACGCACCGCCCCTATAATGTTCGCCAGCATTCTCCCCCGGCCGCCTGTCTTCCAATAGGCGGGCCACGCTCGATTGGTCATGGGTCGCGACCGACCCCCGCGCAGAGGTAACTCCCAATGTTGGATCCGAAACAATTCGACGACCTGTTCCAGCGTCTCTCCTCGGCCATGCCGAAGGGTCTCCAGGTGTTGCAGGAAGACATCAATCGCAACCTCCGGGCTTCCCTGGAATCGGGACTGTCCCGACTGGATCTGGTGACGCGCGAGGAGTTCGACGTGCAGTCGGCGGTCCTGGCGCGGACACGCGAAAAACTGATCGCGCTGGAGACGCAGGTGAAGACGCTGGAGCAGGCGCTCGCGGTCGGCCGACCGCAAGCGGACTGAGCGCGCGGCCAGGGACTTGGCGCTCTGCATCCTGTACAGCCGCGCCCGCGTCGGCATCCATGCCCCGGCGGTGACGGTCGAGGTCCATCTGTCCGGCGGTCTGCCCTCGCTCTCGATGGTCGGTCTGCCGGAACTGGCGGTGAAAGAGAGCAAGGATCGGGTGCGCGGCGCCCTGCTCAACGGGCGTTTCCGCTTTCCCGACGGGCACGTCACCATCAATCTGGCGCCCGCGGATTTGCCCAAGGAAGGCGGTCGCTTCGATCTGCCGATCGCGCTCGGCATCCTGGGCGCCTCGGGTCAGGTGGCCGCCAAGGCGCTCGATCGCTATGAGTTCATCGGCGAACTGGCCCTGTCCGGCGCGCTGCGGCCGGTCAATGGGGTGCTGCCAGCGGCGGTCGCGGCGCGCGACGCGGGCCGCGAACTCATCCTGCCGCGCGAGAATGCCGCCGAGGCGGCGCTGGTCAGCGGTCTGTCGCTGCGACCGGCGGGTCATCTGATGGAGGTCTGCGAACATCTGAATGGCACCAGCCTGCTGTCCGCCTTCGTGTCGGGCGAGGATTCCGGCCATGACAACGATCCCGCCTATCCCGAACTGGCCGAGGTGCGCGGCCAGGAGCACGCCAAGCGAGCATTGGAGATTGCCGCCGCGGGGGGGCATAGCCTGCTGTTGATCGGCCCGCCCGGCACGGGCAAGTCGATGCTGGCCAACCGGCTGCCGGGTCTGCTGCCGCCCATGACCGAGGCCGAGGCGCTGGAGACGGCGGCGATCCGCTCGGTTAGCGACCGGGATCGCTTCGACCCGAGCCGCTGGCGCGAACGGCCCTTTCGGTCGCCGCACCATACCGCGTCCGGGGTCGCGCTGGTCGGCGGGGGCAGCAATCCCCGGCCGGGCGAGATTTCGCTGGCCCATCAGGGCGTGCTCTTTCTCGACGAACTGCCGGAATACGATCGCAAGGTGCTGGAGGTGCTGCGCGAGCCCCTGGAGTCGGGTTATATCGATATCTCCAGGGCGGCGCGCCAGGCGCGCTTTCCGGCGCGCTTCCAGTTGCTGGCGGCCATGAATCCCTGCCCCTGCGGCTATCTGGGCGACAGCAGCGGGCGCTGCCGCTGTACCATCGAGCAGATCGGGCGCTATCGCGGACGTATCTCCGGCCCCCTGCTCGACCGTATCGACATGCACGTCGAGGTGCCCCGGCTCGATGTCTCGCGGCTGGGCGGACCGCGTCCCGCGGACGCCGAAACCACGGCGCTGGTACGCGCGCGGGTCGCCGCCGCCCGCGTCCTCCAGCAGACCCGCGCCGGCAAGCCGAACAACGCGCTGGCACCGAGCGAGATCGATCGCGACTGCGCGCTCGACGAGGCCGGGCGGCGACTCATGGAGCAAGCGCTGACCCGCCTTGCACTCTCGGCGCGGGCCTACCATCGGATCCTGAAGGTCGCCCGGACCATCGCCGATCTTCAGCAGGCGAACGCCATCGATTCCACGCACCTGAGCGAAGCTATCGGCTATCGTCGTCTCGATCGAGGACAGCCGCACTCCTGAACCCGGTAGCGCCGACCGATAGGCCATCCGCGACATGACGCCATCGCGCCATTCGCATTCTCTTTTTAGCGACACTTTAGGCAAGCCGCGCAACAATTTGATGAGGGAAATCCCTTCCATCTGCTAGAATGGCGGTCACAAAATCCTATTTTGGTGGCATGCATGCAACAACTTATGCCGCGTCGACGCTTGGATTGAGCTTCACCGCACCCCGTTTTCCGTCATCGCGCAGGGCATCGCGTTGACATCTCCCTCACTCTCCTTGCCGCGACGATCATGCTTCAACTGAAAGACCTGAGTTTCCGCCGTGGCCCCAACCTCCTGCTGGAAGAGGCGTCGATCGCCATCTATCCCGGCCAGAAGGTGGGTCTGGTGGGCGCCAACGGCTGCGGGAAATCGAGCCTCTTCGCCCTACTGCTGGGCGATCTGCACGCGGACGCGGGCGGGTTTTCGATCCCGGCCGACTGGGAGGTCGCGCATGTCGCCCAGCACACCCCGGACACCGAGCGCGCGGCCATCGAGTTCGTGCTGGATGGCGACCGCGAGCTGCGCCAGATCGAGAGCGAGTTGACCGCCGCCGATGCCGCCGGCGACGGACTGCGTCACGGCGAACTGCTGGGCCGGCTGGAATCCATCGGCGGTTACGACGCCGAAAGCCGCGCCGCGCGTCTGCTGCATGGCCTGGGCTTCGCGCCGGGCGACGAGCGCCGCCCGGTCAACAGCTACTCGGGCGGCTGGCGGATGCGTCTCGCGCTGGCGCGCACGCTGATGTGCCGCTCGGATCTGCTGCTGCTCGACGAGCCGACCAACCATCTGGATCTGGACGCCGTGATCTGGCTCGAAGGCTGGCTCAAGAGCTATCCGGGCACCCTGATGCTGATCTCGCATGACCGCGATTTTCTGGACGCGGTCGGCAGCCACATCCTGCACCTGGAACATCGGCGACTCACGCTCTACGCGGGCAATTATTCGGCCTTCGAGCGCCAACGCGCCGAGCGGCTCGCCCAGCAGCAGTCGGCTTATGTCCGTCAGCAACGCGAAATCGCCCACATGCACAGCTTTGTCGAACGCTTCCGCGCCAAGGCGACCAAGGCGCGTCAGGCGCAGAGTCGGGTGAAGGCGCTGGAGCGCATGGAGCTGATCGCCCCGGCGCATATCGACTCGCCCTTCCGTTTCGGTTTCGAGCCGGCCGGGAATCTGCCCCGTCCGCTGCTGCGGATGGACAAAGCGACGGCCGGCTATGGCGCGAAGCCCGTCCTCCAGAGTGTCGGATTCAGTCTGGAACCGGGCGACCGCATCGGCCTGCTGGGACGCAACGGCGCGGGTAAATCGACGCTGATCAAGGTGCTGGCCGGCGAGCTGGCGCTGTTGTCGGGCCAGTGCGAGCGTGCGCAGGATCTGCGCGTGGGCTATTTCGCCCAGCATCAACTGGATCAACTCGACCGCCACGGCACCCCGCTCGGTCATCTGCGCCGACTCGATCCGAACGCCACCGAACAGACCTTGCGCAACTATCTGGGCGGTTTCGGTTTCGCCGGCGACCGCGCGCTCGATCCGATCGCGCCACTCTCGGGCGGCGAAAAGGCGCGTCTGGTGCTGGCCATGATCATCCGTCAGAAGCCCAATCTGCTGCTGCTCGACGAACCGACCAATCATCTGGATCTGGAGATGCGCCACGCGCTCAGCGAGGCGTTGCAGGGCTTCGAGGGCGCGCTGGTGCTGGTCTCGCACGACCGTCATCTGCTGCGGGTGACCAGCGACACCCTGATGCTGGTAGATGGCGGCGGGGTGCGCCTGTTCGACGGCGATCTGGACGATTATCCGGCCTGGCTGGCGGGACGCGATCCGGCCGCGCGACCGGCGGACGCGACGGACAGCGCCCGCGACGGCGGCGACCGCAAGCAGCAGCGTCGTCAGTCGGCGGAGGCGCGCAAGGCATTGCAGCCGCTGCGCAACCGCGAAAAGCAGTTGGAACAGCGGCTCGCGACGCTCAACGCGCGCCGCGCGACCCTGGATCAGGCGCTTGCGGCATCCGATCTCTACGCGCCCGAGAGCAAGGCGCGACTGCTGGCCCTGCTGGCCGAGCAGCGCCAAATCAGCGCGGATCTGGAAGCGACCGAGGACGCCTGGCTGGAGGTCAGCGAGTCCATCGAGCAATTTCATGCCAGCGACGATGCCCCGAATGCGCGCGCGTGAGAAGGCGGTTTTCCGAATGCCGACGATCACGCGCGCGCGCCATCGGACCTGGGTGGCCATGCACCGCTGGTGGCGGCGCGCGCGCCGGCCCGCCAGACGCCTGCTGCTTCTGGGCCTGGCACTGGTCATGCTCTACGGACTCTGGCCCTATGCGACACTCTGGAGCCTGAACCGCGCGCTCGCCCAGGACGACGAGACGACACTGGAGCGACTGGTGGATCTGGATGCGATTCGCGACGAACTGGCGCGCCGTCTCAACAAGGAGCGCCCCAGCGCCATCGACGGGCTCTCCGACGATTTTATCGAGTGGCTGGAGTCGGGGATTCGATACCACGGCGTCCATGCGCTGGAGCGCATCGTCACGCTCGACTGGGTGCGGGCGCAACTGACCGCGAGAGCGCTTCCCGGTGAAGACTTTCCGCCCCTCCTCGTCACCGGCTTTTTCGAGAGTCCACGAAATTTCCGCGCGCGGATCGGTCACCGCAACGCGGAGCCGGTCATCCTGCGGCTGCACCTCGACCGGCGAGGCTGGCGTGTCTCGACCCTCTACTATTGATGTCAATACCAACATGACGACCGCGAAGCTCACTGCATCGGAGCGGGCACGCCAATTGATCGCCCCGCTACTCGCACCCTCCGACAGTCCGTTCAAGGATTACCTCAGAGCCACCGATTACTGTACGGCGGTGATGTTGTACACCGAACTCCAGACCGACCGGGAATACCTGGCCCAATGGCGCGCGGCGTTCGCGGCCCTGATGGTCGCCAACGACGAGAAGCGGGCCCGCTTGCTCAGTCGGCTGCGGGGCGATTTCAAACACGGACTTTCGCCACTGCCGACCCTGATCGCGATGCGGAATTGAACGCGGGACATCCGCTGTCGGTACTGACTCAATGTTGCCGATTCGCCACGATTTGTCGCGGGCGGCACAACAGGTTCGCGCCCAGTCACACCAGCGGCTACTATATCGCCAATATTCAACACACAACCTAACAGGATCCAACCTAGTATGTCCCCCTTGAACGGCCCCACCAAACCTCATCCGAACGCGCACTTCTTCGACCTTCCGCCCCTGCCCATGGACTCCGAAGGGATCGCGCAGGACTTCCGGCGCTATTACGCCCACACCTTCGGGCGGGACCATGACGCGCAGGCGATCTATTATTCCTACAAGGCATTGTCCATCACCCTGCGCGACCGTCTGATGGAGCGCTGGAAGCGGACCCGCCAGTCCTATGACGAGGCGGGATGCAAGCGCACCTACTATCTGTCGCTGGAATTCCTGATGGGCCGCGCGCTATCGAACGCCATGCTCAACCTCGGAATCAACAGCGCCGTGGAGCAGGGACTCTACGGCATGGGTCTGGCGCTGGAGGAGATTGCCGGCAACGAACCCGATGCCGGCCTGGGCAATGGCGGTCTGGGCCGTCTGGCGGCCTGCTTTCTGGACTCCTGCGCCACTCTGCAGCTTCCGGTGCGGGGCTATGGACTGCGCTACGAATACGGCATGTTCCGCCAGTTGATCGAGGGCGGCGAACAGCTCGAAGAGCCGGATCACTGGTTGCGCGATGGCAACCCCTGGGAACTCGAACGCCCCGAATTCACCCAACGCATCCCCTTCGGCGGCCGCACCGAGACCAGCGTGGACCGACGCGGTCGCAAGACGGTGCGCTGGGTGGATACCCATGACGTCCTGGCGGTCCCCTACGATATTCCCGTTCCCGGTTATCGCAACGAGACCGTCAATACCCTGCGTCTCTGGAAATCCGCCGCCACCGACGAATTCGACCTTGGCGAATTCAACGCCGGCAGTTACCCGGAGTCGGTCGCCCAGAAGAACGAGGCCGAGCACATCACCATGGTGCTCTACCCCAACGACGCCAACGAATGCGGCAAGGAATTGCGGCTGCGTCAGCAGTTCTTCCTCGCCAGCGCCAGCATCAAGGACGTGCTGCGCGACTGGATCCGGCTCAACGGCAACGACTTCAGCCGCTTCGCCGAGCACAACTGTTTCCAGCTCAACGACACCCATCCCGCCGTCTCGGTCGCCGAGCTGATGCGCCAACTGATGGACGATCATGATCTGGAGTGGGACACCGCCTGGCCGATCGTTCGCCAGACCATGGCCTACACCAATCACACCCTGCTGCCCGAGGCGCTGGAACGCTGGTCGGTGCGGTTGTTTCGCCAACTGCTGCCGCGCATCCTGGAGATCATCTTCGAGATCAACGCCCGTTTCCTGGCGGAAGTCGCGACCCGCTGGCCGGGCGACACCGACCGCCAGCGGCGCATGTCGCTGATCGAGGAAGGCTACGATCCGCAGGTGCGGATGGCCTATCTGGCGATCGTCGGCAGTTTCTCGGTCAACGGCGTCGCCGCGCTGCACTCGGAGCTTCTGATCGAGGGCCTGTTCCGCGATTTCCACGACATCTGGCCCAAGAAATTCAACAACAAGACCAACGGCGTCACCCAGCGGCGCTGGCTGGCCATGTGCAATCCGGGTCTGCGCGAACTGCTCGACGAGACTATCGGCACCGAGTGGGTGCGCGACCTCAGCCAGCTCCAGCAGCTTGCGCCCTCTGCCGAGGACGCGGACTTCCGCGCCCGCTGGCACGCCATCAAGCAGGACAACAAGCGTCGTCTGGCCGAGCATGTCGCACAAATCTGCCGGGTGGACTTTCCGCTGGACGCCGTCTTCGACGTGCAGGTCAAGCGCATCCACGAATACAAGCGCCAGTTGCTCAATGTCCTGCATGTCATCCATCTCTATAACCGTATCAAGCGCGGCGACACCCGCGACTGGACCGCGCGCTGCGTCCTGATCGGCGGCAAGGCGGCCCCCGGTTATGTGATGGCCAAGCAGATCATCAAGCTGATCAATAACGTCGCTCGCGCCATCAACAACGATCCCGAAACCGCTGGCCTGTTGCGGGTCGCGTTCGTGCCGGATTACCGTGTCTCGCTCATGGAAGTGATCGCGCCCGGCACCGATCTGTCCGAACAGATCTCCACCGCCGGCAAGGAGGCATCCGGGACGGGCAACATGAAGTTCATGATGAACGGCGCGGTCACCATCGGCACCCTGGATGGGGCCAACATCGAGATCCGCGATCAGGTGGGCGAGGAGAATTTCTTCCTCTTCGGCATGACCGCCGCTGGTGTCGAGTCACGCCGTCATCACTATGACCCCAATGGCATCATCGCCGGCGATCCGGCCCTGCTGGAGGTCATGAGTCTGCTGGAGTCCGGGCATTTCAATCAGTTCGAGGGCGGCATCTTCGACCAGATCATCCTCGCGATCCGCAACCCGCACGATCCCTGGATGACCGCCGCGGATTTCCGCAGCTATATCGACGTGCAGGAGCAGGCCGCCGCGGCCTACCTGGATCGTGACCGCTGGTTGCGCATGAGCATCCTGAACAGCGCCCGCAGCGGTCATTTCTCGTCCGACCGCACCATCGCCGAATACAACCAGGATATCTGGCACCTCGACGCCGTCCCGCCCAAGGCATAAGGCTTGACGGCCTCCATGGACCCGGCAACGGGTCCATGGCAATACCTTCCGGGGAAGTTTCTACCGGAATCAACGCTTCAAATGGACGGGATTAACAGGATTGCTCAGGATAGACAGGATTTTGTCAAAAGCTGTTTTTAATCCTGTGAATCTTGAAACATCCTGTTAATCCTGTCCATTTTGAAGCCTTGGGCATGGGTATGAACTTTCCCGGAAATCACCTTAACGCTCCTATCGCCGCTTCAGGCGCCGCACGCCTCCGCGATCACCCGGTTACGTCCCTCCGCCTTGGCCCGATAGAGCAGATCGTCGGCCCGGATCAGGAGCGTTTCCGCCGTTTCCCCTGGACTCAACTCGGTCACGCCAAAGCTGGCGGTCACACGAAAATCCGCATCGAGCGGGCGCAGCTGGGACATCTGAACGCGCAGACGCCCGGCGGCTTCGCTGGCGGCGCGCAGGTCGGCGTCGAGCATGTACAGAACAAATTCCTCCCCGCCAAACCGCCCGGACAGATCGGCCGCCCGCACCTGGGACTTCAGCAAGCCCGCGAACGCGACCAGCGTCGCATCGCCGCCCGCATGCCCGAAACGGTCGTTGACCTGCTTGAAATGATCCAGGTCGATCATCACGAGCGATAAACGATGATCGCGCGCCTGGGCATGCGCGAGAGTGGTCTGCAAACGCTCCATGAAATAGCGTCGATTGGCGAGACCGGTGAGCGGATCGGTCCGTGCCAGCTCCAGATTCAAATCATTCGCCATGGCCAGTTCATGGTTGGTCTTGCGCAGATCCCGCACCAGCCGCGACATCTCGATCGCCAGGTTGCCCATGCGTTCGATGATGTCGCTCTTGGCGGCATTGGCCAACTCGCCGATGAGCAGGGAGCCCTGAGCGACGGGGTAGGCATGAAACAGATAGGTTTCGCCGCCGTCCAGGCTTTTGAAAACATGCGCGACCGGGGTACGGTTGACGAGTCCGGATTCGATCTCCAGGGTATCGCCGCGCCCGCCGCCCAGAAAACGCGACAGCGGCTCCCCCCGCACGCGCTTGAAGCTGGAAAAGTGCGATCGAAAGGCAAGATTGCTCTCGCCGATCAACCCCTGACCGTCCACTTCGACCACCAGCAGACGCCCCGAATCCATGACATAGTTGCGCAACGCCCAGATCAGATCGGGGTGAGATAAGATTTCTTCGTTCATGCAGCGATCTCCAGACTACGCGCCCAGATGACGGCTGCCTCGCAGTCGGTCAGAAACAGATCCGCGCCGATCGCGTCGAGCAGCGAGGGGGCGGTCAGCAGGGCGCGCCCGCCGACCAGGATGGGGGTGTCCGATGCCGGCCCGAGGTCTGCGCGCAGGGCCGCGACCGTTTCCCGAGCGGCCTCCAGATTGCTGAGGAGGCTGACCGAGAGCGCAATGAAGCGAGGCGATTCCGCGCGCATGGTATCGACCAGGGTCTCCAGCGCGCAATCGCTGGCAAGAAAAGTCACATCCCAGCCGTCGAGTTCAAGACAGGAGGCGACCATCCAGGCCCCGAGTTCGTGAAACTCGTTAGTCACCGAGGCGACGATGGCGCGCCCGCGCGCCTTGGCCGGAAAGGGTTGTTCATAATAGAGTGCGGAAAGCACCAGATACGCCATGGCGGTGGCCTGATGCTCCATTTCAACCGAGACGGCTCCTTTCTCCCAGCGGACGCCGATCTCGACCATCGCCGGATAAAAAATCCACTGGAGTAACCGCGGGAAGGTCATGCCCTCGTTCAGCAGATTCTGACAATGATGGAGCACCGCAAGGTGATCGCCCGCGATCAACGCCTCGACGACCTTCCCGTGTACCTCGACCAGTCCGACCGGAACCGTCGGGCGCTCCGATCGATACCGCTTGGCGGCCGCAATCACGTCGGCGTGGACCGCCAGCATCCAGTCATACAGCGGCATCAGGCTCGCCGCCTCGGCACTTGGAAGCTGCTCGCGGATCGCCCTTTTCCAGGCATCTAGTTGAACGGGAAAGTAATCATAGGGCACGCCCTGATGATGGTAGGCGTGATAGGCCCAGGGTAACGACTTGGCCAGTAGCTCAAAATTTCGAGTCCGCAAGACCTCCGCAACGAAGGCGCCGTGGTTGCGATGGTTAACCTCCAGCAGGCGGAATGCATTGCCGTTGAGGAATTCATCGAGACGGGGATGCTGCATCAGCAGATGCGAGACCTGACTGGCCAAGCGGTCGGCATGATCGGCATAGAGACGGGCGGCCCGCGGCGGGATCGGTGGCATATTTTCGAACCCGAATGCGGGCATCGCGGAAGGATCGATGATCATTGAGTCCTGGGGGGTCCGGGTCCGCCGACTCATGGCGCAAGAGGGAAAGATTATAGAATCTGGCAAGGCGCGAAACCAGCGCGCATTGCCGTCAGCATTTCCCGTTTCGGCGTTATCCGCCGACGTAGGAGCCCGCTTGCGGGCGACGTGACACGCCAAAATGCCTTCCGCGCGCACCTCCCGTCGCCCGCAAACGGGCTCCTACGGGTAAGCGCTTTCACGAGAATCGCCTTAAACCTCCTTGTAGATGTTCGCACCTTCCTGCCGGAACTCCCGCGCCTTTTCCTGCATGCCGGCTTCCACCGCGATCTCGATATTCTCGATCCGATGCGCCTGCGCATAATCGCGCACATCCTGGGTGATCGTCCCAACGGAAATGGCCATTGATCGACCAGCCCATTGAAGCTACTCGGTGTCGATCGCTGCCGATTGAGGAGTCGGATCGGGCGGAGGGATTACGCCCTCTCGTTTCATATGCTCCAACTCCAATTGAATAAGATAGTCACGCCGTACATTAAGGAATGCATCGCGGTTTCCAGTCTCAAGTAATCCCCAAGAATCCGGTGGAATACCATGACTAAGCAGGATTTGAGCACGTAGACTTGAGTCGAGCTTCAATAGCCAACTCATGGCTTGAGAGCGATCCTTGGGATCGAACCTAAGAATGCGATTCGCGGGACTCGACTTGAGATCCTTGTCGTTCACGGTGGCGGCGATGTAACCGATCGCATTGGATCGATGTTCCGTGATCAAACGCCAGGGCTCCTCCACGGGTTTGCCATCGCGGCCCCGAGGCTGGAGCGAGAGGAGCACGAGCAGCCAGGTGCGTGCTCGGGCGCTGCGCATGTCAAATGTTTTCGGGAAGGGTTGCGCTGGCTCATCCATGCGCATGTTCTCAAGGAGTGGATTTGGACAGCTCGTTCGTGCGATCTTGCCGCGCATCTCGGCAACTAAGTGTCCAACACGAGAAGGATTGCCGGATGCGAACCAGCCGGCAAACGACGAAACCCAGAACCAACGTCGTAAGAATGCCGTCTGATCCGGGGTGGGGCTTTCACAGTCGCGAAAGAACGCGGCGAGAACAACGAGCTGCATGGCATAAGGCAACAGGCGATCCGTATAGACGCCGATGCTGTTGAGGAACCGAGCGGCCCGCTCCATGGCAGCCTTGGTTGGCTCGATGATCGACGGAAGCCGCTTCAGCAGATCACTGCGCTTCGCATCCACGAGTCGAGTCCAATCGGTCCTGTAGATGTCTTCCTCCAGACAAGCCAGTAGGCCGCGCAGAACGATGGTTCGATCAATGCCGCCAAATCCATAGCCATCCAGAAGGTCAAGCATTTCATCGATCATTTCGGAGAGATTGAACGCCGGACTTCCGCCAGGCGCTTCGCGATACATGAGCGCCGACACCATCTGGTCCGCGCTCATTGGCTGCCCTTTGGAATTCAGCCGAGCGAAGATATCGACGGCCTGCGTGAGTTCGGTGTTGCTGATGCGAATGATGGGAAGCTTGTATTCGTTGAATGTCTGTAGGAGCGCTTCGATTTTACGGACGTAATGGCCTCCATTGTCACCGCCATCGTGAAGGATGCGTTTGCACTCTCCGATGAAAGAAATGGTGTCCATCAATTTCCTTAGCGGAAAATGCCAGGGTTGCAGTTCGTCGCCTACGCGCGGATGCTCGAATTGCTCATCCTTCGCGTTGTACCAGATCTCCCAGCGTCCGGGATCTTCATCATCCTGTTGCGCCGATTGATTGAGAGGCGCCATCAAGGCGCCCGCCAGGGTTGAGAGACGTTGATGTCCATCCAGCACATGAGACGATATCCCATCCGCGCCACGGGGGACAGGAATCGGTCCAATGTTAGGGCGGCTGCTGAGATGCTCGTCGGTATCCCAAATCAGGAGGCTGCCGATGGGATAGCGGCGGCGGATGCTGTCCAGGAGATCAAGCATTTGGACGCGCCGCCAAACGTAGCCTCGCTGAAAATTCGGTATCCGCAGTTTGCCGGCCGTGACGTTGCGCACGAGTTCGAAGACAAAGACGACTTCTGGTTTAACCTCGGGGGAGAAGGAACGCGGTTCCATTGATGCCTCTGGGTTAGAGACTCTGAGTGATCATGTCGACAAGACGGTCCAATTCGCCCTTGCCATCACGGTTGCGTAAGGCATCGGCGGTCAGGTGTTGCCGATGGGTCGACAGCAGATCAATGAGGTCATTACGAAGTCTATGGTTCTGCATCAAGGCGAGATCTTCGGGGGCGATATCGTCGTACAGCGCCTGCTCTTGTGAATCATCGAGTTGACCCGGAAATTTCTTTTTCATCGGCACATGATCGCGTTGTGCTGGCGTCAATCTGCAGATCGCGGCAACGAGCGGTCGGACCGCTTGGCTCGGCGGTTCGGTGGCCCAGCCCTGTAGGACTTCGTCCGGGATATAGTTCTCGATCGCGCGCTTGGACAAGATCAGGCAGAGCAAGGCATGTGCCTCGCACAGATCGGCGATGACCTTGGCGTCGTCGCTGATGTGTCCTGGGAATCGAGCATCGCTGTCCGCGAAGACAATCGCACGCAAGGGCAGTCCGGTTGCGGTGAATTCCTGAACACGAGACTCGATGATCTTCGGAAGCTCCCCATTTCCGCCGCCACTATCGCAACGGAATGGTTTCGCCGCGCATCCATCGAGGAAGACCTTGAGCTCGGCGGGTGCCAACACCGACAGAATCGCGTCCAGGAACAGGCCATCGGTGAAGCGATTCTCCACGCATATGCAGAGCGGTTGAGTGAAGAGGCGCGCGGCGACGTTGGGGGCGAGGGTTTCGGGTGAGTCCGTGAGCGAGACGCCCCAAACCTTGCGGTGTAGTCGTCCCCGAGGATAGCTGCTACGAATCGTGGCCTGCTCGAACAGCTTGCGCATCGACGGTCGATTGCTTCCACTGAGCCAGGCGCTCGCCTCCAGCGCATCCGGATCGTCGACTTGCCATTCGTGCCAACCGTCCTCGACGGCATAGAGGATGTGATCTAGATGCCGCCATTGCTGGGGGTCTTGAAGCGCGTCTGGTGCGAAGATTACCCGCATGCAAAGTGACTCAGTCTGAACGCGGGCGCGCGGCGCGGCGCATGGCACGCACCTCTTGGTAGCCTTCCGAGAAGACGCCTTCTGGCCAGTCATCGACCTCGCCGTCGGCGAGGATCTGAATCGGACGGATCTCGCTGCTGCCGTCGCTCTTGTCTTCGATCCAATACAAAGCTACGTCGTGAGGAGCCGCAACACTTTCCGCGATGCGTCGGCGGATTCGCAACAGAAGGTTTTCCGAGTGCGTCTCAACCAGAATTTGTCCCTTTCTGGTCGAGACGGTCTCTAGGAAGAGGTCGGCCAGGGCTGCGTGAGCTGCCGGATGGAGGTGCAATTCAGGCTCTTCGACGAGGTCTATGAACCCTGGATATTCTTGCGATCGATGCAGGAGTTGTTGCACAACAACCGGCAAAAGCTGTTGCATGCCATCCCCGGCGTCCGCCAAATTGATCTCGACTTCGCCGCGACGCAGCACACAGCGGAATATGCCAGCGGCGCTATCCAAGGCAAGGCGCCAGCCGTCCATGTGTTCTTGGAACCAATCGCCAGCCGCATCTAGCAGTTCCGATGACTCCGCAAGCCATTCTGGCGCTCCGTCACCGTCAAGCCCAATCGGACGCGGGGTGCTTCGCTCGTAGGAACGGTCGATTGGTTTGCGGTAACCGCCCAGATGTGAAATCCGCTCTTCGAAATCCTGGATTCGTTGGCGCCAGTCCTCGAACAACTCTCCGGGCAACCTTTGATGGTTACGCGCCTCAGGTAGCAAGCCCCGGAATTCAATCTTGCCGAAATCGCCATAACTCGGTGGGCGTCCGCGCGTTGCCTCCCATTCAAGCAGTAGCGACGGCTCCTCAAGCTGAAAGCGCGAAACAACTTGGTAATCACCCCTAGCGATGGCGCCCGACTGAGACTCGGAAATATTCTGAACCTTGGCGCTCAGGGCGATTTGCCGATGATTATCTTCGATTGCCAGAGAGAAGTTGATGTGGCCATGGATCAAGCGCTGATGGATCAGATCGCGGAAGGACTCGCCGTAGGTCAATTCATCGACGTCCAAGGGAAAGCCGCTGCGTGCGCGGGAAGACAAGGCGCGTAGCAGGAGCCTTGGTAGACGTAGCAAAGCGGTCTTTCCGCTGTTGTTTCGGCCAAACAGGATCGTGATTGGACGCAGTTCAATCTCCACCTTTGTTCGGAAAGGCTTGTATCCTTCACAACCGAATCTAAGGAGTTTCATTTCTAGACCGCCTTGTAGATCGCCGCCCCTTCCTCCAGGAACTCCCGCGCCTTCTCCTTCATGCCTTCCTCCACCGCGACCTCGATGTTCTCAATCCGATGCGCCTGCGCATAATCGCGCACATCCTGGGTGATCTTCATCGAACAGAAATGCGGTCCGCACATGGAGCAGAAATGGGCGACCTTGTGCGCGGCGTGGGGCATGGTCTGGTCGTGATATTCGCGCGCGCGGTCGGGATCGAGCGAGAGGTTGAACTGATCCTCCCAACGGAACTCGAAGCGTGCCTTGGAGAGCGCGTTGTCGCGGATCTGCGCGCCGGGCAGACCCTTGGCCAGATCGGCGGCGTGGGCGGCGATCTTGTAGGTGACGATGCCGTCGCGCACGTCCTCTTTGTTGGGCAGACCCAGATGCTCCTTAGGCGTGACATAACAGAGCATGGCGGTGCCATACCAGCCGATATTGGCCGCGCCAATGCCGGAGGTGATGTGATCGTAGGCCGGCGCGATGTCGGTGATCAATGGCCCGAGGGTATAGAAGGGCGCTTCATCACAGTCCGCCAGTTCCTTAGTCATGTTCTCCTGGATTTTCTGCAGCGGGACATGGCCGGGGCCTTCGATCATGACCTGGACATCCTGCTCCCAGGCGAATTTGGTCAGCTCGCCCAGGGTTTCGAGCTCGGCGAACTGGGCGCGGTCGTTGGCGTCGGCGATGGAGCCGGGGCGCAGTCCGTCGCCGAGGCTGAAGGTCACGTCATACGCCTTCATGATCTCGCAGATCTCGCCGAAGTGGGTGTAGAGGAAGTTTTCCCGATGGTGCGCAAGGCACCACTTGGCGAGGATGGAGCCGCCGCGCGAGACGATGCCGGTGAGCCGATCGGCGGTCAGCGGCACGTAACGCAGCAGCACGCCAGCGTGGATGGTGAAGTAGTCCACGCCCTGCTCGGCCTGCTCAATCAGCGTGTCGCGCATCAGCTCCCAGGTCAGTTCCTCGGGCCGTCCGTCGACCTTTTCGAGCGCCTGATAGATGGGCACGGTGCCGATCGGCATGGGAGCGTTGCGCAGGATCCACTCGCGGGTCTCGTGGATGTTCTTGCCGGTGGAGAGATCCATCAGGGTGTCGCCGCCCCAACGCGCCGACCAGACCATCTTCTCGACCTCTTCCTCGATCGAGGAACTGAGGGCCGAGTTGCCGATGTTGGTGTTGATCTTCACCCGGAAATTGCGCCCGATGATCATCGGCTCGACTTCCGGATGGTTGATGTTGGCCGGGAGGATGGCGCGCCCGCGCGCAATCTCCTCGCGCACGAACTCGGGGGTGATCAGATCGGGCAGGCTGGCGCCGAAGGCGTGGCCGGGATGCTGACGCAACACCTTGGCATAGCGTGGATCGGCGCGCAGTTCGTCGAGCCGCAGGCTCTCGCGGATGGCGACATATTCCATCTCGGGCGTAACGATGCCCTGGCGGGCGTAGTGCATCTGGGTGACGTTCCGCCCGGCCTTGGCGCGGCGCGGGGTGCGCAGATGCTCGAACCGCAGATGGGCCAACGTCGGATCGCTCTGGCGCGCGTGGCCGAAGGCGGAGGTCGGGCCGGTCAGGAATTCGGTGTCGCCACGCTCCTCGATCCAGGCCGAGCGCAGGTCGGCGAGACCGGCCATGAGATCGATGCGGGCGTGCGGATCGGTGTAGGGACCGGAGGTGTCATAGAGCATGACCGGCGGGTTTTCCTCCTCGCCCTGACTGGTCTGAGTCGGGGTCAAAGTCACCTCGCGCATCGGCACGCGCAGATCGGGGCGCGAGCCGGTCACATAGACCTTGCGGGAGTTCGGAAAGGGTTCGGTCACCTCTTCGGAGAGCCGGGCGGTGGTGCGGACGAATTCTTGCGGGATGGCGCTCATCTGATGTCCTCAAGGCTGAAACGGGGCGCATGGGCGCCGAAGGTCGATCGGTGCATGGCGGCTGGGGCGCTCGGGCAGGCCGGAACTCGACCGGATCAGCGGGGAAAGTCTGACGGGAAACGGGAATGCCGGAGACGTCGCCGCGGTGCGGGCCATGCGCTCCCGGTTGTCATGGGATCGGGCATGCATTCCCGCTCAACGGCGTTCTCTCCATTCGTGCCATTTCATTCGCCTGCTTTCCTGCGCCAGCATGACCCGGATCAGGTTCAAAGGGTCTTTTCTCAGCCCGCCACGCAAGCTGTCGATGGAACCTCGGTTGAGCCGGTCAGGCTCCAGACACCAAAGCTTCAGCGACAGCGGGTCATCGAGGGCACCCCCAGCAGCCTACAGTGGTTGAAACTAGCGAAAGGCGACGGTGATTTCAACCGCAATTCCCGCCCGTCCGGATTGCGTCACGCCCGCCAGCGTTTCATCATGCTGACGGGCTCCTCCGTCAACAGGAAAATCGCTGGCGATCATTTGTTCCCCGACGACAGGTTCTTCACGACCATGACACCTCTCACCCTCGCGGAAACTGGCCGCCGCGTCTATTATCTCGGGGCCGATCAGGGCTTGCTGACCGACTTGGCGCCTCTGCTCGAACCAAGAGACTTACATCTGACGGCCTTCGCCAGCCTCGCCGACCTGTCACAGGCATTCGGGCGCGCGCCGCCGGCCGCCCTGCTGCTCGACATGACCCACATCGCCGGAGCCAGCGGGTTGGAACGCTTTCTCGACGGACTCTTTCTCGCCGTTCGGCAGCGTCCTGGCGTGATCTGTATCGCCAGCCGCAAGGCCGGCGACGAGACCCTGGCGCATCGGCTGGCGGCCATGCGCGCGGGCGCCAACAGCTATGTGGTGGCACCGGTTCCGCCCCGCCGCCTGGCCAGTCGGATCATCCGGATGTGCGGCGTGGTCGAGACGAGCCGTTATCGCATCCTCGTGGCCGAGGACGATCCGGCCCAGGCCAAATATATTGCGGTCCTGTTGGCGAATGCCGGCATGGAGACGCTGGTGGTCGAGGATCCGATGAAACTCCTGGGCCGGATGCAGGCGTTCCGGCCCAACCTGATCCTCATGGATCTTTACATGCCAGGCGCGACCGGCGCCGAAATGGCCGCCATCATTCGCGATCATGACGAACTCTTTGGAATCCCCATCCTCTTTCTTTCGGCGGAAACCGATCTCGACAAGCAACTGGAGGCGCTCAAGGCGGGCGGCGACGGCTTCATCGCCAAACCGGTTCGTCGCAAACAGTTGATCGGCGCCGTCGAACACCGCATCCGGATGTCGCGCTGGCTGCAGGACCGGCACACCCTGGACAATCGCCGCGAGAGCGCCAACGGCTTCCTGCCCCGCGATGTCTTCATGCGGCACCTGGACCGGATCAGCCGTTCCGGAGCCATCGAGAGCGAGGGCCGTGGACTGCTGGTCATCGAGATCGACGACTATCCACGCATCCTTGCGGCACTGGGTCTCGGCCGCGTCGAGAAGATGCTGCGCCAGATGGAAATTCAGATCAGTCATCACATGACCGCCCGCGAAAGCGCGACGCGCCTGGACGACTGCCGCTATGGGCTGATCGCACAGCGGGAAAACCGGATGCAATTACAGGATCTGGCCAGAAAGCTGTGCGCGCTGCTGGCGCAGGTCAAGCCGGAGAAACCGGCGCAGGAAATCGGCATCACGGTCAGTCTCGGGATCGGACTCTTTCTGCCGAGCGCCGGGGACGCCATCGCCATGATCTCCAGGGGAGAGAAGGCGGCGGTCAGCGCCCGGCGAGCCGGCGGCAATCGGTTCCGTGTCTGGACGCCGTCGGTGGTGTCCGACGGGGTGCCCGAATCCGACGCGATGATTCAACGGCTGATCGTCGCCGCGCTCGCCCAGAACGGCCTGATCCTGCTGTTTCAGCCGCTCATGCCGCGCGTCCCAGGCGAAGGCGAACTTTACGAGGCACAGATCAGGCTCCGAACGCTGGACGGCGAACAGATCCAGCCGGCCGATTTTCTGTCCGTCGCGACGCGCGGCAAGCTGATGCCGCGCGTCGACCGCTGGGTGCTGGAACGGGCATTGGAGGTCATGGACCGCCAGCGCCAGCCCTGCAATGGCGCGCGGGGCAACCCGAAACTGCGGCTCCTGGTGCATCAAACCATCGGCACCCTGGCGGAACCCGAGTGGCTCCCCTGGTTCCGCGATCAGGTCGTCCAGCGCGACCTGATCCAGTCGAGTCCGCTGCTTGAATTCCAGATGAGCGATCTGCATCGGAACATCCTCGCCGCGATCCCCGTGCTGGAGCGTTTGCTCACCTATGGCGTCCAGATCTGCGTGGCGAATGTTTCCGGGACTCCGGAAGAGGTGGCCTTGCTCGGCAGACTTGGGGCGACGTTCGCGAAGCTGTCGTTCCAGACCATTCACAACACCGAGCAGGGGCAATTGATCGATCTGATCGAGCGCCTGCGCGAGCAGGGCATCGCCGTGATCGCCGCCGGCATCGAGGATCCGGATACCATCGCCCGCGTCTGGAATTGCCGGCCGGATTACCTTCAGGGGAATTTTCTGCAAATCCCGAGCGCTGAGTTGAGCTTCGACTTTCAGCATTCGTCCGATGACCATTGATTTCGACCGCGACGGCGGCCCCCTGGATGACGCCATGACGTCCGCTCGGTCGGGTGCCATGATCGCCAACCATACCGGTCGACTAATTCTGACGACCGAGGATCCCAGCGCCAGCCCGGACGGCGAGAAACTGATCGCGGCCATGGCACGCGCGGACTTGATCGGTGCGCGGCTGGATGAACGGTCAAACAGGCTTGGGACGGGGCCTCGCGACTGTGCCTACCGTATCGGCGACGGTTTTCTGAGTCTGGTGTCCTTTACGGGCTGCGCGGTCAGGATCGCGACCGCGCCCGATCCGCTCGCACCTTTCTGCCATCTTCGTTTTCCGCCGCTCGCGCCCCATCCGCAACTGTACGCCGGACGCAACACGCGGCCTCCGCGCTGCCGGGACTGCCGCGGGCGGCTGGAGAACTGGCGCGAACGCACGGCGCAGTGGGCGAACCAGCCGGATCTGTGCGTCCCCTGCCCAAGCTGCGGCGCGACCCGTCCGCCCTGGCAATGGGACTGGAAGGAACAGGGCGGATTCGGACGGCGGACGATTTTGATTGAAGAGATCTTTCCGGGGGAGGCCACGCCAACCGACGCGCTATTCGACCTGCTGCGAGCGGCTAGCGGAATTGGATGGCGTCATTTTTACGTGCGCGATTAAAAATGCACGGCGGTGTCGAGTGGATGGTGCATGCATCCTCGCAGCGGCAATGAACCGATCGGATCGACACAAATCGGACCATGCCATCTGGTCGGTAAGCTAATGATGGTGTCTTCCGGAACATCCAGCCTGGTCTGGGTTCCCGGCTCCGGACACTGAGCGGCTTGGGCCAGATGGATCCGTAGTAGCGAACGGTCGGTCAACCGGCAGAACAGGGCCTGATAACCGCCCATGTCAGAGACACGGGCGACCTCGACCGGCAAGCCCCGCTCTGCGTTGAGTCTCGGACCATCGGGCAGGATGGCGATGGCGTCCGCTCGCCTGCTCGGCTCGTGCGGCCCGAGCCGCAAAGCCCCCCAGGCTCCGTGTGCCGTCTGACGATCCCAGGACGACACCGACAGAAGGTTGTGCCAGCCGAGCACGCGCGCGGTCTCGGCATCGATCGGCCGGGCGAAGATCTCATGTGTGGGTCCGATCTGGCGCAGTTCGCCGTCGATGAGGACGCCGACCCGGTCGGCGATCAGACGGACGTCTTCCAGGTCGTGCGTCACCAGGATCGTCGGCACCGAGCGGTCGGCGAGCACCTCCTGAAACAGCAGCCGCAGCGATTGGCGCAGACTGCAGTCGACGGCGGAAAAGGGCTCATCGAGCAGCAGCACAGCCGGCTCGGATGCCAGGGCGCGGGCCAGGGCGACGCGCTGGCGCTGTCCGCCCGAGAGCGTCTCCGGTCGACGCGCGGCCAGTCCGTCGAGCTGAAGGCGCGCCAGCCAGAACGCGACCGCCGCCTCCCGGTCGCGGCCGCGCGGCAATCCGTAAGCGATGTTGCCGGCGACGCTCAGATGGGGGAAAAGCGCGTACTCCTGAAACAGAAGCCCGACACGCCGGTGGCGTGGGGCCAGATCGATTCGGTGGGCGCGGTCGAGCCACGTCCGATCGCCGTGCCGGATATGACCGGCGGCGTGGATCTCCAGTCCGGCCAGGAGCCTCAGCAGCGTGCTTTTTCCGCACCCGGACGGGCCGATCAGGGCGGTGACGCCGGTCGGCGGCACGCAGAGATCCAGGCGCAGACGAAAGCCGGGGCGGCTGAAGTCGAGAGAGGCTTCGAGGCCAACATCGAGATTGTCATCGCAACATCGCATCAGAGCCGTCCCAGCCGCCGCAGCAGCGTGAAGAGCCCCAACGACAGCACCCCAAGCAGCACCGAGAGGCGAGTGGCGCAGTCGAAATCGCCGTCGAGCACCCGATTGTAGATGGCCAGCGACAGAGTCTCGGTCGAACCCAGGATGTTGCCGCCGAGCATCAGGGTGATGCCGACCTCGCCGAAGGAGCGCCCGACCCCCAGGGTGAGACCGGCGGCGATGTGCCGCCGGATCACCGGGATCACGACCAGAAAGAGCGTCTCCCAACGGCCCTTGCCGAGCGTGTAGGAGACCTCGATCAGCTCGCGGGCCTGACCCTCGATGGCCGACTGGATCGGCTTGACCACCAGCGGCAGACCGGCGATGAAGGCGGCCAGCACCAGTGCCGGGAAGGAGAACACCAGATCCCAGCCCAGCCGCGCGTGCAGCGGAGCGCCGAGCGCGCCCTGCCGACCGAACAGCATCAGCAGGAAGAAGCCGATGGCGATCGGCGGAAACACCAGCGGCAGCGAGACCAGCGCGTCCAGCAGTCCGCGCAGCGGGATCGGCTGACTGAGCGCGTAGCCCAGCGCGATGCCGGCCACCAGAAAGAGGACCAGCACCACGCCGGCCACCTGGAGACTCAGTAGCAGGGCGCTCGGCGCGCAGTCGAGCAGGTGCGTCATCAGAGGCCGTACCGGGTCAGGATCGCCCTGGACTCGGCGGTGCCCAAAAAGGCCGCGAACGCCTTGGCCGCTTCCGATTCGGGCCGATCCTTGGGGAAAGCCAGGACGATAACCGGCGGATCATAGAGGTCGACGGGGATCTCATCGTAGCCGGCGAGCTTATCCTTGAGCCCCAGCGCATCGGTGATGTTGATGAAGCCCGCGTCCACCGTTCCTGCCGCCAGATAGGCGGAGACCTGCGGGACCGTCGCCAGGGTCATCAGCTTGCCCTTGATCGCCGGCATCAGCCCGCTGCGCTCCAGGAACTGGGTCGCGGCCTGACCGTAGATCGCCTTCTTGGGATCGGGCAGCGCGATGCGCTCGACCTTGGTGTCGGTCAACGCCTGATACCCGCTCAGACGCCGCGCGCCATAGGCCAGCACCAGCCGTCCGGTCCCGAGGGCGATGTCGCGCCCGAACAGCCCGGTCCGGGCGAGAAACGCCTGCTCGCCGACCACCAGATCGACCCGGCCGCTGTCGCGCGTCTGGGCCAGCACCTGTTGCAGGTTGCCGAAGATCGCCTCGACCTTGGTTCCGTAGGATTGGCCGAAGGCGTCATAGATCTCCATCAGGGGCTTTTTGTAGCCGGCACTGGCGGCGATCAGCAGCGGCTCGGCCGAGACCGAGAGGGACAGAAAAAGCGTGAGGATGAGAGTGATGACGCGCATGGACGCTCTCCTTGGCTCAGAACTGGGCCGACAGCCCGACATAGAGCGTGCGCGGCGCGCCGTATTGGTAGGTCGAACCGTTGCCGGTCACCCCGTTGAGGGCGGCGGTGTAGGCGGCGATGGCGTCGTCCGCGGCGCTGATCGGGCCGATGTATTCGCGGTCGAAGAGATTCAGCACATTCAGCGAGAGCGTCAGCGCGCGGGTCAGGCGGTACTGCGCCAGGACGTCGACCAGGGTCACCGCATCGACCCGCTCTTCGTTGAGCACGTCGCCATAGCGCTCGCCGATATAGCGTGCGTCGAGGCCGATGCCTCAGGCCTGATGGTCATACCGCGCGCCAAGCTTGAGCATGTGCTCGGGGGCGTCCACCACCTGCTTGTCTTCGCAGGCGATGGTGGCGGTCGAGGACAGCGCGAGGTCTTCCAGATAGCGGAAGCGGTTCCAGGTGTAGTTGCCGGTCAGGCGCCAGGCCGGGCTGATCCGCAGGTTGCCTTCGAGTTCGATCCCGTAACGGTCCGCGTCGGCTGCGTTCCAGGGATAGCGCACACCGATGGCAGGGTCGTAGATGGTGGATTGCTTGTTGTAGTGCCGGGCGTAAAAAGTCGTGAGGCCGACATCCCAGTTGTCCCGCGCATGCCGCAATCCAAGATCGATGTTGTTGGCCGTCTCCAACTCCAGCCGATCCCAGAGCGACTGGAAGCTCACGCCTTTCCGCACGAACTGCGCCTTCTGGACGTAGTAATAGGGGAAGAGATTGACATCCAGCCCGTAACTGCGTCCCAGCCGGGCGAACAGGCTGGTCGTGGGGTCGAGGGTCCAGGTCACGCCCAGGTAGGGCAGCCACTCGTCGAAGGTCTTGGCGTCGGCCGAGGCCATGGGATCGACGCCGCCGGCCGCGCGCGCGGCGTCGGGATCCGTCAGCGTGGCCGCCTTGCCGGTAGCGCTGTAGGCGGTGAGCGCGCCCAGGCGCAGATTGACGTACCGCAGTCCGGCCTCGACGTTGAGCCGGTCGAAGGTTCCCTGATAAGTGACATAAGGCGACAGCAGCCGGTGCGGATCGTTGTCGGACAGCATCTGCCAGCCATCGAAGACCAGCCCCGAGTTGGTAACCCTGTACTTCTGCTGGGTGGATGGCGGGCCGGGCGGCTCCTGGCTCTGG
Organism: Thiocystis violascens DSM 198; assembly: GCF_000227745.2. NCBI lineage: Bacteria > Pseudomonadati > Pseudomonadota > Gammaproteobacteria > Chromatiales > Chromatiaceae > Thiocystis > Thiocystis violascens. Next base: position 3,768,909 of record NC_018012.1, on the reverse strand, counting down.
ATCCAGAACCCCGGTTGAAGGCTCTGGGTGGGTGTCAGTTGCCAGTCCAGACGGGTCAGCACGCCCAGGTTTTCATGGTCGATCATCCAATCGATCACCCGGCTCTTGGTCGCATCCGTGGCATTGATCGCGCTGAACCAGTAGTTGCCGGACTCGTTGAGGTAATAGGGCTTGATCGAAAGCTGCATGTCCTCGGCCAGGCGCAGGCGCAGATTGGCGTAGACGAAGCGATCGATGAATGCCTGACGGTTGTAGTCGTAATGATCGACGCGCGTTGGATCGTTCGACCAGTCGCGCTCGAAGTTGGCGAAGTTGCTGGCGGTGGCGTAATCGAAGAAGCGATAGTTGTGGCGCTCGTCCTGGCTGTAGCCGGCATAGAGTTCGGCCTGCCAGGCCGCGCCGCCATCCAGGGCCATCCCGCCGAAGAGGTTCTGCCGCTCGAAGTCGCCTTCACCCTTCCATTTGTCGCCCGCGTTGAGGCTCCCCGACAAAAATCCGGAGAAGGGTCCGTGCTGGCCGGTATCCTGCCGGAAGAAGAGCCGTTTGAAATCGTCGCTGCCGCCCTCCAGCCTGAGCTGGCTGGCGGCGGTCGCCTGGGGTCCGAGCGTCGTCAGATTGATTTTGCCCGGCAGATTGCTGAAGCCCAGTGATTTATTCACCGGTGCCGCGCCCCGGTAAACGCTGATCTCGGAGATGTTTTCCAGATCCAGAATGCCCTTGCTGCCGCCAGGATTGACGGTGATGGGCAAGTCATCGATGTTGCGCGAGGAGGAGGGGCCGGTCTGACCGACACCGCGGATCTTGATGGTTTCGTGAAACCCGACCTCGGTCAGACCATGGGGGTCGGCACTCTGGAAATTGACCGACGGCGTGTCGGCGATGGCCTTGAACGGCGATGACGCGGACGGACCGGCCGCCGCGCGCACGGCGCGGGCATCGAGCCGCGTGACCGTGGCGGTCGCGCCGAGGTCGGGAAGTGCCTGTTCATCGGCGGTGACGGTCACCATCGGCAACTCGGGCGTCGTCTCGGCCGTGGCCCCGATCGCGAGGGGCAGCAGACAGAGAGTCAGGCACAGCCCGGTGGCTGTATGTCTGGTGTGGTTCATATTCGTTCGCTCTAAATTCATATCACGATAGGCGGCAAGGACTCAGCCCTGTCCGAGGATGTCGCGCACATTCACGACATCCGACGTCACGCCCAGGAAGAGCCCGTAGAAGGACGTGATCTCCAAGTCGGCATCCCAGGGGAAGCGCTCCGGATAGAGCCGATTGGCGAACCACTGGATGGCCAGCGCGCGCATGAAGGACGGCGGGCGTCCCAGCCAGTTGAAAGACTTGGTGGGCGCCAGATGGACCTGTCCCTCACGCACCGCGCGCAGCTCGCCCCAAGTCGGATCGGTCTTGACGCGGGCGAGGAACCGGGCGTCGTCGGTCAGGATGGCATCGGGGTCGAGCGTCTTGAGCTGTTCCAGCGTGACCTTTTCGCGTCCGCACATCGCCTGGGTCTTGCAGTCCATGACGTTCTCGCCACCCGCCAGGCCGATGACCTCGGCATGGAAGGAATCGGCGCATTCGGTGAGCAGACCCTCCGGACCTTCGGCGAAGTAGACCCGCTTGCGCTCGCCGTCCGGGATCGTTCCCACCGCCTGCTCGACGCGGGTCATGGCCTCGCGGATGGCGTTGGCAAGCTGGGTGGCGCGTGCCTCCGCGCCGATGGCCTGGCCGACCAATTCCAGGGCGGCGGGATAGTCGGCCAGTCGCGCGAGGTGAACGAAGAGGCCGGGCGTGCCGAGCCAGCGGAAGCTGTCCTCGACCCGCGTGGCGTCGATGAACGGCATGTCCCAGGCGATGGTGAGTTGGGGCGCGGCCTTGGCCAGAATCGCCGGATTCGGCGGCGGGCCTTCGCCCGTGTAGCGTCCGACGATCGGCAGCTTCATCACCGCCGGCGGGACATAGACGGCATCCTCGGGCTGGAAGGGGAAACTCAGGGTCACGAGCTTGCCGGGATCGATGGCATAGACCAGCGGGACGATGGGCGGCGTGGCGGCGAAGATCCGATCCACCCGGTCGGGGATTTGGACGCGGCGACCGGTCATATCGACCAGCTCGGCGGACTGGGCGGTGCCGGCGAGGACCAGCGCCGTCGCCAGCAGGGTGCGACGGTAGGGAAAGGGAGGGCGAAGAGCACTGTGCATCGGACAACTTCCTTCATCGTTTGACGATCTGAAAACCGCTTGGCAGGGCCAGGCGAGTCGTGGGTTATTGATTGAGCTTGAACCGGATGGGGATCCGCACCCAGACCGTGATCGGCTGCCCCTTCTGGCGGGCGGGTTTGAAGCGCCAGCGTTTGACCGCACGGATAGCGGACTGATCGAGGCTGGAGACGCCCGAGGAGCCGGCGAGCTGGACGTCGCTGGCCCTGCCGCCAGTCGTGACCAGCACGCGCAAATAGACCGTGCCCTCCTGACGCGCACGGCGTGCCGTGTCCGGATAGCCGGGCGCGGGATTGTTCAGATAGGCCGCAGGCGACGTGGGGCCGCTGCTGGCAGCCCGATCCTGGCCGCTGGCGGCGCCCGCTGCGCTTCCCTTGCCGGGCGATCCGGGGTTGCTTGCGGTCCCTGGATCGGCCTTGGCGAGACGCCTGTCCGGTTGCGGCGACGACACCGGTTTCGGTTTGGTTTTGGCGATCGGCTTCGGTTTGGGTATCGGCTTGACCTCGACCTTGGGCTTTGGCTGCGGTTTCGGCGCGGCGGCGACCATAGGTTCCGGGTCGGTCGGCTCCGAATCGGCTAGCTCCGGCGGCGTCTCCGGAACGACCGGCTCGGGTTCTGAAGGGGGCGGCGGAGTCGGGTCCGGCTCAGGTTCCGATTCCGGCTCCGCCACGGAAGAAAGGCCGCCCGCCGCACCAGCCGCAGCGGGTTCGGCCAGCACGGGGACGGAAACCAAACTGACTTCGATCGGGGCGCTCGGGGCCTGGAGATCGCGCGGCGACGGCCAGGCGGCGAGTCCCGCCAGCATCGCGCCTTCGGCCACCATCGCGATGGCGGCGGCCAGCCACAGCGGCAGGCTGGGCAGTGGCGCGGCGGCGCGTGTCACGCCTCCGGCTCCCGGGTCGCAATGCCGATACGACTGATGCCCACATGGCGACAGGTGTCCATGACCGCGATCAGATCGCCGAGCGCCGCCTCTTCGGCCCCGGCGATGACCACGCGGGATTCCGTGCCCCGGTCGCGCAGTAGCGCCGCGAGCTGCTCCAGGTTCAGACTCCGCCGATCGACGCTGATCATCCCCGCCGCGTCCAGACCGATCACGACCTGCGGCGATTCCAGCCGCTCCGCGCTGGAACTGCCCGGCAGCCGGCTGTCGATCCCGCTGGCCGGGATCATGTTGAGCGTGACCAGGATGAAGAACACCAGCAGAAAGAACATGATGTCGATCATGGGCACGATCTCGATCCGTGCCTTGCGACGCGACTGCAGATAGCGCATCAGCCCGCTCCAGAGCCGTCGGTCAGGACCAGCGGGATCGCCACGTCCGGTTGGCCGAAACGGTTGACCAGCATCGCCTTGAGCGTTTCGAGTTGATGGACCGCCAGCCGGACCCGTTCGCTGAGTCCGTTGAAGAACACCAGCCCGATGACGGCGATCAGCAGCCCGGCGGCGGTCGCGACCAGGGCCTCGGCCACCCCGCCGGTGACGGCGTTCGGCGACGCGCCCGGCTCGGTCAGGACATGGAAGGCGTGGAACATGCCAATGATGGTTCCCAGCAGCCCGAGCAAGGGGGCCAGGGTCACCGTGGTATCCAGCACCCAGAGACGCCGGTCGAGCAACGGGACATGGCGCAGAATGACCTCGTCGAGCCGGTTGGCCAACTGGGATTCGGCCGCTGGAGGCAGCGCCAGCGTGGTTTCCAGCAGCACGCCATGGAGATGCCTGGCCTGCGTGTCGCGGATCCATTCGAGCCCTGCGCGGTCCCCGATCGCGACCGGGACCAAGGCTTGGGTCAGTGCCTCGCCCTGACGTGTCAGGCTACGCAACACCCAGCTGCGCTCGGCGATAACCGTCAGCGTCACGGTCAGCAGCCCCACCATCAGATAGAGGATGCCGCCCGACTGATCGGCCAGTTGCAGCCAATAGGCAAAATTCATCCGCGCCCCCTCAGAGGGTGTAGACAAAATCAAACCGTTGTGGTCAACCGCCGCAGCAGGATGCGCGCCTCCGCCAGCCAAACCCAGGTTTCGGAGACCGCTGGCAGACGGTCATGATGCATGATCAATCGACGGGCACGCTCATTCCACGCATGGGTGCGCTCGACAACCCAGCGCTTCGGCAGCGGAACGAAGCCGTCGGCGTTGGCGATCACCACTCGGTCAGGCGCCCCGTCCACGTGCCAGGAGCCAACGCTTTTGTTGGCTGGATGGCGCACGACTTCCACGCGGATCGCGTGGGTCTGCTCGGTGGTTTGGGCAAATTGACCGGCGTAGGCGCTATCGACAAACAGCGTGTTGATCTGGGGGTACTTGGCGGCCGCGTCAGCGACGGCGCCCGAGGCGGCATCGCGGTCCTGAAGATTGGCCGCGACCACGCTCACCGCCAACACGAACCCCAAGGTATCGACCACCAGGCTGCGCTTGCGCCCCTTGACCTGCTTGCCCGCATCAAAGCCGCTCGGTCCACCCTGCGGCGAGCCGCGGGTCGATTGCGCATCCAGCACCGCCGCCGTCGGCGCGATCTCACGCCCCTCGCGTTCGCGCCATTGCCCCCGCAGTCGATCATGCATCTGCTCAAACTTCCCAGCCGCACTCCAACGGCGAAACGTCTTGTAGACATTCTGCCAAGGCGCGAAATCGTGCGGCAGCATCCGCCACGCGCACCCCGTGCGCACCACGTAGCAACACGCCTCCAGGATGCTCCGGCGCGACACGCGGGGCGGTTGACCCCGCCCGCCCGGCATCTCAAAGAGAGCGGCGACCAAGTCCCACTCCGCATCGGTCAGACAACTTGGGTAGCTTTGGTCGGGGTCGTGGCGACGATGCGCATCCGTATACCCATACCGACGCGGCGTTGCGCGCGCTTGCGCCTCGAGACCACTCTCGCCCCGGAGGCGCGTGACGCCCGCCTCCCGCAAGGACTTGCGAATCGTGGCTTCATGAGCCTCGATTCCCGTCCGTGCCGCGAGTTCCCGGGCAATCTCTGACAGCGTGGAGGTCGGGCGATCCGTGACAATTTGACGCAATACCGCTTGCTCCGCCTCGTGAATCTTGGGGGGACGACCAGCTTTCGACATCAGCGCACACCAGCTCAGTTGTAGACTGGTATACAAATAGCAGCTCAATTATTTTTGTCTACACCCTCTGAGTGAAGCGAATGGATTACTGGCTCATCCAGGCTATCGCTATACTTTTTTGGCATAACGTATTGCGAAACCAGATCGGGGGATCGAGCCCAGCGGACGGAGTTGTCAAAGCAGATTCGATGCCATCTTTCTGCCGTGCTCACGCCAGCCGTTAAAGGCTTGTCTCAGAAAAGAATAAGAGTCAAGCCGAAGAAAGACTCGGCGATGGATGGCTGGGAATGGAGCGAATGCCACGCTACGCTATAGTTATTTGTATATAACGTGACATCGAACTGATCGCCTTACACCTGTTCATGAGTCGCGCGGTCGGTCACCCACCCGAACCAAGGGGCACTTGTCCGAGCTGCGGCTAGACCCGTCCGCCCTGGCAGTGGGACTGGAAGGAACAGGGCGGATTCGGACGGCGGACGATTTTGATTGAAGAGGTCTTTCCGGGGGAGGCCACGCCAACCGATGCGCTATTCGACCTGCTGCGAGCGGCTAGCGGAATTGAATGGCGTCATTTTTACGTGCGGGACTGAACCCGCGACGGGTGGAAACCGATCGAGCGATCCCGCGGGCGCTGTCAGCTTCCGAGGATCCAGAGCCCCAGATTCAGGGTGAAGAAGGACAGCAGGGTCGTGATCAGCAGGGCGGATGCGCACAGTTCGCCCAGCCCATAGCGCTGGGCAAGCAGGGGGAAGATGGTGACCATCGGCAGCCCGGACAGAATCAGCGCCGCCTGGGTGAGCGTGGGGTCGAAGGCCGGAACCAGGAACAGCATCAGGAGCACCGCAGCGGGGTGAATCAGGAGCTTGCCGGCGGCGATGGCCAGGGCCGGCCCCAGTCCATGCTGGAGCCGTTGTCCAGCCAGGGTTCCGCCGATCGCGAACAGCGCCACCGCCGCCGCGGAACCGGCCAGCATGTCGACCGTGCGCCCGAGCAGGGCGGGCAGCCGCCAGCCAAGCGCGGCGAACAACAATCCGGCGGCGATCGCCAGCATGATCGGATTGCGGACGACCTGGAACACAACCTTGCCCAGGGTTCGCGCCAGGCCATGACGGCCCCGTCTGTCATGCAATTCCGCCAGGATCAGGGTCAGCGGCAGAATCAGCAGCACCTCGGTCAGGATCGACATGGCGACCGCGATCAGCGCCTCCGCCCCCAGGATCTGCGAGATCAGCGCATAGCCCAGATAGCCGCTGTTCGACATCGAGACGCCCATGCCGAAAAAGGCATTGTCCAGCGGATGCGTGCGCCGTGCGACGGCGGCCGCCGTCAGCCCGAGCGCGTAGGCGATCAGCGAACCGCCGACATAGGCGAACAGAAACGCGGGCACAATGATCTGGTCCAGAGGACGCTGCGACAGCGTATTGAAGAGCAGCGCCGGCAGGGCGAAGGAGAGTGCGTAGCGGCCCATGGCGAGCGCGCCCTCGCGCGGGATCCAACCCGCCCGAACCGCCGCGAATCCAAGTGCGATCAACAGGAAGATGGGCGAGGTGACGGAGACGATGGCAAGCAAAACGGACGCGTCCTAGACAGGTTGGCGGGCGGGTTGAGGCGGTGATCGTACGTCCTGCCGTGTCGTTAGCGTGAGTGGGAAACCGTCCGTTGTCACGGTTGGGCGAACAGCCAGCCGCCAGCCGTTATTTTGCCGAGGTTTTCGCTGATCGAAGCTTCCCCCGCTGGTTGACCTGAAACGCCAAGCGCAATGGCCAAGTGCTTGATTCAAAATCTGGCCGCTGGAGGCTGGAAGCTCTTTTCGGGGTTTAACCAAGGTATTCGCTAAGAAATATCCACGGACCGCACATGGCATTCCTTGTATTTTACTTTGTTATGGCTATTTTCGGTTGCGTGGGCAGGTGACCCACTCTACTCAACCGACAACTTGCTCTCTCATTTGACAGCTTGCGAAAAGAGGTGAATGTCATGACTCAAGAAGTGATGCGTAAAAACGAGCGCCAAGCCTTCTGGTTTATGGTTGCGATTTGCCTTGCCCCGCTTATCCCCTACGCACTGCGCGGGGGATCCTGAGGCCACTTGCTGACATCGACTCCGCCAGGGGCGGAGTCGACCGCTTCATTCGCGTCGCGGCAAGGGTTCCGGCCTTTGCGCGGCGCTCCTTTTTGACGGACAAACGTCAGGAACCCGCGAAGAGCGGCCCCCCAACGACTCGCTGGAGACCATCATGGCGAACAATTCGCTTGCCGCAGCCGAGCTTTTCGTGTTCCTGGGACTCGCTGGCTGGCTGCTTTACTACCAGTTTACGTCTTCGTCCAGGCGCGATGGCGACCACCAACAACCGCCAAAGGATCCGGTCGACACGCAAGACGCCAAGGAGGATGCGTGACCGGATTCGGACGGCTTGCGGATCGTCCCGCAAGCGCCCCGCTCCCTCACTGCCCGCTTACGACCGTTCGTTCAACCACTTGCCGATGGCGGGCGTGACTTCCTTCTGCGCCTTGCCGCTGACATAGATGCCGATATGGCCGCCGGGGAAGGCGAGTTCGGTGTAGTCCTCGCTGCCCACCAGACCCTTCATCGGGCGTGACGCATCCGGCGGAACCAGATGGTCCTGCAGGGCGTAGATGTTCAGCACCGGACAGGTGACATTCTTCAGATCCACCTCGCGCTCGCCCAGCATGACGCCACCATTGATGAAGCCGTTGCGCTGGTAGAAATCCTTGGTGAACTGGCGGAAGGTCTCGCCGGCCTGGTCCGGGCTGTCGAAGATCCACTTTTCCATGCGCAGGAAGTTCTTGACCTTGGCCGGGTCGTCGAGCATGTCGACCATGTTGATGTATTTCTGTCCCATCAGGCTGTAGGGCTTGAGGGTAAGGAATGTCCAGTTCAGCAACTCGCCGGGGATGTTGCCGATGGTGTCGACGGCCAGATCGACATCGACGTTCTGAATCCAGGCGGACAGCAGATTGTCCGGGGTCTTGAAGTCAACCGGCGTGACCATGGTCACCAGGTTATTGACCTTGTCCGGATGCATCGAGGCATACATGAGGCTGAAGACGCCGCCCTGACAGATGCCGAGCAGGTTGACCTTGTCGACGCCAAGTTGCTCGCGCAGATGATCCACGCAGCTGTCGATGTAGCCGTTGATGTAGTCGTCCAGATTGATGGCCCGATCGGCCTGATCCGGATAGCCCCAGTCGATCAGATAGACATCCTGTCCGGTGGCGAGCAAACCCTTGATGGTCGAGCGGTCTTCCTGGATGTCGGTCATGTAGGGCCGGTTGACCAGCGCATAGACGATCAGCAGCGGCACGGCGCTCGGGGTGACGCCCTCGGGGGTGTCGTAACGATACAGCACCAGCTTGTCTTCCTTGTAGACAGGCTGTTTCGGGCTGACGCCGGTGTCGATGGCCTCGGCGTTGAGCAGGTTTTCCATACCCTGACCCAGCTTGCGGCTGTAGTCGAGCATTTCCTGGGCAAGTTTGTCTGGTCGGATGTCGATCGGGATCATGATGTTTTGCCTCGCGGTGTTCGTTGGTGACGCAGCGCCGTGGAGATGCCGGCCGGTTTACTCTGGCTTGGCGACGGGCTTGCGGCGCGCCGGAGCCTTGGCGGCGGACGCGGCGACCTTCAGCGCGGTCGGCGGACTGGACAGGGTTTCGCCCGCCAGTGCCGCGACCTGCTTCTCCAGCGCATGCAGTCGATTGCGCAGGTGCTTGTTCTCGCGGCGGCTCTCCTGAAGACGCTCCTGCACCGTGCGCATTTCGCTCCGGCTTGGCATGTTCATCGCGCCGAGCTGTTCGTCGACCATGATCGACATGCGTTTTTTCAGGGCCATCTGCGCATTGATCAGGCGACCGTGGATCTGGGCGTATTCCGGTGTCGCGACCTCGTCGGCATAAACGGTCTCGCAGCAACTCACCCAGTTATCATAGAGCGCGCGGGCCGAGTCGATGCTCTTGCCGCTGTCGATCACTTCCTGAAGGTAGCCGCCCATGCGTTCCACCGACTTCATCCCGAGCCGGTTGTAGAAGCTGGTGTATTCCTGCAGCGCGGATTGATAGTCTGCGGCGCGGCGCATCAACTCCTGATACTGGCCCTGCTCCTCGCGGGTATAGCCGAGACCGGGCGCGGAGAGCACGCGGTCCAGGTTGCCCTTGAATTGATCGTGCGGGATGTTGCGCAGAAAATCGCCGGGCATGGGCGACATGGAGGACATCATGCGCTGCCAGTTGTCGAGCGGCAGTTCCCAGAAGGACATCATGCGCTGCGCCGCGTTGCCGCCGTCGTCCAGCGAGCCGGTGAAACGCTTCTGCATGTCCTCGATCGCCTTGGTCCAGAGTGCCAGGCCGTTGGTGGCGTTGTCATCGCCCGTGCGGGCGCCGAAGGTTTCCGCCATGCGGAAGAACGCCTTGCCCTGTTCCATCATCTTTTCCATGAATGCCTTGGAGGCATCCGGTGCGGCGGGGGACATGGCCTGCCACCAATGATCGAGCGCACCTTCCCAGGGCGTGGTCAGCTTGGCGCCTTCCATGCCCATCGCCTTGCTGCTCATCTCTGTCCAGTTATCCCAATACTTGCGCTGCAGCGCGAGCCAATCGTTATTGAAAAAGGTTTCGTTCGACATGTTTCTGCCCTCCCGGTTTCGTATGGGGCGAAACTTAACACGCGGATTTGTGCACTGCAACAAAGGTGCGTAGAATTAAAGCGCGTCATGGAGTGACCAAGGAGCGTTTCGATCGATCGGCTGGGTTGTCAGTCCCTCGGAAGGTCGGAGTCGACGCGCTTTGAATGATTAAAAATTTCAATTACTTGACCGGTTTTCCGCGACGGCGGTCGGTTTGTGCGAGTTCCCCAACTCGCCCGACATAAGGCATGTCATCGCGGACTCGGTTTAGATCTCACGTTCGCCACGAATAGATCCAAGAGGACATCCACACCATGAGCGAGAATATCGTGATCGTTGCCGCGGGTCGCACCGCGGTCGGCACCTTTGGGGGCGGTCTTTCCGCCCTCCCCGCCACCGAACTGGGCGCCGTCGTGCTCAAGGCACTGATGGAGCGTACAGGGATTGCCCCGGAGCAGATCGACGAGGTCATCCTGGGACAGGTGCTGACCGCCGGCGTCGGCCAGAACCCGGCGCGCCAGACCACCCTGAACGCGGGTCTGCCCCAGCAGGTTCCGGCCATGACCATCAACAAGGTCTGCGGCAGCGGGCTCAAGGCGGTTCATCTGGCCATGCAGGCGGTCGCCTGCGGCGACGCGGACATCGTGATCGCCGGCGGTCAGGAAAGCATGAGTCAGTCCTCGCACGTCCTGCCGCGTTCGCGCGAGGGTCAGCGCATGGGCGACTGGCAGTTGAAGGACACCATGATCGTCGACGGTCTCTGGGATGCCTTCAATCAGTACCACATGGGCGTCACCGCCGAGAACATCGCCAAGCAATATGCCTTTACCCGCGAGGCGCAGGACGCCTTTGCCGCCGCCTCGCAACAGAAGGCCGAGGCCGCCATCAAGTCCGGTCGCTTCGTCGACGAGATCATTCCGGTGAGCATCCCCCAGCGCAAGGGCGATCCGCTGGTCTGCGCCACCGACGAATTTCCGCGTCCCGGCACCACCGCCGAGACCCTGGGCAAGCTGCGTCCCGCCTTCGACAAGGAAGGCACCGTGACCGCCGGCAATGCCTCGGGCATCAATGACGGCGCAGCCATGGTCGTGGTCATGAAGGAGTCCAAGGCCAAGGAACTGGGTCTGACCCCGATGGCCCGTCTGGTCGCCTTCGCGAGCGCTGGCGTCGATCCCGCCATCATGGGCACCGGCCCGATTCCAGCCTCCACCAAATGTCTGGAAAAGGCCGGCTGGACCCCAGCCGATCTGGATCTGATCGAGGCCAACGAAGCCTTCGCCGCCCAGGCGATGTCGGTGAATCAGGACATGGGCTGGGATCTGTCCAAGGTCAATGTCAACGGCGGCGCCATTTCCATCGGCCATCCGATCGGCGCCTCCGGCGCGCGCATCCTGGTCACCCTGCTCTATGAGATGCAGAAGCGCGATGCCAAGAAGGGTTTGGCAACGCTGTGCATCGGCGGCGGACAGGGTGTCGCCCTGGCGGTCGAGCGTCTCTGACGCGAAGTCCGGGGGAATCCGCTGTCGCGAGTTTCCCCTGGTGATTGCGGTTTCAATGATGAAACATTGAAACCGCGTCAGCGCCGACGCGAGTTGGCGCGAACGAGTCAAGAACCCATGCGCAACACTTTGCAGACTATGCCGAACGCGGTTTAGGTGACCATGAACAGCGAGCGTCTCATCAAGAAATATCCGAACCGCCGCCTCTATGACACCGAGGTCAGCCGCTACATCACCCTTTCCGATGTCCGCGCACTCGTGATGAACTGCACCAGCATCAAGGTCGTCGACACGGCCAACGACAGCGACATCACCCGCTCCATCCTGCTCCAGATCATGCTTGAAGAAGAATCCGGCGGCGAGCCGCTTTTCAGCGCCACCATGCTCGCCCAGATCATCCGCTTCTATGGCGGCACCCTGCAGGGCATGTTCGCCCGCTATCTGGAAACCTCGCTCGATCTCTTCGCCAAACAGCAGCAGGAAATGACCCAGTCCTGGGCCGAAAATCCCTTCGAGGCCATGAGCCGCATGACCCAGAAAAATGTCGAGATCTGGGCCGACCTCCAGAAGGATTTTCTGCGCGCGGCCCGCTTCGAGTTCGGCGGCGAACGCAAGAAAAAGGATGACGCGGTTTAAATAAAAAGAATTGCAAAATCGGTGTTGACCTGAGCGGCCGAGACGGCTATTGTGCACTGCAACAATTGCTGCACTGCACAATCATGCTTCTGGAGAGATACCGATGAATACCACCGATACCTTGAACACCGTCAACGAAATGGCTAGCAAGAGCGTCGAGCGTCTGACCAGCCTGGGCGAACTGAACGTGCGCATCTTCGAGAAGATGGCGGCCCGTCAGATGGACGCGCTGACCCTGTACATGGATCACGCCACCCGCGTCACCAAGCTGGCCACCGAAGCGAAAGGCTACAACGAATTTTTCCAGGGTCAGGTCGACGCGACCAAGGAACTCAGCGAGCGCGTGATGGCCGAAAGTAAGACCACCATGCAGTTGGTCAGCGAGGCACGCGACGATTATCGCGCCTGGCTCGAAAAGAACACGGCCGAGCTGACCGCCGATCTGCGCAAGAACACCGCGACCGCGTAATCAGGCGGCGCATCCCAGCGGTCCAGGGACGGACCCCCATTGGCCATGATGCCGGGCACGCCCGGCATCATGGCCAATGGAACCTTAAACATCCGATAAACCCTAACGACCAATAAGATTTTGGAGGAATGACCATGGCACGCATCGCACTCGTCACCGGTGGTATCGGCGGAATCGGCACCGCCATCTGTACGCGTCTGGCCAAGGACGGTTGCACCGTCGTGGCGAACCACCACCCGTCCGAGGCGGATGCCGCCGACGCCTGGAAGCAAGCGCGCGCCGCCGAAGGCTTCACGATCGCGACCTTTGCCGCCGACGTCTCCTCGTTCGAGGACAGCACGCGCATGGTCAACGAGATTACCGAGCAGCATGGCCCGATCGACATCCTGGTGAATTGCGCCGGCATCACCCGCGACAAGACCTTCAAGAAGATGGAAGCCGCCCACTGGAACGCGGTGATCAACGTCAACCTGAACAGCGTCTTCAATGTCACCCGTCCGATCTGGGAAGGCATGCTGGAGCGCGGCTTCGGACGCATCATCAACATTTCGTCCGTCAACGGACAGCGCGGCCAGTTCGGTCAGGCTAACTACTCGGCGGCCAAGGCCGGCATGCATGGCTTCACCATGGCCCTGGCCCAGGAAGGCGCGTCCAAGGGCGTGACCGTCAACACCGTCTCGCCTGGCTATGTCGAGACCGCCATGACCCTGGCGATGGACGAGACCGTGCGCAACAGCATCATCGGCGGTATCCCGATGCGCCGCATGGCGCAGCCCGACGAGATCGCCGCCGCCATCGCCTTCCTGGCCGGCGACCAGAGCGCCTATGTGACCGGCGCCAACCTGCCGGTCAATGGCGGCCTGTTCATGCACTAACGGTCAACCGCGGACGAATCGGGCGCCAATGTTGCGACAAGCCTGATCTCCGACTGATTTTCACAGAGTCCTCCTCGTCTCTCTCATCATGAGACGTTTTCAGCCCGGCACCCCGCCGGGCTTTTTTTTGTTCCGAATCCGTGCGGCTCCCTGGCCCAACCGGATGACAGCCGCGTTGCCACGCCATGGCGTGTCGTTTCGCCGGATTGCGCATGGCGGTATACTGCCGTTTCGCAACGCGACGGCGGCCGAACTGGCGTGTTCATCGTTCGATGTGAGCGTTCCCGGCACCGCAGGCCACCCGACACGCGCGGTCGCACGCTGGATTCGCTTGGACGCAGCCGCGTCACTGCCATTAAGTTAAGGATTTTCCGTTCGCCCTGAGCTTGTCGAAGGGCGGACGGAAAATCCTAAGCCTCTGAGCGTTAAGCCGTTCATGGTTCGAGGGCCTCACCACGAACGGCTTAACTTAATGGCAGTGACGCAGCTGCGTCAATTCACCATCGACGCCGGCCATGCCGGAGACAGTCGCGGACCCCTTCGGATAGCGGGCGGCGTCTGGACGCCGGTCTGGATGCCTTGTTCTTTCGGGCCTCACGCGCGCCCCTCACTCAGGTTGACATCGTCATGGCATGGGAAACCGTCATCGGTCTTGAGATTCATACCCAACTCGCGACCCACTCCAAGATTTTCTCCGGCGCGCCGACCGCATTCGGTGCCGCGCCCAACACCCAGGCATGCGCCATCGATCTGGGCCTGCCGGGCGTGCTGCCGGTGCTCAATGCCGAGGCGGTCCGGCTCGCCGTGCGTTTCGGCCGTGCGATCAACGCGGAGATCGCGCCGCGCTCGATCTTCGCGCGCAAGAATTATTTCTATCCGGATCTGCCCAAGGGCTACCAGATCAGCCAGTACGAGCTGCCGGTCGTGGGCAAGGGTCAGGTCGAGATCGTCCTCGACGATGGCACGGTCAAAACGGTTGGGGTGACGCGCGCCCATCTGGAAGAGGACGCGGGCAAGTCGCTGCATGAGGATTTCCACGGCTATACCGGCATCGATCTGAACCGCGCCGGGACGCCGCTGCTGGAGATCGTCTCCGAGCCCGACATGCGCTCGGCCCAGGAGGCCGTGGCCTATGCCAAAAAAATCCATCAGCTCGTGCGCTATATCGGTATCAGCGACGGCAATATGCAGGAAGGCTCCTTTCGGGTCGACGCGAACGTCTCGGTGCGCCCGGTCGGTCAACAGGAATTGGGCACCCGTGCCGAGATCAAGAACGTCAACTCGTTCCGCTTTCTGGAGAAGGCCATCGCCTTCGAGGTCGAGCGACAGATCGATCTGATCGAGGGCGGCGGGCGTGTCATCCAGGAGACCCGGCTCTATGACGCAGCCAAAGACGAAACCCGCTCCATGCGCACCAAGGAGGAGGCGAACGATTACCGCTATTTCCCCGATCCCGATCTGCTGCCGCTGGAAATCGATCCCGACTTTCTCGCCGCCGCGACCGCCGATCTGCCGGAACTGCCAGATGCCAAGCGTGCGCGTTTTCATGACGAGTACGGTCTGTCGGCGTATGACGCCAATCTGCTGACCGCCACGCGCGAGCTGGCGGAGTATTTCGAGACGGTCGCCCGCGAGACCGGCGAACCCAAGCTGGCGGCCAATTGGATCGGCGGCGAGCTGATGGCGTCGCTCAACAAGGCGGAGGGCGATATCGCCCAGAGTCCGGTGTCGGCGCCCATGCTCGCGGGTCTGCTCCGGCGCATCCAGGACAACACCGTCTCGGGCAAGCTCGCCAAGCAGGTGTTCGAGGCGATGTGGGCTGGCGAGGGCGACGCGGACCAGATTATCGCGGCCAGGGGACTGACCCAGATCACCGACAGCAGCGCCATCGAATCGCTGATCGCGGACATCGTCGCCGCCAATCCGGGTCAGGTGGAGCAGTACCGCGCCGGCAAGGACAAGGTGTTCGGCTTCTTCGTCGGGCAGGCGATGAAGCAGAGCGGCGGCAAGGCCAATCCCGGGCAAGTCAACGAGATCCTGAAGCGGCTGCTTCAGGGTTGAGTATCAACCCTGCCCGTCCTGCCGGACAGGGTTATAGCAGGAAAATATCCCGATACGCGGCATAGATCGCAATGGTCAGAATGGGCAGAACCAGGATCAGCCCGAGCATGACTGGGATGGATCCCAGCAGCACCATCGCAATGGCGATGAGCGTGAAGACAAGGAAGGGCAGGATATTCTTCAGGCAACCGAGGAAACTCAGCCGGAAGGCTCGCAGCACGGGAACATCGTTCAACGCGACCAGGCTGGGCGCGAAAAAAACCGCCATCGCAAGCGGAATACCGAGCAGCATCAGGATGAGGAATGGCAATGCCACCATCGGACTCATCGCCATCAATGAATCCAGGTCGTTCGGATCCGGGGCTGCGGCATCCATCACAACCCCGGTCGAGGCCATGATGCCCACAAAGAGTGCCGCGAGGACGAGCAAGACCCCAATCCACAACAGCAGATAGACCCCGCCCACCAGGGCCAGCGGACCCGGTTTGTTCGACACCCCGGCAAACAGATAGCCGACCCTGAAGTCCTCGCCTTGCGTCTGGGCGTGGGCACCGATCATGAGTCCGGCGCTCAGCATGGGACCAAGAATAACGGTCGCGAGTCCGCCGAGCACGGGCACCAGACTGAGCACCATCAGGATCAGATAGAACAGCAGCACCGCGCCGATCCAGGCCCAGGGACGCTGCCGGAACAGGGACCAGGCATCGGCGATCCAGCCCCAGCCGCGCCCGATCGGAACCGCGCTGGGCACGGGCGAACCGGCTTCGCCGTCGCGCGTCTGAAGCGGCGACGCGAAATGCGACCCGGCGGCAAGCGCGGATGCCACACCCGGCGCGCCCGTCTCGCCCTGAGATTCGATCTCGATGACCAATCCGCTAGCCGTCAGCTCCGCGCCATAGCGTTCGGCTTCATTCACGGTCAGACCGTGTTTGATGATCCGCCCACCTCCCTTCAGGATCAGATCGTGAGCGGTTTCGACATCCATGCCGAAGCGCACGGCCAGGCGGTTCGCAACGTCCCGCGGATCCTGACCGGGCAACAGATTTCCAGAGAACCGGATGCGATACTGTGACGACACGGCGCTTGCTCCTCTTCGATGGGGACCATTCAGGCGGTGAAACGTTTCAGCCAGGCCAGAATACCGGGCTCGGCCAGCCAGACATCGCGCATCTCCTCGCGATACAGCCACGCCTGATCGTCGCCGCCGGGCGTCATCCCGAGCGGATTCAGGCGCGGCTGTTTGATGCGCTTGCGGGTCAGGTAGCCGGGGATGCGCGGCAGGCGTCGAATCGCCGTATTCAGCACCAGCCGCGCCCGCTCCTCCCGGCCCAGCCGATACAGCGCCAGCACCTCGCCATAGGCCAGATCGGCGAGCAGATCGTTCGGGAAGCGGCGCGCCAGGGCCAGCGCCTGTTCGTCCTCGCCATCCCGGAGATAGAGATTCATCAGTTCGGCGCGTGCGCCATGATTGTCCTGGGGGTTGAGGCGCAACAGGGTTTCCAGGGTATCGATCGCCCCCTTAGGCTCGCCTTCCTGAATCTGGCAGAGATAGCGGCGGAACAACAGCCGCAACGCCGGGCGATTGGTCGCCGCCGACCAGGGGATGCAGCGGTCGCCCTCCGGCGGGAGTGTCCGCTCCAGGATCGACCAGGCACGGTCCAGGAGAGGCCGCTGCAGGGCGTGCGAGATCCAGGGTAGCGCGCTTTCGGGATGTTCATAGAGCGCGGTGGCCAGATCGTCGAGAACATCCAGGCTATCGGCGACTTCGGGATGTTCGAGCAGATAGTCCAGCCAATCGGGTTCCTCCCACACATCGGCATCCTCGGCCAGCGAGAGGTGGGTGGAGTCCGGTTTGGCGGACGGATACCGCGCGCGCCAGATTGATTCGATACGCCGCACCGCGGCGGGCGGCCGCAGTTCCGCCTGGGTGCCCTGCCCGGCGGCCGACTCGCCAGTGGGCGTGTCGATATCCCCGGCGGACAACCGGGCGGCCGTGCGCTTCCGACTCAATCCCGGCGAATCCTCGCGGAGAGTCAGCGGGTCGGCCTTCTGGCGTCGGGAGGCGTCCCGCAGCAGCGCCGTTCCATACACTGGCAGCGGCCGGGTGCCAATGACGGCGACCCAATCGCGCAAATCCACCAACAGAGGATCCAGCGCGTCAACGTGGCTATTGACCATGGCCTCCTGCGGGTCGGCGATGGCGCGCTCCAAAAAATCCATGAAGACCTCGTCCTTGAAGCCAAGACGACGGAAGCGGTGCAGCCAGAAGCGCGACCGTTCGCGGGCCAGCAGATCCTTGTGCTGTGCCGCGAGCAGGGTGATTTCCAGCAGGGCGGTACTCGGGTTGTCCGGATTGCTGCGCAGAGCGGCCGTGAACGCGGCCTCGGCCTGGACGAAATCGCCCTCGTCGATATGCATGGTGCTGCGCCGCTGCCAGGCGGTGGCCTGCAGCGGCCGACTGCCCTCGGCGCAGACACGGTTGAGAAAGGCGCTTTTCTTGCGCCAGTGGTCGAGCCGGTCGTAGGCGTCGCAGAGGATGTCGAAGGCCGGCTCGTAGCGCGCATCCAAATCGTCCAGCGGCCCAGCGAAGAGCGGCTCCAGCAGGGCGACGGCGCGGCCTGGCCGATCCTCTTCGAGCCAGCGGTCGGCGATCTTCGCCAGCAGCGGACCGGGGATGGCATCCAGCGCCAGGGCATCGCGCAGGGTGCGCTCGGGGATCTCGTCGAGCAGGATCTCCCAGATGAGTTCGCTGGAGAGTTCGGGCATCTCGTCGAGATCGCCGCAGCAATCGCGGTGGCGCAGCCCCGATCCGCAGGCGCAGGGAGCCTCGGGCGGAAGCGGCGCGATCGGCTGCGGGAGGAAATCGTTGGTCGGCAGAGGCGTGGCGTTCCAGATAACGGTCCCGAGCAGGGTGGCGAGCCGTTGGCTTTCGAGCTTGCCCAGGTAGGTGTCGGACAATCCGAGCAGACTCGGAATCGTCTCCCGCGCCCAGGCGAGGAAACGATCCGCATCGGGCGTGGTCAGGATCTGTCGCACCGAGTGTACGATGACCAGCTCGAAATGCTCGGCGTCGGCGGTTTCATGAAGAAACATGGCGGGTTACTCCGATCAAGCGAGGCTTTGCCGCAAACGCGACCGCCTCCACGCATCAGGGTCGACAGCAAACCTTATTTAGGACAGATCCTGGCGGCGCCAAAACCGAATTCGCTCACTGGCCCCGATAAGACATTTGCAGACATTGTAACCGAGACGAGCGGTGCGATGAGGACGGGAAATCCGGGGCGTCGGAAGGACATGCCTGTCGAATGGGATGAACGGACAATCGCGCGTCGAGGTTGACCTTGAATCCGTTCATGGTTCGACAAGCTCACCACGAACGGATTCAAGGTCAATCTCGAACATGGTCTCGAACATGGGTATGCGCTTTTCCGGAAGCCGCCTAAAAGGCCTGACCGGAAACGGTTCCCACCAGACCGTCGATCTCGTTGAGTTCGTTCTCCAAGCCCCGCGAGCGTTGCTTGAGATCCTCCAGGGATTGCGCCTCCGGGCGGATCGAGCCTAGTTGGCCTTGCGTCCGGACGATTCGCGACTGGGCCTGATCCAGCCGTTCTACCCGTGTGCGGGCGGCGGGCGTCCGCTGTCCCTGAGCGGCCAGCAAGGCGCGCTCGCGCCGAATGCGATTCTCCTGTGCAGCCAGTCGCGCGCGCGCCCGATCAAGATCCGTGCGCACCGCCGCGCGCGCGCGCTCCAGTTCGTGGGCCTGTGCCTTGAGCTGCTCCTGTGCGCTCAGTTCGCCCCGATAGACACCCTCCCGCTCGTCGACCCGGCGCTGGTAGCCGCCGCCCGCGAGACCGACGACTCCGCTCGCGAATCCGCCCTGATGCGGATCGTCGTCGATCGCGCAGCCGCCGAGCCAGATCGGGAGACAGAACGGCAGGCACAGGCCCGCCAGCCACTGCCGCCAGCGAGGAAAACGCCGGTGCCTGAGAGCCCATCCCATGGCCGCGCTCGAAGCCAGTTCGGTCACCGCCATCTCCGCGTGGTCCATCATCGTCTCCTCGCTATGCGACCGAGATGCTGCTGGCCAGCCCGTCAAGGGTTTCGATCTGTCGATTGAAGGTCTGGATCTCTCCTTGAAGCCGGGCGGTATCGGTGGCGGGATTCTGCTGCCGGTAGGTCTTCTCCGCACCCTGGAACATGCCTTGTTTCTCCCTCGCGCCCTTGCTCGCCTGGGCAACCACCGACCCGTTAGCGGCAATTCGTTGACGGACACCGGCAACCTCGGCATCCGTGGCCTGGCCTTTCTTGTAACGCTTTTGAACATCGGCGAGGCGACGCTTGTCCTCGGCGATGACCGTGCGCACGCTCGCGATCAACTCCTTTGTCTCGGTATTGGACTGACGCACGTCAGCGATCATGGAGTCGAGCTGGTCCTCCTTGTCCGAATACTGATTCTGTTTGTGTCCGATATAGGCCCCGGCGAGCCCGCCGACAGCCCCCCCGACCAGCGCCTTTTTCAGGAGATCGGAGCCTTTGTCGCCCTGGATGACGCCCCACAGGGTTCCGGCGCCGGCCCCGATCAGCACCCCTTCCCAGACCGTTTTCTGGAAGGCGCGACTTTGCTCGCGCAAGCGCCGCTCGGCTGGGGTCAGATCCGCCTCCGCCGCCGCCGCGGGCACCGCTCCGCCGCCCACTCCCTGTATCCAGGACGTGGCGCCGGCCACCGAATTGCCGAGCTGGTCTCCGGGAGTGACGCAGCCGCCGGCCAACGCCCCCAACACCAGGGCACCCAACACGGCGCCAGGAGCGATCTTTAGCACGGTTCTCGTTTCGTCGGATTGGCGGCACATCATGAACTCCCTGCCCGCCAATGAGGACGGGCACAACTAAATCTTTGAAAAAAAATGTTAATAAGGCGATACTGACACACGCTACGAATTTTACGAATTGGTATTTTAATTTAATAAAAGCATGGCGTTATACGTTTTTGTTGGTCAGTAGAGCCAGCAAACATACATTTTAAAAATCACCGTATTGGAAAGATTCATGAAAAAAATGACGGCGTACAAAGCCGCTCCCGTAAAACTCCTGGCACCCCTTTGTTTGGGACTCACCCTCGCTTCAACACAGGCCCTAGCACAAAATTGCCCCGCGCCATCCAGCGGCAATCTCTTCAACCTTTCGCTTTGCGTTGAGGGAGATGTCGCCAGCGTAGGGGCTAATTCGATCAGCGACATTATCGTCCGGCCTACGACACCCTACCTCCGGGCGGCTCCTTCAGCCTCGGCGCCCGCTTCGGCAGTTACAGCCTCGGAGACTTCACTCAAAACGTCTTCACCCTGCCGATCTCCTACAGCTACGCCTTCGCGAATTATGATCGGCTGATCGTGCGGGCGCCGATCACTATCCACGGATCTGGGGTCTCTAGGCCATATTTTTTCCGGATCGCTCACGAGCGATCTGATGTTCTACGATAACAGCAAGTTTCAGGCAAGCATGGGCAACATGATTGGCTATTATCTAACCTTGCCAATACGCTTTGGCGATTACAGCGTGGACTACGACCTGGAAAACACGATCTTCGCAACGGACTTTTATTCTCGATTCGATTGCATAAACGCCTCTGGAACCGAGCATTCAGCATCGACATTTTTGCGACCGACACCCGCTTTTTCGGCGACGATCTCTATAGCGATAACTATCAGGAATTCGACATCAGCTTCGGCCCGTCGCGTTCCGGTGACAAGCTCACTCCAAACCTTGCCAGCCATCCCATGGGCGTTGGGATCAAGTATCTCACAGGGGACGGCGAAATCGACGGTTTTGAACTGAGTTTCGGCTATCGCTCCTAAGCCGCGTCCCGAGGGATGCGCGCTGTTTCCGATGCGCGGTTTAGGTCTACCCGGACCGTCGGACACCCGGCGGTCAAGCGCGTGACACTCGCATAGAGAACCATCGCCATGCCGCGTGTTTTCATCAGTTACTCAAGCAAGGATCTGGATTTCATCCGGACGCAACTGCAACCCATCCTCGACGAACTCGGCATGGTCGCCTGGTGCTCCGCGACGGACATGCGAATCGCCGCGGATTGGGAGCGCCAGATCCGTGTCGCCCTGGCTCAGGCGGACTGGTTCGTGGTCGTCATGTCGCCCGATGCGCAGACCTCCGACTGGGTCCAGGCAGAGACCCACTGGGCGCTGGAACATAAGCGCGGTCGGGTCATCCCCTTGATGGTCCGCAGTTGCACTCCCGAAGAAATTCACCTAAAGCTCGGCAAGCTGCAATATATCGATTATCGCCATGATCCGGCGGAAGCCGCCGCGCGGCTACGGGCGCTGATCGGCGAACCCGCATCCAACGCAATCACCAGGATGACCGCTCCCATCCCGATGCATGACGCTTGCGATGCCACCGTCATTCGCGAACGGCTGGCGGCCGAGGTGCTGCTCTTCGTCGAACCCGACTCGCAGCCGGGATACGAACAGCGACTGCGGATCCAGTCCTCGGCGATGATCGGCAGGATGGAGGGTGTCGATTTACGCCTGCCCGACGGATGCATCTCTCGCCGGCATGCCAAATTGAGCGTGAGTCGGTCAAGTTCTGGACCAGTCTTGACACTAGACGACCTCGACAGCGCAAACGGGACTTACGTCAATCAGGAGCGCTTGAGGGCAAGCCGCTGTCTCGCCGTGGGCGATCTGATCGAACTCGGTAATGTCCGGCTCTTGGTTCGAGTCATCGAGCACCAATCGTGACCAATGGCCGACTTGGTCAAACGCCCAGACTCAAGCCCTGACCATGCTGGAAACAACGCCGTCCAAGGTCTTGATCGCCTGATTGTAAGCGTCAAGTTCACGTTTCATGGCCTGGGATACTGGCTCCGACGATAGCGCCGCCGACCGCGTCTTCGGCATCTCCTCCCGCCACCGCGCCGATAGTGGTCCCCGCGACCGAACCGATCAAGACCGCCTGCCACACGGTCCGGTCAAACTTTCGGCCCTGCTCGCGGAGCGCTTGCTCGGCGGGACTGAGTTCGCCCGTATAGCCGTAATTATCCGTAGGCTCGAGCAGTTCGAGACCGCCGATCGAAAATCGCCCGCCGACCTCCGCCGGAGGTCGACCAGAACCCAAGACCGGCTCGGTGACTCATCCCCCCAAGGTCGCGAAGGGCAGCATGGCCGCCACGGCCAATCGTCTAAATGCAATCGTCATGGTTGATTCGCCGGGTCAATTCGCATCAGATCCTCCCGCCAACGCGCCTTGTCTACCGCCTGATCGCCGCGATAAGCCCGGAGATGAGCGACGAAGAGGCGCGCATAGGGGATGAGGTAGATATTGTTCTTCGCCTGAAGCTCAGCCTCGACGACAGGCAATTGCGCCTCCGCCTCGCTCTCCGTGTAATCGACGCCAACCCCAACCGTCATGTCTCCATAATAAGACAGGCTGTTGGCTAGACTGGTCTCGATCTCGCGAAGTGCCTCGTCCCACTTGACCTGCTTGGTCGCGAGCGACGAGCGCGCCTCATCAACCAGGGCATCTCCTCCGGCAACGCCTTTGGCACCCTCGCTCAGCTCCTCGAAGCGGCTTTTGGCGAGCTTCTGGAGGCTGCGGATCACCTCGGCGCGCTGGGCGTCGGTGACCACGCGCTTGCCCATGAAGGCGCCAGTGCGCAGCAGGGCACGCAGGGTCCGCGCCCGCGCCTCGTTAATTGCGGACTGAGACTGCTCCATGTTGCGCTGGATGATTTCGAGGCGGGCGCGTACCGCGTCGTCCTGAGTCTGAATCGACAGTTCCTGGAGTTGCTGCAACGCCAGTGTCGCATCCGTGCCGACCTCCCCGCCGAGTTGCGGAAGACCGGTCCAGGATTGCTTGATGGCATCCAGGCGCTCCGGAGAGACGATGACTGGGGCGGTCACCACCAGCCGGAAGCCCAGGCTGTCCATGGTCTTGGCCCGGCCAGTGCCCGGATCGAAATAATTGTGTTCCTGACGGACCGCGCTACCGAGTTGGCTGTCCGGAGTCAGGAGATCGCCGCCGCGACTGACGAAGCCACCGGCCTGACCGTGGTCGCGACCGCGCCGATCAAGATGGAAGGGAGTGAGGGTCAGCTCCGAGGCATTCCCGAGGATGTCGTGGAGACCGAGCGGATTGGGTTTCAAAAGCCCCACCGGGTGCAGTACGCCCTCGGCAGAGCCGGAGCTTTCGTACCAGGCATAGCGGGCCAGGTCGCCCTCCGGCATGGGAAAACGGGGGGCGAGAAAATCGGCGGCGTCCACGGCCAGCCCACCGCGTGCGGCAAACTCCCACTCCTCTTCGGTGGGTAGGCGCAGAAATCCGGACGCCCGGTCCTCCTTGGGCAGCGCATCCGGCGCCTCGCCCAGCAGCCACTCCGTATAGCGGCGGGTGAGGTCCACCGCCTCGAACCAGCTCGCCCCGGTCATGGGTAGGCGTCCGCGCATGTTGGGTTTGGGGCAGTCCGGCTCCATCAGCGCGGCATACTGATCGCGAGTCACCTCGTACTTGCCGAGATAATACCGCCGCGTCGCGCCCCCCTTGGTCGTGAAGGCTCCAGCCAGATGGCTCAGGCGCCGACCCTCCTTATAGCCACGCTCCGCGTCGCTGTGCCCAAGTTCCACCGGTCGGTCGTCCAGCCAGCCACCACCGGGAATCTCGACCGGCCGAAAGGCCATGGCACCACCGCAGGGCAGAGGCAGGATCAGGTCGGACGGCTGATCCGGCGGAGTCGGGGCCGGATTGTAGAACTTGTCGGGCCAGGCGATCTCGGCGCCCAAGACCGACAGCGTCGCCAGTAAGAGTGCAAGGGGTAAGATGCAAGGAGCAAGGCGCAAGGAAAGACTCCCTGCCTGCCCCTTGCTCGCGCTCACCCGCCGCCGACTCCTTGCGCTTTCTTGCTTGCCCCTTGCCCCTTGCCCCTTGCCTCTCAATCCTTCAGACATCGCGAATCCCCTCGGCGGGTTCGATGCGCGCGGCCCGCCAACCGGCCCAGGCGGCGGCCGCGGCGGCGCCAAACAGGGTGGTGACGAGCGCGAGCGCGACATGGATGGGCAGGAGCCGGCAGATCGACTCGCCCGGTTGCAGACTCAAAACGAACCAGCCATTCAGGATCGATGATACCGGCAGATAGACCAGCACCGCGGCGATCGCTCCCAGCGCAGCAACCAGGGCGGCCTGCGCGACCGGGAACAGGATGAGGCTCGCCGTGGGGAAGCCGATAAGTCGCAGAATGCTGAGTTCCCGCCACTTGCGCTCGACATTGGCAAGCAGGTTGGCGGCCAGCGAGGCGAGGAAACCCAGGGTGCCGATGAACGCGATCAGCCAGAAGACCCGGCTCAGATTCCGGTCCAGAGTCTGCATGCTCGCGATCTCCGCCAACTGGCTGCGTACCGCGATCCCCTCGGCGCTCAGGTCCGACTCCAGACGCGCCACGTCATCGATGCTCGCCGCATAGAGTCGAAACCGCGCGAAACTCCGCGCGACCTGCGGCGGCGCGGTACCCGCCCAACCGAGCGCGGGTACCGCGACCCCGTCCCGATAATCCTCGGTGGCGACGAGAAGTGGCAGCGAGACCAGCGCGGCTTCCTCGCTCATGATGTCCGGGGACAAGACGCCAGTGACCATGACCTCCCAGACCACGCCCTCGTCACGACCGCCATGGCTGCGGTCGATCCGGGCCAGAAGCCGTTCCCCGGCGGCGACCCCGAGCTTGCCCGCCGCGCTGACCGAGAGAACCAGTTCCGCGAGTCCATCGGGGGGCTTGAAATGCGGCCCGAGCAATGGATCGCGGGGACCGCTGGGGATCATCTGGAGCGCGCGCAGTTCGCTCCCGGTCTTCAGATTCTGGAGCCGGCTCAGGCTTGCGGCGATACGCCGGGTGTTGGGAATCACGAAGGCCACATCCGTCCGGGCGGTCATGCGCTCGAACCAGGCAGAGTCGAACCGGTCACTTCCCACCGCGCCGATCTCCCGATTGGCGGGCGACTGCACCAGACGTTGGGCCAGGGTGTCCACCAGCCCAAATTTGAGACCGAAGAGGATCAGGAGCGGGGCGAGCACCGCCGTCAGCGCCAGCACGTAACACAGCGAGATGCGCCGTTCGTGGGCGAAATCCCGATAGGCGAGCCGCAGGATCTCACGGGTGGCGTGCATGGGTTTAATTCCAGAAGAGCGAGCGGGTCAGATCGCCGTCGCGCTCGATGCGGTGCTCCAGAATCTGGACGCCGGATACCGCCCCAGGCGTCCAGTCATGGGTGGCGATCACCGCCGTGATGCCGGCCTTCCGGACCAACTCCAGGAGCAGTTCGCGGATCGCGACGGCGTTCACCGGATCCACCGAGGCGGTCGGCTCGTCCGCCAGGATCACGCTCGGACGATGGGCCATGGCCCGGGCGATCGCCACCCGCTGGCGTTCGCCCACCGAGAGCTGCCCAGGTCGCCGGTCCAACTGGTCGACGATACTCAGGCGCTCCGCCAGTCGCTCGATGTGTCCGCCAGGGTTGCGTCCCAGCAGCCGGCAGGCCAGGGCGATATTCTCCCGTGCGGTGAGAAAAGGCAGCAAGCCGCCGGTCTGGAGCACATAGCCAATCCGCGCCCCGCGCAACCGGCCAAGTTCGTTCAGATCGCTTCGCTCCCACAGCCGGAGCAGGTCCGTCGGTTCTCGATGCTCGGGACGAAAACTGAAGGTGTCGGCCCCGTCGGGCCGCAGCGCCAGTGCCAGCAGATCGAGCAGGGTACTCTTGCCGCTGCCACTCTCGCCGCGCAGCACCGCCACCTCGCCCGGCGCGATGGTGAGCGAGGGCACCCGCAGCTCGAAGCCCGCCACGCCAGAACCCGACCCCGCGCCTGCTTCCGGCGCGCTCAGTCGACGCTTGACCAGATTCCGGCAGACATAGACCGGCTGCGAGGCATTGAGCCTCAAGGCAGTACGTCCAGAGGAACGGTGGTGACGGATTCGCCCTTGGGCACAGTCGGCGCGAGCGTGATCCAGCGGTCGGTCTCATCGTGGATGCGGCGATAGAGCCGGATCTTCTCCTCGATCGCGTCCAGCACCTCCTGCTGCTCCGCGAAGGAGCGCGACAGCCAACGCGCCTCGGTGAGATTCATCACCTGGCTGGTATAGGGCAAGTCGTCCAGCCACTCGCCCACCAGACCGACATCCGCTAGCCGGCCCACCTGGACCTGACTGACCTGGTTTGGGTTGCGCGCCAGGGCCGCGGCGGCCCCCCGCAACTGGCCGAAGAAGTCCTTGGGACTCATGAAGGTTCCCTCCCCCGCCCTGAAGATCGCCTCCAGAGTCTCCTGGAGATCGCTCAACTGATTCTTGGTGATCAGCACCCGAACCTCAAGGGTCTTCTGGCTCGGGTCGAGCAGATCCCGATCCGCAACCCAGGCGTCGATCAGACGCGGCGCCCGGCTACCGCGTTCCCGCCCGAGATAGGCGAGCTGCATGGCCCGGCCCACCAAGGCGGTTCTGCGCTCCACCTCGTTCGCGTCGGACACTTTGGGAACCTGGATGACCTGACCCGAGCGGATGCCCTGGATCTGCTGCACCAGGACATCGGCCAGGGTGTCCACCTGGGCGCCGAAGGCATCGACCGAGCCGCCTTCCACCGGAAAATACAGATCGCCCGCATCGCCCCAGCGACTCAGTGCCCGGTACTGGGCGGCCGCGCCCGCGTGGGTCTGGCGGCCCTCGGGCGTCAGAAGGTGCAGGGTCGCGATCGCGATCTTGCCGCCCCCAGCCACCTGATCTTTTTCCTGCGCCAGAAGTCGCAGACGCTCCGCGCCCAACTGGGTGCGGGCCAGCGGATCCGTGGCATCCCGCGCCCCGGCGTCGGTGATCAGCACGATGAAGCGTCCCGCGTAGCCGCTCCAGTCGATCCTTTCGATGGCGTCATGAATGCCGGCGAAGGCGTCCTCGTTGAAACCCTTGCTGGAGACGTTGGATTCCTCGACCTGGGCGATCCGGGAGAGAAACGCGGATGGGTCGCGCCCGTCTTTCAGGGTCGCGACGACTTGGGTCACGTAGCCCAGACCAGGGGCGACATCCACATTGTCCCGGTAGGCGACTAGGCCAAACGTCAGTGCGTCGCCCATGGGCGAACCTTTGAGCTGATCGTAGATCCGCCGCACCGCGTCACGGGTGCGGTTGATGTAGGGGCCCATGGAGGTCGTGGTGTCGATGACGAAGACCACCGCCGCGCGGTAGTCCGCCGATACGCTCACCGCCCCGTCGACGGGAATTTCCCCGCCAGTCCCAGTGGGCTCGCTGGCGAGCAGATCCTGCTCCCCCGCCTGGAGCGTAACCGCCGCTATGTTGAGCAGAGTGGCGCTGTGTCCGCTTTCCAGATAGACCTCCTCGAATCCGAGAATGGGCAGCAGGTAGAACTGGCGGTTGGGGTCCACATAGGTGTCCGGTTCCCTGGCGATCGCCGGGAAGCCATCAGGGATCTGGCCTGCTTGAATCGCCGCTCGCAGGCGGTTGGTTTCCGGCGTCAGTTGCTCGGATTCCAGGAGACTCACGAGGCTCGCCTGGTCGCGGAAAAACAGTGCCGGCTCCCGATTTTCGGTGCGCGCGAAGGCAACAGTGAGCGTCTGGCGCCAGTCGATCGCGGCGGTGGCGGGCAGCCAGCCCTGAACGCCATTGCGAACCGCCGCGCCCACCTCGATCCAATCCTGGTCGCCGATGCGTTGACGCGCATAGACATGGAGAATGCTCAAGGGGGGCAAAACCTCGCCACTGGCACCCGACTTGCCCGGCGTCTCGTTGAGCAGCGCGCCAGGGCGGGTCAGCACCCGCTGGTAGAGTCCGGTCTTGCCGGTCATGGGCAGCGCCTCCCGATCGGCGCCCAGGGCGAGGGGGCAGGAGCCGAGCATGGCGCCTAGAAGCCATGCGATCGCGAGGGAACGTAAATCGACCCGTGGCCGCTGGTTGCGCGGAGCCTCCTGACGCATCGGGAATGACTGAGCGGACGCATATCGATTCATGGCATGGTCTCGGCGGACTGCATGGCTTCCAGACGCACACCCGCCTCCGCGACACCCAACTCGGCGGCGCGCCGATACCAGTCACGGGCCTTCTCGGCATTCGGCCTGGAGAACGGCGATGTCGTGTCAGACCAAAGGAGCGGGTCATAGAATTCCGCCAGGGCGAAGGCCGCCGGCCCATGCGCGTCCGTCGCGAGCACCCGGATCAGGGCGAAGGCCGGATCGATCTTGCCGGCGGCGCGCAGGCGTTCGGCCAGTGCCCAGATCTGGTCCGTGGGCGGTTTATCCGAGGCGAGACGGGCTTGGATCAGGGCGAAGGCATCCTCCAGCCGATCGGACCGAATCAGCCCTTCCAGGTTCTCCATGGCTGGAGTCGCCGGCCTGTCCGGCTCGCGATCCACCGGGTCGATCTTCGACACGGCCGGCTCGCCAGCCTCGATTCGGGACTTGGCGGTCGAGATCCCCGACTCGCCCGTCGGCGTCCGGGGGACATCGAGCGGCCGCAAGACCCAGTAGAGACTGGCGCCCATCCCCAGAAGCAGGATCAGCACGATGGCGGGAACCAGCCAGCGGCGACCTGTCGCCGGACCCGATCCAATCCGCCCAGCACCCGCATCCTTAGACGCTTCAGCGGAATCCTTGACGGCGAGGAGCGCGGAGGCAGGCCAGCGCTCCAGCAGCGCCTCCACACTGGCCGGACGCGCCGCCGGGTCCGGTTGCAGCATGGCGGTCAACCAGTCGCGCAGCGCGGCGGGCACCGCGCTCAAGTCCGGCAAATTCTGACGACTCCGCAGGGCGGCCGCGAAACTCTCTCCCATCTCCAGCGGCCGACCCAGGGCGGCGGCCAGGAGCAGGCCCAGGCTATAAATGTCCGAGCGGGCGTCCACCACCCCACCATAGAGCCCGAATTGTTCTGGGGAGGCATAGCGATACTTGCCGGCAAAGGACGTACCCACAATGGTTTCCTGACCTGGATCGGTGAGCTTGCAGAGCCCGAAGTCGATGAGCTTGGCGGACTCGATTCGGTCTCCCGGGAGGATCACATTGTCCGGGGAGAGATCGCGGTGCACCGCCCCCTTGCGATGCGCCTCGGCGAGCCCGGCGCACAACCGGTCGCGCAGGGTCAGAACCTCCTCGACCGTCAAGGGCTCGTGCTTCAGTCGCTCGGAGAGCGGCGCCCCCTCCACGTACTCCATGACCAGATAGTCCCGGCCCTGGTCATCGCGCACGAAGCCATCGTAGTTCACCACCGCATCGTGTCGGACGCCGCGGAGCACCTTCGCCTCGCGATAGAAAAGATCCATGACCTGCGCGTTACCGCCCATGGACGGGCGGATCACCTTGACTGCGTGCTCGGTCCCCAGTCCGGCATGGCGGGCCAGATAGACCTCCCCCATGCCGCCCCCGCCAAGCAGACGCTCCACCCGGTACGTGTTGACGAGCAGCGTATTGGGTGGGATGCCGTCGGCGGCGGGCCGCGGGGCCAGCACCTGGGTTTCCTGCTCATCCGCGCGGGAGGACTGCATCGGTCGGGTTTTCTCCAGGTTCATGGGTCAGTTCCGCCAGGCGCCAGGAATCGGAACACGAATAGCATGATCCGCCCGATCGTTTAGCCCAACACGAGCAACCACAGCGATTCCAGCAGGCAGAGTCGAGACCGGAGTCATAGCGCGATCCGTTGGCCAAGCATAACGAAGACAGGGGTATCGAGGTACTGGCACGAATGCTCCTGAACATCTTGCGCAGCGCTCGCGACCCGGCCAATCTACCGGCAAGCCAGCGCTTTCCGAACCCGAGCCATGACAGAACCCAAGGTCCGTATCTTCGTGTCCTCGCCCTCCGATGTCGAGCATGAACGCGCGCTCGTCAAGGACATCATCGAGGCGCTGGCCCAGGAGTACCGGCCCTATTTCCAGCTTCAAGCGGTGCTCTGGGAGGAAGAGGCGCTGACCGCCGCGCGGAGTTTCCAGGCCGGGCTGCTGCGTCCGTCCGAGTGCGAGATCGTTCTCGTCATGCTCTGGACCCGGCTCGGCACGCCACTCGCCGACGATCCCTATGGCGGTATGACAGGCACCGAATGGGAGTTCGTGGATGCGGTCGATGCCTCCGCGCGACAAGACACGCCGGAGGTGCTGGTCTATCGCAAGACCGCCCCGCGCCTGGTCGACATCAACAACGCCGAGGCGATCCGCGCGGCGGTGTCCGATCGGGATCGGCTCGACGTCTTCTTTCGCACCCATTTTTTCAACCCGGACGGCAGTTTCCGGCGCGCTTTCCGCCAGTTCGAGAACGATACCGCCTTCCGCGATCTGGTCGAGACCCAACTGCGCAAGCTGCTGAATCGGCGTATCAGCGCCGAGCGCCGCTTTGCCGCGGGCGTCATCGAGTGGCGGGGCAGTCCCTTTCGCGCCCAGGGGCCATTCGATGTCGGCGACGAGCGCGTGTTCACCGGACGCGAGACGGAAACCCGCGAGCTGGTCGCGCGGCTCGATGGACTGAGGGGCAAGGGGCAAGGGGCAAGGGACAAGGGACAGGGGCTGCTGTTGCTGACCGGTCCCAGCGGGGTGGGTAAGACCTCGCTGCTGCGAGCCGGCCTGCTGCCGCATCTGGTGCGGCCTTTTCTGCTGACCGGGGTGGCGGCTTGTCGCTGGTGTCTGGTCGCGCCGGACCCGGAGGATCCGCTGGACTCGCTCGCGCGCGCGCTGGTCTCGCCCGGCATGCTGGGAGCCTCGCTCGCGGCCTTCGGGCTGGATGCCGAGCGTCTGGCCAAACTCTTCGCGAGCGCGCCCACGGTCGGCGCGGACCAGATCCGCGCCGCGCTCGCCCAGACGGTCAACGACGACCTGCAACAGACGGGCGGGCGCGAGGGGCGTCTCCAGTTGGCCGTGATCCTGGATCCGCTCGACGGTCTGTTCGCCGAGGCGCGACTGGACGCGCCGCGCACCCAAACCTTTGCGGACACCCTGGCGGCGCTCGCCGCGCAGGAGGGCATCTGGATCGTCGCCGCGCTGGGCAGCCAGCATCTGCCCGGCCTGACACGGTTTCAGGCCCTGACAGACTTGCTTGACGAACAAAGCTGTTATCGACTGGAACCGCCGGCCCTGGGGCGGATCCGTCAGGTGATGGAAATCCCCGCGCGCGTGGCGGGCATCGAGTTCGAGGCGATGGGCCGGGATTCCGGACACGGGTTGGTCGAGGCGCTGGAGTCCGAGGCCAGCGCCGTGACGCACTGGCCGGCGCTGCTGGAACAGACCCTGGAGGATCTCTACCGGCAGCTCGTGTCCTCCGAGACCGCTCAAGATTCGCTGTTGACGTTGCGCGCCTACCAGGCCATCGGCGGACTCTCCGGCGCGCTGCTCAAGCGCGCCGACGACCTGTGGCAAACCCTGGACGAAGAGACGCGCGGCGCCCTGCCCATGCTCTGTCGCGCCCTACTGGCGCTGGAGGGCGGGCATCAGGCGCGGGCGAGCGCGCGCGAAGGAAATCTGCAAACCCTGCTGCGCGACGACCGCTGCGCGACCCTGACGCAAGTCTTCATCGCGGCCCGACTGGTCGTCGCCGAGTCGGTCTGGGATCCCGCGCAGCGCAGTCTCTGCCCCGTGATCGAGATCACGCTCGGCGCTTCGCTACGGCATCTCCTGGCCCAACTCCGCGAGGAATGGCGGGCGCGCTTCAAACTTGGACAGACGGCCGACTCGCTCGACGCCTTCCTCGCCGCGCCGGCGACCGACCTTGCGGAGACCGAGTCCGCCGCCGACCCGACCCTCCAGTGGGAGGAGTACCGGGCGATCGCCTCTTTCGCCCACCCGGCCCTGTTCCAGCGCTGGGGGCCGGTGCGCGATTGGCTGGCAAACCCCGACAACCGCCGCGATCTGACCCTGCGTTCGCAGATCGCCCGGCAGGCACGCCTGTGGAAGCGAACCGACTGCAATCGCGAATATCTGCTGGGCGAGGTCGGTCATGCCGCGGCGCGGGTCTTCGCCCAAGCCCACGGGGAGGAACTCGAACCCCTGGAGCAGGAATTTCTGGAGCGCTCCTGGTCGCGGCTGCAATGGCAGCGGCGGCGCAACCGCAGGGTCATCGGCGCGCTGCTGGCGGTGCTGATGCTGTTCGCCGGCGTCGCCCTCTACGCGCTCTGGGACGCCTCGCGCCAGACCCTGCTCAATCGGCAAAGCGGACTGTTGCGCGAGGCGGAGATCGCGATCGGACGCGGCAACACACCCGAGGCGATCCGCCTGGGTCTGGCGGCCGGTCCCGATCTGCCGGAGGTGGGAACCGACGTGCTCAGCCGCGCGCTCTCCAGCAATCGACTCCTGGCGATGCAGCGGATCGGAGACACCGCAGAGCAGGCGTTCAGCGACGACGGCGAATATCTGGCCACCCTGTCGACCGGCAAAGGCGCGCAACTCTGGGCGCGGCGGGGCAATGGCTTCGAGCCGGCGTCCGAACCCGCGTCCGAATTGGCCGGACCCGATCTCCCGATCCACGCGATCCGCTTCGCCGGACACGGCGAGCGACGAACGCTCCTGGGGATCGGAGCCACCGGCGTTTGGCGTCTGCCGGCCCCCGCCGGACAACCGCCAGACTGGAGCTGCGGCGAGATCAAGGAGACCGCCATCGCACTGGATCCGGAGGGTCGCTTCCTAGCCCTCGCGCACGAGATGCCACCGGACCGCTTCGCCGTCTGCCTGCTCGATCTCTCGCGTCCCGGCCCGCCACTCTGGAATCGCCCCCAACACAGTGCCGCGGTGCGCAGTCTGGACTTCGCGCCCGACGGAACACGCCTGGTCAGTGCGTCGCGCGACGGTCTGGCCAAAGTCATGGACACCCTGAGCGGAGACGAACGACTCGTCCTGCCCCGCGACGGCACGCCGGGGCGGCCCGCGCTGCGGGCGGTCTTCAACGCCGATGGCACACGAATCGCCGTGTCTTCGCTGGACGAACGGGTTCGCCTCTACGATCCGAGCGGCAACCAACTCGCCGAACTCGGCTCCATCCAGCGCGGCAATCGCCGTGTTCGGATCCATCAATCCACGGTGCGCGATCTCGCCTTCTCGCCTGACGGTCTCTCGCTGGCTGTCGGCGATGGCACGGGCCAGTTGGTGCGCTGGGATCTGCGCACCAAGTCCGCCGAGGTCATCGGCCAGCACGATCTGGGGATCGACCGAATCGAAATTTCCCGCCATCCCGACCCCAACCGTGGCGAACATCTGATTCTCAGCGTTTCGCAGGACCGGACCGCGCGTCTCTGGACCCTGGAGACCGGCCGCGAGCTGGCGGTCTTCAGTCATGAGCAGGCCATCGCGGAGGCCCGCTTCAGCCAGGATGGGCGATTCGTCATGACCACCGCGCGACCGGATGGCTCGGCGCGTCTGTGGTCGACGGAATCCGCGAACCCCCTGGCCGCCCGGCTGGACCAAGAGGATCACGTCTGGCACCTCGCCATGGCCGAGACGCCCGCCATTTCAGGGGGCGACGCCCGCGCGCTCCTGATCGCGACCGCCGCCTACGATGGCCGCGTGGAGGTCTGGAAGGACGACCGCCAGTCCAGCGCCGCGCCGCCGGTCAAGCTCAAGTCGCTGGACGGTCACCAGGGCCGCGTGCGTCGGGTCGCGTTCTCGCCCTCGGCGCGCTGGCTGACGAGCGCGGGCTCCGATGGCACCGCGCGCCTGTGGGCGCTGCACACCGACGCGGCCTGCGCGCTACGCGTCGCCAGTCAGGAGCAGGTCTGCCGGACCGCCGGTGCGCTGGACTGTCCGAATGTCTATCGGATCCTGTTCGCCCCGGACGAACGCTGGTTGCTGACCGCCTCCAGCGATCCCGACCAACCCGTCCGTTTCTGGGATCCCGAGACCTGTTCCGCCCTCCCCCTGCCGGATATTTTCGGTGCGTCCAAGGGCCGGATCCGGAGCGCGGCCATTGCCAACCCCGCGCCGGATGCAACGCTCCTGGCCACCGGCAACGATCAGGGCCGGGTCCAGTTGCTGCGACGCGATCGCCAGGGCGCCTGGACCCAGGTCTGCCAGTGGGACGCGCACTCGGCGGTCATCGCCGAGCTGACCTTTTCGCGCGATGGACATTGGCTGGCCGCCGCCAGCCGCGACGGGCGTGCCTCGCTCTACCGGATCGGCGCTGGCCCATGCGGCGAGCCCCGCTATCTGGACGGACAGGCCGGCAGCCTCTATGACGTCCAGTTCGCCCCCGACGGCAAGGCGTTGGCGACCGCCTCGCTGGAGTCCAAGGCCCATGTCTGGTCGCTCGATGGAACCCTGCTGGCCGAACTGGGCGGGCACACGAATCGCGTCATCTCCGCCCAGTTCAGCCCGGACGGCCGCTGGATCCTGACCGCCTCGCGCGACGGCACGGTGCGGATCTGGAAACGCCCGCTTCGCGCGCAGATCCAATCCATGGACGCCTATCTGACGCTCGACGCCAATCTCGGCGCCGTCACCCATGCCGCGTTCAGCCCCGATGGACAGCGCATCGGCGCCGGCTATTGGGAGAATGCGGCGCTGCTGTGGCGATTGTGGGACGAGGATGCGCGGCCCGATCGACATCTGGAACGGCTGTGGGGCAAAAACCGCGCCCGACTCCAGGTCATTCGCGAGGCGATTCGTTTCCGGGACGGGTTCCGACTTGAACGGTGATCGCTTGCAATGCCTTTTTTAGCCTGATTGTGCTGGCGTATTGGCTACACCGACGCATCCATGCCTGCCCGCGTTGCGGCGGGGCCTCGCGGGCGCTCAAGCCCCCACACATGGGATCGCCGGCGCGCTATCTCTACCGGCGCTGCCGCACCTTCTTCGAGCATGGCGAGATCGAGGGCGGGTGGCCGTGGAAATGACTCGGACAACCTAACTATGCTGCTCTCCTGGCCCACCTGGCTGATTCATCTCTTCACCGTCACGGAATGGCTGGTGGCGATGCGGCTCTTCTGGCGCTACGGCACGCTGATCCAGCGCCGGGAACCGCGGGTCTTCGCCGTTTGCATGACGCCGCATTTACTGGGCGGCATCCTGATTCTGCTGTTTCATCTCAGCGGGGATACGCAACGGTGGCTGTTGGAACTGGCGCGGGTCATGACCTTTGGCGGGAGCCTGTCGCTGTTGGCCGCGACGCTGGCGATGACGCTGGGTCGCCGGCAGCGCTGGGCGTGGGTCATCGTGCCGGCGGGTCTCCTCTGGGCACTGGCGCAGTGGCCCCTGCTCGGGGACTCCAGCGCGGTCCTGTTGCGCGGCGCGAATGTCGCTTATCTGCTCTTTCTGTTGACGTTGCTGCTGGTGTATCGTCGCGACCGAACGCTGTTTTCGCCGGTGACGATCGGCGGCTTCTGGTTCCTGCTGGCGTTTGTCGCGGTGACGATCCTCAGTACCCGGATCGCGACGGTCACGCAGGGCTTGCCGAGTCTGTCACACGCGGATCTGCTGCATGGCGCGAGCGAAAGCCTGCTGTCCGTGAGCAATCTCTTGGTGGCGCTGGGCGTGTTCCTTCACATTCAACGCTTCGGTCGGCCAACCGCACGCCGGCTTGACGGGGCGACTCAGACCGACGGAGACGCGCGATGACACGCTGGATCATGCTGATGTTCGCGGCGCTGCTGGCGATGCCGGTCGGGGCACGTTCGTCGGACGACGCACCGAAAGACCGCGACCAAGACCGCCGCGACAAGATCATCCGTCCCTTGATTCCCGGAACGTCTGCGCCGGATTATGGTGCTCCAGCGATCATCATCAAGGACGGGAAAGTCTACGATCTGATTCCGGGGACGCATGCACCGGATTATGGGTCGGGACGCTACCTCATCCAGGAGCGATGACCTCGCAGATGCCGGACGACAGCGATCTCGCCAACCTCGCCCGGCTGCTGCGGGCATCGCCGGAGGTCTTGCTCGCTTATGGTGTCGAGGACCAGACCGGGGCGGATGCCCAGGCGGTGGCGCTGCTCGGGACCGAACCCTTTGGACCGGAACGGCTCTCCGCGCTCCGCGCCGCGCTCGTCGCGACGGTCGAAACGGGTCGCCTGGAACTGATCGACCTTGGGCCGGTTCCGCCACAACGGCAACGCCAGATCCTCCAGCGCGGGCGACTGCTCTATGCGCGGGAGTGCGCGTTGGTCGGACCCTTCGAGCTTGGCGTCTTGCGCGCCTGCCTGGATGCACGCTGAACCTTCTCGGCGGAGGGCGTTCGATCCCGCGTGGACGCTGCCGCGCCAGACCGAGACGCGGGCATTGCGTGTCGCGCGCGTCTTTTCCTGCTGTCTGCATCCACCTGGAGCGCCGATCATGACCAAACCCGTGACCCCACTGCTGGCCGCCGATGCCATCATCGAGCTGGCCGACCGGCCCGGCCGCCCGATCGTGCTCATCGAGCGCCGCTATCCGCCGCCTGGCTGGGCGATTCCCGGCGGTTTCGTGGACATCGGCGAACGCCTGGAGCAGGCCGCCGTGCGCGAGGCATTGGAAGAAACGGCGCTGCGGGTGACGCTGCGCGCCTTGCTGGGGCTCTACTCGGACCCGCAACGGGATCCGCGCGGCCACACGGTCACCGCTGTTTATGTGGCCGAGGCAACCGGCGAGCCCCGCGCCCAGGACGACGCGCGCAACCTGGCGGTCTTTTCGGTCGATGCGCTGCCTGAACTGCTCGCCTTCGATCATGCCCTGGTGCTCCGCGACTATCTGCGCTTCCGGGAGACGGGCGAGGTCGCACCGCTGCGGGGCGGCTCTGGCAATCGCTGACGGAGGCAGGC
This sequence comes from Thiocystis violascens DSM 198, assembly GCF_000227745.2. Taxonomy (NCBI): domain Bacteria; kingdom Pseudomonadati; phylum Pseudomonadota; class Gammaproteobacteria; order Chromatiales; family Chromatiaceae; genus Thiocystis; species Thiocystis violascens. Next base: position 3,731,694 of record NC_018012.1, on the reverse strand, counting down.
GCTGAACCACTGGCATGAGTGTTAAGCCGTTCGTGGTGAGTTTGTCGAACCACGAACGGCTTAACCTCATGGCGGCGAGGCGCCGATCCCGAGCGGATTCAAAACCAGTCTCTTGGTGCGGATCTCTGGATTTCGAGGGTGGGTGATCGTGCAAACATAGCGGATGATCGCCCAGCGTCAACACTACGTCGGGCAGATGGCGGTCATCCAATCGAACCGCCGAAGGTTGGATTGCCAACCATGGCAACCCAACGACGCGGCTACCTCGCGCGGGATTCTTGAGGTAACTAACTCGACGGCAGGGAGTTGATTCGCTGTCATCGGGTCAAGATAGTCGACGAGCGCTTTGAATCCGCCCTCCAAAATGAAGACGTTTTCAAAACCGATATGGCGCAAGGCCGTGCCGGCGGCGGAAGCTCGAAGACCGGATTTGCAGAGAACCACCACGGTTCGATCCTTCGGTATGCGGGCGAGATTCGCTGGAAGAAAGAGTTCGTGGAGCGAGAGAGTGAGATGACCGGGTAACGCGGCGGTGAAGATCCCGGTCTCCGCGGGTGTGCGCACGTCGAGCGTGACCATCGGTTCACCCCGTTTCACTCGGTTGACGAAGGCTTCCGGCTTGATGCAATGCAACGCCTTGCCCGCCTGTAACCCTTGAACCGGCATGAACAGATTGGCATAGCTTTCGGCGAGCTTCGCATCGTAGGCCCCAGCCAACGGGCCGAATCCCGTCAAGAATGCGAACGCCGTCATCAAAACAACGGTACGAGTCGGAGACACGACACACCTCCTGTTTCACACGTTGATGAGACAATAAAAGTATATATAAAATTTCTAATATTGAAGTGAGAAAGGGGATAAATTGGTTACCTGACCGCCCCCAGTTTCTCAGCGGCGCGGCGCTCGTGCTTGGTGCCGGATTGATATTCGGATTGACCTCAACCCTGCCTGGAGCCTGTCGTGAGCATCTCCGAACCCGAGTTTGAACCGCTTGCACGCCATACCATCCGTCGTCTCACCTGGCGGCTGATCCCCTTTCTCGGTCTGCTCTATATCGTCGCCTATCTCGACCGGATCAACATCAGCTTCGCGGCCTTGCAGATGAACCAGGATCTGGGGTTGAGCGCGGTGGCCTATGGCACCGGTGCCGGGCTGTTCTTCCTTGGCTACGTGCTGTTCGAGATTCCCAGCAACCTCCTCCTGCAACGCATCGGTCCGCGGATCTGGATCGCCCGGATCATGGTGAGTTGGGGTCTGATCTCGATGGCGATGGCCTTGACCCAGGGGGAAACGAGCTTTTATGTGCTGCGCTTTCTGCTCGGGGTGGCGGAGGCCGGTTTCTTTCCCGGCATCATCCTCTATCTGACCGGCTGGTTTCCGGCGCGGGAGCGGGCGCGGGCGGTCGCCCTGTTCGCCACCGCCACCGCGCTCGCCGGGGTCATCGGCAGCCCGCTGTCCGGCGCTCTTCTGGAACTGGACGGCTGGTGGGGTTGGCGCGGCTGGCACTGGCTGTTCGTGCTGGAAGGACTGCCAGCGGTGCTGTTGGGGCTGGTGGTGCTGTTCAAGCTGCCCGATCGCCCCGAGCAAGCCCGCTGGCTGCCCCCGGACGAGCGCAACTGGTTGACGCGGACGCTGACGCGCGAGCGAGAAACCAACTCGGCGTGGCAACGCCAGACCTTGGGCGAGGCGCTGGGCAGTCTGGAGGTATGGCGGCTGGGGCTGGTCTACTTCTGCATGGTCATCGGGATGTACGGTATTGGGATGTGGCTGCCGCAGATGCTGCGCGCGATGACCAGGGCGAGCGACTTCACCCTCGGGCTGCTCAACGCCCTGCCATTCCTGGCGGCGGCCTTGGGGATGGTCCTGATCGGCTGGCACTCTGACCGGCGCGGGGAGCGGCGCTGGCATGTCGCCGGTTCGCTCGCGCTGGCGGCGACCGGGGCGCTGTGGGCGGCGACGACCCAATCATTACCGTTGGCGTTGCTGGCGTTCTCGTTGGCGGCGCTCGGGGTGTGGGGCGTGATGGGTCCATTCTGGGCGCTGGCGACCTCTTTTTTGAGCGGAACGGCCGCGGCGGGCGGGATCGCCTTGATCAATTCGCTGGGCAATATCGGGGGCTTTGTTGGACCCTACTTGATGGGGTGGTTCAAGCAGATGACGGACGGGTACAGTGCGGGCTTGGTGGCCGTGGCGGTAATCCTGTTGGCGGGCGGTGCCTTGGTGCGATCTTCAACTTCCGCGCGCGGTGGTTCTGCGGAGGGCTAATTGGTCATGATGCCATGTCATGCTTGGCGGTTGGTCGACTACTCCTCCGCCTGACCGCCCGAGGTCGGCATGCCTGCATTCGATGGGTGCGACGCGGGATCGTCGGTCCCGCGTGGCTTTCGCCGCTGGCGCTTATTGTTTGATCATGTCACGGCAAGCCGCGACCCGGAACGTGGCACTGGCCTGGGTGTAGCACAGTTCCAGCGTGTCACCCATTAGGGTTCCGGTGTAGGTGCCGTCCTCGTCGGCCATCAGCAGGTTCTGGCCATCGCGACGGATCACACCCACGGCATCTTCGCATTTGTGCTGGGTACACCACTGTGCGTGGAACGAGCGACCCTCCTGTTTTTCAATGTTCAAGGTAAAGGTCAGATCGGCCTCCGCCGCATAGCGGTCGCCTTCATGGTCGCCATGTGCGGAAAGGCCGGCTTTGGCGCCTTGCCGAGTGCCATCGGCTTCGACCCACTTGCCGACTAAGTTGCCATCCGCCAGCGTGAAACCACTGGCGAACAACAAGCCGGCGACCAGTGTGAGATTGACTGTTTTCATGCGTGTGCTCCTCTGCCGAGCCTCGCGAAACGGGGCGCGGAGTCGTTGGTGATGGAGAGATCAGGTGCCATCGGTGCACGGTGGCGGCGCTGTTGCGCGTTCCACGTTGAGCGTGGACCTCGCGTCTTGAGTATGGACCAACGCGAGTCGGCGCGGTCCCTCAGCGGTCGCGCCGGTCGGTCGGATGAACAGCCCTCATGGCTGACGCCACAAAGCCTGCCATCCCGCCTGCCCTAGCGCGTTGAGCGTCTCGATATTGCGCTCATAAATGGTCTCGGCTTCGGGGAATGCCGCCACGGCGCGTTCGATGCTTGCTTCGCGCAGCAGGTGCAGGGTTGGAAACGGAGCCCGGTTGGTGAAGTTGCCGAGGTCGTCGGGTTCTGTTCCCGCGAACTGGAAGGTCGGATGAAAGCTGGCGATCTGGATGACACCTTGCAGCTCGTGTTCCTCCACGGCCGCCTCGGCCAGCGGGATGAACGCATTGAAATCGAGAAAATCCGACAGCAGCGTGGGATGGACCAGTAGTGTCGTCTCGACGGCATCGTGGTCGGCGGCGGCCAGAAAATCCAGCTCGCGGTCAATGTCTTCCAAGAGTCCGTCCAGATGCCGCGCCCGGCTCACCACGAACCGCACCCGGTGCTTCACGTAGACCGCTTTGGCGAAGGGGCACAGGTTGAGCCCGATGACCGCCTGTTCGATCCATTTTCGGGTTGCCGCGATGATCGCTTCGTCGTTCATGAACGCGACTCCAAAGCGATGCACCATCTGATTGGGCTGCGTGCGCGTCTCGGGAGACGCTTGGATCGACTGCCGGCCTTACGCCGTGACATTGAGTTGCGTGCCCACATGGGCGGACCCACCCTGGGTGGAGCTGGGCAGGTTTTCCAGCAGTTGGAGGGCGGATTGCTCCTGGATGTCGATGGCTTTCTTGAGGACGGCCACATCCACCGCTCCCTCCAGCTTATTCTGACTCAAACTCGTCGCGAGTTGGGCCAGGCCGACGGTTGAACTGGGAATCTCCATGGAATGACCTCGTGGTGTCGGATGGAATGGTCACGCTGGCTCGTCAATCTCGACGAGCCATTTTGTTTTAACGGCCGCCGCCCCGGATCCTGGACTAGACTGGAAGCGGGATTCGTCGCGGCCCAGTCGAGGCAGCGGGGGTTGTCATCCACGACAGAGGAGATTGCCATGTTCCAGGTTCAGTCGATGCGGATCGCGATGCTCGCCGCTCTCGGCGTTCTCCTGGTCTTGTGGGGGAGCGCCCGGGCGGAGCAGGAACGCAAGGAGGATGCGGCGGCCGCGCTGGAGGTCAAGGTGCTGGAGGCGCAGGTGTCCCCAGGGCAAGGGGATCGCGACGAAGTGCTCTACCGCATGGAGGTCATCTCGGTGCTGCGCTCCACCGTCCAGGTCACGCCAGGAGACACCATCGTCGTACGTGCCGACGCCGTGAGCCAGGAGGCTCTGGACCGGGGCCTCGTGGGGCCAAGGGTTCTGGCCCCGGGTTGGCTCGGGGTCGCCTATCTCAACCCCGACCCCAAGGCCAGCGGCCCCGAGGCACGCCGGCAGTTCACCATGGGCGCCAACGACGACAGCTTCGAGGATCTCCCGCAAGGGCCTCCCTCCCTGCGGTGGACCCAGTAGGTCGGAAGGGCGGCCAGTCGCTCGCGAATCAGGCGATTCGTTTCTCGGCGCATCCGAAGGCGTTGCTCGGTTTAGAGATGCCGCCGGGCTTGTGCGGTAGGTTTAACGGCTCATGCGCACCGTGCCGGAGACGATCCCCAGGATCTCGATCTCGTCATGGCGCAGATAGAGCGGCTCCATGTCGGGGTTGGCCGGTTGCAGGCGGATACCGTTCGGCTCGACATAGAAGCGCTTCAGCGTGACGCGCTCGCCGTTGATCAGGGCAACCACCGTCTCGCCGTTCTCCGCCGTCTGGCGCTTCTCGACGATGATGATATCGCCGTCCTGGATCTGATCGTCGATCATCGAATGCCCACGCACCCGCAGCGCGTAGCTGTTCTTGGTCACCATCTGGCTGGGGACCGTGACGGTCTCGTAATCCTCGGGGGTTTCCACCGGACGACCTGCGGCGACATAGCCCAGGAGCGGAATCTCCACGCCGGGTTCGGTGTCCAGGTCGAGCGGTTCCAGGGTGGGATCCCAGACCAGACGCGTGCGTTTCGGGAAGAGCAGATACGCGGGTTGCACCATGAGCGGTCTCCAAGGCTTTCAGTGGCTTGACGGCACGCGATGCCTTCCAGTTTAGTCAAAGCAGACGAAGGGCGAAAGCGCCGGGGTGGCGGTCGCAGATAAGCTGTCATGTCTCCCAGGGCTTAGTCGTCTGCGTTCGTCTTGCGTGAGATGGGTTGTGTCCTAAACTTTATTACTGTGCGACACGTCCTCTTCGGTGCGTATCTTGAGTTGGACTTGGATTCAAGGAGACCGATGCAATGATTACTACCCACGACCACTCTATCGCCAGCGTAGCAGTCATCGTTTTGGCGACTTGGGCGCTCCCCGCTTCGGCAGGTTGTTATAGCGATTGGTGCGCGGGGCAGAGCAGCGGCTCGGCAGCGGCGAACCGCACTCTCAAATACGGCGGAACCTACGGACAGGCCGGCGCCGACGCGCTCAACTATGGACGCGGCTACGGCACCTCGGCTGGCTCGGGTGGCTACTACTCCCCTTATGCGAACGGTTCGCCACCACCGGGCTATGCCCCACCGCAACCGATGAGTCCTCAGCAACGGCAAGAGATCGAAAGGCTGCAACGCCAGACCGACACCTTGATCAACCAGATCTACAATGATCCGCGAATCTGGCGGTGACTGTGCGTGCTCGCTCACGGCCGTTCGTGCAGCGTTGTCAACGTAACGGAGGGGCCGCCTCATCGAGTGCCGACTGAGAGGGTGTAGACAAAATCAAACCGTTGTGGTCAACCGCCGCAGCAGGATGCGCGCCTCCGCCAGCCAAACCCAGGTTTCGGAGACCGCTGGCAGACGGTCATGATGCATGATCAATCGACGGGCACGCTCATTCCACGCATGGGTGCGCTCGACAACCCAGCGCTTCGGCAGCGGAACGAAGCCGTCGGCGTTGGCGATCACCACTCGGTCAGGCGCCCCGTCCACGTGCCAGGAGCCAACGCTTTTGTTGGCTGGATGGCGCACGACTTCCACGCGGATCGCGTGGGTCTGCTCGGTGGTTTGGGCAAATTGACCGGCGTAGGCGCTATCGACAAACAGCGTGTTGATCTGGGGGTACTTGGCGGCCGCGTCAGCGACGGCGCCCGAGGCGGCATCGCGGTCCTGAAGATTGGCCGCGACCACGCTCACCGCCAACACGAACCCCAAGGTATCGACCACCAGGCTGCGCTTGCGCCCCTTGACCTGCTTGCCCGCATCAAAGCCGCTCGGTCCACCCTGCGGCGAGCCGCGGGTCGATTGCGCATCCAGCACCGCCGCCGTCGGCGCGATCTCACGCCCCTCGCGTTCGCGCCATTGCCCCCGCAGTCGATCATGCATCTGCTCAAACTTCCCAGCCGCACTCCAACGGCGAAACGTCTTGTAGACATTCTGCCAAGGCGCGAAATCGTGCGGCAGCATCCGCCACGCGCACCCCGTGCGCACCACGTAGCAACACGCCTCCAGGATGCTCCGGCGCGACACGCGGGGCGGTTGACCCCGCCCGCCCGGCATCTCAAAGAGAGCGGCGACCAAGTCCCACTCCGCATCGGTCAGACAACTTGGGTAGCTTTGGTCGGGGTCGTGGCGACGATGCGCATCCGTATACCCATACCGACGCGGCGTTGCGCGCGCTTGCGCCTCGAGACCACTCTCGCCCCGGAGGCGCGTGACGCCCGCCTCCCGCAAGGACTTGCGAATCGTTGCTTCATGAGCCTCGATTCCCGTCCGTGCCGCGAGTTCCCGGGCAATCTCTGACAGCGTGGAGGTCGGGCGATCCGTGACAATTTGACGCAATACCGCTTGCTCCGCCTCGTGAATCTTGGGGGGACGACCAGCTTTCGACATCAGCGCACACCAGCTCAGTTGTAGACTGGTATACAAATAGCAGCTCAATTATTTTTGTCTACACCCTCTAAGAACCAACCCCAAAGATCGCCGAGTGCAACTCGGCGCTCCCGGGGCGCCATCCATCTCGGCCATGTACGGCTGACATCCATTGCTCGACTGAATTCTTAGCATTGCAGAAAAGCGGCTGCGATATAATCGCCGCATCGCTTGTACCGCCTGCTTTGAAAGCCTTCCGGGAAACGCCATGATCAACAAGCCCGACATCGATCCTCAAGAGACACAGGAATGGCTCGATTCGCTCGACGCCGTGCTGGAAAACGAAGGCGTCGAACGCGCCCATTTTCTGCTGGAGCGCCTGATCGACAAGGCGCGCCGTTCCGGCGCCTATCTTCCCTATAGCGCCAATACCGCTTACCTGAATACCATCCCCGTGCAGCGCCAGGAACCCTTCCCCGGGGACCGGGCCATGGAGCGACGCATCCGCTCCTTCGTGCGCTGGAACGCGATGGCGATGGTGGTCCAGGCCAATCGTCTGTCGACCGAACTGGGCGGACACATCTCCAGTTTCGCCTCCTCGGCGACCCTCTTCGATATCGCCTACACCCATTTTCTACACGCCCGCGACAAGGATCACGGCGGCGATCTGGTGTTCTTCCAGGGCCATTCCGCGCCCGGCATCTATGCCCGCGCCTTCCTCGAAGGTCGTCTCAGCGAGGAGCAGCTCTACGGTTTCCGGCAGGAAGTGGACGGTAACGGACTCTCCTCCTATCCGCATCCCTGGCTGATGCCCAATTTCTGGCAGTTTCCCACCGTCTCGATGGGGCTCGGCCCCCTGATGGCCATCTATCAGGCGCGCTTCATGCGCTATCTGCGCGACCGCGAAGTGGTCAATACCGCCGAGCGCAAGGTCTGGGCCTTCCTGGGGGACGGCGAGATGGACGAACCCGAGTCGCTCGGTGCCATCTCGCTGGCCGCCCGCGAGCGTCTCGACAACCTGGTGTTCGTCGTCAACTGCAACCTCCAGCGGCTCGACGGCCCGGTGCGCGGCAACGGCAAGATCATCCAGGAACTTGAAGCGGTCTTCCGCGGCGCCGGCTGGAACGTGATCAAGGTGATCTGGGGCAGCTATTGGGATCCGCTCTTGGCGCGCGATAAACAGGGCCTGCTGCTCAAGCGCATGGAAGAGTGCGTCGACGGCGACTATCAGACCTACAAGGCGCGGGGCGGCGCCTATACTCGTGAGCATTTCTTCGGCAAATATCCTGAACTCAGGGACATGGTCGCCAATATGAGCGACGAGGACATCTGGCGTCTCAACCGTGGCGGTCACGATCCGGTCAAGGTCTACAACGCCTATGCGCAGGCCATGATGGCTAACGGCAAACCGACGGTCATCCTGGCCAAGACGGTCAAGGGCTATGGCATGGGCGTGGCCGGCGAGGGGATGAACATTACCCATTCGCAGAAAAAGATGGGCGAAACCCAGCTCAAGGCGTTCCGCGACCGCTTTAATATCCCGATCTCGGACGACCGGATCGGCGCGGCGCCCTTCTACAAGCCGGCGGCGGACAGCCCGGAAGTTCAATATCTGCACAAGGTCCGCGAACGGCTCGGCGGTTTCCTGCCGGCCCGCCGCGACGAGGCCGCGCCGCTTGAGATACCGGGGCTCGACGCCTTCGCGTCGCTGCTCGAAGGTAGCGGCGACAAGGAAATGTCGACCACCATGGCGCTGGTGCGTCTGCTGACCATGATCATCCGCGACAAGCGGATCGGGAAGTATGTCGTCCCCATCGTCCCGGACGAGGCCCGCACCTTTGGCATGGAAGGCATGTTCCGCCAACTCGGCATCTACTCCTCCGTGGGCCAGCTCTACGAGCCGGTGGACTCCGATCAGGTGATGTATTACCGCGAGGACAAAAAGGGGCAGATTCTGGAGGAAGGCATCAACGAGGCCGGCGCCATGTCGTCCTGGATCGCCGCGGCCACCGCCTACGCGAATCATGGTCAAAGCATGATTCCCTTCTATATCTATTACTCGATGTTCGGCTTCCAGCGCATCGGCGACCTGGCGTGGGCGGCGGGCGATATGCGCGCGAGGGGTTTCCTGATCGGCGGCACCGCCGGGCGCACCACGCTCGCTGGCGAGGGTCTGCAACATCAGGACGGACACAGCCAGGTCCTCGCCTCCACCATCCCGAACTGCGTCGCCTACGACCCCGCCTATGCCTACGAGATGGCCGTCATCGTCCAGGACGGGCTGCGGCGGATGTACCAGGAGAAGGAAAACATCTTCTATTACATCACCGCGATGAACGAGAACTATGTTCAGCCGGCCATGCCCGAGGGCAGCGAGGCGGGTATTCTCCGAGGCATGTATCGCGTTCAGCGCGGGGAGGAGCGTAGCCATCGTGTCCAGTTGCTCGGCGCCGGCACCATTCTGCGCGAGGTGCTGGCCGCCGCCGACCTGCTGGAAAAAGACTTCGATGTCGGTTCGGCGGTCTGGAGCGTGACCAGCTTCAACGAGCTGCGGCGCGAGGGCATCGACGTGGAGCGCTGGAACATGCTGCACCCCGAGCAGGAACAGCGCACCACCTATGTCGAGGCCCAACTGGCCGGAACGCGCGGCCCCATCGTCGCGGCCACCGACTATATGCGCACCTACGCCGATCAGATCCGACCCTATGTTCCCCGCCGCTATCTGGTGCTGGGAACCGACGGTTTCGGACGTAGCGACATGCGCAGCCAACTGCGCAAATTTTTCGAGGTGAATCGATATTACGTGGCGATCGCCGCGCTCAAGGCACTGGCGGACGAAGGGGAAATCCCCACGACGATGGTCTCAGAAGCCATCGCGAAGTACCGCATCGACCCGGAAAAGCCCAACCCGGTCACGGTTTGAAGCACCCGGCAACACAGGCCCAGGAGGACACAGCGTGGCAACCGTCGAAGAAATTCTGCTGCCCGACATCGGGGACTTTTCCAATGTCGAGGTGATCGAGATCCTGGTCGCCCCCGGTGACCGGATCGAAGTCGAGCAATCCGTGCTCACCCTAGAAAGCGAAAAAGCGACCATCGAGATTCCCTCGCCTAAGAGCGGCGTGGTGAAGGAGATTATCGCCAAGGTCGGAGGCAAAATCAGCCAGGGTTCGCCGCTGATGACACTTGAGGTGTCGGAGACGGCGGAGGCAAGCGATGTCTCGACTCCGACGGCGGAGCCAGCCGTCGCGACACCGGAAGTTCAGCCGTATCGGCCATCGGCCGCCACGCTCGCGACCCGGCCCGCACCCAAAGCGCCGGGAAAATCCGTCGATAGCGGCGAGACGGTTTCGGTCGTCCTGCCGGACGTGGGCGATTTCAGCGATGTCCCGGTGGTCGAGATCCTGATCGCCCCCGGCGACCGGATCGAGGTCAATCAATCCCTGCTGACGCTGGAGACCGACAAGGCGACCATGGAGATTCCCTCGCCTCAGGCGGGCGTGGTCGAGGAAGTAGTCGTGAAGCTCGGCGATACCCTGAACCCCGGCGATCTGATCCTGACCCTGCGCGCCGAACCCGGCGCCGAGACCAGTCCGCCAGCAGCCAGGGAAGCGGAGCGTCCGCCGCCCCGACCGACGCCGAGTCAGACCGCCACATCGATCCCCGACACCGCCGCCGAACGCTCGACCGTCAGCGTGCGGGCACACGGCGAGGCCGAGCGCCGACAGGCGCCGGTGCTGCCGCGTCCGGAGGATATGACCGCCATCGCCAAAGGCCGTAAGCCACACGCCAGCCCCGGCGTGCGCCGCTTCGCGCGCCAGCTCGGCGTCGACCTGGCGCGGGTCAAGGGGTCAGGCCCCAAGGGTCGCGTGGTCAAGGACGACGTGCAGAACTTCGTCAAACAGGCGCTCACCCAGGGCGCGGGCGCCGCCTCCGCGACGGCGCTGCCCTTCCAGCTCCCCTCGGCCCCCGAGATCGATTTTGCCCGTTTCGGCGAGGTCGAGCTGACCGAACTGCCGCGCATCAAGAAGATTAGCGGACGGCATTTGCATCGCAGTTGGATCACCGTCCCGCATGTCACCCAATTCGACGAGGCGGACATTACCGAACTGGAAGCCTTCCGCAAGAACCAGCAGGAGGCGGCCGCCAAGGAAGGCGTCAAGCTCACCTTCCTGCCCTTCCTGCTCAAGGTCGTCGCCACCGCGCTCAACCGGATGCCGATCCTCAAGGCATCCCTGAGCGGCGATGGCGAACACCTGATCCACAAACGCTTCACGCATATCGGCGTGGCGGTCGACACCCCCAAGGGACTGCTGGTGCCCGTGGTGCGCGACGTGGACCGGAAAAGTCTCTACGCGCTGGCCCGCGAACTGACCGACCTCAGCGCCAAGGCACGCGACGGCAAGCTGTTGCCCGGCGACATGCAGGGCGGCTGCTTCTCCATCTCCAGTCTCGGCGGCATCGGCGGCACCGCCTTCACGCCCATCGTCAACGCCCCTGAGGTCGCCATTCTCGGCGTCTCCCGCTCCGCGATCAAGCCGGTCTGGGACGGTGAAGCGTTCGCGCCGCGACTGCTGCTGCCGCTCTCGCTTTCCTACGATCACCGTGTCGTCGACGGGGCCGATGGGGCACGCTTCACGGCCTTGCTGGGGCAGTTGCTGGGGGATATTCGTCGGTTATTGCTGTAAAACTTCTTTTTTTCTCGTGACGCCGCGTCGTGGTGTCACGAGACAAACCCCTTCGATTCACGCCATCCAAATGATTCCCCCCAAAGAGGCCGACCACTTGAGCACGCAGAGACCGCGACGCATTGGCGTTCTGACCAGTGGGGGAGACGCTCCCGGCATGAATGCCTGCCTGCGCGCCATCGTGCGCACGGCGGTGTATCACAACCTGGAGGTGATCGGTTTCCAGCGCGGTTATTGCGGGGTGCTGCTCGGGGAATACCTGACCCTCGACGCGCGCTCGGTCGCCAACATCATCCATCGCGGCGGAACCATCCTGGGCAGCGCCCGCTGTCCCGAGATGCATCATGTCGAGGGACTGGAGCGCGCGGCGAGTACCCTGAAAGGACTCGGGATCGAGGCCCTGCTCGTGATCGGCGGCAATGGCTCCATGCAAGGCGCGCTGTCGCTCGCCGAGCATTGGTCCGGGCAAATCATCGGACTGCCCGGCACCATCGACAACGATTTGGGTGGCACCGACTGGACCATCGGCTTTTTCACCGCATTGGATACCGCGCTGGATGCCGCCGACCGTCTGCGCGACACCGCCGAGGCGTTCGATCGCATCTTCCTGCTGGAGGTCATGGGACGGCATGCCGGCTGGATCGCCCTGTTCACGGGCATCGGCGGCGGCGCCGAGGAGATTTTGATTCCCGAGCACGCCTACGACCCCGACACCATCGTCAAGCGCATCAAGGAATCCCGTTCCCGCGGCAAGCGCAGCCACATCATTGTCGTGGCCGAAGGCGCCTGCGAAGGGGGCGTGAGCCGGGTGGCGGCGGACATCGAGGGCCACGGCTTCGAGACGCGCACCTGCGTGCTGGGTCATGTCCAGCGCGGCGGCTCGCCAGTGGCGCTGGATCGCTATCTGGCCACCGAACTTGGCGTCTTCGCCGTCCAGGCGGCGCTTGATGGCAAGAGCCATGTACTCGCGGGCAAGCAGGGGAAGACCAATCGGTTGGTCCCACTGAACGAGGCCCTGGATGGCAATAACCAACCGCCCATGCATCTGCTGGAGATTAACCGCTTCCTGGCGACCTGAACCACCTGCCAAGTTGTCTCCCGCGATCTCCCAGACACCAACCGTTGTTCGTGGATTGATCGACATGATTTCTCGTGATACCGCTCTGCGGTGTCACGCCTCTGACGGCGCTCCGCATCCTTAGCAATCCGACGCAGACCTTCGCCTCACGCGCCCGGATCGTTTAGCATTCCCTCCCAATCGAATTCATTGATCACCCAGCGCCGCTTCAGGCCATAGAGAAATATTGCACCATGAACGAAACGATCGAAATCAAGGTTCCGGATATCGGCGACTTCAAGGATGTGGAAGTCATCGAGGTGCTGGTATCGCCCGGCGACCAAGTCACTGAAGAAGCGTCACTGATCGCCCTCGAAAGCGACAAGACGACCATGGAAATTCCCGCTCCGTGCGCGGGAACCGTCAAGTCCGTCAGCGTCAAGGTTGGCGACCGGGTCTCGCAAAACGCTGCCATCCTCACGCTGGAGGTCGACAGCGAAGCCGCCGCCCGCGTCAGATCCGGCGCCGCGGCAAACGTCGCCGGCGATCAAGGCCCGGCGGATCTGGTGACCGAGGTCGTGATCCTCGGCGCCGGTCCCGGCGGCTACACCGCCGCCTTCCGCGCCGCCGATCTGGGCAAGAAAGTGGTCCTGATCGAGCGTTACGAAACGCTCGGCGGGGTCTGTCTCAATGTCGGCTGCATCCCCTCCAAGGCGCTGCTGCATACCGCCGTCATCATGGAAGAGGTCAAAACGCTGGGCGTCATGGGCGTCACCTACGCCGCCCCCGAGGTCGATCTCGACCAGATGCGCGCGGGCAAGAATCAGGTGGTCGCCAAGCTCACCGGCGGACTCGCCGCCATGGCCAAGCAGCGCAAGGTGCAGGTGATCCAGGGCAGCGGGCGTTTCGAGTCGCCCAATCGCATCGGTGTCGAAACCAAGGAAGGCCGGGTACGCATCCAGTTCGACCAGGCCATCATCGCCTGCGGTTCGTCCTCGATCAAAATCCCCGGCTTTCCGCATGAAGATCCGCGCGTCATGGACTCCACCGACGCGCTCGCGCTGGCCGATGTGCCGGAGCGGATGCTGATCGTCGGGGGCGGCATCATCGGTCTGGAGATGGCGAGCGTCTACAGCGCGCTCGGCTCGAAGATCGACGTGGTGGAGTTCAAGGACCAACTCATGCCCGGCTGCGACCTGGATCTGGTCCGCTGTGTCGAGAAGATCATCAAGAAACGCTACGACCGGATCATGCTGGAAACCAAGGTCGCCAGTCTGAGCGCCAGCGCCGAGGGCATCAAGGCCGTCTTCGAGGGCAAGCATCCCGGCGAGTCGACCTACGACAAGGTGCTGGTCGCGGTGGGCCGTCTGCCCAACGGCAAGCTGATCAATGCCGAGGCCGCCGGGGTCAAGGTCGATCAGCATGGCTTCATCAAGGTCGATCAGCACATGCGCACCAACGTGCCCAACATCTTCGCCATTGGCGACGTGGTTGGCGGCCCGATGCTGGCCCACAAGGCGACTCACGAGGCCAAGGTCGCCGCTGAGGTGATCGCCGGACTGCCCGCGCTCTTCGACCCGCTGACCATTCCCTCGGTCGCCTACACCGACCCCGAGGTCGCCTGGATGGGGCTGACCGAAACCAAGGCCAAGGCCGACGGCATCCCCTACGAAAAAGGCGTCTTCCCCTGGGCCGCGAGCGGCCGCGCGCTCGGCATCCATCGCGACGAGGGCATGACCAAGCTGCTGTTCGACCCCGAGACCAAGCGCATCCTTGGGGCCGGCATCGCCGGACCCAACGCCGGCGAACTGATCGGCGAGGCCGTGCTGGCGCTGGAGATGGGCGCGGACATGGAAGACATCGGGCTGACCATCCACCCACATCCGACCCTGTGCGAAACCATCGGGCTGGCGGCGGAGATGGCGCATGGGTCGATTACGGATTTGATTGCGCCGAAGAAGCGTTAGGGTGCATCCAAATCCATGCCCAAGGAACCCGAGTTCGCAACAGCCGGAAGCCAGCGCTGGCTCCAGATTGCCGTCGCCAAGGCACCTCATCTCATCGAGCAGGCACTCCGCGATGCGGGTGCCATCGAGGAGGATGAAACGCTCGCTTGGTGCTCGCCAATTGGCTTCACGCACTTTGCGGAGTATCGCGATGAAGCGGCTTTCAGGATGCTTGGTATCGGCGAGTTTCCGATCCGCGACCTGACGGATTTCTGGCCCCGTCGCGGTCCGGTTTGGGATGGGCTGGCCGTCACGAATCGAGAGAGGTTCGTCCTCGTCGAAGCCAAGGCGCATGTCGCGGAGGTCTTGTCACCTCCATCGAAAGCTGGCCTAAAGTCCAGAGCGATCATTGATGCCGCGCTTGAGGAAGCGCGCGTATTCTATGCCCCGCGCTCAAACAAAGTTTGGTCAGAGCATTTCTACCAATATGTGAACCGCCTTGCACATCAATACCTTGTCGCACATGTCAACGAACTTCCTTCTCGCCTCGTCTTCCTTGACTTCTACAATGCCAGAGACATGAAAGGGCCATCCAGCGCCGCCGAGTGGGTGGGTGTAGCGAAACTGATTCATGCTTTCCTTGGGCTACCCGAATCACTCGAACGCTTTGGCGTCTATCATGCGTTCGTCGATGTGGAAGAACTGGAAAATGCACTCTGCTCTCCCAGTCAACTGGGCTGACTCATTTGACACATCAGCAGCTCGCGTTTGATTTGGTCGGCGATTTAACGATCTCCCGGTCTCCCAAGGTTTCCGCCGCCATCGAATGGCTGTCCGAAGCCAAGGAAGCCGAGGCACGTGGAGCAATTTTCACGCGCCCGGATAACGGATCTTCCAGCAATTGTGGATCCGCGGATTCCGGGCAAAATCCCGCGGCAGGGTCTCGGCGCTGATGTCAGTCACCTCCAGCCCCGCCAACCCCTCCAGATCGATGCGGAAGCGGCGCAGGTTGTTGGAGAAGATCAGCACTCCGTCCGGCTCCAGCAGGCGCAGCGTGGAATGGATCAGGCTCACATGATCGCGCTGAATATCGAGCGTGCCGTACATCCGCTTGGAGGTCGAAAAGCTCGGCGGATCGAGAAAGATCAGGTCGTACTGTCGTCGGCCAGCCGTGCGGTCCAGCCAGCGCAGACAGTCGGCCTGGACCAGTTCGTGTTGCTCCAGATCGATTCCGTTCAGGGTCAGATTGCTCTGTGCCCAGTCGAGATAGGTGTTCGACATGTCCACCGTGGTGCTGGAAAGGGCGCCAGACCTGGCCGCGTAGACGGTCGCCGTGCCGGTATAGCCGAACAGATTCAGGAAACGCTTGCCCGGCGCCAGCGTGCCGATCAGTCGGCGCACGTCGCGATGGTCCAGGAACAGACCGGTATCCAGATAATCCTCGAAATTGACCAGGAAACGATGCCCGCCCTCGGCGACTTCGTGAAAATGGCCGGTCTCGTCGAGGCGCTCGTACTGGTTCGACCCCTTTTGGGGCTGACGCACCTTGAAGTAAACCTGCTCGCCAGGCACTTCCAGGACTTCCGGGATGAGCCCCAACGCCTCGCGCAGACGGTGGCGGGCCTTTTTTGGATCGATGCTGGCGGGCGCGGCGTATTCCTGCACCTGCACCCAGCGCTGCTTGCCGGCATAGATGTCCACGGCGAGCGCGTATTCGGGCAGATCGGCGTCATAGAGGCGCAGACAGTCGATCTGCTCGTCGCGCTGCCATTTGCGCAGCGCCTTCAGGTTCTTTTTGAGCCGGTTGGCGAGCATGTCGGCGCTCGGACTGCGCGCTTCCGGCGGCAATGGGCGCGGCTGGTTGGTGACGAAATACTGTGGTTCGACCTGAAAGTGCAGGAGCTTGCACTCGATGGGTCCGTTATAGAGCGTGTGCATTCTGACCGCCCGCAGACCCATGTACTTGCCCAAATCCGGTGTGCCGGTGAAGACCGCCGCGCGCCAGCCGAGGAAGCGATCCTTGAGGACCGAGCCCAGGCGGGCGTAGAGGGCCGGCAGTTCGTCCTCTTCCCCCAGGCGCTCGCCATAGGGCGGATTGACGATGACCAGGCCCTCGTCCTCGACCCGGCCCGGCCGGCAGTCGGACAGCTCGCGCCGCTCGAAATGCGCCAGGCCCTCAAGCCCGGCCCGAGCCAGATGGTGGATGGAGGCGCGGATCGCGTTGGGATTCTGGTCGTAACCGCGCAGCGCGCCGAGTCGTTTTAAACCGGCGTCGCGGCGAATGTGGGCCTCGTCAAGCAGGCGTTGCCAGACCGTGTCATCGAACTGGGTCCAGCCGTGGAAGCCGAAGCGCTCGCGCAGCAATCCGGGTGCGATGTCGGCCGCGATCAGGGCGCCCTCGATGACGAGCGTGCCCGAGCCGCACATGGGGTCGAGCAGCGCGCCGCCTTCGGCGGCAATCTCCGGCCAGCCGGCGCGCAGCAGCAGGGCGGCGGCGAGATTTTCCTTCAGCGGGGCCGCCGAGCCTTCGTCGCGATAGCCGCGCAGATGCAGCGAGTCGCCGGATAGGTCGAGACTGATGCCGACGCTGTCCTGATGGGCGTAGACATGGATGCGCAGGTCGGGATGATCCTGATCGACGCTCGGACGCCGCCCGAGCCGGCTCATGAAGTGGTCGGCGATCGCATCCTTGACCCGCAGCACGGCGAAGTGCGGATGATTGATGCCTTTCAGGTCGCCGTCGAACTGGACCGCGAAGGTGTGCTCCGGCGTCAGATGGTCCTCCCAGCGAATGTCCGCCGCCGCCGCGTAGAGATCGTCAGGCCCGACGGCCGGAGACTGGCCCAAGGGCAACAGGATGCGATTGGCGACCCGCGACCAGAGACAGGCTCGATAACCGTCTTCCAATCGGCCTGAGAAGCGCGCGCCGCCGCGCGTCTCGGTGGCGTCGGACATGCCGAGCCGGATGAGTTCCTCGGCGAGCAGACTGCCCATGTGCTTCGGGGCGGATGCGAAAAAAAGGTGAGGGGACATGCGGGTCTAATCGTCCTTCTTGAGCAGGCCAGCGAGCGCCTCGAACGGATTGTGGGTCGTCTGTTTCGCGGTCCCGCCGCTGCTGCGCGCGCCGCCGCGACCGGCGGCCAGCGCGGCGAGATGTTCCTCGTACTTCTGATGCTCGTTGTCGTGGCAGTAGAGACACAACAACTCCCAGTTGCTGCCATCGGGCGGATTGTTATCGTGGTCCATATCCTTGTGATGAACCGTCAGCTCGCGCAGATTTTCGCGGGTGAAAGTCCGCGCGCAGCGCCCGCAGACCCAGGGATAGAGTTTGAGCGCCTGGTCGCGGTAACCCGCCGCACGCTCCTCGCCGGCCTTGCGCGCGTCCGCGACGACGCGGTCGAGCTTGGCGCTGTCGATGGGTTTGCCGGTTTTTCCGTGGCGTGGGCCGTTGGTCGTGGCCATGTTAGAGATCCTCGATGAGGGAGTCGGTTCGCGCAACGCGATGCCCGTTCCGTTCTCCGGGAACATCGCGGAAGCGCGCCCGGAGAGAGCATTGACTGGGCGAGGGTCCATCCAGGGCAGGGGGCGGGACGATGGCTCCCGAGAATAACGATATTGGAGTTTGCTATCCGGAGCGCTGGATTGTATCCAACATCCTGACGGAATGTTAGCGCATCCGATTTGGATTGCCGATCGGTGCTCGGTTTCTTCGCTCCGGCCGGGCGGCCGAAACACCGAGTGTAATTCGGCGATTCCAGGGGAGGACGCGGCTCCGCCGCTGGCATCGAGAGGTTGGGATCTAATCCTCTACATCCGTGTCCCGGTCGCGCCGCTCGACGGTTTCCGGGTCGGCGGTGATGGGTCGGTAGATCTCGACCCGGTTGCCGTCACTCAAGCGGGTGTCGAGCGGGACGATCTTGCCGAAGATGCCGACCTTGTTGCTCGCGAGGTCGATGTCCGGGAACTGGTTGAGCAGGCCGGAGCGTTCGATCGCATTCCGTACCGTGCTGTCGTCCGGCACGTCGAGTTTGAGCCAGGTCTGTTTGAATTTGTCCGCGTAGGCGACGCCAATGTGCATGGGATCGATGACCTCCGGTTTTGGTTAAGCCGTCTTCAAGGCTAGCGATTCACGCCGTTTGGCCTCCGCCGCGCGGGCATCGATGACCCGCTTGCCTGCGAGCAGAAAGCCTAGGGCCAGGAAGCCGCCGGGGGGGAGGATGGCAAGCAGGAAGCCGCGATAGTCCGGGATCAGGGTAAGTTCGAGGAAGGACATCGCCTGTCCGAGCAACAGCGAGGCGCCCGCGAAGAGGGTGCCGCTGCCGACGATCTCGCGCACGCCGCCGAGCACCACCAGGATGGCCGTGAATCCAAGCCCCATCATGAGTCCATCGAGCGCGGCGGACGCAACCGGGTTTTTCGAGGCGAAGGCTTCGGCGCGCCCCAGGATGGCGCAATTGACCACAATCAGCGCAATGAATAGCCCCAGCACCTTATGCAACTCGTGGGCGTAGGCGTTGAGCCCGAGATCCACCAGGGTGACTAGGGTGGCGATCACCACGATATAGACCGGGATGCGGACCTCCGGCGTGACCAGGTCGCGGATCAGCGAGATCAGTATATTAGACGCCAGCAGGACCGCCGTGGTCGCCAGCCCCATGCCGAGTCCGTTGGTGGCGGTCCCGGTCACGGCCAGTGTCGGACAGAGCGCCAGACTCTGGCTGAGGACGACGTTGTTGGACCAGAGACCGTCGCGCGCGATTCGGCCCCATTGGATGCCTGCTGTTTTGTCTGTCGCTGTTGTCATGATGGTCGCCGGTTGTTTTGGTCAGTGGTCAGTGGTCAGTGGTCAGTGGTCAGTTGGCCGCCGTTGACTGAAATCACGGGCGGGGCGGTGAGCGTATCGCGCTGGGCGGCGAAGAATTCCAGCCCGCCCTTGAGCGCGCGGACCACTGCGCGCGGGGTGATGGTGGCCCCACTGAATTGGTCGAAGTCGCCGCCGTCCTTCTTGACCCCCCAGCGTTCCGCCGGTGGGTTGTCGAGCGAGAGTCCGTCGAATGCGAGTATCCAGTCGTCCTTGGCGATCTCGATCTTGTCGCCGAGTCCGGGCGTTTCCTTGTGCGACAGGACGCGCGCGCCCAGAACCTTGCCGTCGGCCGCGACCCCGAGGATGACGGCGATCTCGCCAGCGTAGCCGTTGCCCGTGACTTGAAAGGCGACCGCAGTCACCTGTCCTCCGACCAAGGCTCGATAGACCAGTGTCGGGGCTCCGCTGGTGTCGTTCAGGGTGAGAGTGTTGGCCAGCAGGTCGTTCTCGTGCAGTGCCGACGGAATGACCTGCTCCAGCGATGCCTTCATGTCCTCGGCCAGCCGCTGGGCGATGGGCTCGCGCGTCACCCGGTCGGCGACGACCAGCAGGGTGGCGGCGAGCGCCACGGTGCCCCCCAGCAGCAGGCCCTGATAGCCGATGCCCTGGCGGAAGTTGGACCATGCCAGTGTATTCATCGGCTGACCTCGATCTCGTCGGCGTATTCGATGGGGCTGCCCTTGCGGTCGCGTCCGTAGACGCGGGGGCGGACATAATGATCGATCAAAGGGGTACAGGCGTTCATCAGCATGACCGCGAAGGCGACTCCCTCCGGGTACCCGGTCCAGGTGCGAATGACATAGACCAAGAGTCCGCAGCCCGCCCCGAAGAGAATCTGGCCCCGGAGCGAGACCGGCGAGGTCACCAGATCGGTGGCGATGAAGAAGGCGCCAAGCAGGGTTGCGCCGGAGACCAGATGATAGAGCGGCCCGGTGTAGTGCTCCGGGTCGACAACGTGCATCAAGGTGGCGATCAGCGCGAGGGTTCCGAGCATCGCGACCGGGATGTGCCAGGTGATGATGCGTTTATAGAGCAGGAACAGCCCGCCGAACAGGATCAGCAGCGCGGAACCTTCGCCCAGACTGCCGGAGAGCGTGCCTACCGCGTCCGTCATGGGTGCGTAGATGCCGGGCAGAATCTCCGAGAGGACGCGGCCCTGTGCCAGTTCGGTGCGCACATGCCCCAGCAGGGTGGCCCCGGAGAAGGCGTCGGCCGCCTGTCCGCCAAAGGTGATCGCCAGCCCTTCCAGCCAGTCCGGGCTGCCGGCCGCGAACAGTGGCGCGGGGTTGACGAAGCTGGTCATCTCCAGCGGAAAGGAGATCAGCAGCGCGACCCGGGCGACCATCGCCGGATTGAACAGATTCTGCCCGATGCCGCCGAACACCTGTTTGGCGATGACGATGGCGATCAGGCCGCCGACCACGCCGGTCCACCAGGGCGCCCAGGGCGGCAGGGTCATGGCCAGCAGCCAGCCGGTCAGGACCGCCGAGCCGTCCAGGAGATAGGGTCGGATCGGTTTGCCGGCGATCCACAGACAGACGGCCTCGGCGAGCAGGACCGTCACCAGCGTCACCGCGAACAGCCAGATGGCCGGCCAGCCGAACTGCCAGAAGCCGAAGGCCGTCGCCGGCAGGAGAGCCAGTATCACCAGACCCATGGTCCGCGAGATACTGACGCGCTCGTGGGCAAAGGGACCGGCGGTGAGCGCGGGGGTCTCGATATTCATCTCATGCCTCTGTTTCGACTGCCTGAGCTTGAGTCGGCGCCGCGCCCGCGGGGATCGCCGCCGCCTCCGCCGCAGCGCGTTTCTTCGCCTCGGCCTCGCGCTTGCGCGCCGCCATGGCCTCGCGCTTGGCCCGCTGAATCGCCTCGATCCGCGCGGTGCGCTGTTCGATCAGCCGTTTGGTTTCGGCCTGCTTCTGCTTGGCGCGACCGCGCGCGGCCATCTCGCCCTTGGCATAGTTGAAAAACTGCACCAGCGGGATATGCGCCGGACAGACATAGGCGCAGGAGCCGCAACCGATGCAGTCCATCAGACCCAGCCCGACCGCGCCCTCCAGATCGCCGGCGCGGGTGTGCGCCGCCAGGTTCAGGGGGACCAGACCGCAGGGACAGGCCTGTACGCAACTGCCGCAGCGGATACAGGGCATGGGGTCGCGCAGATTGGTCTCGGCGGCGGTCAAGGCCAGCACGCCATTGCTGCCTTTGACCATGGGGACGCGAGTGCTCGGCAGGGGCTGACCCATCATGGGGCCGCCGCTGAGTAGCCGCGCCGGTTCTTCGCTGAATCCGCCGCAGTAGTCGAGCAGATCCTGCACTCGCGTCCCTAGCGGAACCCGTAGATTGCGCGGTCGCGAAATGGCGCCGCCGCTAATCGTGACCACCCGCGCGACCAGCGGATAGCCAAACCGCAGCGCCTCGTGCACCGCAAAGGCCGTGGCAGGATTGTGGACCACCACGCCGATATCCGCCGTCAGACCGCGTGCCGGGGTCTCGCGTCCGGTCAGGGTCTGGACCAGATGTTTCTCCGACCCCATCGGATAACGAGTCGGCAGGCGCGCGATCTGGATATTGGAATAGGCTGAGGCGGTGATCGCCATCGCCGCCTGCGCCTCGGGCTTGTTGTTTTCGATGCCGATGACGATCCGCGCGACGCCCAGCGCGTGGGCCATGATGCGGATGCCGTCGATCACCGCCTCGGTCCGTTCGCGCATCAGCCGGTCGTCGCAGGTGAGATAGGGTTCGCACTCGGCGCCGTTGATGACCAGGGTGTGTAGCTTATATTTCTTGCGCAGATTGAGCTTGACCGCCGCCGGGAAAGTGGCGCCGCCCAGCCCGACGATCCCAGCCGCGCCCACACGCGCGGCGATCTCGTCCGAGTCGAGCGCGAAGGGATCGGGGACGCCCTGGATCTGGTCCGACCAACGGTCCTCGCCGTCGGGCTGAAGGGTCACGGTGGGCACCGAGAGCCCCGAGGCATGATGTGCCGGGTAACTGCCCACGCCGACGATGCGACCCGACGTCGGCGCATGGACCGGCGCGGAGATCATGCCCTGGCCTTGGGCGATCAGATCGCCCTTGGCGACCCGCTGACCGCGCCGTACCGCCGGGCTGGCGGGTGCGCCGATATGCTGCTGGAGCGGGATATGCAGCAGGGCCGGCATGGGCAGGGTCTCGATGGCCTGTCCCGCCGCCAGTTGCTTGCGATCGTCCGGATGGACGCCGCCACGGATCTTGAAGAGTTTCATCGCATTCATCCCGCCAGAGCCAGTGGCTTGGGCCAGAACCAGGTCTGGAGTGTCGCGGTCATCGGGCGCATCTCGATACACTCGGTCGGACAGACATCGAAGCACAGCTCGCAGCCGATACAGGCGTCGGCGAAGACGCTATGGATCATGTTGTTCGCGCCCATGATGGCGTCGGTGGGGCAACGCTTGAAACACTTGGTGCAGCCCACGCAGAGGTTTTCGTGGATGTGCGCGATCATCGGCGGTTTGTCCGCGACCCCGGAGAGATCCGCCGTGATCCCGAGTAGAGCTGCCAGTTCTTCCGCCAGGACGCGACCGCCCGGCGGACAGAGCGTGACCGGTGCTGTGCCGGCGGCGATGGCTTCCGCCGCCGGTCCGCAGCCCGGATAGCCGCATTGACCGCATTGCGAGCCGGGCATCAGTGCCACCACCTGTTCGGTGAGCGGATTCCCCTCGACCTTGAGATAGCGCGCGGCGACGCCGAGCAGCCAACCCAGGATCAGGCCAAGCGCGGTAAGACTGGCGATGGCTAACATATCTGCACTGCTCGTTGGTGTAGGATGGGAAGAGCGGCCTGGCACATCATCCCAGGATGGTTCCGACGCCGACTGGCCGAGAAACCCATCGCGGCGAAGCGATGCGCTGGAAGAAATAGGTTTCGCTGCACTCTCTCCATCACGCCAACCCCGCGAAGCCCATGAACGCCAGCGACAGCAGGCCGGCGACGATGAAGGCAATCGGCATCCCAGCAAACGCAGCGGGAACCTGGGCCAGCGCCAGACGCTCGCGCAACCCGGCGAACAGCACCATGACCAGGGTGAAACCGAGCGCCGAGCCCAGGCCATAGAGCACGCTCTCCAGAAACCCATGCGCTTCCTGGATATTCAGCAGGGCCACGCCGAGCACGGCGCAGTTGGTGGTGATCAGCGGCAGATAGATCCCCAGCACCTGATAGAGCGCCGGCGAAATCCGCCGCACCGCCAGCTCGGTGAACTGCACCACCGAGGCAATGACCACGATAAAGGTCAGGATGCGCAGATAGCCAATATCCAGTGGCCCAAGCACATAGTTTTCCAACAGCCAGCTCGCCACTGCCGCCAGGGTCATGACAAAGGTCGTGGCAAGCCCCATGCCTAGCGCCGAGTCGAGTTTGCTGGACACGCCCATAAAGGGGCAGAGTCCGAGAAACTTGACCAGCACCACGTTGTTCACCAGTGCGGTGCCGAGGATCAGCATGAGATACTCGCCCATCTTGAAATATGTCCCTGCGCGTCAAACTTGATGAGTCAGTAAATGCAAAGGCGATGCCATCGATTTCCAGAGACGTGTCGCGCGCCTCCCGGCGACCCTTCGCGGTGAGGATGCAGGCGCCAGGAGTCCGTCGAAACAAAGGCTTAATTGAACGGAGATGACGGGTTGGAGCGGCCAGTCGCGGTTCATGTCGGAGGCGAACATCGATCTCCCCGCGACGTCGTCCTGTCATGACGGCAACAGAATTTTTGTTGCAGTGCAGTGCGATTGTTGGAAAACTCACAGCGTCTTTTCCGTCGCTTGCACTCAAGTACTCGCGACGGAAAGATCATCCGGTTTGTTTTTTGCCTAAATTTTTCATCTTTTAAACCGCGTCCCGCCGTGCGTCGTGGGCGACCAGCGAGGCTGGAGTCATCCGCAACCGCGTCTGGCACGCTGGACGCAGTTTAAAATATCAGGAGAACGCCGTGCCGGTTCGACATGCCCCGGAGCCCGTCCAGCAGGCCGTGATCAACGCGCTGAGCGCCTTTCTCGCCTCGCCCCCGGACGGCACCCCGCCGGAACTGGTTGAGGCGCTGGCCCTCATGGGCGGCAATGCGACCGACCCGCTGCCGCCGCGGCTCTTCTACGAGGCGGTCGAACAGTCGCCGATCGCCATCTCGATCACCGATGCCAGGGCGACGATTCTCTATGCCAATCTCGCCTTTGAGGCCCTGACCGGTTACAGCCGCGAGGAGGTGCTGGGCCAGAACGAAGCGATCCTGTCCAATAACGCGACCCCGGCCACGGTCTACGAGCATCTGTGGCGGACCATCGAGCGCAAACAGACCTGGACCGGCACCCTGGTCAACCGCACCAAGCAAGGCGGCGATTACCTGGCGGAGCTGATCATCTCGCCGGTGCTGGGGCGCGATGGCGGACTCCAGTATTTCCTCGGCATGCACCGCGACGTGACTAAGGTGCACGAGCTGGAAGGCGCGCTACGCCAGCAGAAGGCGCGCATCGAGACGGTGCTGGACGCCGCGCCCGTGCTGGTCGTGCTGCTCGACCGCGAGGGCAGGGTCATCCTCGACAATCAGGAATACAAAAAACTGCTCGGCGATCTGCGCGGCAAGGAACCGGTCGATGTCCTGCGCGCGGCGATCGGCGAGCAGATCGGCAGCGACCCCTTCGCGGCCTGTCTCGACGGTCGCGGTTTCAAGAATGTCGAGGTCAGCATCGACATCCGCGGGCATCAGGGACCGCGCTGGTTCTCCTGCTCGGGGACGCCGGTCGATGAGTCCGACCCCACGGCGCGTAGCTATTTCGGTCAATTGGCCCCTGGAGAACGCCGTCTGCTCATCCTGGCCAACGATGTCACCGGGCGTCATCGCGAGATCGAGCGCGCGCAACTGGAACATCTGCGCGCGAGCCTGGCCGAACAGCAGTTGATGCACGGCATGCGCGAGGCGCTGGCCGCGGCCATCTATCAAATTCAGGTGCCGCTCAATGTCATCAACGCCGCCGCCGGCATGCTGCGCAGCGGCGCGGGGAACGTGGAGACCCTGGCGGGGATGCTCGACCAGATCAGCGATTCCGGCGCGCGCGCGCTGGCCACTTTGAGCGCGGCCCTGCCCGAGGGACCGCGCGAGGCCGGCGTCATGGTCAATGTCAACGCGTTGTTGCGACAAGTGCTCGAACTGGAGACCGAACGCCTGCTGGCGACCGGTATCGTGGTGGATTGGCAGCCGGCCTCCGTCCTACCCGAACTGCCCGGCCACCAGAACCAGTTGCGCTCATTGTTCAAACATCTGATTGATAACGCCATCCAGGCGCTGCGCGAGTCCAGCCGTCCGCAGCGCGAGCTGCGCCTGAGCACCCGTCGCCTGGACAGCAGCGTGGAGATCGAGATCCAGGACAATGGTCCGGGCATCGCCTCCGAGGACCGCTACCGGGTTTTCGAGCCCTTTTTCATCGGTTGGCGCAACCGTCGCGGCCGGGCCGGAATGGGGCTCGCGCTGGCCCAGGAAATCGCCAACGCCCATGGCGGATCGATCGAGGTCGATCCCGAGCAAACCGACGGCTGTCTGATCCGCGTGTCCCTGACCGCCGTGCTACCGGACGAATGACCTTGCCAGAACGAGCCATGAATTCTCCTGTCACCGATTTCGGCCATGCCGAGGACGCCCTGCGTCTCGCCTTGCTGGAGTCCCAACTGGCCGCGCTGTTCGAGGTGAGCAGCGTGCTGAGCCGTTCGTTGAATCTGCGCCAGACGCTGCGCGAGGTGCTCGGCGTCCTGCACGAGTGTGGGCGTATGGGTCACGGACTGGTCTGTCTGCTCGACGAAGAGCGCGGCGAACTCCTGATCAGCGCTATCCACGACAAGGACGCCGAACCCTTTGAAAAGATCAGCTACCAACCGGGCGAGGGCGTGATCGGACGCATCCTTTCCACCAACGCCCCCTGGATTTTGCCGCGGGTGGCCGACGAACCGAATTTTCTGGATCGTCTGAACCTCTACGATCCGAATCTTCCTTTTATCGGCGTCCCGATCCGCTGCGGGGATGATGGCGCGATCGGCGTCTTCGCCGCTCAGCCGCCCGCCGACGAGAGTCTACTTGCCGACCGGTCGCGCTTTCTCGAAATGGTTGCCAACCTGATCGGGCAGGCGGTCCGTCTTGCCCGCACCGTCGAGGCCGAACAGCAGGCGCTGCGCGAGGAGCGCGACAAACTGCGCCGCGAGGTCAAGGGCGCCCATGGGTTCGACAGCATCATCGGGCGTGCCAACAGCATGCGCCTGGTCTTCGATCAGGTGCGTCAGGTCGCCAAATGGAACACCACGGTGCTGATCCGGGGCGAATCCGGAACCGGCAAGGAACTGATCGCCAACGCCATTCATTACAATTCGCCGCGCGCGCGCGCCGCCTTCATCAAGCTCAACTGCGCCGCCCTGCCGGATAACCTGCTGGAGTCCGAGCTGTTCGGGCACGAAAAAGGCGCCTTCACCGGTGCCGTCAGTCTGCGCAAGGGACGCTTCGAGCAGGCCGACGGCGGCACGCTCTTTCTCGACGAGATCGGCGAAATCTCGCCCGCCTTTCAGGCCAAACTCTTGCGCGTCCTGCAGGAAGGCGAATTCGAGCGGGTTGGCGGAGGGCGGACACTGAAAGTCGACGTGCGGGTGATTGCCGCCACCAACCGCGATCTGGAGTCCGGGGTGCGCGCCGGCGAGTTCCGCGAGGATTTGTATTATCGCCTCAACGTCATGCCGATCCGCATGCCCGCACTGCGCGAGCGCATCGAGGATGTCCCGGATCTGGCGCGTTTTCTGGTCGACAAGGTCGCCCGTCTGCAGGGCCGCGAACTCGAAATCACCGACAGCGCGCTGCGTGTCCTGATGCGCTACGACTGGCCCGGCAACGTCCGCGAGCTGGAAAATTGCATGGAGCGCGCCGCGGTCATGAGCGAGCAGGGGATCATCGATCGGGATGTCATCAATCTGACCGGGATCGACGTGAGCGCCGGGGGCGCGGATTTTTCCCAGCCATCCGTCGTCACGGCGACAACCAGTCAGATCGATCTCAACGACCCCGATCTGGACGAGCGCGAACGGGTCATCGCCGCGCTGGAAGAGGCCGGCTGGGTCCAGGCCAAGGCCGCGCGCCTGCTCAACATGACCCCGCGCCAGATCGCCTATCGGATTCAGACGCTCAATATTCGGATGCGCCAGTTCTGATGCCCGTTTCGGACACGATCCCCATCGTCTCATTGGACCACTGAAGCGCCTCCAGGTAGGCGCGCAAATATTCGTCGCGGGGGATCTGGCTGTCGGCCAGCCCTTCCCAACGCCCCTGCTCGTATTCGACCACCTGTCGCAGTAACTCTCCCAGGATGCCTTCGCCTTCCAAGAGTGCGAGCTTGATCGGCAGGCTCAAGCCCAGATTGTCGAGCAGGGTCGGCATGTCGCTGTCCATCAGGGCGTCGATGAGCGAAAACAGACCCACGACAAACATCTGGTGCCGGATGTCAGGCTGGAATCGCTCGGCCAACAGTTCGCACATGCGCGCTCGGATCATGCAGGTGACGATCAATGCGCTCGGCTTGCCGTGGGCAACTTGCCCCATGAGGATCAGGTAGGCCCAGTTCCGGATCCGATCGATTCCGATCAGCGTGATGGCGTCCCGCAATGAATCGATCTCGCGCCGCCGGGCGAATGCCGCGCTATTGACGTAACGCAGCAGTTTGTAGGTCATGGTCACTTCTTGCGCGAGTACCCGCTCCAGATCCCGTACATCGCTGTCAGGATCCTCTAACTGCTGGATCAACCGTAAGACCACGGCCTGATTGGGCGGCAGGCCATGTTGCGCGACCATCTTTGGACGGCAATAGAAAAAGCCCTGGAAATAGTCGAATCCCAATGCCTGGCAACGCTCATGGAGTTCCTGTGTCTCCACGTTCTTCGCCACCACGCCGACATCATGGGAACGGAGCATGGCAAGCAGTTCCCGAAGCCGTGCCGGATCCTGTTTGAGCACATCGAGCTTGACGTAATCCGCGAGTTCCAGGAGAGGCTGGCGACCCGGGCGGGCGGCGAAGTCGTCCAGGGAGACTTTATGACCGAGATCCTTGAGTCTCCTCAGACCGGTCAGGATCTGGTCGTCGGGCTCCAGGTCTTCGCGGATTTCCAGCACGACCTGCCCCTCGAAAAAGGGCAACAGGGATGCGTCGACGATGAATCGGCGCGAAAGATTGACAAACGCCAGCGCGCTGCCAACCAAGGTGTCGATCCCGATATGCATAAAGCTCCCGAGAATCACCGCCGATGACGCAAGATCCTCGTCATCGATCCGGGCATGCTCCGTGTTGGCATGGCGGTACAGAAGCTCGTAGCCGATCACTCCCAGGCTCTGGTCATGGATTGGCTGTCTGGCGATATAGATATCAAGTGCGTCGCTGTCATTGCGCGAGTCGGTGATGGTCATGATGGCGCGATCCGGCTCTGAACGAGGCGGTCGCCCGCGGATGGCTTGGCATAGACCTGACGTTCCGTGACAACCGCATCCAGTGGAATGTCCCAGGGACTGGGTTCGATGCGCGCGACGCGCTGACATTCGTGGGCGATGCCGATCAAGCGGGGGCGTCTCCAGGAGCGGCGTTCTCTCAGATAGGCCAGGGAGCGATCATAGAAGCCGCCTCCCATGCCGATGCGATGACAGTCCGTATCGAAGCCTACCAGGGGCATCAGCACGAGCGCTAGATTCCAGGGGAGTTTGAGCTGGCGTCCGCGGGCCGTCGGTTCCGGGATGCCGAAGCGATTGGGGCGCATACGGTCTCCCGGACGGAAGCGCACGAACCAGATCTTTCCGCGTCCCCAACAGGTGTTGCGTGGTCTCAGGACGGGGAGATAGCACACTTTTCCGCGCTGGTTTGCGTACCGCAGGAGTGGGCGCGGATCCAACTCGCCGTCGGTCGGCCAATAGAAGGCAATGCGCCGGGCACGCAGAAAAAAACGATGGTGTTTGAGTTGTTTCGCCACGCTGGCGGCGTGTCGTCGATGCTGGCGGGGTTGCAGTCGCCGTCGCGCGGCTCGCAGCTCGCGTCGCGTTTGAGGTGGGAGATTGAGTGGCATGGAGCGAAAGGGACACCCCCCATTGACGCCGTTATCGGCCTTCGTTCTTGAACCAAGCGGTTCAAGTGGGGACAATTGGCTCGGCTTCAGGCTTTCCGCTCGATGACGGACATGCGCAACAGCCAAGCGGTCCTCATCCCCTGGGTAGCAATTAGGCTCAAGAAAATACCCAGGCCGTGATCGAGCGCTACAGGGGGTGTCTTGGGAATAAGGCTATACCCTTTCATTCGAGGCGTCCAGCAGTGGTTCCGCAGGTTCTGCAAGAGGGGTTTCGGCGGGTTGTTCAGCGGGCGGTTCGTTGGCGAGCGCCATCGAGATCCGCTCCTGAAGTTCGCGTAGACGCCGACCGGCATCCGGGTCGAGTCCAGGCTGCGCGCGTTGAAGCTGAATGAGGTCATGCGCGATGTTCAACGCCGCCATCACCGCGATGCGGTCGGTGCCGATCACCCGGCCATTTTGACGAATCTCGCGCATGCGATGGTCGAGCAGACGGGCCGACGCCTTCAAATCCTCCTGTTCATGTTGCGCACAAGCGATCCGATACTCTTTTTCCAGGATTTTGATACTGACCTGCAGCGGCTCGTCGCTCACAAATTTTCCTCCATTGCGCGCAACCGGGACAGCATGGCTTCGACGCGGCTACGGCTCTGCTCGGTTTTTTCGATCAATTCGCCGCGTTCGGCGACCAGGGTTTCCTGGCGCGCGCGCAGGGTGAGATTTTCCTCCCGGAGCCGTTGATTCAGGCGGATCAGGGCGTTTACCTGCTGCTCCAGTTCGTCGAGGTCGAAGTTGGCCAAAGTCCGCGGCTCCGTTGAAATTCCCTGCACTATAGAAGGGGCGTCGTGAGCGGTCAATCGGGCGGAAGCGCATGCTATGATTTAGCGGTTATTTCTCAACATTTGGGCGTATCCCCCAGGGTACGGAGGTTTCCACGGACATCGACTACGATCAGGTTGGCCGCTTGTTGGAGGTCAGCCCTTTAAATCCGTCACCCGGCGAAGCACATGGAATCCTGTGCGGTCTCCTCTGCGGTGGCGATCCGGATCCGCTGAACGCCTGGTTTCTGCAACTCCTGCCCGCTGCGGAACCTGCGGAGCCCGCCGATCCGCGGCTCGCCGGGGTCCGCGAAGGTCTGAGCGATCTGGCGACCGCGACTCAAAACGGGATACGCGATCCGGATCTGGGCTTCCATCCGCTCTTGCCGGACGACGACCGTCCGCTAGCCGAGCGCGCAACCGCGCTCTATGACTGGGTGCGGGGATTCCTCTTCGCCTTCGGCGTACTGGGCGTGGCGGTGTCCGATCTCTCCGAGCAGACCCGCGAGATTCTGCGAGATTTTACCGATCTGACGCGGATGGACCTCGATGATCTTGACGATGTCGAAGAAAACGAGGAGGCGCTGGCCGAAGTGATCGAATTTATCCGTGTGGCGGCAATGCTGATTCATGACGAGCGGGCGAGTCCAGGCGACGCGTCCGGGCAGCCATGAACGCGACCGAATACAAACGCCGTCGGCGTGCCCTGTTGAAATCCATCGGTCCCGAAGGGCTCGCGATCCTGCCGGCGGCGCGCGAGGCGATCCGCAATCGCGATGTTCATTATCCTTTTCGTCAGAACAGCGATTTCAGCTATGTCTCCGGTTTTCCGGAGCCTGACGCCTTCGCGGTCTTTGTGCCCCGGCGCAAGGAAGGCGAATTCATTCTTTTCTGTCGACCCCGTGACGCGGAGCGCGAACAGTGGGATGGGGCGCGTCTCGGTCTCGAAGGCGCGACCGAGCGCTTTGGCGCCGATCAGGCCCATCCCCTCGACGCGCTGGATGAGATCCTGCCAACCCTGATCGACGGGCGGACCCGGCTGTACTATCCGATCGGCACCGACGCGGGTCTCGATCAGCGGGTGATGGGTTGGGTGAATCGGGTCCGCGCCAAGATTCGCACCGGCGCGGTCGCCCCCGACACCTTCATCGCCATCGAATCGCTGCTGCACGAGCAACGGTTGCGCAAAAGCAGGACCGAGGCCGCCCTGATGCGCCGGGCCGCGCGCATCTCCGCTCAGGCCCATCGACGCTTGATGCGCCATTGCGTCCCCGGCGTGAAGGAACTGGATCTGGAGGCCGAATTTCAGCATGCCTGCGCCATCGCCGGCGCCCGCTTCAACGCCTATCCGATGATCGTGGGCGGCGGCGCGAACGCCTGTGTGCTGCATTACATCGCCAATGACGCCGTGCTGCGCGACGGTGATCTGGTGCTGATCGATGCGGGCTGCGAACTTGACGGCTATGCTTCCGATATTACCCGCACCTTTCCAGTCAACGGCCGTTTCAGCCCGCCCCAGCGCGAACTGTACGAACTGGTGCTCAAGGCCCAGCAGGCGGCCATCGACAAGGCCCGTCCGGGTAGCCGCTGGAACGAACCGCACGACGCGGCGGTACGGGTGCTGACCGAGGGTCTGGTCCGGCTTGGCATTCTGAGTGGCGAGGTCGATCCGCTCATTCAGGAGGAAGCCTATAAGCCCTATTACATGCACCGCACCGGCCATTGGCTTGGGATGGACGTGCACGATGTCGGCGCCTACAAACACGCTGGCGCCTGGCGCGTCTTCGAGCCCGGCATGGTGTTGACCGTGGAGCCGGGGCTGTACATGCCGGACACGGAAGCGGTGCCGGAACCCTATCGCAAGATCGGCATCCGGATCGAGGACGATGTGCTGATCACAGAGGAGGGCAACGAGATTCTCTCCGCGGCGGCTCCCACGCAGCCGGACGAGATCGAGGCGTTGATGGCGGGGTCTCGTCAAGCACGTTGAAGAACGGGTGCGCTAACGATGGAGCAGATGAGCTTGGCAATGCTGCACGAATACGACGTAGCGATTATCGGCGGCGGTCTGGTCGGCGGCAGTCTGGCCTCTGCCCTGGCCAGCACCCGACTGCGGGTCGCGCTGATCGAGGCGGTACCGACGGTTGCCGCGCAACATCCCAGTTACGACGAGCGCGTCATCGCGCTCTCGCTAGGCAGCCAGCGGATTTTCGAGGCCATGGGCCTGTGGCCGGATATGGCGCCCGAGGCGGAGCCGATCCTGAAGGTGCATGTCTCCGAACGGGGGCAATACGGCATCGCCCGGCTCGATCGCGCCGAGGAAGGCGTCGCGACGCTGGGCGCTGTCGTGCCAGCGCGCGCCATGGGCGTGGCGATCCGTTTGGCGCTCGATCATGCCGACAACATCGAACTCCTCTGCCCCGCGCGGCTGATCGAGCATCGCGTGCATGGCGACGGGGTGGATCTGGATGTCCAGGTGGACGGGGAGACCCGTCATCTGCGCACCCGTTTGCTGGTCGCCGCCGACGGCGGCGATTCGGCCATCCGCGAACGGCTCAGTCTGAAGGCGCGGGAGCATGCCTATGGTCAGGATGCCATCATCGCTACGGTCACGCCGGATCGCCCCCGGACTGGCGTGGCCTTCGAACGTTTCACCGATTCTGGCCCTCTGGCGTTGCTCCCCATGACCGGCGGGCGCTATTCGGTGGTCTGGACCTGTCGCGAGAACGAGACCGCCGATCTGCTGGCGCTCTCGGACGCTGAGTTTCTGGACCGTCTCCAGGATCGCTTCGGGTATCGGCTGGGTCGCTTGACTCGGGCCTCTGCGCGTCGCGCCTACCCGCTCAAACTCCGGCTGATCCGCGCTCCGGTGCAGGAGCGTCTGGTCCTGATCGGCAACGCGGCGCACAGCCTGCATCCGGTCGCCGGCCAGGGCTTCAATCTGGGTCTGCGGGACGTCGCGGCATTGGCCGAGGTGCTGGCGCGGAGTGCGGTGACGGGCGCCGACCCTGGTGCGGCCGCGACCCTGTCCGAGTATGCGCGCTGGCGCGGTCGCGATCAGGCCGGAACCGCCAGTCTGACCGACGCCCTGGCGCGACTCTTCGTCATCCCCTTGGCGCCGGTTCGGTTTGCCCGCGGGGCGGGGCTGCTTGGGCTGGATCTGCTGCCGTGCGCGCGCCATCGGCTCGCCAGACGTTTCATGGGCCTGGACGTTCCCCTGCCGCATCTGGCGCGCGGACTTTCATTGGAGCATGTAAATGACTGAGCCAGAGCAGTCCTTCGATATCGCCGTCGTCGGCGGCGGCATGGTTGGCGCGGCCTTTGCCTGCGCCATGTCCGGCAAGGGTCTCTCCATCGCCGTGATCGAGTCGCGCGCGCCACGTCGCGACTGGCCGGCGGGCGAGGTGGATCTGCGGGTCTCGGCCTTGAGTCGGGCCAGCCAGCGGATGCTCCGGCGCCTGGGCGTCTGGGAGCGCATCCTGGAACTCGGCGCCAGTCCCTACCGCCAGATGCGGGTGTGGGACGCGGTCGGCGGCGGTCGGATTCACTTCGACAGTCAGGATTTGGGCGAGGCGGATCTGGGTCATATCGTCGAGAATCGAGTTATCCAGCTCGCGCTTTGGGAGCAATTGGAACAATCCCCCGACGTCACCCTGATCTGCCCCGCCGTCATCGCGGATCTGGACCGCCGCGAGCCGCCCGCGCGGATTCGGTTCGCCGACGGTCGATCGATCGACGCACGTCTGCTGGTCGGTGCCGACGGCCGCGATTCGCTGGTGCGCGATCTGGCCGGCATCCAGACCGAGGGCTGGAATTATGACCAACGCGCGATCGTCGCCAACGTCATGCCCGCCGACTGGCACCAGGAGACCGCCTGGCAGCGTTTTCTGCCGACGGGACCGCTGGCGTTGCTGCCATTGTCAGACGGGCGTTGTTCGATCGTCTGGAGCGCCGACGACGAGCGCGCGGTCGAACTCATGGGCCTGGACGACGCGCTGTTCTCCGAGGCGGTCACCGACGCCTCCGAGTCCTGTCTCGGTCGCTTGATCCTGGACGGACCGCGCGCGTCCGTCCCGCTGCGGTTACAGCATGCCAAGCAGTATGTCCTACCGGGACTGGCATTGATCGGCGATGCCGCCCATGCCATCCATCCGCTGGCGGGGCAGGGCGTCAATCTGGGTTTTCTGGATGCAGCCGAACTGGCGGCGACCCTGGATCTGGCGCTCGAACGCCGTCGCGATCTCGCCGGTCTCTGGACACTGCGTCATTATGAGCGGGCGCGTCGTGGCGACAATCTGCTGATGCTCGGCGCCATGGATGTCTTCAAACGGATCTTCGGCGACAGCCGGCAACCGCTGGCCGCCATACGCGGTCTGGGCCTGACGACCGTTGACCGAATCGCACCGCTCAAACGTTTGTTCATGGACCGCGCCCTGGGTCTGGGCGCGGATCTGCCGCCGCTGGCGCGGCCGTACACCGCTTCGTAGGAGCCCGCTTGCGGGCGATGCGATGGGCCGCGAGCAAAGGCTTCCGGTGACTCCGCGCCGCCATGTCGACCGCGTCGCCCGCAAGTGGGCTCCTACGGCGGCGGGGTGCCCAAACGAGAACCGGGGGACGGCGGTCATTGCCGGCGGCTGGTGTCCTCGCGGTTTAACATTTGGAACTGGCGTCCGTTTTGGTTAGTCTTGCTGCATTTTTCACGGAGTGCTTGCGATAGCGCGGTTCATCGCTCGCCATACTTGATCGAACAACGTCTGACCAGCGACAACCCAATATGGCCACCATCCCCGACATCACGGAAACCGAGCAGTGGCTGATGCGGACCACGCTCCGCGAGCGCTACGGGCATGACCTGGAGATCCAACTCGCCGACGCGGAGATCCGTCTCGCCGCCTCCGATCGCGAGCTGACGACCTGTCCGGTGATCTACTGGCAGTCCGATGACGGTTGCAACTTCGTCATCTTCAAGGCCGGCGAGCGTGCCTATCGCTGCCAGTTTTTTTATAAGCCGTACAAGCAGATGGGCACTGGTATCGAGCAGTACGACGACCTGGCCGAGTGCGCCGTCGCGCTGCTTCAGGCCCAGGCCGATTATGTCGCCGAACAGCGTGGCGATCTGCCTAGCGCGCGCCGCTGATGGCCGTGGCGCCAATGCATCATTTAGTCTGACATCCGCACACCTGAAATCAGCACGAGAGAACAACCATGTCCGCGAAAAATGCCTTTTATGCGCAATCCGGCGGCGTCACCGCCGTCATCAACGCCTCCGCCTGCGGGGTGATCGAGACCGCCCGCCGTCACACCGACCAGATCGCTAACGTCTATGCCGGTCGCAACGGCATCATCGGCGCGCTGACCGAGGATCTGATCGACACCAGCCAGGAATCCGACGAGGCCATCGCCGCGCTGCGCTACACCCCTTCCGGCGCCTTCGGTTCCTGTCGCTACAAGCTCAAAAGTCTGGAGGCCAACCGGCGCGAATACGAGCGTCTGATCGAGGTCTTCAAGGCCCACGACATCGGCTATTTCTTCTACAACGGCGGTGGCGACTCGGCCGACACCTGCTACAAGGTTTCGCAACTCTCCGAGGCGCTGGGCTATCCGGTCCAGGCGATTCATGTCCCCAAGACGGTCGACAACGACCTGCCGATCACCGATAACTGCCCCGGTTTCGGCTCGGTCGCCAAGTACATTGCCACCTCCGCGCTGGAAGCCTCGTTTGACGTGCGCTCGATGTGCAAGACCTCGACCAAGGTGTTTGTCCTTGAGGTCATGGGCCGTCACGCCGGCTGGATCGCCGCCGCTGGCGGTCTGATCGAGGACCACAACATCCCGGTCATGATTCTCTTCCCCGAGATCGAATTCGATCAGGCGCGGTTCATTGCCGCCGTCAAGGAAAAGGTCGAGCGTTTCGACTTCTGCACCATCGTCGTCTCCGAGGGCGCCAAATATCCCGATGGCCGCTTCCTGGCCGAACAGGGCACGCGCGACGCCTTCGGTCACGCCCAGCTCGGCGGTGCCGCGCCCGTGGTTGCGAACATGATCAAGGACGCGACCGGCTACAAGTTCCATTGGGCGGTGGCCGATTATCTCCAGCGCGCCGCGCGCCATCTCGCCTCCAAGACCGATGTCGAGCAGGCGTATGCCATGGGTCGGGCCGGGGTCGAATTCGCGTTGGCCGGACACAATGCCGTGATGCCGACCGTCCGGCGTCTGAGCAGCGATCCCTATGCCTGGGAAGTCGGCGAGGCGCCGCTGTCGGAGGTCGCCAATGTCGAAAAATTCATGCCGCGCGACTTCATCACCGAGGACGGTTTCGGCATCACCCCGGTCTGCAAGGAGTATCTGATCCCGCTGATCCAGGGCGAGGACTATCCGCCATTCGAGCATGGCCTGCCGAAGTACGTGACGCTGAAGAATGCCCCGGTGGCGCGCAAGCTCGGGACGTTCGAGGTCTGATCGACGATGACGCTCGACCATGCTCGCGAGCTGATTCGTACCCAGCTTCAGTTCGGCAGCGGTTATAACCGCCACGCCGTCCGGCTGATTCTGGGCGAGATTCAACGCGAGCATGGTCGGGGCGCGGTGGATGACGTGATTCGGGAACTGGATCTGGAAAAGTTCTTCGGGCTCCAGCCAGGGCAGGATTTTTCCGGAACGGGACGCTAGTGCGTGCCATCAATTCTATTTGTGTGGGATTCCCGCTGGCCTGTAGGGGTGAATTCATTCGCCGCGTGGGTTGTGCGGATACAGGGGATGTCGAGGATGTCGGGGCGAATGAATTCGCCCCTACTAAGGATGCCGCGCGACATCCATGTCGAGCGTATCGATCCCCAACTTGGAATATTGGCGGGATGGCGGTCATTCCCTACGAATACAATTGATGATACGCCCTAAACCGCGTCGACTCCGCCAGCCGGCTGGCCGATCACGTAACAGAACGCATCTCGTCCTGGATTAGGGTTCCGCGCGCAAGGATTGAGATTTCCAAGTCTGGGATGGATTACAATTGGCAATCGAACGTCGCGCCAGGCCCGTCAGGGCCTTTTTGCATTGAGCCCGAACGCTTAGCCGCGACGCCTACACTGCTGAACCACTGAGGCCGATCCATGGATTTATCGAAGGTTTCCCGGGGCGATAACGTCCCCAATATCATCAACGTGATCATCGAGATCCCGTCCCACGCCGAGCCGGTCAAGTACGAAATGGACAAGGAGACCGGCGCCATGTTCGTCGATCGCTTCATGTCCACGGCCATGCACTATCCCTGCAATTATGGCTATGTGCCCCACACCCTGTCGTCGGATGGCGACCCGGTGGACGTGATCGTGGTGACGCCCTACCCGCTGATCTCCGGATCCGTCATCAAGTGCCGGCCCATCGGCGTTCTGACGATGACCGACGAGTCTGGCGACGACGCCAAGATCCTCGCGCTGCCGGTCGACAAGCTGTTCAAGGGCTATCGTAACGTCGAGAGTTTCCGCGATATGCCGCCGCATCTGCTGGATCAGATCGCGCACTTTTTCGAGCACTACAAGGATCTCGACGAGGGCAAGTGGGTGCGCGTCGGCGGTTGGGGCGGTCGCGACGAAGCCTGTCAGGAAATCATGGCGAGCGTCGAGATGTTCGAGAACGCCCCGGAAAAGCCGGCCTTCTAATGCCGCTGACCCACTTCACGCCAGCGGGCGAGGCCCACATGGTGGATGTGGGCGGCAAGGCCGTGAGCCGGCGGTGCGCGGTGGCCGAGGGCTGGATCCGCATGGAGGCGGCCACCCTCGCGCTGATCGAGTCGGGTGGCCACGCCAAGGGCGATGTGCTGGGAATCGCGCGCGTCGCCGGGATCATGGGGGCAAAGCGGACCGCCGATCTGGTGCCGCTGTGTCATCCCTTGAGTCTGACCAGGGCCGAGATCGATCTGGCCATTCGTGCCGAGGACGGCTCGGTTTATTGTCGCGCAACCGTTGAAACCACGGGCCAGACCGGCGTCGAAATGGAGGCGCTCTGCGCCGTCCAGGTCAGTCTGCTAACGATTTACGACATGTGCAAGGCCGTCGATCGCGGGATGACGATCTCGAACGTCCGCCTTCTGGAGAAAGCGGGCGGCGCTTCCGGCCACTGGATCCGCGATCCGAGCCTAACGTGACAATGCAGATGAATCCCTTCTATCAGCGTGCCCACTTTCTCACCGCCGCCACGCGGCTTGATCAGACGCCCGCCGATAGCGGTCGCGAAGTCGCCTTCGCGGGGCGCTCGAACGCGGGTAAATCGAGCGCCATCAATACGCTCTGCCATCAGAAGAGCCTGGCAAGAACGAGTAAGACCCCTGGTCGTACCCAACAGATCATCTTCTTCGAACTGGACGCGGAACGCCGCCTGGTGGACCTGCCCGGCTATGGCTATGCCAAGGTCTCGGAGGCCATCAAGCTGCAATGGCAGCAGCATCTGGCGAATTATCTGGAATATCGCCGTTCGCTGGCTGGGCTCGTGATCGTGATGGATATCCGTCACCCGCTGACGGAGTTCGATCGGCGGATGCT
Source organism: Thiocystis violascens DSM 198 (assembly GCF_000227745.2). NCBI lineage: Bacteria > Pseudomonadati > Pseudomonadota > Gammaproteobacteria > Chromatiales > Chromatiaceae > Thiocystis > Thiocystis violascens. The sequence continues at coordinate 3,692,856 of NC_018012.1, read as the reverse complement.
GGACTGGGGCCGGCGGGGCGAGCGGTCGATTCTGCTGCTGCTGACCAAGGCGGATAAACTGAAACGGGGCGCCGCGCAGGCGACTCGGCTCGCGGTGGAACGCGAGGTCGCGAATGACGATGGCCGGGTTGCGGTGCGGTTGTTTTCGGCGTTGGAACGACAGGGTGTCGAAACGGTGCAGGGGTTGCTTGATCGATGGCTTGAGGTGCCCGATCCCAATCTCGTGGACAGTGCCGCTGACAGCGTGACGGGAATAGGCAGTTCTCGCTCCTGATTCATTGGCGCCATGCGCAGCGAGCGTTGCGCATGAATCCGGTCCTTAGTAACTGTCCACATACGATTTTCCGATTTTCCGTTCGCCCTGAGCCCTGAGCGGAGCCGAAGGGTCGAAGGGTGAATGGAAAATTCTGGTGGCCTGAAAGTTAAGCCGTTCATGGTTCGACCCTTCGACGGGCTCAGGGCTCGCCACGAACGGCTTAACTTAATCGCAGTGATCCGGCCCTTAGGATCTCTCGATCCTCAGTTGCCAGTCGACCAGGGCGGCGGGCCTTGATCGTAGCCCGGAGCTTCCGGGTAGGGCATCATGTGCGGATGCATCATGCCGCGTGGAGCGTTGCGATACGCGCCATCGCCCGGATAGCCCCAGGATTCCTGAGCGGGGCCGGCGTCAGGATAAGGCATGGGGCGCGACATCCTTTCCGGAGTGCGCCCGAAGAGTGCCTGGGCCGCTTCACGTTGCTCGTCGGTCATCTGTTCGACGGTCTTGCGGTATTCCTCAAAGCGTTTTTCCATCTCCTGGCGGCGTTTTTCGGCTTCTTCCCAAGGCGGCGTCTCGGGCATCTCGATGCCGCGTTCGGCCGCGTCCGCGCGCATCCGCTTCCAGCGTTCCTCGCGCATGGCCTGCCGCTCCTCGGGGGTTATGGCGCGCATCCGCTCTTGCATCCGTGCTCTCATGTCTTCACGCCACTGGTTCATCGCGGCGTTATCCTCATTCCGCATATCGTGCGGAACCGCCATCTCGGGCAGGGTTTCCCAGGGCGGCGATTCGGGCATCTCCACCCCCATCTCGGCGGCACTCGCGCGTAATTCGTCGTAACGCTTTTTGCGCTCCGCCAGCATGGCCGCGCGACGCTCTTTAGCTTCGGCGCGAGCGGTTTCGGCCGGTGTCGGCGTGGCATCGGCTGGTTTCGCACTGGCTGGGTAAGGGGCTGGAGCCGCGGGCTCGGCGGCCTTCGTGGGCGCGGGTTGCGGTTCGGCGGCGGTCGCGCTGGGCGCCGATAGCGTTTGGGTCAGCGCCAGAACCAAGGCGGCGGACGATGCGAGCGGGAGGAATGGTTTCGTCACGGTCATGATGGCTCCTCGTTATGATTGATGTTTGCTCGGTCGCACGGGCGATGACGATGCAGGCCGAGCCGCATGCGTTGTTATCTTCTTGTCGGCCCCGGCTGGCCGGTCCCGCGAGTCACCGCGAAGCGAAAACGCTCATCACCAAGGTCTGCAACCCTGCGCGCGGTTTGACCGGTCGACAGCCCTCTTGAAATACGATCGGGTTCCGTCTTTCACAAGGGGCGGTCGCTGTAAGATTGAAAATGCGCGGAATGACTGCGGTAAGATTGCGTTTTGAAACGAATCACCTTCAGCCGGCAAGGGTTCTCCGCGGGGAAGCGAGCATGCGTATTGGCGATCTGATGAACGAGAGCGGCGTCAAGTTTGGCACCAGCGGCGCCCGTGGGCTAGCCGCGGACATGACCGATTGGGTCTGTTATGCCTATACGGCAGGTTTTCTTGGCTATCTCAAGACCGCCGGAATCCTGGTGTCGGGTCAGGAGGTTGGGATCGCGGGGGATCTGCGTCCCAGTTCGCCGCGCATCATGAATGCCTGCGCTGCGGCCGTCCTCGATCTCGGCTGTCGTCCGCGCAATTTCGGCTCGATCCCCAGCCCGGCGCTCGTGGTTCATGGCATGGCGCGTGGCATGCCGACCCTCATGGTGACCGGCAGCCATATCCCCGACGATCGCAATGGCATCAAGTTCAATCTGCCGACGGGCGAAATTCTCAAGCGCGACGAGGAAGGTATCAGCCTTCAGGAGGTCCGGCGTCCGGAGGGTCTGTTCGATGCCCTCGGCGGCTTTGCGGTGGGGCAGGGCGCGGCGCTGCCGGATCCGGACCCGATCGCCTACCGTGAATATGTTGACCGTTATTTGGGGTTTTTCCCGGCGAATTGTCTCCGGGGTCTGAGAGTGGGCGTGTATGAGCATTCCAGCGTGGCGCGCGAGGCCTATGTCGAAGTGCTCGCGGGTCTGGGCGCGCGGGTCGACCGGCTGGGATACTCGGATGTCTTCATCCCGGTCGATACCGAGGCGATCCGCCCCGAGGATGTGGTCCTGGCCCGCGACTGGGCCGCGAGCGGCCAGTTCGATGCGCTGGTATCGGCGGATGGCGACGGCGACCGCCCGCTGATCGGCGACGAAACGGGCGCCTGGTTGCGCGGGGATATCGCCGGCGTGCTCTGCGCGCGCCAACTCGGTGCCCGTGGCGTGGTGACTCCGGTGAGCAGCAACACGGCGGTGGAAAAATGCGGCTGTTTCGCGTCGGTGAGACGCACTCGGATCGGCTCGCCATTCGTCATCGAGGGCATGTTGCAGACGATGGACGAAGGTCTGACTCCCGTGGTCGGTTACGAGGCCAACGGCGGTTTTTTGCTTGGCACGGACATCGAGCGCGACGGCCGCGTGCTGGCGGCGCTACCGACCCGCGACGCCGTCATCGTTGCAGTGACCATCCTGCTGGCCGCGGTCGAACAGGGCAAGCCGCTGTCCGCGCTCGCCCGCGATCTGCCGGGCCGCTTCACCCACAGCGATCGTCTCAAGGACTTCCCGACCGAGATCGCCCGGGCCGGTATCGCGGCGCTGTCCAGCGGCGATGTCCAGCGGGATAAGGCGGCCATCGAAGCGGCGTTTGGTGTGCGGTTCGGCGCGGTTGCCGACCTGGATACGACCGATGGCCTGCGGATGACCTTTGTCAGCGGCGAGATCGCGCATCTGCGCCCATCGGGTAATGCGCCCGAGTTGCGCGCCTATACCGAGGCCGACAGCCCGGAGCGGGCGGCGGAGATGAATCGGATCTGCATGGAGATTCTGGCCGGGTGGCGGGGGTGATCGGTTGACGCCGACCGGAGGTCGGCGCTCCCAGGTTCGCGCCCGGTCTTCGTTCAGAGTTCGGCAAGAATATGGCTATGCACTTTTCAGGAAATCGCCTTAAAGCTCGACCACATCCGCGACGATCTTGTAGAAATACTCAAGCCAGTGCTCGCTATCGGGAAAGTCCATCGAAAGCGGTCGCTGACCGTCGGTCTCCCGGATGCAGGTGAACACCGGCGAGCCATCTTTGCGGAGGGTCGCCTCGAAGCTCAGAAAGCCATGCGGCATGGCTAATTTCAGGCCATACGGCGCCCGCTCCGGTCCTGGCATCGACATCAGCAGCCCTGATACCCGATCGTCCCGACGATCATAGTCATCGGGCCAGATTTGACGCAGGACGGAGATGCGAACGTATTCGTTTTCGACATCCTTGAAGGCGCGGATGAGCGGCGCAGCCAGCTGAGCGCATGACGAATAGACATGCCGCTCCTTCAATTCGGAGTCCTGAGCGATCAGGACGCTTTCCTGCGCAAGTTCCCTTAATTTTTGAAGCGTTGGATTCATTTGAATATACCCTGGCCTTGGTTCGCCGTCGCCCGCCTGCCCGAGTCGATCATCGTGGGCAGCAGTCAGCATGATAGCGGAACAGGGTCTCATCTGGATGCCTGCTCTGTTATCGCCCGGCGAATTTCTCGGGTCTCCCACGACGCATGTCAACGAATGACACTCGTCTCCAACTCGAACATGGGTTTGCTTTTCGGACCCACTTCATGCAGCGACGGATCCAAATAACGGGCACTGAGCGTCGGTTTGACGTTCAGCGACAGCAGAGAGGGATCGAGATATTTTTTGAGCAGGCGCCGTGCCTTCCCGGTATTGCGCACGCCGCGCAGCGTGCGAACCTGCTTGAGCGCCGCTTGCGTGGGTGCGGTGCCGCCGTGACGACGATAATTGTTGATCACGGCCTCGGTATAGTTGAGTGTCTCCAGATAGGTGACCTGGCTGTTGGTGCGATCGACCACGCCCTCGCCAGCGTTGTAGGCCATGATCACTCGACCGTAATCGTTATTATATTTGTTTAGGAGTCGCTTGAGATGTCGCGTCCCCGTGCGGAGGTTGGTCTGGGGATCGAAGAGCGCGTCCGCCGAGGAGACGCCATAATCCGATGCGGTGGCCGGCATCAACTGCATCAGGCCGACCGCGCCGGCACTGGACACCGCATGGGCGTTGTAGTTGGATTCGGCGGCGACGACAGCGCGTACCAGTGCCTCCTCGACGCCGTATCGGCTTGCTACCGCGGGGATCAGTGCGGCGACCTGGGCGCGGCTTGGGCGTGTTCGGTTGGGCGGATAGGGCAAGGCTGGCCGAGGTGGCGCGGCGTCGACGGTTTCGGCGACATTCGCGGGTTGGGACTGATCTTTTGGCGTGCTCCAGGCGACGGTGGGAGCAAGCAGCAAGAGCAGCAACAGGACACTCGAAAAAGAGTAGATCATCCGTTCGACGAACCTCTGTGCTGGGCAGGAATCGGGTGGGATGGCTCGATCATGGTCGGTGTTGCCGATCACGGATCGTTCGAGTCGCATCGCACGACAGAGCGAGACACAATTCAAGCAATGAATAAAGAAAAACGCCACCGAATCTTTGAGCGTCTGCGCAACGCCAACCCCGCGCCCACCACCGAACTGATGTATGAGACGCCCTTCGAGTTACTGATCGCGGTCATCCTCTCGGCTCAGGCGACCGACAGGAGCGTCAACAAAGCCACGGCCAGCCTCTTTCCGCTCGCCCGGACTCCCGCGGAGATCCTGGCGCTCGGCGAGGAGGGACTCAAGTCGCACATCCGCACCATCGGGCTCTTCAACAGCAAGGCCCGGAATATCCTCAAGACCTGCGCCATCCTGATCGCCGAGCATGGCGGCGAGGTGCCGCGCGAGCGCAAGGCGCTGGAGGCGCTGCCTGGAGTCGGTCGCAAGACCGCGAATGTGATCTTGAATACGGCGTTCGGCGAACCGACCATCGCCGTGGATACGCATATCTTTCGAGTGGCCAACCGGACCCGGCTCGCCGAAGGCAAGACCCCGCTGGCGGTCGAACAGCAATTGCTGCGGCATGTCCCAAAGCCCTTCCAGAAAGACGCCCACCATTGGCTGATCCTGCACGGTCGCTATGTCTGTGTCGCCCGCACGCCGCATTGTCCGCATTGCATCATTGCCGATCTGTGCGAGTTTCCGGACAAAAGGCCGGATTGAGGATGGCGCGGCTTGACGACCCGATCCGACGCTGCCGGATTCTGATCAAGTTCCATCTGCGTGCCCATCCACCATTTTTTAGCGAGACGTCACGCACACCATGTTTTCCTCGGATCGCAACAGCCATCGAGACGTTTTCATCCAGGCCTGGAAGAAGGCCAGGGCCGAACAACCGCTGGAACCACTGGAACGACAGATCGTCGGAATCCTGCGGCAACATCCGGAGTATCAGCCGTTTCTCGAAGCGGAGGACAGCGCGCTGGAGCGTGATTTTCCCCCCGAGCAGGGCGAAGCCAACCCATTCCTGCATCTGGGGCTGCACATGGTCATTCTGGAGCAATTGAGCATCGATCAGCCCGCGGGCATCCGGAAATTGTATCGGAACCTGGCGCGGCGCACCGGCGACGCCCACGAGGCGGAGCACCGCATCATGGCGTGTCTCGCGGAGAGTCTCTGGAAACTCCAGCACGACCGGCAGCCCTTCAACGAAAACGACTATCTGGATTGCATCAGGCGTGCCGGCCGCGTTTGATCACGGCGGTGACCGTCGCCGGATTCGGGGGCTCCCGTGTTAGCCTTGACCTTCGTTAGAAACTGACAATGGAACCCTGAATCGATGGCCACGCAAGACTTCGACAGCATCGTGATTGGCACCGGACCCGGCGGCGAGGGGGCCGCGATGAAGCTGGCCAAGGCCGGTCAGCGGATCGCGGTCATCGAGGCCCACGACGCGGTCGGCGGCGGCTGCACCCATTGGGGCACGATCCCGAGCAAGGCGCTGCGTCACTCGATCCAGATGCTGGCGGATTACCGCCGCAATCCACTCTTCCAGCACACGCAGCACCAGATCGAGGTGGAATTTCCGGATCTGCTGCGGGCGGCGGATGGCGTCATCAACGAGCAGGTCCGTACCCGCTATCGCTATTACCAACGCAACCGGGTTCAGGTTATTTTCGGGCACGCGCGTTTTCTGGAGCCCGATCTGCTGGAAGTGCGACGCCCCGGCGGCCTGACCGATCGACTGCGCGCGCAACATATTGTGATCGCCACCGGTTCGCGACCCTATCATCCGCCCGAGCTGGATTTCAGCCATCCCCGGATCCGCGACAGCGACTCGGTGCTCGCGCTTCCGCATACGCCAAGATCGATCACCATCTATGGGGCAGGGGTCATCGGGTGCGAGTACGCCTCGATCATGAGCTCGCTCGATGTGAAGGTGAATCTGGTCGACACCCGTGACCGGCTCCTCTCCTTTCTCGACGACGAGATCACCGACGCGCTCAGTTATCGCCTGCGTCAGCAGGGCGTCGTGATCCGGCACAACGAGACCTATCGGCGCGTGGAGGCCGGCGCGGATGGCGTGGTGCTGCATTGCGAGTCCGGCAAGAAATTCAAGACCGATATCTTGCTGTGGGCGAACGGGCGCACCGGCAATACTCATGACTTGGGGCTCGACGCTATCGGCCTGACCCCAAATCAGCGGGGCCAGTTGGATGTGAACGCCAGCTATCAGACCGCCCTGCCCCACATCTACGCGGTCGGCGACGTGGTTGGCGCGCCTGCGCTGGCCAGCGCCAGTTATGATCAGGGACGTTTCGTGGGCGCTCATATCGCCGACGGGGACTGCGACTGGTCGCTGATCGAGGAATTCCCGACCGGGATCTACACCGTGCCCGAGATCAGTTCCATCGGCCGCACCGAACGCGAACTCACCGCCAGCCAGATCCCCTACGAGGTCGCGCAAGCGGACTTCAAAAGCATCGCCCGCGCCCAGATCACGGGACATACCGTCGGCATGCTCAAGCTGCTGTTTCATCGCGAGACGCTGGAGATCCTCGGCATCCACTGCTTCGGCGAACAGGCGGCCGAGATCGTGCATATCGGTCAGGCCATCATGTCCCAGCGTGGCGCGGCGAATACCATTCGCTATTTCACCGAGACCACCTTCAACTATCCCACCATGGCCGAAGCCTATCGGGTCGCGGCGCTCAATGGGTTGAATCGACTCTTTTGAGTATCGGTCCGGCCCTGGAATCGCCGAGTTGTACTCGGCACTCCGGATGCCAGACCGAAGCAATCGGCGAAATTCGTCTATTGCTATTTCATAAGATGCTTATATACTAACCCCGTTCTGAGCGAAAACCGCTGCTTGATCACGCAGGCACTCGTCCCTGAAGAGCCTGAATCGTCTGTGGTTCGCACTGTTGATGTAAAAAATTAAAAAACCGAAACCGTCTCTGCCGCAACGGTCAATGGCTAACGCAAAGCCGATGCCACTCGAAAACAGCGCCTGTCATGCTGGATGCGGTTTGATCGATCAGGATATTGCATAGCCGTTTGCGCGTTCGTTTCTTTGTCTTCCATCACCAAGGTGTGTCCTATGTCCAAGCTGATCCAAGCCGCTTCCATCCTCGCCCTCGCTGCCGCCGCCTCCACGGCTGGTGCCTGGTATACCGCTCCTCCCCAGGCCTCCGCCATGACGCAGGCGCCGCAACCGGCGGCGGTCGAGCAGGGCGCTGAGAATTTCAGGCCGGTAACGGGCCGTCCATTCGGTGCCGGTCACGCCTTCCCGGACGTTCCGCCGATGCCGGAGTTTGGACAATATCCCGTCATGCCCGAGATGCCCGCGTTCGGTCAGTTCCCGAACCGACCTGACATGCCGCCGATGCCCGCGTTCGGCCAGTTCTCGAATCGGCCTGACATGCCGCCGATGCCTGAGTTCGGCCAGCACCCCGCCATGCCCGAAATGCCCGCGTTCGGCCAGTTCCCGAATCGCCCTGATATGCCGCCGATGCCAGAATTCGGACAGTATCCAGCTATGCCCGAGATGCCCGAGATGAACCGTGAGCGTCCGGCCATGCCTGAAGCGTTCGAGGCCCGAATCAAGGAAATGGAAGCCCGTCGCGCCCAGGCGAAACAGCAGATGGAAGAGCGTCGCGCGGCCATGAAGAGCGAGCAGGAGCAGCGTCGTGCCCAGTATGCCGCGCACAGCTTCGATGCGGGCCGGGGTATGAACGCCAATGCGCCGTGCGCGCCCGCGACGACCTCGCCCTCCGTGCAGTAATGGGTTGAACGATCGCCATCGGCGGCAATCCGCCGCTCAGGCAAAAGCCCCGTCGCGGTCGCGACGGGGCTTTTTTCGTGGCTGAATGCGGTTTATGAATGCTCCCGAAAATCGCCTAATGGCCTTGGGCGAAATAGGCATCCAGAAAGTCGTCGAAGCTCCGATCGTCCGCGGCTTCGATCTCTCGCTGTTGCCGGAGCGAGTCGACCGCCAACCGATCGAACAACGCCTGACGTTCAGGACTCAGTTCCGATGACCGCAGGTCGCGACGATGCTCCTCGGCAAGCCGTTGCGAAAAGGCAAAAAATCCTTCGCGCCGCTCCCGCATCGTCTCCAGGATCCGCGCGGAGGGCGTGAGGTCGGGATGGTCGACCTTTTCCTGCTGCCGCCGCAAATTCTCGGAGCGCGGGCCATTCGCCGCGCCGTCCAGCAATTCCGCCGCCGCCGCCATGCCGGCAAGAATCTCGCCCGCCCACTGACGCAAGGTGACCGGGTGTCGGTCGCGGACTAACGCCAGCCCCGGCTCACGGCCGCGATGGGCGGTCAGCACCTGATTCTCGTCGATGTCCCGACGCTCGCGCGCGCCGATCCTCGGGCTGCCGAGCAGCAGGCAGTAGAGCATCAGGCCGTCGAGGAACAACAGTTGTTCGTCGCCCACGCCCACCGGCTCGAAGATGTTGACATCCAGCGAGCGGAGTTCGATATAGCGAATGCCGCGCCGACGCAAGGCCAGGGTCGGTTTCTCCATCCAGTCCGTGATCTGCTTCGGTCGCACCGTGCTGTAGTATTCGTTTTCGATCTGGAGCACGTTGGCGTTGAGCTGCTCGTAGCGGTCGCCGACCTTGACCCCGATGGCCTCGTATTGCGGACAGGGCGTCTGGATGGCCCAGGTCAGACTGCGTACATAGGCGTCGAGGCTGTCGTAGTTGGCCTTGATGCCCGTCCCTTCCTCCTGTTTGTTCTGATAGCCGATGTCGCCCATGCGCAGCGAGGTTGCGTGCGGATCGAAGAGGGTATCGGCATCGAAATGCTGGAGATCGGTCTCGCGCCCCTGCACGAAACTGGCGCAGACCGCTGGCGAGGCCCCGAACAGATAGGGCACGAGCCAGCCGATGCGCTGCAGGTTGCGGATCATGCCCATCTGGGCCTCGGCGCGAAATCCGACGCGCTCGCCCGCGACCGCCTCCTGGTCCTGGTAGAGATCCCAGAAGGCGTCCGCGAACGAAAAATTGAAGTGGACCCCGGCAATCAACTGCATGGTGCGTCCGTAGCGATTGCCGAGACCGCGCCGATAGGCGGTTTTCATGGTCGCCGCGTTGGAGGTTCCATACTGGGCGAGCGGAATCTCGCCGGCACGCGACAGGATGCAGGGCATGCTGGTGCCCCAGAGCAGTTCATCCGGAAGATGCCGGTAGACATAACAATGGATGTCCTTCAAAAATTCCAGCGCCGCCTGTCCGCTGCTCAGCGGCGGCGTAATGAGTTCGATCAGTGCCTCGGAAAAATCCGTGGTGATGTAGGGATGGGTGAGCGCCGCGCCCAGGGCGGACGGGTGCGGCGTCTCGGCGAGTCCGCCATTCGCCGAGACGCGCAGACCTTCTTTCTCCAGACCGATGCGATTGCCGGCGAAGGTGGCGCTGCCACCCGCGGCCGCCAGCCGCGCAATCCGCCGTTCCAGCGTCGCTTGCGAGTCGTTCAATCTCAGTCTCTCATCACGGCCATGGGGCGTTTGGCGCGTTCCAGCAGCACGCCATCGATCAGGATGCGCGCCGCTTCGTCCACCTCGATGCGCGCGATGGCCTTGCGCTGCACGTCCAGTGCATCCTCGTCGATCTGCTCCGCGTCCTCGTCCACGGGCGTGATTCCCCGCGCGCGCAGAAAGCTGTCCTGATCGTTCTTGAATGCGCGCTCGCGTTGCTCGTCAGCCGTGCGCCGTTCGGTTTCGCGCAGCGAGACCTGCGTTTGCTCCTCGATCTCGCGCATCATTTTGCTGCGCTCGGTGAGCATCTTGAAACCGGAATCGCGGGCAATCCGCTCGGCGGACTGGCGCGTCAACAGATCCACCCCGACCAGGCCGTTGCCCTGATAGGCGGCGGCCTGAATCCGCGTCCAGGGCAACGCATTGTCGAGCGAGCGTTCGCCGTGCTCCTTCAGATACTCCGCGCTCGGAAAACGGATATCGGGTTCGACGCCGCGCAACTGGGTGCTGCCGCCGTTGATCCGGAAGAATTCGGCCATGGTCAGCCGCAAACGGCCAAGATCGTTGGCCTCGCCGGGCACATAGCGGTTGAGATCGATCAGCGTTTGTACCGTTCCCTTGCCGAATGTCGGTTCGCCGATGATCAGACCCCGCCCGTAGTCCTGGATCGCGGCGGCGAAAATCTCCGAGGCGGAGGCGCTGTCGCGATCGACCAGAACGGCCAGCGGTCCGGAATAGGCCACGCCAGCATCGGTATCCGCCTCGATGTCGACCTTGCCGAAGGCATCCTTGACCTGAACCACGGGTCCGGTGTCGATAAAGAGACCGGTCAGCGACGTGGCTTCGGCCAGCGAGCCGCCGCCATTGCCGCGCAGGTCGATCAGAATGCCGGCGACGCCGCGCGCGACCAGATCGTCGATCAAACGGCGCACGTCGCGGGTCGTGCTGCGAAAATCGCGATTGCCGGATCCTTCCGCCGCGAAATCGCGATAGAAGGCGGGGATTTCCACCACGCCGATCTTCAGTCCGGGGCCGTTGGCGAGATCCTCTACGACAAAGCTCTTGGCGGCCTGATCTTCCAGCTTGATTTCATTGCGAACCAACGAAATCTCGCGCGCCCGACCGGTTGAACCGCTGGCCTTCGAGAGCAATTGCAGACGCACCACGGAACCCTTCGGCCCCCGGATTTTGTCCACCACGTCCTCCAGCCTCCAGCCGACCACGTCCTCCATCGGGCCGTCGAGTCCCTGGGCAACGCCCACGATCTGATCGCCCGTGTGGATCTGGCCGGAGTCGCGAGCGGGACCGCCGGGAACCGTGCTCTGCACGACGGTGTATTCGTTATCGCCGCGCAGCACCGCGCCGATGCCTTCCAGGGACAGCTTCATGCTGATGTCGAAATTCTCGGAGGTGTCTGGCGACATGAAGCTGGTATGCGGCTCCAGCGTCTGCGTGTAGGCATTCATGAAGGTCTGGAAGACATCGTCCCCATCGAACTGATGAATCCGCCGGGCAAGCCCCTCGTAGCGCTTTTGCAGACGCTCGCGAATCTCTGCGTCCGGTTTGTCGGCCAGACGCAGGGTGAGGAAGTCGTTCATCACCCGTTTGCGCCACAGATCGTCGAGGGTGGCGCTGTCGGTCGCCCAACGGGGATCGGCGGGTTCGAAGGCGTAGGACTCCGTCCGGGTGAAATCGAACGTGCCTTCCAGGAGTTTGAGCGCATGTGCGACCCGCTCGTCGACCCGCATGCGATAGACGCGAAAGATATCGAAGGCGATATCGAGATCGCCCCGGCGCAGGCTGTCGTCGAGATGACGGGCGCCATTCTCGAACCGCTCCACATCGCGGGCCAGGAAGAAGGAACGGTTGGGGTCCAGGGCTTCCAGGTATTTATCCAACACCTGACGCGCAAAGGTCTTGTCGAGATTCACCTTGCGGTAGTGATAGCGTTCCAGCACCTTGTTGATGACGATCGCCGATTTGGTGTGTCCCGGATTCGGGAAGAGTTCCGACAGCGGGATTGGATGCGGAACGGCAAGGGCGGCCGAGGCCGCCAACAGCAGCATCGCAACCGGCAGGAATCGGAACAGGCGCTGTTTCATGGGCAGTACTCTTTAACAATAGTCAATTTTCAGCCGCGTCGAGTCTGGCATGCGTCGTTTTCCGCGACGGACCGGCCTCTCTGGCGCCGACACACATCGGAACTGACACGGTTGCAGCGTTGAAATGTTCAGGTTTTGTAGACTTTCCGCCGGTAGAGGTCGGTCCGCCGGCTGACCACGCGGTCGACGAACAGCAGTCCGTCGAGATGATCCAATTCATGTTGGACCGCGCGCGCTTCATATCCCTCCATGGCGAATTCATGTTCCCGGCCATCGGGATCCTGTGTCTTGAGACGGATGCTGGTCGCGCGGATCACATTGCCGGTGTAGTCCGGCACCGACAGACAGCCCTCGCGCCCGATCGCATAGCCATCCCAGTGCACGATCTCCGGATTCACTAGCACCAGATAGCCGTGATTCGGGGTTTTGGGCCGCCCCGAGACGTCGACGATCACGATGCGCTGAAAGCGTCCGACCTGAGGCGCGGCAATGCCGACCGCAGCGGGGCCGTCCTGGCGCGTCTCTTCCAGATCCGCGACAAAGGCCCGCAGTTCGTCATCGAAACGCTCGACGGGCGCCGACACCTGCTTCAGTCGGGGATCGGGGAGTTTGAGAATGTCCAGAATGGCCATCGGTCAACCGATCAGTAAGTCGACGGGCGAAACATCCACGGATACGCCCTGTTCGACGAGAGGCGAAAGCGCGGACTCCAGGGTTTCCAGCGTCTCGGCGCAGAAACCCTGGATGTTCATGATATAGATCGGCCGCTCTTGGTCGCCAGCCACGTCCGATTCAAGTTCCAGGATGTTGAAGCCATGATTGGTTAGGATCCAGGTCACCTCGGCGACGATGCCGGCGCGATCCGCCCCCGTCACCCGCACCTGGAAATTCGGCACCAGATGCTGGTGCAATCCGCCATGCACCTGATCCAGATGGACGCGCAGACCGAGTTCGCCAGCCACGGGAGCGAGTGCGTCCAGGATCTCCCGACCGGACCCTTCGCCGCGCACCATCAGCATGATGGTGAAATTGCCGCCGAGCCGAATCATCGACGCCTCGCCGAGATGACAGCCGACCTCGTAGAGCGCGCGCGTGACCCGCGCGACGATTCCCGGGCGGTCGGCGCCCACCAGAGTCAACATATTCCAATCTGACATGGATTTTCTCTCTGTGAATCCGGAACAATCATGCTTGGTTCGCGCCTTGCGCGCGGGCGCTATCTTCGTCGCGCGGCGCGAGCCAGATCAGGCTGGCCATGCGCCCGGTGACGCCATCGCGCCGGTACGAAAAAAACCGTCGCGGCTGCGAGAAGGTACAGTCTCCGCCCCCGTAAACCCGTTCGATGCCAAGCCGGTCCAGACGCTGGCGCGCGAGCAGAAACAGATCGGCGAACCAGGGACTGCCCGGCGACTCTCCCGCGCCGGTCCGCGGGCCTGGACGAAAGGCCGCCGCCGCGCGCGCATCCGCTGCGACGAAGCGCTCGCGCACCTCGTCGCCGACCGCGAAGGCCGCGGGCCCGATCGCCGGGCCAAGCCAGACCAGCAGGCGCTCCGGTGCGATGTCCAGTGCCGCCACCGCCGCCTCCACCACGCCCCCGGCCAAGCCCCGCCAACCGGCGTGGACGGCGGCGACGCGGGTTCCCTGCGCGTCGCAAAGGAGCAGCGGTAGACAGTCGGCGGTCATCACGACACAGGCCGCGCCCGGCGTATCCGCCACGGCACCATCGGCGTCGCGGTTCAGACTCGCCGCGCCGGCGCGGACGATCGCGCGACCATGTACCTGACGCAGCCAGTAGGGCTCGGTGGACAACCCGAGTTGTGCTAGGAGTCGCGCGCGATTTTCATCGACCCGCGCAGGCTCGTCGCCCACATGATCGCCCAGGTTGAGGCTCGCAAACGGCCCTTCGCTCCGACCACCATCGCGAGTGGTGGAGATGGTGCGCACCCAGGGCGGCGCTGGCCACTCAGGGCGAATCAGTTCCAACCTTCGCCTCCCGTCGAAACAAATCCAACAAAGCCTCCAGGTCCGGGGCTATCGGAATCTCCCAGACCATGGCCTCTCCGCTCGCCGGATGATTCAGCCCCAAGCGGATCGCATGCAGCGCCTGACGCGGAAATGCCTGGAGTTCAAGGGTTAATTCGGCCGCGCAGCCGCGCGGCGGACGCGGCCGTCCGCCATAGGTGCGATCGCCGACCAGCGGATGGTGCAGATGCGTCAGGTGTACCCTGATTTGATGGGTCCGGCCGGTCTCCAGTTCAACGCCCAACAGGGTATGGCCAGGATAACGCTCCAGGACGCGATAATGGGTCACCGCCGGACGGCCATGGGGAACCACCGCCATCCGGATACGCTGGGTGGGATGGCGTCCGACCGGGGCATCAATGCGACCGCCCGTCACCAGTTCGCCGACCGCCAGCGCGCGGTATTCGCGATGCACCCGGCGCGCCTGAAGCTGTTCCACCAGCGACTTGTGCGCGGCGAGTGTCCTGGCCACGACCAGCAGACCGCTCGTGTCCTTGTCGAGCCGATGGACGATGCCGGCGCGCGGCACCTTCGCCAGCTCCGGGGCGTGGTGCAGCAGCGCGTTCTGGAGCGTGCCGTCGGGGTTGCCGGCCGCGGGATGGACCACCAGCCCCGCCGGTTTGTTGATCACCAGCAGGTGCGCGTCCTCATGGACCAGATCCAGCGCGATGTCCTGGGCCGTGCAGGCATCGCTCGCCGCGAGCAACGCATCGAGACGGATGGCGTCGCCGTCCCAGACCTTGTCGCGACAGCGGCGCGGCGCGTCGTTGACCAGCACCTGCCCGGACTCGATCCACTGTTGCAGACGGCTGCGGGAAAACTCCGGCAGGAGCGCCGCCAGCGCCTGATCGAGACGCGCGCCCGCGAGCGCGGAATCCACCCGCACCGCATGTCGCACCGATTCGGAGGCCGCCGGGTTCATGAGAAAATGGTCCCGGCGCCGAGGTTGGCGAGACGCGACGAACCGCATCGCCGCGCGCTGGAACAACGCCCTTCGGGTATACTGCCGACGATTTGAAACAGGTGTCTTTGAGTCATGCCTCGAACGTTAACACGACTGCCCGTGCTGTTGCTCGTCGTCGCGCTTGCCGGCTGTGGAATCTTCGGCAAGGAAATCGACCCAACCGAGGGCTGGAGCGCCGCGAAGCTCTACGCGGAGGCGGCCTCCGAACTTGATTCCAGCAATTACACGCGCGCCGTCGAACTCTACGAAAAGCTGGAGTCGCGCTATCCCTTCGGGCGTTATGCCATGCAGGCCCAGCTCGATGTGGCCTATGCGCACTATCGCGCGGAGGAGCCGGAGAAGGCCATCGCCGCCGCCGATCGTTTCATCAAGCTCTATCCGCAGAATCCGTTCGTCGACTATGCCTACTATTTGAAAGGTATCGTCAACTACAACCGCAGCGTGGGTTTCCTGGATCGCTACATCCCGACCGACCCATCCCAGCGCGATCCTGGCTCGGCACTTGACGCCTTCACCGATTTCTCCGCGCTGGTCGAGCGGTTTCCGGACAGCAAATACTCTGAAGATGCGCGTCAGCGCATGCTCTATCTACGTAACAACCTCGCCAGACATGAAGTCAATGTCGCACGTTATTACATGCGTCGTGGCGCCTATCTGGCTGCGGCCAATCGCGCCAACTACGTCATCGAGCGTTTTCAACGCACCAGTGCCGTCGAGGATGCGCTGGAGGTGCTGATCGACGCCTACCGTGCGCTGGACAAGCCGGAACTGGCCGCCGACGCAACGCGGGTGCTGGAGCTGAATCGTCAGGCCGGGCGCTTCGTGTCCGACGAGCCCGAGCCTGGCGAGGTCGATCTTGCCCGCAAGCTCTGGGAGTACCTCAAGCTCGACGAAGGTTAAATGGCGGCCTCGTCTTCCTCGCCGGTGCGAATCCGCACGACCCGCGTGACCTCGGAGACGAAGATCTTGCCGTCGCCGATCTTGCCGGTCCGGGCGGCTGCGGTGATGGCGTTGATGCAACCCTCGACCTGCTCGTCGGCGAGCACCAGCTCGATTTTGACCTTCGGCAGGAAATCAACCACGTACTCGGCGCCACGATAGAGTTCGGTGTGGCCCTTTTGGCGCCCAAAACCCTTGACCTCGATCGCGGTCATGCCCGTGATGCCGGCAGCGGACAAGGCCTCGCGGACATCGTCCAGCTTGAAGGGTTTGATGATGGCTTCGACCTTTTTCATGAGAATCTCCGTTGTGGGTCGCGGCGAATTGAAGTACGGAAGTATAGGTTCACGACCGAACGATGAACAGCGCCAAGGGGACGCTGCCGCTCAGAAGCCGCTGGTAATGGGATACCGACGATCACGTCCGAACGCCCGCTCCGAGATGCGGACTCCAGGAGGCGACTGCCGCCGTTTGTATTCGTTGCGATCCACGAGTCGCGCCACCCGGCGCACCACTTCGGCCGGGTAGCCCTGGTTAACGATCGCCTCGACGCCCTCGTCCAGTTCGATATAGAGGCGCAGGATCGCGTCCAAAACCTCGTAGGAAGGAAGGCTATCCTGATCGGTCTGATCGGGTCGCAATTCCGCCGAGGGCGGCCGCGTCAGCACACGCTCCGGAATCGCCGCCGAGCGCGTGTTGCGGTAGCGCGCCAGTCGATAGACCAGCATCTTGGGGACATCCTTGATGGGCGCGAATCCGCCCGCCATGTCGCCATAGAGCGTGGCATAACCGACCGCCATCTCGCTCTTGTTGCCGGTGGTCAACAGGATGCGCCCGGTCTTGTTACTAATCGCCATCAGAATGACCCCGCGACAGCGCGCCTGGATGTTTTCCTCCGTGACATCCGCCGGCTGTCCTGCAAAGGCCGGTTCCAGCATCTCCAGAAAGGTTCGGAAGGCGGGCTCGATCGGGATGATTTGCGTCGCCACCCCCAGCAGATGGGCCTCTTCGAGCGCATCCTCATTGCTCATGTCGGCGGTATAACGCGAGGGCATCAGAACCGCCTCGACCCGCTCCGGTCCCAGCGCATCCACCGCAATCGTCAGGGTCAGCGCCGAGTCGATCCCGCCGGACAGACCCAGCACCGCGCCGCTGAAACCGTTCTTGCGCACATAATCGCGCACCCCGAGCACCAGCGCGTCATAGATGGCCGCCTCTTCGTCGGGCGGCGGTCCCATGGCCGCGGGACTCGTCGCGACGATCGTCCCGGCGTCATCGAAGTCGACGGTCAGCACGGACTCCTCGAAACCCGGCGCGCGCGCGACGATCCGCCCGGCGCGATCCGCCACGAAGGAGGCCCCGTCGAACACCAGCTCATCCTGCCCGCCCACCAGATTCGCGTAGAGGATCGTCAATCCGTGATCGCTCGCCCGACGCGCCACCAGCGCCTCGCGGTCCTCGCTCTTGCCGGCATGAAAGGGCGAGGCATTGAGATTGAGCAGGAGCTGGGCACCGGCCTCGGCCGCCTGGCGCGTGGGTCCGGCGTGCCAGATATCCTCGCAGACACTCAGCCCGATCCGCAGACCGCGATGCTCGAACACCGTCGGCGTCGCGCCTGGCTGGAAATAGCGCTTCTCGTCGAAGACGCTGTAATTGGGCAGATGCTGCTTGGCATATTCGGCGATCACCTCGCCCTCGCGCAGCACCCCGGCCACGTTGAAGAGTCCGCCCACGGCCTGAAGCGGATAGCCCAGAACCAGTGTGATGCCAGTCGCCTCCGCGCGGATACGCTCCAGCGCCGTCTCGACCCGGCGCAGGAACTCCGGGCGCAACAGGAGATCCTCCGGCGGATAGCCGGTCAGCGCGAGTTCGGGGAAGACCAGCAGATCCGCGCCCTCGACGCGCGCCCGGGTGGATTCGGCGACGATGCGCGCGGCGTTACCGGCGACATCGCCGACCAGCGGATTCATCTGTGCGATCTGGATACGACAAGCCAAGGTGATTCGCTCCGAAGCTAAATGGTCTCAATCATAAAGAGTCGCCGTCGCTCAACGCGAATCCAGGCCCTTTTGTTCGTTCCATGGCGGATGGCTAGACCGACTCAGGCAGCCAATCCTCGTCCAGCATCTGTTCGAGAGAATAGGGACATCCGATCGGGAAAAGATGCGGCTCCAGATCGGTTTCGATGACCGCCTCGCGTACCGCCTTGCCATAGACTTTGGCAAGGTTCTCGTCATCCAGCAGCACCTTAAGGCTGGGCGATTGTTCCAACAGGCGTTCGATGGCCGTCCGTTGATGAACGATGGTCAGCAGCCAGCTTCGGCCGCGCCGTTCCGGTTGGTATTGATGTTTCAGCAGATGCAGGAGCAATACCTGCAAACGGTTCAGGAGTTCCCGGCGTTCGCTGGCACTCATGCCTTCCAGTTCCTCGGCAAGATGCTGGGCGTCCACCTGATCGATCTGACCGGCGCGCAGCAACCGGGCGTTATGCATGGCCCAGGCATGGAAATCGGCGTCATAGGTCAGGTTCTCTGTCATCGCTGTTTCCTATCGAGATGGATTGATTCGCGGAAAAGCCTGAACAGACTGATCAAATTCTATCGACCGTCGAATGGATCAAGCCCCCAGCAACTCCGCCATCCGCGCCCCCATCGACGCCGGCGAGCGCACGGTTGTGACTCCAGCGGCCTCCAGCGCGGCATATTTACCCTCGGCGGTGCCCTGGCCGCCGGTGACGATGGCTCCGGCATGGCCCATGCGCTTGCCGGCGGGCGCGGTGACGCCGGCGATATAGGCCACCACTGGCTTGGTCATCCGGGTCTGGATGAACGCGGCCGCCGCCTCTTCCGTGCCGCCGCCGATTTCGCCGACCAGAATTACCCCATCGGTCTCGTGATCGGACTCGAACAACGTCAGACAATCGACAAAATTCAGCCCCTGAATGGGATCGCCGCCGATCCCGATGCAGGTGCTTTGACCCAGGCCCGCCTGGGTGGTCTGAAAGACCGCTTCGTAGGTCAAGGTTCCCGAGCGCGAGACGATCCCGATCCGCCCTGGTCGATGGATCGAGCCGGGCATGATGCCGATCTTGCAGGCGCCGGGGGTGATGACGCCCGGACAATTGGGACCGATCAGCACTGACGCGCTGTTCGCCAGCGCCGCCTTGACGCGCAGCATGTCGAGCACCGGAATCCCCTCGGTGATACAGACGATGACCCGAATGCCCGCGTCCGCTGCCTCCAGGATGGCGTCCGCCGCATAGGGCGCGGGCACATAGATCATGGTGGCATCGGCGCCGGTTTCACGGACCGCAGCATGCACGGTATCGAACACGGGGCGGTCGAGATGGCGCTGACCGCCCTTGCCGGGCGTGACTCCGCCGACTAGATTGGTGCCGTAGGCGATCGCCTGTTCGCTGTGAAAAGTTCCCTGTTTGCCCGTGAACCCCTGACAGATCAGGCGCGTTCCGGCATCGATTAGGACACTCATTGCGCGCCCTCCCGCAAGCCTGTTCTCGCGGCGCGACCGGCGGCCGTCACCACCTTGTCCGCCGCCTCGCTCAGATTGCTGGCGGTCACGACGGACAGATCGCTGTCGGCGAGCATCCGCAGCCCCTGGGGCGCATTGGTGCCTTCCAACCGCACTACGACGGGGACAGCGACATCCACCTCGCGCACCGCCCGCATGATGCCCTCGGCGATCAGGTCGCACCGCACGATGCCGCCGAAGATATTGACCAGCACCGCCGTCACCTTGGGGTCGGAGAGGATGAGCTTGAACGCCTCGGCCACCCGTTCCGCCGTGGCGCCGCCGCCCACGTCGAGAAAATTGGCCGGTGCGCCGCCGTGCAGCTTCACCAGATCCATGGTCGCCATCGCCAGTCCGGCGCCATTGACCATGCAGCCGATATTGCCGTCGAGGCTGATGTAATTGAGTTCGTGCACCTTGGCCTCCGACTCGCGGGCATCCTCCTGGGTGGGGTCGCGCAAGGACTCCAGGTCGGGATGCCGGTACAGTGCGTTGTCGTCCAGATTGATCTTGGCGTCCAGCGCGATCAGATCGCCCGTCTCCGTCACGACCAGCGGGTTGATTTCCACCTGACTGGCGTCGCACTCGGTGGCCAGCCGGTAGAGTCCGTCCATCAGGGCCGCCAGCGCCTTGGTTTGAGTCCCTTCCAGACCGAGCCCGAAGCCGAGCCGGCGCGCATGAAAGGGTTGCAGGCCGGTGGCCGGATGGACCCGGGTCAGCAGGATCTTGTCGGGCGTCGCGGCGGCCACCGCCTCGATCTCCATGCCCCCGGACGCGGAGGCCATGAACAGCAGTTGTTCCGAGGCGCGATCCACCAGCAGGCTCAGATAGAGTTCGCGGGCGATCGCGGTGGGTTGCTCCACCAGCAGGCAGCCGACGGGCAATCCCTCCGGGCCGCTCTGATGGGTGACCAGACGACTGCCGAGCAGACACCGCGCCGCGCTGGCGACCTGTTCGTCCGCATCGGCCAGGATCACGCCGCCGGCCTTGCCGCGTCCGCCCGCATGGATCTGCGCCTTGACGACCCAGCGTCGTCCGCCGAGTTCGGCGCAGGCCGCCTGAGCCGACTCCGGCGTCGTCGCGACAAGCCCCGCCGGTACCGGGATCCGATAGCGACGAAAAAGCTGCTTGGCTTGGTATTCGTGTAGATTCATCGCATGCTCGCGGTCACGGTCGACAAGTGCGGATTGGATTCGAGGACGCTGCCCATTCCGCTGGCTGGATTCGCGCAATTCTGATCCAAACCGCGTCCAGAGTGAAATTAAACCGCGTCCGTCATTGAGAGCAAGGCAGGACGGCGTCCACTCAGAGGGTGTAGACAAAAATAATTGAGCTGCTATTTGTATACCAGTCTACAACTGAGCTGGTGTGCGCTGATGTCGAAAGCTGGTCGTCCCCCCAAGATTCACGAGGCGGAGCAAGCGGTATTGCGTCAAATTGTCACGGATCGCCCGACCTCCACGCTGTCAGAGATTGCCCGGGAACTCGCGGCACGGACGGGAATCGAGGCTCATGAAGCCACGATTCGCAAGTCCTTGCGGGAGGCGGGCGTCACGCGCCTCCGGGGCGAGAGTGGTCTCGAGGCGCAAGCGCGCGCAACGCCGCGTCGGTATGGGTATACGGATGCGCATCGTCGCCACGACCCCGACCAAAGCTACCCAAGTTGTCTGACCGATGCGGAGTGGGACTTGGTCGCCGCTCTCTTTGAGATGCCGGGCGGGCGGGGTCAACCGCCCCGCGTGTCGCGCCGGAGCATCCTGGAGGCGTGTTGCTACGTGGTGCGCACGGGGTGCGCGTGGCGGATGCTGCCGCACGATTTCGCGCCTTGGCAGAATGTCTACAAGACGTTTCGCCGTTGGAGTGCGGCTGGGAAGTTTGAGCAGATGCATGATCGACTGCGGGGGCAATGGCGCGAACGCGAGGGGCGTGAGATCGCGCCGACGGCGGCGGTGCTGGATGCGCAATCGACCCGCGGCTCGCCGCAGGGTGGACCGAGCGGCTTTGATGCGGGCAAGCAGGTCAAGGGGCGCAAGCGCAGCCTGGTGGTCGATACCTTGGGGTTCGTGTTGGCGGTGAGCGTGGTCGCGGCCAATCTTCAGGACCGCGATGCCGCCTCGGGCGCCGTCGCTGACGCGGCCGCCAAGTACCCCCAGATCAACACGCTGTTTGTCGATAGCGCCTACGCCGGTCAATTTGCCCAAACCACCGAGCAGACCCACGCGATCCGCGTGGAAGTCGTGCGCCATCCAGCCAACAAAAGCGTTGGCTCCTGGCACGTGGACGGGGCGCCTGACCGAGTGGTGATCGCCAACGCCGACGGCTTCGTTCCGCTGCCGAAGCGCTGGGTTGTCGAGCGCACCCATGCGTGGAATGAGCGTGCCCGTCGATTGATCATGCATCATGACCGTCTGCCAGCGGTCTCCGAAACCTGGGTTTGGCTGGCGGAGGCGCGCATCCTGCTGCGGCGGTTGACCACAACGGTTTGATTTTGTCTACACCCTCTTAGGGCGCGTCACCAATTCTCGTCCTGTCGGGGCGAATGTATTCGCCGCGTTGGCTGCGCGGACACAGGGATGCAGAGGCGAATGAATTCGCCCCGACGGCGATGCCGCGCAACACCCGCTCACCGGCTAACCATTGCGCATCACCACCGGCAGGCTCGCCAGATTCACGGTGCCGTACTGGCTGGTGAAGGTGATGGACGAGCCGCCGCCCTGCTGTTGGGAGAAACCGCCGATCTGATGATCGAGAGTGTCATAGACCCAGCAGTTGCCGCCGGTGTCCACGGCCAGGCGGCGAGCATTGGCGAAATAGGCGTATTTGACGTTGTTCTGAGCGCCGGTGGCGCTGGGCGAGCCGAGTTCGGCGGGCCACCAGTTGACTGACGGGTCCGGGACGAAGAGGCTGGATTGGCCCTGAAAACCGCCCGCTGTCTGGCTCTGATAGCCCATCCCGCCCTGGTTCTGGGACTGGAAACTCCCGCTTTGGAGCAATCCGGGCTGACGCGCCAGGACGCCCGAGAGATCGTTGCACAGCGAGTCGACACGGCCTTTCAGTGAATTGTTGAACATGTCGCCGAGCATGATCATGCCGCCCTGCATCCATTGGCCGCCGCCGCCGAATTCGGGATGGCCGAATTGGGCCATGGAGCCGTTGCCGTGCAGGACGGCGAACAGCATGTGGGTGACGGCGTCGGTGCTGAAGCCGTGACGCTGGGCCAGCTCGGAGACGAGATTTTGACCTTCGGGTGTGAGTTGCTGCATGTGCTTGGCCTGATGAGGTTGGAGTCGAATACAGGCTAGCACGCGCGGATGATTACAAGCGATTTTCCATGATCAGGAACCAGGGGCGCCGTGGCACCGTCTGCAGGCGTCCTTGGCCGTCCAGTTCCAGGGTTGTCCGCGAAACCGAGTTGCGGACGTTCCCGCCGATCGCCTCCAGGATCCGGGGGGTCTTGGCGACCACCAGATCGCAATGGGTGCTGGCGCCATTGAGTGCCCTGGCGCTGGTATAACCATTGATGCTGCTCGGGCGGGACGCGCCGCGGGAGGCGCAGATCAGATCGCCTGGCTGAGGGCTGTAGTCCATGATCCGGCGGGGAACGAACCAGCGGCCCGGATAGCCGGCTTCGTCGATCATGCTGGCGAGGTAGACCCAATGCGAGTCCGAGCGGCGGAACTGGCTCTCGGGGACGCCGGCCGACTGCATCACCCAGCTTATGAAGGCGGCGGACCAGGGCTGCTGGCAATCCATGCCGTCCAATCGCGGTTTGCCGACCGCGCGCCAGTAGGCATTGACCCGGCTGCTGTGGCGCCCACCGTCGTCCTCCCAGGATCCGACGTGCGGAATGCTCTCCTCGGACCCTTTTAATACCACGGTCTGACGGTCGAAAAACTCCCATTCGCGCGTGGCGCGGGAAATCATCGCCTGTTTGAGTCTGGCGTTGGAGGCGGGCGCCGATCCAATCCTGGCTCCCGCCCAGGTTCCGAATTTGTCCCTTGAGTCGGCCGCGGGGGTCTGGGGAGCGGTTCCGCAGGACGCCAGTGCGAGACAGAACGGGATGAGCAGGGCCAGTCTTGACCATTTCAGAACGACAGATTGGATCGGCACGGCGTGGTGATCTCCTGATGGCTGTTGGGGGGTGCCGCCTTACTGCCATTAAGTTAAACCGTTCGTGGAGAGCTTGTCGAACCATGAATGGCTTAAGCGCGCGCAAGCCCAGCCGGTGAAAATGGCTCGCCCGCGCCGGCATGGCCGGTGGGCGGGCGAGCGTGAGATACTTTCGATCTTTAGTCGAAGACCAACCGAGCAACCACATGAGCAAGCCTCGCGACATCCTCATCACCAGCGCCCTGCCCTACGCCAATGGGCCGATCCATATCGGTCATTTGGTCGAATATATCCAGACCGACATCTGGGCGCGGTTTCAGAAGATGCGCGGTCATCATTGCTGGTATGTGTGCGCCGACGACGCGCACGGCACGCCGATCATGCTGCGCGCGCGTCAGGAGAGCATTGCACCCGAGGCACTCATCGCGCGCGTCGCCGCGGAACATCAGGCCGATTTCGCGGACTTCCGGGTCGGTTTCGACAACTATCATTCCACCCATTCGCCCGAAAATCAGCACTTCGCCACGCTCATCTACGAGCGTAACCGGGACGCGGGACACATCGCCAAACGGACGATCACCCAAGCCTATGACCCGGTCGAACGGATGTTTCTGCCCGACCGTTTCATCAAGGGCGAATGTCCCAAATGCGGCGCGGCGGATCAGTACGGCGACAACTGCGAGGTCTGCGGGGCGAGCTACTCGCCCGCCGAGCTGAAAAATCCGCGCTCGGCGGTCTCGGGCGCGGTGCCCGAGCAGCGCGAATCCGATCATTATTTCTTCCGGCTGGGCGATTTCGAGGAGATGCTGCGGGTCTGGACCCGTGGCGGCCTGCAAAAAGAGGTCGCCAACAAGCTCGACGAATGGTTCGACGCCGGACTCCAGGAGTGGGACATCTCGCGCGACGCGCCCTATTTCGGCTTCGAGATCCCCGATCATCCGGGCAAGTTTTTCTATGTCTGGCTGGACGCGCCCATCGGCTATCTGGCGAGCTTCAAGAATCTCTGCGACCGCACCGAGGGGCTGGATTTCGACCATTACTGGGGGAAGGATTCGACCGCCGAGCTGTATCACTTCATCGGCAAGGACATCATCTATTTCCACGCGCTGTTTTTCCCCGCCATGCTCCACGGCGCGGGCTTCCGTACCCCGAGCGCCATCTTCGCCCACGGCTTTCTCACCGTAGACGGACAGAAAATGTCCAAGTCGCGCGGCACCTTCATCAAGGCGCGGACCTATCTGGATCACCTCAACCCCGAATATCTGCGTTACTACTTCGCCGCCAAGCTGGGGCCGGGCGTTGACGACATCGATCTGAACCTGGAGGACTTCACCGCGCGGGTCAACGCGGACCTGGTCGGCAAGGTGGTCAATATCGCCAGCCGCTGCGCCGGTTTCATCGGCAAGCGGTTCGCAGGCCGGTTGTCGGGCGCCTTGTCGGAATCCGCGCTGTTCGCCGAGTTCGTCCAGGCCGGCGACGCCATCGCCGACGCCTATGAGCGGCGCGAATTCAGCCGCGCGGTGCGCGAGATCATGGCCCTGGCCGACCGCGCCAATCAGTACATCGACGAGAAAGCACCCTGGGTGGTCGCGAAACAGCCGGTGCGGGATGCCGAGTTGCAGGATATCTGTTCCATGGGGCTCAATCTGTTCCGGCTCCTGATCGGCTATCTGCGCCCCATCCTGCCCGGCACCGCAGTCGATGCCGAGGCGTTTATGCGGATCGAGCCGCTGACCTGGGCGGCGCTCGCCGAGCCATTGCTGGACCACGAGATCGCGCCCTTCACGCCGCTCATGACCCGCGTCGAGCCGACCCGGATCGCGGCCATGCTGGAGGCATCGAAAGAAGATCTGAGCGTCACGGGCGCGACCGCGACCGCAGCCGTGCCGGACGAACCCAATCCGCACCTGACGCGCGACCCCATCGCCGACCCGGTCGATTACGAGACCTTCGCCAAAACCGATCTGCGGATCGCGCGCATCCGCGAGGCAAAATGGGTCGAGGGCGCCGACAAGCTGCTGCAACTCACGCTCGATCTGGGCGGCGAGACCCGCAACGTCTTCGCCGGAATCCGCTCGGCCTATGATCCCAAAGATCTGGAAGGGCGGCTGACGGTGATGGTCGCCAACCTGGCCCCGCGCAAGATGCGCTTCGGCATCTCCGAGGGCATGGTGCTGGCCGCCGGACCGGGCGGGAAAGATCTCTTCATCCTCAGCCCGGACAGCGGCGCCGAGCCGGGGATGAAGGTTAAATAGCGGGGCCTAGCGACCGTTCATGGTTCGACCCTTCGGCTGCGCCCAGCAGGGCTCACCTCGAACGGATGACAGGTTGCGGTTCACGGTTCGACAAAGGCACCACGAACGGATTACATTTGACCCAGACGTCTTCCGGACATCGTCTTAAAGACAACTCCAGATCCTCAACCTGGCGGGATGGAACCTAAACATGCTGACTCCAAGGCTTCGCGAGACAGAGACCGCCGGCAGGATCCTGTTCCTGACCCCGGACCGGGACGCCGCCGACGCGCTGCAGGCGGCGCTGAACCGTCGCTCGATTCGCTGCGAATCCTGCGCGACCCCAGCCGAGGCGATCGCGCGATGCGCGAGCGAGATGCCAGCGCTGCTGCTGTTCGATACGCGATCGGTCTCCGAGCCAGAAGCGCTTGGCCCTCTGACGGCGCGTATCCTGGCTGGCCATTCGCCTGCGAGCCCCCTGGTCGTCCTGGCCCACAGCGAGGATATCCGCTTCCGGCTCGCCGCCATGCGCGCGGGTGCCGAGGTCTATCTGCCGTTCCCGCGAGAGACCGGAGAACTGGCCGACCGCCTCGCGCGGCTGCTCGGCGCACAGCGGAAGGAGCCCGATAGAATCCTGGTCGTCGACGATCAACCGGTCGCCGCGCTCTTTGCCTCCCGGATTCTGCAGGGTGCCGGGATGGTCACCGAACGGGTCTGCGATCCGCTGGAGGTGATGCAGGCGCTGGATCGCTTTGCCCCGGATCTCGTGCTGATGGACCTGCACATGCCGGGCGCGTCCGGGATCGAACTCACCGGTATCATCCGCGATGAAGAGCGTTTCGCGGATCTGCCGATTATTTTTCTGTCTTCGGAGCTAGATCCGGAACAACAGATCGCGGCACTGCGGATCGGTGGCGACGACTTCCTCGCCAAACCGGTCGCGCCCGACCGCCTCGTGGAGCGCGTGCAACAACGTCTTCTCCGGGCCAGGGAACGGACGCGCCGACAGCCGGGAGCGGAGACCATCGACCGTTCGACGGGTCTGGCGACCCGCGACCGTCTGCTCAAGCGGCTCGATCAATTGATCGGCCTGGCGCGGCCAAACCAACCGCCGGGCGCCAATCCGCGTCAGGCCGGACAACGCGGCCTGGTCTATCTGGAAGTGGACGGCGATGCGCAAGCCCTGGAGCGAATGGCCGCGGTGGTCGCCGGTCGCATCCAGGAAGGCGATCTGGCTGCACGGGTGGGCGAACGTGCGATTGCCGTGCTGATTCGTCGCGGCACGCATCTGGCGCTGGCCGAGTTCGCGCAGGCATTGACCTATCAGGTTGGACAGGCACTGGCGGATGATGGAATGGCCGCGGATCTGGGCGGCGGCTGGTATCCCCTGGTTGGCGGCTGCAATGACTCGGTCACGCTACTCTCGCGCGCCGGAAAGGCGGCGCGTCTGTCCTTGCGGCACGGCCATCGCGACCTCGGGCATGATGCCCGCGCGGACCAGGACGAGGAAGACCTGGCGCTTCAGTCAGCGGTCGTGCAGGCAATCCGGGCCGGTCGCCTGCAGTTGCTGTTCGAGCCCATCGTGGCGCTGACCGGGACCGAGGCGGAACGCTACGAGGTGACGCCGCGCATCTGCCTGAGCGATGGCGAATTGCTTGCTCCAAGCGATTTCGCTCCGCTCTTGGCGCGCGCGAATGCTGGCGCCGACCTTGATCGCTGGCTCTTGACCGCTGGTCTGAATGTCATGCGAGAGCGGCTGAGCGCCGGTCAGCCGGTCCAGCTCTTTCTCCATCAGTCGTTCGCGGGAGTGGCGGCGGAGGATTGGGTCGAGTGGGTACGCGACCAGATCAACGAACGCGACCTGATCCGTCAGAGACCCATCGTGCAGCTTGAAGTCGCGGAGGCGGATGCCAATCTGGAACTCGCGATCGGAAGATCCGATCAACTCAGACGCCTGGGAATCCGGCTCTGTCTCAATGGCATCGACCGCGATATGCGCAGCAGCCGCGTCCTCCAGGCGATCCCAGCGCATTTTGCGCGGATCGTCCGGCGCGCCGTCCAAGGGCCGAACGCGGAAGCCCTCGCGGGGCTGATTTGGTCCGTCAAATCCAGCGGGGCGAAGGTGATCGCCACCGGGGTGGATGGACCGGACACCATCGGACGGCTCTTCGGCGCCGGCGTCGACTTCATCCAGGGGCCGTATGTACAGCCGCCGACCGGGGTCATGGACTACGATTTCATGGGCGTTTAGGTGTCGGGTGGCCTGACCCGAATGCCATTTCCAGATAACCCGAACCCTTGCTCCTTCGATAAACCAGATCCGCCTTGAATTCACTCCGACTCCCGTCCGACCAAGACCTTGATCGCTGCCTGATTCGAGACCGTCCGTCCTTGCGGTCGCGTCTGCGCGGGTTGCGCAAACGCGCCAGCGCGGCCCAGCCCTTCGATCAGGGTCTGGCCAAACTCTGGCTGGACATCCAGCAATCCCAGGCGTTGCTGGAACGACGCAAGGCCCAGGTGCCGAGAATCCAGTATCCCGAGGAACTGCCGGTCAGCGAGCGCCGCGCCGAAGTGGCCGAGTTGATCGCTCGTCATCAGGTGGTGGTGCTGTGCGGCGAGACCGGCTCGGGCAAATCCACTCAGCTACCCAAAATCTGTCTGGAATTGGGGCGCGGGCTGGCTGGACGCATCGGGCACACCCAGCCGCGACGGATCGCCGCGCGCACCCTGGCCAGCCGAATCGCGCAGGAACTCGGCGCGAGCGCGACCGATCGCGGGGGCGATCCGATCAACAGTCTGGTCGGCTACAAGGTGCGCTTTCATGACCGAATCCGTCCCGAAACCTGCATCAAGCTGATGACCGACGGCATCCTGCTGGCCGAAATCCAGCAGGATCGCCTGCTCACCGAGTACGACACGCTCATCATCGACGAGGCCCATGAGCGCAGTCTCAACATCGACTTTTTGCTCGGCTATCTGCGCGGCATCCTGCCGCGCCGCCCGGATCTCAAGCTGATCGTCACCTCGGCGACCATCGACCCGCAGCGGTTTGCCAGCCATTTCGCCGAACCCGACGGCCAGCCCGCGCCCATCGTCGAAATCTCGGGCCGCACCTGGCCGGTCGAGGTCCGCTACCGTCCGCCAGCGGACGACGAACACGCCGGCGAGCGCGACGACGCCATGCAGCAGGCGATCTCGGATGCGGTCTGCGAACTGGCAATGGTCGGGCGCGGCGACGTGCTGGTCTTTCTCTCCGGCGAACGCGAGATTCGCGAGACCGCCGAGACACTGCGCAAGCACCACCCGCCCGCGACCGAGATCCTACCGCTGTTCGCCCGTCAGGGGCCGCGGGAACAGGCGCGCATCTTTCAGCCGCACAGCGCGCGCCGCGTCATCTTGACCACCAACGTGGCCGAAACCTCGCTCACGGTGCCCGGCATCCATTATGTGATCGATCCCGGATTCGCGCGCATCAGCCGCTACAGCCATCGCACCAAGGTCCAGCGTCTGCCGGTCGAGCGGATTTCGCAGGCATCGGCCAATCAGCGCAAGGGACGTTGCGGGCGCATCGCCTCGGGCGTCTGCATCCGGCTCTACCGCGAGGACAATTTCGAGTCCCGCGCCGACTTCACCGAGCCGGAGATCGCGCGCACCAACCTGGCCGCCGTCATCCTGCAGATGAAGATGCTCGGTTTCGGGGCCGTCGAGCGTTTTCCGTTCGTCGACCCGCCCGATTCCCGGCTGGTCACGGACGGTTATCGCGCCCTGGAAGAACTGGGCGCGCTTGATACCAAAGGGGATCTGACCACGCTCGGCAAGCAGCTCGGACGCCTCCCCGTCGACCCGCGCATCGGGCGCATGCTGCTCGCCGCCGTGGATCATCACTGTCTGGGCGAGATGCTGATCATCGCGGCGGCGCTGAGCGTGCAGGATCCGCGCGAGCGTCCGCTCGACAAACAGCAGGCCGCCGACGAAATCCACGCCACCTTCCGTCATCCGGAGTCGGATTTTCTCACCTTCGTCAACCTCTGGCGCTTTCTCGACAAGGAACGTCACGAGTTGTCGCGAAATAAATTTATCAAACTCTGCCAGCGCCATTTCCTCTCTTGGAACCGGGTCCAGGAGTGGCGCGACATCCATGCGCAACTGCGCGAGCAGATGTTGGAGATCGGGAAGGGGGCGGAAAAGGGTCAAGGGGCAAGGGACAAGGGGCAAGGAAGAAC
Organism: Thiocystis violascens DSM 198; assembly: GCF_000227745.2. Taxonomy (NCBI): domain Bacteria; kingdom Pseudomonadati; phylum Pseudomonadota; class Gammaproteobacteria; order Chromatiales; family Chromatiaceae; genus Thiocystis; species Thiocystis violascens. Next base: position 3,662,582 of record NC_018012.1, on the reverse strand, counting down.
AAGGGGCGAGGGGCAAGAGGTGAGGAGCAAGAAACAAGGAACAAACCAGCACGAGGCAAGCGCGTCTTCCCTTGCCCCTTGCCCCTTGCCCCTTGACCCTGTCGCAATCCACCGCGCCCTGCTGACCGGCCTGCTGGGCAACATCGGTTTCCGGGAGGCCGAGCGCGAGTTTCAGGGCGCGCGCAACGGTCGCTTCTTCATTCATCCCAGTTCCGCGCTCTTCGCCAAACCGCCGAAATGGGTGGTGGTCGCCGAGCGGGTCGAGACGACGCGCCAGTACGGGCGTATCGCGGCCCAGGTCCAGCCGGGCTGGATCGAGGACGCGGGCCGGCATCTGCTCCAGCGCAGCTATTCCGAACCGCACTGGCAGGCCAAGTCCGGTCAGGTCGCGGCCTTCGAGAAGGTCACGCTGTTTGGCGTGACGCTGGTTCCGAAGCGGCGCGTCAACTATGGCCCCATCAATCCCGCCGAGGCGCGCGAGATCTTTCTGCGCTTTGCCCTGACCGAGGGCGATTTCGAGACCCGCGCGCCCTTCTGGCGTCACAATCGCGAGTTGATCGAGTACGTCCGTCACCTGGAGGCCAAGTCGCGACGGCGCGACATCCTGGTGGACGAGGAGGCCATTTACACCTTCTACGCCGACCGCGTGCCGACGGGCATTTACTCGACCCCTCAGTTCGAGAAGTGGCTGCGTCAGGCCACGCGCGCGGAGCCAAAACTCCTGCACATGCGCATGTCCGACCTCATGCTCCACGAGGCGGCGGACGTCACCGAGCAATCCTTTCCCGACAGCCTGCGCGTCGGCGCCACCGCGCTGCCTCTGGAATACCGCTTCGAGCCCGGCGACACCGCCGACGGCGTCACGCTCGTCGTCCCGCTGCCGCTCATCAACCAGGTCTCCAGCGAACGGCTCGACTGGCTGGTGCCGGGTCTGATCGAGGAACGCATCGTCGCCCTGCTGCGCGGACTGCCCAAACAACTCCGCAAGACCTTCGTGCCCATCCCCGACACCGCTGCCCGGCTGGTCGCACGCCTGAAGCCGTCCGACCGACCGCTGGTCCAGGCGCTGTCCGAGGCGTTGAAGGCCATGACCGGCATCCAGGTGCCGGAGGATGCCTGGGATCCGTCCGTCATCCCCGAGCACCTGCGCATGAAGATTCGGCTAGTGGACGACACTGGTAAACCGCTCGCGGTCGGCGACGATCCGATTCAGCTCAAGCGCCAGTTCGGCGGCCAGGGTCGGCAGGGTTTTAGCCAGCAGTCATCCAGCCCGCTCGAACGCGAAGACATCACCCGCTGGACCTTCGGCGATCTGCCCGAACAGGTCGATCTGACCCGCGCCGGCATCCGGCTGCGCGGCTATCCGGCGCTGGTCGACTGCGGCGACCGTGTCGCCATTCGGATTCTGGATTCGGCGGAGAGCGCCGCGGCGGCGCAGCGCGCTGGACTGCGGCGACTCGTCATGCTGCATCTCGGGGCCGATCTGCGCCAGGTGCGCCGGCAACTGACGGATCTGGATCGGATGCGACTGCAATATGCCAGGGCACCCAACGCGAAAAATCGCGACGGATCGCCGGCGCTGGGGCCCGGAAGCCCGACCAAGGGCCAGCCGAACAAGGAGCCGGATCTGGCCGACGAACTGATCGCGCTCATCCTTGACTTGACCTTCCTCGAAGGGCTGCCGCCCATCCGCACTCAAGCGGTCTTTGAACAGCGCTTGGCCGAGCGCAAGGATCGCCTCTTTCCCACCGTGACCGAGGTGTGCAAGCTGATCGGCGGCATCCTCGCGGCCTATCAGGATCTGCGCCAGCGTCTCGCCAGTATCACCCAGGTCAACTGGATGCCCTCCGTACTGGACATCCAGGCGCAACTGGACGCGCTGATCTTTCGCGGCTTCCCGCAGCGCGTCCCTTTCGCGCATCTCAAGGACTATCCGCGCTATCTCAAGGCGATCGATCAGCGGCTGGGACGCCTGACGTATGCCCCCGACAGGGACCGGCAATGGATGGCCGACATGGACGAGATCCAGTCAAGCTGGCGCAAGCGCGTGGCGGAGCGTCAGCGCACCCTGAGCGACGCCGACGCGGATCCGCGCCTGGACGAGATTCGCTGGCTGCTGGAGGAACTGCGCGTCGCGCTCTTCGCCCAGCAGCTCGGGACCGCCGTTCCAGTCTCGGTCAAACGCATTCGGACACGGTGGCGCGAGTTGGGGTTGTGAACTCGACTGAAGCACCTCCATGCGCAAAAAAGCCCCGGCCTGGGCCGGGGCTTTCCCTCATCAGGTCGAATCGCGTCCGTTTAGAGCGACTTCTTGCAGAAGTACCAGTCCACGCATTCGTGCTCGCCAGCGGCGACCCGTGCGTTGGCCTCTGCCACGGTGCCCGGCGGCGGGACGATAACCTTGTCGCCCGGCTGCCAGTTCTCGGGGGTCGCGACCTTATGCGTTTCGGAGGTCTGCATGGCCTTGACCAGACGCAGAATCTCGTCGATGGAGCGACCGTTGCTCATCGGGTAGTAGAGCATGGCCCGCAGCACGCCATTGGGGTCGATCACAAAGGTCGCCCGGACTGCGGAGGTGTCGCTCGCGCCTGGCTGGATCATCCCGTAAGCCTTGGCGACCTGCATCGACAGATCGGCGATGATCGGGAAGCCGATTTCGACGTCGAATTTTTCCTTGATGTTGCGCACCCAGGCAACGTGGCTGTAATGACTGTCGATCGATAGTCCCAGAAGGTCGCAATCGATCGCCTGAAAATCCGCGTGCCGACGCGCAAAACCCATAAACTCGGTGGTGCACACGGGGGTGAAATCGGCCGGGTGCGAGAAAAGCACCAGCCACTTTCCGCGATAGTCTTCCAGGGTCTTGCGGCCATGGGTGGTGGGCGCATCGAACGCTGGCGCGGCTTCGTTGAGACGCGGCATGGCGGGGGCGACGTTGGATTCGTTAGTCATGCGAATGCTCCAAGTGTGTCAGTGATGTTCGGTGGATGGCCTCGTTCAGGAGTGCGTGTAGATTAGCGATATCAAATAACCACATAAAATCGTTTAGATTGATGGGCCGCATCGGCTCTGACGATTGCGTTTTATCAATTTATTTGAAAATTCTATCGTGGCCTGACTCAGTTGAAACAACTCATCCGCCGGCATCCGTCCCCGCGCCAAAAAACGCCCGGACATCCTCGATCTGGCGGGTACGGGCCATCGCCGGCAGGCTGTCAAGAAAGGTATAGCCATAGGAGCGCGACAGGAGGCGCGGATCGCAGACGACCAGCACGCCGCGATCTTCGCTGCCGCGAATCAGACGCCCGGCGCCCTGCTTGAGCGCGATCACGGCCTGCGGCAATTGATAGTCGCGGAAGGGATTGCCGCCGCGCTGGCGCAGCGCGTCGATGCGCGCGGCCAGCACCGGATCGCCCGGCGAGGCGAACGGCAGACGGTCGATCAGGACACAGGACAGCGCCTCGCCGCGCACGTCGACGCCTTCCCAAAAGCTTGAGGTACCGAGCAGAACCGCGTTGCCGAGTTCGCGAAAGCGTTCCAGCAGCTCGGCGCGTGGCGCGCTGCCCTGGATCAGCAGCGGATAGTCGATCCGGCCCTCCAGCCCGGCGGCCAGTTCGCGCAGCGCGCGGTGACTGGTGAAGAGCAGAAAGGCGCGCCCACGGCTGTAGCCGATCACCTCCTGGGCCAGTTCGAGCACCTGCCGGTTATAGTCGGGATCGGACGGCGGCGGCAGACCGCGCGGGACGAACCAGAGCGCCTGATTGGGGTAGTCGAAGGGGCTTTCCCAGCGTTCGGTCTGGGCCTCCTCGATGCCGAGCTGGCGGGCGAAATGCCCGAAATCGTGGCCGACCGCGAGGGTGGCCGAGGTGAAGATCCAGGCGGTGCGCTCCTGGCCGATCTGCTCGCGAAAGACCTCGGCAACCTCCAGCGGAGTCTGATGCAGCCGGAAACCGCGCCCCAGGGTCTCGAACCAGCGCACGGCGTCCTCGGGCTCGCTGGCCACCAGGGTATGCAGACGCTCCCGCTGATCCCCGGCCCGCGCCAGGCAGGCATCCAGTCCCTTGCCCCGGCCCGACATCGCCTTGAGCGCCTCGGCCAATGAAGACAAGCGGCGTTCGAGCGTTTCCAGCGCCCGCTGAACGCCCGGATCGCCGGCGAATTCGCGCCAGGGACCGCGGCGATCCGCATCGCCCAACCCGAGCCGCGCATCCTGCACCGCGCGGCGCAGTTTGCCGGCGCGCTCGGGCAGTTCCGGGACATCGCCCGCCTCGCGGCGCGCTTCGAGTTCGGTGTCGCGCGCCAGATCCAACAGTTGACGGCTACTGAGCGAGATACCGAAGAAGTTCGACGCGGTGTCGGGAAGCTGGTGCGCCTCGTCGATCACGAAGCAGTCGGCGCCCGGCAGAATCTCGCCGAACCCCTCGTCCTTGAGCGCCAGATCGGCGCACAGCAGATGATGATTGACGACCACTACATCGGCCGCCTGGGCCTCGCGGCGGGCGGCGACCAGATGGCAGCCCTGCCAGTCCGGGCAGTCCTGACCGAGACAGTTGTCGCTGGTCGAGGTGACCTCGGGCCAGATCGGGGCATCCTCGGGGAGCGGCAACTCGGCGATGTCGCCACGCCGGGTGGACGTGGACCAGTCGCGCACCTGCTGGAGATGGTGACGCAGTTCGGGGGAGAGGTGGCCGGGGTCATCCAGCAGCAGATGGAGCCGATGACGGCAGAGATAATTGGCGCGGCCTTTCAGCAGCGCGCTCGATACCGGCAGGCCGAGCGCCTCCCGGATCAACGGCAGATCGCGATGAAACAACTGATCCTGAAGATTGCGCGTGCCGGTGGAGATCAGCACCTTGCGTCGGGACAGCAGCGCCGGGGCCAGATACGCGAAGGTCTTGCCGGTGCCGGTGCCGGCCTCGCAGATCAGGACGCCGCCAGTGTCCATAATGGCGGCGATCCGCTCGGCCATCGCCTGCTGCTGCGCCCGGTAGCGGAAGCCGGGCACCCGTTCGGCGAGCACCCCGTCGGGGCCAAAAATCGGTGACAGATCAGACACGGGGCGCAAACATCGGGGACCGAACCGCCATGGGGCCGGTCAATCCGCGCCCGCGCGGCGATCCGCCTCGGCGGCCCCCGAGGTATCGCCGGCGCGGCGCTTGGATTCGGCGATAATGCGCCAGTTATCCTTCTTGACGACGGCGTTCGCGCCCGCCAGATCGTTGGAACGCGCCGCGAGATTCCCCGCCTGACTGCCCTGCCCCTGCTCCATGCGCACCCGCGCGAGACGATTCCAGAGATAGGCCTCGCGCGGGGCGATCCGCAGCGAACGTTCCAGCGAGGCGGCTGCGCCGGCATAGTCGCCGGACTGACGCTGCTGTTCCGCCTGACTGGCCAGCGCCTGCGCGGCTGGCGGCAGGCTCGGCGCGGCGATGGGCGGAGCGGCGGGCGCGGGCGGAGTCGCCTTGACCGTCGGTTGCTCCGGCGCTGGCGGGGCGACTCTCGGCGGCGCGGGCTCGACCTTCGCCACCGTTGGCGCGGGGGTTGGCGTCGGCCTGGGCGCAGGTTCGGCCTTCGCCACGGTCGGCGCGGGGGCCGGTGTCGCTGGCGGAGTCGGAATGGGCTTTCTGGGGGCGGACGGCGCGGCTTCGGGTGGTTTTGGCGCGGTCCGCGCAATCGATGGGGTCGCCGGTTTGGCTGGCACGGCGGGTTTGGCCGGTGCGGGCTTCGCGTCTGGCGTCGGCGTTGGCGCACCCTGGACCGTCCTGGGTGCGGCGGGCTTGACGGGCGCAGCCCCGACTGCGGGGGCTGCTGGCGTCGGATCGGATGCTGGCGGGTCAGCCGGCTCGGGCTCGGGTGGCGCGCCGGGATCCCGGTAGGCGTACAGCGTGGTTTTGGCTTTGACCGGCGCGGCGGGTTTTGGTGTCGGCGCGGTCTGGCGGATTGTCTCGGGCGCGGGTGCTGCGACCGGTTCCGCCGGCAAACGTGGCGCTACCTGAACCACCGGTGCGGGCGGTCCCTCGCGGGGTTCCATGGCGCAGGCAGTCAAGCCAACCGCGGCCATCAGAATCGTCGGCAGTCTGGTCGATATATCCATCATGGTTCTTGATCGCAAAGTGAATGTCATGTCGTCTTAAACCGCGCCCACTCCGACAGTCGCCGATGCTGCCGAGGTTGCTCCAATCCAAAAACATCGTAGACCGCGCTGGGTGCGGTTTAATTGTAAAAATCGCTCATGAACAGATTTTTGCCGCTCGCTGGCTGAGGCGGTTTTGGCGTTGGCGCGGGGGGCGGCGGCTCACGCTCGGCGACTGGTTCCTCGACGGTTTGAGCGGCCGTCTCCGCGCCAGCGCCACCACCCTGACCGGGTCGCTTGCTGGCGTTTCCGCCACCGTTGCTGCCGCAGCGGGATGCGCTGTCGCCGATGTAGGGCACATTCGAACGCCCGCAGGCATTCGCGATCACGACGCCATCGGGCGGGAACTCGGACAGCGGCTCATTGGGCAGCGCCAGCATGAAATCGCCCCACACCCGCAACGCGCCGGTGCCGCCGGCGAGCCCCATGGGCTGATAGTCGTCGCGGCCGACCCAGACCACGGCAACCTTGTCGCCCGAAAAGCCGGCGTACCAACTGTCGCGCATGTCGTCGGTGGTGCCGGTCTTGCCCGCCATCGTCATGCCTTCCGGCAATTTTTCCCCCAGCCAGCGGGCGGTTCCATGGGTCACCACCCGCTGCAGGGCCCAGGTGGTGAGATAGGCGGCCTTGGGGTCGACCACCGCCTCGACCGCGAGCGGATAGCGGTTCAGCGGCTGACCCCGGGCATCCACGACCTCGCGAATCGCCCGCAGCGGCGCTCGATAGCCGCTCGCCGCGATGGTCTGATACATCTGCGCCACTTCGAGCGGCGACATGGACACCGAGCCCAGCAACAGCGAGGGGACGACCCGGATCTTCCGCTGCACCCCGAGCTGATAGAGCGTCTCGGCAACCTTTTTCACCCCGACACTGAGCCCGAGATTCACCGTCGCCAGATTCAGCGAACGGGCCAGCGCGTCGGAGAGCGGCACCGAGCCATTGACCCGGCGGTCGTAGTTTTTCGGCTCCCAGCGTTTGTTGCCGTCGGGCAGACTGACCGGGGTATCCTGAATGCTGGTGGTCAGGGTGAAACGCTGGGGTTGCGACAAAGCGGTCAAATAAACCGCCGGCTTGACCAGCGAGCCGATCGAGCGGACGGTGTCGAGCGCCCGGTTGAAGCCCGCGTAGCCCGGCTTGCGCCCCCCGGCCACGGCCAGCACCTCGCCCTGATCCACCGAGGTCACCACCGCCGCGGTTTCCAGGGTTCCGGCTTTCATACGGCGGGACTTTTCCAGCGCGGCCAATTGGACCGGGAGCGATCGCTCGACCGTCGACTGCACCAGCGGATCCAGGGTCGTGAAGATATTCAGCCCCTCGGAACGCAGATCCTCGTCGCGATAGTCGCGCTGCAATTGGCGCCTGACCAGCGAGATGAAATCGGGATACTCGCCGACCGGACGCCCGCCGCCCTCCGCCAGCCCTAGTGGGGCCAGCTTGGCCTGCGCGGCGTCCTCGGCCAGAATCACGCCATCGCGGACCATGAGATCCAGCACTAGATCGCGGCGCGTTTTAGCGGCTTGCGGATGACGTCGCGGATCCAGACTGGAGGGTGCCTGGACCAAGCCGATCAGCAGCGCGGTTTCCGGGATCCCAATCTCGCTCAGCGATTTATTGAAGAAAAACGCGCTTGCGAGCGCGAATCCGTGGATCGCGCGGCTGCCGTCCTGACCGAGATAGATCTCGTTGGCATAGGCTTCCAGGATCTCCTCCTTGCTGTAGCGTCGCTCCAGCAGGAGCGCCATATAGGCTTCCTTGAGCTTGCGCTCGAAGGTGCGGTCGGCGTTCAGATAGAAATTTTTGACCAACTGCTGGGTCAGGGTACTGGCGCCCTCGACCACCGAACCGGCCTGCAGGTTGCTGTAGGCGGCGCGCAGGATACCCTTGGGATCCACGCCGAAGTGACGGTCGAAATTGCGATCCTCGACCGCCATCAGGGTCTTGACCAAAAGCTGGGGGAGATCCTTGCCCCGTACCAGCAGGCGATCTTCGTTGTGCGTCGGATAGATGCTGGCGATCAGCATGGCATCGAGCCGGACCAGCGCCGGATCGGGACCGCCAGCGGTATCCTTCAGGCTCGCGACCCGCTGGTCGGCAAGCTGGATATCGAGTTGCCGGCCTGGTTCCTGACCGTCCCAGAAGCGGAAGGGCCGGGTATGCACCCGAAAGTGCTCGCCCTCGCGACGATAGGTGCCCGGATTGGAAGGTTCGGCGGCCTGGCGATAATTGAGACGATCCAGTTCGGCCTGAAACTGGTCCGGACTCAAGGCGCGACCGGCATAGAGTTCGAGCGGACGCGCGAACACCCGCGCCGGCAGCGCCCAGCGCTGACCCTCGAACTTGCCCCGCACCACGCGGTCGAGATGGACGCCATAGAGCACGCCGGCCACGCCGATCCCCGCCGCGAGCAAGAGCGTCCAGAGCAACAGAACTCCGCCGAGACGGAAACGCTTGCGGGGAGATGGGCGCCTCCTCGCACTGGAAGCGGATTGGCGACTTGGTAGGGCCACGGGTCAACACCATCCGCGCGCGCGCGCGGATCTTACAGGTAGCAAATAAGGACGGGGAATTGAATACATCGGGAAGGTAGTCTGTCTTTTATCGGCGTTTCAGTTGCTTATCGTCCCATTTGCAGCCTTCCGACACAACCTTTCGCGCTGGTGGCATGGGATTGGGCCAATCGTCCAAGCGCTGTCCCGGAGTGTTCCAGCGCGCCGCCTGCTTAAACATCTTCAATAAATTCCAATGCGTTGCCGTCGGGATCGCGACAAAAGAGCGCGCGCCGTCCCGAGCGGCTTAGGGTGTAGGGAATTCCCTCGGCATCGAGACGCGCGATCAACTCGTTCAGAGACGACACCAGCAGCGCCGCGTGCCGATCGCGTCCGCCATGGGCGGGACGGCCATCGACCGGATCCGGATTCGGCAGTTCCAGCAGATGAATCTGTCGCGCCCCGACCCCGAACCAGATGCCAGGGAAGGGGAGTTCTGGTCGTTCCGCAAGCGGCTCCAGACCCAGCACCCCCTCATAAAAACGTCGCGACCGAGCAGTCTCGGCAACGACCAGACTGACATGGTGAATATCTCGCACGAGCGACATAAAATCCTCCTGGACGTGGTGCCGGTTTCGATCCTGCACTCTAATGTTTTTTGTCTTGCGAAACATCCATGCCGACAGCGGTGACAAGGTTTGGCGCCGAGGCGTCCGGAACCTTCGCACCAAACGACGTGGACCAGTCCGGACGCGGTTTTGGCGAGGCCATGGCGCGCCGGTTGAGCGATACGCGTGACAGGCCGCTTGCCGCGTATACTGCCCCCTCATCCGGCACATGTTGGTCATTGAGGCGGCGATTGATTTGGTAGTTTCATGCGACTGATTCGAGGCTTACATAACCTGCGACCGGCTGATCGGGGCTGTGTCGCCACCATCGGCAATTTCGATGGGGTCCATCTGGGCCATCGCGCCGTCTTTCAGCGACTGATCGCCCGCGGACGCGATCTGGCGTTGCCGGCGACCGTGATCACCTTCGAGCCGCAACCGCTGGAATTCTTCGCCCCAGACGCCGCGCCCGCGCGTCTGACGCGGCTACGCGAGAAACTGGACGCCATCCGCAACGACGGGATCGAGCAGGTGATGCTGTTGGCATTCGGCCCCAGGCTCGCCGCCATGGATGCGCGGACCTTCGTGCAACGCCTGTTGATCGACGGACTCGGCGTGCGGTTTCTGCTGGTCGGGGACGATTTCCGCTTCGGGCAGGGCCGCGCGGGCGACTATGGGATGCTGCGCGCGATGGGCGAAGAAGCGGCCCGGAGCGGCACGGGGTTCGCGGTCGAGAATCTCCACACCATCACCCACGGCGAAGAGCGCATCAGCAGCACGCGGGTCCGCGAGGCGCTGGCACGGGGCGATCTGGAGCAGGCCCAGCATCTGCTCGGGCGACCCTATCGGATCGAGGGGCGCGTGGCGCATGGCGACAAGCGCGGACATTCCATCGGCTTTCCCACCGCCAACCTGAATCTGCATCGCCGTTTCAGCCCCCTGCGGGGCGTTTATGCCGTGGTCGCGCACGGTCTTGGACCCGAACCGCGCGCCGGCGTCGCCAACATCGGCACCCGTCCCACCGTCGACGGCCAGGGCTGTCGGCTGGAGGTGCATCTGTTCGACTTCGACGAAACCATCTACGGGCGGCATCTCCAGGTCGAATTTCGGCTCAAACTCCGCGACGAACGGCGTTTCGACTCTTTCGACGATCTCAGGCGTCAGATCCAGTTGGATGCGACAGCCGCGCGGGCCTATCTGGGCGCGGCCAAACGCGCGGATGCGCCGCGCTGATCCTTTCCGTAAACACGATCCACCATGTCCAAAATCAAACACCTGATCGCCCGCGCAACGTCGCTTATTGACCGTCTGGAGCATCTGCTACCGGCCGACAGCCTTCCGCCGGACTGGTCGGCCCACGCCTTTCGCTGGCGCCGGCAAGCCGCGCGCGGCTGGCTGCAGGCCGTGCATGCGCCGCATCGGATCGCACTTGAGGATCTGCTGTGCCTGGACCGACAGAAGGAGGAAGTCGAGCGCAATACGCGTCAGTTTCTCGCGGGCAACCGGGCGAACAATGTCCTGCTGTGGGGCTCGCGCGGTACCGGCAAGTCATCGCTCGTCAAGGCCGTTTTCAATGCCCACCGTTACGCCGGGCTGCGCCTGATCGAAGTCGATAAGGACGACCTGATCCAACTGCCCGACATTCTGGAACTGCTCGGCAATCGCCCCGAGCGCTTCATTCTCTATTGCGACGATCTCTCGTTCGAGGCTAGCGAATCCGGTTACAAGGCGCTCAAGGCCGCGCTCGACGGCTCGATCACCGCCACCCCGGACAATCTGCTGATCTATGCCACGTCCAACCGCCGCCATCTGCTGCCCGAATTCCACGCCGAGAACCGGGAGGCACGTATCCTCGATGGCGAGTTGCATCAGGGCGAATCGGTCGAGGAAAAGATCTCGCTCTCGGACCGCTTCGGTCTCTGGGTCGCCTTTCATCCCTTCAGTCAGGCGCAATATCTGACCGTCGTCCGTCACTGGCTCCGCCGACTCCATCACGACCCGATCGACTGGTCGGCCGTGGCCTGGGAGCCGATCGAACGCGACGCGCTGCAATGGGCGCTGCAGCGCGGCTCGCGCAGCGGACGGACCGCCTGGCAGTTCGCGCTGGATTGGGCGGGGCGCGAGGAAGATCCGCCGCATTTAAACCGCAATTAACCGAGAAAATGCGCATTGATGCCGTCTCAAAGGCGACCGCATCAACGACCAGAGTCATCCACGAAAAGCACGAAAAGACACGAAAATTTTTTTCGAGGATTTCGTGTTTTTCGTGGACAAAATCAACTGCGCCCGCCTCAGCGCTCCCCCATCGAGCTATCCATCAGCGCCCGCATCTTCTCGGTCGTCGGATTCAACACCACCCCGCGCTCGGTCACGATGGCGTCGACCAGCGCGGCGGGCGTCACGTCGAAGACCGGATTGCGGGCCACGCAACCCGCCGGTGCGAGACGCCGTCCACCGCAGCTCAGCAACTCGTCGGAATCGCGTTCCTCGATCGGGATCTCGGCGCCGGAGGCCACTTCCATATCCACCGTCGAGGTCGGCGCGGCGACCATGACCTTGATCCCGTGATAGCGGGCTAGAACCGCCAACCCGTAGGTGCCGATCTTGTTCGCCACGTCGCCATTGGCGGCGATGCGATCCGAACCGACGATGACCCAGCCGACCGAGCCGCCCGCCATCAGACTGGCCGCGGCGCCGTCCGCCTGGAGGGTGACGGGAATGCCGTCATGCATCAGCTCCCAGGCCGTGAGACGCGCGCCCTGCATCCAGGGTCGGGTCTCGTCGGCGTAGACGCGCCGGATTTTCCCCGCCGCGAAGGCGCTACGCACCACGCCCAGCGCGGTGCCATAACCGCCGGTGGCGATGGCGCCCGCGTTGCAATGGGTGACGATGTCGGTCGGACCTTCGATCAGTTCGGCCCCCAGATCGCCCATACGGTGGTTCGCGGCCCGATCCTCCTCGTGAATCGCCAGCGCCTCGCGCAAGAGCGCCGGAGTCGGATCGGTCGTGTCAAGACGCTCGATCAGCGCGCGCATGCGACGGATCGCCCAGAACAGATTGACGGCAGTCGGTCGCGAGGCGGCGAGGCGCTCCAGATCCGCCTCGATCGCCGTCTTCCAGCCGACGCCGGCCGTCGCATGGGCGGCACGGCCGGCCAGGACCACACCATAGGCCGCGGTCACCCCGATCGCGGGGGCGCCTCGGACGACCATCGCGCGAATCGCCTCCGCAACCTCGGGCGCCTGCTGGTATGAGAGAAACTCCGCACGTTCGGGCAGCACGCGCTGATCGGCCAGGTAGAGTCGATCCTCGTACCAGAGCGCGGCATCGTCGGGCGTGGGAAGGGTGGGCTTGGTGGTGTTCATCGATGGCTCCATGTGGCAAGTTGAGCGCCATTCTCTCTTATTCGACGCCACAACCAAAGGATCGAGCGATGCAAGCCGAACTGTTGATCCATTCTCAATGGGTGCTGCCCGTGGATTCCGAGAATCGGCAACTGACCGATCATGCCCTGGCGATTGCCGACGGGCGCATCCTGGCCCTGCTGCCATCGGATGAGGCGCGTCGCTCCATTCAGGCGGAGCGGGTGATCGAACTGGAGGGGCATCTCCTGATACCAGGTCTGGTCAACGCGCATACCCATGCGGCCATGACCCTGATGCGCGGCTTCGCGGACGACATGCCCTTGATGACCTGGCTACACCAGCACATCTGGCCCACGGAGCGCCGCTGGATCGATCCGAGCTTTGTCAGGGACGGTACCCGGCTGGCGGTGCTGGAAATGCTGCGTGGCGGCGTGACCTGCTACAACGACATGTATTTCCATCCCGACGTCGCCGCCCAGGTGACCGCGGAGGCCGGGATGCGCGCCGTCATCGGGATGATCGTACTGGACTCGCCCATCGGCTATGCCGCCGACGCGGACGACTGCATCACCCGTGGGCTGGCGTTTCAGGATCGCTATCGCGACCATCCGCTGATTCGGATCGCTTTCGCGCCGCATTCGCCCTATGCCGTCTCCGATGTCCCCCTGCGCCGCATCCGCACCCTCGCCGACGAGCTAGAGGTGCCGGTCCATCTCCACCTCCAAGAAACCCGCGACGAAATCGTCCAGTCATTGCGCGACCATGGAGAGCGCCCGATCAAGCGGCTCGATCGGTTGGGACTCGTCGGACCAGGCCTGATCGCGGTCCACATGACTCAACTCGATGACACGGAAATCGCGAGACTGGCGAGTGCCGGCGCTCACGTCGTCCACTGCCCGGAATCGAATCTCAAGCTCGCGAGCGGTTTCTGCCCCGTCGCCAAACTGCTGGCGGCGGGCGTCAACGTCGCCCTTGGCACGGACGGCGCGGCCAGCAACAACGATCTAGATCTGCTCGGAGAGATGCGCACTGCGGCCCTGCTCGGGAAAGGCGTCGCTGGTTCGGCCTCGGCGATCCCGGCGGCAACCGCGTTACGCATGGCCACCATTCAGGGTGCGCGCGCACTAGGGCTTGAGGATGAAATCGGTTCGCTGGAGCCTGGAAAATCCGCCGATCTCGTGGCCCTGGACCTACGCGACGCCCATACCCAACCACTCTACCGCCCGATATCCCAGTTGGTCTACGCGGCGGGTCGGCATCAGGTTCGCCAGGTTTGGATCCAGGGTCGACAGGTAATCCGCGATGGCATGCCGACGCGCCTGGACCCGGTTGAGGCGATTGCGGCAGCGCAGGTCTGGGGTGAGCGGATCCGGGCCGATAGTTAAACCGCATGTTCAGACAGCAAACGCGAACTTACGTCGCCGCCTGAACGGCGCGAACCTCATCACCTATCAGTTACTCACGGGCATGAAAAGCGGGCAACGGGAGGTCGTTTTGAAGGCACCGCTTCAGACGGCGCAGGCCGCGCGTGAACCACGAGACCAGGCTACGATAGAGTTTCCTGAAGCTCCAATGCGCGGGGTCGTTCTGCGCCTGGACTTTTTTTCGAGTGGTGTCGGATCGTTCAGCCCCTCGTCTCGGCCGGCGCGAACACACCAGTACATGGCCAAGGCCATGATGAGCACCAGTCGCTCCAAACGCTCGGCATGCTGGAGTTGCGAATCCTCCAAGTCGAAGCCCCGGCCCTTGACGTCGGAGAACATCGGTTCGATGGCCCAGCGAGCAGCGTCGTCAAGCACGCTTGCCCGTGTCGGGGCGGCGTCCATGGCAATGATCCACGGCTCGGGGTGGCCATCCTCGTGCAGGATCCCGAGGTTCGTGATCACCCCCTGCGCAAACAGGCGCACACCGGTGAAGTAACGTTCCGTCACCCCGTGTGCCAACGCGCCCGTCGTCGTCTCATCGCCCTGCCCGGTATCCGTTAGCACGTTGCTCTTCAGGCGCAGCCGGTCGCTCCAGCCCCGGGCTTGGAGCCACCCGAACAGGCCCGCCGACGGATAGAACCGGTCCGCCGATAGCAGCACGCGCGCCCCGGACGGCAGCCAGGCCAGGAGCGGCTCCAACACCACCTGCTGGCCCGCGAAGCCGAGATTGGCCGCCCCTTCCTCAGCCCGCCACGCCAGCGGTATCGCGCGATCACCCACCCGCAACGCCACCATCAGCAGCGCCATCCGATCACCCAAATCGGTTTGGTCCAGGCTCAACAACACCGTCTGACCATGGCTGGCCGCCTTCGCCAACTCCGCTCGTGCAAAGGGCTCAATCACCATTCCCGGACCCAACCGCGGATTCTTCAGCAAACGCCTCAGCCATTGCTCGCGCATGTCCTGCCGCTCGGTGTCCAAGGGCAGCAGATTGGCCAACTCCACCGTGTTCGGGGTTTGGCCTTCGATCATCGCCCCGACCGCCAACGCCAGCTTGCTCACCACCGTCTTGCGCAGACGCGGGTGCACCTCGCGCAGCCCGCACGCCACTTCATCAGCCAATCGTTTGACGCTTCCCATGATCCTCAATCACCTCAACATCGACTGAGCGGCAGTTTGCCAGAATGTGATAGGTGATGAGCGGCGCGAACATCATTTTTCGCGCGCAAATGCGCATTCCACGCCATTCGGCCACCTGTTGCAGCAACATCCGGCCGGCGATTCCAGCGGCATTCGGCCACCCGTTCCACGGCGATTCGACCGGGGCAGTCGGAGCGAAGCGACGCAGGCGGGTCATTGGTACGCGGCGGATCCGGCCGGCGTCAACGTCCGGGCGTGGCGTTTGCGCATCGACTCGCCGTTGAGGGTGATCCGGTCGGCGTTGTGGACCAGACGATCGAGGATCGCGTCGGCGAGAGTGGGATCCCCGATCAAGTCGTGCCAATGGTCAACCGGAAGCTGGCTGGTGATCTGCGGCCGATCCCCTTGGGTCGGAAGAACTGGATGTTCTGTTTGACCGAGGTCGGCGCCGAGGCGGTGGCCACCCTGCAAAGCCTCATCGTCACCTGCCGCCTGCACGACATTGCCCCCTACGACGACCTCGTCGACCTGCTCCAGCGCATCGACCGCCATCGCGCCTCCGAGGTCCACTTGCTCATCCTGCGGCTGTGGAAGCAGCACTTCCGCGCACAACCCGCTGCGCTCTGACTTGCATCACCTGCGCTCCTGAGCAAGGACGCCGCGTAGAGACCGCTTACGCTGGCAGCGGGGTTGGCCGGGTGCGGATGCCCAACCGAACGCAGCTGGAACTGCGCGCAAGCGATCTGGAATCGCTCCTGTCCGAGGGGCACTGGGCGCGTCTGGTGTGAGCCTGGGTCGAGCGAGCCGTTCAGCACCGACACCGAGACGCAGGTCATCGTCGGGAGCGAAGCCGCCACCGTCAGCACCGACATGGTGCAACCGAGCCCGATGATCGAACAGGTCGGCGGGCGCTATGGCAAGCCCCCCGATGAGTGGCTGGTCGACGGCGGCTACCCGGCCCATGAGCAAAGCGAGCAAGCCGCCGCGCATACCACGATCCATGCTCCGGTGCCCAAGCCGAAGAACCCCGGTGCCGACCGGCGTGATCGATCACGCTCTGCTGGCTTCTACAGGCGGTACTCGAATTCTTCACAACCTCTGAGCGTATAGGCGCTCTCGCGCTCGGCCATCGCCTGCATCAGGCTTGCGCCGGATCAGCCAAACGGTCGGGTAGCTGACGCCCAACTGGCGTTTCATGGCGAAGACCGACAGACCGGTCTTACCTGGCTGATCAAATAGATCGCCAGAAACCAGATGCGCAGCGCCAAATGGGTGCTCTGAAACAGGGTGCCCGCGATCAGCGAGGTTTACGTCCGGCACACTTGGCATTGAAAGGTTTTGTGGGCACCGACATGGAGGATATCGACGTGATGGTGGCCGCACTTGGGGAAACAAAACCCATCGGGCCAACGGATCCGCTCCAGTGCCGCCTCGCATTGAGCTTCGGTGCCGAACTGCTCATAAAACGCCGGCAGCGACAAGCCCGGTTGGAATTGGATGCGATTCGTCGGCATGAGCGAGGATCCTCCGCGAGCTGTGGTAGCCCACCTGTGCGCCATGTCTCGGGAAAATAATGGCCCGGCTGAAGAAACTTGCTAAGTCAGGTAAAGAATTGATGACGCATCCTAACCTTATGTTTCTTTATGCGCCAACGCCTGACGTTGTCTGTTGCCGGATGATTTCGACCATCCGCTCGGCCAGATTTCGGACCGATTCGGGCGAATGGTCCCGCCAGTGCGCATGCACGAAGGCGAAGAAATACAGATAGCGCAGGTATTGACCGACCAACGCCTCGTTCAGTGGCTCGCGTAAGGCGCGCCGGAGTTGGGGCGTCAACGCGTCGCGGTCTCGAACGGGATACACCAATCCCTCGCGTACATAGAAGTTCTGTCCCAGCGTCACGACCGGCTTGCCGAAAATCATGCCCTCGATCCCGACCGTCGAGTTCACGGTGATGACACAGTCGGCCCGTTTCAGGATTGTCCGCACATCGCCGCCGCCAACCCAGACAACCTCTGGAAAAGCGCGCGCCACGGGATCGTAATCGGTTTTTTTGAGATCCGCGGGATGGAGTTTGACCACCAGTCTCAATGCGGGATCGATCTCGCGCAATGCCTGAACGAGGTCGCCAATGGCTGCGTCGAGCCGGTTTCCATACAGCGGCGAATGGACAATCAATTGGCTGTCGTTTCTCACCTGGAGCGGAAAGAAGACGAATCGCTCGGGTAGCACGGGCATGCTCCGCGGGATGAGCGTGTTGGCTCGGATCGAGCGGGGGCGTTGCCGCCAGTCGATCCAGCTCTGGATGAGATAGGCCGTCAAGGATGGACGAATCCTGCCGCCCTGTGGCTCCGAACGGATTGAAGGCTGGCCGGAACGATAGCCGGCGATCAGTGAATCGAACTCCTGAAGCTGCTGCTCGGAATAGCGGAGAACCTGAATGTCGGCAAGACGCATCTGCAAACCGATGGAAGCGAAGGCGTTGACGCCCTTGGGATCGAGCTGCAAGGTGTTCGGCAGATAGCCATTTTCTCCAAACAGAAGCGGGATGCCTCGTGCCCTGGCCAACTGCTCGGTCGTGGCCGCGGCGAGCCCCGATCCGTTCCAGAGGAAAACGCCGCTCGGCCGTATCGCTTCGAGGAAGCGGTCCAACTCCCGAACCAGCCAGCAGAAGACTGGCGCACGCTGCCGCACCAGTTCTCGGTCAGACGCCTTGCGGAGTCGCGCGATGAGTTGTTCCGGGTCGATTCGGATGCCCTCCGGCCAGCTTTCGACGCTGCCTGAGCGCCGCCGCGGATACACGTCCTGACCTAGCCGGCGCAGCAAACTGCGGCTTTTCACCTGGCGCGAAAAAAAAACCGGGCGATAGGCCGGCGAGAGAGCCGCGCCGACTCCGACAAAAAACTGGACCAGGTTTGGCCCCGGATCGATGAAGACAACAGGCGATGAAGACTGGGGCCTGAAACCCTGGACATCGAGTCGCTTGCGAGCAGGCGTTCGAGCGGTTTTCAATGTTTCAATCCGCCTGCGGGTCGACAGCGGCCCGGAAGCCATCGCGGATGGCGAGCGCGGACGGGTTCGTGCAAGTCAGGTTCGCGGTCAGACGGTTTTTGCATTCCAGGTCCAAATACAGATAAACAGGTTCTTGCGGTGTTTTCTGAATCCAGACGAGCGTCAGAAGACGATCTTCCCGCTCATCCCGTTGAGCTGCGATCAATAGCCCTGGACCCGTGATTTCCTCTTTCGTGGCCGCCTGGTCACGCACATAGGCCAAAGCCCGCTCCCAGGCATGGGCGCATTGCTCGCTTCCGTGGCAGCTCACGAGATTGTTTAACCGTAACCCCGCTGCCCGTTTCCGGGAAGTGTCAGCGGATTCCGGAAGTTGTCGGAGCCTTCTGTAACGCGCCAGGATTCCATCGAAATCCTGGCGTATCGACTCTTTCAGAAATTCGTGTTCGAGGATGGTGGAATAGCCATCGCGCAGAAGCTGTTCCGCGCTGGCGATGTCCTCTTGGAATTGCGCGGGAACGGTCTTTGCGGTTCGCTCCAGTTCGGCGGATTTCTGATGCAGCTCTCGCAGCCGTCTCAACTCAAAACGAATGCGATCGCGCGTGGTTTGACCGAGCGCTTCTATGGCAGCCACCTTGCCCTCCCTGGCCAAGGCCAGATCCTCAATGGTGCGAAAGTTCTGTATCAACTGCTGGTTAGCGACCTTATCCTGTTCAACACGCCGTGCTTCCTCTTTCTGCAAGCGTTCCAGTTCAACGGCCTGCCGGATTTCTTCCTCCGTGGGCGCCGGGGCAATCATCTCCGTTCGCAACCCCTCCTCGCTGAGTTTGATATGACCCTGATCGATCTGAGCGGGCGGTATCCGATCGGCGTAGTGCACGTTTCCGCTCTCATCGACCCATCGATACGTACTCGAATCGGCATATCCAAGGCTCATCCACCAGCCAGCCCCCGGACAGGAGCCAACACACAGCAAACCGAGCATAAAAAAGATCGGCCACGGAGAGGCGCGGCAGGGACGTCCCGCCATCTCACGCACCATATTTTGAGCGATAGTGATGCATGGATGTCAAAAAACCAGGCTCGCTCGGCTGCTCATCGAGATAAGCGATCAGGTCAGTCAACGTCAGGATGCAATAAACGGGGAGACCGAAGGTGGCACGCACCTCGTCCACGGCGGAACGAGTGCTCTGCCCTCTTTCCTGCCGATCCAGCGCGATCACCACACCGGCGGGGATGGCGCCAGCCGCGCGGATGATGTCGACCGACTCACGCACCGACGTACCGGCGGTGATGACATCGTCGATGATCAGGATGCGCCCCGCGAGCGGGCTACCGACGATCAGACCGCCCTCGCCATGATCCTTGACCTCCTTGCGATTGAAGGCATAGGGTGCGACCTGTCCATGCTCGGTCGCCAATGTCACGCTGGTCGCCGCGGCCAGTGGAATCCCTTTGTACGCCGGTCCGTACAAAACATCGTATTCCACGCCCGAGGCGATGATGCAATGGGCGTAGGCGCGAGCGAGCCGGGCGAGTCGGGCACCGGTATTGAAGAGTCCGGCATTGAAAAAATACGGGCTTTGGCGGCCGGACTTCAGCGTGAAATCGCCGAAGCCGAGGGCGCCGATCTCGATGGCAAAATTCAGAAACGCTCGTTGGTAATCATGCATCGCGACTGTCCCGCCGACAAAAAATGAATGAGATGACCGCTCGATCCGGAGAACTGGCGTGATGGACGCGCCACTGTTTCAAGTGTACATCACCGCCTTTCTGGTTGGCTTCTTGGGCGGCGTCCATTGTCTGACGATGTGCGGCGGTCTCGTCGGTTCGCTGACCCTGGGACTCGATGCGCGCATTCGCGCGGAACCCTGGCGGATGCTGCCCTACCAGTTCGCTTATAACCTCGCCCGCGTCGCCGGCTATGGCGTCGCCGGCGCGTTGTTCGGTGGCCTGGGCGCTCTGCTGCTGCAACTCGATTCGTTCCAGGTCATGCAGCGAGGACTCTATGCCTTCGCGGGCATCATGATGATTCTGCTGGGCCTGTATCTGGGCGGTTGGTGGAGGCTGCTGGCCGTGGCCGAGCGTCTGGGGCTAATCCTGTGGCGCCGGCTGCAACCTCTCACGCGCCGTCTGCTTCCGGTGCGAACCTTGAGCCAGGCCGCCGCGATCGGTTTTCTCTGGGCCTGGATTCCCTGCGGGCTGGTCTATAGCGTCCTGATCACGGCCACCGCCACCGGCAGTCCAGCGAATGGGGCCGGGCTCATGCTGGCCTTCGGTCTGGGCACGCTGCCAAACCTGCTGGGCATCGGTCTGCTGGCGGGCGCCGCCGCGCGGATCGCCGAACGCGCCTGGATTCGGCAGGTCGCCGGGCTCCTGGTGATCGGTTTCGGCTTATACGCCCTCTGGCAGTTAGTCGGCTAGCCGTGTTGAGTGGTCGGCGCCCCCGGAATCCTCGGTTTTTCCTTGCTATTTTGACACTTCTCTTTTGACTGGGAAGTCAAAAGAGAACGTCAAGCCGCATCCACCGGGATCGGAAACAGCCTTGGGCTCTCGATCCGCAGCCGCTTATAGCGAGCATGCTCGCCACTGAGGATCGTCACCCGCGAGGGCGGCACGCCAAAGGCTGCGGCGATGAATCGCTTCAACGACTCCGTTCCCTTGCCATCGACCGGCGGCGACTGGATGCGAACGCGATAATAGTCTCCGCCCGGATCGGGGCCGACAAAGCCATCCCGAGGGGCGCGCGGCTGCACGCGTAGCGACAGTTCCAGATCCTCGCCGTTCCAGCGATACCAGGACATCCCATTCTTCCCTCAGAAGGGACTGCCGACGATCCATTTGAGCGGCGGAATCAGCAGCATGTTGAGCAGGGTCAGGCCGATGAGGACCAGCATGGGCGAAAGGTCGATCCCGCCGATGGGTTTGATCAACCGTTGCGCCGGACGCATGACGGGGTCGGTGAGTCGGGTCAGCAGCGCAACCGCCGGGTTGTAAGGATCGGGACTGACCCAACTCAGGATGACCCGGATCAGGATCGCGAACAGAAAGAGATTGATGAAGAGTTCGACAACGCTAGGGACCGCCCAGCCAAAGGCCATGAAGGGGCGATCGAGGCCGAGCAGAAGCGCCAGAATCCCCAACTCGATGGTCGTGAGCAGCCAGACGAGCACCAAGGCGGCCAAATCCATCCCGCCATAGCCGGGAATGATCTGACGCAGCGGACGCAGCACGGGCGTGGTGACCTTGACCACGAACTGCGAAATGGGATTGTAGAAATCCGCCCGCGCCCATTGCAGCAGAAACCGGATCGCCACCACGGCGGTATAGAGACCAAACAGAGTCTGGATCAGGAAGACAAGCGGGTCGAGCAGATAGGAACCAGTCATGGTTGCTCCGAAAGGGTCTGTGAGATGTCGGCGGCCCGATCACGCGCTGCCCTAGCGGCGCGCGCCACGAGCGCATGCAGGTCCGCTTCCTGAAACACCGCGAGCGCACGCTCGGTAGTTCCCCCCGGCGAGGTAACCTGTTCACGCAGGCGCGACGGCGGGGCGGCGCTTTCCATCGCCATCTTGGCCGCGCCCAAGGCGGTCTGGATGGTCAGCAGACGCGCGGTCTGCGGGTCGAGACCGAGTTCGATGCCAGCCGCTTCCAACGCTTCCATGAAGAGAAAGAAATAGGCGGGACCGCTGCCGGAGATGGCGGTCACCGCATCGATACGGGCCTCGTCCTCGACCCAGCGGATGAGTCCGGCGGCGCGCAGGATGGTCTCGGCGCGATTGCGACCCTCGGCGTCGACCTCCGGGCTGGCATGCAGTCCGATGGCGCCGGTCTGCACCATCGCCGGGGTGTTCGGCATGGCGCGCACCACCGGCAGCGGGGCGCCGAACCAGCGTTGCATGGCCTGCTCGGGGACGCCAGCCATCACCGAAATGATCAGCGGTTGGGCGGCGGTCACCGCGGCGGCGATGTCGGTACAGACCTGTGCCGCCATCTGCGGTTTGACGCAGAGTACGAGTGTCTCCGCGTTGGCGATGGCCTCGGCGTTATTGGCGAAGGCGCGCACACCGAAGCTGGCTTGAAGCGTCTCCCGACGCTCCTGACTCGGATCGGCGACCTGGATGGTATCTGGCGCGTGGCCGTCGGCGGTCAGGCCGGCGATCAGGCTGGTGGCCATGTTGCCGCCACCGATGAAGGCGATTCTGGCTGTGGTCATATCAACCCCGGAAACGTGAAACGGAATGGGCGGCGCGATGCCTGATCGACGCCTGATGCTCAATTATACGGGCGCGGCCCAAAGATCGCCGTGCCGATGCGAACGAAGGTCGCCCCTTCCAGAATCGCGGCCTCCAGATCGTCGGACATCCCCATGGACAGACAGGAGAGCGGGCGCGCCGGCGTGGCGAGCCGGTCGCGCAGGTTGCGCAGTGCCGCGAAGGGTTGACGCTGCACCGCTTCATCCTCGGTCGGGGCGGGCAGGGTCATGAGTCCGCGCACGCGCAGACCGGTCAAGGCATCGCAGACGGCGAGCAGATCGGCGACGTCCGCCGGATCGACACCTTCCTTACTGGATTCGCCGCTCAGATTGACCTCAAGACAGACCTTCAGCGGCGGGGCATCGGCAGGGCGCTGCGCGTTCAGGCGACGCGCATGCGCGGGATCCGCCAGGCTGTGCACCCAGTCGAAATGGGTCGCGATCTGACGCGTCTTGTTGGCCTGCACGCGGCCGATGAAGTGCCATTCGATATCCAGGTCGGTCAGTTGGGCCATCTTGTCGAGCGCCTCCTGGACATAACTTTCGCCGAAGGCACGCTGTCCTAACTGGTAAGCGGCGCGGATGGCGTCGGCGGATTGCTTCTTGCTGACGGCGATCAGTGCGACTTGCTCGGGAGGGCGGCCCGCGCGCGCGCAGGCGGCCTGGATGCGCGCGCGCACCTGTTGCAGATGGGATTCAATGTTTGCAGCGATCATGAGGTTTCAAGCGAAAAGCCGTTGCGCGTCCAGCAGATCGTGCAGTTTACGCAGCGCCTGTCCCCGGTGACTGAGCCGGTTCTTAGTCTCGGGGTCGAGTTCGGCGGAACTGCAACCGTGCGTCGGCACGAAAAAGATCGGATCGTAGCCGAAACCGTTTTCGCCGCGAACCTCGGTCAGAATCACGCCCTCCCAGGTGCCCTGACAGATGAGCGGCGTCGGGTCGAAGGCATGGCGCAGATAGACCAAGACGCACTGAAAACGGGCGGTCCGCGCGGTCTCGGGCAGGCCTTCAAGATCCTTTAGCAGCTTGACGAGATTGTCCTCGTCGGAGGCGCCGACGCCCGCGTAACGGGCCGAGTAGATGCCAGGCGCGCCCTGTAGCGCGTCGACCTCCAGTCCCGAGTCGTCGGCGATGGCCGCAAGCCCGCTGCATTGCGCCGCATGACGGGCCTTGAGAATCGCGTTTTCGACAAAGGTCAAGCCGGTTTCCGCGACCTCGGGGACGCCATACTCGCTTTGCGGCACGACTCGAATTCGCGCGTCCGCGAGCAGTTGGCTGATTTCGCGCACCTTGCCCGCGTTATTGCTGGCCAGGACGATCGACTCTCCGTGATGCGATAGGCTCATCGACATCCTCCAAGTTTAAACTTCATTGACCGAGCGCCGCGCGCTGCGCGGTCTGAATCTGACGGATCCCGGCCGCGCCCAGCGCCAGCAGGGCATCCAGTTCCTCGCGACTGAAGGGCGCGCCCTCGGCGGTGCCCTGGACTTCGATAAAGCGGCCCTCGCCATCCATGATCAGATTCATGTCGGTCTCGGCGGCGCTGTCCTCGGCATAGTCCAGGTCGAGCACGGGGACGCCGTTGTAGATGCCGACCGAAACCGCCGCGACCTGCGAATGGATGGGACTGGACGCCAGTTCGCCGCGCGCGAGCAGCCCGTCGACGGCGTCGCGCAGCGCGACCCAGGCGCCGGTGATGGAGGCGGTGCGGGTGCCGCCGTCGGCTTGCAGCACGTCGCAATCCAGGGTGATCGAGCGTTCTCCGAGCGCCCGCAGATCGACGGCCGCGCGCAACGAGCGACCGATGAGACGCTGAATCTCCAGGGTGCGGCCACCCTGTTTGCCCTTGGTCGCCTCGCGCTGGGTCCGTTGATCGGTGGCGCGCGGCAGCATCCCGTATTCGGCCGTGATCCAGCCCTTGCCCTGTCCCTTGAGGAAGGGCGGTACGCGCGCCTCGACGCTGGCCGTGCAGAGGACGCGGGTGTCGCCGCATTCGACCAGCACCGAACCCTCGGCGTGGCGCGTGAAACCGCGAGTGAAGCGGAGCGGACGGAGTTCGTCGGGGCGTCGTTGCGATGGTCTCATGATGTCTCGGTGTTCAGTGATGTGGCTTTGGCGATTTCAGGAAATCACCTTGATGATCGATTCCGTGACTAGCGACCGAAGCCGCCGGGGCCGTTTCCGTGAGTCGGGCAAGTTGAGTCTCGTCGAGGTGCGAGGACAGCACGGCCAAGAGTTGCGCGGCATCCTGGGGACGCTCCGCGGGATCCATGCGGAGCGACCAGTCGACGGCCTCCAGCAGAAATGCCGGATAGCGGTCCTTGAGCGCAACGGCGGCGGGGACGAGTGTATCCTCCTTTTGACGCTCGGGCGCGGGCTGGGGCGTACGGCCCTCCATGCAGGTGCGAAGACTGGCGCCGACCGCGTAGACATCGGTCCAGGGACCGACCTGCCCCGTCCGGAAATATTGCTCCACCGGAGAGTAACCGGCCGTAATCACCTGACCGCCGCGGGTCCGCCCTCGACTGAGCGGATGGACCGCGCCCAGATCGAGCAGCAGCGGCTGATTGCCGTGTCGCAGATGGATGTTGCCCGGCTTTACGTCCAGGTGCAGCATGGCGCTGCGATGCAGCAGCGCCAGCGCATCCAGAATCGGCACGAAGACCTCCAGCAGAAAGGTGGTACTGAGCCCGCCCTTGCGTTCGTGCAGATAGGCGCCAAGATTGCGGCCGCGCTCGTTCGGCATCACCAGATAGCCGGTGTCGTAGGCCAGAATAAAGGCCAAAACCCGCACGATGTTGGGATGCTGCAGCGCTGCCAGCGCCTTGACTTCCTGGAAAAATAACTTCTTCCCGTGGTGGAGGTTTTCGGTATAGTCGGGATCGATCGGCACCACTCGCAGCGCGCTGTCGCGACATGCGATCTTCTTGGGCATGTATTCCTTGATCACCACGTCTCCACCGCTTTCCTCGTCCTTGGCCAGATAGATGAGGCTGAAACCGCCCTTGGCGATCGGCTTGACGATTCGATAACAGCCCACAAGGGTGCCGGGGGTGAGACTCTCGCGAGCGGCGGCCATGATTGCGGGTGCTGATTTCCGGGCAAACGTTGATTGGATTCAACCGGTATAATAGACCCATCGCGCACGGATAGGCCGCCGTTGCGTTTTTTTGCGCCCTGACCGACCCGAGAGACACTCCTCATCATGATTAAAAGTATGACGGCCTTCGCCCGCGAGTCCAGCGGCGGAGACTTCGGCGAATTGACCTGGGAAATACGCTCCGTCAACCATCGCTATCTGGAATCCTATCTCCGCCTGCCCGAGGAACTGCGCGCGCTCGATGTCACCGTGCGGGCGCGCCTGGCGGCCCGTCTCCAGCGGGGCAAGGTCGATTGCGGACTGCGTTATGCCCCGGCGGTCGGCGCCGTGGGCCGTTTGCGGATCAACCGCCCGTTCGTCGAGCAACTGCTGGCGGCCGGGCAGGAAGTGGGACAACTGATGGGGCGCGGCGTCGAGCCGTCGCCGTTCGAACTCCTGCGCTGGCCGGGGGTCATTCAGGAACAGGAGCCGGATCTGGATCGGCTGACGACCGCGGCCCTGGAACTGCTGGAGATCACGCTCGACACCCTGCTCGCGACCCGCGAGCGCGAGGGCGCGCGGTTGGAGATCCTGCTGCGCGATCGCTGCGACCGTCTGCTGGAAAGCGTGACGAGGGTGCGCGCGCGCATGCCGGAGGTGCTGGCCGGGGTGCGCGGGCGGCTCGCCGAGCGGCTCGCCGAGTTGCGGGCCGAACTGGATCCCGCCCGTCTGGAACAGGAAATCTCGCTGCTGGCCGCGAAACTCGACGTGGACGAAGAGATGGACCGGCTGGAGGCCCACGCGGCCGAGGTTCGGGATGTCCTGACCCGCGACGAGCCGGTGGGTCGACGGCTGGATTTCCTGATGCAGGAACTCAACCGCGAGGCCAATACCCTGGGCTCGAAGTCCGCGGACGTGGCGGTGACGCGCGAGGCGGTGGAGATGAAGGTGCTGATCGAGCAGATGCGCGAACAGATCCAGAATCTGGAATAGACGCCGGCAACCGCGCGCGGAGAGCAGCATGGACGAAGGAGTCCTTTTCATTGTCTCGGCCCCGTCGGGCGCCGGCAAAACCAGTCTGGTCAAGGCGCTGCTGACGCGCGACCCCGGTCTGTCGCTGTCCGTCTCCTGCACCACGCGGCCCGCGCGCGCGGGCGAGGAGGACGGAATCCACTATCATTTTCTGGACCAGGGCCGGTTTCGCCGGGCGCTTGCCGAAGGTGCCTTTCTGGAGTCCGCGGAGGTATTCGGCAACCTCTATGGCACCCGCGAGCGGGACGTGCGCGACTGTCTGGCCAAGGGACGGGATCTGATCCTGGAGATCGACTGGCAGGGCGCGCGCCAGGTGCGGGAACGCTTTCCGGCGGCGGTGGGGATTTTCGTGCTGCCGCCGACCATCGCGGAATTAGAGCGCCGGCTGCGAGGCCGGGGCACAGACAGCGACGCGGTCATCGCGCGTCGCATGACCCAGGCGCGCGGCGAGATGGCGCATTATGCCGAATATGATTATCTGGTGGTCAACGATCATTTCGAGACCGCGCTCGACGCGCTCGCGGCGATCGCCACCGCCGAGCGGCATCGTCTGGCCCGCCAACGCCCGCGTCTGAGCGATCTGCTGGATCGCTTGGACTAAACAATCGCCTGGACTGAATTCACAGGAGAAAAACATGGCAAGAATTACCGTCGAGGATTGTCTCGACCATGTCGATAACCGCTTCGATCTCGTCTTGCTCGCCACCAAGCGCGCACGGCAACTGGCCAATGGCGTCGAACCCATTCTGCCCTGGGCCAATGACAAACCCACCGTGATGGCGCTGCGTGAGATTGCCGCCGGGCATATCTCCAATGCCATGGTTCAGGCAGCCCAGCGGGAGATGGACGAGACGGCGGCGGCCCTGGAACAAGCCATTGCGGAAGGCTTTCGCGTCGATCCCTCGGAACCGGAGCAGCCGGGGAATGCCCTCGACTGAATGAATGACGTGCCCGCCACGCTGGGACAACTCGGTGCACAGGGCGTCTGCCCCGCTTCCGCCACGCCGCTGCCGCACGGCGCGAGTGGCCTGATCTCCGTCGGTTCGCGACCGCTGCAGGCGGTCGCGGCGCCGGAGAGCGGGTCCGGCTTGAGGTCTGGCGAGCGGGCTGACAGCGAAGTCCCGGCGCCAACCGAGCAGCGCTATCTGATCAGCGACCTGTGCGCCTATCTCGACGCGTACCTCCCGCCCGAGCAAGTTAAGGAGTGTTATCGCGCCTATATGTTCGGGGCCGAGGCGCATTCCGGACAGACGCGCAAATCCGGCGAGCCCTACATCTATCACCCGCT
Organism: Thiocystis violascens DSM 198; assembly: GCF_000227745.2. Lineage (NCBI taxonomy): Bacteria > Pseudomonadati > Pseudomonadota > Gammaproteobacteria > Chromatiales > Chromatiaceae > Thiocystis > Thiocystis violascens. The sequence goes on along the minus strand of NC_018012.1, from coordinate 3,634,763 downwards.
GGCGGTGGCACGCATCCTCGCCGAGATGCGGATGGATTATAAGTGTCTCATCGCGGCCTTTCTGCACGATGTCATCGAGGATACCGAGATCGCCAAGGATCAGGTGGCCGAACTCTTCGGCGAGGATGTCGCCGAACTGGTCGATGGCGTCAGCAAGCTGACTCAGATCGATTTCAAATCGCGGGCCGAGGCCCAGGCGGCCAGCCTGCAGAAAATGCTGCTGGCGATGACGCGGGATATCCGTGTCATCCTGATCAAGCTCGCCGATCGGCTTCACAACATGCGCACGCTCGACTCCATGAGCCCGGAGGCCTGTCGGCGTATCTCCCGCGAGACCCTCGACATCTTCGCCCCGATCGCCAACCGGCTCGGGATCAATCGGGTGCGGGTGGAACTGGAGGAACTGGGCTTCGCGCATTACTGGCCCTGGCGTCGCCGGGTCATCCAGCGCGCCTTGATCAAGACCAGCGGCGCGCGCATCGAGATGGTCTCCACCGTGGAGACCGCGCTGAAACGCGCCTTGCAACAGGAGGACATTCAGGGCGCGGTCGAGGGGAGGCGCAAGCATCTCTATGGCATTTACAGCAAGATGCGCGACAAATCGCGCGATTTTTCGGAAATCGTCGACGTCTTCGCCTTCCGGGTCACGGTGGACCGGGTGGATACCTGCTACCGGGTACTGGGCCTGGTGCACAATCTATACAAACCGGTGCCGGGGCGTTTCAAGGACTATATCGCGATCCCCAAGGCCAACGGCTATCAATCGTTGCACACCGCGCTGGTCGGTCCGCAAGGCATCCAGATCGAGATTCAGATTCGCACCGAGGACATGCAGCGGGTGGCGGAGTCGGGCATCGCCGCCCACTGGATGTATAAATCCGGAAACCAGTCGACCGCCAATCCCACCACGCTCGCCGCCGACTGGTTGCAGAACCTGCTGGAAATGCAGCGCGAGGCGGGCAATTCGGTGGAGTTCCTGGAACATGTCAAGGTCGACCTCTTTCCGGGCGAGGTTTATATTTTTACCCCCAAGGGCCACATCCTGAGCCTCAAGCGCGGCGCCACCGTGGTCGATTTCGCCTACGCGATCCACTCCGACGTGGGCAATAGTTGCGTGGCCGCGCGGATCGACCGGCGGATGGCGCACCTGAACACGATCCTGCGCAATGGCCAGACCGTGGAAATCATCACCGCGCCTGGCGCGCGTCCGAATCCCGGCTGGCTCAATTTCGTGGTGACGGCCAAGGCGCGGGTCAATATCCGCGGCTATCTCAAAAATATCCGCCATCTCGAAGCGCAGAACTTTGGGCGACGACTCCTGAGCGTCGAACTCGCCGCCTTCAACACCGACGTCGATCGGGTCGATCCGCTACGCCTCGCGGCCTATCTGGAGGACGGCAACCTGCGCGGCATCGAGGATCTGTTCGGTGAGATCGGTCTGGGCAATCGCCTGGCCACCCTCGTGGCCCGACGTTTGGTCGGGGCCGAGGGCGACGAAACCGCTGGCGAGGCTCGTCAGGATCAGGATCTCCACCCCCACCGGCTTGCCATCCGGGGGACCGAGGGTATGGTGGTCAGTTTCGCCCGCTGCTGTCGCCCCATCCCCGGCGATGACATCACCGCGCTCTTCAGTCCGGGCCGCGGCATCGTGGTCCACCGCGCCGAGTGCCGCAACCTGGGGAGTCTGGACGGCAAACGCGACAAGCGTCTCGACGTGCAATGGTCGGACCAGCCCGAGGGCGAATACCCCACCGAGATTCGGGTCGAGATCGGCAATCGCCGCGGCGCCCTGGCCGTGGTTGCCGGGGCGATTGCCGAGCAGGGCTCGAATATCGAGAATGTCCTCTCAAGAGAGAAAGATGGCATGACGACCGACCTGGAGTTTCTGATCCTGGTCCACGGCCGCGCCCACCTTGCCCGCATCATGCGCCGCCTGCGGCAGATCCCACTGATTACCCGGATTGTGCGCGTCGCGCGATCCTGAACCTCGCCCATCATGGACCGAGCGTTGCGCGCTGAAGCCGCGACGGCTGACCGTTGTAACCAAAGTTCCGCGACGCCAACTACAGACCGATAAGGCCACTGGCGCATACCGCGTGGGCGTTGTTTAAGGGTGATCCTCACAATGAATGAAATCTCACGCGACGAGCGTCTGTCCGCGACCCGGCGCACCATGGACCTCCTGCAGGGCTGGGGTCTGGGCGCCCGCGAGATTGCCGTGATTCTACAGCTCCCGGAGACCGTCAAGGCCCGGCATATTGGCCGTTTTTGCGATGGGGAGCCATTCCCCGACGATCCTCTGGTGAACCGCCGGGTCGACTATCTCTCCCGGATCGAGGAGGCATTGCACACCTTCTTTCCCCGCAATCCGGAGATGCGTCATCTGTGGGTCAAGCGGGCGAACAAGCGCTTCGGGCAGCGCGCGCCGGTGTCTGTGATGGTGGAGGACGGCGAGAGCGGCATGATCTCGGTGCTATCCCATCTGGATTGCACCTTTGCCTGGGATCTGACCGGCTCGAAGACGGACTACGCCCGGACCTGAGTCATCCGCGCGCCAAGGGCTTTCCATTTTTGCCGAGAAGGCAGAAGATTGCGTCATGGACGCATTCCCACTCCCCCTTGCCCGTATCGGCATTATTGGCGGCGGTCAACTTGGCCGCATGATGGCCAAGGCCGCTAAACGACTCGGCTGTACCTGCGTGGTGCTCGATCCGACTCCCGGCTCGCCCGCCGGACAGGTCGCCGGGCATCAGATCGTCGGTCATTATCATGACCCGGCGAAACTGCGCGAACTGGCCGAATCCTGCGATGTCACCACCTTCGATATCGAGGATATCGACACCGACACCCTGATCCAGCTTGTCCGCGAAGGTCACAACGTCCACCCCTCGCCCAGGGTGCTGGCGCTGATCCAGGACAAGCTGACTCAAAAACAGGCGCTGGCGGAGGCCGGAATCCCCACCTCGCCCTTTATCCCGATGGCGGACCCCAGCCCGGCGGGATTCGCCGACTTCGGCTATCCGCTCGTACAGAAGGCGCGTCGCGGCGGCTATGACGGGCGCGGGGTCGCGATCATGCGGAGTCCCGAGGACTATCCGCAGCACCTGCCCGTGCCCTCGCTGGTCGAGCGCTTCGTCCCGGCCACGAAAGAACTGGCCGTGCTGGTGGCGCGCGGACTGGATGGCGACTGCCGGAGTTATCCCGTGGTGGAGATGTGTTTTCGCCCCGGCGAGAATGTGCTCGACATGCTGCTCGCCCCCGCGAACCTTCCCGCCGAGACGGCCGCGGCCGCCGAGAAGCTCGCCGTGCGGACACTGGAAGTGCTGGGCGGCGTCGGGATTTTTGGCGTGGAGATGTTCCTGACCGGGGACGGCTCGCTCCTGGTCAACGAAGTGGCCCCGCGAACCCACAATTCCGGCCACCACACGATCGAGGCCAATGTCACCGATCAGTTCGAGCAGCATCTGCGGGCCATCGTCGGTCTTCCGCTGGGATCGACGGCGCAATTGTCGCCGGCGGCCATGATCAATCTGCTTGGCGCACCCGGACATCGGGGCCGTCCCGTGATCAAAGGCATGGCGGAGGCGCTGGCGATTCCCGGCGTCTGTCTGCATCTGTACGGCAAGGCCGCGACCGCGCCCTTTCGCAAGATGGGGCATGTCACGGTGCTCGATCCGGACATCGAGACCGCCCGCCGCAAGGCCGAGCGTGTCCGCGATCTCATCGAAATTTCCGGAGAGGATCATCCATGAGCCAGTCCGCAAACCATGGCCTGCCGCTGGTCGGGATCATCATGGGCAGCGATTCGGACCTGCCGGTGATGCGCGAGGCCGCCGAGATCCTGACCGAATTCGGCGTGCCGCATGAAATGACCATCGTTTCCGCCCATCGCACGCCCCGCCGACTCTACGAGTATGCCGAGTCGGCCGTGGACCGCGGACTGCGGGTGATCGTCGCCGGCGCGGGCGGCGCGGCGCATCTGCCGGGCATGGCCGCGGCCATCACCCCGCTGCCGGTGATCGGCGTGCCGGTCAAGAGCGCCTGTCTGTCCGGGGAGGATTCTCTGCTTTCCATCGTCCAGATGCCGCCCGGCGTGCCGGTGGCGACGGTGGCGATCAATGGCGCGAAAAACGCCGGCATCCTCGCCGTCCAGATCCTCGGAGCCTCGGATCCGGCGATGCGCGAACGGATCGTCCGTTACAAGCGGGATCTGGAGGCGATGGTGATGGAAAAAGTGGCTAAGCTGGAGCAAACCGCGCGGGAGTCATGACCATGAATCCTTTGTCCCGTATCGATCCCGACGACCCCTATCCCGAGAGCGATGGACAGCCCATGGCGGACAACACGGAGCAGTACGAATGGATCGTCAGGATCAAGGAAAATCTGGAGATCCTGTTCGCCGACCGGGCGGATGTTTTCATCGCCGGCGATCTCCTGTGGTATCCGGTCCCTGACCGCCAAATCGTCGGTCCCATCGCGCCGGATGTGCTGGTTGCCTTCGGGAGACCCAAGGGCAAACGCGGCTCGTACAAACAATGGGAAGAGGGTGGTATCGCTCCGCAGGTGGTCTTCGAGATCCTGTCGCCCTCCAACAGCCGCAAGGAGATGGCCGATAAGCGGGACTATTACGAACTCTATGGCGTCGAGGAATATTACCTCTATGACCCGGACTGCAACCGCTTGGAGATCTGGCGGCGCGAGGACGGCCGGTTGCTGCCGGTCTCCCATCTGAACGGCTGGGTAAGTCCGCGGCTAGGTATCCGGTTCGCCCTGCGTCCCGAGACGCTAGAACTCTTCGACCCGCACGGTCGTCCGTTCATGACCTCGGTCGAGCTGGCGCGCCATGTCGAGCAGGCACAGGCGCGAGCGGAGCAGGAACAGGCGCGGGCCGACCAGGAACAAGCGCGGGCCGATCAGGAACGGGCGCGAGCCGATCAGGAGCGAACGCGAGCGGACCAGGAAAGGGCGCGGGCCGATCAGGCCAGTCAGCGCGCGGAGCGTCTGGCCGAACGCTTGCGCGCGCTCGGCATCGATCCGGAGACACTCGCCTCTGACAAGAATCGGCACTGAACGCTGGAATTCGTGAACCGGTCGAAGGTTCACGAGTCCGGATACGTTTTCAATTCAGGATCGCTTTGCACAAGCCCGCCGGGCTGACCACCAACGGAGTGACGCGTGGATATCGCCGAACTACTTGCCTTCAGTGTCAAGAACAATGCCTCCGACCTGCATCTGTCGGCCGGGCTTCCCCCCATGATTCGTGTCGACGGCGATATGCGCCGGATCAATGTTCCGCCCCTGGAACATCGTTCGGTGCATTCGTTGGTCTACGACATCATGAACGACAAGCAGCGCAAGGATTACGAGGAATTCCTGGAGACCGACTTTTCGTTCGAGATCCCGGGCGTGGCGCGTTTTCGGGTCAATGCCTTCAACCAGAAGCGTGGCGCTGGCGCGGTCTTTCGGACCATTCCCTCGAAGGTGCTGACGCTGGAGGATCTGAAGGCTCCGGCGAGTTTCAAGGACATCGTCGATGTCCCGCGCGGTCTGGTGCTGGTGACCGGGCCGACCGGCTCCGGCAAATCGACCACCCTGGCGGCGATGGTGGATCATCTCAACGACAATAAATACGAACACATCCTCACCATCGAGGATCCGATCGAGTTCGTGCATACCAGCAAAAAGTGTCTGGTCAATCAGCGCGAGGTCCATCGCGATACCCTCGGCTTCAGCGAGGCGCTACGCTCCGCCCTGCGCCAGGATCCGGACATCATCCTGGTCGGCGAAATGCGCGACCTGGAGACCATCCGGCTCGCGCTCACCGCCGCCGAGACCGGCCATTTGGTGTTCGGCACCCTGCATACCACCTCGGCGGCCAAGACCATTGACCGCATCATCGACGTCTTTCCCGCCGCCGAGAAGGACATGGTCCGCGCCATGCTCTCGGAATCGCTGCGCTCGGTCATCGCCCAGACACTGCTGAAAAAGACCGGGGGCGGCCGGATCGCGGCCCACGAGATCATGATCGGCACGCCCGCCATCCGCAACCTGATCCGCGAGGCCAAGGTCGCTCAAATGTATTCGGCGATCCAGACCGGTCAGGCGCACGGTATGCAGACCCTGGATCAGAATCTGAAAGAGCTGATGCAGAAGGGCCTGATCGCGCGCAAGGATGCCCGCGCGAAGGCCCAGAACAAGGACGATTTCATGTAATGGACCTGAAACGCGCGCTGGAACAACTGCTTGGCGCACTGGACGAAAAGAAGGGTTCCGACCTCTTCATCACGACCGGCTGGCCGCCCAGTATCAAGATCGATGGCGCGATCTACCCCGCCGCCAAGCAGCCGCTCACCGCCGATCAGGCGCGCGGCATGGTCTATGAAATCATGAACGAGCGCCAGCGCGCCGAGTTCGACGACACCAAGGAGTGCCAATTCGCGATCGACCGCTCGCCGCTCGGTCGCTTCCGCGTCAGCGCCTTCGTCCAGCGCGATTCGGTCGGGATGGTGCTGCGGCGCATCGAGTCCCGGATCCCGACCCTGGAAGAACTCAAACTGCCCTCGATTCTGCGCGATCTGGGCATGGTTAAACGCGGCCTCGTGATTTTCGTCGGCGCGACCGGTACCGGCAAATCCACCTCGCTGGCGGCCCTCGTCGGCTATCGCAATCGCAAGAGCAGCGGACACATCATCACCGTCGAGGATCCGATCGAGTTCGTGCATGAACACGACGGCTGCATCATCACACAGCGCGAGGTGGGGGTAGATACCGAATCCTTCGAGGTCGCGCTGCGCAATACCCTGCGCCAGGCCCCGGATGTCATCCTGATCGGCGAGATCCGCACCCGGGCGACCATGGAATACGCCATCACCTTCGCCGAAACCGGCCATCTGGTGCTGGCCACCCTGCACGCCAACAATGCCAATCAGGCGTTGGACCGCGTCATCAACTTCTTTCCGGAAGACTCCCGCGATCAGATGCTGTTGGATCTGTCGCTCAACCTCAAGGCCATCGTCGCCCAGCAGTTGGTGCCCCGCAAGAGCGGCCAGGGGCGGCGCGCGGTGGTCGAAATCCTGCTCAACACGCCGCTGGCCGCCGACCTGATCCGCAAGGGCGAGGTGAGCAAACTCAAGGAGTTGATGAAGAAGTCCGGCGAGCAGGGCATGATCACCTTCGACCAGGCGCTCTTCAATCTCTACGAGGAGGGCGAGATCAGCTACGAGGACGCGATCCGCTACGCCGATTCGGCCAACGAGGTGCGACTCATCATCAAATTACAGGGTGGCACCGCGCAACGGGCCGCGACCGATCGCACCATCGACGGTATCACGCTGGTGCAGGAGGAAGAGCGGAAGCCGCCGCCGCGCTGAGCGGAGGCCCATTGCGCATCGGATGGGGTTTTGCCGCGCGCGATCAGCCCTGCTTCTCGAACACGACGCGACCGCCAAGCAGCGTCCAGACGACACGCCCACGCATTTTCTGACCCAGGAACGGCGAATGATGGCCGCGACTGACCAGGGTCTCGGCGGTCGGAATCCAGGTCTCCCCAGGATCGAAGACACAGAGGTCGGCGGGATCGCCGGGCGCGAGCCGCCCCAGGTTTCGGCCCAGGATCGCGGCGGGACCAACCGTCAGTCGCGCGATCGCTCCCGAAAGATCCAGGACGCCCTCGGCGACCAGGCGCAGCGCCAGCGGCAGCAGGGTCTCCAGGGTGGAGATGCCGGGCGCGGTCTCCGGAAAGGGCGCGAGCTTGGCGTCCGCGTCATGCGGCTGGTGGTCGGAGCAGATGGCGGCGAGATCCCCTCTCGCGAGCGCGGCGCGCAAGGCGTCCCGGTCGGCGAGGGTGCGCAGCGGCGGGATCAGATGACAGTTCGCGTCGAAGTCGGCGAGATCCGCTTCGGTTAGAAAGAGCTGATGCAGGCTGACATCGCCGCTGGCGTTTACCCCACGGCGGCGCGCCTCGGCCAGCATCGCCACCCCGCGCGCCGTGGAAAGACCGCGAAAGTGAATGCGCGCCCCGGTCTGTTCGGCGAGCGCCAGATCGCGCGCGACCGCGACCGTTTCGCTGGCTTCCGGGATGCCGGGGAGTCCAAGTCGCGTGCTCATGCGTCCCTCATGCACGCAGCCGCCCTCGCCTAGATCCTGATCCCGCGGGTGGAGAAAGACCGTGAGCCCGAAGGTGGCGGCATACTCCAGCGCCCGGCGCTGTACCTGAGCATTGCGGATTGGCCGGTCGGCCTGGCTCAACACCGGACAACCGGCCTGCTTGAGCGCCGCCATTTCGGTGATCTTGTGGCCTTCCAGACCCTGAGTCACGGCGCCCGCCGGCAGGACATGGGCATATCCCAAACGTTCGGCGGTCTGATGCACGAGCTGCGCGACGGCTGGGGTGTCGATCACCGGCAGGGTGTCGGGCGGACAGCAGAGCGTGGTGATGCCGGAGGCGGCGGCGGCGCGGGTTTCGCTAGCGATGGTCGCCTTCTGTTCGTGGCCGGGTTCGCGCAGCCGGGCGCAGAGATCGACGAAGCCGGGACAGACGATCAGACCCCGCGCGTCGAGCGTGCGCTCGGGCCGAAAACCTTCCGGGGCGTCGCCGATGGCGAGCACCCGGCCCTCGGCGAGGTGCAGGTCGGCGATGCGGTCGATGCCGCTAGCGGGGTCGATCAGCCGCCCGTTGCGGAGACTGATGCGGGATGCATTAACCATTGAGAAACTCGTCTCGCCCCTGGCTATTCAGATTTTGAGTGCCGATGCACATCGACATCACCGCCATACGCACCGCGATCCCGTTCGTCACCTGCTCCAGAATGACCGAGCGGGGGCCGTCGGCCACCTGCGAATCCATCTCCACGCCTCGGTTGATGGGGCCGGGGTGCATGACGATGGCATCCGGGCGGGCGCCGGACAGACGCTTCTCGGTCAGCCCGAACAGGTGAAAATATTCATGCTCGCTGGGCAGGAGCGCGCTGTTCATACGCTCGCGCTGGATGCGCAGCATGATGACCACGTCCACGTCGCGCACGCCCTCGCTCAGATCATGGAAGGCGCGCACGCCGAAGGCTTCCTCGACCTGGTTGGGCAGCAGGGTGCGCGGGGCGATGACGCGGATCTCGGCGACGCCCAGGGTCGTGAGGGCATGGATCTGGGAGCGCGCCACGCGCGAGTGCAGGATGTCGCCCACGATGGCGACGCGCAGATTCGCGAAATCCGGTTTGTGCCGGCGAATGGTGAACATGTCCAGCATGCCCTGGGTCGGGTGCGAGTGCCGCCCGTCGCCAGCATTGATGATACTGACATGCGGATCGGCATGCGCGGCGATGAAGTGGGCGGCGCCGCTGGTGGCGTGACGCACCACGAACATGTCGACATGCATCGCCTCCAGGTTGTGCAGGGTATCGAGCAGCGTCTCGCCCTTGGCGGTGGCCGAGGTGGAGATGTTGAGATTGAGCACATCCGCCGACAACCGTTTGGCGGCCAGCTCGAAGGTGGTGCGGGTGCGAGTGCTGTTCTCGAAAAAAAGGTTGGCGACGACCTTGCCGCGGCATAGCGGCACCTTCTTGACCGCCTGCTGGGCGACCCCGAGAAAGCCCTCCGCGCGGTCCAGGATCTCGGTCAGAAGCTCCCGACTCAGACCCTCGATGGTGAGGAAGTGCTTGAGATGACCCTGCGCATCGAGTTGTGGATTCGGCGTGTTCATGGGCGGTTCGTTTCCGGATCGGAGCCTGTGCAGACGTGCGGATCCTCCTCGGGGGTTGACCGCGCGTCCTTGAGGTCGCTCTTGCCGGCGGGTTTTCGGGGCGTTTGTCCCCGGAGCAGAACCAAGGGGTCGGGGCCACTGAGCTTGATCTGTTCGTCCCGCTCCAGACGCGCGCGTAAGCCGACCACGTCCGGGGCGATCGGCAGTTCGCGCCCGGCGCGCTCGGCCAGGGTCGCCAGAATCACCGAGGCCGGCCGGCCGTAATCGAACAGGACATTGAGCGCGGCACGGATGGTGCGCCCGCTTTGCAGCACGTCGTCGACCAGGATCAGATGACGATCGTCGATCCCGACCGGCAGACAGGAGGGGCGAACCTGCGGATGCAGGCCGATCCGGGTGAAGTCGTCGCGGTAGAAGGAGATATCCAGATGACCGAGCGGCTCGTGCAGGCCAAGCGCCCCATGCAGTCGCTCCGCGACCCAGACACCGCCGGTATGGATGCCGATCATGAGTGGGTCGGCAATGCCCTGGCGAGCCAGCAGGGCGGTCAGTTCATCGACCATCCTGGCGATGGCGGCATCGATCTCGGCGGCATCTTTCCAGAGTTCGGTCCGACCGAGGTCGGGCGTGCGGATGTCAGGGTTGCTCACAAAGCCAGGTTTCCAGGATGAGGGCCGCCGCGAGCGCGTCGACGGCTTCCCGGGTGGGTGGCGCGTGGCCGGGGCGCTCCATGATCTGACGGCGAGCCTCGATGGAAGTCAGGCGTTCGTCGATCAGATGGACCGCGAGTCCGTAACGACCCTGAAGCTGGCGCGCGAAACGGTGAACCCGCTGCGACCAGTCCACTTCGGTATCGTCCATGTTGTAGGGGAGCCCGACGACCAGTGCGCTGGGTCGCCAGTCGCGGATCAGCGTCTCGATCTGTGGCCAGTCTGGCTGTTCGTTCCGATGGCGCAGCGTGATCAGGGGGCTTGCCGAGCGTGTCACCAACTGGCCCACGGCCACGCCGATCTTGCGCGTGCCGAAATCGAATCCTAACAGGGTCGTCATACGCGCTCCGGACGCGGTTTACGCGTGACCGGCTTCGCCGCTGAGTAGGTTGAGATCCACCACGCCAAGCAATTGGGCGGCAGCCATCCAGCGCGCGCTCGATGGCAGGCGGAAAATGATGTCATTGCTGGCCGGCCCGTTGAGCCAGGCGTTGGCGCCCATCTCCTGCTCCAGTTGGCCGCCGCCCCAGCCAGCATAGCCCAGCGCGATCAGGGTTTGTTCGGGGCCTTCGCCGCTGGCGATGGCTTCGAGGACGTCACGGGAAGTAGTGACGCTGATATCGGGCGTGATGGCCAGGGTGGAATCGAAGGCCGGCCCGGAGGTATGGAGCACGAAACCGCGATCGGTCTGGACCGGACCGCCCTGATAGACCGGCGTCTCGCGCACTGCGGCACTCAAGGTCGTGATATCGAGTTGGGAGAGCAGGTCGCCGAGCGTGACCTCCAGCGGGCGATTGATCACGATGCCCATGGCGCCTTGATCGGTATGCTCGCAGACATAGGTGACCGTTCGCGCGAAATTCGGATCCTGCAGACCCGGCATCGCGATCAGAAAATGGTTGGTCAGTGAGGTGCTGAATGGCATGGACGTTAGTATCCTGATCGGCGCGCGGCGAGGCAAGCGTTGCCAAGCGGTATTCTGACCGATTTCAGCGTTCAGGAACCAGAAAGATAATCCCTGCCAACAGCCAAATCTCCGATGGACCTGCGCTGGAGGCTGGCTGCTCTATTTAGCGCTCCCAGCCCAAAACGCCGCCCTGCATGAACTGCCAGGTGCGGATGATGTCGAGCACATCGGTTTCGGCGGCGATGTCCGGCGGAAAAGGCGAATAGGGCGCGGCCAGTTCGACGATCTGGATCGCGGCCTGATCCAGCAGATCCAGGCCGGAGGAACGCACCACGCGGATGCGTTCCACACTGCCGTCCGAGCGCAGCGCGACATGCAGGATCAAACTGCCATAAAGCTGCTCCTCCTTGGCCGCTTGAGGATAGTTGAGGTTGCCGATGCGCTCCACTTTACGCGCCCACGCACCCAGATAGCTCGCATAGCGAAATTCGCGGGTGCTGGCGCTGATGGATTTGCGCCGCACGCGATTTGCGTGGTCGGATGCCCGCGTCTCCAGGCTGGCGGTCAGACGCGCGATCTCCGTGCCCTGGCTGGCGAGGATGCGGGCGGCATCCGCGGGAGCTTGCCGTCGCGACAGAGTTTCAAGCGACGGTCGAGGCTCCGGGGTGGGCGCGACCCTGGCGGCGAGCACCGCTGGATCATCCCGCGAGACAGGCTGCTGCGATGGCGCTGGCGGCCCCCGGGCGATATCGTTGGGGTCGACCGATGGTTGAGTCACCTCCTCCGGGATAGGCGGCTCGGCGAAAACGCTCTCCGGACGGGTCTCATCGATGGTCTCGTTCGCCGCTGGCGCTGGGTCGTCGCGGGGCTGCGGTGCCCGATCGGACCGGATCGTCGTGGCGGCATCGCCGCGCGGCGATTCTCCCAGCCGATTCTGTCTCGCGAGTGCCGCGTCTGGCAATGGCTGGACGACCGCCGACCCGGCTGCATGCAGAATCAGAACCTCGAGAGCCGTTTCCGGGATTGGTTCCGGTTTCGGTGGCGCGACGGGCGCCAGCAGGATCGCAAGCAGGTGGATCAACCCGGCGCCGATCAGCGCCGGAGCGAAGGCCGGCGTCGCGCGGCCACCATCCGCGGCGGTCAGGAGACGCGGCAGCGTCCTCGGCGCATCCGGTTCACTGGCGAGGGTCATTGCAATTCGGTTTTCGATGGCTCGGCGGTCGTTTTCAGCGGCTCGCTCAGTACGATGTCATCCTGGTCATCCACGCGTTCGATGCGTTCCGCCATGGCCGGGTTCATCCGCACCCTGCCCTGACGATCCATCAACAGGACATAACGCACCCCCATTTTGACCGCGATCCGGTGCCAGTCCGTCGGTCCGGCGATCAAAAGCGCGGTGGCGGCCGCCGCCGCCGTCGTTGCGTCGTCGTGGATGACGGTGACCGCCCGCGTTTCCTGGGCCGGCGACCCGGCGCGCGGATCGATGACATCATGGTACAGCGTGCCCTCGAACAGAAAATTGCGGTCATATTCGGCGATCGTGGCCACACTCTCGTTGCCCCGAATCGGCAGGATGGCGAAGACGCCCGAACCGTTGGGGCGGCGAATCGGAATCCGCCAGGGCTGGCCGGCACGGTCGCCGATGGCGCGCAGATGCCCGCCGGCCTGGATCAGTGCATTGGCGATCCCGGTTTCCATCAAGTGCTCGATGGACAGGTCGATCGCATGGCTTTTGGCGATCGCGTTGAAATCCAAGCTCAACGCGGAGTTGTGGCCGCGCAACTCAAGACCGTCGATATCGATCTGCGCCATGGTCGGGTTGGCCTTGACCAGGCGCGCAATCCGCTCGGGCGAGGGTGGCGGATGGCTGCCCAACCGATCATCGTGAAAGCCCCACAGATCCTTTAAGCGGCCAATGGCAGGATTGAAGAGGCCATCGCTGCGCGTCTCCAGGGTCTTGCTGAGTCGTACCAAGGGCAGCATGGAGGGCGGCGCGACGAAGGGCTGGCCGGTCGCGAGCAGGCGATTGACGCGCGTCATGGGACCGGGCGTCCAGGCATGCCAATCGCGTTCCAGGTAGACAAAATCCTGCTCGATCCGCGCCGCGGCCTGTTTTGCCTGTTCCTTGCCGACCCCCACCAGACTCACGTCCACCTGGGTGCCGAACGCCGTGAAGCGGGTGACGATGACTGGAGACTTGTCCTTACAGGCGGCAAGCGCGAGCAACGCGATCAGCACGATCAAGGCCAGCCGTCGACGCATCGGGTTGGGTGCGCGAGGAGCGGTCGAGGGGGACGGCGTATACGGCATGATGTCGCTGTTCCTCAGGAATGGCGGCGGAGTTGAGCCTCGATGCACGCCATCAACTCTCCCGCGATGTCGAGACCATGGGCCGCATCCAGTTCGCGGATACAGGTTGGACTGGTGACATTGATCTCGGTCAGATAATCGCCGATCACGTCCAGGCCCGCGAACAGGATGCCGCGCGCCTTGAGTTCGGGGCCGACCTGCCCGGCGATCCAGCGATCCCGCGCGGTCAACGGCCGTGCCTCGGCGCTGGCCCCGGCGGCAAGATTGCCGCGGGTCTCGCCAGGCGCCGGGATGCGCGCCAGACAGTAGGGCACGGGTTCGCCATCGACCATCAGTATCCGTTTGTCGCCGTCGCGGATCTCGGGAACGAAACGCTGAACCATGCAGAACCGTCGGCCAAAATTCGTCAACGTCTCGATGATGACGCTCAGATTGGGATCGCCCTGGCGCACCCGAAACACCGAAGCACCGCCCATGCCGTCGAGCGGTTTCAGAATAATGTCGCGATGGCGCGCGTGAAAGGCGCGAATATCCGCCGCGCGACGGGTGATCAGGGTGGGCGGCGTGCACTGCGGGAATGCGGACGTAAAGACCTTTTCGTTCGCATCGCGCAGGCTGCGCGGATGATTGACCACCAGACAGCCCTCGCGCTGGGCCTGCTCCAGGAGGTAGGTCGTAAAAATATATTCCATGTCGAACGGCGGATCCTTGCGCATCAGCAGGGCATCGAGCCGGGCGAGCGGGCGCGTTTCCTCCGCCCCGAAACGATACCAGCCGCCGGGGTCGTCGGTGACCTCGATGGCGCGCAGGCGCGCCATGGCGCGGCCGTCGAGCAGGTAAAGGTCGGCGACCTCCAGATACCAGAGTGTCCAGCCACGCCGTTGCGCGGCCAGCATCATGGCGAAGGTGCTGTCTTTTTTGATGTTGATGGATCCGATCGGATCCATCGCAAAGCCGATCTCGATGGACATGCCGGCAGTCTACTTCAGCTATCGGGCGCTTGTCAGGGCATTCTGGCGTGCTTGCACGCCGAATCGCTTGACTCTAGGATCTGAAACCTGTCGAGCCTTGTCGGTGACTCGACTCGACCGTGCGTGAACCGACGCGCGGCGACGCTGACGCGGTTTCAGGAGTCTTCGGTCATCCGGAATCCTTCCGCATCCGGGAACCCAGTCCTTGGTATCATGTCCCATGACTTCCAGAATGGTGATGCGGTTCGCATCGACGCACCACCCCGACCATGGTACAACTCCGGGCTATGTATGGCTGTCCTCAATCCTGTCTCGGCAAAGGGCCGTACCTGTGACGGACATGGGTAATTCCGACTTGCGCGGCGCCAGGATCCTGGTCATCGACGACAGTAAAACGATCCGACGCACCGCGGAAAATCTGTTAGCGAAGGCCGGCTGCGAGGTTTGTGTCGCGGAGGATGGCTTTGACGCGCTCGGTAAAATCGTCAGCTTCAAGCCCGAACTGGTCTTTGTCGACATCATGATGCCACGACTCGACGGTTACCATACCTGCGCGTTGATCAAGAGCAACCCCGCCTTGCGGCATACGCCAGTGGTGATGCTTTCCAGCAAGGATGGGTTATTTGATCGCGCCAAGGGTCGGCTGGTCGGCGCTCAGCTTTACCTCTCCAAGCCCTTTACCGGCGAGGAACTGCTGGAGGCGGTGAGAGGCAATCTGCGCCCGTCCTCTCGGCTCCACACCGGGCCGGCGGACGGACAGGAGCCGTTGGAACCCTGAATTGATTTTACTAATCAACTGGTTAGGAGCTTGCGCAATCGGACGCGTTGTCGATCACGACCTCGTTCATGAGCACGGATCATTCGCCGATAAGCCTTAGGCACATCATGACACGCTTACACCCTAACTCGAATCCACCAGCTCGGGACGCGAGCGATGACGGTGCCCCGTCCGTGGCGGCAACCGTGCTGGTCGTCGACGATTCGCCGACCGAGACGCGGATTCTCTCCAACACGCTCATCAAGGCCGGATACCGAGTCGAAACCGCGACCAACGGGGAGGAAGGCGTCGAGGCCGCGCGCCGGCTTCGCCCCGACGTGATTCTGATGGATGTCATCATGCCGATCCTGAACGGCTTTCAGGCGACGCGGATCCTGCGCGGCGACGCGGAGACCGCCGATATCCCCATCATCATGGTGACGACCAAGGACATGAAAACGGACCGTACCTGGGGTTTGCGTCAAGGCGCCAACGATTATCTGGTCAAACCCGTGGATCGCCAGCTGCTCCTCGAACGGATTCGCATCCTTTTGGGTGCCTGACGTCCATGGCGCGCACCAACCGCCCCAGAACCGATCTGCACGCGCTGATTCGCGACCTCGACGCACGCTGTCGGGCGCGTGCCGCCGGCTTGCCGGACGAGACCAAGCCCCCCGATAGCTGGGCCGCGGTGTTGTTTCTCGTGCGCGCGCAAGCCTTTCTAACCCCGCTGGAACAGATTGCCGAGGTTCTCGAACTGCCTCGCGAGATTACGCGGGTACCCGGCACCAAGCCCTGGCTTCTTGGCGTCGCGAACAATCGCGGTATCCTGCTCCCGATCTTCCATCTGGCCGCCTTTATCGAGGGTACCCGGCTGCGGATCCGCGCCGGCGAATCGGAATCGGGTCCGGATCGACGCCGCGAAACTCGCGGTCGGGAGCGTGTATTGGTGGTCAGGCAGGATGAGTTGCCATGCGGCCTGGTCGTCTCCGAAGCGATTGGCATGCGCTATATCAAACTCGGTGACCGGGTCGACGCGCTGCCGGAAGGATTGGGCGCGAGCAAACCCTACGTCGATGCGTCGTTTCTGCTCGACGGCGTGCCCGTGCCGGTCATCCGGCTGGGTCGCCTGATGGCCGATCCACAGTTCAATGCGGCCATGGTTTAAGGTGGTCGACAATCGAATTCGACAGTCGTCTCGGTCGGCGATCCAGGTTTCGTGACGACCGCGCCAACCGCGCCGCGAACCGCCAAGACGTGATCCGGAAGATTTCATGGATATTCGAAAAGACAATCAACGCATCGGGAGTCGGCATTAGATGGCGAAGCCAATCAAGATGACTTTTGGAAAGTCCGCGCCGGGCGGGTTACTGGGTGGGTCGCAGGGAACCACATTCGTGTTTTTACTGATTGCGTTCGTCTTCGCCGCGCTGGCCTTTGCGATCGATCTGAAGCTGAGCGCTGTCGACACCTCGGCCGCGCGTCAGGCGCGCGCCGCGGCCCTGGGGATGACCCAGTCTGGTCAATTGCTCCGCTCCGCGCGCGAGGCCACGCGGGGCGACAGCAATGCCCTTGAGCGACTGCGTCAGGAACGTGATCGTTTAGAGTCCGACCTTACGGCGTTGTTCGGTGGCATGACACAGCGCCAGGACCGCCTGACGCAAGCCGAAAACGCCTGGTCCGCGGTCAGCACCGATGCGGAGCGCATTCTGGCCGAAAAGGACCGTCTCCTGACCCTGCGCAAACACATCGACGCTCTCGAAGCGGTCTTGCCGAATGCCCGCGAAGCCATGACGGCGGCGGCGAATCGCTTCGTCTCCGAAGGCGCGTCGCCCGCTCAGGCACTTCAGGCGGGCCTGCAAGCGGCCCGGCTGGAACGCATGGATGCGGCGCTGGCGCGATTCATGGCGGGCGAAGCGCTCGCATCCCAAACCATCGAGAATTTTTCGGCCGAGAGCGACGCGTTCGCTGCCGCGCTGAACGATCTGACCAAGCCGGCCGGGGCCGCGTCCAGTACGGGCGCTCGTTCCACGCTCGCCGAGGCGACCCGGCTCTTTGCCGCAATGCGCGTGTCGGGCAAGGAGATGCTGGGCTTGATGACGGAGGTTCAACCCGTGATCGACCGGTTGCCGGATCTGGAAAGCGACGGGCTACGGCTGGAGACGTCGCTAAACGTCCTGATGTCCGACATTGGCACGGCGGGGCGGCACGTCAACATTGCCGGCATTCCCATCGGTTCAGGCGCGGTTTTGCTGTTCGGCGCCCTTGCCTTGCTGAGCCTCGTTCTGTTGACGCTGTTGACCTTGCGCGACGCCAAGCGTCGGGAGGAGCTTTCGACCGCCCAGACCGAGCGTGACGAGGGCGCGATCCTGCGTCTGCTCGATGAAATGGGCGATCTCGCCAGCGGCGATCTGACGGTCGAGGCCACGGTCACCGAGGACAAGACCGGTGCCATCGCCGACGCCATCAATTATGCGATCGAGGCCCTGCGAAGCCTGGTGACCACCATCAACACGACCGCCGCCAAGGTCACGCACTCGGCGCAGGAGAGTCGCGCGATCGCCATGCGGCTCGCCGAGGCGAGCAGCGTGCAATCTCTGCAGATCACCCAGGCATCGGCGGCCGTGCAGTCGCTCACAGTCCAGATCGACGAAGTGGCCCGCAATGCCGGCGAATCCGCCGAGGTCGCGTCCCGTTCGGTCGAGGTGGCCGGACGCGGCGCCCAAACGGTGCGCGATACCATCCAGGGCATGGACGCGATCCGCGAGCAGATCCAGGAAACCTCAAAGCGTATCAAACGGTTGGGCGAAAGCTCGCAGGAGATCGGCGAGATTGTCGAACTGATCGACGACATCGCCGATCAGACCAATATTCTGGCGCTGAACGCGGCCATGCAGGCGGCGATGGCGGGCGAGGCCGGACGCGGTTTCGCGGTGGTCGCCGACGAGGTCCAGCGGCTCGCGGAGCGTTCGCGCAACGCCACCAAGCAGATCGAGGTGCTGGTGCGGACCATCCAGGCGGACACCAACGAGGCGGTCAGTTCCATGGAGGCCAGCACCGCCGGCGTGGTCGAAGGCGCCAACCTGGCCGAGAACGCGGGCGAGGCGCTGCGCGAGATCGAGAACGTCTCGGCCTATATCGCCGATCTGACCAAGCGCATTTCCGATTCCTCCCAGCGTCAGTCCAGGCAGTCCGCCGAGATCAACGATACCGTCCAGGCCATTCGCGCCATCACCGAGGAAAACACGGATGGCACGCGCCGCGCAGCGGACTCGGTCGAGGAACTCGCCAATCTGGCCATCGAATTGCAGCGGTCGGTCGCGGGCTTCCGGCTTCCCTGACGGATCGGCCGATCCCGAGCCGAGCCACAGAGCGCACCACGAGTAGCGGGGCAATGGCAGAAAAAAAGGTGGTTGAAGGTCTGAAGTGGGTCAAGGGCGAAATCGCCGCGACCCTGCGTCCGGTTCGTGCGCTGGTCGAGGCCGACGGGGTGTCCGCCGTGCCGCAAGATCCGACGGCTGCCGTTCAAGCCCTGGAGCAGGTCCACGGTGTCTTGCTGGCCTTGCAACTGAAGGCTCCCGCGCGTCTCGCGCGGGAGATGACTCTGCTGGCCGAACGCATGCGCGATGGCCTCGCGGGGGAAGACCCGGCGGACGCGCGTTCTGGCACGCGGGCGATGGGTCAGGCGCTGGCCCAGTTGAACCATCATCTCGACCGCCTGGATGCCGGTTTCGACGAATCGCCACGGAGCCTCTGGCCGATCATCGACGCGGTCCGCGCGGCCTGCGATGTTCAGCCGCTCACCCATGCCGAGCAGCTGAGCTTCGCGGCCGCGGATACCAATGGCGCTTCCCCAGGGACGCCCGAGACTCTGGAGAACCTGGCCGAGGTCGTGCGTCAGGTGCGTCCTCAATATCATCGTTATCTGGTCGAATGGTATCGGGGCGATCCGAACAGACAGAGCCTGCCCCGTCTCGGCGGTCTGTTTCATCATCTGCACGACTCCCTTCGGGAGGGCGTGCTGGCCGACCTGTTTCGTCTCGCCGAAGTCTTTACCGAGGCATTGCGGAACGGCGCTCTGGCGACCGACGCGCGAGCGCGCTCCTTGATGGGGCACCTCGACCGGGTCTTGAAGGCGTTGAGCCAACAGCCGCCTCAATGGCCGGAAGTCGATGCGCTGTCGCTCATCGACCATCTCTTGAGAAGTCTGTCGGAAGGGGGCGTCAACAGTCCGCTGATTGCCCAGCTTCAGTCCCTATATGATTCAAGCCAGTCCGTAACCGCCCTGCCGCGCGCCGATCTGGAAGGTCTGGGTGGCGACGAGGCGCTCGCCGAGCTTGCACGCGCGCTGTTGAGCGAATTCGCTCAACTCAAGGAGCAGTTTGACCGGCTGGCGCGCGACGCACAGACGGATCGCACCGCGCTGGATGCCTTTTGCGCACACCTGCGTCGTCTGGCCGACACCCTGGATGTGGCCGAGGTCGGCAACCTGCCAAACCGCCTGCGCGCACTCGCCACTGACTTCGGCGCATTGGCACTAGACGAGATCGCGGAAGATCAGGCGCGGCTGGAATCGCACGCCATGGAGTTGCTGGGTATCGAAGCGGTCCTGCTCGCCCATGCCGACCACCGTTCGACACGCCCCAGACAACTCATCGCGCCCGACATGGACCTGTCCGAACTCACCGCCGCCACCTTGCGCGAGGCGGGTTACGAGCTGGTGCGCGTGAAGGACGCTATCGCCAACTGTCATGTCGACCAGGGCATCCGGGAGACCCTGAATCCGGTGCGGCAGCATCTTTTCAGCGTCTCCGGCGCCTTGAACATTCTTGGCGAGATTCCCGCCGCGCGGCTTGCCGAATCCATTGGCGAGTTGGTTCAACAGCGTTATGTCAAGGCCGAGCACGCGCCCACCGATGCCGAGTTCGAGCATCTCGCCGATGCCGTCGCCGCGCTCGAACTTTACATTGGTCATCTGCAGGATGCGGTGCCCTTCGGCGACAGTCTGATCGAACGCGGCGGCCAGTCCATTCGCGCGCTTCAATCCGAGCCTGGGGACACTTTGGCACCCCCCATCGGGGAGATCGCCAACGCGCTTTCGGTGTCCATCGATCTCGATCTCGATCTCGATCTCGACGAAGCGCTGCCTCTCGATGCCACGGCGCCACCGGACGTTCCGGCGTCCGGTCAGGAGCAACCCATCTCGGATCACGGGATCTCCGAGGCCCTGCCCGGCCTGATCGAATCGGAATTCTCCGACGATGACGAGACGGAGTTTCTCGATATCTTCATGGAGGAGGCCCGCGAGGAAACCGCCTCGGCACAGATCCAGTTCGCGCGCTGGGAGTCCAATCCCAACGACACCGCCGCCCTCGCCTCGCTCAGGCGCAGCTTCCATACGCTCAAGGGTAGCGGCCGACTGGTCGGCGCCCTGCAGGTGGCCGAGTTTGGTCAGGCGGTCGAATTTTTACTCAATCGTCTGATCGAAGATCAGGCGCTTCCCTCCGAGGAGATTCTGGCCTGTGTCGCCGAGGCGGTGAACCTGTTACCCGAACTCGTGACGGCCGAGTCCGAGGGTCGCCCGTTCGACATCGATCCGCTCATTTCGCGCGCCAATCGGTTGCGGGAGAGCGCCAACCTTGTTCCAGGCCCGGAACCTATGATCGATCCCGGTCAGCCCCTGTCGCTCGACGCGCCAGCGGGGGAGGCGCTCGCGGACCAGGTGACCGATCACGACAGCCTGTTCGTTGCCGATGAAGAATTGCTGCGGATTTTTCAGGCCGAAACGCACGAGCATCTCGCCGAACTGCGGGCTTTTCTGCGGCGGGCCGAGGCGGGTGACGCCAGGGTGGACGAAGCGACTCAGCGCGCCTTGCATACCCTGACCGGCAGTGCCCGAATGTCGGGGATCGACTCCATTGCCGTCGTCACCAAGGGCCTGGAGCAATGTATCAAGCCTTTGCTGGCCTTGGACGGCGATCTGGACGATGGCCTGCTCACCCTCATCCGGCGCGCTGTCGAAGGCATCCGGGAGCGGGTCGACGAATTGCCGAACCTGGGCGCTGGCGCGGCGGCTCTGGTCGGACTTGCCGAGGAGATCGCTCAACTCGCGCAGCCCGTCATCGCCGGGGAGAAGATCGACACTCCCGCCGCAAGCGATGCTCTCCCGGCTGAGATTCCGCCCGAACCAGCGTCCGAGCCAATGTCCGCGCAAGCGGAAGCCGTCCTCGGCGAGGAACTTGAATTTCTCCTGGCGGATGCCGAGCCGGACGCAAGCGCTTGGGGATGGCTGGATGAAGGCGAGGGCGAAACCGTCGAGCCAGAAGCAAGCTTCGGAGAGACGCTCCCCGAGGCACTGGCGGACACGGGCGATTCCGATCAGTTGGCGGGCGAAATCGTCGAGGATGCCGAACTGGCGGCTACCGTCGTTGCAACGACTCAGCCCCTCTCCGCCGTGCTTCCTGGTCTCCGGGAAGACGTCGAGACCCCGCCGCCTCCGGTCATCGATATGACCGCCGCAAGCTGGCCGCCATCAACAACGTTGCTGGAGGCCGTCGAACCCTCCGACGCCATGCCGGCCCCCGATCCGGAAATGGCCGGCCTGTTCCTGGAAGATGCGCGGGATCTGCTCGACAAACTCGATACCCAGTTCCGGGAATGGCAGTTCGCCCCAGAGAACATTGGCGCACTGGATGGCATCAACCGCCTGCTGCATACGCTGAAAGGTAGCGCGCGACTCACCGGTGTTGCGGCTATCGGCGATCTCAGTCATGCGCTGGAAACCCGCCTGAAGGCATTGAGCGAGGAGCCGGGCGCGGTCAACGATACGACGATGGAGTTGGCCCAGCGTGCCGTGGATACCCTCTCGGCTCAGATCGACGCCCTGGAGCAAGGAGCGCCCATTCCGCGCATGTCCGGCCTGATCGAGGCGCTCGGCCAAGCTCCACTGGAGATGCTGGACGCGCCCGTGCCGTTCCCCGTATCGCCCACCCCGGAACCGTTCGCGGACCTGGCGAATATGCGCGAAGAGGCGCTCCAGACCGGCGCCGAAGCGCCCGCTCCAAGCGGAGTCGAAGGGCCTGTACTGAGCGGAGTCGAAGGGCCTGTCCCGAGCGGAGTCGAAGGGCCTGTCCCGAGCGGAGTCGAAGGGCCTGTCCCGAGCGGAGTCGAAGGGGCTGTGGCGGTTCCCGTCAGCCCACAGATTCGGGTGCGTTCCGATCTGCTGAACCGCCTGGTCAACCATGCCGGGGAAATCAGCATCTACCGCGGGCGTCTTAGCCAACGCAATGGTTTGCTGGGCTTCGGCCTGGGCGAATTCGACCAGACCGTCGCGCGCCTGCGCGAGCAGCTCCGGCTGCTGGAGATCGAGACACAGACCCAGATCATGCATCGTGTCGAGCGCGAGGGCGACGTCTCCGACTATAACCGCGAGTTCGATCCGCTTGAAATGGACCGTTTCTCAAGACTCCAGCAGCTTTCCGGCAGCCTGGCGGAGACCGTCAACGACCTGGTCAGCATCAAGGACATGCTGGGCGGCTATCAGCGCGAATTCACGGATCTGCTGACCCAGCAGGCGCGTCTCGCCGACGATCTTCAGGACGGACTGCTGCGCACCCGACTGGTACCCTTTGTCCAGGTGGTGCCGCGTCTGCATCGCCTGGTGCGCCAGACCGCCGACACCCTCGGCAAGTCGGCGCGCCTGGAGGTGATCGGACCCGAGGTCGAACTGGACCGCACCATCCTGGATCGGCTGGTCGCCCCGCTCGAACACCTGTTGCGCAACGCGGTGGATCACGGCCTGGAGGATTCCAAGACGCGGACCGCGAACGGCAAGCCGGCGACGGGCAAGGTGACGCTGGCCCTGCGCCGCGAAGGCAATGACGCGGTGATCAGCCTGAGCGACGATGGCAAGGGCATGGATCTCGCCGCCATTCGACAACAGGCGATCGCCCGCGGATTGCTGGCGCCCCAGACCATTCTGCCGGACGAGGCGCTGCTGCAATTCATCCTCGAACCCGGTTTCACGACCTCCGGCAAGGTCACCCAGATCTCGGGGCGCGGCGTCGGTCTGGACGTGGTGGCCTCCGAGATCAAGGTCGCCAATGGCTCGATCGCCCTGGAATCGGTCCCCGGCCAGGGTGCCCGTTTCACCGTCCGACTGCCCTTGACGCTGGCTATCATCGAGGCATTCCTGGTCTCCGCGGGGGACAACATCTATGCCGTGCCGCACAGCACGGTGGAGGCGGCGGGGCGTATCGGCCGCGACGATCTGCTGGCCATCTACCGGGGCGAGGCGACGGAATTCACCTCGCGCGGCCACAGCTACAAGGTCGTCTATCTGGGCGGCGTGCTCGATCCCGCGCAAGAACCCGACATCGGCGAACGGCGCTGGCTGCCGCTGCTGATGATCCGGCTCGGCGAGCAGCGCGTGGCACTGCATGTCGACAGCCTGCTCGAAAGTCAGCGGATCCTGGTCAAGCCACTAGGTCCACAGCTTGCTGGCGTGCGCTGGCTGAGCGGGGGCACGATTCTGCCGGATGGGCGGGTCGCGCTGATTCTTGACGCCTTAGCGCTGCTGCGATCCGGCGCGGCTCAGCTCTATCGGCCGGCTGCCGCGGCGGTGGAGACCACGAAGGGGCCGCTCTGTGTGATGGTGGTGGACGACTCGCTCACCGTGCGGCGTGTCACGAGCCGTTTGCTGCGGCGTCAGAATATGGAAGTGCTGACGGCCAAGGACGGGGTCGAGGCCCTGACCCTGCTCGACGAGCGCATGCCCGATCTGTTGTTGCTGGATATCGAGATGCCGCGCATGGACGGCTACGAACTGGCGCGTCACATCCGCCGCTCCGAGGGACTGCGGGATTTGCCGATCATCATGATCACCTCGCGCACCGGTGCCAAACATCGCGAGTACGCCATGCAGTTGGGAGTGGATCGCTACCTCGGCAAGCCGTACCAGGAATCCGAACTGCTCAACGAGATCAACTCGCTGCTGGCGGAGCGTGCCGGTTAAACACCCCCGAAATCCCCCCACAGCGCCTGAATGACCGCGATGGCGGCGAGCGGCGCCGTCTCGGTGCGGAGAATGCGCGGCCCCAGACGCACGCCTTGAAAACCCTGGCGTCGGGCCTGCTCGCGTTCGCGCGAACTCAATCCGCCCTCCGGTCCCACCAGCAGGGTTACGTCTATCTCCGGCGCGGGAAACTCGGTCAGAGCCAGCGGCGCCAGGGGATCGAGCAGCAGACCGCCGGCGGGCGCGGTCGCCAACCAGGGTTCCAGTGTGGCGGCCGGTTCCAGCGTCGGCAGCCGCCGCCGCCCGGACTGCTCGCAGGCGCCGATCACGATGCCGCGCCAGTGTTCCAGGCGCCGCTCCAGCCGCGCGCCATCCAGGCGGACCTGACTGCGTTCGGTGAACAGGGGCGTGAGTCGGTCGACCCCGAGTTCCACTGCCTTTTGAATGGCATAGTCCATACGCTCGCCTTTGGAGACGCCAAGCGCCAGATAGATACGCAGTCGTGGGGCGGTTTCCGGTTCGCTCGCGCCCTCGACGAGGACCGTCGCGGCCGTGCGATTCGACTCGATCAGGCGGGCCGGATAGTCGCGGCCATCGCCATTGAACAGGATCAGCGGGGCGTCCGCGACTAGCCTGAGAACCTGGGTCAGATGCCGCGTCGGACCCGCGGCCAATGTCAGACTGGATCCGATACGCAAGGGCGATTCGACGAAAATACGAGAAAGACGCATCGCGGCCGATCAGCCCGGATTCGCGGTGGCGCGCCAGGCGCCCACCGCCAGCAGTCCCCAGCCGACGAGCAAGGCAAGGCCGCCCAAGGGTGTGATCGCGCCGAGCCAGCGCGCGCCGCTGAGCGTCATCAGAAACAGACTGCCGCTGAACAGGGTGCAACCGATCAGAAAGGCCCAAGCGGCGGCATGCGCCAATCCGGCGGCCGGACGCTGGAGCAGAAACAGGCCGCAGACCAGAATAGCCAGCGCGTGCAGTCCCAGATAGTCCGCGCCGGTCCCCCAGTTGGCGAGCAGATCGGGCGCGACGCGTCCCTTGAGTCCGTGGGCGCCGAATGCGCCGAGGGCGACCGTCAGCAATCCGCCGACGGCCCCCAGCGTCAGCCACAGTCGCGCCTGATTCATGGCGTGATTTTCCGAGAGCGACTCGCGCATGGTGGACTGCCTCATCAAGTGAACTTGGGTGATTTCCGATCTTGTCGATGACCGTGCGGCTCAGGCCGCCGAAAACGACACGAATCGTGCCAGACACGCGGTCGATCCATTCGA
This sequence comes from Thiocystis violascens DSM 198, assembly GCF_000227745.2. Classification (NCBI taxonomy): domain Bacteria; kingdom Pseudomonadati; phylum Pseudomonadota; class Gammaproteobacteria; order Chromatiales; family Chromatiaceae; genus Thiocystis; species Thiocystis violascens. Next base: position 3,609,121 of record NC_018012.1, on the reverse strand, counting down.
CGGGAGCATCGCCATCAGAATTACCTAATAAGGCAATTTTATGAAAGCAGCCGGAAATACTGTTTTGATTTTGCCTCGGCGAATCACTACGCTCCGATCCCCATAGTACCCGGTCAGGACTTGATCGTCCTCGTTTCAGTCCCCCAAGCTTGCGCCCGGGGCGATAGAGAGGACGAGCCTTGTCGAACCAGGCGCGGATGCAAAATTCCAAACCATCTCCCGAGGATCCGATGCCGCGGGAGTCGAGAGCCGCTTCCCGTCCTTAGTCAAGCAACAAGGCGGCATTCACCGCAGTGAACCGTTAGGAGATCGAGCACCATGCCAACGTTTGTACGTACCGATAAGTGCGATGGCTGCAAGGGCCAGGACAAGACCGCTTGCATGTATATCTGCCCCCACGACCTGATGAAACTCGACCAGGACGGCTCCGAGACCGGCCATGCCATGAAGGCGTTCAACCAAGAACCCGAGCAGTGCTGGGAGTGCTACTCCTGCGTCAAGATCTGCCCTCAGCAGGCGATCGAATGCCGCCATTACGCCGATGTGGTGCCGATGGGCGCCTCGGTTCAACCCCTGCGCGGCACCGATTCGATCATGTGGACCATCAAATTCCGCAACGGCAACATGAAGCGCTTCAAATTCCCCATCCGCACCACCCCCGAGGGTTCCATCGATCCCTACGGCTCCAAGCCAGAGGCCGACATCGCCAAGATCGGCGACGCTGGATTCTTCACCCTGGGCGGCGTTCAGAAGCCCGGCAATCCGAGCGAACTGATCCGGAAATAATCGGCTCCCGGCCCGGCAAAGCGCCGGGCAGGATCAAGGCGACGTTCATCCGTTCGCCCCAAGAACACCTAGAACAAAAACTCTGAGGTAGACGAAATGGCTGGAGAATTCGGCAATCCCGAAATCGTCGAGGAAGAAGTCGACATCCTGATCATCGGTGGCGGCATGGGCGCCTGCGGCGCGGCCTATGAGATCGGCCCCTGGCTCGATCAGGCGAAGAAACAGGGCTTCGACCTCAAGGTCAAGCTGGTCGACAAGGCCGCCATGGACCGCTCCGGCGCCGTGGCCCAGGGCCTGTCCGCCATCAACACCTATCTGGGCGACAACGATCCCGCCGATTATGCCCGCATGGTCTCCAACGACCTGATGGGTATTACCCGCGACGACCTAGCCTATGACCTGGGCCGCCACGTTGACGATTCGGTCCACCTGTTCGAGGAATGGGGCCTGCCGATCTGGAAGCAGCCCGGCGACGAAGGCAAGAATCTGGTCGACGGCGGCAAGCCGGTGCGTTCGGGCAAGTGGCAGATCATGATCAACGGCGAATCCTACAAGTGGATCGTCGCTGAGGCCGCCAAGAAGGCGCTGGGCACCGACCGCATCCAGGAACGTGTCTTCATCGTCAAGCTCGTCAACGACAAGAACGACAAGAACCGCATTGCCGGCGCCATCGGCTTCTCGGTGCGCGAGCACAAGGTCTATGTCTACAAGTTCAAGGCGTGCCTGCTGGTCGCCGGCGGCTGCGTGAACATCTTCCGTCCGCGCTCGGTCGGTGAAGGCACCGGTCGCGCCTGGTATCCGGTGTGGAATGCCGGCTCGACCTACGCCATGGCCGCCGAGGCTGGCGCCGAGCTGACCATGATGGAAAACCGCTTCGTGCCCGCCCGCTTCAAGGACGGTTACGGCCCGGTCGGCGCCTGGTTCCTGCTCTTCAAGGCCAAGGCCACCAACGCCTTCGGCGAAGTCTACATGGACACCAACAAGGAACTGTTGAACGACTACCCGCCCTACGGCCAGGCCGCCGTCCCGGCATCCTGTCTGCGCAACCATCTGATGATGAAGGAAATGCGCGAGGGTCGCGGACCGATCTATATGGACACGGTCACCGCACTCGGCAAGTTGGCCGAGACCATGACCCCGAAGGAGATCAAGCACCTCGAAGCCGAGGCCTGGGAAGACTTCCTGGATATGTGCATCGGTCAGGCCGGTGTCTGGGCCGGCGAGAACATCGAGCCGGAGAAGAAGAACTCCGAGTTAATGCCGACCGAACCCTACCTGCTCGGCTCGCATTCGGGCTGCTGCGGCATCTGGGTCTCGGGTCCGACTGATCTCGGCGCCCCGACCTCCGAGGATCACGCCGACGCCGGCAAGATCCCGAGCCACCTGCCCTCCGGCTGGAGCTGGGGCTATCGCTCCATGACCACCGTCAAGGGTCTGTTCACCGCCGCTGACGGCGTGGGCGCCTCCGGTCACAAGTTCTCCTCCGGCTCGCATGCCGAGGGACGGCTCGCGGCCAAGGCGATGGTCAAGTTCTGCATGGACAATAAGGACCACAAGCCCGAGTTGGCCGATTCGGTCGCCGATCTGGTCGACGCGATCTACCGTCCGGTGCGCAACTTCATCGAGAACAAGGACTACAGCACCGCGATCGACGTGAACCCGCACTACATCACGCCGAAGATGCTCCAGTTCCGCTTGCAGAAGATCATGGACGAGTACGTCGCCGGCGTCTCGACCATGTATCAGACCAACGCCAAGATGATGGAAGTGGCGGAGATGAAGCTGGAGATGCTCAAGGAAGACGCGCTGAAGATGCGGGCGAAGGATCTGCACGAACTGCTGCGCGCCTGGGAGAACTACCACCGCATCCTGACCGCCGAAGCGCACATGAAGCACATCCAGTTCCGCGAGGAGAGCCGTTACCCCGGCTTCTACTATCGGATGGATTACAACTTCGTCGACGAGAAGAACTGGAAGTGTTTCGTCAACTCGGTCTATGACAAGGAGAGCAAGACCTGGAACTGCTTCAAGCGCGCCCATGTCGATGTGGTCGATAAGGCGAAGCTGTTCAAGTAGACCCAGGGATTGACGGCTCCGCTTGGAGCCGATACTGAGCCAAAGCGTCCGGTCACCCTCGGGTGGCCGGACGTTTTTATGATGGACGTTTGCTTAGAGGGTGTAGACAAAAATAATTGAGCTGCTATTTGTATACCAGTCTACAACTGAGCTGGTGTGCGCTGATGTCGAAAGCTGGTCGTCCCCCCAAGATTCACGAGGCGGAGCAAGCGGTATTGCGTCAAATTGTCACGGATCGCCCGACCTCCACGCTGTCAGAGATTGCCCGGGAACTCGCGGCACGGACGGGAATCGAGGCTCATGAAGCAACGATTCGCAAGTCCTTGCGGGAGGCGGGCGTCACGCGCCTCCGGGGCGAGAGTGGTCTCGAGGCGCAAGCGCGCGCAACGCCGCGTCGGTATGGGTATACGGATGCGCATCGTCGCCACGACCCCGACCAAAGCTACCCAAGTTGTCTGACCGATGCGGAGTGGGACTTGGTCGCCGCTCTCTTTGAGATGCCGGGCGGGCGGGGTCAACCGCCCCGCGTGTCGCGCCGGAGCATCCTGGAGGCGTGTTGCTACGTGGTGCGCACGGGGTGCGCGTGGCGGATGCTGCCGCACGATTTCGCGCCTTGGCAGAATGTCTACAAGACGTTTCGCCGTTGGAGTGCGGCTGGGAAGTTTGAGCAGATGCATGATCGACTGCGGGGGCAATGGCGCGAACGCGAGGGGCGTGAGATCGCGCCGACGGCGGCGGTGCTGGATGCGCAATCGACCCGCGGCTCGCCGCAGGGTGGACCGAGCGGCTTTGATGCGGGCAAGCAGGTCAAGGGGCGCAAGCGCAGCCTGGTGGTCGATACCTTGGGGTTCGTGTTGGCGGTGAGCGTGGTCGCGGCCAATCTTCAGGACCGCGATGCCGCCTCGGGCGCCGTCGCTGACGCGGCCGCCAAGTACCCCCAGATCAACACGCTGTTTGTCGATAGCGCCTACGCCGGTCAATTTGCCCAAACCACCGAGCAGACCCACGCGATCCGCGTGGAAGTCGTGCGCCATCCAGCCAACAAAAGCGTTGGCTCCTGGCACGTGGACGGGGCGCCTGACCGAGTGGTGATCGCCAACGCCGACGGCTTCGTTCCGCTGCCGAAGCGCTGGGTTGTCGAGCGCACCCATGCGTGGAATGAGCGTGCCCGTCGATTGATCATGCATCATGACCGTCTGCCAGCGGTCTCCGAAACCTGGGTTTGGCTGGCGGAGGCGCGCATCCTGCTGCGGCGGTTGACCACAACGGTTTGATTTTGTCTACACCCTCTTAGAAAGTGTCCACTAACTGTTTCCCGATTTGAACTGTGCTGGATGATTTCCGGAAAGGATTGCCCCCAGATTGCAGCCGGTCGTAGTGAAATTGCAGTTTCAGAGCGCGATTCCCGTCCACCCTACCCCAGACATCGGTTGCGCTCCACCCGGCACCTTGTCCAGGGTTGACGCGATGGTGTGCCTTGTCAACACTCGCAATATGACCGCTGAACTTATCACCCGATTCCGCAACGTAATGGCGCAACGCACGCTGACCATCGGGATGGAACTGAGTTTGTTGGAGCGGTCGGAGGGCGGTGGGATGCGCTGCCCATTCGAGGGCATCCATGTCGAATCGGATGGTCTGACCGCGCATGGAACGCTATCAGGCGTCCGCGCTATTTAAGGCGATCAATAAAACTGGAAGCCTCGTCCCTGCCATCAAACGCTGGATGGCCTTGCAATAAATCGCCGAGCGTCTTTTTCACCTTTTCCACGTTCTTATCGACCGCATAGTCCATTCTCGCGAGATGATAGAGGATCTCCGGCCTCGATCCCTTAGCGATCTGGTTAGCGTTCCTGGCATATTCCAGGGCCTGTGGATACTCGCCCCGTTGGAAGAAAATCCAGCCCAACGTGTCCTGAACACCGCTATTCCCAGGCTGGATCTCATTCGCCCTGGTCGCCAGATCAAGGGCCTTGCCTAAATTCTCTCCGCGTCTTGCATACAACCAAGCGAGTTGGTTGTACCCAATGAAACTGTCGGGAAAGTCCGCGATGAGTTGTCGATAGATCCGGACGGCCTCGTCCGTGTTCTGCTGTCGTTCGTGAAGCATGCCGAGCGTGACCAGGACGGACGCATCGAGATGGAGCCGCCGCGCGGCCTCGAAGTGCTCGATTGCCTGCGCGTTATCTCCGGTTTCCAGGCTCAGGCCCGCCAGCAAAGTGTGCGCGGCGAAGAATTTCGGAGCGGCAATCAGGGCGTGGCGCAGATGCTTGATCGCCCCCTGTCGATCCCCCAATGCCAGTTGGCTCAGTGCACTGAAATAACGCCCGAACGGTGAATCCGGATCATGCGCAAGGCCAGCGGAGAAGGCGCGTCCGGCGGCCGGCTGGAGATCCTTGAGATAGAGCGCGAACCCAAGCAGAAAGGACGGCCGCTCAAGCTTGAACGCGGCGTCATCAAGGGTCCGCGCCTCCAATCCTATTAGTGAAAAAGGCGCTAGAATCGATTCGCTTCGCTGCCAATGAGGCCGCGCTTCGTCGAAGCGTCCGGATGACAGCAGGGCGGTCGCGGTGATCAGATCGGCGAGCGGTTGTCCGGCAGGCGCCTTCGCCAATTCCGCGATCTCGGTCTTCGTCGGTTCCTTGCCCAAGGCGATGGAGACCACCAGTTCCAGAAAACGTGGACCCGCTGCGGCAACCTGTCGATTCAAGATCCGAAGGCGCTGTTGCGCCCCGGTCAGGTCGTTTTCGACCAGATCGGCATAGACCAGCAGATAGCCTGCCTGGTCATCGGACACCAGAGGAACGAGTGCCTCACGCGCCTCGGCAGGCCGATCCAGGCGCAGCAAAATATCTCCAAGCAACCGGCGGGCCATCGGTGCGTCTTGATCGAGCAGGGCGCGGGCGTGCCGCTCCGCCTCCGCGTAGTCGCGCTGCTCCAGCAGGACTGGAACCAGGCGTTGACGGGCCAGGAGATTCGACGGATCGGCATCGACACAGGCCAGCAGGCGCGTCGCGGCCATCCGGGCATCGGATTCCAGTTGATCGAGCGTGGCCAGCCCGATCAGGGCCGGGCAGTTGGTGGGCTGGATGGCCAGTGCCTGATCGAACGCCTGGTGGGCGCCCTGATCGTCGCGGCGGAGGAGGCGAGCCGAGCCCAGATTGGTGAAACCGGGCACGAATCGGTCGGACTTGGCGATGGCATCCTCGAAACTGGAGATTGCGGCGTCCACCTCGCCTTGCTCGATCCGAAGCCGGCCGATCAGGTTATCGGGATACGGATGACGCGGATCGAGTTCACCTGCCTGGCGCGCGGCCTCCAGCGCATCGGCGAAACGCCGTTGCGCCCTGAGGAGAAAGGCCCGTGCGAGCGGGCGATACATGGCCGTGGTCCCGACCGGCCCATCCACTGGGATCTGATCCAGGGCGGCCTGGGCCTGAGCGGTTTGTCCGGCCGCCGCGAGGGCCAGCGCATTCAGGAGACTGGCGCGCGAGTCACTTGGAAGGCGTTGCGCCAGGCGTGGAGCCCAGCGGATGACCCCGCCCATGTCGCCCTGACTCCTCAACCGGCTCTCGATCTCGTCGAGCGCCCGCCATGGATCGCGCTCAATGAGCCTGGCGAAGGCATCGTCCGCGCCCGAGACATTCGGATCCCACGGCATGAGTTCCGAGACCAATCCAAAAACGTCGCTGGAATCGATGAGCGAGGGATCGAGTGCGCTGCCCATCGCGGCCGGCGCGGGCAGATCGGCCGCGTCGATCCCCAATGAACAGGATAATGACAAAAGCAGGATAGGCGACAATCGAGACATTGGACTCAGTTCCCATAGAGACCGCGCCTGCGGGGATCGGCCAGCGCCGACGCCATCGAGGCGCTTCCACACGAAGCGGACTGGCCCGCGCCGACAGCGGGCCAGTCCGCGGTTCAGATGGCGCCGTTCGGACGCCGAAACATCCGCTTCAACGGATAACCCGCTTCCGCCGCGCCGCGCCGAATCCCAGCATGCCCGCAGCCAGCAGACCCACCACACCCGGCATCGGCACACCATTCGCCTGCGCCACGAGCGTCAGGCTCGCGGTCGCGACGCTTCGATCAGTGGCATAGGCCGTCGCGGTCCAGGTGTTGGAGCCAGCCAGCAGGTTATATGATTGCGGCACGGTGAAACCGCCCAGCGGATCAAGCGCGACATTGTTGAGTTGCGTGCCATTCGGCAAGGTCACATCGACATGATCGATACCGACCAGCGACCCGCCGGCGGTGAACTGGTCGACCAGGGTTTGCATACTCGCGGTGCCGTTGATGAAGGCGCCATGGTCATCCGCGTTGCCCAGAATGTTATCGACTCCATCGACGATGCCCTGCATCGTCAACACGCTGGCGCCCGGCAGAGCCACCGAACTGATCAGATCGACGCCCTGAGTCGCATGGCCATCGGCGGTCGTACCAGGATTCCCAGAGGTAGAGCCATCGGAAAATACCACCATCGCGGCGATGGTGCTGGGATCATTGAGCTTCCCACCCGCAGTCAGGACACTGAACGCCTGAATCTGGCCACTGGGAATGTCTGTACCGCCCGAGGCATCGACGCTGTTGATCGCCGTGATTACGGCGGCAAGGTCAGTACTGAGATCCGACAGGACACGAACCGTACTGGCACTGGAGTCGAACTGCACTACCCCGACCCGCACGCCGGTGGTTGGCAGCCTGTTGACGAGGTCGGTCGCAAGCAACCGCTGCCACATCTGGCGATTTTGGGTAAGGGTTGTGCCGTTATAAGTCGCCGCATAACTTGGAGAAGCCATACTCCCCGACGAATCGAGCACCAGCACCAGATCGAGCCCCGGATTGGTCTGCCCGGTCGCACTCGCGTTACCGGTGGGCGTGAAAGCGGTTCCGACAGGTGCCGTCGTGCCATTGGCCGGCGAGGTCCAGGATACCGACGCGGCGGCTTGGACGGCCGAGACGCTGACCAGTCCCGCAAGTCCGAAGAGGCTGCTGATCAGCCATCGAGCGTTAGATTTCATGTGTATTCACTCCTAAAGTCTAAATGATGCAATTACTAGATCCAGAACAGGAAACAGACAAATTCTTGTTTCAAAACTGGCAATTCGACACTGAATATCGATCTCGCGCCCGAAGTCTCCTAAAATCAAGCACGGCCGCGATCAATCCGCGACGTCTCCAACCCTATCCGGATCGCCGAGGCGTTTGGCCTCAGACACAAATCCAGCTAAACCCGGAAATGGAGACGTTCACGACTAATCCCCTGAGCAATATTCGCACCTAAAATTGACGGCGCCATCAAGCGGCACTCTACCAAGGGTGCCGTAAAGATTCATAACACTGTTTAATAATAGAAAATTAGGCGAAGGCATGAAGCAGGATGCGTCTCCATGCCTCATGCGCAGCCGTCGCGGACGGGGCGAAACCCTCGCGAGTGTAAAAAATCCCGACACCCAACCTCCAGAGCAATCGCATCGCTATCAAATTTTTATAATTTATTCAATGCATTATAAAAATCGTGCTGTGTTGGCGATGACCTTTCGGGTGTCGGGATTTTTTACAGCCATCGACCCGCCAAACTCGAAATTGGCCTCGTCAGGTCAGTCGCCGCTCCTCAAAGGCTTGTCATATCTAGAGATATTCGGTTCTGGCACCTGGGGCCAAGTGTAAAAATTTCCAACAACCCCACAGAAACCAAGCTCGACTGGATCGGGGTTTCCGCCGCATGTCCACCCGAGTAAAACCGGGACGGATCCTGAGGTACCCCCACGAATTCATCCTCCATCGCCCCCGTAGGCCAGCAGTGCGTCGTGGTCATTCGCAACCCATTGGTTACGGTGGGGATCAGCTCTTCAAGCATCTTGCGACAACTGTCAAGGGCGAACAGCAGGCGGGCCAAGAGCAGGCGCGAATAGACGCGCCGCTTACCGTTGTCGGGATGCAGGCGCTGATCGATCCCTGCCTATTCAGCTGCCGTCCCGAGCAGCCAAAACAGGAATGCCGCCAGCGAGGCGATGAGCACCAACACCGCGAAACGCACGGCGCTTCGCGAACGGCTGCGCTCCAACCCTTCGCCAAAATGCAAATTTTTCATGTCGCGAAAACGCTCCTCAATTTGCATGCGTTTCTTAGAGGGTGTAGACAAAATCAAACCGTTGTGGTCAACCGCCGCAGCAGGATGCGCGCCTCCGCCAGCCAAACCCAGGTTTCGGAGACCGCTGGCAGACGGTCATGATGCATGATCAATCGACGGGCACGCTCATTCCACGCATGGGTGCGCTCGACAACCCAGCGCTTCGGCAGCGGAACGAAGCCGTCGGCGTTGGCGATCACCACTCGGTCAGGCGCCCCGTCCACGTGCCAGGAGCCAACGCTTTTGTTGGCTGGATGGCGCACGACTTCCACGCGGATCGCGTGGGTCTGCTCGGTGGTTTGGGCAAATTGACCGGCGTAGGCGCTATCGACAAACAGCGTGTTGATCTGGGGGTACTTGGCGGCCGCGTCAGCGACGGCGCCCGAGGCGGCATCGCGGTCCTGAAGATTGGCCGCGACCACGCTCACCGCCAACACGAACCCCAAGGTATCGACCACCAGGCTGCGCTTGCGCCCCTTGACCTGCTTGCCCGCATCAAAGCCGCTCGGTCCACCCTGCGGCGAGCCGCGGGTCGATTGCGCATCCAGCACCGCCGCCGTCGGCGCGATCTCACGCCCCTCGCGTTCGCGCCATTGCCCCCGCAGTCGATCATGCATCTGCTCAAACTTCCCAGCCGCACTCCAACGGCGAAACGTCTTGTAGACATTCTGCCAAGGCGCGAAATCGTGCGGCAGCATCCGCCACGCGCACCCCGTGCGCACCACGTAGCAACACGCCTCCAGGATGCTCCGGCGCGACACGCGGGGCGGTTGACCCCGCCCGCCCGGCATCTCAAAGAGAGCGGCGACCAAGTCCCACTCCGCATCGGTCAGACAACTTGGGTAGCTTTGGTCGGGGTCGTGGCGACGATGCGCATCCGTATACCCATACCGACGCGGCGTTGCGCGCGCTTGCGCCTCGAGACCACTCTCGCCCCGGAGGCGCGTGACGCCCGCCTCCCGCAAGGACTTGCGAATCGTTGCTTCATGAGCCTCGATTCCCGTCCGTGCCGCGAGTTCCCGGGCAATCTCTGACAGCGTGGAGGTCGGGCGATCCGTGACAATTTGACGCAATACCGCTTGCTCCGCCTCGTGAATCTTGGGGGGACGACCAGCTTTCGACATCAGCGCACACCAGCTCAGTTGTAGACTGGTATACAAATAGCAGCTCAATTATTTTTGTCTACACCCTCTCAGGCGTAGAAATAACGCACCACATGGAAGAACACCGGAGCGGCAAAACAGAGCGAGTCGATGCGGTCCAGCACGCCGCCGTGCCCCTCGATCAGCGCGCCGAAGTCCTTGATGCCCCGGTCGCGCTTGATCGCGGACATGACCAGCCCGCCCGCGAACCCCAGGATGCAGATCAGCAGTGCAATGACGCCGGCCGCCCAGGGGCTGAAGGGCGTGGCCCACCAGAGCAGCGCGCCCACCAGGCTGGCGCTGGCGATGCCGCCGACCGTGCCCTCCCAGGTCTTGTTCGGGCTCACCCGCAGGCTGATCCGCCGCCGCCCCATGGTCTTGCCGAAGACGTACTGAAGCACGTCGCTCAACTGCACCACCAGGATCAGATAGAGCAGCAGCTTGGCCTGCTGCCCCTCGTAGCCGGGGATCTGGAGCATCAGCAGCGCGGGGGCGTGACTCACGCAGTAGACGGCGACCATCAGTCCCCATTGGATGGTCGCGGTGCGGGCGAGAAAGGATTCGGTATCGCCGGACAGGACGCTGCGCACCGGCACGAAGAGGAAGGCATAGACCGGGATCAGGATCACGAAGAGCCCGTACCAGTGGATGCCGACCAGCAGATACTGCGCCGGCGCGAAGACGAAGAAGGCCCAGAAGAGCGTGCGATGGTCGGCGCGCCGCGTCGGGGCGAGGGTGACGAACTCGCGCAGGGCCACGAAGGAGATGAGCGCGAAGAGGATGACCGAGCCGATCCCGCCAGTGGCGAGTGCCGCGACGAAGACCGCCGTCATGATCCACCAGGAGCGGATGCGGGCGTTGAGGTTGTCCACCACCGCGCGGGCCGACGTGCCGCTCAGCCGCCGGTCGAGCGCCAGACCCACCAGACTGCTCAGGATCAGCAGCCCGACGATCCCGCCGAGCAACAGCAGCATCTCCCGATCCCAGACCAAATTCATCGCGGTTCTCCAAGATCGGTCAGGGCGGCGCGCGCCCGTTCGAGGAAGGCGACGCGATCCTCCCCCGGTTCAAGCCGGAGGGGCGCGCCGAAGATGGCGCTCCCCAGGATGGGGACGGGCAATACCTCGCCCTTGGGCAGGATGCGGCTCAGATTCTGGAGCCGGACCGGGACCAGGTCCACCGCCGGGCGCTGCCGCGCCACGAAATAGAGACCCGGCCGCAGTTCGCCGATCTCGCTCCCATCGCCGCGGGTTCCCTCCGGAAAGAGGATCAGCGAAGCGCCCGCGTCCAGCGCGGCCGTCAGACCGCGCAGCGAATCGCGACTCCCCCAGCGACCGGAACGATCGATCAGGAGCGCGTTGAGCACCCGGGTCGCCAGCCAGCATCGCACGCCGGGCTGGTTCCAATAATCGGCGGCCGCGACCGGACGGGTGCACTGGCGTAGCGTCCGTGGCAACGCCGCCCAGATCACCAGGGTGTCCAGATGACTGGTGTGATTGGCGAAATAGACGCGGGGCGCCGCGCCGAATCCATCGCTGGGCGCGCCACCCACCCAGCGCGCGCTGACAGCCGTGATGAGTCGGGTCAGCCCCGCAAGCAGTTCGGCGGTCAGCGGCACGATCGTCACCGCGATTCCAGCGCATCCAGGATGACATGCACCCGCCGCGCGGCGGTCCAGGCGGCCCCCGCCGCGACCATCAGCAAGGCGAGGATCAGGATCCAGCCATCCCATCCGAAGGGCACCGCCAGCGCCGCGATCAGGAGCCCGAGGGTCATGGCCGCCATCCGATGGGGTTTCGCCATGGGACCCCGGAAGTCCTGCGGCAAACCGCAGGTGCCGCCGAGCAGGCGGATATAGGCGGTCAGCAGGGCCAGACAGCCGGCCAGCCAGGCCAGTTCCGGCCCCCAGGCCAGCCCGGTCGCGTAACCCGCCGGGACGATCAACAGCGGATCGGCCAGCCGGTCCGGTAAATCGTTGTAGACTTCACCCACGCGCGAACCCAGCCCGCCTTCCACCGCGACCATGCCATCGAGCAGGTTGCAGAGGAGGCGCAACTGGATACTAACGGCGGCAAGCACCAGGAGCGTGATGCGCGCGGCCGGCTCGGCGAACGGAACGAGCAGCATGGCGCCAGCGCCCAGCACGGCGAACGCCAGGCTCAGCAGCGAGATCCGGTTCGGCGACACCCGGCGCTGCGCGAGCCAGCGCGCCAGGGCGCGCGCCCAAGTGGCATCGCGGGTCTTGAGTGGACGGCGGACGCTCGGAGCGGATGACATGGCGGCGAATCCTCACTGGTCGATCGGGTTGCCAAAAAACGCTAATCGGCAGTCGTTAACCTTGGCTGGACTATGCATGAACCACTGGAATCGACGCAAGTACGCCGCCGTTCGGAAGGATGTCGAGCCTGGAATCGACCGGCTCGGAAAGAACGCAAGGCGATGAATATGGGCCGGACGCAGGAAGACCCGAATCCCCCAGCGGCACCTGGCGCGACAGGTGCGCCCGCACCCGATCCTGGCGCGCGCTATCCGACCTGGGGCGCGTTACGCTGGCTGTTGGTCTTCCGCATGCTGATTTTATGCGGCTTGATTCTGGTCTTTTCCCCGGCGGTCGTGGATCCGGCGACGGGCAGAGTCGACACCCGATTCGCCTGGTCCATCCTGCTGGTTTACGCACCGCTGGTTCTGCTCGGCGGGCTATCCCTGGCGAATCGTTGGCCGCACCGGATCCAACAGGTCCAGATCGGCATTTTCGTCGATATCCTCGCCTATACCCTCCTGATGCATGCCGCGGGGGGCATTGCCAGCGGGCTTGGCATCCTGCTCGCCGTCGCGGTCGCCGCCGCCGCGTTGATGATGGAAGGCCGTCTGTCGCTGCTGTTCGCCGCGCTCGCCTCGCTGGCCATCTTTGCCCAGCAGATCTATTCCGCCATGCAGGGCGATGCGCACGCCACGTCCTTCACCCAAGCCGGCCTGCTGGGTCTGTTGTTTTTTATGGTCGCGCTGATGTCGCATGTGCTGTATCGGCGCGTGCGCTCGGCGGAGGCGTTGGCGGCGCGGCGCAAGGTCGACATCGACGATCTCTCGAAACTCAACGACTTCATCATCCAAAGCATCGGCACCGGCATCCTGGTGGCCGATGGTGAACGCCGCTTGCGACTGCTCAACCGGGCCGCGCTGGATTTACTCGGAGCCAAGCGGTTCAACACCGGGGCGGCGCTGTCCGATCTCTCGCCCGAACTGGGCGCCTGGCTGGCGACGCAGGTGCGGCCGTCCCCTCCCAATGGGCGGCTGATCCACATCGGCGACCGGGAGATTCGGGTCTCGCTCAAGCTGCTGGGCGACTATCGCGCCAGCGGCGTCATCCTCTATCTGCGCGACAACCGGGAGGTCGCCAGGGAGGCCCAGCAGATCAAGCTCGCCTCGCTGGGGACATTGACCGCGAGCATTGCCCACAATATTCGCAATCCGTTGAGTGCCATGACCCATGCCAGCCAATTATTGACCGAAAGTCCGGGGCTGACCGACGATGACCATCACCTGCTGGAGATCGTCCGCCGCAACGGCGCGCGCATCGAAGAAACCGTGCACAGCGTGCTGCAACTCTCCAGTCGCAATCAGCGGCAGCCTTCCCCGATCGATCTGGCCGTCTGGCTGGAGGAGTTCGCCGCCGAATTTCGCGAACGCCATCAATTGAACGAGAACGCGCTCCAACTCGCGTTCGACGCGGACGCCATCGCCGTCGAGGCCGATCCCCGCCATCTCCATCAGATCCTTGCCAATCTGTGCGAAAACGCGCTCATCCATGGCAGACAGGACGCGCAGCCGGCCCGGATTCTGATTCGGCTCGACCGGACCGGCGACCTGGGCGAGGCGCTGATCGAGATTATCGATGCGGGACCGGGGATCGATGCCGCGACCGTCAATGAGATCTTCAACCCATTTTATACGACGACCTCCAAGGGGACCGGGCTTGGGCTTTACATCGCGCGGGAACTCGCGGAGAGCAATGGGATTCGGCTGACCTACGCGCCTGCCAAACCCCAGGGCAGTTGCTTCAGGCTGGTCTTTTCCGGCTGATTTTGAGGTGTGCCGCGGACATGGATTCTCTCGATCAGGCTGCTGAAGCGCGGGATCCCGTCCGCGCCGGGTGGATGACGACGCGGATGCGCGCGGCGGGCGGCTGGAGCCGACACCCGCTGGTGTCCGGTGTCCGCTGGCTGTTGCGTCTGTTGCTGGGGCTGACGCTCTTCTCGGTGTTGCTGTCGGTGCTGCTGGTCGGCGTCTTTCGCTGGGTGGATCCGCCGGCGTCCGCCTTCATGTTGCGTCATGCCTTCAATGTCTGGCGACTCGATCAGTCGCCCCCCTATTACCGCTATGACTGGGTTCCCTGGGAACGGATCCCGCCGACCGTTCGATTGGCCGCCATCGCGGGCGAAGACCAGCGATTTCCGCATCACTTGGGTTTCGATCTGGTCGAAATCCGTCATGCCTGGTCCGATTACCGCCGGGGAGGCCGACTGCGCGGCGCCAGCACCATTACTCAACAGGCCGCCAAAAATCTGTTTTTGTGGCCGGAATCGGGTTGGTTGCGCAAGGGAATCGAAGCCTGGCTGGCGCTGTTGATGGAAGTTCTGTGGTCGAAGGAGCGGATTTTGGAGGTCTATCTCAACGTCGCTCAATTCAGCCCAAGCACCTACGGCGTCGAAGCCACCAGCCAGCGCTATTTCGGTTGCCCAGCCAGCGCACTCGGCTTGGAGGAAGCCGCGCTGCTGATCGGCGCTTTACCGGCACCCGGCATGTATCGGCTGGACCACCCCTCCGAACGGCTCCAGCAGCGCGCGGATTGGATCCTCGACCAAAGCCAGCGGCTGGGTGGGATGCGCTATTTGAAACAACTATAAACGGGGGGCGGAACAATGAAGTGCCATGAAGGCGATTTCCCGGAGATCCTCGGACTCGGACTCGGACTCGGACTCGGACTCGGACTCGGACTCGGACTCGGACTCGGACTCGGACTCGGACTCGGACTCGAAGCCTGAAACCGTTCGTGGTGAGGTACTCGAACCACGAACGGTTTCAGGCGGGGCGAATGGTCTGCGCTTTTTCGGAAATCACTTTAATGGCAGTAGGGTGAAACGCGGCATGCGTGCTGGACGCGGTGTCAGGGGATGGTCTTCAGCCTTGTGCCTGCCGCTTCATTTTATTGACGATGGCATAGACGCCAACGTGTCGATTCGGACTCAGATGTTCTTCGAGCCGCAAGCCCTTGAAGAGATCGTCCACGTCAAGCGACTCGATGTCCGCTGGGGTTTTGCCCGAGAACAGCTCCACCAACAGCGCGACCACGCCTTTGATGATGGCCGTGTCGCAGTCGCCGGTGTAGAACAGATGTCCCCGCCGGTCGGGATCCGGATGCGCGGCGACATGGACCAGGCTCATGCACTCCATCACCCGGTTGGCGTCGGTCTTGTCTTCGACCGGCATTCGGGGCATTCGCTCGCCAAGTTCGACGAGGTATTGATAGCGCTGATCCCAGTCGCCCAGTAGCTCGAAATTATCGATGATCTCTTGAATGTCGTCGTGTCTCATCGCGGGGCTCGTGGGTCACCTCTAAACGCTGAACGATTCGCCGCACCCGCAGCGATCCTTCACCCTGGGATTGCGAAACTCGAAGCCTTCGTTGAGCAAACTGGATTTCACGAAATCGATTTCCATGCCGTCGATGCGCTCAAGATTGTCTGCGTCGACCACCACCTGGACGCCATGACTCTCGAACACCCGATCCTGGGCGTCGACGCCATCGGCGTAATCGACCTCATAGGCGAAGCCGCTACAGCCGCTTTTTTTCGTGCCAACCCGCAAACCAACGCCATGCCCGCGCTTTGCAAGCATCGTCGCCACATGGCGCGCGGCTGCTTCAGTCAAGGTAACTGCCATGGAAAACCCTCGTGAATCAGAATGTCGTCAGGATCTTGAAATTGCCCCAGAAGCGGTCGATTTCAATGCCGATGCTCCGCGACGCGCATGCTGGAGGCCGACGCCATGTCCAGCAGTCCGCGCATCAGGGCCGCGCGCTCGCCGGTGGAGATGGTCTCGATCAGTGCCTGTTTGTCCTCCGGACTGAGCGGCAGATGGGCGCAGAGCAGATTGGTCAGATCGGCGTCGGCCATCTTCTCGATGTCGTTCCAGGGCACCTCGACCCCACGCAGTTTGCAATAGGACTTGAGCGACGTGAGAAATCCCGCGCGGTCGGCGATCGTTTCCGCGTTGTCATGACAGTCCGCGGCGAACCGCTCCCAGTCGACGGCCGTGCGCCGATAGCCCTGACGAGCCTCGATTTCGCGCTTGATCTGAAACCGGCAGATGCCGGTCAGAACCAGGATGATTCGTCCATCGCTGGTCTCGCTGTAGGAGGTGATGCGGCCGGCGCAGCCGATGCGGTGGAGCGCCGGAATCTCGTCCAGCATGGTTTCGCTGGTCGGCTGAATCATGCCCAGCAGATGATCCGACGCCAGTGCATCGAACACCAGGTTGAGATAGCGCGGCTCGAAGATATTGAGCGGGAGCTGCACGCCCGGCATCACGACCGCGCCGGCCAGGGGGAAGATCGGGAGTTCGGCGGGCAGATCGGAAAATTTGGGAAAGAAGGGGCTACGGGTCATCATATGCTCCATGATCCGAACCCGGCATCCAGGCTCGGGACGATTGGCCGAGACCGATCACGTCATCGCACGTCGATCGTTGTTGACGGTTACATGGGGTGCGCGCGGTCGTTCCACAGTCCATCGGTGACGAAATTCCATCTGTCCATTAACCGCCCTCTGCGGGTAGATTGATGTCAGGACATCACCTTCAACAACAGCGCGGGCCTTGCCGGACGCGGTTTCGCACCTGAACAACGAGCTGAAATTCGAGGAACTCCGATGACGACCAAGGCAGACCTGATGACCCGCGAGGCGCAATGCAAGAGCGCGGCCGACTTCGCAACGCTGGCGCAAGCCGCCCTCACAATCGATGCGGACTATGCGAAGACCCTGCTGGAGCGCGCCGAGGCGCAGTGTCAGATGCCGGCGGACTATCTGGCCGCCGCCGAGGGCGCCGTTGCCGCCGGTCTGACCGATTACGCCGGGGATCTCTACGGGCAGGCGGAGGATGCCTGCTTCGATGCCTTGGAGAAGGCCGCGCTGGGTGCCAGTCTTGCGCGCACCGGGATCGATCCCGCGAAGGGTCGCGCCTTGATCGAAGAGGCCGCCGGCGAGGCGAAAAAGCTTGGCGAATTCCTGACGCTCTCGGGCTACGCCAAGGAGTCGCTGGGCGACGAGGCGCTGGCCGCGACCCTGCTCGCCAAGGTCGAGGCGCAGGCCAAGACCCTGGCCGATTACCTCGATCTCGCGCGCACGCTGTCCGCCGAAGGCAACGCCGGGGCGGCGCGCGCCTTCTATCAGAAGGCCGCGCGTCATCTGGACGGCATGACCGAGACGGTCGCCTACGCGAAAGGCTATCTTGACACCTTCAGCGACCGGGACGCGGCCCGCAAGGTGCTCGACAACGCCGAGACCGACTGTCAGTTTCCCAAGGATTTCGCGGCCCTGGCCGCCGGCTACAAGGCGCTGTTCGAGGATGGCGACAAGGTCGCGGAGCTGATGGAGCAGGCCGCCGAATTCGCCATGAGCGGCGAGGAACATCTCGATCTGGCCACTGCGTACTGGACCCTGCTGGGCGATCGCGACAAGTCCGTCGCCGCCTATCGCCGGGCGCTGCCCGAGGTCAACGACAAGGGCCAGCTTCTGGAACTGGGAGGATTCATCGCTGCGAAAGTCGGCGATCCGGCGCTGGCCAAGCAGTTCTACGCCAAGGCCGAAGAGCGCATGAGCGCCGCCGCCGAACGGCTCAAGCTGGCCGAGGCGGTGATCGCGGACACCGGCGATAAGGCCTATGCGGCGGAGGTCTATGGCCGCGCGGCGGATGCCTTGACCCAGCCCAACGACCTGTTGTCGGTCGCCGCCGAGGTTGTCGACCGGCTCGGCGAAACGGCCAGGGCGACGGCGATCTATCGCAAGGCGATGGCCGGGATGACCGACCTGGGACAGCATCTGAAATTGCTGGACGCGGTCGCGGCCAAGCTCGGCGATCAGGCATTCGCCCGCGAGATTCTGGTCAAGTCCAGCGAGCTGGCGTCCGGAACCCCGGCCTTGCTGGACCTTGGCAAGCGTGCGCTGGCCGTGCTGGGCGACCGGGAGATGGCCCGCGCATGGTTTGCCAAGGCGGAGGAGCAGGTGACCTCGGTCGGCGAGATGAAGAGTCTCGTCGCGGCCGTCAAGACCGATTTCGCGGAGGACGCGGACTGGCTCGCGGTGGTCGAGGAAAAGCTGGCCAAGCGCGAAGCGAACCAGGAGAAATACGCGGTGTTCCAGGATGCCGAAAAGGGTGCCAATACCGCGGTCAAGACGCTCAAGCTGATCGACGCCATGATGGCCGAACTCGACGACCGATTCTATGCCCGGAAGCTGCTGCTGGACGCGCAGAAGAAGCTGGACGAGGAGGGCTGGGATTTCTCCAAGGCCCGCAAGCTGGTTGCCAGCGTGAGTCAGCATCTGGGCGATAGCGACTGGGCGATCCGGCTGTTGAAAGACGCCGCCGGTCGGGTCCAGGGTTTCGCCAATGTCATTCAGATCGCCGAATCGGCCGCCGAATTGCTGCCGGATCGCGAGCAGGCCCGCGTGCTGGTTCGGGAGCTGCTTGAGGACTGGGAGCGGCAACTGGCCGGGTTGAGCGAACGAACCGCCTACGACTTCAGCAAGCTCGCTGCGGTCAAGGGGCGCCTGCTGGGCGATCGGGACGGGGCCGCCGCCGCGCTGGAACAAGCCGCCGAACAGGCCAGCAACCATTTCGCCTTTGCCGAACTGGCACGAGTGGCCAGGGAACTGGGTCTGGAGGAAACGGTCAAGGCGTTGCTGGAGAAGGCCGCGGAACGCTGCGGCTCGGCGAGCGAGGCGCACCAACTCGCCAACCGGCTGCTGGAGAGCGGTTTCGGCCAGGAACCGGTGCGCGCGCTGTATGCGGGAATCAAGGGCAGACTCACCGCCGCCGAACAACTTCAGTGGACCGATGGCATCGTCGACCTGTTCGGCGATCGCGCCTGGGCCGAGCGGGAGTTCGCGGAACTGGCGGGCGCCACGCAAGGCACGGACGCGCTCCGCGTGCAACGCCGTCGTCAGCAACGGGTCGCACGGACCAACTAAGAAACTGTCTATTTGCTACGTCCCGATTGCTGCCGGACAGTGCCGCTCAAGTCGGGAAACCGTTGATGGACACTGTCTAATGTTTCACGCGGAGACGCGGAGAGTTGAAAGAGGGACGACGGCTCACGCCGAGCGATTGCCATCGGAAGGTTCCTTGGAGGCCATCTCCATCATTCATCTTGTCTTTCTCCGCGCACTCCGCGCACTCCGCGCCTCCGCGTGAAACCGTCATTCAGCAACTGTCCATTTTCGACGTCCCGATGGCGGCCGAACAGTGCCGCTCAAGTCGAGAAACAGTTGATGGACACTTTCTAAACCGCGTTCAAAACGACGCATCCCCTCATAAACGCGGTTGCAATTGCTGGAAATCATCGAAGTCGACCGCACTCTGCACATACCGTTGCAATCGACGTCCGCCAAGTGACGACACGTCGCCTCGCTCCCAACGCGCTCTGACCGGCACGGCTGGCCAAGGGTGCGGTTGTGGGCGGCGATCAACTAGCCATTCAAGCGAGGGAACCATGCAGGCAACACCGGCAAGCGACGATCACAGCGACGCCGAGCGCGCGCATCGATTCAGGGACTTCCAGCGCATCCGCGCCTTCAGCGAGCAACTCTGCGAGCATCTGGTCATCGAGGATTATGGTTTACAGACCGTCGTCGAGGCGAGTCCGCCGAAATGGCATCTGGCCCATGTCTCCTGGTTCTACGAGACCTTCCTGCTGCGGCCCTTGCTGCCCGGCTATCGGGTCTTCCATCCGCGTTTCGAGTATCTCTTCAACAGCTATTACGAGCAGACCGGCAGCGGTTTCTGGCCGCGCCCCGAGCGCGGTCTGCTGTCGCGCCCGACGGTGGCCGAGGTCTATGACTATCGCCACCATATCGACGCGGCCATGGCGCGGCTGATCGCCGACTGTCCGGCGAGCGACTGGCCGACGGTTGAGCAACGGCTGCGGATCGGCCTGAATCACGAACAGCAGCATCAGGAATTGCTGATCACCGACATCAAGCGGCATTTCGCGCACAATCCGCTGCGTCCTGCCTATCGCGCGGATCTGCCGTCCTCGCCGATCGGCGAGCCAGACCCCTTGCAGTGGCTGTCGTTCGATGGCGGTCTGGGGGAGATCGGCGCCGCGTCCGGCACGGGCGACTTCTCGTATGACAACGAACACCCGCGTCACCGCGTCTTTCTCGAACCCTTCGCGCTGGCCGACCGGCCGATCACCAATGGCGAGTATCTGGAGTTCATCGCCGATGGCGGCTATGAGAAGACCGCGCTCTGGCTTTCGGACGGTTGGGCCACGGTGCGTCAACACGGCTGGCGCGCGCCCTTGTATTGGGAAGAACAGGACGGCGACTGGCGGATCATGACGCTCGCCGGAATGCGTCCGCTGAACCCCGCCGAGCCGGTCTGTCATGTCAGCTACTACGAGGCCGACGCCTTCGCGACCTGGTCCGGCAAGCGTCTGCCCACCGAGGCCGAATGGGAACTGGTCGCGACCGCGCATCCCGTTGCAGGCAATTTCGTCGACGGCGGCTGGCTGCATCCGCGCCCGGCGGCGGCGGGCGACGGACCGCGCCAACTCTTCGGCGATGTCTGGGAGTGGACCGGTTCCGCCTACCTCCCCTATCCGGGCTATCGCGCGGCGCCCGGCGCGCTCGGCGAATACAACGGCAAGTTCATGTGCAATCAGATGGTGCTGCGCGGCGGTTCCTGCGCAACCTCGCGGGAGCATGCGCGCGCCACCTATCGCAACTTTTTTTATCCCCAGGAACGCTGGCAGTTCAAGGGATTCCGACTCGCGGAGAGCAGGTCATGACACAGCGCGCGGCGATGAAACACGCACGACATCCGGATCTTCAACCGGAGTTCGCTGAATCTTCAGATGGGACGAGCGAGCGCGTCCGTTTTCACGACAATCATCCGACACCCACCGACGTGCGCGCCGAGGTGCTGGCCGGGCTCGGTCAGCCGAACAAACGTCTGCCGCCGAAACTCTTTTACGATCAGGCCGGTTCGCGTCTGTTCGACGCCATTACCGAACTGCCCGAGTACTACCCGACCCGTACCGAGATCGGCATCCTGCGCGCGTATGGCGGTGCGATGGCCGACCGTCTCGGGCGCGGCTGCGTGCTGGTCGAGCTGGGCAGCGGCAGCAGTCTCAAGATCCAGACGCTGCTGGCCGCCCTGGAGCCACAGGTCTACATTCCCGTCGATATTTCCAGGGACCATCTGCTGGAATCCGCGCACGCCCTGGCCGCACGCTTCCCGCTGCTCGCCATCCGGGCCGTCTGCGCCGACTACTCCGCTTCCTTCCAACTTCCGCTGGAGCCAGACTGGCCGCGACTGGCCGCCTTCTTCCCCGGTTCCAGTATCGGCAATTTCGATCCCGAGGACGCCCGGCGTTTTCTGGAACGGGTCGCCCGACTGCTCGGGCCGGGCGGACGACTGCTGATCGGCGTCGATCTGCGCAAGGATCCGGCGCTCCTCAACGCCGCCTACAACGATGTCCAGGGTGTGACGGCGGCCTTCAATCTCAACCTGCTGACCCGGATCAATCGCGAGTTGGAGGGCAATTTCGATCTCGATGCCTTTGCGCATCGCGCGTTCTTCAACGACGCGCGGAGCCGGATCGAGATGCATCTGGTCAGTCTGGCCGAGCAACGGGTTCGGGTTTCCGGTCAGGATTTCACGTTTCGCGAGGGCGAAACCATCCACACCGAGAACTCCTACAAATATGGCGTCGCCGATTTCCAAAGCCTCGCGCGGGATGCCGGTTTCGAGGCCGAACAGGTCTGGACCGATGTGGCGGATCTGTTCAGCGTGCAGTGTCTGCGCGTGAGTGACGTAACCTGAATCTCGACGCGCGCACTCCATCCGAGTCCAACCCATGAGCGAATACCAATACTACGAATTCGTCGCGCTCGACGAACTGAGGTTCCCCCCGAAATTTCGTCTTCCAAATGGTGGCGTAGAATGTCGTTCCTAGCCAGGTACCGACGGGTTCAGGTCAATTGAAGCGCGTTGCGAATGCTGGCGCGTCTGGCCTCCGGTTCGGTCGCGCGGCCGATCCGCCGGTCGGCGATCATGGCGTCGATCAGTTGCTCGGCGCGGAGCCAGTCCGCATCCGCTCCGCCGGGCGCGAAATCCCGCTGCTCCGCCAGATAATAGGCGGCGATCGCAATCATCTCCTGACGTTGTGGGGCGGTCGGTATCCTGTCGGTCTCGGTCTTCATGGCGAGGAGCGTCTCTGTCGGTCTGAGCATCGTCTGGCCGCGCGGCAGGGGCGGCACAAAATAGCAGTGAAGCGCATGCGGATTATGCCACGATCCCGCCCATCCCCCTTGACTCCCGAAAGAGCCGTATAATCGCGACTTCAGCGCGGGCGCGTGACTTGGCGCATCCTGATGCGCTCTCGATCGGCGTCTCGGCGCCTTCACCGACTTTAGCGACCTTCACAGCGAAGAGGAACCCTTCATGGCATCATCGGCGCCGTCCTTTTTCCGGAGGGCATTCATTGCGTTCGGCAGTTTCCGACGCATCCTGAAAGACCCTGATTTTGCGCACGCCGTCGCGACCCTACCGGCCGGCGAATCCGCGCATCCGGCGGCGCGGCAGGCGCGTCCCGCCGCGGCGCCACCGGCAACGGCCGCGCCGGATTCCGCCCTGCTCCTGCTCGGCCTGTTGCAGAAAGAAGGGCGTCTGGTGGATTTTCTTCACGAGGACATCCAGAGCTACTCCGACCAGGAAGTCGGTTCCGCCGCGCGGATTGTCCATCAGGGCTGTCAGCGGGTGCTGCAACAGCATCTGACGATCATCCCGGTACGCGACGAGCCGGAAGGTAGCCGGATCACCCTGGAGCGGGGTTTCGACGCCTCGGCCCTGCGGCCCACGGGTCATGTGGTCGGCGACCCTCCCTTTACCGGTTCGCTGGCGCATCGCGGCTGGCGCGTGGTGGAAACCCGTCTTCCGGCGGTCACCAGCGGGCATAACCTGAAGATCCTCGCGGCGGCGGAGGTGGAGTTGTGAGCGCGGGACGTTATGCCGTCGGCATCGATCTCGGGACGACCCATTGCGCGCTGTCCTACGTGGACTCGGAAAAGAGCGAGGGGGAAAACATCGTTCAGGCGCTGCTGCCTGTCCCCCAACTCGTCTCGCCGGGCGCGGTGGAAGCGCGGCCACTGCTGCCGTCGTTTCTCTATCTGCCTCACCAGGACGAATTCAGGATCAGCGATCTGGGGTTGCCCTGGCAGAGCGATTCCACCCGCATCGGCGGCGAACTGGCGCGCAATCAGGGCGCTATGACCCCGATTCGTCTGGTGTCCAGCGCCAAGAGCTGGCTCTGTCACCCGGATATTGATCGCAAGTCGCCGATCCTGCCGGCTGGCGCGCCGGACGAGATCCCGAAAGTCTCGCCCTTCGAGGCGAGCATCCATTTCCTCGCGCACCTGCGCAATGCCTGGAATGGATTGCATCCCTACGAGCCGCTGGACCGTCAGGAGGTTACGGTCACGGTGCCCGCCTCCTTCGATCCGGCGGCGCGCGAGCTGACCGCCGAGGCCGCGAAGGCGATCGGCATCGAGCATCTGGTGCTCCTGGAAGAGCCGCAGGCGGCGCTCTATAGCTGGGTCAGCGACAGCCAGGGCGATTGGCGCAATCAGGTGCGGGTGGGCGATGTCATCCTAGTCGTCGACGTGGGCGGCGGAACCACCGACCTGTCGCTGATCGCGGTCACCGAGAACGCGGGCGCGCTGGAACTGACCCGGGTGGCGGTCGGCGAGCACATCCTGCTCGGCGGCGACAACATGGACCTGGCGCTGGCCTATCTGCTCAAGAACAAGCTGGCGCAATCCGGCGTCGAACTGGACCGCTGGCAGTTGCAGGCGCTTACCCACGGCTGCCGTCAGGCCAAGGAATCGCTCCTCGCCAATCCCGAGCTTGAGCGCCTGCCGGTTGTCGTTCCAAGTCGCGGCTCGCGTCTGATCGGCGGCAGCATCCGTACCGAACTGACGCGCGAGGAGGTCCAGGCCAGCCTCATCGAGGGCTTCTTCCCGGCGGTCGAGTCCAGCAGCCGACCAGCCAGCCGCGCGCGCGGCGCCCTGACCAAGGTCGGTCTGCCCTATGCGCAGGATCCGGCCGTGACCCGTCATCTCGCCGCCTTCCTGGGTCGGCAGAGCGGCGCGACCGAGGATCTGGCTGGCTTCGTCGCCCAACATCCGGGCGCGAGTTTTCTGCGCCCGACCGCGGTGCTCTTCAACGGCGGTGTCTTCAAGGCCACACCGCTCCAGGCGCGCGTCCTGGAGGTACTCAACCAGTGGCTGGCGGCCGAGGACGCGCCGCCGGCACGCCTGCTGGAGTCCCGCGATCTGGATCTGGCCGTGGCGCGAGGGGCCGCTTTCTATGCCCATGTGCGCCGTCACGGCGGGGTGCGGATTCGCGGTGGCACCTCGCATACCTACTATGTCGGCGTGGAGAGCGCGATGCCTGCCATCCCTGGCATGGAACCCGAGCTTCAGGCGCTCTGTCTGGTTCCCTTCGGGCTGGAAGAAGGTTCCGCGCCGGTCGCGCCGCCCCAGGAGTTTGGTTTGGTGGTTGGCGAGCCGGTGCGTTTCCGCTTCTTCGGCTCCAGCGTGCGTCGCGAGGACCAGGTCGGCGAACTTCTGGACGAGTGGCGGGAGGACGAACTCGACGAACTGGACGAGATCCAGACCACGCTGCCAGCCGAACAGCGGAAGAAAGGCGAAGTGGTGGCCGTGCGACTGCAGGCGGCGGTCACGGAGGTCGGCACCCTGGAACTCACGGCGATCCCGGTCGATGCGACCGAGGAACGCTGGAATGTCGCCTTCAATACCCGGGGCAATCGCGGGGACTGAGTCAGACGAATCCGCGCGGCTGCGTATCGGCGCGGATTCGCCGCTTTTGACAAGCGCGACCTCGGTACACTAATAATAGAGTCGTTAAGCGTTCTCCCAGAGACGACACCGCTGCAGGAAACGAGTGCATGGCGAAAAAGCCGACTGGATCGAAACAGGGACCGACCGCGCGCCCGCGCGCGGCCGATAAGACTGCAACCATCGCCGCAAGCAAGATCGCGCCAAGCGAAGCCGCCCCAAAGGCGTCCGGCGACGCTTCGGCCAAGTCGCCCCAAGCGCCGGCTGACGCGACTGCGGGGGGCAAGCAAGCGCGCTCGGTGGACGCGCCCGTCAGCACCGAACCAAAGCCGGAGACGGTTTTGCAGGCGCCGGCAGCAAAGGAGACGCCTCGGCCCGCAGCGGCAAAACCGGCATCGAAACCAGGATCTCGCACCACGGCGAGGCCGGTTGAACAGACCGCGCACCCAACGAAGCCCGACTCCGGTTCCCCGGCCATCTCGGCGAGTGCGTCACCGAAAACGACCGATGCCGTGATCAAGACTGAACCGGTAACTGCCCCGACAACCGACGCGAGCGCTCCGCTCGTCGCGGATGACCGTCGCCAAGCGACCAAGCTATCGCCGCCACCACAGCCATCCGCCGCACCCAAGCCCATTGCGCCAACCCAGGACAGCCTTGAGCAAGGGACAGTCGCGTCGCCGTTGGCAGCTGCGACACTGGAGCCCGCCGAGGAGCCGCAACCGGAACGTCCTCCGGAATCCGCGCAGGCAGACGAGCCGCCGCCCGAGTTCGTTCCGGAGCCGCCGCCCGCCGCGCCGCCGGCACCCAGCCGCCCCAGCCTCTTCATCGTCCACATCACGCCCGAACTCGCGGCGGTGGCGAAGGTCGGCGGTCTGGCCGACGTGGTCTTCGGTCTCAGCCGCGAACTGGCGATTCGCGGCAATCATGTCGAGATCATCCTGCCCAAGTATGCCTCGATGCGCTATGACCAGATCTTCGATCTCCAGGAGGTCTACAAGGATCTCTGGGTGCCCTGGTACGACGGCGCCATCCATTGCACGGTCTTCTTCGGCTTCGTGCATGACCGCAAGTGCTTTTTCATCGAACCGCATTCGCCGGACAATTTTTTCAACCGAGGCAGCATCTACGGCTTCAAGGACGATGTTCTGCGTTATGCCTTCTTCTCGCGCGCCGCGATGGAGTTCCTCTGGAAATCGGGCAAGCACCCGGACATCATCCACTGTCACGACTGGCAGACCGCGCTGGTGCCGGTGTTTCTCTACGAGTTCTATCAAACGCTCGGGATGACGCATCCGCGCGTCTGCCTGACCATTCATAACTTCGCCCACCAGGGGGTGACCGGCGTCGAACTGCTGCACGCCACCGGACTGCATCGGCCCGAGCGTTTTTTCGATCCGACCCGGATGGCCGACAACCGTCACCCCAAGGCGCTGAACCTGCTCAAGGGCGGCATCGTCTATGCCAACTTCGTGACCACCGTCTCGCCGCGCTATGCCTTCGAGACCAAGGATCAGGGCCAGGGCTTCGGCCTGGAACCGACGCTGCACACCCATCACATCAAATATGGCGGAGTGGTCAACGGCATCGATTACGATATCTGGAACCCCGAGGTCGACCGCCACATCCCGGTGCATTACGGGATCGACTCGATCGACGGCAAATACGACAACAAGCGCGCGCTGCGTCACCGCCTGATGCTCGCCGACAACGACAAGCCGATCGTCGCCTTCATCGGCCGGCTGGACCCGCAAAAGGGTCTGGATCTGGTGCGTCACGCCATCTTCTACACCCTGGAGCGCGGCGCCCAGTTCGTGCTGCTCGGTTCCAGTCCGGATGACCGCATCAATGGCGATTTCTGGGGTCTCAAGCGGATGCTCAACGACAGTCCGGACTGTCATCTGGAGATCGGCTTCGACGAGGATCTGTCGCACCTGATCTATGCCGGCGCCGATATGATGCTGGTACCGAGCCGCTTCGAGCCCTGCGGACTGACTCAGCTCATCTCGCTGCGCTACGGCACCATTCCGGTGGTGCGTGCGATCGGCGGACTGGCGGATACGGTGTTCGACAAGGATTTTTCGGATCGGCCGCTGCATGCGCGCAATGGCTATGTCTTCCAGGATTACGACAATCCAGGACTCGAATCCGCGCTCGGGCGTGCCATCGCCTGCTATCGCAACCACCCGGAGCATTTCCGCGAGTTGATGAAGAACGCCATGCGCTCGGATTACTCCTGGAACGTGCCGGGGCAGGACTATCTGAACATCTACGATTACATCCGCGATGCCTGAAAAAATTCCGGGTACGGAATTTTTATTTTTTTATAAAGGAGTGACACGCGAGCCGATTGGACGTTCGTGAGCGATGTTCGTGTGTCACTCCGGCATGTTGCCGCCGATCGCGGCAAGGACTTGACTGCTTCATGAAGATCTACAATCTGTTTCCGCGGCTGGCCGGGCATTTCGAGGATTGGGGGCCGCATCTGGAGCGCGCCGCGGCGATGGGCTTCGACTGGGTGTTCGTCAACCCGATCCAGAAAACCGGCCGCTCGGGCAGTCTCTATTCCATCGCCGATTACTTCGCGATCAACAAGGATTTCCTCAACCCGAACGCGCCTGTTTCGCCCAAGGAGCAGGTACTCGCCATGGTCGCGAAGGCCGAGTGCCATGGGCTGTCGATGATGATCGATCTGGTCATCAACCATTGCGCGGTCGACTCAAGCCTGCTCAAGGAGCATCCCGAGTGGTTTCTGCATGAGGGGAAAAAGATCGCCAATCCCTTCTGTGTCGAGGCGGATGGAACCAAGGTGGTTTGGTATGACCTGGCTCAGTTCGATCACGAGCACTCGCCGGCGCGCGCCAAACTGTTGGATTACTGCGTCAAGCTGGTGCTGCATCTGGTCAGTCTCGGGTTCCGGGGTTTCCGCTGCGATGCCGCGTATCAACTCCCCAATGAGGTTTGGAAACAACTCATTACCCGCGTCCGGCGGGAGCACCCGGAGACGGTCTTCGTCGCCGAAACCCTAGGCTGTTCGCCGGAGCAGACCAAAGCGACGGCCTCCGCCGGTTTCGACGCCATCTTCAACAGTTCCAAATGGTGGGACTTCAACGGCGCCTGGCTGCTCGATCAATACAACCTGACCCGAGAGGTCGTCCCCTCGATCAGCTTTCCCGAGAGCCACGACACCGAACGGCTGTTCAGCGAATCCTGCGACAATCCGCACGCGATGAAACAGCGCTATCTGTTCTCCGCGCTTTTTTCCGCCGGTGTCATGATCCCGATCGGCTTCGAATACGGTTTTCGCAGCCGTCTCGACGTCGTGAACACCCGCCCGGAACAATGGGAGTCGCCGAACGTCGATCTGACGCATTTCATCGCTCACATCAATCGCATCAAGGATGACTATCCGGTTTTTCAGAGCGAGGGTCCGATCAAGCGCCTGGAGACCTCCAGTGACGCGATTCTGATGCTGCATAAGCGCGCGCCAAGCGGCAAAGGCGAGGCGCTGCTCGTCATCAACAAGGATCCCTGGAATCGCCAGTATCTCCATGTCGACGACCTGTATCGTTACTTGCGCACCCCGGCTCCGCTGGTGGATGTTTCGCCCGAATGGCCGATGGAGTATCTGCCGACGCCTTTCGAGTTCGATCTGGCGCCCGGCATGGGGCGGATTCTGGTGACGTCCGACAAGCCGCCAGTCGATTTGAAGGCGCGGACGAAGCGGGATTCCTGACGTCGTTCGCACCGCGCCGGCAGGACGCCCCATCGTTTTATATTGCGGGCAAACGCTCCAGGAGGCGCGAAACGAACATGCATGCAAGTCGATACCCTTGGTTATCCCTTCTGGTGGCCGTTCTGTCGATCGGTTGCGCGCACACGCCCTCGCAACCCGCGCCTGAGAGAATCGAAACAGCCATGACCGCGCCCGATGGATCCGGGAATGCGTTCGGTCACGAGGGAGAACGGACCTCGGATGAATCGAAGGAGCGGACGAACGAAGAATTACCCGTCGATGGCCCGGATCAGCGGAGCGAAGAGACGCAAAGCCGCGCGCTGACGATCAATCTGAAGACGCAGCAATTCAGCTATCTGGTCGATGGCGAAGCGGTCAGGAGCGGACCCATTTCATCTGGCGCTCAGGGTTATCCGACGCCGACCGGGACGTTTTCCGTTCTCGGCAAGGAGAAAGACAAGGTTTCCTCCCGCTACACGAACACGCTTGGAATGCAGGCATGGATGCCCTATTCGATCCGGTTCCATGGTCATTATTTCCTGCATGAAGGCTGGCTGCCCGGCTATCCCGATTCGCATGGATGCGTGCGTCTGGGCGAGAAGGATGCGCGCTTTCTGTTCGAGCGGATGAAGATCGGCGACCGGGTCGAGGTCGTCAATTAAGCGGCGTCCGGCTGGATATACGCCGTTTGCGCGGCGGTTCGTCCGCGTCGGCGCTGTCTAAGGTGATTTACGGGAAAGACTTTACCGATTTTCCGTTCGTCCTGAGTCCTGAGCTTGTCGAAGGGTCGAAGGATGACCGGAAAATCGCGCTCCGAGGCCGACATTGCATCCGTTCATGGTTCGACCCTTCGACGGGCTCAGGACTCACCACGAACGGATGCAATGTCACCACGAACGTGGGTATGAGCTTTTCAGTAAATCACCTAAAAGGCCGACCGAAAGGCATCGAGAAAGGCGTCAAAGGCTTCGTCGGGGAGCGCATTGATGCCGGCGGCCGCCTTGCGTCCGCCGCCGCTCGGAAAGCGACGACAGAGTGCGTCCGCGCCATCCGGCCGCGACAGCGGCGCCCGCACGCTGACCAGGTAGCATCCGCTTGCGATCCGGGTCAGGATGGCATGCGCCCGATCCGGTGCCTGCTGGGCCAGTTCGTTCGCGAAGACACCGCTGGCGCGACGCGCCCAGGTCTCGGCGGGCAGAATATAGAGTCGGTGGCCCGCATCCTCGAATTCCGGCGCCATGGCACGCGCGCGCGCCATGTCATCCGTATAGCCGTCACGCAGCACGGCGAAGGTTGCATCCTCCGCGATAAAGGCGAGCGGGTCCGTATAGGGCTGTAAACGCCGGTACAGGTCTTCGGGCGCAACGTGCAGATCTTCGACCGTCTCTCCATAGCCGTTATAATTCAGATAGATGCCAAGATCCCGCAGCAATCCGAGATCGGCTTCGGAAAGCCCTAGCGGCTCGGCCGCCCGCCGTGCGGACTGGTCGAAGTTATCGCCGAAGGTTCCGACCACGGCCCAGGCGCGTTGCCGGCCGCCCAAGTAGTCATCGACCAGGAGGCTGGTTCCCTTGTCCGGCACTGTCTCCACATGGACATCGAGCGCGGGATGCGAGGGTATCGCGCCGGGAAAGTGGTGATCGAAATACTGCACGCGGACGCCCTCGGCCAGCAGCCGTTGCAGCGCATCCCGATTTTTATCCATTGAAATATCGAGGGCGGTCACGGTCGCGGCCGCGCCACCCGGTACCCGATCGAGCAGATTGATCTCGCGCTTGGGGCCGGTCACCAGAATGCTGGCGATGGGATTGACCAGACGCAATTGTTGCAGGGCGCAAAGGCCGTCCGCGTCGCCATTGAAAACGTCATAGTGATTCATTGCGTCTTTATGATCGCAGGTGTCTTGTGAGCGAGAGGAAGTAACGTTGGCAGGTGTCACGGCAATCCTCGATATGGCTTAAGACAGACCGGGAATGACCGCGCCGGGGCTGGGGCTGTTTCCTGCGCGGGGCGGTTTCAAGATGGCGAGCCCCGTCCAGCCACCCCGTGGCATGAACGAGCGCGGGAGCATCCCACCGCGCGCGGCAAGGCGATGATTACCAGTCCACCGCCGCCCCGGAGACCTCCTTGAGCATGGCCGCAACCCTGGCCATGACCGCGTTCGCGGCGATCTGGTCCTCGGGAATCTCGCGATGCGCGACAAAAGTGATGTCGGTCTTATCGGGCAGTGTGTAGACACTGACGATGAAGGGGCAATTGACGATGCGGGCGGGATCCTCCAGGGTCATTTCGCGCGAAAGCACCGCGCTGCAGAACTCGACGGTCCTGGCCTGGCCATAGATGCGGTCCTCCATGCCGAGATCCTTTCCCGTGCGCGCCAGCATCTCGCCCATGTCCATGACGTTATTGATGTACATGCCGCGTTCGAGAATCGCGGCCTTGAGTCCGTCCAGCACATCCTCGAAGGTCGAATCGCTCTGATAGACGGCATAGCCGCGATCCGCCGCCTGTGTGCCGGGCAGAAGAAAGCAGAGGAGTAACAGAAAGGTGAGGGTGCGAAAGCGGATCGACATGGGCTGGTAGCTCCATCGAAGTTTGCGCCGGGCAGACGTCTGGCTTGGCCTGAAAAGCTGCGAAAAACAGAAAACCCGCGTTCAGCGGGTTTTCTTGTTGTGGCGCGCTTTCAGGCTAGCCACGGTCACGAGAAGGATCAAGCTATTTGATCTTGCCTTCCTTGTACATCACATGCTGGCGGATGACGGGATCGAATTTCTTGATCTCCATCTTGCCTGGCTGATTGCGTTTGTTTTTGGTGGTCGTATAGAAATGACCGGTGCCGGCGCTGGAGTTGAGGCGGATCTTGTCGCGTGCTGCCTTGGCCATGGATAAATCCTCCGGTTAGACCCGTTCGCCGCGGGCGCGGATCTCACCGAGAACGGTGTCGATCCCTTTCTTGTCGATGATGCGCATCCCGTTGGCGGAGACACGCAGCTTCACGAAGCGTTTCTCGGCCGCAACCCAAAAGCGGTGCTCGTGGAGATTCGGCAGGAAGCGGCGTTTGGTCTTGTTGTTCGCGTGCGAGACGTTGTTGCCGGTGAGGGGACGTTTACCGGTAACCTGGCATACCTTGGACATGGCGGGAATCCCTGCAAGTCGGCGAGTGTGATTCGGTACAGAAAGAAGCGGAATGCTATCAGCGGATTGAATGTAGCGCAAGCCCCGCCTTATTTTTGTCTGCCATTCTCAGTCATGACTGGCGAAGCAGCCGCGATTGACATCGTTGAAAATCCAACCGCGTCTGCTCCGACGTTGACTGGCTCAGGCGTGCCTTCTCTCGCGATAAACCACGCTTAATATTTCGGGACGCGGTTTACGCAAGTTCGTCTGTCTCGATCTGCTGCATCAAGCCGAAGCTCTTGACGAAGGGATTCGCCATGCGCGGATCCTTGAGCATGGCCTTGTAATCGCCGACCTTGAACTTGAGCTTGCCGGTCGCGAAGGCGGTGCCCATGCCCATCATGCCGATGCCCTTTTCGACCCATTTCAGCCAGTCTTTGAGATCGGCGCGCATGTCCCAGTTGGCGGGCGGATCGCTTTCCGCCCAGGCCCCGGCGCGCACGCAGACGCCATTTTCGACCACGAACACCCCGCGCGGGTTTTCCTCGTCCTTGAAACCGCAATAGATCACGGAGTCGAAATTGATCTCGGCCAGTTTGTCCTTGACCTCGGGTTCGGCATTCCAGGCGTCCTTGAGATGGTTCATCCAGTCGGCGGAAAAGAGTGCGGCCATTGTGATCGGTCCTCCAGTGTGGGCAGCGAAAGAGCCAGCGCGGAGATCGCGGTGGCTGAAAATGAGCCTGAAAAAACGTTTGACTCGCAAAAACGCAAGCTAAACAAAGGATCTTGAATGGCTGCTTGGTGCCTGCTGTTCACCGACCGGATCTTCCCTGAGCATCGTCGCGGGGTGCATCCTCTTGGAGTGACAGCAGTTTATGGTTCTTCGCAGCCTTTGCATGGGCTTGCATCACCCCAAATTCTATCAGGATTTGGCGGAAAGAATACCCGCGAGAATCAACCAAGCGTATAGCCTGCATCCACGTTTAGTGTTGCTCCGGTGATCAGTCGGGCGCGCGAGGAGGCGAGAAAGAGCACGGCGTCGGCGACATCCGCGGGGGTGACGATCTGTTGTCCAAGGATATGGCGAGCCTGGACGGTAGACGCGATCAGGTCAGTCTGGCCACCCCACATCGCCGAGGCGACGACGCCGGGCGCGACGCCGTTGACGCGAATGCCGCGCGGCCCAAGCCCCAGGGCCAGCCGCCGGGTCAGCATGTCGAGCCCGGCCTTGCTGACCGAATAGCTGGTCGAGGTGCAGGCGACGAATGGATGCTGCCCGCAGGCCGACGAGAGATTGATGACGACCGGCGCGGCGCTACGCTCCAGAAGTTCGGCGCAGGCCTGGGTCAGCGCGAAAGGGGCGATCAGATTGGTCTCCAGGGTCGCCCGCCAGGCATCGACGCTTTCTTCCAGATCCCCGGAGTCGAGGATGACCCCGGCATTGTTGACCAGCACGTCCAGCCGGCCGGATTGCTCGGCGATGCTCGCGACCAGTCGTGCGCGAAAGTCCGCGTCGGTGACGTCGCCGACCAGGGCGATCAGCGTTCCATTGGCGGTCTGCTCCGGCCAGCGTTCGGTCAGCCGCTTCAGCTTTCCGGGATCGCGCCCGAAGGTATACACCCGGTCACCGGACGCCAGAAATCCCGCCACCAGCCCGGCGCCGATGCCCGAGGTGCCGCCGCTGATGCAGACCGCGCGGCTGGAATCGCCAGGTTGGGCGCTCATCGCTCGCGCTGCCCCAGATTGGCGTGGATCAGGGCGCCGTTCAGCACCGGCGCATGGGCCGCAAAGGCGACCGCCTCGGCGATCTCCTCCGGCTCGATCAGACGGTCGAAGGCGGAGAGTCCCGTGATCGCGGCCAGCGTATCCGGGTTGTCGCCGATCAGCGCGCGCAGTTGCTCGGTGTCGGTGAAGCCGGGACAGATCATGCAGGTATGGATGCCGCGCCCGGCCAGATCCTGACAGGTCGCGCGCATCATCCCGGCCAGCGCATGTTTGGCGATGACATAGCTCGCGACCCCCGGCACTGCCTTTTCGGCCAGGGTCGAACCGATGTAGATCAGGCTCGACCCCTGGCCCATGTGTGGCACGACCAGTTGGTTCAGTCCATTGGCGGCGATGATATTGAGTTCGAGCGCCGCGCGCAGATCCGCGCTAGGGAGGCTGTCGATTCGATCCGAGCGCATGACCGAGGCGTTATGGACCAGACAGATTCGCCCGGCATCCTTGAGCCAGGGCTGAAGCGGCGCATCCAGCGCGGCCACCGCATCGGGTTCGGCAAGATCGCAAACGAGATTCTCGACCCCGGATTCGGGGCAGGGGTGGCGCGAGAGGTTGACGATGACCCAGCCGTCGACCAGAAAGCGGGTGGCGATGGCGTGCCCGATGCCGGAACTGGCGCCGGTGACGATCAAGAGGTTCATATACGGGACTCCCAGGATGAAAAAGCCCATTGGCCGAGTCCTGAGGAGACGCCGAGTTCGATGGCGCGTAGATCCCGACCGGCCAGTTCGGGGCGTTCGCGCAGTCGGGCGAGTAGCAGCGCAGCCAATTCCTCGATGGTGACGTTGCGGATCGGCAGCGGCAGGACGTCGCGTTCCAGAAAGGGAATCCGCTCGTCGGCGAAGAGGGCGAAGACCATCCCGTCCCGATGCTCGATGCACAGATGAGGCGAGCGTTGCGGCAGCAGAACGCGCTCGTCGAGCTGGTCGCAGAGGTTCTTCAGCACCCGTTTGAGCAGCACATAGTCGAAGGCCAGCCCGTCAGTGCCCACCGCGGCCGTGACGGCGCAGCGGACCTGAAAGTTGTGGCCATGGAGATTTTCCCGCTCGGTCGCCGAGAAGAGGGTGAAGTGGCCGGCGCTGAAATTGAGATAGTCCTTACTGATCTCGATTCGGGTTAGGGGTTGCTGGGGCGTCACCGGTCTCTCCTGATCTGCAAGCCTGTGTCCTTCCGGGATGGGCGAGTTGTGCTTGGCCTTCTCGCTCCGGCTTGGTGGCCGAAGCGCCGAGTGCGACTGGGCGATCCCAGGGGCGCGGTGTGCCGCGAGTCCATTGGCGTGAAAGCGCGCATCCCGGATTGGGATGTCACCTAATTGGGGCGTCTGGTCCGGCGGATAAACCCCCGCCGCGATCTTCATCGATACGCACGCCCGACAGCGGCACGAAAGACATGATCGGGTTGACGGGCGTCAGTTCCGCCTCGCCCTGGCCGTCGTTGGTCACGTAGTGAACCAACACCCGTTGCAGAACCGGAAAACCCATGAAGAGCCCGAGCGCGGCGGAATCCAGCCGGTCCGGGCGGTCGCAGCGGAAACGGTAGCGCGCCGTCAAATGCGCGGGCTCCGCTGTGCCGGGATCTTGACCGCGCGTGCTGGTCCGCCGACGGTCGGAGAGCTGGGCATCCACCCTGGACTCGATCAGCCGGCAATCGGCATTGGTGTTGAAGCGGATCATGCCGTCCCCGGCCTTCAGGTTCTCCCTGGCCAGACGCAAGGTCTCCCGCTCGTCGGCGGTCGCTGGCGCATGCTCGAAGCCGACCAGGGTTACCGCCGGCGCGCTCAGTTCAACGAGAACGTCGGGGCCATCGGCGTTCATGGCGATGCGCGCGGTTCCCTGGACATGCGCGGTCGGCTGGCGGGGCGGCGATTCCCGCGCGCTCGTTGTTCCCGCAAACTCGATGGCGACGATCAGGACCATCAGGATCGCCAGTCGGCGGCGTGGCGCGAAACGTGGCGACAGGGTCATCTCGCGCCTCAA
The DNA here is from genome assembly GCF_000227745.2 of Thiocystis violascens DSM 198. Classification (NCBI taxonomy): domain Bacteria; kingdom Pseudomonadati; phylum Pseudomonadota; class Gammaproteobacteria; order Chromatiales; family Chromatiaceae; genus Thiocystis; species Thiocystis violascens. Next base: position 3,573,233 of record NC_018012.1, on the reverse strand, counting down.
TCCGTCGCCTTTTCGGCGCAGTCCGCGCAGGTGCCGATCACCTCCACCACCCGTCGCCGGGGTTGGAAACCGGTCTCGCTGGCGGCGGATTTCAGGCTGGCGGCGATGGCTTCGTCCTCCAACTCGGTCACCAGGCCGCAGTCGGCGCAGATGAGGAACTGGCTGAAGTGCGGATGATCCGGGTGGGTGCAGCCGACATAGGCGTGCAGACTCTCCAGTTTGTGCACCAGTCCCTGCTCCAGCAGAAAATCCAGCGCCCGATAGACCGTCGGCGGTGCCAGCGGGCGCGATCCGTCGCGCATGGCCTCCAGGATTTCATAGGCGCCAAGCGGTCGCCCCGCGGCGCAAAGGATGTGCAGCACCTGTCGCCGTTGCGCCGTGAGACGCACGCCTCGCCGCTGACAGAGCGTATCGGCCTCTTCCAGTGCGGTGTCAGTCGGTTTGAGGTCCATCGGATCGACCTCGCGTTCAGGCTCGGGTTGCCTGACGCAGCGCGCCGCGCCAGGTCAGAAAACGGCTCAACAGCGCCGACAGCACATAGACGCCGCCGGCCAGCAGAATCATGGTTGGCCCCGCCGGCAGATCGGGGCCGTAGGAGAGTCCCAGTCCCAGCGAGGTGAAGAGTCCACCGAGTAGGGTCGCGATCGCCATCATGCCGCCGAGCGAGTGGACATAATGGCCGGCGATAGCGGCCGGCAGGGTCAGCAGGGCGATCACCAGGATCAGACCGACCACCTGGATCAGCAGCACCACGGTCACGGCCACCAGACAGAGCAGCAGCAGATAGAAAAAGGCCACCGGCACGCCACGCAGCCGGGCGAATTCCTCGTCGAAGGTGACGGCGAGAAACTGACGGTAGAAGAGCGCCACGGTCAGTATCAGCACCAGATCCAGGCCGGCCATGAACCAGAGTTCGCGGGTCGGAACCAGCAGGATGTTGCCGAACAGAAAGCTCATGAGATCCGCGGCATAGCCGGGCGTCTTGGCGATGAAAAGGATGCCGATGGCCATGCCGATCGCCCAGAGCGCGCCGATCAGGGTGTCTTCCTGCATCTTCCAGAACAGACGCACGGTTCCGATCAGTAGGGCCGCGAGAATGGCGGCGAGCAACGCGCCCAGCAGCGGGTCGAAGCCGTAATAGAGCGCGGCCCCCATCCCGCCGAGCACCGAATGCGCGATGCCCCCGGCCATGAAGGCGATCCGCTTGACGACCACGAAGGTGCCGATCACCCCGCAGCCGATGCTGGCCAGAAGACCCGCGAGCAGGGCGGTCTGGAGAAAGGCGTGTTCGCTCAGGGCGGAAAGGAATTGACTCATAAATTAAACCGCGTCTAGCGTCATATGGAGAGTTGCGAGTGAACTTGGCCTGCCGTTATCCGCGGTAATTGGCAAGACGCAGTTAAAATGATAAAAAACAAACACTTAAAACGCGTCCGCTGCAACGTCTTTTGGCTCATCCGTGGCTGAGTCGGTACACAAACATCACATACCCGACCGGACGCGTTTTAATGCCGATGCGCGACCAGGCGCACATGTCCGCCGTAGAGTTGCTGGATGGTCTCGGCATTCACCGCGTCGGTCCCATGATAAAGGAGCGTGCGGTTCAAACAGGCAACCCGGCTGACATAGTCCGAAATAAAGGCGATATCGTGCGAGACCAGCAGAATCGTCAGGCGTCGGTTCAGCACCGCGAGCAGATCGAAGATGTCGTTCTCGACCCGCTGATCGATATTGGCGGTCGGCTCGTCGAGGATGAGGATCTCCGCCTCCCCGGCCAGCGCCCGTGCTAGCAGAACCCGTTGCAACTGACCGCCGGACAGGGTGCCGATCCGCCGCCGGGCCAGGTCCAGCGCCTCCACCTCCTCCAGCGCCCGCCGCGCGGCGTTCCGGTCGGCCGCCCGCTGCCAGCCAAGCATCGGCCCGATGCCCAGCCGCCCCATCGCCACCACCTGCTCCACCGAGATGGGAAAGTCGCGTGGGAAGCTCGGGAATTGCGGGACATAGCCGATCCGCCGCGTGACCAGTCGCGGCGGCTGGCCAAGCACCCGGATCTGTCCGGCCTGAGGCGCCAGCAGACCCAGGATCAGCTTCAGGAGGGTGCTTTTGCCGCCGGCATTGGGTCCGACCAGCCCGACGAATTCGCCGGGCGCGACCGACAGATTCACCTGCTCCAGCACCAGCGAATCGCCATAGGAAAAACTGAGATCCCGCACGAGAATGACCGGCGCCTCCGGGCTTTCGGCGGCAGGCGGGATCGCGGAAGCCTCATCCCCGTGATCGAACGGAGACGGCGGAAGCGTGTGTGCGAACATGGCGGGTATCCGGCGGAGAGGCTCGAATTCGTTCAATCGGCGTTAAGTTGGATAGTATAACGTCTTTCATTCCGCTGCTTCGATCCCGCCATCCCGAGAGGACATCCCGCGCCGGTAGGATTAGGATTGCCCGCACCCGGAATCCGACGCCAACGCTCCATGACCATCTCCACGCAATTTTATTGGGCCGCCGGCCTGAGCCTCTATGTGCTGGCCGTTCTCTTTCTGACCCGACTGCCGTATCGGCGGATGGTCGATCGAGGCATGGAGCCCATCCGGGCGGTCTATTACAACCGCAAGATCGTGCACATGTTGGCCGGCGGTGTCGGCTCGGTGATGGTTCCGCTGGTCTTCGCCGATCCCTGGTATCCGCTGGTCAGCGGATTGCTGCTGACGATCCTGCTCGATGTGGCGCATGTCACCGGATTCAGGTTCTACTGGTTCCAGACCGGCGAGAACCGCAACGATGTCAAGTTCGCGCTCATGTGGGCGACCTCGGTCTCGCTGCTCTGGTGGATTCTGGAGAATCCCTGGCTCGCGATCCTGCCGTCGCTCTATATGGCCTTCGGCGACGGCGTGACCGGGATCGTCCGCAATGCCGTCATCCGCAAACGTTCCAAGAGTCCCATCGGCAACGTCTTCATGCTTCTGGTCTGCGCCCCCATGGGCTGGATCATCGGCGGATTGGCGACCCCGGCGATCCCGGTCTGGGGGCTGCTCTCGGCGATCGTGGCGACCGTGATCGAACGCTATGAATTTGGCCCTATCGACGACAACATTCTGATCACGGTTTCGGCCTCCGCGGTGCTCCTGTTGGGTGCCTATTGGGGGCCGCTAGGCTAAGAGGGTGTAGACAAAATCAAACCGTTGTGGTCAACCGCCGCAGCAGGATGCGCGCCTCCGCCAGCCAAACCCAGGTTTCGGAGACCGCTGGCAGACGGTCATGATGCATGATCAATCGACGGGCACGCTCATTCCACGCATGGGTGCGCTCGACAACCCAGCGCTTCGGCAGCGGAACGAAGCCGTCGGCGTTGGCGATCACCACTCGGTCAGGCGCCCCGTCCACGTGCCAGGAGCCAACGCTTTTGTTGGCTGGATGGCGCACGACTTCCACGCGGATCGCGTGGGTCTGCTCGGTGGTTTGGGCAAATTGACCGGCGTAGGCGCTATCGACAAACAGCGTGTTGATCTGGGGGTACTTGGCGGCCGCGTCAGCGACGGCGCCCGAGGCGGCATCGCGGTCCTGAAGATTGGCCGCGACCACGCTCACCGCCAACACGAACCCCAAGGTATCGACCACCAGGCTGCGCTTGCGCCCCTTGACCTGCTTGCCCGCATCAAAGCCGCTCGGTCCACCCTGCGGCGAGCCGCGGGTCGATTGCGCATCCAGCACCGCCGCCGTCGGCGCGATCTCACGCCCCTCGCGTTCGCGCCATTGCCCCCGCAGTCGATCATGCATCTGCTCAAACTTCCCAGCCGCACTCCAACGGCGAAACGTCTTGTAGACATTCTGCCAAGGCGCGAAATCGTGCGGCAGCATCCGCCACGCGCACCCCGTGCGCACCACGTAGCAACACGCCTCCAGGATGCTCCGGCGCGACACGCGGGGCGGTTGACCCCGCCCGCCCGGCATCTCAAAGAGAGCGGCGACCAAGTCCCACTCCGCATCGGTCAGACAACTTGGGTAGCTTTGGTCGGGGTCGTGGCGACGATGCGCATCCGTATACCCATACCGACGCGGCGTTGCGCGCGCTTGCGCCTCGAGACCACTCTCGCCCCGGAGGCGCGTGACGCCCGCCTCCCGCAAGGACTTGCGAATCGTTGCTTCATGAGCCTCGATTCCCGTCCGTGCCGCGAGTTCCCGGGCAATCTCTGACAGCGTGGAGGTCGGGCGATCCGTGACAATTTGACGCAATACCGCTTGCTCCGCCTCGTGAATCTTGGGGGGACGACCAGCTTTCGACATCAGCGCACACCAGCTCAGTTGTAGACTGGTATACAAATAGCAGCTCAATTATTTTTGTCTACACCCTCTGAGCGGCAGTTTGCCAGAATGTGATAGGTGATGAGTCGGAACGTGACTCGAAACGATAAAAAATCCAGCCCTGATCCGGCGTTTTCGATCAGACATTTCACCTCCGCCAAGGTGACGTGTCGCTTCTCGCAGGGTTTACCGTCACCGTTCCCATCCAGCGAAGCAACTCCGCAGTCGTTGAGAGAGTGCCGCGCTTCGGCGGAGTCCGACATCTGCTTACACGTCCGTTGATTTCCACACTCGGCGACAGCGGCATCGGTCGCACCCTCACGCGAACCCGAGATCGTCCCGCCTCCTGCACTGGGCGAGATTCCCGGTAAACACTCAATCCCGATGCGCTTGACCAGTTCTTCATAGCGGATCGGCTTGTTCATCCTGGCATCGTCGCGGTTTTCGACCCAATCAGCCTAGGCGCGATTCTCGGCGACATCGTAGACTAACTTGAACAGGTGCGTCGGCACCCACACGCGACCGGCACCGAGGGTGGCGGGTTGACCGGCAAAGACCGGCCCGGTAAAGACGAAGACATCGCCCGTTGCCCGCCTCGTGTACACTTCAAACGGAGAATAGCCATGCCGATTATCTGGCGACCACAGTTAACGACGGGAGACGAGCGGATCGATCAAGATCACAAATATCTTTTTACGATCTTTAATTGCGTCGAACTCGCCGTCCATTCCCATGACCAGATCCAGCATTTACCGCTCTTTTTTGGACAACTCTTTGATTATACAAAAGAACACTTCTTGCGCGAAGAAAAACTTCAGTTCTCGGTCGGTTATCCCGAATACCTCGCGCATAAACAGGCCCATCAGGATATTTTGGTGCGGCTGAAGGAGGTTAATGATCATCTGCAACAACTTGCAACGTCGGAAGGGGGACTCAATGACCCTGAATTACTCCGCGCGGGTCTTGATCAAGAAATTCTCAATTTGTCACGCAGTTGGATTGTGGGGCATGTCGCAAAAATGGATACCGCCATGCTTCCGTATCTGAAACGTGCCCCAAAACCCTTTGTTTTTGGTTCGTAGGAGCGCCTGTTGTGCGCGCCTTCCGACCTCGCCACGGTCTTCCGGCCTCTCTCCTGGTACGAACCCAAAGCCCCTCCCCTTCGAGTGGTCTTAAAACGCCTTTTTAGCGCCGTTTCGCCAAGCCTGGAAGCAACGACACCGTCCTATCCGGATCATTTCGCCTGGATCGCGGCCCATGGATGCCATTATGGCGCGGATGGTCCCTGCTCGACCGCCTGCAAGGCGGTACTCTGGTCCCCCTCCCTGGAGCGGCGCGTTGAGAAACGCCGGATCGAGCGGGAGCTGGACCTCCCACGCCTCGGTTCGGTCCAGTTGGACCCGTCCACTGGCGAGACGGAAGTCGAGCACATGCCCGGCGTGCTGTCGATCGGCGGACAGGAAATGGAGATGGAAACCGGGGACGTTGACACCTTGCAGGAAGGTCGGGCACCAGAAACCGAGCAAGGTGCCTTGGATCGCCGCGTGCTCAAACAGGGTCTGCTGCTTGGACACCTCCGCCAGTGGCCGATACGGCGGCGCCTGTCGTGGCACGCTGCGAACCGTGAGGTGCTGGAAGGTGCCATCCACGCGCACGGCATAGATCAGATTCCGACTCGGGAGCTTAGACTCCAGCCAGGGTTTGAACGCTGCGTAAGTTTGATCGGGGGGTGGATCGAGGATCTGGTCGGCGTCGAAAAAGGTCACGGCCATGAACGGCGTCCCGGTGTCGGGCGGCATGCGTCGGACTTGGCCATCGGCGGCGGCCTGATAGACCTGTCCGTCCAAAAGGATCAGTTCGCCGTCGAGGGCGGCGAAGGTACCCAAACCAAAATCCCCGTGCGGCAACACCTCACGGAGCTTGGCCAGAGGCTGGTAGACCCCGGTCAGCAGGGCATCGATAGTGGAGACTTGATACAGCGTCTCGCGGTCGTGGTCGGCCTGCACCGAACTGGCGACGATGAGCGCAAGCAGGAGCCAGGGTCTGGGCATGAGCGTTTTCCTGATGATGACCGATAGCGACTTGTGCGATAAAAATTGCCGGGCCTACCTGTGACGCCATGTCCGCCTTCACCAGCGCCTCACTACGGCTTTCCTGCGCCCCTTCTGTCACGGACCCAAAGCGCCTCCCCTTTAGCGGCCTTAAAACACCTTTTAGCGCCGTCAGAGACGCGATGGCCCTGCCTGGGCGAGGCTTTAGCGCCGAACGCCAGCGCGGTTGACGCCACCGTTGAGGTTGGTCGGACTGCGGCCTACGCGCGGCGCCACCACCACCGGCGCGCGCACTGCCGGTGCGACCACGACCGGGCGCACCACGCAGCCCTTCGGGACGCCCACGGTCTTGCAATAGCCAGCGTAGGATGGGTAGAACGGCCATGGCACAACGCTAACGGTTGGCACGGACGCCGATTGGCCGTGAAACCCATCGAACCACTGCACTAAGCCTGACTGATTGACTTGAACGCCTTCGAGAAACCGGGGGCGTTTTTGGTTGGGCGCGAATCGGAAACGTCGGCGCATGAGTTCGATGGGTTTCGCTTCGCTCTACCCATCCTACGTGGCTGGAGTTGCATGTGTGGCGCGATGGACGCGGCCCGATAAGCGATATCCGGTCATCGCGCGTCACCGGCCGCAATGGACCGGATTTGGGCCGTCGATCCGCTGATGTTCAGCGACCGAATCCGGGTAATTCCAAACTGTGGCAGACCCGTGAACGCCCGCAGATCGCGCACCACCTCGCCGGCCAGACGCCCGGCGAGCCGGTTGAATGCCTCCGCCATGGCGTCCGGGGTCGCGCCCTGGACCCTTTCCTCCCCGCTGTAACGGCGGGTCCAGACCGCATGACGGTCGCTGGTGCTGACCAGCGACAGGTTCAGTGTCGCGATCACGCGCGGCGGCTGCTCGGTGGGCCGATGCTCGAAGCGTTCCACCTCGCCGCCGAGCAGATAGTCCGAGCGCGCGCGATCCGCCGGGATCGCGACGACACGAAAGAGGCCGGCATCTCGAATCGCGTTGACCATGACTTGGGACAGGGCGCGCGGCACGGGCTCCTCCCACAGCAGCTCTTCGTAGCGCTCGACCAGCAGCGGCTGGCGATGGTCGCGATAGACGATCTGCCGTCCGCCAAGAAAGCCCCGCGCGGCCAGATGGTTGACCAGCAGAATGGCCGATGCCGCGGTGTTTCCGGGAGCCTGAACGGACGGCGGCGGCTCCAGGGCATAAAAACGGTCGCGCTGGAGCGGCGCGGACGAGCCGCAGCCGGCGAGGGCCAGGAACGCCAGTGAGAGGGCATGCCACCGGTGACGCCGGACGAAGCGGTGCCCTTCGATGGCCAATGGGCTTACTGAAACCAAGGCGTCTTCTCCTCGACTTCGCGGCTTTTGAGGATGGTCGCGGGATCGGCGCGCAGTTCGCGCGCGAGCGCGGAGAGGTTGCGGGTCGCGTCCTCGATGTTGGTGAGGATCGGCGTCAGGGCAGTGGCGAGTTCCTGAAGCAGAAACTGCGTATCGTCCAGGGTGCGTTGCAGCGCGGGGCGGTTGTCCCGCACCAGTCCGCGGAGATCCACCGCCAACTCGCCATAATTGGTCACCGCGCGTTGCAGATCGTCGGTGCTCCCGCTGAATTCCGTGCTCATCCCGGCGAGGTTGTCGGACAGGGTCCGGACCGACGCCAGGATCGCCGCGATGGCCTGTGGATCGATCGACGCCTTGAGCCGCTCCGAGAGTTCCCGCAGATTCTCGAAGGCGCCCGCGAGCCGCGCGCGATTGTCGCCCTGCTCCTCGCCCGTGCCGATCAGGGTCTCGATGGTCTTGATCTGATCGCGCAGACTGATCAGCGCCGGGGCGACGGTCTCGTCGACCAGGGTCTTGAGCGTGTCGGTCAGGTTCCCAACCTGGGCCAGCAGATCCGCCTCCCGCCCCTGGGCGTCGATGACCGCGCCATCCGCCAGCAGGTCGAGCGCCTGACCCGGCCGGATCTTGACGGCATCCCCCTTGAGCAGACCGGCGCTGCCCAGTTGCGCGACGCTGTCGCGAGGGACCGGCCAGGCGTCCTTGATCCGCAGGGTGGCGCGAAAACAGGGGAGCGCGGGATGACGGGAAGGCGCGTCGGCGAACGGCGGGCAGTTCCCGGATCCGGCCTTGAGGGACGCGCCCTGGGGGTCGGCATTCCGCCCTGGAAACACCGGCGTCACCCGTTCCACCAGCCCGATGACATAGCCCTCCTGGATGACCTGAATCCCGACCTCCAGCCCATCGGCATTCAGAAAATAGGCGTCCACCCGATAGGCGCGTCCGAACAGACCCGGCAGCAGCAGGGCCAGCGCGCCGACGAGGACCGCCGCCATGGCCAGCACGAACAGCCCCGCCAACAAAAGATCCCGGCGTTGCGCGCGCGCCTGGCGTTTGCCGGGCGCGCCGATTTCGGGCGGCGCGTAGAGACGCTCCAGACGGTGGCTGGATGGGCCTTCGTCCAGGTTCACGGTTGCCCCCAGAGGGCGGAGCGCAGCTCCAGGCGCGATGCGCTGGCGGCGGCCAGATCGGTCGCCGGTCCCTCGAACAGCAGCCGGCCGCGATCGAGCACCGCGACCCGATGCCGGGCATCGGCCAGAATCTCCGGCCGGTTGTCGGTGGCGATGAGTGTCAGTTTACGGTTCTCCCGAAGTTTGCCCAGCCGCTCCAGCGTCTCGCGGATGGCGGTGAGATCCAGCCCATCCGAGAGTCCGTCCCAGATCAGCAGCCGGGGCTGGTGGATGAGCGCCCGCGCCAGTTCGACCTGACGCTGCTGGCCCAGCGAGAGCGCGCGCGGCGGATGGTTTTCGAGTCCGTCGAGTTGCAGCAGGGTCATCACCAGCCGCGCGGCGCGGGCCATGTCCCGGCGGGTCATGGCGGTGTCGCGCAACGGCAGCAGCAGATTGTCCAGCACCGTGGCGCTCGCCAGCAGGGATCCGCCCTGCAGCACCGCCCCGGTCTGGTGCCGCAGACGCCGCATGGCGCGCCCGTCGAGCCGTTCCAGATCCTCGCCAAACACCCGCAACGTCCCCGCGGACGGGCGGTCGAGCCCGAGAATCAGGCGCATCAGCAGACTCTTGCCGGCGCCATTCGGCCCCACGACCAGCAGCCAGTCGCCCTCGGCGAGACGCAGCCGCAGATCCATGAGCGCCATGCGTCCCTTGACATGCTGATAAATCCCGTCGAGTGCCAGTGCATCCGTCATCGCGCGCTCCAATCAACCGCGCGGCAGCAGACTATAGAACAGATCCGCGAACAGGATCGCGGCGACGGCGCCGATCATGGTGCGGGTCGCGGCCTGTGCGATGCCTTGCGGATCGCGACCCGCCGCAGTTCCGTTCACGGTCGCGATCAGACCGATCAAGAGGGCGAAGAACATCGGCTTGATCACGGACATCAGCAGATCAGCGGGACCGAGGGCGCGGGTCAGCGCGTCCAGAAAGAGCGCCGGCGGCAGTTCCGCCATCCCCCAGAGCCAGAGTCCGGTGGCACCAAGCGTGATCAGACTCCCCCAGACCGCGAAGGCGAAACTCATCAGCAGCATCGACAGCAGCACCGGCCCCAGGGTAAAGCGGATGGGATCGATGCCGTTCGCCAGCAGTCCGTCCATCTCGCCGCTGACCGTGAGCGTGGCCTGGCGCACCGCCAGCGCCACCCCGGCCCGCCCGGCCACCAGGATACCGACCAGAATGGGCACGAACTCCAGCGCGACCGCATGGATGACCGAGACCAGCACCAGCCCCGGCAGGTCGAACTGATCCAGAATCCTCTGGGTCTGGCGGCCGAGAATCAGACCGACCGCCAGGCTCGTCAGGGTGATCGCGGGCAGGATGGACAGCCCGGCCTGACGCAGCGAGACGGCCAGGGCCGGCAGATCGAGACGCGACCGGCCGGCGAGAATGCGCAGATAGAGACCGCCACAGCTCAGGAGCGCCAGTCCGGCCAGGCCGATGCCCTCGATCCAGCCGGCGGGTCCATGGAAAGGACGGCGCGGCTGGGTGTCGATGCGGAGGGCGCGGGATGGGCGGTGTTGGTTCATGAAACCGCATCCAGTAAGGTAGCGTCGTTGGTACGTCGGTTGAGAGACTTGTCCGAGGGGATCTTACCCGATGACGGCTGATTTCCGCTCCGCTTCAATTTGAGGGCAACATCGATGAGCGAGCTTTCACTGCAAGGTTTTCTGGCCGAGTGCGAACGCGAGCAACTGCATCGCGTCCAGGCCATCCAGCCCGACGGCGCGCTGCTCGGCGGGATGGTCGGCGATCCGCGAATCCGCTTTGCGAGCGCCAATCTCGCCGACTGGATCGGACACGGGTGCGACGAGGCGCTGGGCCAGCCGCTCGCGGCCATCCTGCCGGACGTTCCGCCCCCGACCGATGCCACGGCCGCCGCGGACGATACCTGGATGCAACCGTCCACCGAAAAGCGGCTGTATCGCAATCTGTTCAGCGGTCCACGCGGCAGTCTGGACGGGTTGTTGTCCTGCAACGAACAGAACTGGCTGCTGGAGTTGGAGACATCACTGCCGCCCACACGCCAGCACGACGCCGATCGGCCGGTGCCGCATCGTCTGTATCGGATGCCCTACACCGAACTGGACTGGGAGCAGCAGTGCCAATACCTGGCCAACGAGCTGCGCGCCGCCACCGGCTTCGAGCGCGTCATGATCTACCGTTTCCGGGATGACGACTGCGGCGAGGTCATCAGCGAAAGCCTGGCCGAGGGTCTCTCGCCCTACCTGGGGCTGCGCTATCCCGCGTCGGATATTCCGCGGATCGCGCGAACGCTGTATCTCAGCAATCGGCACCGTCAGATCGCCGACATCGCCGCCGAGCCGGTGCCGATCCAGGTTCACGATGGGGCGATCGCCGATCTCACCCTGTCGGATCTGCGCGCCGTCTCGCCGGTCCATCTCGCCTATCTGCGGAACATGGGCGTGACGGCCTCGCTCTCCTTCTCGCTGATCCTGTACGGACGGTTGTGGGGGCTCATTGCCTGCCATCATCACGCACCGCGCAGCCTGCCGTTGCCGGTGCGCGAGCGTTGCGCCGAGATGGCTCAAGTCTTCACGCTCTCCATCGGAGGCTACCAGAACAACCGTCGTTTGCGCGAGGTCAACGGCAGCGACCAGGAGATCGTGCGCCTGCTCGACGCCCTGCGCGACGCCGAAAGCCATCGTCGATCAAGCGCGTTCGGCGCTCCCACCTTCAATCCCGGTCCGACCCTCGGCCGCGCGCTCCTGTCGCTGGTCGCCGCCGAGGGCGCGGCGCTCGTCGACGGCAATCAGATCGTGACCTTCGGGATCACGCCCACCCGGCCGGAGATCCAGGCTCAGGTCGAATGGCTGCGCACCGGCCTTGGCGATCAGGTCTTTTCCACCGACGCGCTGCCCAATCTGTTTTACCCCGCCACGAACTACGCCGATCGCGCGAGCGGGCTGCTGGCGGTGCGTGTCAGTCGTTTCGACCATATCGACAAACGTGGCGAGCGCGTCTTTCTCTGGTGGCGGCCCGAGCAGCCGCGCACCGTCTACTGGGCCGGCGATCCGCGCAAGGACGTCTGCTTCGACGAGCAGAGTCAACACCTGTCGCCGCGCTCCTCCTTCGATCGCTGGATCGAGACCACCTCGGGCCATTCCGAACCCTGGTCCGATAGCGACCTGCTGCGCGCCAAGAAATTCCGCAGTCTGGTGCTGCGCGCCATCAACGCCGATGTTATGCGGGGGTAGAAAGGGGCAAGGGGCAAGGGGCAAGGACAGCAATTCTCAGTTTGAACATAACTGTATGAGCAATGGTGTCCCTGAAGCCGTTCGTGGTGAGGCCCTCGAACCATGAACGGCTTCACGCGCCGAACCCCGGATTTCCCGTCTGTCCTCCGAGCGTTCGACCACCAGGCCGCTACGATCCAACCGCCATGAAAATCGCTGCCCTTGTCCCTTGTCCCTAACCGCGAACAACGCGGTTACGTCCCTCCGCCTTGGCGCGATAAACCGCGCCATCCGCCCGTCCGATCATCTGGAGCAACGAGGTTTCCAGCTCGGTGGCGAACCCAATGCTCACGGTCAGCGGGATCGGCGTTCCGCCATCCTCGAAATCCACCTGAGCGACGGCGGCGCGCACCCGCTCTAACACCAATTCCGCGTCATCGTCTTGTTTAATCACGAGTAAACAGATGAACTCCTCGCCCCCGTAGCGCCCGACAAGATCGGACGCGCGTAACGATTGACTCAGCGCGACGGCAATCCGCTTCAAGGCATCGTCGCCGACCAGATGGCCAAAGCGATCGTTGACCTGCTTAAAGTGATCGACGTCGATCATGCCGAGCGCGATCTGAAAATGACCGCGCCGGGCATTGGCGTAGAGCTTTTCGCACACCTCCAGGGCATGACGCCGGTTGGCCAGTCCGGTCAGCACGTCGCGGGTGGCCGCCTCGCGCAGGCGGCGCACGTATTCCATCATGTTGGTGTTCTGGGTGACGCGACAGAAAAACTCCTCCGCCTGAAAGGGCTTGGCGATGAAATCGTTGGCGCCGGCCTTGAGCAGGCGTGCCGAGAGTCCGGGCTTGGAAGCATCCGACATGCCGATCACGGCCAGATCCTCGCGGCGATATTGCTGACGGATGGCTTCGATCAACTCCAGTCCGTTCATCTCGGGCATGTTGACATCGGTGATCACAAGACTGGTCTCGGGATGTTCCGCTAGCCGCTTCAGCGCTTCCCTGCCATTGTTCGCCGTCAAGGTCCGATAGCGATAACTCTCCAGCAGACGTTGCAGATACGCCCGAAAACTGGGCGAATCGTCAACCACCATCACCTTGACCTGACGGTTGTGCCACAGGCGTCCGAGCGTGTGCGCGACCTGTTCGATCTCGTTACGCTTGTGCTTGACGAAATAATCCACGACCTGTTTGCTCAGCATGGTCTCCCGCAGCAAGGGATCTAGGGAGCCGGTCAGCACCACCACCGGAATCCCGTGACGCTGCACCAGATCCACGACCTCGCCCTCCGGGGCATCCGGTAGATTGAGATCCAGCACGGCGGCGAAGAACCGCGTGGGATCCAGGGCCAGCGCCGCTTCCGCCTCGGCCAGCGACCCCGCCTCCACCGTCCTCAAGCCATGCGCATCGTCGAGATAGGCGCTCAGCAGACCGCGCAGGGAACGGCTGTCCTCGACCACCAGCACCGTGCCGGTTGCGCTGACGCTGGTCGCGTCATTCATCATCTGAATCATTGGGGGCTTGCCTCTGTCGGGGACCGCCGAAAGTCACTGTTCGACAGGCCATACTCGAAACACTCGAACTCAAGCCATCCCAGCCGCGAGGAAAAGGGCGGATTCTAAAGCGATTTTCGGCAAACATCATCTTCGCGTCGAGTGCTGGCCTGGCGGACGAAGCTTCGTGTGCAACGACGTTAGCCATCCCGGAGGGCGCTGCCATGCAGTTAAGCCGTTCATGGTTCGACACACTCACCACGAACGGCTTAACTGCATGGCAGTGCATCCCGAAAGGAGTCCGCGCGTGGCCGGGATCAATACTCGAAGTTCCAGTCGAGTCCGGCCCAGCCGGCCGCGAGCGTGACCCGTCTGACGGGTTCGGCCATGGGCGCGATCGCTCCCAGCGCGATGACGATCTCGGCCCGCGCGGCAAACCAGCGCGCCAGTTCGCCCTCGCCGTCCAGCGCGATTCGGCGCTCGGCGCGGGCGGCAAGTTCCAGCAGATCCCGCCGCGCGGCGGCGTCGGGCTGGGCGGCCAGCAGTTCGTCGATAGGCTGGGACAGCAGCCAGAAGAGTCCGGCGCCGCTCTGATCGAGCGCCTGTCGCGCCACCTGTCGCGTTGCCGGATCCGCCAGGGTGGCGGCGAACACGAGCGCGCGATCCGGATAGCGGGCGACGAGCCGCTCCAGAACCAAACGGGTCAGGGTGCGCAGCCGTTTCCCGCTGACCGACCCCGCACCCGGCGCGGGGATGCCGACGATCAGCAGACGCACCACCCCCAGCCCGGAACGCGCCAGCAGGTTCGGCACGCCGCGCACGGCGAAACGGTCGAGATCCTTCATGGGTTCGGACAGCTCGGCATAGGGGATGAGCTGCGGATGATGCTTGCGGGCATTGTCGCGTACCGGGGCATAACTCCAGCCATCCAGCGACCGGTCGGCGGCCCAGCGCCGGTGTTCGATCAGGGCCAGCCGTTCCACCTCCAGCGGCGTGAAGGCGAAGGCGTCCACCATCTCCTCGGCGACCGCGCGGCAATCCGTGACGGCCAGCTTGGCCCAGAGATGGTCCGCCTGATGGCGGTTGGCCTGCCGATAGGACGTGGCCAGTCGCGGCCAGGGCTCGCCGGCTGGCTCGGTGCCCGGATCGCGTCCCTGAGCGGCGATGCTGTCGCAATAGTATTCATGGATGGTCCGAGCCGCCTCGTCGCCGAGACCATCGAGCAATACTTCCGGGCGGCAGACCTCGCGGAGCGACGAGAAGGGGATGATCTGTCCATCCCAGTCCGCGATGTCGCCCCTTGCCTCGTCGTCGCCGATCTCCAGCAGGATCGGCGGCGAGGCGCGTTGCGCGCGGGCAATGGTCTGGACAAGCGCGCGCGCCACCCGAAGACCCTCCGGGCCGGGAGCGTCCTGGCAGACCAGGGCGAGGGTGACGGCTGGCGTGTCCTTGAGTGGCGGTGACGCGAGCGGCGCGAACCGAATCTCCGCCACTTGATCGGCCTGAGGATAGTCAGCCTGGAAACGCGCGGCCGCGCGCGCCGTATCGTCACAGAGAATGCTGACCCGGGGGCGCGCGTCGGCGTAGTGGATCAGCCGCAGCGCCTGGACCAGAAAAGCGCCGGCGGAGGGCGTGAACCCCGCGATCAGCAGATGCGGCACCTGACCGAACGGCGGATCCATGCCGGAATGCAGCGGCCAGCGGGCAAGCAGCGCGCGCATGGCGCGGTTTTCGATGGCGAAGGTCTCCAGGCGCAGCCGTCCACCGAGGTTCAAGTCTGGCAGCGGGGGCGGCGGATCGGCCAAGTGCATCAGGATCAGCCGGACGGGCTCAGCACCGAACCCTCGCCGAATTTGAGCCAGTCGGGTGGCGAACGCGGCGATCAAGCCCGCCGGATCGGGTGGATCGGCCAGGATCAGGGTACGGATTCGGGCCGGCTTCAGCGTCGTCAGTTGGTCGGGCGAGACCAGGCGCACCCGTCGCCCATCCGCGCGCAATCCCGCGACGACACGCGAGGCGAGCGGCTCGGAGCCGCAGACATGGATAAGCGATGGGCCAAATAACATGGAGAGGCACTCGGGTCATTTCCAGGAAACGGCCCTGGGACCGCCGACTTGTAGTCGGCAACTGGGATCGCCGACTACAAATCGGCGGTCCCAGGGGCCGCATCCTCATGACGCCTTCCCATCCCCCGTCGACGCAAACGTCTGGGCCAGGAGGGCGGCCACGGATTCGGCGGCATCCGCCATCTCCACCACCTGCATCAAGGCGCGCTCGCGCGCTCCGAGCGGGAAATCCGCGATCTCCCGGCCGTGACGCCACCCGTCGGCCAGCAGATCGGCCGTGCCGCCCGTACCGGCCAGGACGATCAGACGCCGACCCGCCCGCAACGCCAGCGCCACGTCGCGCCGGGTCACGAGCCCGCCGGCGGCGACCAGGGTCAGGGCTGGACGGTTGCCGGCAAGCTGGGTCGCGGCGGCAACGATCCAGGCCGATTCGTCACCCCAACGATCTCCTGGCGTCAGGAGAAAATGCGAGTGGTTCGGGTCAAGCCGCGCGCCCTTGCCGGAGGTCCGTCCCCCAAACCAATCGGTGTCCCCACAATGTCCCGCCCCGGACAGAACGCGGACCGCGGCACGCGACGGCCGCGTCTCCAGCGCCACCGTGCCAAGAGCCGCGATCCCGACCAGCGGAAAGCGGGCGGCGGTCCGATGGCGCGCCTGCCCCATCAAGGCCATGACCCCAAAGGCGGTCCCGCCATCGACGACCGTGACATCCAGCGCATCCAAGCGGGGCGCCAGTCGCTCGAACAGGATCAGCAGGGCCTCCGCCACCGCCGGATCGACATTCGCGGCCCCGCCGATCAGCACCAGCACCGGCCTGGGTTCCGAAAGCCCCAGCGCGTCGAGCGCGCCGGCGAGGGCGGTCACGGCTTCGGATGGCGCAAGTCCGGCGTTTTCCCGAGTCATCTCGCCGATGTCCATCAACCCGCTCCCGTGCAGCAGTTCTCATGTTGGCGTCATCCCATCGTAGGAGCCCGCTTGCGGGCGACGGTGTTTGGCAGACCCAAATCATGTCGCCCGCAAGCGGGCTCCTACGTCTCAACGAGAATTGCTGGCTCCCGTGGGCGCGGATCGACACGCCATGGTTTCACTCGGACTCATGCAGGATAACGCCCTGCCCATCCAGCAGCGTGACGCGCATCGGAATGCCCTGGCGGATGCTCGCCGACACCACGCAGAAGTCCTCGAACAGGGTCTTGCAGCGGGCGAAACGGGGCGACTGCGTGACGACATCGGCCAGGATCAGCCGGATCTCCAGAGCGCCGATCCGCTGACGCTTTTTCTCGTTGCGGACCATGATGCAGGTGGCCTCGGCGCGCAGACAGTTTTCTGGCGGCTCCTCCTTGAAGACGCAATAGAGCAGGCTCGCGCTCAAACAGTTGGCCGCGGCGGCGGCCAGCAGGCGCGAGGCGTTCGGCCCCTGCTGCTCGCCAAGCGGCGGGGGCTCGTCCATCAGCAGATCGGGGGCGCGCTTCCAGTCGAACGCGACATTGATCAGGAAGCCTTCCCGTTGCTCAAGATGGATGGTGAAACGGCCTTCTTCGGACATGCTCTTTCCTCGATCTTGGTGGTTATCGCGTCTGAAGCTGTGGATGGCGACGACCGCCGGTGACGGGTCTTGGGATCCCTGACGCAACGCACGCCGGCGGCCCGCAAGGACTGCGGATCCGCGGCGAAGGCACGCCAGTCGCCGCCGCCGATGACCGGCCGGTCGCGCAGCCGGCCGCGATAGACATAGATCCAGGCACGGCCATAGGGCGTTGCGATCAAGTGTCGATCATAGAGGATCGGATAGTCCTCCAGCCGGTCGAGTTGGCGCAAACCGGCGCCATCCAGGGCATACACCTCGCCGACGATGGCGGTCGCCCCGCCGCGGGCCGCGCCCGGATAGGCACCGACGCGGTAAAGCGTAAAGCAGGGCGCGGTGCGATGCGGCCCCAGCCAATCCGCGCCGTTCAGCAGGCGATGATTGACCTCCCCGCGCAGCAGGGTGCCATAGACGAAGACGCGATGGCGCATGGCGGCGGTCTCAGGATGCGCGCGGGGCGCCCGACAACTGGCGCGGCGCCCGATCATCCTCGACAACCGCGCCGGTTCGCATCGGGATCGTTTGCGCGTCCATTGAATGTTCCCCGCGGGGCATCGGTGGAAATTCCCGAACTATAGCATTCAGCCGGCAACTCCCGCCAAAACCCGATGCGGCACGCCATTTTCGGGATGCGACAATCCCTGACAACCGCCCGCGATCTTCATCGTATCTTCACCAAGCCTCAACCGTGCGGCAACAAAATTCGGACAACATTGCACGAATTTTTCTGGCAGAGGCAGCGAATGCGATGTCCGATATCAAACGCATGAACCCCCTGAAATACCGCAGCATCTTCATCTCGGATGTGCATTTGGGATTTCGGGGCTGTCAGGCCCGATTCGTCCTGGATTTTCTGCAAGCGACCCAGTGTCGGCAGCTCTATCTGGTTGGCGATATCGTCGATGTCTGGGCGATGAAAAACGGTCTCTACTGGCCCGACTCGCACAACCAGGTTGTGCGGGAAATCCTGGACAAGGCCCGTCAGGGGACCGAGGTCATCTATCTCCCCGGCAACCATGACGATCTGTTTCGCGATCATCTGGGCGCCAGTTTCGGCGAGGTGACGGTACGCGACGAAGTCGTCCACACCACCGCCGATGGCCGGCGTTTTCTAGTGCTGCATGGCGACAAATTCGACGGCGTGGTCCAGAACAGTCTCTGGCTCGCCAAGCTCGGTTCGCGCGCCTACGACACTCTGCTGGCGCTGAATGGCTTGCTCAGCCGCGTCCGTTCCCTGTTCGGGCTGAAATACTGGTCGCTGGCCGGTTATCTCAAGCACAAGATCAAGAACGCCGTGAGCTATATCGGCAACTTCGAGCAGGCCCTCGCCCGGGAAGCCGAGCGGCGCGAACTCGACGGCATGATCTGCGGCCATATCCACCACGCCGAGATGCGCGACATCGCCAGCGTGTCCTATTGCAACTGCGGCGACTGGGTCGAGAGCTGCACGGCGCTGGTCGAGCATCACGACGGACGTCTGGAACTGCTGCGCTGGACCGATGCCTATCCCGAATCGCTGGTCGCGCCAGCGATCACCCCCGCCCCCGCCATCGCGCTGGCCCAGGCAAGTTAGGCGATTTCCGGGAAAGACTGTACCGATTTCCCATTCGCCTTCGACAAACTCAAGGACGAACGGGAAATCCTCCGCGCGGTCGGCCCCCCCAGCCGCCCCTCTGCCTGAAACCGTTCGTGGCGAATCCTGAGCGGAGCCGAAGGGTCGAACCACGAACGACTTCACGCGCGGCGGACATGATTCGTCTGAGAGGGTGTAGACAAAATCAAACCGTTGTGGTCAACCGCCGCAGCAGGATGCGCGCCTCCGCCAGCCAAACCCAGGTTTCGGAGACCGCTGGCAGACGGTCATGATGCATGATCAATCGACGGGCACGCTCATTCCACGCATGGGTGCGCTCGACAACCCAGCGCTTCGGCAGCGGAACGAAGCCGTCGGCGTTGGCGATCACCACTCGGTCAGGCGCCCCGTCCACGTGCCAGGAGCCAACGCTTTTGTTGGCTGGATGGCGCACGACTTCCACGCGGATCGCGTGGGTCTGCTCGGTGGTTTGGGCAAATTGACCGGCGTAGGCGCTATCGACAAACAGCGTGTTGATCTGGGGGTACTTGGCGGCCGCGTCAGCGACGGCGCCCGAGGCGGCATCGCGGTCCTGAAGATTGGCCGCGACCACGCTCACCGCCAACACGAACCCCAAGGTATCGACCACCAGGCTGCGCTTGCGCCCCTTGACCTGCTTGCCCGCATCAAAGCCGCTCGGTCCACCCTGCGGCGAGCCGCGGGTCGATTGCGCATCCAGCACCGCCGCCGTCGGCGCGATCTCACGCCCCTCGCGTTCGCGCCATTGCCCCCGCAGTCGATCATGCATCTGCTCAAACTTCCCAGCCGCACTCCAACGGCGAAACGTCTTGTAGACATTCTGCCAAGGCGCGAAATCGTGCGGCAGCATCCGCCACGCGCACCCCGTGCGCACCACGTAGCAACACGCCTCCAGGATGCTCCGGCGCGACACGCGGGGCGGTTGACCCCGCCCGCCCGGCATCTCAAAGAGAGCGGCGACCAAGTCCCACTCCGCATCGGTCAGACAACTTGGGTAGCTTTGGTCGGGGTCGTGGCGACGATGCGCATCCGTATACCCATACCGACGCGGCGTTGCGCGCGCTTGCGCCTCGAGACCACTCTCGCCCCGGAGGCGCGTGACGCCCGCCTCCCGCAAGGACTTGCGAATCGTGGCTTCATGAGCCTCGATTCCCGTCCGTGCCGCGAGTTCCCGGGCAATCTCTGACAGCGTGGAGGTCGGGCGATCCGTGACAATTTGACGCAATACCGCTTGCTCCGCCTCGTGAATCTTGGGGGGACGACCAGCTTTCGACATCAGCGCACACCAGCTCAGTTGTAGACTGGTATACAAATAGCAGCTCAATTATTTTTGTCTACACCCTCTGAGTTTTCGCCCCCTCACGTCAGACGTAGAATTGCTGGCACTTTCGGCAACGGCTCGGTCCCGGCGCACCCCCTGGCTGTACGATGATCGGCGGCCAGCGTTGGTGCCAGGTCGCGTGTCCGGAAGATCCCCGCGCCAAAGGCCGGGGGGCCGGACGTGATTTGCGTGCGTCGCCCTCTTGGCCCTAATCTTGTCCCGTTCAGCGATTCTCAATCCTGTCAAACCGGAGCGTTTCTCCATGACGAAACAGACCCAGCCCCTTCCAACCCACCTCGGCGTCTTGCTGGTTCTGACGCTCACGGCACCGAGCGCCGCCTTTGCCTATGACAACAAGGATGCGATTCGCGACTGCGAGAGCCGCCTCGGTCGCGACTACGGACTCACCGACCTACGCGATGCCCGCGCGGTCCAACTGCCTGGCGAGAAGAACTATAAGGTCGAAGGCCAAGCCAAGATCGACGGCAAAAAGTACCCCTGGAGCTGCAGGGTCGCGGACCGGCGCGTGGTCGATGTGGAGTATCGCGGACGCCGTCCCTCCCAGTCTTCCGGCGGCAGGCCCGAGATCCTGCCCCGTCGCGGCGGCGAGATCGAGGTCCGGATGCCGAGCGGTTGCACCTCGCGATACGATCGCGACGGCGACTTGATCACCCGTAGCAGCGGTTGCAGCCAGAGCGACCGACGCCACGCCGACGACGCCGCCGACGACTACTTCCGCGAGCAGGGGCGCCGCGGTGGCGGCAGCTGGCATGACGATGGCGACAGGCCGCCACGGGTCATTGCTGGCAAGAATGGCGAAAGCGAGGTCGTGTTCAGGAACGATTGTGTCGTCTACTATGATCGGCGTGGCCGGCGGACGGAAGCCTTGCCGAGATGTAATGGCAACCAGTTAATGGAGGCGGATCAGGCCATGCGCGCCTACCGTCGCGAATAGGAACAGTAGGGGCGAATTCATTCGCCCCTACGCCCTGCTGGCTCCCAGAAATCGGGACGCTTGACGCAGACTTCTCATCCGAGGATGAGCGTTCGGCAGCGATCGCTCAAGACGGGTTCAGATCACGAACAGATCCATGAACTGGTTGATGGGCGTCGCCATCAGCCGCTGTTCATCCTGGCATAGATCATAGATCCGCTGGGCCTGCCCCTTGGGAAAGCGGGTCTTTAGCGCGTTCAGGAATTTTGCCTCCAGGACCGGAATCCCCTCGGCGCGGCGGCGGCGGTGACCGATGGGGTACTCGACCTCCACCTTGTCGGTGCTGGTGCCGTCGGTAAAGAAAACCTGCACGGCATTGGCGATGGAACGCTTGTCCGGATCCAGATACTCGGCGGTATAGCGCGGATCCTCGCGCACGGTCATCTTCGCGCGGAGTGCGTCGATACGCGGATCGACGGCAACCGCGTCCTCGTAATCGTCCGCGGTCAGGCGCCCGTGGATGAGCGGCACGGCAACCATGTATTGCAGGCAGTGATCGCGGTCGGCCGGGTTGTGGAGCGGACCGTCCTTGCTGATGATGCGCACGGCGGATTCCTGGGTGGTCAGCTCGATGCGCGCGATCTCGTCGATGCGATTTTTGACCAGCGGGTGCAGGGTCATGGCGCACTCGACGGCGGTCTGGGCGTGGAACTCGGCCGGGAAGCTGAGTTTGAACAGGATGTTCTCCATCACATAACTGCCGTAGTCGCGCTGGAACGCGAAACGGTTGCCCTTGAAGAGCACGTCATAGAACCCCCAGCGGGACGCGGTCAGGACCGAAGGCAGGCCCATCTCGCCCTTCTGCACCATCATCGCCAGACGCACGGCGCGCGAGCTAGCGTCGCCCGCCGCCCAGGATTTGCGCGAGCCGGTGTTGGGCGCGTGACGATAGGTGCGCAGCGCCTGGCCATCGACCCAGGCCTGCGACAGAGTATCGATGACCTGATCGCGGTCGGCGCCCAGCATCGACGCCGCGACGCCGGCGGAGGCGACCTTGACCAGCAGGACATGATCGAGTCCGACCCGGTTGAAGCTGTTTTCCAGCGCCAGCACGCCCTGAATCTCGTGGGCCTTGACCATGTAATGCAGCACGTCGGCGACGGTCAGCGGCGCGGCGCCATCGGCGATCGCGCAGCGCGACAGATAATCGCCCAGTCCGAGGATCGCGCCCAGGTTATCGGAAGGATGACCCCACTCGGCCGCGAGCCAGGTGTCGTTGAAATCCAGCCAGCGCACCAGCGCGCCGATGTCCCAGGCGGCCTTGACCGGATCGAGCTGGAACTGCGTGCCCGGCACGCGCGCGCCGTGCGGCACGACCGTGCCAGGAGCGATGGGGCCAAGGTGCTTGGCGCACTCGGGGTATTGCAGGGCCAGCAGCGCGCAGCCCAGCGAGTCCATCAGGCAATGGCGGGCGGTGGCGATGGCCTCAGGCGAAGCGATTTTGTAGTTGCAGACATAGTCGGCGATGGCGACCAGTTCCTGGTCCGGGTCTGGACGCAGGTTGGCGTCGGCGATGTGAGAACTCATGAGGTTTATTTCCGGTTTGTAAGGGGGACGAATTGTTTGGGGGGAGAACGGCAGGTATTCCGGGGTTGCCGACATCCTGTCGGCACCGAACTGGACGCCGACAACATGTCGGCGATCCCAGGTTTCAGTTTTGAAATTTTTGACACCTAAACCGCGTCGACTCCGACGCAACGGATGATTGCGAACCGAATTGACCATTCAATAAGACGCATACCGTAAAGGACGCGGTTTAGCGTTGCTCAATCGGCAACCACTTGAGGTTCTCGACCCCGACATAGTTGGCGCTCGGGCGAATGATCTTGCCATCCTGACGCTGTTCGATGACGTGGGCGACCCAGCCGGCGGTGCGCGAGATGACGAAGATGGGCGTGAACAAGGGGGTCGGCACGCCCATCTGCGCATAGGAAACGGCGGAGAACCAGTCGAGATTGGGGAACATCTTCTTCTGGTCCCACATGACGCTTTCGAGCCGCTCGGCGACCTCGAACATCGCCAGGTTTTCGTTGGCCACGGACAGCCGCCGGGCGACCGACTTGATGACCTCGTTGCGCGGGTCGGCGATGGTATAGACCGGATGGCCGAAGCCGATGACGATCTCCTTGCGGGCGACCCGTTCGCGGATGTCCGCCTCGGCCGCGTCGGCGCTCGCGTAACGTTGCTGGATCTCGCAAGCGGCCTCGTTGGCGCCGCCGTGCTTGGGACCGCGCAGCGCGCCGGTGGCGCCGGTGATGGCCGAGTACATGTCCGAGTTGGTGCCGGCGATCACCCGCGCGGTGAAGGTCGATGCGTTGAACTCATGCTCGGCATAGAGAATGAGCGAGGTGTGCATGGCGCGCACCCAATCGGCGGACGGTGTCTCGCCGTGCAGTAGATGCAGGAAATGACCGCCAATCGTCTCGTCGTCGGTCTCGACCTCGATGCGCCGGCCGTGATGGGCAAAGTGATACCAATAGAGCAGCATGGAGCCGAAGCAGGCGATCAGACGGTCGCCAATTTCGCGCGCCGCGCCAACCGGCATGCTGTCCTTTTCTGGCTCCAGGGTACCGAGCAGCGAACAGCCGGTACGCATCACGTCCATCGGATGGGCGGACGAGGCCGGAATCTGCTCCAGTGCGGTCTTCAGTGCCGCCGGCAGGCCACGCATGGCCTTGAGCTTGCGCTTGTAGGCGGCCAATTCTGTCCGGGTCGGCAGACGCTCATGGATCAGCAGGTGGGCAATTTCCTCGAACTCGGCCCGGTCGGCGAAATCCAGGATGTCATAGCCGCGATAGTGCAGGTCGTTGCCGGTCCGTCCGACCGTGCAGATCGCCGTATTGCCGGCGACGGTGCCGGACAGGGCGACGGATTTTTTTGGCTTGGGCAAGGGGTTTGCGTCGTTCTCGGCCATCGTTTCCTCTCCTCGGTTCAACTGCTTTTTTGGTTTATGCCTCGGGTTGCGACTGCGCGAACAACTCGTCGAGTTTCTGCTCGAAGCTGTGATAGTTCAGATAGTCGTACAGCTCCATGCGGGTTTGCATGATGTCGACCACGTTGGCCTGGGTGCCGTCGCGGCGGATCGCCTGATAGACATTGAGGGCAGCCCGGTTCATGGCGCGGAAGGCCGACAGCGGGTAGAGCACCAGCGACACGCCGACCGCGCCCAGCTCGGTCGTGGTGAACAGCGGCGTGGCGCCGAACTCGGTGATGTTGGCCAGCACCGGCACCTGGACGGCGGCGATGAAGGTTTCGTATTGGGCAAGCTCGGTCATGGCCTCCGGAAAGATCATGTCCGCGCCGGCCTCGACACAGGCCACCGCGCGCTCGATGGCCGAGTCCATGCCCTCGACGGCCAAGGCGTCGGTGCGGGCCATGATCACGAAGTCGTCGGTGCGCGCGTCCACGGCGGCCTTGATGCGGTCGACCATTTCGGACTTGGAGACCACCGCCTTGCCGGGGCGATGACCGCAGCGTTTGGCCGCCACCTGATCCTCGATATGACAGCCCGCCGCGCCCGCCCGACTCATCTGCTTGACCGTGCGGGCGATGTTGAAGGCGCCGCCCCAGCCGGTATCCGCGTCGACCAGCAGCGGCAGCTCGGTCGCGTAGGTGATACGGCGCACGTCTTCCAGCACGTCATCCAAACTGGTCATTCCGAGGTCCGGCACGCCGAAAGAGCCCGCCGCGACCCCGCCGCCGGAGAGATAGATCGCCCGGTAGCCGGTCCGTTCGGCCATCATGGCGTGATAGGCGTTGATCGCGCCGACGACCTGCAAGGGACGTTCTTCCTGGACGGCGCGACGCAATTTGGCGCCGGGGGTCGTTTTTTCGGTCATCGTGTTCGCCTCGTTGATGATCTGTGAATGACTGGGTGCTGACTTCTTGGTCGGACAACGTGGAGAGACGGTCGACGACAAGTCGACTGCCCCAGGGCCGACTACAAGTCGGCGGTCCCAGGGGACGGTTGCGACGGATTGGTGGTCAGGCCGGGTTCGCGGCCAGCCGGCGCTCGATGGACTGCCGCGAGGCACGGATATGCCGACGCATCAGCCACTCGGCCAGCTCGCCATCGCGCTCGGCGATGGCTTCGACGACCTGCCCGTGTTCCTTTAGCGCCTCGCGCGCCCGGTCGCTTTTCATCCCGAACTGACAGCGGTACATCCGCGCCAGGTGGTAGAGATCGTTACAGAGAATGTCGATCAGTCGGCGGTTGCCGCTGCCCTGGACGATCCGGAAATGGAAATCCAGATCCCCTTCCTGCTGAAAGTAGGTCTGCCAGTCGTCGCGGGCGACCTCGCGCCGGTGGCGTTCCAGCAAAGCCTGAAGTGCGGCGATCTCCGCGTCGGACATGCGTTCCGCCGCGAGTCGCGCGGCCATGCCTTCGAGCGCCTCGCGGATGACATAGATCTCCAGCAGTTGATCGCTGGAGAGCGTGATCACGCGCGCCCCCACGTTCGGCTTGCGCTCCACCAGATTGGTCGCTTCCAGCCGTCGCATGGCCTCGCGCAGCGGGCCGCGGCTGATGCCGTAACGGGCCGCCAGGACGGGCTCGCTGATCTTGCCGCCGGGCGGAATCTCGCCCGCCACGATGGCTTGGCGAAGCTGGTCGAAGACCCGGTCGGCGATGGTTGAGCAGGCTTCTTCGGAATCAGCTTCGGCTGGACTCGGCGTCATTTATTGTCGACAATATAGTGAAATTTAAGCGCAATAATAGATGATAATTTTATAAAAGCAATAAATTGTCGACAATATTACTGCCGCTGTGGCAAGTCCTGGCGTTTGCCGGATGGTTCCTCGCGGTTCCCGCCGATCCTTATTTATATGCGGCCGTCAGCAATTCACAGTATATGAAGGGAGCCGAAAGATTCAGGGTTCAGGGCTCACCACGAACGGTTTCAGGCGAAGCTCGTCAAGTGTCTGGACAGTCGGTCAACTAGGCAGCCGGGCAGCCGGTCGGCCGGTCAGCCAAACGTTGACACTGGTGGCGAATTCATTCGGCCAGTTCACCCCGCGCCCTGAAGCGCGGCAAACCGCGAACAGCGGGTTGGCGCGATGGGGGTTCCACCCAACCACTCCCCGACTCGAATCAGGTTGATGGCCACGGCCGTGACGAGGTGTTGCAGATGGGTTTTTGCCTCCCCGATGTAGCGACACTGTCGCAGGCCACTGCGTCGGATGGCTTGCTCATGGGTGCTTTCCACACCCGCATGGGCCGCGTACTGCTGACGAAACGCCTCGGTGGCCTGCTCCTTACGCCGTCCCTGTAACACCTCATACTGCTCGCGCGAGGATAAGGCAATGATGCGCGGCTCCTTTTTCGCTCGCGTGCACTGAGCGCGATGGGCGCACGGCGTACAATCTTTGGCCGAGAACCGCGCCTCCACGCTGATCCCAGGCACCGTCGTCTTTGGCAACCAAGAGGCTCTGTTTCCCGACTGGGCACGTCACGACGTGGCGCTCCCAATCAACGTGAAAATGGGCCTTGTCAAAACCCTCTCCCGCCCGGGTTTGCCAACTCGGGTCATCGGCCACGGGGCCGACGACGGCGACGTGATACTCCCGTTGACTGTCCAGCAACACCTGAGCGGAGGTATAGCCTTTGTCGACCAGGTGCTCGCTCGGGAGCCACTGACGCGGCGCGAGCGAGGCATGGACGACCTCAAGCATATTGTCATCAGGCGTCGTCGCCGGAGTCGTCTCGACATTGACGATCAGGTGCGGCCTGACCGCCTCGCAGGTTTCGGTCAAGTGAACTTTGTAGCCCACCCACTCGACGCTACGCTTGGTGCTGTAGCGCGCGTCTGGATCGTAGGGTGAGCTGATCATCGCCGCTGGAGGAGGCATGTCCTCGACCGCCCGCCAGACCAATTGGCCGTTGCGCTCGACATACTGCTGGTCCAAACCTTGCGTAGGGTCTGGATAGATGGAATCTTTTCCAGCCATGCCTGCTCGGGGTCGGACTCGATGGCCTTGAGAAGCAACTGTCCGTCGGCTCCGATGGTGGCCGCTAAGGTCTGGCGGGCCTCATCAGCCTTCGGTAAGTGATAGTTCTCGATGCGGTGACTGTAGCGCTCGTACCAAGTCGGCGGCGCCAAGGACTGCAACCACTCGGGCACGACCACACCCAGGCTGTTCAAGGCTGCACGTAGCGTTTCACCAACACGCTCCAGGCGATTGAGGTCGCGCACGGCGGCCAGCACATGGGTCGAATCCGTCCGTTGGCGACCACCGGCTTTGAGTAAGCCCTGCTCCTGCAATTGCTGGAGGAGATCATCGAGCAAGCGCGGCGCGGCCTGCTTCTTCACCAGACGCGCTCGGAATTCGCTTAACACCGTGTGATCGAAGCCCGGATCGGTCAGTTCCAGCCCAAGCAGGTACTTCCAGTCGAGGCGACTGCGCACGGCGTCGGCGGCCGCCCGGTCCGACAGATCCTCGATAAACTGCAAGATCGTCACCCAGGCCAAGCGGCCGGGGGCTTCGGCGGGTTGACCGCGGCGCGGGAAGAGATCGGCAAAGCGCTCATCGGCGTAGAGCGCTCCAACGTGCTCGGCCAACTGTAAACACAGGGTGCCGTGCGGAAAGGCCGCGAGCGCGACGCGACGGGGCTCGGACGGAATCTCAAAGGCGGTGCGCAGTTGCAGCGACATGGGTCGTCTCCGAAGCGGTGGCGGCAAGCCGTCTAGCCTGCATGAGACCGTGGACCGCGCAACCCGGAGGAATGCTGCGACGGCAGCCGCCTGGGCATGGAAACGAATTCGCCACCAGTGTCAACGTTCGTAGGATTTCCCGTTCGTCCTGAACGTGTCGAAGGGCGGACGGGAAATCCGGGCCTCGGAGCGTGAAGCCGTTCATGGTTCGACCCTTCGGCTCCGCTCAGGACTCACCACGAACGGCTTCAGGGACACCAATGCTCATCCAGTTCCGTTCAAACTGAGAGCCTGCTCGATATCCTGCAACGCTTCATGCACCTGGAGGTGAAGGAAAAGCAGGCAAGACCGAGCGGGGCGCGCGGACGGTCCGCCGGGAGACGCTGATCTTTCCGCGCTATCACCAGCTCGACGGGGTGCGCGCGCTCGTTCGGCATGCCGTGGCGCATGGCGCCGGTCACAACTATCTGGTCCAGCATTCGGCGGGCTCGGGTAAGTCGAACACCATCGCCTGGCTGGCGCATCGACTGGCCACCCTGCACGGCGACCAGGATGAAAAGGTCTTCCATTCGGTCGTGGTAGTGACGGATCGGCGCGTGCTGGATCAGCAGTTGCAGAACACCATCTATCAGTTCGAGCACAAGACCGGGGTGGTCGAGAAGATCGACGAGGATACCCGGCAACTCGCCCGCGCGCTCTCGCTTGCAGCAGATGACCGAGGGCTCGATCGATCTGAGTCAGGGGGAGACCTATCCGCTCAAGGGGCCGACGGATGTCGGGACCGGCGTCCGTGACGATCCGGTTCCCTTGTCGACGCTCGTGGACAAGCTCAACGTGCGTTTCGGGACCGATTTCAACGCGGCGGATCAGCTTTGAGCAGACTCGCGCCAGCCCGGAGTTCAACGAAAAAATCCTGGACGCCGCTCGGGCGAATACCCTCGACAATTTTTCGGCGTATTTCGGGAGGATGCTCGATGAACTGTTCATCGAGCGCATGGAAGGGAACGAGGAGATTTTTTCGCGGGTGATGGGCGACCGGGAATTTCGTGTGATTGCTCAGGCGCATCTCGCACGCGCGATCTTCGGGCGTGCGAATGGCCGAGAGTCAGCCGCCAGCGCAGGTCCATCGGAGACTTAGGCGAATTCTGCCGACAATCTATTTATCAATGCGGCGACCCCGTTCTTTGTGAAACTTTATAACCTTTACCGACACCAAGGCTGCCGGCACTTCCGCTTTGTCACCGTTTTGTCCGGGATCGATCTGGGCGCCATTTTTTTATTCTTACTCAGAGGGTGTAGACAAAATCAAACCGTTGTGGTCAACCGCCGCAGCAGGATGCGCGCCTCCGCCAGCCAAACCCAGGTTTCGGAGACCGCTGGCAGACGGTCATGATGCATGATCAATCGACGGGCACGCTCATTCCACGCATGGGTGCGCTCGACAACCCAGCGCTTCGGCAGCGGAACGAAGCCGTCGGCGTTGGCGATCACCACTCGGTCAGGCGCCCCGTCCACGTGCCAGGAGCCAACGCTTTTGTTGGCTGGATGGCGCACGACTTCCACGCGGATCGCGTGGGTCTGCTCGGTGGTTTGGGCAAATTGACCGGCGTAGGCGCTATCGACAAACAGCGTGTTGATCTGGGGGTACTTGGCGGCCGCGTCAGCGACGGCGCCCGAGGCGGCATCGCGGTCCTGAAGATTGGCCGCGACCACGCTCACCGCCAACACGAACCCCAAGGTATCGACCACCAGGCTGCGCTTGCGCCCCTTGACCTGCTTGCCCGCATCAAAGCCGCTCGGTCCACCCTGCGGCGAGCCGCGGGTCGATTGCGCATCCAGCACCGCCGCCGTCGGCGCGATCTCACGCCCCTCGCGTTCGCGCCATTGCCCCCGCAGTCGATCATGCATCTGCTCAAACTTCCCAGCCGCACTCCAACGGCGAAACGTCTTGTAGACATTCTGCCAAGGCGCGAAATCGTGCGGCAGCATCCGCCACGCGCACCCCGTGCGCACCACGTAGCAACACGCCTCCAGGATGCTCCGGCGCGACACGCGGGGCGGTTGACCCCGCCCGCCCGGCATCTCAAAGAGAGCGGCGACCAAGTCCCACTCCGCATCGGTCAGACAACTTGGGTAGCTTTGGTCGGGGTCGTGGCGACGATGCGCATCCGTATACCCATACCGACGCGGCGTTGCGCGCGCTTGCGCCTCGAGACCACTCTCGCCCCGGAGGCGCGTGACGCCCGCCTCCCGCAAGGACTTGCGAATCGTTGCTTCATGAGCCTCGATTCCCGTCCGTGCCGCGAGTTCCCGGGCAATCTCTGACAGCGTGGAGGTCGGGCGATCCGTGACAATTTGACGCAATACCGCTTGCTCCGCCTCGTGAATCTTGGGGGGACGACCAGCTTTCGACATCAGCGCACACCAGCTCAGTTGTAGACTGGTATACAAATAGCAGCTCAATTATTTTTGTCTACACCCTCTCAGGAAGAACATCCCATGTCCGAAAGACCGACTTCCAGCGGCTCCGCCGTTCCAAGCAAGCGCCTCAGCCGTCTCTGGCATCTGGGCCGGGCAACCGGCGATCTGGCCGCGGGGATCGGGGTCAAGGGTCTGATCGACCTGGCGCGCAATCGCGGCGGCGCGCAATCCTCGCGCATCCAGCTTTCTCCCGAACACACCCGGCGTTTTACCGACCGGCTCGCGCGTATGCGCGGGGCGGTGATGAAGATGGGTCAGCTCATGTCGATGGATGGCTCCGACATCTTTACCCCGGAGGCCGCCGAGATCATGAGCGCGCTGCGCGACCGCGCCGAGCCCATGCCCCTGAGCCAACTCGCGAAGGTGCTGGAGGGCGAATATGGCGCGGGTTGGGACAAGCGTTTCAAGCGCTTCGACTTCACGCCCATCGCCTCCGCTTCTATCGGGCAGGTGCATCGGGCCGAGACGCGGGACGGCCGACAGCTCGCGCTCAAGATCCAGTTTCCCGGCGTGCGCGAGAGTATCGACAGCGATATCGACAACCTGACCTTTCTTGGCCGGACGCTTGGGATGGCGCCGACGGGGATGGACATCGCGCCCTTTCTCGACGAGGCGCGTCGGCAGCTCCACCGCGAGGCGGACTATGTCGCCGAGGCCGATTCGCTGGATGCCTATCGGGCGATGGTGGGCGAGGACGCGGATTTCTTCGTCCCCCGCGTCCACCGCGATTTCTCGACCATCAACATTCTTGCGATGGATTTCGCCGAGGGCGCGCCGCTCGACCGGCTGGCGGAGCCTACCTATCGACGCGCCGAGCGTGACCGCGCGGCGACCCTGCTCATGCGTCTGTCATTGCGTGAGCTGTTCGAGTTCGGTCTGGTCCAGACCGATCCGAATTTCGCCAACTATCTCTATGACGCGGCGAACGGGCGTATCGTGCTGCTGGATTTCGGCGCCACGCAGACCGTCGCGTCCGCGCTCGTCGACGAGTTCCGGCGACTCGCCCAGGCCGCGATCCGAGATGATCGTCCGGCCATGCGCGCGGCCTCGGTCGCGCTCGGCTACATGGGCGAGGACGATCCCCGCGAGCATGTCGACGCCATGATCGAGATGCTCTGTCTGTCCGCGGAGCCGCTGCGCGAACCCGGCCATTACGATTTTGGCGCGTCCGATCTGTTCGAGCGGGTCTATCGGCGGGGTCGGGAGATGTTCCATTCGGGCGTCTTCAGCACCGCGCCCGCGCCGGAGACGATGTTTCTGCATCGTAAGTTCATGGGCTCGTTCATGCTGTCGCGCCGGCTGCGGGCACGGGTCGATCTGGCCACGATCGTGCGGGAGTGTCTTGGGACCAGTACGTGAGTGCAAAACCTGGGACCGCCGACATGTTGTCGGCCCTGGGGTAGTCGACATGTTGTCGACGACATCGAGAATCGCGGCTCGGCCTCGGCCTGACTTGACGCTCGGAGATCCGCTCGCGACAATGCTCCGCTTTCGCGAATGGTGCGCTGGGCAAAACATCGGATCAATAGATGAGGCGAGATTCTGAAACCGGGCGGATGGAGCGCGACAGCGATACCTCCCCGCCGCGGCCCCCGCTCGCCGATGCGGTGCACGCGACTCCTGAATCCGATGGGCGGCGGGAACTCCCAGGCGCCGCGGCCTCGACCCCGCTGGTCAAGATCCGTGGACTGAGTTTTCGGCGTGGCGACAGGCTGATTTTCGACAACCTGAATCTCGATATCCGCCGGGGTTCGGTCACCGCCGTCATGGGGCCGAGCGGAAGCGGCAAGACCACCCTGCTCAAGCTGATCACCGGCCAGATCCACCCGGATGCCGGACGCGTCGAAGTGGACGGCGAGGATGTCCATCGGCTCGACAAAGCCGGACTGTACCGGCTGCGCCGGCGCATGGGCATGCTGTTTCAAAGCGGGGCGCTCCTGACCGACCTCACGGTGTTCGAGAACGTCGCCTATCCGCTGCGCGAGCATACCGACCTCTCGCCTTCGCTGCTGCGCAAACTGGTTCTGCTCAAGCTGGAGGCCGTGGGTCTGCGCGGCGCGCGGGATCTGCTGCCGAACGAATTGTCCGGCGGCATGGCGCGGCGGGTAGCGCTCGCCCGAGCGATCGCGCTGGATCCGCTGATGATTCTTTACGACGAACCCTTCACGGGTCAGGATCCGATTTCCATGGGGATGCTGGTCGCCCTGATTCGTCAACTGAACGACGCCGCCGGTCTGACCAGCATTCTGGTCTCCCACGACGTGCGCGAGACCGCGAGTATCGCCGATGATCTGTATGTCATCGCCGAGGGACGGATCATTGCACACGGGACGCCGGCGGAGATCGCGGCGGATCGTTCGGCCTGGGTCCGCCAGTTCATGGACGGCTTGCCGGATGGGCCGATGCATTTTCACTACCCGGCGCCCCCGCTGGAAGCGGATTTTCGCACCCGAGGAGCGCGCTGATGCGACTCGATAGCCTGGCGCGTCTCGGACGCGTTGGATTGGGCGCGCTGGAGCGGCTGGGACGGGCGCATCTGCTGCTCGTCAGTATCGTCCTGGGCGTCGGTGAGATTCTGCGCCGCCCCGGGCTGCTGTGGGCGCAGATCTTCAATATCGGCGTGCTCTCGCTGCTGATCGTCGGCGTCTCGGGTCTGTTCGTCGGCATGGTGCTGGGATTGCAGGGCTATTATGTGCTGGCCCAGTTCGGCGCGGAACAGAGTCTGGGGGTCATGGTCGCGACCTCGCTGGTCCGCGAACTGGGACCGGTGGTCACCGCGCTGCTGGTCGCCGGACGCGCGGGCTCGGCGCTGACCGCCGAGATCGGGCTAATGAAAGCAACCGAGCAGTTGTCCGGTCTGGAAATGATGGCGGTGGATCCCATTCGGCGCATCCTGACCCCGCGCTTTTTCGGCGGCGTGCTGGCCATGCCCCTGCTGGCGGCGATCTTCAGCGCGGTCGGCGTGATGGGCGGTTATTTCGTGGGGGTCGGGCTGCTGGGGGTCGACGATGGCGCCTTCTGGAGCCAGATGCAGTCCAAGGTCGATTTCGAGGAAGATGTGATCAACGGCGTTGTCAAGAGCCTGGTGTTCGGTGTCGTCGTCACCTGGATCGCCTTGTTCCAGGGTTACGATAGCGCGCCGACCGCCGAGGGCGTGAGCCGCGCGACGACACGTTCGGTGGTGCATGCGGCACTGGTGGTACTGGGAGTCGATTTCGTGTTGACGGCATTGATGTTCGGAGACTGAGCGCATGGGCAAGCAACACCGGATCGAGGTCATGGTCGGCGCCTTTATGGTGATCGGCTTTCTCGCGCTGTTTTTTCTGGCGATGCGGGTCAGCAATCTGAGCCTGGATACCAATGCCGAGGGCTACCGCCTGAGCGCCCGTTTCGCGAATGTGGGCAGCCTCAAGGTCCGCTCGCCAGTGACCATGGCCGGGGTGCGGATTGGGCGGATCGAAGAGGTGCGCTTCGACAAGACGACCTACGAGGCGGTCGTCACCTTCAGAATCGACGCGGGGATCGATACCATCCCGGAGGACACCTTCGCGAACGTCTTCACCTCCGGCCTGCTCGGCGAGCAATATATCGGGCTGGAGCCGGGCGGCAGTCAGGAGTATCTGCGCGATGGCGACGAAATCGCCAATACGCAGTCGGCGCTGGTCCTCGAACAGATGATCGGGCAATTTCTTTTCAAAAAAGCCGGAGAAAGCGGCGGATGATTCAACGACGTCATTTTCTGATCTTCGCACTCTGCCTCCTGCCCCTGGCCTGGAGCGGAAACATCCTCGCCGCGCAGGACGAGGCAACCGCCCTAGTCCAGCGCACGGCGGAGCGGATGCTCAAAACGCTGGAGGCGCGCCGCGGCGAGGTGGAGCGCAATCCGTCCCTGATCTATGGGATGGTCGAAACCACCGTGGCCCCGCATTTCGATTTCGAGCGGATCACCCAGGGCGCGCTGGGACAATCCTGGCGCCAGGCCACGCCCGAGCAGCAGCGCCAACTCGTCAACGGCTTCAAGCAAGTGCTGATCCGCACCTATGCGCGCTCGCTCCTGAGCTATTCCGGCGAGGAGATTCGCTACCTGCCGGTCAAGCCCGGCAGCCGGCCATCCACCGTCACCGTCTCGACCGAGGTGCGCGAGCCGGGCGCGACCCCAATCCCGGTTGACTACCGGATGCACAACAGCGGCGGCGGCTGGAAGGTTTACGATGTCGTGATCAACAACGCCAGTCTGGTGGGCAACTACCGTAGCAATTTCGCCAACGAGATCCGTCAGGTCGGGATCGACGGGCTGGTCGCGAAGTTGAGCGACATGAATACTCAGGGGCGGGATTGAACCCGTCTCCCCTCACTCCCTGTGGCCCCGGCCGCTGGTGTCTGTCCGGTGCGCTCGACTTCAGTACCGTCACCGGACTGGCCAGCGAGGCGGGCACCTTATTCCGGGATCAGGCCGCGTTGGGGCTTGCGCACATGGAGATCGACCTGTCCGACCTGGATGCCTCCAACAGCGCGGGTTTGGCGCTGCTGCTCGAATGGGTGGAGATGGCCCGCGAGCGCGGCATTCGTCTGACCTATCGCCAACTCCCGGACTCGCTGAGCCGGATCGCGACCTTCTCGAACCTCCAGAGCATTTTGCCGCTTGAAGAGATAAACCGCGTCAGCAACGACCTGTGACGCCGGTTCCGACCGTGGCGTCAACGATGCCGAGCATGCTCGACGCGGATTGACGCTGTGTTTCCCTTCTCCAATTCACTGCCATTTTTCCGGTTTCACCAAATCATTCATGGATAAACTTCTGATCAGCGGCGGCCCCGCCTTGCAGGGCGAGGTGCGCGCCTCGGGCGCCAAGAACGCCGCCCTCCCGATCCTGGCCGCCACCCTGCTGGCCGAGGCACCGGTCACGCTCACGAATATTCCGCGCCTGCGCGATATTGCCACGACCCTGGCGCTGCTGGGTCGGATGGGCGCCCGCTTGACGCGCGACGGCGACGAAGTGCGGGCGGAACCCTCCGCGCTCACCAGTTGTGTCGCGCCCTACGAGCTGGTGAAAACCATGCGCGCCTCGATCCTGGTGCTGGGTCCGCTGGTCGCCCGCTACGGTCGCGCGGACGTGTCGCTGCCTGGCGGCTGCGCCATCGGCGCGCGTCCGGTCAACCTCCATCTCGACGGACTGCGTGCCATGGGCGCCGAGGTGACCGTCGAGAGCGGCTATATCCGGGCGCGGGCCGCGCGGTTGCAAGGCGCTCGTCTGGTGATGGAGATGGTGTCCGTTACCGGCACCGAGAATCTGATGATGGCGGCGACCCTGGCTCAAGGCGAGACGCTGATCGAAAACGCCGCGCGCGAACCCGAGGTGGTCGATCTCGCGGACTTTCTGAATGCGCTGGGCGCACGCATCGAGGGCGCCGGCACCGATCTGATCCGCATCCAGGGCGTCGAACGACTTGGCGGCGCATGCTATCGGGTGATGCCCGATCGCATCGAGACCGGCACCTTTCTAGTTGGGGCGGCCATGACCGGCGGTCGGATTCGAGTGCTGGACACGCGCCCGGAGTGTCTGGACGCGGTCCTGCAGAAACTGCGCGAGGCCGGCGCCGAGATCGCGATCGGGCCGGACTGGATCGAACTCGACATGCAGGGACGGCGTCCGCGCGCGGTGGATATCCATACCGCGCCGCATCCGGCCTTCCCGACCGACATGCAGGCCCAGTTCTGCGCGCTCAACAGCATCGCCGAGGGCGTCGGAACGGTCACCGAGGCGATCTTCGAGAACCGTTTCATGCATGTCCCGGAGTTGCAGCGCATGGGCGCCGATATCCGGGTCGAGGGCAATGTCGCCATCTGTCGCGGGGTCGAAGGTCTCACCGCCGCGCCGGTCATGGCCACCGATCTGCGCGCCTCCGCCGGTCTGGTGCTGGCGGGTCTGGTCGCCTCCGGCGAGACCCTGATCGACCGCATCTATCATCTGGATCGCGGCTATGACAACATCGAATCCAAACTTCTCGCCCTGGGCGCGCGCATCCAGCGCGTCGCCGGGGAAAGCCGGATCGCGACGCCATGAATCTGAACGCCCCCCTGACCATCGCGCTCTCCAAGGGCCGCATCCTCGAACAGACCCTACCGCTGCTGGCGCATGCCGGCATCGCGCCGCTTGAGGATCCCGAAACCAGCCGCAAGTTGATCCTCGGAACCAGCAATCCACAGGTCAAATTCGTCATCATCCGCGCCAGCGACGTGCCGACCTACGTCCAATATGGCGCGGCGGATCTCGGCGTCTCGGGCAAAGACGTGCTCTTGGAACATGGCGGCGAGGGGCTTTACGAACCGCTGGATCTGGGGATCGCCCGTTGTCGCTTGATGGTGGCCGGACTCCCGGATACCCCGGTGCCAACCTCTCGACGACTGCGAATCGCCACCAAATATGTCCACAGCGCGGAACGCTATTTCGCCGCCAAGGGTCAACAGGTGGAAATCATCAAGCTCTACGGCTCGATGGAACTCGCCCCACTGGTCGGTCTGGCCGACCTGATCGTCGATCTGGTCGAGAGCGGCAACACGCTCAAGGCGAACGGACTGGTCGCGCTGGAACACATCGCCGACATCAGCTCACGTTTGGTGGTCAACAAGGCGTCCTGGAAGATGAAACACGAGTCCGTGAGCGCCCTGCTGGAATCGTTACGCGAGGCCGTTGGCAAGTGAGTCACACCATGGCACCCACCTATGAAGACATCCTGACGCTGTTCCGCGAAGTCGCGGAATCGCAGAAAGAGACCGAGCGGAAATTCCGGGAGACCGATCTGAAGTTTCAGGAAACCGACAGGAAGATCCAGGAAACCGATCGGTTGATCAAGGAACTCAGCCGAACCTTCGGCGGCTGGAGCAACCGGCTGGGCGAATTCGTCGAGGAAATGGTGCGGCCGGCGGTCGTGCGACTGTTTCGCAGTCGCGGGCTGGAGGTGCATCAGGTGATGCGCGACGTGACGGCCATCAACGACGACGGCACTGAAGGCATCGAGGTCGATCTGCTGATCACCAACGTGGAGACCGCGATCGGCGTGGAATGCAAAAGTCGCCTGACCCTGGAGGACGTGCAGGAGCATCTCGCGCGGCTGGAAAAATTCAAGCGACTCTTTCCTCAGTACGCGGGCTATCGGCTGATGGGCGCGGTGGCGGCGATGGTGCTGCCCGACGAGGTGGCCCGCTTTGCCTATCGACAGGGCTTGTTCGTGCTGGCGCAAAGCGGGGATGCGATCCTCATCCGCAATGACGATCGGTTCACCCCGAAGGAATGGTAATTCAACCGCGTCGACCGACACCCAAACGCCTGACCTGACAGCGAGTGACATCTCCGTGACCGATATTCAACGTCTCTCCACCTTGGACGCCGATTTTCAACCTCGGCTCGCCGCGCTCCTGGCCTGGGATTCGGTTTCCGACGACCTGGTCCAGCAGACGGTCGCCGAGATCATCCGCGCGATCCGCGCGCGCGGCGACGCGGCGCTGCTCGACTATACCGCCCGCTTCGACCGCTGGACGCCCGCCACGGCCACCGAGCTGGAACTCCCCCGCGCCCGCCTGGCGCAGGCTTGGCAGACCATCCCGACCGATCAACGCGAGGCGCTGGAGTTGGCCGTCGCCCGCATCCGCGCCTATGCCGAGCATCAAAAGCTGGAAAGCTGGAGCTATCGCGAACCGGACGGCACCCTGCTCGGTCAGCAGGTCACGCCGCTCGATCGCGCCGGACTCTATGTCCCCGGCGGCAAGGCGGCCTATCCTTCGTCGGTGCTGATGAACGCCATCCCGGCCAAGGTCGCGGGCGTCGGCGAACTCATCATGGTGGTGCCGACCCCCGACGGCGAACTCAACGAACTGGTGCTGGCCGCCGCCCACATCGCCGGCGTCGATCGCGCCTTCGCCATCGGCGGCGCGCAGGCGGTCGCCGCGCTCGCCTATGGCACCGAGACGATCCCCGGCGTGGACAAGATCGTCGGTCCCGGCAACATCTATGTCGCCACCGCCAAGCGCGCCGTCTACGGCCAGGTCGGCATCGACATGATCGCCGGCCCCTCCGAGATCCTGGTGGTCTGCGACGGCGCGACCGATCCGGACTGGATCGCGATGGACCTCTTCTCCCAGGCCGAGCACGACGAGGACGCCCAATCCATCCTGCTGAGTTGGGATGGCGGATTCCTGGAGCGTGTCGCCGCCAGCATCGAGCGTCTGCTGCCGACGATGGAGCGTCGGACCATCATCGCCGCCGCCCTGGGCGCGCGTGGCGCGCTGATCCAGGTCCGCGATCTCGACGACGCCATCACCGTCGCCAACGTCATCGCCCCGGAGCATCTCGAACTCTCGGTCGCGGATCCCGAGGCCATCGTCGGGCGCATCCGTCACGCCGG
The DNA here is from genome assembly GCF_000227745.2 of Thiocystis violascens DSM 198. Classification (NCBI taxonomy): domain Bacteria; kingdom Pseudomonadati; phylum Pseudomonadota; class Gammaproteobacteria; order Chromatiales; family Chromatiaceae; genus Thiocystis; species Thiocystis violascens. Next base: position 3,534,547 of record NC_018012.1, on the reverse strand, counting down.
CGCCATCTTCATGGGCCGTTATACCGCCGAGGCGCTGGGCGACTATTGCGCCGGGCCGAACCATGTCCTGCCCACCTCGCGCACCGCCCGCTTCTCCTCGCCGCTGGGCGTCTACGACTTTCAGAAACGCTCCAGCCTGATCATGGCCTCCCGCGCCGGTGCCGCCGAGTTGTCCCGCACCGCTTCCGTGCTGGCGCGGGGCGAGGGACTCACGGCCCATGCGCGTTCGGCCGACTATCGCGGAGAGGCGTCGTGAAGGAATTGATCGATCGGCTGGTTCGCCCCGAGATCCGCGCGCTGAATGCCTACCATGTGCCCGAGGCGGCGGGGCTCATCAAGCTGGACGCGATGGAGAATCCCTACGTCTGGCCGGAGTCGCTCAAGACCGAATGGCTCGACGCACTGCGCGACGTAGCGCTGAATCGCTATCCCGATCCCTCCGGGCGCGCGCTCCAGGAGACGCTGCGCGAGGCGATGGAGATTCCGTCCGACATGGGGCTGCTGCTCGGCAACGGTTCCGACGAGCTGATTCAGATGCTGGCGCTGACGGTCGCCCAACCGGGGAACCCGCTCAGGACAGGCCCTTCGGCTTCGCTCAGGACAGGCATTCTGTCGCTCGATCCCGGTTTCGTCATGTATCGGATGATCGGGCTGTTTGCCGGCATGGACTACGTGGGCGTGCCGCTCCAGGCGGACGATTTCTCGATCGACCTCCCCGCCACGCTCGACGCCATCGCGCGCGCGCAACCCGCCCTGATCTATCTCGCCTATCCCAACAACCCGACCGGCAACCGTTTCGATGCCGACGACATGGTGCGGATCATCGAGGCGGCACCCGGTCTGGTGATCGTCGACGAGGCGTATTCACCTTTCACCGATTCCAGCTTCCTGGGTCTGCTGGGCGACTGGCCGAATCTGCTGGTGATGCGCACCGTCTCCAAGATGGGGCTCGCCGGTCTGCGACTCGGCTATCTGGTCGGCCCGCCCGCCTGGCTTCAAGAGATCGACAAGGTTCGGCTGCCCTACAACGTCAACGTCCTGACCCAGGCATCCGCAACCTTCGCGCTGAGACACAAAGCAGTGATGGACGAACAGACCCGCGCCATCCGGATCGAGCGTACCCATCTGTTCGAATCACTGACTCGGATCGAGTGTCTTCATGCCTATCCGAGCGAGGCCAATTTCATCCTGGTCAGGGTGCCGGAAGGGCGCGCGGACAGCCTCTTCTCGGGACTTCGGGAACGCGGAATTCTGATCAAGAATTTGCACGGCACACACCCGCTGCTGCGGGATTGCCTGCGCATCACGGTCGGACTGCCCGAGGAAAATGCCGCCTTGATGGCGGCGTTGACAGATCTTCTGTAAACCTCGAAAAACCGCGCCCAGAGCGAGAGAGTGAGTTCGACGTTTGGCGCATGGTCCCTGGCGGGGATGCGGTTTAACGCGTTTTCGCCCCTGACGATGACTGGAAATAATAACTGAGCTTGTCCGAGAGGTTGAGGTATTCCAACTGATCCTGGCTCAGGTCGGATTGGCACAGACTCTCGCGGATACCGACATCTTCCTCCGCGAGATTCAGCACCAGCGATTCCTCCTTGGGAATATCCGGCGAGTAGAGCAGGACATTCGGTTTCAACAGATCGGCCGCGTTGAGCGAGATCACCAGCGCAATCCGCTCGTCATTCAGTCTGACCACGGTGCCGGGCGGATAGACGCCAAGATTGGTGATGAAGGTGGTCAGCACCTTGGGGTCATAACAGGCGCGTTCTTTTGAATACATGCGCGAGATGGCCTGGTGAGGGGATAGCCCGCGCTCCGCCCCAAGCCCGTTGCACAGATTGTCATAGCGGTTGACGACCGTCACGATACGGGTCAGCAGACCGATGTCCGCCGCGCGCAGCCCCCCGGGAAAGCCGCTGCCGTCCTGGTGCTCGTGATGCTTGGCGATGACCTCGACCACGCCCGGAGGCAAGGTGCCGATCGCGCGCGCGATCTCGGTACCATAGCGGGTATGCTGTTCGTAAAGCAGACGTTCCGGCCGCGTCAATTCGCCCTTTTTATGCAGGATCTGGTAGGGAACCTTCTGATGGCCCAGATCGTGAAAGAGCGCGCCGAGCCCGAGCTGACGCAGTTGAGCACTCTCCAGGTTCAGCTTCTGACCGACCACCAGCGCCAGCGCGATGACATTGATGGCGTGAAAATAGCTGTTCTCGTCCTGGTGCTTGAGATTGACCAGTTGGACCGTGGTCTCTTGGTCGTCGGTGAGATCCTCGACCATCCCCACGACCAGACCCTGGGCCTCCTCGACCGCCTGCATCGGGGAAGCGCGTAGATTGGCCATGAGTTTGCGCACCGAGCCAACCGACTGGGTGTAGCGTTTAGCGCATTGATTGAGACGGGTACGGCGCTCTTTCAGTACCCGGATACGCTGCTGTTTTTCCTCCCAAAGCGCGGCGGCCGGATCACCCCCGACCGCGTCCGTCGGGGCTGGCGGGGGTTCGGGCGGCGGATCGGCGGCCGACGACGGGGCGTCGCTACGCGCGGGATCGATGCGTATCTGCTCGATCCCGAGCGAGCGCAAGACATCCAGTTGCTTCTGGGTGCGGATCTTGAAGCTGCTCGTCACGAAGGGATGACTCATCCAGGGCAGGTCGAGATGGATGAACAAACCGATCCTCAGTTGGCTTGTATCGACGGTTTCTTTACTCACATCACGCACCCAAATCGCCGCGGTTCGATTATCCCGATACCAAGCGGTTGAGCCGCAAAGAACGCAACCGCACCAGGTTGCAACGGAAACCCGTTACACTCGTTCAAAAAAGGCCAAGAATAAGTCATTCGGACCCTTTCCGCTTGATTCTCGGCTTGACGACTTGTAGCGTGCATGGCTTGGACGTGTCCAAGTCCACTTAAATCCAGGCCCTCCGACGCACCCGAGACCGATTGCAGTGACTGACTATAAACATACCCTGAACCTCCCCAACACCGGCTTTGCGATGAAGGCGAATCTGGCTCAGCGCGAGCCCGAGATGCTCAAGCGCTGGGAGTCGCTGGATCTCTACGCCCGTATCCGCGCCGCGCGCGCGGGCGCCGCGACCTTCATCCTGCATGACGGCCCACCCTATGCCAATGGCGACATCCACATCGGTCACGCGGTCAACAAGGTGCTGAAGGACATCATCGTCAAGTCGCGCACGCTCGACGGACTGGACGCGCCCTATGTGCCGGGCTGGGACTGCCACGGCCTGCCGATCGAGCTTCAGGTCGAGAAGAAAAAGGGCAAGCCCGGAAACAAGATCAGCGCCGCTGAGTTCCGCGTCGCCTGCCGCGAGTATGCCGCGAAGCAGGTCGATGGCCAGCGCGGCGACTTCAAGCGTCTGGGTGTCCTTGGCGATTGGGAGCGGCCCTATCTGACCATGGATTTCGGTTTCGAGGCCGGAATCATCCGCGCGCTCGGCAAGATCATCGCCAACGGTCATCTCCAGAAGGGCGAAAAACCGGTGCACTGGTGCATCGACTGCGGCTCGGCCCTGGCCGAGGCCGAAGTGGAATACGCCGACAAGCAGTCGATCGCCATCGACGTGCGCTTTCCGGTCGCCGAACCCGAGGCGCTCGAAGCCCGCTGTCATGCCAGCCCCACCGGTTGCGGCGAGGGTCCGGTGTCGGTCGTCATCTGGACCACGACGCCCTGGACCCTGCCCGCCAATCAGGCGGTGGCGCTGAACGCCGATCTCGACTATGTCGTCGTCGAGGCCGTCTCGGCGCACGGGAAAGAGCGTCTGATCGTCGCCGAGGGTCTGCTCAAGGACACCATGGACCGCTGGGGCATCGAGCACTATCGGGTGCTGGGCGACGGGCGCGGCATCGAGTTTGAGGGCCTGATGCTCAGGCATCCTTTTTATGATCGCGAGGTGCCGGTCATCGTCGGCGAGCATGTCACGCTCGATGCCGGTACCGGCGCCGTACATACCGCGCCCGGTCATGGCCTGGAGGATTACATCGTCGGTCAGCGCTACGGGCTGTCGGTCGACAATCCGGTCGGCGGGGACGGGCGCTTTTTGCCTGGTACCGAGCTGTTCGCGAGCGAGAACGTTTTTCAGGCCAACGAGCATGTGATCGAGGTGCTCAAGGCCAAGGGCGCGCTGCTGCTGGAGACCCGCTTCACCCACAGCTATCCGCACTGCTGGCGCCACAAGACCCCGATCATCTTCCGCGCCACGCCCCAGTGGTTCATCAGCATGGACAAGCAGGGACTGCGCGAGACCGCCCTGCGCGAGATCGACAACGTCCACTGGATGCCGGACTGGGGCCAGAGCCGGATCGAGGGCATGGTGCGCGGACGCCCGGACTGGTGCATCTCGCGTCAGCGTACCTGGGGCGTACCCATCGCGCTCTTCGTCCACAAGGAGACCGCCGCGCTGCATCCGCGGACCGGCGAGTTGCTCGAACTGGTCGCCAAGCGGGTCGAGAAGCACGGCATCGAAGCCTGGTTCGAGCTTCATCCGAGGGATCTGCTGGGCGACGAGGAAGGCGCGCGCTACGACAAGGTCCACGACACCCTGGATGTCTGGTTCGACTCGGGCGTCACCCATGCCTGCGTGCTGGAGCATCGGGAGGGGCTACGCGCGCCGGCGGATCTCTATCTGGAAGGCTCTGACCAGCATCGCGGCTGGTTTCAGTCCTCGCTCATGACCTCGGTCGCCATGCACGGCCACGCGCCCTATCGGCAGGTGCTCACCCACGGTTTCACCGTCGATGCCCGGGGCGAGAAGATGTCCAAGTCGAAGGGAAACGTGGTCAGCCCTCAAAGCGTCATGAAAACGCTCGGCGCCGACATCATCCGGCTGTGGGTCGCGGCGACCGATTACCGCACCGAGATGAATGTCAGCGACGAGATCCTCAAGCGCACCGCCGATGCCTACCGGCGCATCCGCAACACCGCGCGCTTCCTGCTCGCCAATCTGAACGGCTTCGACCCGGCCATCCATACGGTCGCGCCGGGCGACATGCTGGCGCTCGACCGCTGGGCGGTCGACCGGGCCGAGCAGCTTCAGCGGGAGTTCAGCGACGCTTATCGCGACTATCAGTTCCATCTGATCGTGCAGAAGGTCCAGCAGTTTTGCGTGGTCGACATGGGCGGCTTCTATCTGGATGTCATCAAGGATCGCCAGTACACCACCCAGGCCGACAGCCTGGCGCGGCGCTCCTGTCAGACCGCCATGTATCGCATCGTCGAGGCCATGAGCCGCTGGCTGGCACCGATTCTCAGCTTCACCGCCGACGAGATCTGGCGCGAGATTCCGGGCGAACGCGACGAGACCGTTTTTACCGCGACCTGGTATGAAGGACTCTTCGCGCTGGAAGACGGCGACGCCATGGATCGCGGATTCTGGGACCGCGTGATCGCCACGCGCATGGCCGTCGGACCCGCGCTGGAGACCGCCCGCAAGGCCGGCCAGATCGGCTCCTCGCTCGACGCCGAGCTGGATCTCTATTGTGCGGACGCGCTGCGCGAGACGCTCGAACGGCTCAGGGACGAATTGCGTTTCGCCCTGATCGTTTCCGAGGTTCGGTTGCACGCATTCACCGAGCGCCCCGAGGATGCGGCCGAGACCGACCTGGACGGACTTGCCGTGCGGGTCATCGCGTCCGGTCATCCGAAGTGCGTGCGCTGCTGGCATCATCGCGCGGATGTCGGCAGCCATGCCGAGCACCCGGAACTGTGCGGGCGCTGTGTCGAGAATGTCGCCGGGGCGGGCGAGAACCGGCACTTCGCGTAGGATGGGTAGAACGGCCATGGCACAACGTTAACGATTGGCACGGACGCCGATTGGCCGTGAAACCCATCGAACCCCGCTGAACCATGAGACGCATGACCGACAAAACCACCCTTCATTGACGATGACGCGGCGAATTGGCGGCAACCGTCAGGTCAGTCCTAACGTGCGCGCGGCCGCGTTTAACGCTTCGTCGTTCGTGATCAGACGCGCGCCCTGTCGTTCGGCCAAGGCCAGATACAGCGCATCGTAGGCTGTCAGGCCATGCGCCTCCGCCAAGGCGCAGGTCGATAAAATCAAGTTTTCATGCTCGCAATAACGGATCGGTAGCGACATCATCGCTTGCAGAAGCTCGACCAACTCCAGTGCCGACAGTTCGCCCCGTTGCCGCTTGCGCAGCATGACGTTCGCCGCTTCCGCCAATAACAACTGAGGCGCCAACACCAGATCACCGCCGCTGGCCGCGCGATTGAATGCAGTCTCGACCTCGGGATGCAGCGGACCATCGGGCACAAACAAACGGATCAGGGCCGAGGTATCGACCACCCAGATCATCTTGCACGATCCTGTCGCACGTCTTCCACCGTGTCGCCCAGAGTGCGTCCCTCCAGGCGTGCCCGCCAATCACGGGCTGTCGCCAAGCCAGAGCCGCCGATCAGTCGGATTTCCCGTTCGATCAAGCAGCGCACCTGTTCCTGCATGCTGCGGTGGTTCGCCGCAGCCATTGCCTTCAGGGATTCATAGACATCATCCGGGAGATGACGAATACTCAATGCTTTCATGAATTTTCTTGCCATCAAATTGCATTCATCATGATACTAGCATATCGCTGCGCTGGGCGAGACTGAGCATGATGCGTTTCGCGGCCAGCCATTATCGAGACATGTTGCTGCCCTTCGACCCGAGAAGGGCGGGATCAAGGATTCGTTGGGGTTCGACCCGTTACGAAACCTCATTCAATTTCATTTTGGATTGAGCAAGGGAATCAGGATATATTAAAAATAAAGACTTAAACCGCGTCAGCGCCGGCGTTTGCTGGTCGAGCGCATCAACACCGAGGTGCAAATAACGCCTGCCATGCCGGACGCGGCTTCACAACTCAATGGTGCCCATTTGAAACGCTGGCTCTTACTCTCACTACTCGTCCTGCTCCTGGATCAGGCGACCAAATGGTTGATCCTCTCCACCCTGCAACCCTTCGAGCCGGTCATCCTGTCACCGAACCTCAACCTGACCCTGATGTTCAACGAGGGCGCGGCCTTCAGCTTTCTCTCGGACGCGGGCGGCTGGCAGCGCTGGCTGTTCACCGGGCTCGCGCTGACCGTCAGCGTCGTGCTCACGGTCTGGTTACTGCGGCTCAAGCGTGGCGAGGGCTGGCTAGCGGCCGGTCTGGCGCTGCTGATCGGCGGTGCCATCGGCAATCTGATCGACCGGATCCTGCTCGGTCACGTGGTGGATTTCATCCAGGTCTCTCTGCCCTTTATTCCACTGGATCTGTTCAATCCCTGGCCCGCCTTCAACATCGCCGACAGCGCCATTACCCTAGGCGTCATCATCCTGCTGATCGCGACTCTGATCGCGGACGACACCGCGAACCGTTCGCCGTCTGAAAACGGCGTCTGAAACCAGAACCAACCGGAAGCGCGCAAGCGATTCCGGTATCATGCGCTCCGATCACAGACCACGAAGGTTCACGGCGACCGGCGCCGACCCTGCATGAGAATTGCCATCCTCTCGCGCAATCCCTCGCTGTACTCGACCCGTCGACTGGTGGAGGCCGCGCGCGCGCGCGGACACGAGACCAAGGTCATCGATGTCCTGCGCTGCTACATGAACATCACCTCGCTCGCCCCCTCGATGCACTACAAGGGCGAGGAATTCACAGATTTCGATGCCGTCATCCCGCGCATCGGCGCCTCGGTCACCTTTTACGGCACGGCGGTGCTGCGCCAGTTCGAAATGCTGGGGGTCTATCCGCTGAACGAATCGGTCGCCATCACCCGCGCCCGCGACAAACTGCGCTCGCTGCAACTGCTGTCGCGCAAGGGGATTGGGCTGCCCATCACCGGCTTCGCCCACGCCCCGGACGACGTGGAGGATCTGATCAAGATGGTCGGCGGCGCGCCGCTGGTCATCAAGCTGCTGGAAGGCACCCAGGGCATCGGCGTGGTGCTGGCCGAGACCCAGAAGGCCGCCGAGAGCGTCATCGAAGCCTTCATGGGCCTCAAGGTCAACATCCTGGTGCAGGAATACATTAAGGAGGCCAATGGCTCGGACATCCGTTGTTTCGTCATCGGCGACAAGGTGGTCGCGACCATGAAACGCCAGGCCAAGGAGGGCGAGTTCCGGTCTAACCTGCACCGCGGCGGCAGCGCCTCGCTGATCCGCATCACCCCGGAGGAACGCTCGACCGCGACCCGCGCGGCCCGCATCATGGGGCTCAACGTGGCGGGCGTGGACATTCTGCGTTCCAATCATGGCCCGGTGGTGATGGAGGTCAATTCGTCGCCGGGACTCGAAGGGATCGAGACGGCGACCGGCAAGGATGTCGCGGGCATGATCGTCGGCTTCATCGAAAAGAACGCCGCGCTCGGCAAGACGCGCACGCGCGGTCAGGGCTAGCGATCCCAGAATGAGGTTGACTCGCTGGCACTCCGCGACGGTTTCATGACAAGATCGGGGCGATGTCTTTCCGGTCGCTTCATGTTCTGGACGTCTCACGATGACCCCTGCCCCGCTTGTCATCGCCGGTCGCCGCGTGCAACCCGGCGAGCGCGCCCGCGTCGATATCCCGCTGCCCAGCCTTTACACCCAGACGCCAGTTCTCATGCCGGTGCATGTCCTGCAGGGGCGACGCCCTGGACCGCGGCTGTTCGTCACCGCCTCGATCCATGGCGACGAAATCAACGGGGTCGAAATCATCCGGCGTCTGCTGCTTCAAAAATCCTTGCAGCGACTGTCCGGCACCCTGCTGGCCGTGCCCGTGGTCAACGTCTATGGCTATGTGCGCCAATCCCGCTACCTGCCGGATCGGCGCGACCTGAACCGAAGCTTCCCCGGTTCCGACAAAGGCTCCCTGGCCGCGCGCCTGGCGGCGACCCTGATTGGCGAGGTCGTGGAAGGCTCGACCCATGGGATCGATCTGCACACCGGCGCGCTGCATCGCGAGAACCTGCCGCAGATCCGAGTGACGCTCGATGCCGATGTCCGCATGCCGGCACTCGCCAACGCCTTCGGGACGCCGGTGATCCTGGACGCCGAGGTTCGACCCGGCTCGTTGCGCGCGGCGGCGATCGAGCGCGCCATCCCGCTGCTGTTGTACGAGGGCGGCGAGGCATTGCGGTTCGACGAGTTCGCGGTGCGCGCCGGGTTGCGCGGCATTTTGGGGGTGATGTGCCATCTGGGGATGATCCGCGACCACGCGAGCCGCAAAACGCACGAACCGAAACCGGTGGTGGCCCGTTCCTGCCTCTGGATTCGCGCCGACCGCAGCGGCGTGCTGCTCTCCCTGACACCGCTCGGCGCCTGTGTCAAAAAAGGCGATACGCTGGGGATCATCACCGATCCCTTCCGTCACGCGGACGCGTCGGTGCTCGCGCCCACCAGCGGCATCGTCATCGGGCGCACCAATCTACCCCTGGTCACCGAGGGCGAAGGGATCTACCACATCGCCCGTTATGGCATGCTGGAGGCGACGGTCGAGCGGCTGGAACAATATCGCGACTCGCTGGATCCGGATGACGAAGAGAGCGAAGAGATTCTCTGAACCGGCATCCCGAACGACGTACTATAGCGGTCTTCGCACAGAAGCTGCCCTCACTTCCGCCGTCGCCCCTGGAGCGCACCATGTCCACCGGCTTTGTTCTTGTCCTGCTGAGGGAAATTCGCGAGAGCATTCTGAAACTGCGCGAGGAATTCAACGCGCGCCTGGATCAGACCAACGAACGTCTGGACCAGACCTCGGCCAGCCTGGGCCGCGTCGAGAGCGAACTCCATGAACTGCGGAAATACATGCGCCAGATGGCGCTCAACCAGGCCAAGCATGAACAGGCGCATTCACAGCCTGTCGAGCGTCTCGGCAGCGATGTGCATGAACTCAAGGAACAACTCCAGCGGTTGAAAAAGGGCCTGTAACGCTGAACCGCATCCTGACCGCCGCGTCGCGCCCGCCAGAACAGCGGACGTTTACTTCGACGCTAGCGTCACCTGACTGTTGGCATCGTCGATCGTCATCCGGAAACGCCCCAGCACATTCATTCCAAGCAATGCCTGACCGCCGAGCCGCTGGTCCTCAATGAACGCGGCCGACACCTCGGGTATGCGCGTCTCGCCGAGCCAGAGCGCGGGCAGCACTCCGACGCGTGCCTGGATCGTCCCATTCGCGGTCTGCACCTGCTGCTCGCGCAGCGCGCCCGCCTCCAACCCCAGCGACACGACCAGCGACGCCGGCAGCACCACCTGATCCGCGCCGGTATCGATGAGCAGAACCTGTTCGATCCGCCGGTTGTTCGGTCCTTCCAGGATCAGGGTCAGCAGATGCGAGTCCCCCTTGCGCTGCGTCGACAGGACGATCTCCCCAGGCGGCGCGCCGGATTCGACCGAATCGTTCGCTGGATTGCCGCCGGCCTCGTTTTCGACCACTATGGGCGGCGGAAGATAGGCAACCTTTTCGCCAAGGATGATCACCCGCTCGATCCCGCCGGTCGGCGTCTGCACCAGCACGTAATCGAAATTTTCCAACAAGGCTTGCAGCCGCGCAGACAAGGTCTCGCCCTCTACGCGCGCCAGGGCATCGGCGGTCTGCTCGATGCCTCGCACTTCGAAGCCATGTTCGGACATGAGCCGCTCGAGTTCAGCGGTGACCGCAACGCGCGAGACTGGCGCCGGTTCTTCCATGGCGAAGGGGAGACCCCAGACGAGGCATGACGACGCGATCGAGATCCAGCGGATGACAGGCTTCATAGCAACAGGCTCACAAGTAGCGAACAAAGCAGAACATCAGGGCAAAGACTAACAGTGCACTGAATCGCCCGCCACCGGCGCGCAGGCTCAAGCCTTGAAGCGCATCCCCGGCCCTGACGGAAAAAGACAGGAATCCGGGAAACCCTTTACGTATCATGCGCGGTTGACGCACGGTCATAAACCAGCTCGCAAGAGGGAAACCAGTATGTCCAACATCTTTCGCACCTTGTCCAAGCAAGACCTCACGGCCGCCTTTTTCGCCATCGTCGGTATCTACCTCGCCAGCGTGGTTCCCTCCACCGAGATCGCCTGGGTCAGCGCCTTCCTGCTGCTCACCATTTATCTGTTCGTGACCGAGGTGGTGAGCGTGGACGTGGCGGCGGTCACCGTGATGGTGTTGCTCGGCCTGACCAGTCTGCTCGCCCCCTGGATGGGACTGGACCAGGGACTGGTTCCAGTCGAACATCTGTTCGATGGTTTTTCCAGTAACGCGGTCATTTCCATCATCGCAGTCATGATCGTCGGGGCTGGACTGGACAAGACTGGCATCATGTCGAAGGTCGCTGGTTTCATCATGCGCATCGGCGGCACCACCGAGGGGCGCATCATCCCGTTGATCTCGGGCACTGTCGGGGGGATCTCCAGCTTTATGCAGAACGTGGGGGCCGCCGCCCTCTTCCTTCCGGTGGTGAGCCGTATCGCCGCCCGCACCGGCTTGCCGATGTCGCGCCTGCTGATGCCGATGGGCTTCTGCGCACTTCTCGGCGGCACCATCACCATGGTGGGCTCCAGTCCGCTGATCCTCCTGAACGACCTCATCCTGACGTCAAACCAGACCCTGCCGGACGGCATCGCGCCCATGGCGACCTTCCAACTGTTTGACGTCACGCCGATTGGCCTCGCGCTGCTTGCCACCGGCATCATCTATTTCGTGATCGCCGGACGCTTCGTGCTGCCGTCGCGGGTCAATGACAAACTCGAAGGCAGCGATACCAGCGAATACTTCGCCGAGACCTACGGACTCAGCGACTTCGAACTTGGGGAGTTCCGCGTCCCGGGGAAAAGCCATCTGATCGGGATGAGCGTCGACGAGCTGGAGCGCACCTGGAAGGTGCGGATCGTCGGCGTCGAAAAAGGCGACGGCCTGCGCTTTGGCGCCGACGGGATCGACCGTACCCTGGGCATCACGGCCGGCACCACGCTCGGACTGCTAGGCAACGCCGACGCCTTGCTGGATTTCAGCAACGCCAATCAGCTCACCCGCAAACGCGAGCTGGAACTCTTTGCCGAGGCGATGGCCCACACCAAGGCCGGCATCGCCGAGATCGTCATTCCGCCCGGCTCCAGCCTGATCGGCAAGACTGCGCGCGATGTCTGGCTGCGCAAGACCTATGGGCTTTCGCTGCTGGCCATCAGCCGCGGTGGCGAGCAGATCACCTTTCATACCGGTGGCGTTCGCAATACGCCTTTTCAGGCCGGTGACGCGCTTGTGGTCCACACCACCTGGGCGGATCTGGCGCGAGTGGAAAAAGACCGTAATTTCGTCGTGGTCACCACCGAGTACCCACACGAGGAATTGCGTCCGCACAAGGTCTCAGCTGCCCTGTTGATCTTCATCGTCACCCTCAGCCTGATCCTCTTCACGGATCTGCGGCTGTCGATCGCGCTCTTTGCCGGCGCCATGAGCATGATCCTGGCGGGGGTGCTCACCATCGAGGAGGCTTACCAGGCGGTGAGCTGGAAGAGCGTCTTCCTGCTGGCCTCGCTGATCCCGCTCGGGCTGGCGGTGGAGTCCACCGGCACTGCGGCCTGGATCGCGCAACAGACGCTCGCGGCACTCGGCGACGTGCCGATCTGGGTCGTCCAGGCGGCACTTGCCGTGCTCGCGACCGCCTTCACCCTGGTCATGTCCAATGTCGGCGCCACCGTGCTGTTGGTCCCGCTCGCGGTCAACATGGCCTTGGGCTCAGGCGCGAATCCGGCGTTGTTCGCCCTGACGGTCGCGATCGCCACCTCCAACTCATTTTTCCTCCCCACCCATCAAGTGAATGCACTGATCATGGGGCCGGGCGGTTACCGAGTCGTCGACTTCATGCGTGCGGGCGGCATCATGACCATCCTCTTCCTGATCGTCGCGCTGACCATGTTGAACCTGGTGTTCTGAACAAAGGGCAAGGGGGCGTTACTCGTGACACCGCTCCGCGGTGTCACGCATCCCGCTGCGCTCCGCGCCGCGAGCGGATTCGCAACCACTGACCGTTGACCCGTCATTCCATCTCCTGACGGGTGGCCGAACCTCCATCCCATGCTGTCATTACTCAAAAAAAAGCCCATCTGCCCGCTTCATGGGTGCGAACTGACCCTGTCCCACCATGGCAAGAAATCCAATGTGGGTCACTATTTCATTGAGGTGGTCGGCGCGCCGCTGCTCTATTGTCAGCAATGCTTCGAGAAGGGACAGGACACCTCGGTCGAGGTCGAGGCGGCGGCCTCGAATGATTTTCTGCGCAAGCTCGCTCGGCTGCTGGATGCGTCCGAATTCCCCGGATCGCTGTCCAAACCCCGGATTCGCGTCGACTTCAATCCGTCCAAGACCCACCTGGAGACCCCGCCCGCAGAGCAGATCGGTCCGCTCTACGACATCAACGGCCGCAGTGACATGCGGGCGCGGACGACAGAGAACGAGGAACCGCGGCTGGCGGGACTCGAACCGCTCGAACCGCGCTATTCGCTGGAACATCTCGTCCTCGACCCGGACAGCCTGGAGCGCATCCGCGAAGCCACCAATGTCCTCGTCTCGCAGGATCTGCTCTACGAGACCTGGAATCTCGGCTCGATCGCACGCACCGGACGGCGGGTGGCATTGAACTTCTATGGACCGCCCGGCACCGGCAAGACCCTGGCCGCCGACGCCATCGCCGATCTGCTCGGCAAACGGATTCTGCGGATCAGCTACGCCGAACTGGAATCGAAATATGTCGGCGAGACGCCCAAGAACATCCAGGCGGCCTTCGCCAGGGCAACCGAGACTGGCGCCCTGCTGTTTTTCGACGAGGCCGATTCGATCCTGGGCAAGCGTCTGCTCAATGTCTCGCAGTCCGCCGACAACAGCATCAATGTTGCGCGCAGCACCACACTGATCGAGCTGGACAACTTCAATGGCGCGGTCATCTTCGCCTCGAACCTGGTCAGAAATTACGACACCGCCTTTCTGCGCCGGATGCTGGCGCATGTGGAGTTTCGGCTTCCCGCCGCCGAACAGCGCGAGCGGATCTGGCGCGGTCACGTTCCCCGCCAACTGCCGCTGGCCGACGACGTGGACTTCGCGGCCCTCGCCCGGTCTTCGGAGGGCGCGGCTGGGGGCGACATTCAAAACGCGGTGCTGCTCGCGGCCTCCTATGCCTCGCTGCGCCTGGGCGAATCGCGAGTCGTCTCGCTCGCCGATTTCAACCGTGCCACCCGTTTCATTCTGGAGGGCAAACGCAGGATTCTCGAAGGCGGCATGGAGACAGACCAAGACCCTTTTGGATGGGCCTAAGTGTTTTCACGGATACCCATGAGGAATGAGAAGACTAGGATTCAAGACTGTCCTTTAAACCGCGCCCGGCTCATCAATCCGGAGGCGTTTTAGATCCTATTGACGGAAGCCATGGAGAGACCAGAAATGGACCCTGACCCCATCCACTGCGAGATGATCAACCTGGACGAACACAGACTGACGCGACTGGAGCAGGCGATCGAGCGAACCAGAAGAAAGCTTGATGTCGTGGGCATTCGACTGGACTGGCTGGGGCGAAAGCTCTTAAAAGCCGAGCTTGAGAAGGCCGACCTGCGTCGCCAGCTCGCCGAGCGAACCTGGGAATTCAACCTGCTGCGCCATCGGCTAAAACAGGGGCCGCAGGTCAGTCAGACGGACGCCTCCCGCAGCACGACGACCGTGCGGGTTTCAACCGTGAGGGATTGAAACGCCGCGCCTTGGGCGAAATACGCAAGCGACAGCCCATTGGCTGGCAAGGCCCGGGGTGTCCAGCCGGTCACGGTCAGCCACTCGCCCAGATGCGGATGCAGGCTGGAGGCGACCCGTGCCGCAATGCTCGCGTCGGCCCCTGGTAAAAGGACCGGAAGACCGATCTGGGCACCCGCGATCAGAATGCCGACGAACGCGGCAAGTTCCGGGCTTCCCATGAGACGTAGCGCCTCGTAGGGATCGCCCGACGCTCTGACATCCCAGTCTGGCTCTGCTGGACAACGGTCGGGCGCCTGCGGGCGCAAGACGTTTGCCCCTGCCGTCTCGGCCCTGTCACACCGCGTCTCCCGCCCCCATCCGACCAGAAGGTCGCAACCGGCAAGCTTTGCGCGTTCCACCGCGTGCCGGCCAAGACTCAGGGCAATATCCAGCCGATGTTTATCCAGCGCCTTGCGGTTACGCGAACCGCCTGTCGCGGACAGGATTCCATCACGCGCACGCTTGGCAACCAAACCGGACTGACCATGGGTGCCAGCGTCAAGGGTCTCGATGTCGACATCCGGGTGCTCCAGCAACCAGTCCATGATGGGATTCCGGGCGACACACGTTTGTGCCCTGAGCGAAGCCGCGAGCGTCTCCTCAGGCGACCTCAAGGTTGGATCGAGATTGGCGCCCAGGACGACGACCCGCACCCGGCCGGCATTTCTCCAGCCCCTGGCGGTATCCGTCTCGACGGCGCGGGGGCGGCTGACCGGCAACGAACGCGGCCCGATGGCCCGATTCCGAGCAACCGGAAACGCATCGGTTTGCGCCCGGCGAGCCCATGCCGGAAGTTCGGCCCGATCCGCGGCGGGCACCGCAAGCCAATCAGGTTTCACGCATGGGCAACGGCTGTCAGAGCCATCTCCAACCGCCGCCAATCCCGTTCATCGCCCGGCAAACCGAAACGCAGACTGGGAGGGCGGATAAAGCGACGCACCAGGATTCCCTGTCGCGCCAGATTCGCCTGGATCCGGTCCGCCTCGTCGGTGAGCACCCATTGAAAGAGCGCCGTTCCGCCCATCGGCGCCAGTCCGTATCGACGGAGCAACTCGGCGAGTCGGTCGGCGGCCAGCGGAAGCGCTGCCCGCGTGACCTGTTGCCAAACGGTATCGGCAAGTGCCTGACGGGCGATCGCGCGCGAGGGACCGCTCAGGGTCCAGGGGCCCAGCCAGGACAGCAGACGCGCGCGCAGGGCGGATTCCGCGAACAGAAAACCGACACGCGCCCCGGCCAAACCGAAAAATTTGCCGAGCGAGCGCAGCAGAATCAATCCCGGCCGACCGGCGAAAGGGGTCAAACTCGCCTCGGGCGTGGCATCCATGAACGCCTCGTCGACGATCAGCCAGCCGCCGCGAGCGGCAAGACGCGCGTGCCAGTCGAGCAGGGTCGCGATCGGCCAACAGCGACCGGTCGGATTGTTGGGATTGATCACGACCAGGCAATCGAGCCGTTCGGGGCCGTCGTCCAGCCATCGACCGGGATCGCTGTCGACCAGTTCGACGACCTGATGCCCGGCGCGACACCAGGCATGCGCATGCTCCCGGTAGCCCACCCGAGGCACGCCCACGCGGCAGGGCGCGCGCAACGTGGGGAGCGACTGGATCGCGGCCTGGGAACCCGCCAGCGGCAAGGGACATGGCGCCCCGTAGTAACGCGCCGCCGCCGACTCCAAACCATCACCCTCCTCGGGCAAGCGGCCCCAAACGGCTGCGGGCAAGGTCGCGACCGGCCAGGCATGCGGGTTGATCCCGGTGGACAGATCGAGCCAGTGTTCCAATGGAATGTCGAAACGCACGGCGGCCTGGCGCAGCCGACCGCCGTGCTCGGGTGGATCATGGTCTCTCAGAGGGCAGTCTCCCGCGGACAGAAGGTAAGAGGAAAGCGGCCAGCAAGCGTGCGCTCAATCTGGCGCGGATCGCCGTTGTCAACCGACAGCGACCAATCTTCCGCGGTCGGCCATGAAAAACTGACGCGGATTGCAAAGTATAGCGTTCAGGCCGCTCATATAACGAACATGACCAGGCAATTCTTACAATCTGTCCGTGCTTCGGCGTCGCTCAGGACGAGGAGCGAAGGGGCGCCACGCACGTCTTTAAACTCGCCACGCTCGGCTGACCGATACCCTTGATTGCATGCGCTCCGGCAGAGAAAGCAGCTAAAACGGTGACGTTCAAACCGAGAATCGCTTGCAACCGCCGGAACGACTTGGCGCCCGTCAAAACACAGGGTATCTTGCGCGATTGCCCTTTCACCGATACAGATCCAGCAGTTCACAGAAGGCTCACTCATGCACCCCGCGACCCGTTTTTTCATGGGCGTCATCGCCCTCTTCGCCCCTTTTGCGGCCTTTGCGTCAGAGACCGCCAACTCCATCGATCTGACAACGCACGCCGTCGGCTATACCGCTCTGATTATCTTTGGTCTGGCCTACGCCCTGGTCATGACCGAGGAATTCCTGCACCTACGCAAATCCAAACCGGTCATCATCGCCGCCGGCGTCATCTGGTGCCTGATCGCCTACGTCTACACTCAGATGGGCGAGCCGCATCTGGCCGGCGAGGCCGTCCGCCACAACCTGCTCGAATACGCCGAACTCATGCTGTTCCTGCTGGTGGCGATGACCTATATCAACGCGCTCCAAGAGCGGCAGGTTTTCGACGCGCTGCGTGCCTGGCTGATTCGCAAGGGCTTCGGTTTTCGCGCGCTGTTCTGGTTGACCGGCATCCTCGCCTTCCTGATCTCGCCGGTCGCCGACAACCTGACCACGGCCCTGTTGATGTGCGCGGTGGTACTGGCGGTCGGCGGCGACAACAAGCGCTTCGTCACCCTCGCCTGTATCAACATTGTGGTGGGAGCGAATGCCGGCGGCGCCTTCAGTCCGTTCGGGGATATCACGACCCTGATGGTCTGGCAGAAGGGCATGGTCGACTTTTTTGGATTTTTCAAGCTGTTCGTGCCCGCCGTGGTCAACTTCGCGGTTCCCGCGATCCTCATGCACTTCGCCGTCCCGAATCTCAAGCCGGTGGCAAGCTCGGAGGATGTGCACATGAAACGGGGCGCCCGGCGCATCATCGTCCTGTTTCTGCTGACCATCGCCACCGCGGTGAGCTTCCACAACTTCCTACATCTGCCGCCGGTGCTGGGGATGCTCACTGGTCTTGGATATCTGCAGTTTTTCGGGTTTTACCTGCGCATGAGCCACCAGCGCTGGCAGCGACGCAACGAGGATCGGGCCACGCTGGTTGGCGACATGACCCCCTTCGATGTCTTCAACAAGGTCGCGCGGGCTGAATGGGACACCCTGCTGTTCTTCTATGGCGTGGTGCTCTGCGTCGGCGGACTCGGGCAGCTCGGCTATCTCGCGATGGCGTCCGATCTGATGTACAACCAATGGGGGCCGACCCTTGCCAACGTGTCGATCGGCTTCCTCTCGGCCATCGTCGACAATATCCCGGTGATGTTCGCCGTCCTGACCATGAATCCCGAGATGAACGAGACCCAGTGGCTGCTGGTCACCCTGACCGCTGGCGTCGGCGGCTCGCTATTGTCCATTGGCTCGGCGGCTGGCGTGGCGCTCATGGGTCAAGCACGCGGAACCTACACCTTCTTCGCGCATCTGGAATGGACGCCCGCGATCGCGCTCGGCTACCTGTCGAGCATCGCGGTCCATCTGTGGCTCAATGGCTGATTCCGGACCTCGGGTGCGTCGTCGCACGCCGCTTTCAACCCTGGCGATCGCCCTGCTCCTGGTCGGCGCCTGGGCGGTCGAACGCTGGGGACCGGGGCTGATCCCGGCCAACTGGTCGTTCGGCGCCTCGGGCCGCACCTGCCGGCTGGATACCGTGCTGGATGGCGATTCGCTGCGGCTGACCTGCCAGGGCGAGCGGGTTGAGGTGCGATTGCACTGCATCGACGCCCCCGAGCACAAACAGCGGCCTTGGTCCGACCGCTCGCGCGCCTCGCTTCGCCAACTCGCGACCCGGCAGTTGGAGTTGGTTCCGATCGAAAAGGACCGCTACGGGCGCACGGTGGGCGATGTCTACAGCGTCGGAGCGAAACAGCGGCTCCTGCTGAATCTGGAACAGGTCAGGAGCGGTCACGCCGCGGTCTATGCGCGCTATTGCGAGGATGCCCGGTTTTTTCGCGCCGAACGCGAGGCCCGCAAGGCCAAGCGCGGGATCTGGAGCCGTAAAGGCGAACACCAGACCCCCTGGGTTTTTCGGCATCGCAAACATTGAGCGCGGCCGACAATGGCGGATGGCGGTGATTGATTGTCGCACCGCCGTATCGATTCTGGATCTCCAGCGGCCCGCTGTCCGGAAAGGGGTTTCAGGGCGATCACGGTCTTTTTGAAACAGGCCCGTCTTCACGCCCCAGCCTTTGCCGATTCGTTCAAGACATGAACGGGTACGCTGTAAAAGGATTGATCGACGAGGCATCCCGAGAAGGAACCTCCCGTTCCCCGGCGTTTTGCAGCAGGTGATGATAGACGTTGGCCAACACCCGCTCGCGATACGTCTTCGGAGGGGTGACGCATCGCAATTCCCGCCTGTAGTATTCAATACGTTCCCTGGGCGTCAACGCCTGGATATCGGAATAACTGGCGTCTTCATTCATTGTGCGTTCTCCACGGACATCTTCTGGGTTGTCGACACGTTCAATCCGATCGAATCGTTCGCCATTCAGAGTACACAAAGGCGACAGCCTGTTTTGTGCGTAAGTCGGCACTATGCGAGAGAAACGCTCCGATCATTGCCCTCAACGGTTTAAATGCGTTCTGACGTTTTGAATCGGAGAAGGTCGCAGATAACCCAGGAGCGCAACGGCGGCTTGATGGGCGGTTTCCTGGTCCAGTGGGCAACCACCCACCTTGGCGTAGTGCCGGCGGATGGTCTCGCGATGGGTTGACGCGAATTCGTCAACCGCTAACGTCCTGTCGGCAAGAATAGTTCTAAAGGTCACCAGATCGGTCTTCAGATCATGATAGATAATCGCTGGATCGAGATGCATCACAGTTAGCGAATCATTGGATGGATGGTATCTGAATTCTGACTGATCCGGACACGCCGGAACATTCCGTATGAGTACGCATTCACCGGACGACGAATCAGATCGGCATCGCCCCGTCGGGACACGACAGAATTGCGTCCCAACGTGCGTCGGTTCCGACGACGGCGCGCTCTGCCAACTTCCGGGCTGATCGTTCACCCCGACGTTTGCCCTACCGAACGCGGTTTCGGCTGAATGCGCAGGCGCCAGACTCACGCTGGCCGTGCAAATAAATAGTGACCGACAAACCATTCCTGACCCTTGCGATAACCGAACAGCTCGGCGCAGGCCATGAAGAAGAGTCGCCAGCGCATCCACCAGGTCGCCGCCTCGCCCGCGCCGTAGGTGTCCTCCAGGATCGGCCAGATTGACGCGCGGGCGGCATCCATGCGCGCCAGCCAGGCGTTGAGCGTGCGCTCGTAATGTCGACCGTCCCAACGCCAGCGGGTGACCAGTTTCAGGTCATCCTGGAAGTGCAGCGGCAGATCGTCGCTCGGCATGATGCCGCCGGCAAAGAAGTAATGACTCATCCAGTCGCTGGGTCCGATGTCCTCGAAAGGATAGGGATGCTCCCGATGCACGAAGATATGCATCAAAAAGCGCCCGCCGGGCGTGAGCCAATCGTGGACGCGCCGTAAGAGTTGGCGGTGGTTGCGCATGTGCTCGAACATTTCCAACGAAACGATGCGGTCGTACTGACCCTCGGCCTGGAAGTCGTTCATGTCCGCCGTGACGATCGTCAGGTTGGTCAGCCCCAGACGGTCACGTTCCGCTTCGATGAACTGGCGCTGACCGTGCGCGTTTGAAACGCCCGTGATCCGGGAATTCGGATACCGCTCCGCCAGATAGAGACTGAAGGCGCCCCAGCCGCAGCCAAGCTCCAACACCCGCTGGCCGTCCGCGATTCCAGCGCGTTCGGCGGTGACGCGCAGCGCCGCCGCCTCCGCCTCCGCAAGGGTCTTGACTCCATCCGGCCAATAACAACTGCTGTATTTTCGGCGCGGCCCCAGCACGAGATCGAAAAAGCTCGCGGGGAGTTCGTAATGCTGTTCGTTGGCGCGCTCCGGCACCTCGGCGATCGGAGCGGCGTCCATCATGGCGACGAACTCGCGTTTGTGGCACATCGCCGCCTCGCAGTCGTGCAGCGGCAGACTCGCCAGGCGCTGGCGTAGCAGCAGTCGAATCCCAGCGCGCACGACCGCATCCGGCGCCTTACCCTGTTCGACCCAGCGGATCGCCATTTCCGTTGCCTTGAGCATCGTCATTCCTCTCGTCTTGTCTTTTATGTGCCGATGTCAATCAGATGCCGACGGGACTGGACAAGGACAAGTCTCTGCGCTCGATACAGGACAACGCTCCAAGGCGTCAAAAGCACAAACCTGACAACTGACAACGCATTCAACCCCGTAGCACCCGCCCCGTGCGACCGTCGCGGATCCTGGAAGGACGCCCGGATCCGCCACAGGCACCCGCGAGGACAAGGTCGGGCCCATCCTCCAGCGCCAGTCGGACCCGCAGGCTCGTGCGGGCCGGCGGGCGATCGGCCCGATTGGCGCTGGTGGACACGATGGCGCCGCCAAAGGCGCGGCACAGCCCGGCGGCAAGCGGATGGGCGGTGACCCGGACCGCGAGCGTGTCGAAGCGACCGGTCAGCCAGCGGGGCGTCATGGAACGGATGGGCAGGAGCCAGGTATGCGGACCTGGCCAGCTCGCGCGGATTTCCGCCATGCGCGCGGCCGGCAGATCTTCGACAAAGGGCGTCAGTTGAGCGGGATCGGCGGCGATCAGGATCAGACCCTTGGAGACATCCCGCTGCTTGATGGCGAGAATGCGGGACACGGCGGCCCGATTCCAGGGATCGCAGCCGAGTCCGTAGACGGCTTCGGTGGGATAGGCCACCACGCCGCCCTGTCGGATGACGTGCGCGGCCCGACGCAAGCGGTGACGAGGAAAGTGGGACATTGATTCAATCCGCGAGAATTGCCGGCCTATCGGCGCGGACGCCAGGAATCGAGGTGGCGGTTCGGCGGGCTGGCAACCGATCGGTCTGTGGCGCTCATCGGCACATCTGGCAATGCCTCCGCCGCTCGCCTATAGTCTAACGCTGATTAACGCGCCGATACCGACTTGAAAACCGAAACCTCCCCTAAAAGCCTCGACGAGTGGGTCGAACTGATCCGCCAAGAGGAAATGCCGATCTTCGACGACACGGCCCAGAAGGTCATTGCCTTTGCGGACGATGAGCTGGCGCCGATCTCGGAACTGGCCGGAGTGATTCTGCACGACGCATCCCTGACCGCCCGCGTCCTCAAGTTGGCCAATTCCATCTACTACAATCCGACTGGCGCCGGCATCAGCACCATTACCCGTGCCGTCATCTTGCTTGGCTTCAATGCGGTGCGCGACATGTGCCTGGCGATCACTCTGGTGGACGCGCTGGTCAAGGGGGCCGCCAGAGAGCGCCTGAGTCGCGAACTGGCCCGCTCGCTGCACTCCGCGACCCAGGCGCGCGCGCTGGCTGCGGCGCGCGGCGACAAATCGCCCGAGGAAGTCTTCATCGCCACCCTTCTCACGCGCATCGGAGAGATGGCCTTCTGGTGTTTCTGCGGCGAGATCGGCCAAACCCTGGAAGGGCTGTCGAAGCAGCCCGGCATCACCCCGGAGCAGGCCCAGGAACAGGTGCTCGGCTTTCGGCTGAGCCTTCTGAGCAAACACCTGATCCAGGAATGGCACCTCACCGAACTGCTGCAGAAGGCCATCAGTCACCCCACTCAAAAGGACGAACGGATGCAGGCCGTCGTGCTGGGCCAACAGATCGCGCGCCACGCCGAGGACAAGGGCTGGCGCACGGAGGAGATGAATCAACTGGCCCGCAAGGCGGCCAAACTGACCGACCTCCCGCTCGGCGAGGCCAAAACGCTGCTGTATCGGAATGCGCACGAGGCAACCCAATTGGCAGCCGATCTCGGCGCCAGTTTCGCCGCGATCCATATCCCCCTGCCCAGTCTGAACGAATCCGACGAGCGCGCTCAGACGACCACGGATCGGTTGCTGGAATCATCGCCCGCCGCCGTATCCCCAACGAGCCAACCCTACCCAGACGCTCCGCTGCGCAACAAGATCCTGCGCGAACTGACGGCCTTTCTCGATGCGGGTCAATGCGACTTCAATCTCGTCATGGAACTGGTGCTGGAGGGAATCTACCGTGGGGTCGGCATGGATCGCGTGCTGTTCGCCCTCATGACGCCCGACAAGCAGGGCATCAAGGCGAAATACGCGCTCGGTCAGGATCAGGGCGAGCTGACCAGCGGTTTCCACTTTACCCGTCGGGCCAATGCCCCCGACATTCTGTTCCAAACCATGGATCGCAAACTTCCGCACTGGATGACCGCCCGTGACTGCGAGGAGTACGCGCACCTGATCCCCAGCGGCCTGACTCAGTTGGTTGGATACACGCCCTTCATGCTTGCTCCCATCGTCGTCAACCAAAAGTGCATCGGACTCTTCTACACCGACCGCGGCCTGAGCAAACGAGCGCTCGATGCCGCCAGTTTCAACGACTTCAAATATTTTGTCAGCCAGGCCAACCTAGGGCTCAGCCTGGCCGCCTCGCGTCCACGCCGGAAATCCTGACCCAATTCAAACCGCGCCCGGAGCCCCTTCCTTGCGGCGCAGCGGCGGCCTGGAAACGAACGAAAGCTCCGGAATAGGACAGGATTAACAGGATTCTAAGACTCCGCCTCTTGCGTCTCGGGCTGGTCGAGCGGCTCGCGATAACCGCATTCCTTTTGCGGACAAACCTTGGCTGTGCCCTTGGTCTTGGTCGTCTTGATGGTCATCACCGCCCAGCCGCACTTTGGACAGGGTTCGGCGATGGGTTCGTCCCAGACCGCATAGTCGCACTTGGGGTAGGTGGAGCAGGAATAAAAAATCTTACCCCGCCGCGATTTTTTCTTCTGTAACGTGCCCTTTTGACATTTGGGACAGACCACGCCCGTATCCTCGGGCTTCTCCAGCGGCTCGATGTGCTTGCACTTAGGATAGGCGCTGCAACCGATGAACTTACCGTAACGACCGCGCTTGATCTCCAGCGGGGCGTCGCACTCGGGGCAGGTTCGGCCCTCGACGATCTCCGGTGCCTCGGCCTCTGCCTTGTCGGCGTTGAGGTCGCGGGTGTAGTCGCAGTCGGGATACTGGGTGCAGCCGATAAAGCGTCCGTTGCGCCCGAGTCGGATGGACAGCGGCCCGCCGCATTTGGGACAAAGTTCGTCGAGCTTTTCCTGCGTCACGTCGCTACGCTTGACGTTCTCCTGGGTGTTGTCAACCAACTCCTTGAAAGGCTTCCAGAAATTTTCGAGCAGCGGCACCCATTCCTCCTCGCCGCGCGAGACCGCGTCCAGTTCGTCCTCCAGGCGCGCGGTGAAGTCGTAGTCGACGTAGGCGGTAAAATATTCGGTGAGGAATTTGTTGACCACCCGCCCCACATCGGTCGGCGAAAAGCGCTTTTTGTCGAGGATGACGTATTCGCGATCCTGCAGAGTGGAGATGATAGAGGCGTAGGTGGACGGCCGACCGATGCCGAATTCCTCCAGTTCCTTGACCAGCGACGCCTCGGAATAGCGCGGCGGCGGTTCGGTAAAATGCTGCTCGGGCCGAATGGCCAGCAGATCGACCAGATCTCCGGTCTGCATCTCCGGCAGCATCCGCTCCTCGTCGTCATCGGCGCTCTTGGCATCATCGCGTCCTTCGAGATAGACGCGCATGAAGCCCGGCTCGGCGATGATCGAGCCGGTCGCGCGCAGCAGATTACCCGCTCCCGCGCTCAGATCGACCGCGACCTGATTGATGAGCGCATGCGCCATCTGACAGGCCAGGGTCCGTTTCCAGATCAGCTCGTAGAGCCGGAATTGCTCGGGAGTCAGATGCGCCTTGACCACCGTTGGCTCGCGCAGGATCGAGGTCGGACGGATCGCCTCATGCGCCTCCTGGGCGTTCTTGGCCTTGGTCTTGAACAGACGAGGCTGGTCCGGCAGGTCGGCGGCGCCATAGCGCTCGGTCACGTAGACGCGAATCTCCTCCACGGCCTCCTGGGCCAGATTGACCGAGTCGGTTCGCATATAGCTGATCAGACCGACCGCGCCGCCGCCGACATCGACGCCTTCATAGAGTTGCTGGGCCACCCGCATGGTGCGCAGGGTCGTGAAACCGAGCTTGCGCGCCGCTTCCTGCTGGAGGGTCGAGGTGATGAAAGGGGGGGCCGGATGGCGCTTGCGCTGCTTGCGCTCGACCTGTTCGACCTTGAGCTTGCCGTTGGCGGCCTGTTCCAGCGTCTGCCGCACCTCGGTGGCACGCGTCTCGCCGGCGATCGTGAACTGCTCCACCTTCTCGCCGCCGAAGGTCGTCAGCTTGGCGCTGAATGACTTGGCGTCTTTCGCGGCATCGGCCTCGATGGTCCAATATTCCTGCTGGACGAAGGCTTCGATCTCGTTCTCGCGTTCGCAGATCAGACGCAGCGCCGGACTCTGAACCCGCCCGGCCGAGAGTCCGCGGCGGATCTTCTTCCACAACAGCGGGGACAGATTGAAGCCGACCAGATAGTCCAACGCGCGCCGCGCCTGCTGGGCGTTCACCAGGTCATAGGAGAGTTCGCGGGGGTTCGCGACCGCCTCCTGGACCGCGCGCTTGGTGATCTCGTTGAACACCACCCGATGCACCGGTCGGTCGCCCAACTGCTTGCGGCCCTTGAGCAGTTCATACAGATGCCAAGAGATCGCCTCGCCCTCGCGATCCGGGTCGGTCGCCAGATAGAGCGCCGTGGCCCCTTTGAGCTTTTTGGCGATGGCCTGGACGTGTTTCTCGTTGCGGTCGATGATCTGGTATTTCATCGCGAAGCCGTTCGCGGTGTCGACGGCGCCCTCCTTTGGCACCAGATCGCGCACATGGCCATAGGAGGCGATGACCTCGAAATCGGGTCCGAGATATTTTTCGATGGTCTTGGCCTTGGCGGGCGATTCGACGATAACGAGATTCATGTGGTCTTCTGGTCGGAGGTGGCGCGATTTTTCTAGGGTAAACCGATTTTGAGCCGCGTCTAGGGCGATCTACCTTGCCGCGCACGAATTAAGGCGATTTCCGGGAAAGTTTATACCCATGCCAAAGGCTTCAAAATGGACAGGATTAAACCGCGCCCAGCATGGTATGCGATGTTTTTGGATTGGATCCATCTCGGCAGCATCCACAACTGTCGGAGCTGGCGCGGTTTAAAACATGAAAAATTAAAAATTTTAAACCGCGTCTCCACGGATTCCGCAAAAACCCCAAAGGCCAGACACAAAATGAAAATGACGCAGATCGCTCTGGACGCGGTTTAATGCAGATACACGGGCTCTTCGTTATAGACCATGTCTTCCATCTGGGTGAAGGCATCTTCCCGGCCTGGGCGATTCATGAGCACCAGCAGCACCACCCATTTGACCTCATCGACCGTGACCAGCGGGTGATCGATCGCCAGCAGACGGTCGATCGCCAGCTCACGACTGGCCGGATCGAGGATTCCACTCTGTTCCAGAAACAGAAGCAGTCCGCGCGCCTCCACATCCAGCTTGGCGCATTCGACCTCGCAGTAGAGACGCAACGAGCCCACGGCATGGTCGTGGGACTGAGGCGCGTCGACACCGACGGCCAATTCGTCGAGCCAAAGCAACGCCTTGTCGATCTCTGTCTTGCTGAAACCCGCCTCTGACAGTTCGTCTTCCAGATCGCTTTGGTCGACCGGGGGCTGACTCTCGCCGTCCATATAATTCTCATAGAGATAGATCAACACATCGACCATGTTTTCGTACATCAACCAACCTCGTGGAGGGCATCGGCCGTCAGGCCGACAGAGACAATCGTCAAACAATGCCATGACCGCTCATGACTGGATCGCGACCGGCATGACAGGCGCTGCATGAACCGGCCGGCGTCATCGCTGACGCGGGTTAGGCGCGAGAACGGTGATAGCGTCCTCCAGGGGCCGATGATACATGACCGCTCAATTCGAGAACCAACAACATGGCGGCAACGCGCTGGGCAGGCAACCCGCTGCGCTCGATCAATTCATCCGGGGCAACCGGGTCGAACCCCATGGAATTCAGCAACCGCTGCGACTCCGCGTCAAGGGATACCGACAGATCTGGCGCCGCTTCCGCCTCCGTCAGATCCACGGCAGTGGCCGCGGTCGCCGCGAGGGCCGAGTCTGGTGCCGCCAGCGCACAATGCAGCAGTGGCGCCAGTTCCACCAGAATTTCCTGGGCGGATTCGACCAGCCTGGCACCATCGCGAATCAGCGCGTGACAGCCCCGCGCCAGCGGGTTGCGGATCGATCCCGGCACGGCGAACACCTCGCGCCCCTGTTCGAGCGCGGTACGGGCGGTAATCAGGGATCCGCTTTTCAGGGCCGCCTCCGTGACCAGCACCCCCAGACTCAATCCGCTGATGAGTCGGTTGCGACGTGGAAAATTTCGGGCCAGCGGCCCCTGCCCCGGCGGAAACTCGCTAACCAGAGCGCCCGCGCCCGTGTCGGCGATCCGGCGGGCCAGATCCCGATGGACCGCGGGATAGACGCGGTCGGGTCCGGTCCCAAGCACCGCGACGGTTCGCCCGCCTCCCGCCAGGGCGGCGGCATGTGCGGCACCGTCGACGCCAAGCGCCAGACCGCTGGTGACGATCAATCCGAAACCGACCAACTGCCGGGCGAACTCCCGGGTGGTCTCAAGTCCGCCCGGCGTGGGATTGCGGCTGCCGACGATGGCGATCTGGGGTTCGGCGAGCAGACCGGCATCGCCGCGCACATAGAGCAGCGGGGGCGCATCGTGGATCTCGGCGAGCAGCGGGGGATACCGGGGATCGGCAAGGGTGAGGATATGGGCATCGGGCTGAGCCGACCAGTCCAGCACGGCCGCGAGAGCGTCCGGATCCGGCTGCTTGAGGGCCGCCACGCTTGCCGGCTTCAGGCCCGCGGCGGCAAGCCGTTCGGGGGAGGCGCGCAGAACCGCGACGGGACTGCCGAAGTGCTCGATCAGTCTGGCGACGGTGCGCGGACCGATCCCTGGCGCATTGGCCAAGGCGAGCCAGGCGTCGAGCGGCGCGTCCAGCGGATTCGAGCGCGGACTCAAGACGCGATCAAGAGGGCGGTGGCGCGACCTGGTCGCCAACCGTGAAGGCGCGCTGGGCATTCAGCACCAGGGCGAAGCTCACCCGCTCGAAGGTCCGGAAGACCATCAGGACGCCCGCGCGTTCAAAGGGTGCGACGAACTGCGCGTTCTTCCTGCGGAAATCCGCGTGGAGCGGCAAGGGTGCGTTCGGGGAGGGCTCGTCGCGACGCCAGCCCTTGTTCTCGAAATCGCGACCGTACCAGAACTCGGTCGACAAGGGGCTCTCGCTGCGCCAGTTGGAGACGATACTGCCGCCGCGCACCTGATCGCGTTGCTTGGTACCGCCGACGAATGCCTCGAAGACATGGCCCGGTTCGATGCGGTCACGGGTTCCGCGATTGAGGACGACGACATCGAATTGACCGATCTGCGAGACGCCGTTGAGCACCGACAGGATGCGGCCCCTGGTTCCCGCCGGCGCGGGTCGCGGGTAAAAATTCTCGAGCGGTTTCTCGACACTGGCGGGGATCACGCGATCGCCGATGGACACCTCGCGTTCCGAGCGCACGACCTGAAGTTTGGCCGGATCGCCGACACGCTCCAGCGCGGCGTTGGCGACAAAGAGCGCCTCGTAGCCCAGGATTTCGTTGGTGTCGGGATCGCGCAGCGCGTCTCCGGGCCGGAGAATCTGGAAATTCGTCTGCTGGTTGGAACGGATTCGGCGCACGTAGATGGAGTCGTGCAAACCCGCCACCAGATGTTCGTCCGGGAAACCCACGACATAGGAGGCGCGCTCGATCTGATCCGAGTCCGCCACATAGGGCTGGGTCAGGAAGGGTGCGATCGAGGCGATCCTGATCGTCGGCACCGCCTCCTTGAGCGAAGACGCGCGAACCTGCGGGCTCAGTCGCACCACCCGCATGCCGTCGCGGGATCCGGACGCCGAACTGCCGCCACGCGCCACCCCGATCCGCGGTTGCCCGTCGACCATCGTCAACTGGAGCACATCGCCGGGGTAGATGAGATCAGGATCGTCTAGGCCCTCGTTGGCCTGCCAGACCTCCGACCAGCGCCAGGGGTCGCGCAGAAACCGCCCGGCGATGTCCCAGAGCGTATCGCCCGAACGCACGACATAGGTCTGCGGCGCATCGGGCGCCAGTTCGACGGCAAGCGCCACGGTGGACAGCAGAAGCAGGATGCCGGCAAGTAGGGCAGTGATGGCGAAACGGCTGATCATGGCGCAACGAAACCTCCGGGGTGGTCGAAACGGGATTCACCCGCCCCCATCAAGGTGGTGTGGTATTCTTACCGATAGTAGCGCACGCGACTCTGTCTATTCCACTCGTTTACTGCAAACTCGCAAAGATGGCTAAGCTCGATATCCTTACCTTTCCCGACCCCCGGCTGCGCCATAAGGCACGGCCCGTGGAGCACGTCGACGCCGCGATCCAGCGCTTGGTCGATGACATGCTGGAAACCATGTACGCCGCGCCAGGTATCGGCTTGGCGGCTACCCAGGTCGATGTCCCGCTCCAGGTGCTGGTGATCGACACCTCCGAACGCCATGACACGCCACTGTGCCTGATCAATCCCCGGATCCTGTCGCTGGAAGGCACGGAGCAGATGGACGAGGGCTGTCTCTCCGTGCCGGGCTTTTACGAAACGGTCACCCGCGCCGAGCGGGTCAGCGTCCAGGCGCTCGACCGCGCGGGCGAGCCCTTTACCCTGGACGCCGACGGACTGCTCGCGGTCTGCATCCAGCACGAGATCGACCACCTGGCGGGGAAACTCTTCGTCGACCATATCTCGATGCTCAAGCGTCAGCGCATTCGACGCAAGCTGGAGAAGGATCAACGACAGTCCGCGGCACCAGCCGGCGAACCGCGACGGGGCATCCTCTGATGCGGGCCGGTCATCGCAGAGATTCGACGCGAAGCGCGCCTTTGCGCATCCGCCGCCGGCGCGCTCCGAGTCGGGATGTTGGCCGGGGCTCCGGCGGTCAGTCGATGCAATGGCCTACCCCGCGATGAACAACACCCGAGTGATCTTCGCGGGAACGCCCGAGTTCGCGGTCCCGAGTCTCGCCGCCCTGCTGGACGCCGGACTGGACGTCGTCGCGGTCTACACGCAGCCGGACCGCCCGGCCGGACGCGGACAAAAGCTCCAGGCGAGCCCGGTCAAGGCGCTGGCCCAGGCCCGTGCCATCCCGGTTTTTCAGCCCGAAAGCCTGAAACGGGACGCCGACGCGGTGACCCAACTGCGCGCACTCGATGCCGACCTGATGGTGGTGGTGGCCTATGGGCTGCTTCTCCCGGTCGCGGTTCTGGAAGCGCCCCGTCTCGGCTGTCTCAACGTGCATGCCTCGCTGCTCCCGCGCTGGCGCGGCGCGGCGCCGATCCAGCGCGCGGTACTCGCCGGGGACGCGCTTGCCGGGGTCTGCATCATGGGGATGGAAGCCGGTCTCGACACCGGTCCAGTCTATCATCGCGTCGAGACGCCGATCGGCCCGCGCGAAACCGGCGGCAGTCTCCATGACCGGCTCGCGACCCTGGGCGCCAGCGCACTGCTCGCGGCGCTCCCGGGGGTTCTCGACGGTTCGTCCGTCCCCGAGCCCCAGGACGACGCGCTCGCGACCTACGCGCGTAAGCTCACCAAGGAGGAGGCGCGCATCGACTGGACCCAACCCGCCGACGCCATCGAGCGTCAGGTGCGCGCCTTCGACCCCTGGCCGGTCGCGCAGACCAGCCTGGACGGCGCGGTCCTGCGCGTCTGGGATGCCGAGGCCGACGAGGGGGCGACGCCCCCGGCCGCTCCCGGAGAGGTCGTCGCCACCGACAAAACCGGCATCATCGTGGCGACCAGCCGGGGCACGCTGCGCATCACCCGTCTTCAGCCCGCCGGGAAAAAACCCATGAGCGCAACGGATTTCCTCAATGCACGACACCTGGACGGGCTGCGGCTTGGTTGATCCTGGACAGCACGCAAGTCCAGGCACTCCCGCTGGCGCCGAAGCGCGCGCGGCCGCCGCGCTCAACCTGCATCGGGTCCGCGATCAGGGTCAATCGCTGACGCGGGTTCTCCAACAGCCCCAGGCCGCGCGCGCGCCCGCCGATCAACCTTTGATCCAGGAGATGACCTACGGGGCGCTGCGACTGCTGCCCCGACTGGAGGCGCTGGCCGGACGTCTGCTCAATCGCCCCGTCAAGAAATCCGACCGGGATCTGGAGGCGCTGATCCTGATCGGGCTGTATCAGCTCATCGCGATGAAAATTCCGGCGCACGCCGCCGTGTCGGCCACCGTCGACGCCAGCCGCCTCCTCGGCAAGCCGGACAAGGCACCGTTGGTCAATGCGCTGCTGCGGCGGTTCCTGCGCGAACGCGAGACCCTGCTGGCCGAGATCGAGCATGAGCCCGGCGCCCGCTGGCTCTTTCCCGACTGGCTGCTGACCCGCCTGCGCCGCGACTGGCCCGAGGATTGGGAGCGCATCGTCGACGCCAGCAACGCGCGTCCACCGATGGCCCTGCGGGTCAATCGCCTACGTGCCAGCCTGAGCGATTACGCCGACCAACTCGCCGCCGCCGGCATCGCCGCGCGCCCCGTCCCAGGGTGCGAGATGGGTTTGATCCTCGACCGCCCCCACGCCACCCGCGATCTCCCCGGTTTCGAGCGCGGGCTCGTGTCGGTGCAGGACAGCGGCGCCCAACTCGCGGCCCACTGGCTCGACGCTACCCCTGGACAGCGCGTCCTCGACGCCTGCGCCGCGCCCGGCGGCAAGACCGCCGCCATCCTGGAGCGGGCCGACAATGCCTTGGATCTGATCGCCATCGACAGCGACGCCTCGCGGCTCGACACCGTGCGCGCGACCCTCGACCGGCTCGGCCTAACGGCCAGCGTCATCCAGGCCGATGCCGCCGCTCCCCAGGGCACCTGGACCGAGCGCCCCTTCGACCGCATTCTGCTCGATGTCCCCTGCTCCGCCACCGGCGTGATCCGCCGCCATCCGGACATCAAATGGCTGCGGCGCGACCGCGATATTCCCGAACTCGCTGCGACGCAGGCGGCGATGCTCGACGCCATCTGGCCCCTGCTCGCGCCCGGCGGACGCCTGCTCTACGCGACCTGTTCGCTGCTGGCCGAGGAAAACCACGAGCAGATCGCCGCTTTTCTGTCCCGTCAGCCGGAGGCGCGCGAACGGGATCTGCCGACCGCTTCAGGCCAGACCTGCCCTCGCGGGCGTCAATGGCTGCCGACGCCGGACGGGAGCGACGGTTTTTACTATGCGATCATCGAGCGAGTGTCCGCATGAGCGGGGGACACGCAACTCGGTCGCGGCGCGCGCTGGCACTGAGTCTGGTGTTCTCGCTCCTGACCTGGGCAATCCTGTCATCCGCCCTTGCGGGAGATGACTTCGAGTTCCGGCAATCCCAAATTCGACTTGAGGACGGAATCTACTATCTGGATGCCACCATGGACTCGGCGTTCAGCGAGGAGGCCCTGGAGGCGCTGAACAATGGGGTTCCCCTGACGATCATCATCCATCTGCAAATCCGGCGCGTCAACGCCTGGCTGTGGGAAGACAGTCTGCTGGATCGGCAGATGCGCTACGCCATCCGCTATAAGCCATTGTCCGAACGCTACGAGGTGTATCGCCTGCCGGGCACCAGCGGACGCGGATTCGAGACCCGTGAGGCCGCGATCCGCGCGCTAGGCGAACTCCAGAATGTGCAACTGATCGCGCAGGACAAACTGGACGAGGAAGAGGAGTACGAGATCCAGATCAAGGTCTTTCTGGACATTGAGGAATTACCCCTGCCGCTGCGCCCCATGGCCTATCTCAAACCGTCCTGGAAGCTCTCCAGCGGGTGGAGCAAGTGGCCGCTAAGCCCCTGATGCGACTGCGCGAACTCGGAATACTGCCAGTCGCCGGACTGATCGTCGGATTGTTCGTGGTACTGGTGCTGATGCGCGACGCGGTGCAGAACTCCGAGGCGCTCAGCCGCGCCTTCGTGCCGCTGCTGTTCGCGGTCCTGGCCGGGCTTCTGGTGCTGGCCGTGCTGGTGGCGGTCAACGTGGTCAAACTGGTCCGGCGCCATCGCCGCCAGGCGGCCGGATCGCGACTGACCGCGCGCATCGTCACCCTGTTCGCGCTCATCTCGCTGCTGCCGGTTGGCGTGGTCTACTATTTCTCGCTCGGCTTTCTCCTGCGCGGGATCGATAGCTGGTTCGATGTCGAGATCGGACGCGCCATGCAGGATGCGCTGCTGCTGAATCAGGCCTCGCTCGATCTCAATCAGCGGGTGCTCGGCAAATACACCGAGCAACTGCTCGCCGGTATCGAGGACCGTTCGGCGACCGCGATCGCGCTCAGCCTCAATCATCGGCGCCGTCAGGCTGGCGCCATCGAATTGACCGTCTATGGGCCAGGCGGCCAGGTTTTAGGCACGGCCAACGAGGATCCCACGCAACTGGTTCCCGACCACGCCGAGCGCGAGATTCAGCAGAGCGTGCGCGCCGGCAACAATTATGTCGGACTGGAAAGCGGCCCCGGCGACGAACTGGTGGTGCGCGCGCTGGTCAACGACCCCGGCGGCCGCGAGATGCAGATGCAGGCGATCTTCCCGACCTCCGCGCGCATCAGCGAACTCTCCGCGCGTCTCGAAGAGGCTTACAATCGCTACACCGAGCTGGCCTATCTGCGCCAGTCACTCAAATTCAGCTTTTCGCTGACCCTGTCGCTGGTGCTCCTGTTCGGCCTCATGGCCGCCTTGATCGCGGCCTTTCATACCGCGCGCCGGCTGGTCGCGCCGGTGGCGGATATCGCTCGCGGCACCCGCGCCATCGCGGAAGGCAACTACGAGCAGCAGATACCGCTGCCGGGACATGACGACGAAATCACCTTTCTGGTCGCTTCGTTCAATGCCATGTCACGCCGGATCGCCCGGGCGCGCGACGAGGCCGCGCGTAGCAAACTGGCGGTCGAGACCCAACGCAACTATCTCGAAACCGTGCTCGGGCGTCTCTCCTCGGGTGTCGTGGCCTTCGATGAAAGCCAATGTCTACGCACCGCGAATCCCGCCGCGCGCAAGATTCTGACGTTGAACTTCGCCGAGGACGCGGGTCCGACGCTCGAACGGATCGAGCGCGAGCAGCCCTGTCTCACCCCCTGGACCGAAACCGTCCGCCGTCACCTCGCCGCTGGCGATGCCTGGCGTGCCGAGGTGATCCTGCAACGCGGCGAAGGCAACCAGACGCTGCTGTGTCGCGGCAGTCCCCTGCCTCTTCCGGATTCCGAGCAGCGCGGTCATGTGGTGGTCTTCGACGACATCACCTCGCTCATCACCGCCCAGCGCAATGCCGCCTGGGGCGAGGTGGCGCGACGCCTGGCTCACGAGATCAAGAATCCGCTCACACCTATTCAACTCTCCGCCGAACGGCTCCGTCACAAGCTGCTGTCCAAGGCCGACGAGGCCGATGCCAGAATCATCGACCGCGCCACCGGCACCATCATCGCGCAGGTCGAGGCCATGAAGGCCATGGTCAACGATTTTTCGGACTATGCGCGCGGCCCCCGGATCCAGCGCGAGCCACTGCTTCTCGATCGGTTGATTCAGGAGGTTCTGGATCTTTATCGCAGTGCCGGGACGCCCGCGCTGCACATCGGTCTGAACGCGGCGGGGGTTCAAGTTCGCGGCGATCCGCTGCGGCTGCGTCAATTGATCCACAACCTCATCAAAAACGCGCAGGAGGCATTGGAAGGCCGCGCCAACGCACGCATCGGCGTGACCACGGACGTGATCGACGAACTGGCGCCAGACGTCTCTCAAGTGGAGGCCGGCTCTGCGGTACAGCTCACCGTAACCGATAACGGTCCCGGTTTCGAGGCGCACCTGCTGGAGCGGCTCTTCGAGCCCTATGTCACCACCAAAGCGAAGGGGACAGGACTTGGGCTGGCCATCGTCAAGAAGATTATTGAGGAGCACGGCGGTATGATCGCGGCTGAAAACACCGGCGAGGGCGCCTTGATCAGGATCCGACTGCCGGTCTGGCAAGCCGCCCTGCGCACGAACCAACGTCTGGAGCAAGACACACACCCATGAGCGCAACACACATCCTGGTGGTGGACGACGAGCCCGACATTCGCGGCCTGGTCCAGGAAATCCTGGAGGACGAGGGCTATACCGTCGCCATTGCCGAAAACGGCGAGACCGCGCGTCATGCCCTGCGCGACCGGCGCCCGGACCTGATTCTGCTGGACATCTGGATGCCCGACATCGACGGCATCACGCTGTTGAAGGAATGGGCGGAAGAAGAGGGACTACCCTGTCCGGTCATCATGATGTCCGGTCACGGCACGGTCGAGACCGCGGTGGAGGCCACCCGGCTTGGCGCCTACGACTTTCTCGAAAAACCGCTGTCCATGGCCAAGCTGCTGCTCACGGTCGAGCGTGCGCTGGAGGCGGACAAGCTCCAACAGGAAAACATCGGTTTAAAGCGCCGCACGCCGCAGGTGCACGAGCCCATCGGGCGCAGCGCGGCCATACAGCGACTGCGCGAGCAGGTCAAGCGCATCGCCCAGCACGACACCTGGGTGTTGATCATGGGCGAGGCCGGCAGCGGGCGCGAGACCTTCGCCCGCTATCTGCACTCCCAGAGCGCGCGCCGCGAGCGGCCCTTCGTGGATCTCAGCGTCTCCTCGCTGGCCGGCGGCAACGCCGCGCGCGAGTTGTTCGGGACCGAGGAAGGCGAGCATACGCACTACGGCAGTCTGGAGAAGGCGGCGGGCGGCACCCTGCTGCTCGACGAAGTCGCCGACATGGAACTCGACGCGCAGTTGAAACTGCTGGGCGCCCTGGACAGCGGCTCCTTCCTGCGCGTGGGCGGCAGCGAGCCGGTACGCATCGACGTGCGCATCGTCGCCGTCACCCAGCGCAACCTGGAAGACGAGGTGCGCGCCGGACGCTTCCGCGAGGATCTCTTCTATCATCTCAACGTCGTCCCGCTCAACGTGCCGTCCCTGCAGGAACATGCCGAGGACGTGCCGGACCTGCTGAATTTTTATCTGGACTATTTCGCCACCCACGAAAAACTGCCCTACCGTCGCTTCAGCGTCGGCGCGCAGAACTTCCTGCGCAATTACGGCTGGCCGGGCAATGTCCGCGAACTGAAGAACCTGGTCCAGCGCGTGCTGATTTTGGGCGCCGGCGACGAGATCGGGCAGAAAGAGGTCGAAACCGCGCTCGGCGCGCCGCCGCCGATTCAGGTTCAGGCGCTGGAGGGTCTGGTGTCCTTCGATCAGCCGCTGCGCAACGCGCGCGAGCAGTTCGAGAAGGCGTATCTGGATTATCAATTGGAAAAGCACGCCGGCAACGTCAGCAAGATGGCCAAGGAGGCCGGCATGGAACGCACCCACCTCTATCGCAAGCTGCGCTCGCTCGGGATCGAGATCAAGGAGCGGCGTTAAACCGCGTCTGGCGGGATATTCACCGTTGGTGCGTTGGCCCTGGCCTCGCGTCAATCCACGGACGCGACAGTTGACGCGGTTTAAATGATAAAAATTCAATCCTGAAACCGCGTCAACTCCAACGTTTGCTGGTTCTTACGAGGCCGAACCAATGCACCAGCCGCACACGTCCTGCCGGACGCGGTTTCAATGAAGATCATCATCCTGGGCGCTGGCCAGGTCGGCACCTCGGTGGCCGCCAATCTGGTCAGCGAGGCCAATGACATCACGGTGGTGGATCACAACCCGGAACTTCTGCGCGAATTACAGGAACGCTTCGACCTGCGTACCGTGCTGGGTCACGGCGCGCATCCGGATGTGCTCGCGCGCGCCGGCGCCGATGACGCCGACATGATCATCGCCGTCACCAACAGCGACGAGACCAACATGGTGGCCTGTCAGGTCGCCTATACGCTGTTTCATACGCCCACCAAGATCGCGCGGGTGCGCGCTCAAAGCTTCCTCGATCAGCCCAGGCTCTTCGGCACCGACGCCCTGCCCATCGATGTCGCCATCAGCCCCGAGGCATTGGTGACCAGCTACATCCTGCGCCTGATCGAAAACCCCGGCACGCTCCAGGTGCTCGATTTCGCTGGCGGACGCATCCGGCTGGTCGCGGTCAAGGCGTATTATGGCGGCCCGCTGGTCGGTCACGAATTGCGCGCGCTCCAGGAGCATATGCCCCAGGTGGATGCGCGGGTGGCGGCCATCTATCGTCAGGATCGTGCCATCCAGCCGGAGGGCGATACCGTCATCGAGGCCGATGACGAGGTCTTTTTTCTCGCCGCCCCGATCCATATTCGCGCGGTCATGGGGGAATTGCGGCGACTCGACAAATCCTACAAGCGTCTGATCGTCGCCGGCGGCGGCAACATCGGCACCCGGCTTGCCCGCGCGCTCGAAGCCAACTACCGGGTCAAGCTCATCGAGCGCAATCTGAACCACTGCAAACGTATCGCCGAGGATCTGGAAAAGACCATCGTGCTGCACGGCGATGCCGCGGATCAGGAACTGCTGCTGGAAGAGAACATCGAGAACACCGATGTCTTCTGCGCCGTCACCAACGACGACGAGGCCAAAATCCTCTCCGCCATGCTCGCCAAGCGGCTGGGCGCGCACGAAATCGGCCGGCTGATCCACCCCAACGCGCAACTCCCCGTGCGCATCGGCGGCAAGAGCGTCAATCATCGCGTGGTGGACGCGGTCTGGGGATTTTTCTCGCTCTATGTCGCCAGCTTCGTCCTCATGTATCTGCTGCTGGCGGCGACCGGGCTGGATCTGCTGACCGCCTTTTCGGCGGTGGCCGCCTGCATCAACAATCTCGGCCCTGGCCTGGCGCAGGTTGGCGCCCATTACGCCGACCTGCACGATCTGGCGAAATGGATCCTCTGCTTCGCCATGCTGCTCGGACGGCTGGAGATTTTCACCCTGCTGGTGCTGCTGAGCCCGGCCTTCTGGCAGCGTTGAGGAGGAAATCCGCGATCGCGTTCGCGTCATCGAGCGGCAGGACCGGCGGGTGTCCGTCAGCGGGTAGCTCGTCGGGGGTCGCCACCGCGATGATGTCGCCATCGCCTGGATAGAGCGGCGCCTGACCGAGCGCGGCGCGGTAGATCTCGATCTTGGGATAGCGGGCATGCTTGAAGCCCTCGACCAGAATCAGGTCCAGTCGGTCCGACTCGAAGCGCGCGAGCATCGCGTCGAGGTCGGGATCTTCCCCCTTCGCGGCATTCTCGACCTGCAATGCCCAGCGTTCGCGGGAGGCCAGCAGGGTCTGGGCCGCGCCGGCGGCACGGATCTCGAAGCTATCCTTCCCCGGCACGTCGAGGTCGAAGGTGTGATGGGCGTGCTTGAGATAACCGACCCGCAGCCCACGTTCGCGCAGAACCGCGACGAGCCGCCGCAGCAGGGTGGTCTTGCCGCTGCCGCTCGGGGCCACGAAACCGAATACCGGAATCTCGACTTGCATCGTCTGTTTTCGTTCCTGGAAGGCGCTTTTGAACCGCAAAGAGTGCAAAAGAATGTTGATCGTTTCGGCCCGGTCGCTCGCAACGACGCACGCCTTGACGGACGCGGTTCAGGCGCCCCCCTTGAGCATCCCGATCACGGCGGCCAGTTCCTCGCTCGCCTCCGCGATCACGTCGACCTTGCCCGCCGTCTCGGAGAACCCCAGGCCCAGCTTGAAATAGGCCGGCACTTCGTCATAGCGCGGCACCGGACCCCGCGATTCGGACTGATTCATGCGATAGAGCCGGGCCACCAGCACGATATCGCAATCGTCGGGCCGGTCGCCCTGGTCGCGATGCCAGTGGCCCGATTCGCGCACCACCTCGACCAGCTCCGGCCCCAGTCCCCAATAGCTCATCACCAGTTCGCCCACCATGTCGCGCAGCTTGAGGATGGCGGCATCCAGTTCGTCGTCGTCGATTTCGCGGTAATGACGGCTAACAAAATCCAGGATGGGAATTTCGCCGACATCGTGCAGCAGTCCCGCCAGCAGGGCCTCCTCGGGGTTGATCCCCTTG
Source organism: Thiocystis violascens DSM 198 (assembly GCF_000227745.2). Taxonomy (NCBI): domain Bacteria; kingdom Pseudomonadati; phylum Pseudomonadota; class Gammaproteobacteria; order Chromatiales; family Chromatiaceae; genus Thiocystis; species Thiocystis violascens. Next base: position 3,495,592 of record NC_018012.1, on the reverse strand, counting down.
CAATGCCGGGCAATCACAAAGCTCAGCGCGGAGATATGGACACTGCGATTCCAGACTGCCTTCATCCGCTGCTTCATCAGCGGCGATTTGGTCTTGAAGACCTTTTGCATGGCCATGCCGACCACGGCCCCGCGGGTGAGATCCATGCCGAGTCGGATGATGGCGCTGCGCAGATCCGCGGTCGGCTTGGCACCGCGGTAGACAGGACTGTTGGCGAGCCGGATCAGCCCCCCGGTCGCGGCCGGGTCCATCTGCACGATACGTGCCAGCCGCGCCGAATTGATGTTCGGATCGCTCATGGCCTCCTGGATCGCCCGTGCCACCTTCGGCAGCGAGGGCAGCGCGAGGCTACCGCTTTTGCAGGCATGATAAAATCGCATCAGCAGGGCGCTTTCGGCCTCGCTGAGATCCAGGTCGTCGAGCGAGCCGCCCGGCGCGGGACGGTCGCCGCTGAGCGTTTCGTAAAGCTGTCGATCCAAACGTAGCAGTTCGGCCTCGCCGAGGGCGACGGCGGAGTCCCGCAAACGACCCGGCTCGAACACCGGATGGCAGGCCCGCATCGAACCCGCCTCCACGATGTCCTTCTGATCACCCTTCAGCAGACAGAGCCTGCCGGCCAGCAAATAATCCAGCCAGGGATGCTCCTGGGTCGCGACGAGTTTTTTACCCGCCGGGAGCGACGCGACCTGACCGCCTCGGGCCAGGCGCGCGCGCTGATCCCGCGTCAATCGATGCACCGGAATCAGATCTTCCAGGGTCTCCGCGGACAGTACAGGGGTAACGGTCAAGCCAGTACCTCCAAGAGCTGGAGCATCGCCTTTGGCAACGGCAGCGGCGATAGCGTTTCAGTCGCCGACGGTTTGCGGATGAGACGATACAGCCCCTGCGCGGATTCGCGATAGACCGTCAGTTCGCCTGACTGGGTGTCCAGCAGACCGGACTGCGCCATCCGGGGATAGTCCTCAACCGACCAGCGGTGGCAAGGCAGACCAACCGCGGATTCTCGCGGAGACAGCATCGATGACATGAAAAACTCCCGACCCTTGGTTGCCAGGGGATTCAAGATGCCTGAAGTATATTCGGCGCCGGCTCCCCATTTTGGACATTTCACCCTCGACAGCGCAGAATGGCCATCGACAGCGGGGCGCAATGCCCCCTCCCCGACATCTGCAACAGCGCATCCCTGACGACATCCCCCAAGCAACCAAACCGCAAAAAACCATGGCTCAATACATCTTCACCATGAACCGGGTCGGCAAGATCGTGCCGCCCAAGCGCGTCATTCTGCGCGATATCTCGCTCTCGTTTTATCCCGGCGCCAAGATCGGCGTCCTGGGTCTGAATGGCTCGGGCAAATCCACCCTGCTCAGGATCATGGCCGGTCTCGACACCGAAATCGAGGGCGAAGCCCGCCCGCTCGCAAACATCAAGATCGGCTTTCTGTCGCAGGAACCACAACTGGATCCCGCCAAGGACGTGCGGGGAAATGTCGAGGAGGCGCTTGGTCATATCAAGGACGCGCTGACCCGGCTCGATGACGTCTACGCCGCCTATGCCGACGCGGACGCCGATTTCGACGCCCTGGCCAAGGAACAGGCGGATCTCGAAAACCTCATCGAGGCCACTGACGGACACAACCTGGAGCGCACCCTGGAGGTCGCCGCTGACGCCCTGCGCCTGCCGCCTTGGGACGCCGACGTGACGAAACTCTCCGGCGGCGAGCGCCGCCGCGTCGCGCTCTGCCGGCTGCTGCTCTCCAAGCCCGACATGCTGCTGCTCGACGAGCCGACCAACCATCTGGACGCCGAATCGGTCGCCTGGCTGGAGCGCTTTCTGCACGAATATCCCGGCACCGTGGTCGCGGTCACCCATGACCGCTACTTCCTGGACAACGTCGCCGGCTGGATCCTGGAACTCGACCGCGGCCACGGCATCCCCTGGGAAGGCAATTATTCCTCCTGGCTGGAGCAGAAGGAGCAACGCCTGGAGTTGGAACAAAAGCAGGAACAGGCCCGCATCAAGGCCATGAAGCACGAATTGGAGTGGGTGCGCTCCAACCCCAAGGGTCGCCACGCCAAGAGCAAGGCGCGCATGGCCCGCTTCGACGAATTGCAGTCGCAGGAATTCCAGTCCCGCAACGAGACCAACGAGATCTATATCCCGCCCGGTCCGCGTCTCGGCGAGTTAGTGATCGAGGCGACAGGACTCAAGAAGGCGTATGGCGACAATCTGCTCTACGAGGATCTGTCGTTCAACCTGCCCCAGGGTGGCATCGTCGGCATCATCGGCCCCAACGGCGCCGGCAAGACCACGCTGTTCCGGCTCCTCACCGGACAGGAACAGCCCGACGCCGGCACGCTACGCATCGGCGAGACGGTCCAGATCGCCCATGTCGATCAGAGTCGCGACGCGCTCGACGACGACAAGACCATCTGGCAGGAAATTTCGGACGGCTCCGACATGATCGTGGTCGGTCGTTACGAGATGCCTTCGCGCGCCTATTGCGGGCGGTTCAACTTCAAGGGCGGGGATCAGCAGAAGCGCATCGGCGATCTGTCCGGCGGCGAGCGCAACCGGGTGCATCTGGCCAAGCTGCTGAAAAGCGGCGGCAATCTGCTGCTGCTCGACGAACCGACCAACGACCTGGACGTCGAGACCCTGCGCGCGCTCGAAGAGGCCCTGCTGACCTTCCCTGGCTGCGCGGTGGTCATCAGCCATGACCGCTGGTTCCTGGATCGCATCGCCACCCACATCCTCGCCTTCGAGGGCGACTCGCAAGTGACCTGGTTCGAGGGGAATTACGCCGACTACGAGGCCGACCGCCACCGCCGTCTGGGCACCGACGCGGATCAGCCGCACCGGCTCAAGTATCGGCGCTTGTCGGCTTAAACCGCGTCAGCTCTGACATGCGTTGTTCCAGCGAGGTTGAGCCAATGCACAAACAACGCATGTCATGCTGGACGCGGTTTAATCGTAGGTCAATTCAGACCAGCGGCCCTCGTCGATCAACTGTTGCTTGACCTGCTTCCAAGCATCCGCCGATCCCGCCTGTTCGGCCATGACCTGGTCGAACACCTGCGCGATCTTGCCCAGCCCCGAGAGGAAGACATGGGTGTTGGATTCGCGGATGAGACGCCAGGCATCGGCGGCGTGCTCGGCGAGAGCCTGCCCCAGCGCCTGTGACGAGGACATCATGGGGCGCGTCCCCAAGGCGCGGAATGCCTGGAAGGTCTTGTCGTCGTAGTAGTTGGCGAGATCGGTGCTCTCGTCGTTGGCGTACATCAGATCGAGACCGCTGCGCCCGCCGTAATACAGCCGCACCTGTCCCTTCCAGTCGCCGCGGCGCTCGTAGATGAGCTGGGCGAAGGCGCGGAAGGGGGCGACGCCGGTACCGGTGCCGATCATGAGCAGATTGGCGCGGTTGTCCAGCGGCATCTTGAAGGGGCTCAGATACGGACCGCTGATGGTCAATTGGTCGCCCGGTCGAGCGTCGCAGAGATAGTTGGACGCCACGCCCGGATAGCGTTCGCCGCTGATCTCGTCGACGTAGAAACAGCGGCGCACCAGAATCTCCAGGGTCACGCCATCGCCCACCGGAAGATTGCGGGCATTGGCGATGGAATAGCGGCGCAGATGCTGGGCGTTGCCGAAAGCATGCGGACCGGGCACCAAGACGCCGATGCTCTGACCCTCGACGAACTGAAAGGCCGGGTCCAGCACTTCGAGCGTGAGATGACGAACCTCCGCCGCGCTGTCCGGAGTGACGCGCTGGGACGCCTTGACGACCGCCGCCGTGGTGGGGCCGATCTCGGGGGTGAACTGACTCATCCGCTTAACTCCTCGCTCTTGCGGCCTTCAGCCGCAAGAGATGATTGAAATTGACTAACCAATGAAATTCGACTGCCTTGGGATCCGGGATCCCAGGGGCGATCAATGCCGAGCGGGAAATCCCGAGGGACGTTTCTCGCACTGACCGCTGCCGCAGGAACAGCCGCCATCCTCGCGCCGAAAGGGTCCGAGTTGCGGGTTTCCAGCCGCAAAGCGCGCATAGACCCGCTCCACCCAGACCCAGCCAGCCAGCACGGCGAAGATGATCAGGGGGGCCAGCAGAAACTTAACCATGCCCGCCACCGAGACCCGCGAAGCCCATGAAGGCGAGCGACAGCAGCCCCGCCAGCATCAGGCTCAGGGCCGCGCCCTGACTGACGCTCGGCACCCGCGCCAGAGCGAGCTTTTCGCGCAGACCGGCCATGAGCATCAGGGCCAGCATGAATCCGACTCCAGCACCCGAGGCATAAACCAGGCTCTGCACGAAGTCGTATTCCTTGGATGTCTGGAAGAGCGCCAGCCCCAGGATGGCGCAGTTGGTGGTGATCAGCGGCAGGAAGATGCCGAGCGAGCGGAACAGCGCCGGACTGAACCGCTTGACGAACATCTCGACCAGTTGCACCGTCGAGGCGATGACCGCGATATAGCAGATCAAACGCAGAAACAGCAGATCCAGCTCGGTCAGCAGCCAGTTGATACCGAAGGCGGCGGCGGAACTCACCAGCATCACGAACAGGGTCGCTAGCCCCATGTTCCAGGCGGTCTCTTTCTTGGCCGAGACGCCGAGGAATGGGCAGATGCCGAGAAAGAGCGCCAGCACGAAATTATTGACGATGGCGGCATTCAGAAAGATTAGCGGCAAGGGTTCAGCGTGCATGGACGGCGACTCCGGTTTGCTCGGTCAGCCCGCGCGCCTTGCGCAGACGCAGCCAGTTGAACAGCAGCAGCCAGGCGCCCAGCACGAAGAAACCGCCAGGCGGCAGGATCATCACGATCCAGGGCTGAAAATCCGCCCCGAACAACGGAACCCCCAACAGGGTTCCGTTGCCCAGGATTTCGCGCACCGTGCCCAGGCACAGCAGCGCCAGAGTGAAACCGATGCCCATCCCGAGACTGTTGACGAAGGTGGTCATCAGACGCTGTTTAGAGGCATAGGCCTCGGCCCGGCCCAGAATGACGCAGTTCACGACGATCAACTGGATGAAGGCTCCGAGCGCCGCGTACAGCTCCAGGCTGATCGCCTGGATGGCGTAGTCGACGATGGTCACGAAGGTGGCGATGATCACGATATAGCTCGCGATGCGCACCTGCTTGGGAATCCAGTGGCGCAGCAGCGAGATCAGCAGGCTGGAGCAGACCAGCACGAAGGTGGTCGCCAGCCCCATGGCGATGGCGTTGAGGGTCGTGTTCGTCACCGCCAGCACCGGACACATGCCGAGCAGCATTACGAACACCGGGTTTTCTTCCCAGAGACCACGGAGGAAAGTATCCGGGGTCAGGGTTTCCTGGGGGTTGAGTAGATCAGCCATTCATCTCGCCTCGCGTTAAACCGCGTCTCGCGCGGTATCGTCATTTCGAGTCGTTCGCTCGTGTGTTGCGTTCACCAGCCAGAATCGGAGTTGACGCGGTTTAAGTCATTAAAAATAAAAAATTTTAAACCGTGTCAGCGGCAACCTGAGTGGACCCGCGTCGGTGCCCTCTCGCACAAAACGACGCAGATCCCTCTGGACGCGGTTTAATGCGGTTGCGACAGCCTGGCTGGATCTTGCTGGATCGCCCGTTGGATCGCGGGCACGGCCCGTTGCGCGGCGGCATTCGCCGCCCGTCCCATCGCCTTGGAGGAGATGGTCGCGCCGGTGATGGCATCGATCTGCCAGGGCTCGGACTTGGTTCCATGCTTGACGGTAACGATCTCGTTGGCGAGCGCGGAACCCTCGGCGTTGAGGCGGGCGTCCAGCGCCTCGAAATTCTTGAGAAATACGGGATCGGTATCGAGTTTGTCGCCGAAGCCGGGCGTCTCGGTGGAATTGAGCACCTTGCTGCGGACGATACATTGGCAGCTTGGGTCATAGGCATACATAACCGTGACCGGGCCAGCGTAGCCCGGCGCGCTGCCGGTGATGGCAAGCCCCTTGAGCTGGGCGAAATCGTCGTAGCCGGCGTAGACCGGGGCTCCGCTAACGCCCTCGCCCGCCAGCCTCAATTCACCGGTGTCGGCGATGACAAAATCCCGCTTGCTCACCGCGCCCGGCAGCACCTGAAAGACCGCCCGTTCGGTCAGGACGCGCTGATTCTCGGCGATGATCGGCAGGGTGAACTGGTAGACCAGCGCCACCAGCAGGCCCGAAAACATGGCGATTCCGCCCAGGGTGCGCAGCATGGGCCAGGCGGGAGTGACCGCGGGCTGGATCTGTACGTTGCTATTCATCGTTGGCTCACTTCGATCCATAGACACGCGGTTGGGTCCAGCTTGAGATCAGCGGGCCGATGGCGTTGCCGAGCAGGATGGCGTACATCACGCCCTCCACCAGTCCGCCGAACAGCCGGATGATCACCGTCAGGGCGCCGATGAAGAGGCCGTAGACGATCACCCCGCGCGCGGTCACCGGCGAGGCCACCATGTCGCTGGCCATGAACCAGGCGGCGAGCATCAGCCCGCCCGAACAGAGCACGAACCAGGGACTCGGATAGATGGCGGGGTCGATGAGCCAGAAGGGCAAGGCGACCAGCACCGCGCCGGCCATGACGCTGGCCGGAATGCGCCAGTCGAGCATCCGCTGCCAGGCGAGCCAGAGACCGCAGATCAGGATCAGGAGCGCGGAGGTCTCGCCGGCCGAACCGGCGATCAGACCGGTGAAGGTGTCGGCCAGCGGCGTCTCGATGTGCTGGAATTTTTGCAGCGCCAGGGGCGTGGCGCCGGTCCAGCCGTCCATCTGCAATCCGGCGACCCAGTCGGCAACCGGGACCGGCTGCATGAAGGGCAGCGTAAGCGTGGACGGGATCAGCTCCGAAAAGCGCCCCGGCGCGAAGGCCGGGGTCCAGGTGGTGATGGCCACCGGAAAGGCCGCCTGCACGAAGGCCCGTCCCACCAGAGCGGGATTCATGACGTTGTAGCCCAATCCGCCGAACAGCGCCTTGCCGAGCGCGATGGCGACGAAGGCCGCGACCGCCGCCATCCAGAGCGGAAAGCCCGGCGGCAGGGTCAAGCCGAGCAGCAGTCCGCTGATGACCGCCGACCAGTCCGCGACCGTGTTGCCCTGACCGCTCTGACGCGCAAAGAACCACTCGGTCGCGACCGCCACGCCAACCGTGGTCAGCAGCAGCAGCAGGGCGCTCAGACCAAACTGCCAGACCGCGAAGACCGCGATCGGCAACAGCGCCAGCACCACGGTGCGCATGATTTGGTCGACCGACATCGCCCGCTTGAGATGCGGGGAGGTTCTGATCTCAATGTCTTTGAACATAATCTTTCAACATCATGAGGTTCAATCCAATAAGGACGTGGGCCACAGCCAGGACTCGGGGATCGTCATCCGGGATCGCCGAGTACCACTCGGCAATCCCGAATGGCACTCCCGTGGTTACTGTGGCCGCTTGCGATTGATCGCCTTGGAGATCCGGAAATATTGGGTCAAGGGGATGTTCGACGGACAGACATAGGCGCAGCAGCCGCACTCGAAGCATTGATCGAGATGGTAATCCGCGGACATGGTCGCGTAGTCGCGCGCCTGCGCCAGCTCGCCCAGCATGGAGGGATTGAGCGAGATCGGACAGGCGTTGAGACATTCGCCGCATTTGATACAGGGATAGACCTGCTTCCGGGCCGCATTCTCGTCCTCGGCCTCCAGCACCACCACGCCCGACACGGATTTGGTGATAGGCACGTCGAGCGATGCCACGGTCATGCCCATCATGGGACCGCCCAGGATCACCCCGCCCGCGTTCGGTTTGACCCCGACCTGTTCGAGCAGGAAGCGCACCGGCGTGCCGATCGGCACCATAAAGTTGCCCGGGCGCTCGACCGGCAGTCCGCTGACGGTCACCACCCGCTCGATCAGCCCGCGACTCTTGGGCAGCAAATCGCCCATCTGGGCCAGGGTGCCGACGTTGAAAACGGCCACGCCGATGTCCGAGGTCAGACGGCCGGCCGGAACCTCAAGCCCCAGCAGGCTGCGGATCAGCATCTTCTCGGCGCCCTGCGGATACTTGGTCTGGACCGCCTCGGCGGTGATCGGCAAATGTTTGGGCAGACGCGCGCGCAGATGGGCGACCGCGTCGAGTTTGTTGTCCTCGACCCCGATGATGGCCCGCTTCGCCCCGGTCGCGCGCAGCGCGATGCGGATGCCGCGGATCAGCGAATCGGTCTGCTCCAGCATGATGCGATGATCGCAGGTGAGATAGGGCTCGCATTCGCAGCCGTTGACCACCAGGGTCTCGATGGCCTTGCCCGTCGGCGGAATCATCTTGACATGGCTGGGGAAGGCCCCGCCGCCCAGCCCGACCAGACCGGCCGCCTGGACCGCCGCGATGATCGCCTCCGGCTCCATCTGTTCCGGATCCTGTTCGTGGTCGTAGAGCACCTGCTGTCCGGCGGCCAGATAGACCTTGAGAAAAATCGCCGGCGCCTTGGGGCCCTCGGCGGTCGGTCCCAGGCCGATTTTCCGGATCACGCCGGTGGCCGGCGCGTGCATGGGCACCGAGACGAAACCGTCCGCCTGTGCAATCGGTTCGCCACGGACCACTTCCTGCCCGACCTTGACGAGCGGAATCGCCGATTTCCCTTTGTGCTGCGACAGCGGAATGATCAGCTCGGGCGCGAACGGCAGACGCCGGATCGGCTTGTCCGCCGTCAGTTCCTTATGCTCGAGCGGATGGATGCCGTGATCGAAGGTCGGGGCACGCTGGAACAGGCTGAAGAGTCCCCTGGAGGAACGCGGCTCCGCCGGGAACCGACCGCTTGAATCGAGAATCGCTGTTTGCTCTTGCATCGAAGGATCCGCCGATGTTGGTTGAAATGAAACCGCGCCCTGGGACTGCCGGCTTGCAGCCGGCCCTGGGGTAGTCGACATGTTGTCGACTGGCCGTTTGGAGGTAACACGTCCGACGACAAGTCGGACGCCCCAGGTGCCGGCTACAAGCCGGCGCTCCCAGCGGTTGTCCTTACTGGTATTTCTCGGCCCGCTTGATCAGCTTGTCCACGCCGGCCTCGGACGGATTGAAGGGCGTGCCGGGATGGATACAGCCGGCGGTACACTTCTCGGCGGCCTTGACGATGTCCTTATAGGGACCGGCCTTGGGATCGAGCACCTCGACCTTCTTGTCGCTGTTGTATTTGAAGATCTTGGGGTTGATGTTGACGCACTCGTCGCAGGCGGTGCATTCGGGGGTCTCGATCCAGACCGCCTCCCAGCCCTCGGTCGCGCCGTTTCCGGAGCCATTGGCGCTGGCGTGGGCAGCACCGTTGCCGCCCGACCCGTTGCCGCCAGTCAAGGCCCCGAGCGCCCCGCCATCCCCGCCGGCCATGGCCAGCAGGCTGAGGGTCAGCTTCTGCGCCATCTCGGCCTTGGCCGCGTTGCGCACCTGGTCGACATCGACCTTGTTCAGCTCGCCGCAGATGCCGCGCAACTGGGTCCAGAAACCGCGCCGTTCCTCGCAACTGGTGACCAGTTCCTGCGCGACCAGCACCCGCATCAGGCGGTTCTTGCCGTCGACGCCCCAGATATAGGGGAAGAGCCCGTCGCGTCCGTCGGCGTCCAGTTCCAGGAACTCGGCCAGCGAAACCATGGAATCGTTCCAGGTCTCGGGCGGCGCCTTGCGGAAGTGCTTGCGGAAACGGCCCTCGATCATGGCGAAGTCGGCGAAGGTGAAGGGCACCTCCATCGCGGCGGGATTGCCCTTCTCGTCGGTGTAGTTCAGCGTCCAACTGATCCAATCCTGATCGATGTTGGGATTGCCCTCGATCGAACAGCACTCCTCGAAGCTCGCGCCCAGGTCCGGGTTATAGGTGAACAGCGGATAGGCGCGCGATTCCACCGCCATGCGGGCATGCTTGTTCGACATGTCGTCGCCGATGCCGTGCTCGGGCTGACAGGAGGTATAGACGGTGAACAGGGCCGGACGGCGCGCATTCAGACCATCGATATAGCCCTCCAGCAGGTGCGTCAGATGCGACGCGGAGCTGGTCAGCACATAGCTGGAACGATGCGCCATGCCGATCAGGCCCATCTCCTTGCGGATCTCGGTCTTGCCCTTCCACTGCTTGCCGTAGGGGGCCATGTCCGCGATCTGGCCGATGAAGCCCGAGGTACAGGACTGACCGCCGGTGTTGGAATAGGACTGGGTGTCGAGCACCAGGATCTTGACCGGATGACCGGACATGAGCGCGCGCGACAGGTTCTGGAAGCCGATGTCGTACATGGCCCCGTCGCCGCCGACAGCGACCACTGGCGGACAGAGCAGCCATTCCTCCTCGCTGAAATCCTTCCAGCCGTAGTAGGTCAGGTTGGATTGAGGATCGGCCGGGTTGAACTTGCCGTCGAGTTCCAGACGCGCCTGACGGATCGCCTTGAAGCCCTCGCCCATCTTGCGCATGTGACCCTCGAACAGACCGAGCGCCATGGAAGGGGCGTCCTGGAACAGGTTATTGGTCCAGGGGAAGGGATAGGGGCTGTAAGGGAAGGTCGCGCCCCACACCGAGGTACAGCCGGTCGAGTTGGCGATGCCCATCGCGGCGCGCGGCTGCGGGCTGACATACTGGGCCTTGAGATGACGCAGCTTGTCGAGCAGCCCGGTGACCCATTTCAGCCACTCGGGATCGACCGGCTGGGCGCGCTTGTCCGTCAGTTCGGCCGACAGACCGGACAGGGTCAGATCGCCGTCCTTGTGCGTCTCGACCGCCTTGGCGATCGCGGCGCTGTTGGACAGATCCATGCTGGCGGCGAGCTTGAGCCGGACATGGGTCTCCAGCCGGTTGATGAGATCGTCGATCTCGGCCAGATGCCGCTTGACGCGCGGCTGCATCAGGGCGGTCACGGTGGCGGTGAAGAGATGGATGGCGGTTTTCTCGCCGCAACCCATGCAGGAACCGTCGCCCGAGACCATCGACTGATAGTTGCTCTTGTCGAGCAGCAGGGTTTCGAGCGCGCCGACCTTGTCGTCCAGATCCTCGATGCGGATGAAGTCCGGATCGGTGGTGGGAAGGTCGAGCCACATGTTCCAGCGCGCCTGCATCTCCTGGATGCTGGCCTCGGTCTGGGGCTCGTCGATCAGGGCGCCGTCGCCGCAGACCTCGATGCATTCCATGCAACCCTTACAGGTGTAGGGGTTGACGGTGATGCTGAAGAGCCCGCCGCTGCCGATCTGTTTCTTCTCGCGATTGGTCCAGTAGGGCTTGGTGATGGCGAACTGATAGTCCGCCAGCGCCTCCATCATGAGACCGAATTCTTGCTCGGCCAGTGCTTTCTGCTCGGGTTCGCCAGAGAAGGCAGCCAGCGTTTCCAGCACCGCCCGGTCCATGAGCAGGCGCATATCGGCCGACTCGCCGGCGCCATTGACCAGTTCGCGCAGACGCTTCTCGACATTGCGCGTCTCGCGGCGCAGATACTGGGTCGGCATGCCGCGCTCGACACGCGCGATGGCGGCGGCGAAGACATCCGAAACCTTATTGACCAGCCCCGGAATGGCGCTGTCCGGGCAGACCGAGAAACAGTTGCCGCAAGCGGTACAGTTCTCCGGGACATACTTCGGATAGGAGAAGCGGATCTGCGTCATGTCGCGATAGACGCCCGTGGAGGCGGGCATCAGCGACAGCGCCATGTGCGGATCGGCCAGATTGTCGCTGCCACGCCCGGTGGCGTAGAAGGCGCCGGTCTGCTCCCAGAAACGATGCACGTCGGTCAACCCGCCGTCACCTTCGGGCAGTGCCTTGAGCATGACCGGCAGACCGACCTCCTTGCGCGCGATGAGCTGACCGCCCGCCACGACCTTGTCGGTGATCTCGACGATCTCATCGAAGCCGCGGCGCACGATGCGCAGGTTGTCCTGAACCACGCGCTCGCCCTTGCCGCCGAACTTGGCGCGGATCTGCTCCTCCATGGCCGAGAACAGACCGGCCTCTGTGAGACCGGACCGCTCCATCAGCGGCGAGGCGGCGAAGAAGGCGCCCTGGAAGGCGTTGCCCTGCATGCGGAACTGCAACTCGGGATCGGAGGCTTCTTCACGAGCGATCTTGAAGCCGTCGAGATAGAAGACGCGGATCTCGCGCTCGATCATGAAACGGCGCGCGGCGGGCGGGAAGCTCATCCACACCTGTTCGGCGTTCTCCAGACTGGACTGGATCACAAAGGCGCCGCCGCGATCCAGCCCGGACAGCGGATTGGAGTGGGTGAAGACATTGGGGTCCGGGCTCAGGACCACGTCGACATAGGTGTACTCGCAGTTGAGCCGGATCGGCTCGGGCGCGGCGGAGAGGAAATAGGTGGTCGGCTGACCCTTCTTCTCCGAGCCGTATTTGGGATTGGCGCGGATGTCGAAGCCCAGCAGATCATAGAGGGTCATCGCCAGATTCTTGCCGGTGGTCACCGCGCCCCAGCCGCCGACCGAGTGCATGCGTACCGTGACCGCGCCCTTGGGCAGCAGGTTCGGGTTCTCGCTGCCGCGCAGCGACATCTCCTGAATGCGCGGATAGGCATCCTTGAGCGCCTGGAGCCGGATCTCGTCCTTCGGGTCGAGCGCCTCGCGCATGAAGTCGATCGAGAGATAGTAGAACTTGCGCCGCGTGCCCTCGGGCAGCATGTTTTCGACCGCCGCGATCAGCCCCTCGGGCTGGAGGTCGCGCGAACCCAGGCCATAACAGCCGGAATAGAGTCGCGGCATGTCGCCGGCTTTATAGGTCGCATAGGCGGGATACGGCAGATCCTCGCCCTTGCCGACCACGCCGTTTTCGAGACACTTGGAAAGCGCCGCGCGGATCTCGCGCATGATCGGCAGATCCTCGGCGAGCGGCTGGTCGGTGCGTTCCAGGATGGCCACGCCCTTCTTGCCTTGCAGCAGGCGCCCGATCAGATCGCCGGGGAAGGGACGGAACATGGTCAGGTTGACCACGCCAACCTTGAGCTCGCGGGTCGTGCGCAGATAATCGGCGACCGCCTCGGCCTGGGTGATCATGCTGCCCTGCCCGACCAGCACATAGTCGGCGTCATCCAGATCATAACCGGTGGCGCGCTGATAGCGCCGGCCGGTCAGCTCGTAGTACTCGTCCATGACCTGATCGGCGATGGCTTCGATATGATCGAAAAAGTAAGGCCGCTGGGCCGCCACCGCCTGCATGTAGGCGTCCTGATTCTGCACCGGACCGGAGGTGGCCGGGTTGTCCACGTCCCACACCAGCGGCACGCGCCGGCGGGTCGGGCCATGGATCAGCCGCTGCGCCGGGGTCGGGCACTCGATGATGTCGTCCGGACGCCCGCAGAATTCCTCGATCAGCGCCCGCTCGGGCACCATCAGCGGCTCGATCAGATGGGTGGTCAGGAAGCCGTCCTGACCGACCACGGCGGGCGTCAGCGTGAGTTCCGCGATCTTGCGCGCGATCAGATTGAGATCGGCCGCCTCCTGGGCGCTCTTGCTGAACACCTGGAAGAAACCGGTGTCGTCGATACAGTGATAATCGTCATGGGCGCAGTGGACGTTCAGCGACGCCTTAGTGATGGCGCGCGAACCGATATGCAGCACATAGGGCAGACGCTTGCCGACTGCCGCGTAGAGCGACTCGTGCATGAAGGCCACGCCTTGGGCGGAGGAGAAGTTGACCGCGCGCAGACCGGTCATGGACATCCCGGCGGTGACCGCGGCGGCGGCATGCTCGGATTCGGGTTCGACGAAGATCAGCGGATTGCCCGAGATGTTCAGATGTCCCTTGGCGACTTCCTCGGCCCAATACTCGCCCATCTGGGTCGAGGGCGTGATCGGATAGGAACCAGCGGCATCGGACGCCTCGCGCTCGCCGAGAATCACGGCGCTATTGCCGTCCATCGCCATGCGGGTGCCGGGATACTTGAACTGCTTGTCGTCTTTCTTTCCGAACATGGGCCTTACTCTCGTGGTGAACCGCCAAAGCCGACCTTGAGCCACGCGGGCGCAGGGGACGCAAAGGGGTATTGTTCTAATAGACTCCGACGCGGCCGACTGTGAACCAGTGACCAAATCGCTGATCTCAAGCGCGTCCGTTCAAATGCGGGGAAATCGCTGGGCGTGCTCTCCGGTCTAAACCACCGGCAGCGCCCCCTTACGCAAAACCTTGCGAGCATCCCGGCCCTTGATGACCCGGCCATCCGCTTCCAGCCAGACGATGGCGCCGGTCGGACAGCGTTCGATCGCGACCGTGGACGCCAGCGAATTCTTGCTGTAATCGATCACGGCCAGGTTGTCCTGGATGTCGATCAAGCCTTCCGGCGAGTCCTGGACGCAGCGCCCGCAGGCAGTGCAGGCGACCTCGCAGTGATGCTCCGCTTCATCGCCGAATTCCAGATTCATGCAGGCGACCCAGAGGCGGTGACTCACCGGATGCAGACTAAAGAGATCCTTCGGGCAGACCGTCACGCAATCGCCGCAGGCGGTGCACTGGTCCTCGATGACGACCGGAATGCCCTGCTTGTTCATGTAGAGCGCATCGAAGCCGCAGACCACTTCACAATCGCCGAAGCCAAGACAGCCCCAAGAGCAGCCGCGCCCCCCACCGGCGACCAGCGCGGCGGCACGACAGGAAGGAAGTCCGCTGTAGTTGGCGCGCACATAGGCGACATTGCCGCCGCCGTCGCAGGCCAGACGCGCGACCCGCTTCTCGGTGGCCCCCAGGTCGACGCCCAGGAAATCGGCGATAATCTGATTCATCGACTTGGAGTTGACCGTGCATTTACCCGGTTCGGTTTCGCCCTTGACCAGCTGCTCGGCGAACGGACGGCATCCGGCCGTGCCGCAAGCACCGCAATTGGCCATGGGCAACAGCCCCTCGACCTGATCGATACGGGGATCTTCGAAGACGAACAGCCGCTTGTTCGCCAGCACCAGCAAGACGGCGAGGACCAGACCGAGTGCGGTCATGAAACCGACGGCAGTGAGAATGATTGCCATAGACTGCGAATCCCGCGCAAGGGCGGCCTGGGAAGCACGGCGACGGAATCGGAAAACCGTTCGCCAGGCTTCGGGATGGCTGGTGGAGAGACCAGGTTGATCGACGGAGGATAGACGCCTGGGGCCACCAAAAACTGAACGAAGTTTACGGATTTATGATCTATTAATATTCGTAATTATATAAATCGTCAGTATTGAAATTGACAGAAGAGGTTGATTCCGATTATTTTTATCACTGAAAACCGTCGACCACACCGGTCACGAGACCGGTCGCCAGCGCATCGGACAAGGGAATCAGCAGAATTTTGTCGTTCGGCACCGAGGCGGCGGCGATCGCCATCTCTGCGTCGACCCCCATCTCGCGCAGATAGCGAGCCGAATCGGCTACATAGAGCTGCCCGCCTTCATGACTGCTGTAGAGGTGAGGAACCTTGCTCTGGTGCACCCCAAGCCGGGCATCGCGGGTGACATAACGCTCGACGCCCCCCGCCAGCACATCGACGCAGGCGGAGGTGCAGACCCGGTCGACCGCCGTGCGCAGACCGTTCGCCCGCAGCCAGCGCCCCAGCTTGCGGGCCTCATGCACCGAGCCGCCCGGACTATTGATGACCAGACCGATCGCCCGGCGCTGGCGCAACTCGA
The DNA here is from genome assembly GCF_000227745.2 of Thiocystis violascens DSM 198. Lineage (NCBI taxonomy): Bacteria > Pseudomonadati > Pseudomonadota > Gammaproteobacteria > Chromatiales > Chromatiaceae > Thiocystis > Thiocystis violascens. Next base: position 3,479,995 of record NC_018012.1, on the reverse strand, counting down.
CCATGACGCGTTCCGCGAAACCCTCGGTCATCTCGACGTCGTCGATGCGCAGCCAGACCATGCGCGGACGGCCATCTGGCTCGAAGCGCATCAGCGCGGAGGTGACTCCGGTCTCGGCGGAAAGACTCCGGCAGGCATCGACGGCCAGCGCGACCAGAACCGGCCCGAGGGCTCGATACTCCTGGATCAAGCGATTGGAGCGTTCGACGATGGCGTCCACCGTCAAGCCGTAGCGATCCGCGGCGGCGATCACGACCGCATCGGACACGGCCACGTCGTTCGTCTGCCCGACCCGCAGCAGATGGCAGGCCGCGAGGGTCGAGAGCAGTTCATCACGAGCGATCCCCGCAGGCGCCGGCGCCGGCGCCGGCGCGTCCCGGCGATCGAGAGCGCAGCCGGACAGGGCGAACAGCAGCGCGAGCGCTCCCACCGTGACGACGCGTCTCGACATAGCCCCCGTTCCTGGAAAAAAGCCGCTAAACCCGCGTTTCGATCCCCTGCTCGCGCAGATAGGATTTGACGGCCTGAATCGGCACCTCGCGCCGGTGGAAGATACCGGCGGCCAAGGCCGCCTCGACGCCGGTCGCGGCGAAGACCTCGGCGAAATGCTCCACGCAGCCGGCCCCGCTGGAGGCGATCACCGGAATGCTCACGGCCGCGCGGACCGCGCCGATCAGTTCCAGATCGAACCCGGCCCCGCTGCCGTCGCGGTCGATGGAGTTCAGCAGGATCTCCCCGGCGCCCAGCGCCTCGCAGACGCGGGCCAGCTCGACCGCGTCGACATCGCGCCCCTCGCGCCCGCCCTTGATCGTGCATTGAAACCAGCAATAGCGCTCGCCATCGGGTCCGGGCGTCGCCGTCTCGACCGTCTGGTGGCGCGTCTCGTCCGGCGAACGGACATAGACGCGACGCGGGTCGATCGAGATCACCACGGCCTGATTGCCGTAGACGCGGGCGATCTCCTCGATGGCGCTGGTCCCGTCCCCGCAACCGCGCTCCAGATAGCGCTCGACAGTCGCGACGGCGTCCGAGCCGATGGAAATCTTGTCGGCCCCGGAGCGAAAATACTCGTCGGCCACGTCCAGGGCCGAATAGGACGTGCCGCTGGCGTCGGTGAAGGCGCGGATGCCGCCGCCGATGGTCAGCGGCACGAATACCCGTTCGGAGGTGCGCCGCAGCACCTCCAGCATGGGCTGGTCGGCGAGCGGGAAATCGCGAAAGGCGGTGATATTGAGAAAGGTGATCTCGTCGGCGCCTTCCTCGTAATAGCGCTGGGCCAGTTCGACCGGCTTACCCAGATTGCGGACCTCGCCGGATTCGCGCACGTCGTATTGATCGCCCTTGGTCACGACCAGATCGCCGGCATCGTTCGCGCGCACGTCCAGGCAGGCAATGACGCGCTTGGCGAAATGGGTCGGGGCATCGGCCGGGCGCGGCGACCAGCCGGCGACCGGCGCGCCGCCCGCGTCGGCGGCGAGAAAATGCTGGAGCAGCCGCAGTCCTGCCGCGCCGCTCTTCTCCGGATGGAACTGCACGGCGGCAACCCGTCCGCGTTGCACCGCGCTCAGGAAGGGGCTGCCGTAATCGGTCGTCGCGAGACGCCAGTCGGCATTCTCGGGACTCGGCTCGGCGCGATAGGAATGCACGAAATAGAGCTTTTCGCCGGCATAGTCGGCGAACAGGGGCGAGGCGCGTTCCACTCGCGCGTCGTTCCAACCCATGTGCGGAACCGACAGATCACTGGCGTCGAAGCGGCGGATCCGGCCGGGAATCAACCCCAGCCCCGCCACGCCGGGCGACTCCTCGCTGCCCTCGAAGAGCGCCTGCAAACCGATGCAGATCCCGAGAAAGGGCCGACCGGTGGCCAGATACTCCTTCAGCGGCTCGACATAGCCGAGCCGATGCAACCGCTCCATCGCCGCGCCAAAGGCGCCGACGCCAGGAAAAATCAACCTTTCGGCCTGGAGGATATCCTCGGGCCGCGCGATCTCGGTGAGCGAGAAACCCAACGCATGAATGGCGTTGCGCAGACTGCGGACATTGCCCGCGCCATAGTCCAGGAGCGAAATCATAGGTCGAATCCGAATGGGGTTGGATCGGTGCGCGAGGCATCCGATCAGCCGTGGGACAGGGATTGATCGTTGCGGGTTAGTTTAGCGCCAAGCGGTCGGGCGGTTCATTCTTTCCGATCCGGCGCGCGCCTCGTGAACCGAATCCGGTCGCTTTCCGGGCTTGGCGATCAGGATAGATATCATTGAAGTCGTCATGCGCGCGTAACATGGAATGCAGTAGCATGACGCCCCTTGCGACCGAGGTCGCCAGCCGATCCGTTCGAGGTTCCACTTGAGGGCAAACCAAATGCACAGGGTCATTTCAGGCGTTCGCCTGCTCATTCCGCTCTGCCTATTGTCGACCATCTCCGTCGGCCACGCCGAGGAACAGGTCCATCTCTACAACTGGAGCGATTATTTCGCCGAGGACACCCTGTCCGGCTTCCAGGAAAAAACCGGAATCCGGCCGGTGCTGGATGTCTACGACGCCAACGAGGTGCTGGAGGCCAAGCTCTTCGCCGGCAGCAGCGGTTATGACCTGATCTTCCCGACCGCGCGGCCTTTCGCGGCGCGCCACATCAAGGCGGGGCTTTATCTGCCGCTCGACAAGTCAAAGCTGCTCGGCCTGGACAAGCTGGATCCCGACATCATGTCAAGCCTGGCCGCGATCGACCCGGACAACGCCCATCTGGTGCCCTATATGTGGGGCACGTCGGGGCTCGGGCTGAATCTGGAGAAGGTGAAGGCCGCGCTGGGCGAGGATGCGGAACTCGACACCTGGGCACTGATCTTCGACCCCGACAAGGCCGCCAAGCTGGCCGGTTGCGGCATCAGTCTGCTCGACGATCCCACCGAGATCTTCCCGGCCGCGCTCGTTTATCTGGGCAAGGATCCGAACAGTCTCGACAAGGCCGATCTGGACGCCGCTGCGGCGCTGATCAAGGCCGTGCATCCGCACATCCGGTATTTCCACTCCTCGCAATACATCAGCGATCTGGCAAATGGCGATCTTTGCGTCGCTCACGGTTATTCCGGGGATGTCCTGCAGGCTCAGGAACGCGCCGAGGAGGCGGGCAAGGGTGTCGATCTCGAGTATCGGATTCCGCGCGAGGGGGCGGCGCTCTGGACCGATGTGATGGCGATTCCCAAGGATGCGCCCAACCCGGCGGCGGCCCACGCCTTCATCGCCTATCTGCTCGATCCCAAGGTGATCGCGGCGGCATCCGATTATGTCTACTACGCCAATCCCAATCTGGCGGCGACCCCGCTGATCGATAGCGACCTACGCGGCAATCCGGGCATCTATCCACCCGCCGAGGTCAAGCAGCGACTCTTCGTGCCCGCCGAGCGCAGCGATGCCGAGATCCGCAACCTGAACCGACTCTGGACCCGGCTCAAGACCAACCGTTAATCCAGGAAGCCGACCGCATGGCCACTCTCGCCGAACGCCGTCTCACCGCGCCCCGTCTCGAACCCTGGCAGGATCCCAAGGCCGCGCCCTACGTGCGCATCGAACGGGTCACCAAGAAATTCGGCGATGTCTACGCGGTCGACGATCTGAGCCTGGACATTTTCCAGGGCGAGTTTTTTTCGCTCCTGGGCAGTTCCGGCTGCGGTAAATCGACCCTGCTGCGGCTGCTGGCGGGGCTGGAATATCCCAGTGCCGGGCGGATCTTCATCGACGGCGTCGACGTCACCAATGTTCCGCCCTACTCGCGCCCCGTCAACATGATGTTCCAGTCCTACGCGCTCTTCCCGCACATGAGCGTGGAGCAGAACGTGGAGTTCGGTCTCAAACAGGATCGCCTGCCGCGCGGGGAACGCGCCGAGCGGGTCGGCGAGATGCTGGATCTGCTCAAAATCGCCGAGCTGCGCAAACGCCGGCCAGAACAACTCTCCGGCGGTCAGCGCCAGCGCGTGGCGCTGGCGCGCAGTCTCGCCAAGCATCCCAAGCTCTTGCTGCTCGACGAACCGCTCGGGGCGCTCGACAAGCGGCTGCGCGAGAATACCCAGTTCGAGTTGGTCAACCTCCAGGAACGCCTCGGCATTACCTTCGTGACCGTCACCCACGATCAGGAGGAGGCCATGACCATGTCCACCCGGATCGCGATCATGGACGCCGGTCAGATCATGCAACTGGACACCCCGACCGCGATCTACGAATTTCCGAGCTGCCGCTTCGTCGCCGAGTTCATCGGGTCGGTGAACCTGTTCGAGGGCAAGATCGTGTCGAGCGACGGCGACCGGGTGGTGGTGGACACCCGCCTTGGCCGCCCCATCCACATGCGCAGTTTTCTGCCGCATCCCATCGGCACGCCGGTCACCGTCGCGGTGCGTCCCGAAAAGATGCGTCTCTGTCAGGAGTACCGCGAGGATGGCGTCAATCAGCTCAAGGGCATGGTGGAGGACATCGCCTATCTGGGTGACGTGTCCATCTATCGGATCCGGGTTGGCGACGGTCAGTTGGTCGAAATGACCCTGACCAACATCCAGCCACGCACCGAGCAGGCGCTGACCTGGGAGCAGGAAGTGGCGATCGAATGGTCGCCGACGAGCGGCGTGGTGCTAACGGAATGACCGCACCGCCCACCCATTCGCACCGCCTGAGCCGCCTGGTCAACATCGGCATCCCCTATCTCTGGCTGGGACTGTTCTTCCTGCTGCCCTTCGCGATCGTGCTGCGGATCACCATCGCCGAGCCCGCTCTCGCCCAGCCGCCCTATACCGCGCTGTGGGAATGGATCGGGGACGGCATGCTCCAGATTCAGGTCAATCTGCAGAACTTCACCCTGATCTGGGAGGACGACATCTATCTGGCGGCCCTGCTGAACTCGCTGTGGGTCGCCTTCATCTGCACGGTCTTCTGTCTGCTGCTGGGGTATCCGATGGCCTATGCCATCGCGACCGCCCCCGAGCGCCGACGAATGATCCTGTTGATGCTGATCATCCTGCCCTTCTGGACCTCGTTTCTGATCCGCGTCTATGCCTGGATCGGCATTCTCAAGACCAACGGGATCCTGAACAATTTTCTGCTCTGGACCGGTCTTATCGATACGCCGCTGCACATCCTGCACACCCAGAGCGCGGTCTATATCGGCGTGGTCTATTCCTACCTGCCCTTCATGATCCTGCCGCTCTATGCCAACCTGACCCGTCTCGACCCGACCCTGTTGGAGGCCGCGGCGGATCTCGGCTGTCGTCCTATCCGGGCCTTCCTGCGGGTCACGCTGCCGCTCTCGATGGCCGGCATCGTCGCGGGTAGCATGCTGGTCTTCATCCCGGTGGTCGGCGAATTCGTGATCCCCGACCTGCTCGGCAGTCCGGGAAGCCTGATGATCGGCAAGCTGCTTTGGACGGAGTTCTTCTCCAACAAGGACTGGCCGCTGGCCGCGGCGCTGGCGATCCTGTTGCTCGCCCTGCTGGTCGTCCCCTTCGTGCTGATGCAGCGTCTACAGACGCGCATGGAGGAGGGCTCGACATGAAACGTCGCTCCTGGCCATTGCTCGGCGTGCTGATTTTCGGCTACGCCTTCCTCTATGTGCCGATCCTGCTGCTGATTCTCTATTCCTTCAACGAATCCAGACTGGTCACCGTCTGGTCGGGGTTCTCCTTCAAGTGGTACGGCGAACTGCTGCACAACCGTCAATTGCTGGACGCGGCCTGGCTCAGCGTGCGCATCGCCGCCGTCAATGCCACGGTCGCCATGATCCTGGGCACCCTGGCGGCCAATGCGCTGACGCGTCACGGTCGCTTTCGCGGACGCACCGGCTTCGAACTGCTGCTGACAGCGCCGCTGGTGATGCCGGATGTCATCATCGGACTCTCGCTGCTGCTGCTCTTCGTCGCCATGCAACAGACCATCGGCTGGCCGGACGGACGCGGTTTCACCACCATCGCCATCGCCCACATCACCTTCAGCATGGCCTATGTCACGGTCGTGGTGCGCTCGCGGCTGGCGCGCATGGACGCCTCGCTCGAAGAGGCGGCGATGGACCTGGGCGCCCGTCCGCTCACGGTTTATCTGCGCATCACCCTGCCGCTGATCGCGCCAGCGTTGCTCTCCGGCTGGCTGCTGGCCTTCACGCTTTCGCTCGATGACCTGGTCATCGCGAGCTTCGTCTCCGGCCCCGGCTCCACCACGCTCCCGATGGTGGTCTATTCCAGCGTGCGTATGGGAGTATCGCCTCAGATCAACGCGCTCGCGACCCTGATCGTGGCCATCGTGGCTCTCGCGGTGCTCGTCGCGGGTTGGACGATGCGGCAGAAACCGGATCGAGCACAAAAACGCGGCGCATGAAAAAGGGGCCATCAGGCCCCTTGGTCTTTCCGAAGATCGGTGGAGCGGGATTATTCGCCCGGCTCGATCGCCTTCATGCTCAGACGGATACGGCCCTGCTTGTCGACTTCGAGTACCTTGACCCGCACCTGATCGCCTTCCTTGAGCTTGTCGCTGACCGACTGGACGCGCTCCTCGCAGATCTGCGAGATGTGCACCAGACCGTCGCGGCCCGGCAGGATGGTGACGAAGGCGCCAAAGTCCATCAGACGCGCGACCTTGCCCTCGTAGATCTTGCCCACTTCAACGTCGGCGGTGATCAGACGGATGCGCTTCTTGGCCTCTTCGCCGGCGGATTTCTCCACCGAGAAGATTTTGACCACGCCGTCGTCGTTGATGTCGATGGTGGCGCCGGTCTCCTCGGTGATCGAGCGGATCACGGCGCCGCCCTTGCCGATGACATCGCGGATCTTCTCGGGATGGATCTTGAACTCGATGATGCGCGGGGCATGCTCGGACATCTCGGAGCGGTGCGCCTGGATGACCTTGGCCATCTCGCCGAGGATGTGCAGCCGTCCGTCCTTGGCCTGAGCGAGCGCGGTTTCCATGATCTCCTTGGTGATGCCCTGGATCTTGATGTCCATCTGCAGCGCGTTGATGCCCGCGACGGTTCCGGCGACCTTGAAATCCATGTCGCCCAGATGGTCCTCGTCACCCATGATGTCGGTCAGGACGGCAAACTGGTCGCCTTCCTTGATCAGACCCATGGCGACGCCCGCCACCGGCGCCTTGATCGGGACGCCCGCGTCCATCAGCGCCAGACTGGTGCCGCAGACGCTGGCCATCGAGCTGGAGCCGTTGGACTCGGTGATTTCCGAGACCACGCGCACCGAGTAGGGGAACTCCTCGATGCTCGGCATGACGGCCAGAATGCCGCGCTTGGCGAGACGCCCGTGACCGATCTCTCGCCGCTTGGGCGAACCGACCCGTCCGGTCTCGCCCACGCAGAAGGGCGGAAAGTTGTAGTGCAGCATGAAATGCTCGCGCCGCTCGCCTTCGAGTGCGTCGATGATCTGCGAATCGCGCTCGGTGCCGAGGGTGGTGATGACCATGGCCTGGGTCTCGCCACGGGTGAAGAGCGCCGAGCCGTGGGTGCGCGGCAGGACGCCGGTGCGGATCGTGATCGGGCGCACGGTCTTGCCGTCGCGGCCGTCGATGCGCGGATTGCCGGCCAGAATGGACCCGCGCACCGTGGTGCTTTCAAGTTGCTCGATGGCCGTCCTGACCTGTGCCTCGGTCCATTTTGGCGCCTCGCCGACCAGCGTATCGAGTGCCGACGCGCGGGCCGCGTCGAGTGCCGCGTAACGCACTTGCTTTTCGCGGATCCGGTAGGCGGTGGCGATCGGCTCGCCGCAGGCGTTCGCGACGGCGTCTGCCAATTCCTGGTTGGGTTCCGGCGGGGTCCAGGGTAATTCGGGCTTGTTGACCTCGGCGGCCAGTTCGCGGATGGCCTGGATGACGACCTGCATCTGCTCATGACCGAAGAGCACCGCCCCGAGCATGACTTCCTCGGACAGGCCGCGCGCCTCGGATTCGACCATCAGGACCGCCTGGTCGGTGCCGGCGACGATCAGATCCAGATCCGAATCTGGTCCAAGACCGATGACGGCTGGATTGAGAATGTACTCGCCGTTCTTGTAACCAACCCGCGCCGCGCCGATCGGGCCATTGAAGGGCAGACCCGCGATCGAGAGCGCGGCGGAGGCGCCGATCAACGCCGGAACCTCGGGATTGACCGCCGGGTTCAGCGATTTGACCGTGGCGATGATCTGAACTTCGCGGGTGAAGCCCTCGGCGAACAGCGGACGGACTGGCCGGTCGATCAGGCGCGAGGTCAGAATCTCGCCCTCGCTCGGGCGCCCCTCGCGGCGGAAGAAACCGCCGGGAATCCGGCCGGCGGCATAGGTCTTTTCCTGATAGTCGACGGTCAGCGGCAGAAAATCGCGGACCACGCCGGGGCGCTTGTCGACGACCACTGTCACCAGCACCACGGTATCGTCGAGGTTGACCATGACGGCGCCGTCGGCCTGACGCGCGATCTCGCCGGTTTCCAGCCTGAGCGTCTGGTTGCCGAACTGCACTTGCTTCACGATGGGGGTGGGAATCACGAATATATCCTCGGGGTGTTTGGGCCGCGCAGCCCGCGGCCTCCGGACCGCGAGGAGCGGGCGAAGCGGGGGCGGAACCGCCCCCGTTCGCCGAGATCGGGGCTGATCGGGTTAGCGACGCAGACCCAGACGCGCGATGAGATCGCGGTAACGGTCGATATCCTTGCGTTTCAGGTAATCGAGCAGTTTCCGCCGCGCGTTGACCATGTGCACCAGACCACGGCGCGAATGATGATCGTGTTTGTGTTCCTTGAAGTGTCCGGTCAGTTGCAGAATTCGCGCAGTCAGCAGAGCGACCTGAACCTCGGGCGAACCGGTATCTCTCTCGGCGCGCGCATATTCGTCGACGATTTTCTTTTTTTCTACTGCGGTCATGGTCATTGGTTGTCTCCTAAATTCGTGGGGACGTTGAAAAAAGGCCCGTATCCGGCGGTGACGACCGCCAAACCGATTTCCCCGACAATGACTTCAGGGGAATCTGGCCGGTTTAAATGAGACGCTTTGGTTGCACCTTGCCGTCTTCGAGGATGGTGCCGACACCGACGAAATGGGACGAGGCATCATAGAGACGCACCAATCCCTCGGTCGGCGCCTGAGGGATCAGCACCGCCTGACCCTGCCCCAGATAGAATGCCGCGTCGGCCGAGAGCTTCACCGCGGGCCAGTGACCGAGCGCGCTGTCGAGCGGAAGCAGCAGTGCATCCAGGCGTTGTGGCGTCTCGTCCTCGGACATGCTCTCGACCTGATCGAGCGTGACGAAAGGCGCGGCGGGCTCGGCATAGGGGCCGACGCCGGTGCGCCTGAGTTGGCTCACATAGCCGCCACACCCCAGTTCGCGGCCGATCTCTTCGGCCAGGGTGCGCACGTAGGTTCCCTTGGAACAATGCACGTCGAGTTCGATCTCGGGCAGTTCGAAGGACAGCAGATCCAGGGAGAAGATCTCGATTCGACGCGTCTGGCGTTCCACTTCCATGCCCTGGCGCGCCAGCTTGTAAAGCCGCTGGCCCTGATGCTTGACCGCCGAATACATGGGCGGCATCTGGTCGATCCCGCCGAGAAAGCCCCGCAGGACTTCCCGCACACGCGCTTCGTCGAATCCGACCACCGGGCGCGTTTCGACCACTTCACCCTCGGCATCGGCCGTGGTGGTGGTCACGCCGAGACGCACGCGGACGCGATAGCGCTTGTCCGCGTCGAGCAGGAAGGCGGAAAACTTGGTCGCATCGCCCAGACAACAAGGCAGCAGCCCCGTCGCGAGCGGATCCAGACTGCCGGTATGACCGGCCTTGGCGGCCTGATAAAAGCGTTTGACGCGCTGTAGCGCGTCATTCGAGGACAGGCCAAGCGGCTTGTCCAACAAGAGAATTCCGGTGACATGACGTCCCGAATCGCGGCGACGTGCCATCGATTTAAGGCTCCTGATCCGTGACTTGACGAGCGTCGGGGGACGCTGTCGCGACGGCGTTGTCGATCAGCGAGGACAGGCGTTCGCCATAGCCGATCGAGGTGTCGAAGACGAAATGCAACTGCGGGATGGTGCGCAAACGCACCTCACGCGCGATCGCATGACGCAGAAATCCGGACAGCGGGCCATTGAGCAGACGCTCCTGGGTTGGCGCGTCCTCGTCGCTCGGGAAGCAGGTGAAGAAGACCTTGGCATGCGCCAGATCCCGCGTCACCCGCACCTCATGCACCGTGATGTTGCCAAGCCGGGGATCCCGGACCTGATCGCGCACCGCCACCGCCAGCACCCGCTTCAACTCGGCACCGATGCGTTCGGTGCGATCGAATTCCTTCACATTCACAGCTCGCGCGCCCGCTCGGTGCGCTCGAAGACCTCGATCTGGTCGCCGGGCTGCACGTCGTTGTAGTTTTTGACGCCGATACCGCACTCGGTACCCGCCTTGACCTCGCTGACATCGTCCTTGAAGCGGCGCAACGACTCCAGCGCCCCCTCGTAGACCACGACGTTCTGGCGCAGCACGCGGATGGGACTGTTGCGACGGATCGCGCCCTCGGTGACTAGACAGCCGGCGATGGCGCCGAACTTGGAGGAGCGGAACACGTCGCGCACCTGAGCCAGTCCGATGATCTCCTCGGTGACGATCGGACTCAGGAGCCCGGAGATCGCCTTCTTCACGTCATCGATCAGCTCATAGATGATGCTGTAATAGCGCAGGTCGAGTCCCTTCTCGTCGACCACGCGACGCGCGGCGGCATCGGCGCGGACGTTGAAGCCGAGGATGATGGCGCTGGAACTCACTGCGAGATTGGCGTCGGATTCGGTGATTCCGCCGACGCCGGAGGCCACGATAGAGAGCTTGACCTCCTCGTTGGCGAGTTTCAGCAGGCTGTCCTTGAGTGCCTCCAGACTGCCCTGAACGTCCGCCTTGATGATGAGATTGACGCTCTTCTGCTCGCCATCCTTGATCTGGGAAAAGAGTTGATCGAGGCTGACGCCACGCTGCTCGTCGAAGCGGCTTTGACGCGAGCGCGCGGAGCGGAACTCGGCAACCTCGCGGGCGCGCCGCTCGTCGGTCACCGTCATCACGTCGTCGCCGGCGTTCGGCGTCCCCGAGAGTCCCAGCACCTGCACCGGGATGGAAGGCCCAGCGGATTCGACCGGCAAGCCGGCCTCATTGAACATCGCCCGTACCCGGCCATACTCGCCGCCGCTGACGATAATGTCGCCACGGCGCAGGGTGCCGGCCTGGACCAGTACGGTCGCGACCGGACCACGCCCCTTGTCGAGACTGGACTCGACGATCGCGCCACGGGCGGGACCGTCCACCGGCGCCTTGAGTTCGAGCACCTCGGACTGGAGCAGAATGGCATCGAGCAGGTCGTCAATACCGTCGCCGGTCTTGGCGGAGACCTTGACCATCATGGTGTCGCCGCCCCATTCCTCGGTCAGCACCTCGTGCTGGGTCAATTCCTGCATGACCTTGTCCGGGTTGGCGTCGGGCTTGTCCATCTTGTTGACGGCAACGATCAACGGCACCTTCGCGGCACGGGCGTGATGGATCGCCTCGACGGTTTGCGGCATGACGCCATCGTCGGCGGCGACCACCAGGATCACGATATCGGTGACCTTGGCGCCACGGGCGCGCATGGAGGAGAAAGCGGCATGGCCCGGCGTATCCAGGAAGGAGATCGTGCCCTTCTCGGTTTCGACATGGTAGGCGCCGATGTGCTGGGTGATCCCGCCGGCCTCGCCGGAGGCGACCCGGGTGCGCCGGATATAGTCGAGCAGCGAGGTCTTGCCGTGGTCGACATGGCCCATGATGGTGACCACCGGGGCGCGCGGACGCAACTCGGCCTGTTCCACCTGTTCCTGCACCTCGTCGAGCAGCGTCCCCTCGGCGTCGCGATTGTCGGTGAGCACCGCCGTATGGCCCAGTTCCTCGACCACGAGGATGGCGGTATCGCGATCCAGAACCTGATTGATGGTGACCATCATGCCCTGCTTGAACAGTTCCTTGATGACCGCCGGAACCTTGATCGACATCCGGCTGGCAAGTTCGCCCACCGAAATCAGTTCGGGGATCTCAACCTCACGCACCACGGGCGCGGTCGGCCGCTGAAAGACATGCTTGTCCTGGAGTTCCGGCTTGGTCTTTTTCCGGCGGCGCAAGCCCCGACTGGTCCCGGCACCGCTCTCGACCTCTTCATAATCGGTTCTGGGGGTCACGATTTGTTCGCGAGCGCGAGTTGAATCCTTGCGCACCGCTTTCTTGACGGCCCGATCTTTTTCCTCGGGTTCCGCAGTCTTCTTGACGCAGCCCTTTTTGGGCTTTGCGGCTTCGACGCGACGCGCAACGGCAGGAGCTGACGCCGGGGGGCGAGCAGCGGGCGGCGGCCTCTTGACCTCGCTTTCCACAACGACCGACTCCGGCTCCTGAAGCGCTTCAAGCGCCTGGCGGGCAGCCTCGGCCTCGGCCTCGATCAACGCCAGACGCTCGGCTTCGATCCGCGCGGCCTCTTCCGCACGCCGACGCGCGTCTTCCGCAAGACGACGCTCGTCGTCCGCGACACGACGACGGATCGCTTCCTCGCGAGCACGCAATTCCTGATCTTCCTGATCGGCCAGGCGCCGCGCTTCCTGCTCGGCACGCAAAGACTGGAGTTCGGTCCGGCGACGCACCTCGTCGTAAACCGGCGCTTTAGGCGCCGCGCGCTCTCTTGCGGGACGCGGACGCTCGACAGGGGGTCGACGCGGGGGAGCGGTCGACGCCGGCGGGGGCTGTGTCGCGGGCGTGGCAGAGGGTGCCGGCGCGGATGGTGTCTCGTCGCCGCGCTTGACATAGGTGCGCTTGCGGCGCACCTCGACACTCACGGTCTTGCCGCGCGCCGGTGGCGCGGGCCGGACGCCGGCGGTACTGCGGGGTACCGCGGTCACCTGACGCAATTCGCTGACCGATTTACGCTTGAGGGTAACCTGACTCGGCGCCGCGCCGTCGTCCTCTTCTCCATCCTTGCCATGACTGCGGCGAAGATAGCCAAGGAGCTTGACTTTCTCCTGTTCCGTCAAGGTAGCGTCGGCGCCGCTGGCGCTGATGCCCGCCTCGTTCAATTGGGTAAGGAGTCGCTCGACCGGAATACCGACCGTGGAGGCGAGTTGCTTGACCGTGACTTCACTCATGGACTGACCTTTAAACCTCTATTCCTCTGCGGCATCCACGAACCAGTGTTCGCGTGCCTTCATGATCAAGCGCCCCGCCCGCTCTTCGTCCATGCCCTCGATTTCCATGAGTTCGTCGACTGACTGCTCGGCGAGATCATCCAGGGTGGCGATACCTAAGGCGGCCAACGCATCGGCGAGAGTCTCGTCCATGCCTTCCAGCGACAGAAGATCGTCGTCCGCTTCCGGACCGGCGTCCTCTTCCGAGGCAATGGCACGCGTCAACAGGACGTCATTCGCGCGCTCACGCAACATATCGATCGTGTCATCATCGAATTCATCGATGGCCTGCATCTCGGCGAGCGGCACGTAGGCCACCTCATCGACACTGGTAAATCCTTCCTCGACCAGCACCGCGGCGATGCTTTCATCGACCCCTAATTGGATTACGAAGTTCTGAACGGAACGCTGGGCCTCCTGCTCGCTTTTGACCGCCGCGTCCTGCTCGTTCATCACGTTCAGCTCCCAACCGGTCAACTGAGTGGCGAGACGCACGTTCTGACCGAAGCGGCCGATGGCCTGGGCCAGATTTTCCTCCTTGACGGCGACATCCATGCTGCGCGCTTCCTCGTCGATGACGATCGAGACGACATCCGCGGGCGACATGGCATTGATGACGAACTGCGCCGGATTGTCGTCCCATAGGATGATATCGACCCGTTCGCCATTCAGCTCGTTGGAGACGGCCTGAACGCGCGCGCCGCGCATGCCGACACAGGCACCGACCGGATCGATCCGGGGGTCCGTGGTCCGCACCGCGATCTTGGCCCGCGAGCCGGGATCGCGCGCCGCGCCCAGGATCTGAATCAGACCCTCGCCGACCTCGGGAACCTCCAGCTTGAAGAGTTCGATCAGTAGCTCCGGCGCCGTGCGGCTCACGAAGAGTTGCGGACCCTTGAGCTCGGAACGCACATCGTAGAGATAGCCGCGCATCCGATCCCCGGAACGCACGGACTCTCGTGGAATCAGATGTTCGCGGGGAATCAGCGCCTCGGCGTTATTGCCCAGGTCGAGCAGAATGGAGCCGCGCTCGGCTTTTTTGACGATGCCGGTGACCAACTGCCCCTTGCGCTCGACAAAATTCGTGACGACTTTGGCGCGCTCGGCGTCTCGCACCTTCTGGACAATGACCTGCTTGGCCGTCTGAGCGGCGATGCGCCCGAAGAGCACCGACTCGATTTCTTCCTCGATGAAGTCGCCGACGCCGAGCTGCGGTTCCAGAATGGCGGCGGCGGACTCCGTGATCTGGCGGGATGGCGCCTCCAGCACTCCCTGTTCCGGATCCGTGACGATCTCCCAGCGACGAAAGGTATTGTAGTCGCCGGTCTTACGGTCGATGACCACGCGGACATCGATGTCGCCGCCATGTTTCTTGCGGGTCGCCGATGCCAAAGCCGCCTCGATCGCCTCGAAGATCACATCCTCGGAGACGTCCTTTTCGTTGGAAACGGCTTCGACGACCAGTAGAATTTCTTTGCTCATGCTACCTGTATCCAACTCAGCGCTTGCGACCCATCAATCGTCATCATTGCGTGCCGTCTCGCCCGAGGCTCGAAATTCGTAGACGAGACGAGCGGACTCCACATCATCGAGCGGAATCTCCCAAAGACGATCATCGGCATCCAGCTTGATCGTTCCGGCCTCGAAACCTAGCAGCATGCCTTCCAGCCTGCGGCGCCCATCCAGCTTTTCAGCCAGGCGAATTCTGACGCGACGACCCGCGAAACGTTGGAAATGCTCGGGAAAGACCAGCGGCCGATCAATGCCGGGCGAGGACACCTCCAGATCATAGTGCCCGGGGAGAGGATCCTCGACATCCAGGACGCCGCTCAACTGGTGACTGACTGCGGTGCAGTCATCCACCGTAATGCCCCGCTCATGATCGATATAGACCCGCAGCGTGGCGCCACTGGCACCATGCGGAAAAAATTCCACGCCCACGAGCTCATAGCCCATGGGCTCCACAACCCCGCGCGCCAATTTGGTAATACTGCTGTCTGCCGACTGCATAATCCGCCCTTCAGAAACAAAAATTGGGCCATTGGCCCAACCTCATTACCGCACCATAGCGCTCTTATCAGCCCATGGCACCATTTCGAGAGCGATAAAAAAACCCCGTAACGGGGCCTTATGGACGGCAGATGTGGATGGTGACTAAACCGCCTTCTCCTTAAGCACTGGGAGTCTATCCGCTCTTTCCATAAAGCGCAAGGCTGGATGCGCGAAGCCACAAGCACAAGTATCTCCCACCGCTGTATCGAAATCGCGCATGGAAGCATAGGAAACATGCAAGTGTCCGCTGACCCGCATTCCCAGCAGTCGCGTGCAAAAAATTTCCGTCCGGCGCGACGGGCAGAGGGCGCCCGCCGCGCGTCGGCGGATTGACCTTAGCGTTGAGGCGCGACGGCTCCGGGGCCGTAACCCGCGGGATAGCCGGGATAGCCATAAGGCCCGGCGGCAGGCGCCGACATGCCCTCCCAGTACTGACGCATCCGCTCGTCCGCCTCGCGGCGCATGGCGGCATATTCAGCCTGCATCCGCGCCTGTTGCCTCGCCATCGACTCCCAATCGTAAGGAGCCTGCCGAACCGGAGGCGTGGACTCTTCGGGCGCCATCATCGGCGGTACCGCCCAGGCTGGCGGGGCGGCGGACTGCGCGGACTCCGGCATGGATGGCGCCACGGCATCATTTGTCATCCGACGATCGAACGCCGGAACCCGCGGTTGCTCGACGGTCTGGCGCTGAACGGCGGCAGGCGCCGTCGCGGGCGCTTCGTTCATCAGGGATCTTGCGAAAACAGCCGACTCCGCTTCATTGACCGGTCGGGATTCCTGGGCCTTGGGCGTTTCCGGAGCCTTGGAAACGGGATATTCGGCGGCCGGCGACTGCTGAGCCGGACTCGCCATGACCTGACTTTCCGCGGCGGGATCCGACTTGGATGCCGAGCCTGGCAAGGCCGAAATCGGGATCGGGCTCAACTGAGCGATTTTCTCCAGAAGGGAGGTGGACGAGCCACCTTCCTCCTGATCGATGGAATTCAAGTAGAGATAGCCAAAGGCGATCACAACTGCCCAAAGGATCAATTTCGGCAACCAACCGAACGTCGAACGGGAGGCGGTAGTTTCCGAGTCAGCCATGCTTCGTTACTCCTGCAAGTAGTCAAACGTGATGAATTAAAACGGTAAAGCGGCGTTCAATTCGCCAACGCCCGCCGCACCGCAAGCCATGGGCAGCGATTATCGATCAGACGCAAGGGACATCAACACCGCCTCGACTCGCTCCACGCAACGCGCAAGGTTCGTCTCGATCTCGCGCATGTCGATGATGCCGTCGGATTTTCCCGCCGCCCAATTGACGACGAAGGCAAAGCTGGCGTAGCAGAGATCCAACTCCCGCGCAAGACTCGCCTCTGGCATACCGGTCATGCCGACCATGTCGCAACCGTCGCGCTCGTAGCGTCCGATCTCCGCCGCTGTTTCCAATCGAGGCCCCTGCGTGGCACCGTAGGTTCCCTGACGGATGACCGAGTGTCCCATTCGGTCACAGGCTGCCATCACGGCAAGACGCAACTCTTCGCAATAGGGTGCCGTCAGGTCGATATGCTCGACACCCCCGGCCGCGCCATCGTAGATGGTGTGCTCGCGTCCGTAGGTGTAGTCGATGATCTGATCGGGAACCGCCAAGGCGGTTGGGCAAAAACGCGCCGTGATACCGCCAACCGCGGCCAAGGCGATCACCCGCCTGGCACCGCAGGCACGCAACGCCCACAGATTGGCGCGATAGTTTATCCGATGTGGCGGCAGATGGTGGGACGGGCCGTGACGAGGAAGAAACAGCACCTCGTTCCCGCCGAATCGTCCCCGCGTGACAGGGGCCGACGTTTCACCGTAGGGCGTGTCGACCTGCCGCGCATCAAGCACCGACAAGGCGGGAATTCCCGCAAAGCCCGACCCCCCGATGATTGCAAGAAGAGACATTCACGCCCCACAACCGGTAAAACGCAGGAGTCTACCGGAGAGCGTTCGGGAAACCAAACCGAAGCGTTGGTGCCGGCTTGGCCGCCTCGGGATCCTCAGGCGCTCAGAAACTCGGGGATCCGGACTGCTGCGTTTCCTGAAAAACTCCGATTTCCAGCAGCTTGGGCAAAAGCACCTGTTCCTCGCGATCGATGCGACTGGCCACCATCTCGAAGACCTCATGGGTTTCGGCCAGAAAATCGTCGGTAAATTTAAAATCGCAGTTTTTGAGCCAGCGCTTGTGGTAATCGTCGAAAATCTTGCGGAGCGGCTTTTCGCCGCTGATGAAGCCCCAGGCAATGGACTTGATTTTCGGATCTTCATGAATCAGCAGTGTCGGATAGAGACTCCGATCCTCATCCGCCAGATGGCTTCGCACCTTTTTTCCGAGATCGCAGAGCAGCTCATAGGCGGTTTTGGCGTTCGGCCGGATCTTCAACAGTTCCGGTGTCAGAATCGAGTTCAGATCGTCGATCATCTGGCGCAGTTCGGCGTGCGAATTGCGGTAAACATTCAGGTCAGACATGCCTCGTCATCCTCGTTAGCGATCACTCGTGAGTGGGCACCGATGGCGCGCCGACCCCGCCGCGCGCCGGCCAGCGAACATCGCTACCGCACGCACCTCGAAAGCGCGCCACCGGACTGCTTGAGAGGATGTATACCAAACCGCCGAAATAGTCAAAAAGCCTTTAATTATATTGGCATTTTGCCAAATACCGCTTCAGCACGAAAAATCCCGCGGCGCTTGTGGCCATGGGTCTTCCCGGCGCGTCGATTCGGCCTCCGCCCGACTCGACGAATGCCGCCGCTGACGCGATTCAGAGATCTTCGTCGGCAACCGCGAAGACGCCATGGGCATTTCGGAAATAATTTTTATAGTCGAGACCATCACCGTAGAGATACCGGTTTGGAACCCGGACTCCCACCACATCGGCCTCGCACTGGTGCGGACGGCACTTCTCGACCAGAACCGCCGAAAGCACACTGGCGGCGCCGTCTTCATGGCAGGCGCGGATCACCTGGTCGAGCGTGACGCCTTCGTCCAGAACATCGTCGAGAACCAGGATGTGCTCGCCGCGAATCGCTTCCGACGGGCGGTAGCGCCAGACGATCTCGCCACCGCTGGTCGTCCCCCGATAGCGGCTCGCATGGAGATAATCGAGCCGCAATTGAAAGTGAAGTCTTGGCAGGAGCAGGCCGGTCACGACGATCCCGCCGGTCATGACGCAAAGCACCAGCGGATCCTTGCCCGCCAGGCGCTCGGTCAGCACGCCCGCCATCCGATCGAGCGCGGCGTCCATTTCCGCGGGCGTTACCAGACAGTCGGCGCGACCCGCAATGGCGGCGTACTCGATGGCGTCGAGCTTCATCCCGCGCGCCCCGTTTCGGTTGGATCGGCCAGCCCGAGATCCCGCGTCTCCAACTCTTCGAGCTGAGCCACGGAACGGATCGCGCGCGCCCACTCAGGCTGTTCGCGCAGACGCGCGCGATCGAATTGCCCGCGCCCCCGCATGCGCACCTGACGCAGGACAACGACCGGATCGCGGCGGTCGCCAAAGGCTTCGACGATTGCCGCCGCCGCGGGCCGATTGTTGCAGATCAGCAGCATGTCGCACCCCGCCTGCTCGGCGGACTGCGCGCGCTCGACATAATTCCCGCCCGCGCCGGCCGCCGCCATGTTGAGATCGTCGCTGAAAATGACTCCCTGAAAACCAAGCCGGCCGCGCAGAACGTCCCGCAACCAGATCGACGAGAATCCGGCCGGTCGCCGATCGATGCACGGATAGACGACGTGCGCCGGCATCACGGCCTCCAGGCCATGATCGATCAGGCGCTGGAACGGCACCAGATCCTCCCGTTCGATCTCCGCGAGGCCACGCGAATCGGTCGGCAGTTCGGCATGCGAATCCGCCGCGACCCCGCCATGTCCCGGAAAGTGCTTGCCCACCGAGGCCATGCCGGCGCGCCGGGCGCCCCCCATCCAGGCCGCGGCCAGATCGCAGACCGGCATCGCCTGGGACGCAAAGCCGCGATCGCCGATGACCTGGCTGATCGACCGGTCCAGATCCAGCACCGGCGCGAAACTGAAATCGACCCCGACGGCCCGCAACTCGGCGGCCATCAACCAGGCCACCGACGCGCAGGCCGCGCGCGCGCGCGCCGGATCGCGCGCGTGCAGTTGGCCGAAACGCCCCGCTGGCGGCAGACGCGTGAAGCCCTCGCGAAAGCGCTGCACGCGGCCGCCTTCCTGATCGACGCCGACCAGCAGACGCGGCTCGCGCAAACCATGGATCGACGCCGTGAGTTCGGCGATCTGCGCCGGCGACTCGGCATTGCGCGAGAAGAGGATCACCCCGCCGACGGCGGGATGGACCAAAAGCTCGCGATCCTCGGCATCGAGCGCCGTTCCCGCGAGGTCGAGCATGATAGATCCCAGCGACATGGTGTGATCTGCGTTCGGTGGCCGGTGCGTGTCGAGAGCGAAGTATCGAAGGTAGGCATTTTTAACACAGGCGAGTGGCGAGTGGCGAATCCCGCCGCCTGGCAGAACGCAACCGCCTCCAATACAGGGGCCCACCGCAGACCCGATCGGCGACGATGACCCTTAGCCTGAATGACTTAGGCGATTTCCGAGAAAACGGCTCATCCCGTCCATGAACAGCTACTCCATAGACAGATTGTTTTCAGGAAATCACCTTATACCCGCGGGCGCGGATGCGCGATGATAGCGGCTGTTTCACCCTACGCCATCACTTGCTACCACACGGACCCGCTCAGGCCATCACCATGAAGATCAATCTGCCGGTCACCAACCGGGAAAACGATTACGCCGCGTCGCTCGTGATCGTCTCCACCACCGACACCAAGGGCACCATCACCTACTGTAACAAGCCATTTATCGACATCAGCGGATTCCGGGAAGACGAACTGCTGGGTGTCAATCACAATGTGGTGAGACATCCCGACATGCCCACGGCAGCCTTCAAGGATCTCTGGTCGACGGTGCAGAAGGGCAAACCCTGGCGCGGGATCGTCAAGAATCGCTGCAAAAATGGCGATCATTACTGGGTGGATGCCTATGTCACTCCGGTCTACGAAGGCGAAACCCTGATCGGCTATCAGTCGGTCAGAACGAAACCGAAGCGCGGGCAGATCGACCAGGCGGAGCGGCTCTACGCCCGGGTGCGCGAGCGCAAGCTGGAGGATCTGCCCAGGCGATGGATTCCCGAATTCGGGCATGGCGTCTGGATCACCCTGGCTTTTACGCTGGTTGGGTTGGGCGCGGTCGCCGCCGGCTGGTTCGGCAGCCTCTGGATCGGCCTGGCCACGCTGGCGGCGGGCATGATTCTGGCGCAAGTCAGCACACGAACGATCTTCTCGCCCATTCGAGAGAGTGTCGCGGCGGCGAAAAAGATCGCCGCCGGCGATCTGAATTTCCCCATTCATGTCGTGCGCAACAACGAGACGGCGGAGATCCTCCAGGCTATCAAGATGCTTCAGTCCCGCCTGGCAACGGTGATCGGCAACATCCAGGAGTCTGCGTCCGGAGTGGCCGTGTCGGTCGGCCAGTTGGCGCTTGCGAGCAACTCCACGCATCGCCTGATGGAACAGCAGCACCAGGAAACCGACATGGTCGCCACCGCCATGAACGAGATGTCCGCCACCGTGGCCGAGGTCGCCAACAACACCACCGCCGCCGCCGATGCGGCGCACCAGGCGAGCGCCGACGCTCAGGCGGGCCGCGTGATCGTGCGCGAGAGCGTGCACGGCATCCAGCAACTAGCCGAAGGCGTCTCCGAGGCCGCCGAGGCCATCGGTCGGCTGGGCGACGAATCGGAGAATATCGGCAAGATCCTGGATGTGATCCGCAGCATCGCCGGCCAGACCAATCTGCTGGCCCTGAATGCGGCGATCGAGGCGGCGCGGGCCGGCGAGGCGGGGCGCGGTTTCGCGGTCGTCGCCGACGAGGTACGCGCCCTGGCGCAACGCACCCAGGATGCCACGCAGGAAATCCAGGCCATGATCCAGCGTCTGCAGGAAGGCTCGCGCAGCGCCGTGGCCGTGATGAAGCGCGGGAGCGAGCAGGCGGAACGCAGCGTCCTCTCGGCCTCGGAGACCGACCGATCGCTGGATTCGATCACGCAGTCGGTCGACCGCATCAACGAGATGAATGCTCAGATCGCGACCGCCGCCGAGGAACAGAGCGCGGTGGTGGAAGAGATGAACCGCAATGTGGAAAGTATTCGGCACCTGTCCATGCAGACGTTGGAGAGCACCGATTCCGTGGTGTCGGCCACCGGTCATCTGGAGGATCTGGCGGGCCGGCTGGCCACGCTGGTGAATCAATACAAGGTCTGAGGCGTCAAGCCAACGCCAGGGAACGCCGACCGGTTGTCGGCGCCTGGGGAGACTGGAATTCTGCCGGCCGCGTCATTCCTCGCCGCACGCTTCGGACCCGGTCGCATCCCGCAACAGCGATTGCACCGCCGCTGTGGCCGCGCGAAGAATATCCTGGCGGGGCGATCCGGGGCTCGCCTCGCCGCGCGCGCAAGTCAGTCGGCAGACCCAGTCGGTCGGCGACTCGAAATCGCAGTGATCCGCCCCAATCATTCGTTGCACAACGGCGTTCGGGCTGGCGGCATAGACCGCTAGTCCATTCTGAGAGGCGTTACAGCGCGAGGCGTCGCCGACCAGTCCGATCAGGGGCGGCTTCAGACCGGACGCCATCCGGACCCCCAAGGCCCGCGCATCGACCAGATCCAGCGCCACCACGCCCACCGCGCGCCGATCGTTGCGGGCGGCGATCAGCGCGGAGAGCGCGCCGGCCGAAAAACCCGTATACACCACCCGGCGCGCCCCGAGTGCGTCCGCGACCGTCATCATATCGAGCGCATTGCGAGCATGGCCGCCGTCCCAGAGCCGATCGTTGCAGAAATCCAGTGTCGCGGTCGTCACGCCGGACTTGGCCAAGGCGGTCGCGAGCCCAGTCATGCGCTCCTTGGCGCGCAGGAACCCATGCCCCACGACCGCCAGATCGCCAGGGGCCACGCCGGCCGGTCGGTACACCCGATAACGCAGCGCGCAAGCGGTCCTGGAGAGCACGACGCCGTCCGCGACGGCAATCCCGGCCGGCCGTCCCGACGGCAAGCCACCGACCCCGACCTGGCGGACAAACTGCCCCGTGCAACCCGACACAAACAGACAAGCCATGAAGATCGCTGTAAACTTGGCTTGACGCGAACATGTCCGATTCGATTGATTCATGAATGACGGGGGGGGTTGCATCGATATGCACCTCTGCCTGCAAGGATTAAGGTTTAGACATTCCTGGCGATTCTGAAACGAACGCGTGGCGAATGCGGCCCGCGCACGGTTGCGCCCGGCACCCGAGAGGTCGTCCGATGACTGACTCGACTGCGTTGAAACAGACCATCCCTCAGAAGTCGGGGCAAGACAGCGCCGGGCAAGCCGCCGGCTTGCCGGCTCTGTGCCTGGTCTTTGGCGCCAGTGGCTACATCGGCAGTCATCTGGTGCCTTATCTGCTCGGGGAGGGATTCTCGGTCCGCGCCTGCTCCCGCAACCCAGCGGTGCTGGAGGCGCGCGGCTGGCCGGGCGTCGGGATCGTCGGCGCGGATGCGCTGGTCCCGGAGACCCTCGCCGCCGCGCTGGCAGGTGTCGAGGTCGCCTACTATCTGGTCCACTCGATGTCCGCCGGAAGGGATTTCGGGCGCCTGGATCTGGAGGCGGCACGCCATTTCGCACAGGCCGCGGGCGTTGCCGGGGTCAGACGCATCGTTTATCTGGGCGGTCTGGTGCCGGACGACGCGCAGAGCGAGCATATCGTCTCGCGGCGCGATACCGGCGTGGTGCTGCGCGGCGGACCGGTACCGGTGACCGAGATCCGGGCAGGCATCATCGTCGGACCGGGCTCGGCCGCCTTCGAGGTGATGCGCGATTTGGTTTATCATCTGCCGGCGATGATCACGCCGCGCTGGGTCAGCGCGAAATCGCCGCCCATCGCGCTGGAAAACCTGCTCCGGTATCTCGCGCGGGTGCCCTGGATGGAGGAAACCGCCGCGCGCAGTTTCGATGCGGCCGGACCGGAAACCCTGACCTACGCGGAGATGATGCGTATCCTCGCCGAGGAAGCCGGCAAACGGCCACCCTGGATCATCCCGGTCCCGGTGCTGACGCCGCAACTGTCCGCGTATTGGCTGCGCTTTATCACCTCGGTGCCGACCCCCATTGCCCGCGCCCTGATCGAGGGGCTCCGGCATGACTTTTACGCCCGGGACGAGGAACTGCGTCGTCTCGTCCCCCAGCCCCTGCTGGGATTTCGGGACGCCGTGCGCGCCGCGTTCGAGATCGAACGCCGCGGCGCTGTCGTCAGCCGCTGGGTCGAGGGAGCCTTTGCCGTGCGCCATCAACAGATCGACTATGCCTATTACGCCAAGCGCGCGAGCGGCAGCGCCGAGACCGCCGCCGACCCCGCCGCAGTTTGGCGGGTCGTGGCGGCCATCGGCGGCGACAATCGCTATTACTATCTGAACACGCTTTGGTCGATCCGCGAATGGATGGACTGGATCGTCGGCGGGCCGGGTCTCCAGCGCGGCCGACGCCATGCCGAGGAGGTTCGCACGGGCGACCGCATCGATTATTGGACGGTGATGGGCGCCGAGCCCGAACGCCGTCTGAGCCTCGCGTTCGGCATGCGCGCGCCGGGTGCCGGCGTGCTGGAATTCGAGCTGGAACCGCTGACCACCGGGGGCACCCGTCTGACCGCCACCGCCTACTGGCATCCAGCCGGGGTCTGGGGACTGCTGTACTGGTATTCGCTGGAGCCTCTTCACCGGAGGCTCTTCAAAGGTCTAACCCGTGAGATCTGCCGCCGCGCCGAGCAGGACATCCGGGCACAACGCAATCGACAGAACCGTTCGCAAACGAGGTAATTCGCACATGGACTCCGCTATCGCCCGCGCTGGCAGCACCGCCACGACCCGCAACCCGTCGCTTCCCGCCGCCATCGACGCCTCCCGTCACGATTATGTCTCGCGGCTTGGCGGGCGGATTCACTATTACGCCGACACATCCGCCACCGGCCGTCCGCTGGTCCTGATTCACAGCATCAACGCCGCGCCGAGCGCCTTCGAGATGAAGCCGCTGTTCGAGCACTATCGCTCGCAGCGTCCGGTGTTCGCGCTGGATCTTCCCGGCTTCGGACACTCCGACCGCAGCAACCGGCGCTATTCGCCCGAGTTGTTCGCCGGCGTCATCGCCGAATTCCTGGAGACGATCGTCAAGTCCACGGCCGATCTGATCGCGTTTTCGCTCGGCTGCGAGTTTGCCGCCCGCGCGACCCTGATGAAACCCGAACTGGTGGCCAGTCTGGCCCTGCTGTCGCCCACTGGATTCAACATCCGCGGACTTCCGACCGGCAAGGCGGCCGAGCGTGCTCACAAGGCGTTGAGCGTGCCGGTGATCAATGACGGGCTGTTCGGCCTGCTCACCACGCGCCCCAGCATCAAATATTTTTACAATCAGGTGTTCAAGGGCGCCATCCCGCCCGGACTCGTCGACTACGCTCATGCGACCACGCACCAGCCGGGCGCCAAGTATGCCCCGCTGTATTTCCTGTCCGGTCAACTTTTCACCCCCAAGGCGGGTGATACCCTGTACGGTAAACTGACCCAGCCGGTTCTGGTGGTCTACGACAAGGATCCGAACATCGACTTCCACGAATTGCCGGGCTTTCTGAGCCGTCATCCGGGCTGGCGGGCTGAACAGCTCACACCCACCCGTGGCATGCCCCAATGGGAGAAACCCGCCGAAACCGCCGCCGCCATCGACCGCTTCTGGTCGACGCTCAAGACCGACTGAGCGCGACCTGATCGCGTCCGCGCGCATCACGGCATGGATGCAGAGCATCACTGCCATTAAGTTAAGCCGTTCGTGGTGAGTCCTGAGCCCGTCGAAGGGTCGAACCATGAACGGCTTAACTTAATGGCGCCCAGAATTTTCCGTTCGCCCTGAGTGTGTCGAAGCCTGTCATGAGCTTGTCGAATGGGGCGAACGGAAAATCCTTAACTTAATGGCAGTGATGCAGAGCATCCATGCCCCGGCCCACGACTTCCTGTCTTCACGATCCCGTCATGCTCGCACCGCTCAAAGTTCTGGAGCAGCTCAAGGCTCGCCTCCACGAAACGATCGGCACCCTGCCCCTCGGACAACCGGGCGGCTATGCCTCGCTGATCCTCGAACTCCCCCACGGGCTCGGTATCGCGCCCGATCTGGCGGGACCGCAGTTCCATTTCGCGCACAACCATCGCGGCGACCTGCGCGCCGGCTACGGCATCGCCGGCGAGTGGCGGGCGCGGGGTCCGGACCGCTTGCGGATTCTGCGCGCGGCGGCCAAGGGCGTCGCGGCCAACTGGCAGCACATGGATCCGGACGAAACCGGCTTTCTGGGCTTCGGGATGCTGGGCTTTGCCGCCTCGCCCAACGAATCGCCGAACGCGGGGCTAGCGGAACTGCCGAACGCCATCTTCTGGCTGCCGGAACTGGCGCTCTGCTCGCACGATGGACAGGCCGCGCTCATCCTCACCACCGCGCTACCGATGGGGATCGACTCCCTACTAACACGCTGGCAGAACCAACTGGACCAGATCGTGCCATTGCTCGATCTGCCAGCGCTCGACCCGCTCACGCCGGCGCACCTGGATCGTGGCCTCAGCACGCCCGATCAGGAGGATTGGCGCGAACTGGTGTTCGCCGCGCTCGACGAGATCGACCAGGAGCGACTGCGCAAAGTCGTTCTCTGTCGCCGCCTGCGCCTGACTGGCCAGCGACGCTTCGACCTAACCCGGCTCAACGCGGCCCTGACCTATCTGTTTCCCTCCTGCCAGGTGGTGAGCATCCGTCGCCATCGGACTAGTTTCGTCGCCGCGACCCCCGAGCGTCTCTTCACCCAGCGCCGCGACCGCATCGAGGCCGACGCCATCGCCGGCACCGCCTGTCGCGCCGAGGACGCCGAGCGCGACGCGCAAATCACCCGGGGTCTGCGGACCTGCGAAAAGAATCTGCGCGAGCATCAGGTTGTGGTTGAGGCCGTGACCGAGGCGTTGAGCCAATGCAGCCGCTCCCTGGAGCCGCCCGATGGCCCGCGAATTCTGCAACTCAACAACGTCCAGCATCTGCGGAGCATCGTGCGGGGCGAGTTACACCCAGACGTGGATGTCTTTCGACTCGCCGAGTTGCTCCATCCCACCCCGGCGACCAACGGACAGCCGCGTCAGGAAGCGCGCGACTGGCTGGATCGGAGCGAACCGCTGGAGCGCGGCTGGTACACCGGCGCCGCCGGCATCGTCGAGCCGGATCTGACCGGCGAACTCTGGGTGCTGCTGCGCTGCGCGCGCATCAGCGAGCGGATCGCCGACCTCTACGCCGGGGCCGGAATTGTCGCCGGTTCGGATCCCATGAGCGAATGGGAAGAGACCGAGCACAAGCTCGCCGCCATGTCGACCGCGCTTCAGTTCGCTTGAATTGCAATGAGCCGCGAAGACACGACGGATCAAGGCTGCCGCAATCTGCGCTGGGCGCTCGCGCTGCTCGACGGGCTGATCTCGGGCGGGATGCGGCGGCTGGTGCTCTCGCCCGGCTCGCGTTCCACCCCGCTGGTGCTGGCGGGCCAGCGCCAGCCCGAACTGGAACTGACACCGATCCTGGACGAGCGCAGCGCCGCCTTTTTCGCACTCGGCCTGGCGCGGGTCTCGGGCCGACCGGTGGGCCTGCTGTGCACTTCCGGGAGCGCGCTCGCGCATTGGTTTCCGGCCGTCATCGAGGCGTCCGAATCCGGCATCCCGCTGATCCTGCTCTCCGCCGACCGCCCGCCCGAGCTGCGCGACTGGGGGGCGAACCAGACCATCGATCAGACCCGGTTGTTCGGCGGCTTCGTGCGCGAATTCCACGACCCCGGCGCGTCTGAAGAGGGGCCGGCCGCGCTCAAAATGATGCGCGCGCTGGGCGCTCGCGCGGCGGCGGTGAGCTTGGGAAACTGGCCGGGGCCGGTGCATCTCAATCTGCCGTTTCGCGAACCGCTCGTGCCTGCCGCGGATTGCGAGGCGGCGCCCGCGCCAACGCCAACCCTCCGGCACACTCGGCCACTCTGGCTCCCACGCTCCAGCGTGGGAGCAAGCATGGATGCTCCAGCATCCAGTCAATTCTGCTCGGAGCGGCCCCATTCGCACCGCGAGGCCATCTGGAACGAGGGGCAAAACACCGGAATTCCCGACCTCGCCTCCCTGCTCTCCGGCCGTGGCCTGATCTGCTGCGGACCGGGCGTCTGCCCGCCCGCCTTCGCCGACGCGCTCTGGGCCTGCGCCAGGCGGCTGGCCGTCCCCGTGCTCTGCGATCCGCTCTCCGGACTGCGCTTCGGCCCCGGCTCCGAACATCGCATCGCCCGCTACGACAGTCTGCTGCGCAACCCCCACGCGGCGGCGGCGCTGAAACCCGACTGGGTACTACGCGTTGGCCACGCGCCCGTCTCCAAAATCCTGCTCGGTTGGCTGGCCGACATCCCCACCATCCTGGTCGATCCGGGGCAGGGTTGGAGCGATCCAACGCAGGATGTCCGGCTACGGATTCGCGCGGACGCCGCCAGCGTCTGCCGTTGGCTCGCCGCGTCGGAGATCGATCCGCCAGGCGGGAGCCCCACGTCCCTGGATTGGCTCGCCCGCTGGACAACCGCCGAGCGCCAACTGGACCTTCTGGCCGCCGACGCTCTCGCGCGGTTCCCCTGGTGCGAGCCCCATCTGCTCGCCGATTTGCTCGCCGCCCTGCCCGAGGGCGATGGTCTGTTCTGCGCCAACTCCATGCCGATCCGGCAACTGGACACCTGGTCCGGCCGCCGCGACACGGCGCTGCGCGTGTTCGGCAATCGCGGCGCGAGCGGGATCGACGGTCAGTCATCCACGCTCGCCGGACTGAACGCCAGCGGCATCCCGACGACGGGATTGCTCGGGGATCTCTCCTTTCTGCACGACCTGAGCGGCCTGCTGCTGCTACGTCAACTCGACCGCCCCTGCATCGTCCTGAACAACGGCGGCGGGCGAATCTTCGACTATCTCCCGCAACGGGGACTGCCTGGTTTCGAGCGACTCTGGCGCACGCCGGTCGAACTCCCGCTTGGTGAACTGCTGCGTCCATTCGGGATCGCCCATCGCGCGGTCAGCGACGGGGCCGGATTTCGCGAGGCGCTGGCGGAGACCCTCGGCGGCGCGGGAAGCGGGGCAGGCGTGATCGAGGTCTATCTCGATGGCGAGATCAGCCGGGCGGTTCATCGTGAGTTCTGGAACTCGCTGACGATTCAAGGTCTTGAGTTTGAATAAGCAAAGCTGATGCCCTGGTCGATCCGCAACGATCTAATAGGAGCCCACGGAGGAGCCCCCGGAGCGCACCGCAGCCAACCGTCACTGCCATTCAGTGAAGCCGTTCGTGGCGAGGCCATCGAACCATGAACGGCTTAATACTCAAAGGCTTAGGGTTTTCCGTCCGCCCCATTCGACAATCTCATGACAGGCTTCGACCCTTCGACAAGCTCAGGACTCAGGGCGAACGGAAAATCCTTAACTTAATGGCAGTGGGCCGAGCCGGCTGGACAGACCGACTCATTTGGGAACACTCGACGAATGGGAGCACCGCCGCGAATGGCCAGCACGGACAACTTCAAACCGCTGTTCAACCGGCGACTCCTGAATGAAGCGCAACGCGGTTTCACGCCCGCCCTCGACGCGGAGCAGCGCCACATCGCCGCGAGTTGGGCCGCGAGCGCCGGCACGGGCGCGCTGCTCGGCCAAAAGGAAAAGCCGCTCCAAGGCCAGTTCCTGAGCCAGGTCATCGACCGACTACTCGGCTATCGACAGATCGTCGGCGCCGACGGGCTGCACCATCTCGAACCCGAGACCAGCTCCAAGGCGGTCAAGGGCTATCGTCCGCCGGATGCCCGTCTCGGCTGGTACGGCCCCGGTACGGGTTCGGGCGCGGTCATCGAGCGCACCCGCGCGGTGCTGGAACTGAAATCCCCCGGCGCCGATCTGGACGCCCGGCAGGCGGCGGGCTATGGTCGGCTTACCCCGGTCGAGCAGGCGTTCGGCTATGCCGCCAGGGTCGACGGCTGCCGCTGGGTGCTGGTCGGCAACTTCATCGAGCTGCGTCTTTATCGCACCGATCGCGGCCAAGGCTATTGTCAGCGTTTCGACCTGGGCGCGCTCGCCGACCCCGAGCATCTGCGCACCTTCCTGTTCCTGCTTGGCCGCGAAAACCTATTCGGAACCACGCCGGACAGCGAGAGCGCGGTCGAGCGTCTGGCCACCCACACCCATGTCGAAGAGGAGCGCATCGGTAAGGCGTTTTATGTCGTCTATCGCGATCTGCGCCTCGATCTCTTCGATCAATTGCGCCGTGACAACCCGCCGCCCGTCGACCGGGAGACGGATGCGCATGGCGTCCATCTCCTGGAGCTGACCCAAAAGATCCTCGATCGCTGTCTCTTCATCTGCGTCTGTGAGGACACCGGACTCCTGCCGCCCAAGGTGCTCACGCAGGCCCTGGAGGCGAAGAGCGAGGGCTTCGTCCAGGTCTCGCGCTGGCAGCAGTTGTGCGGACTCTTCCGCGCCGTCGACCAGGGCCATCCGCCCCTGCGCATCAACGCCTACAACGGCGGACTCTTCGCCGCGGATCCCGTGCTCGACGCCCTGCGAGTGGCCGACGCGGGTCTGGATGGCATCGCGGCCCTCGCCGGTTACGACTTCGAGACCGATCTCAACGTCAACATCCTCGGGCACATTTTCGAGCAGTCGATCACCGACCTGGAGTCGTTGCGCGCCGAGATCCGGGGCGAGAGTGCGGATAAACAGCGCTCGCGGCGCAAGCGTGACGGCATCTTCTACACCCCCGAGCCCATCACCCGCTTCATGGTGTCGCGCACCATCGGTGGCTGGCTCGCCGAGCGTCACGCCGAGATCGAGACCCGTCACCGCACCGGCAAGCCCGGCCCGCTGTCGAACGAGACCCGACTGAAAGTCTGGGTCGATCTGCTTGAGGTACTGGGCCGGATCAAGGTGCTGGATCTGGCGTGCGGCTCCGGGGCCTTTCTGGTCGCCGCCTTCGATTTTCTGATCGGCGAATACGAGCGGGTCAACCGCGCCATCGCCGAACTGCAAGGGACGCCCGCGCAGTTGGGGCTGTTCGATCTGAACCGCCAGATTCTGCAAGACAACCTCTTCGGCGTGGACCTCAATCCCGAGTCGGTCGAGATCACCAAGCTCAGTCTCTGGCTCAAGACCGCGCGTCAGGACAAGCCGCTCAACAACCTCGACGCCAACATCCGCTGCGGCAATTCGCTGGTGGAGCCGCCGCCGCCAGACGCCCCACTGGCCCTCGTCGACGCCTTCGCCAGCCTGCCGGCGGACACCCGCGCCTTCGACTGGCACGCCGCCTTTCCCGAGGTCATGGCCCAGGGCGGCTTCGATATCGTCGTCGGCAATCCGCCTTACGTGCGCCAGGAATCACTTGGCCCGCTCAAGCCCTATCTGGCCGCGCGTTACGCCAGCTATCACGGGGTTGCCGATCTCTATGTCTATTTCTACGAGCGCGGCCTGGAGCTACTCGCCCCCCAGGGCAAATTGAGCGACATCGTCACCAACAAATGGCTGCGCGCCGGTTATGGCGAGCCGTTGCGCCGACTCTTCGCCGCGCGCGCCGAGCTGGAAGAAATCCTGGACTTCGGCCACGCGCCCATCTTCGAGGACGCCGACACCTTCCCCTGTATCCTGGTCGCCCGCCACCGCGCCCCCGAGCCCGCGTCGGAGCCATCCCTGGTGCGGATCTGCCCGATCCCGCGCGACCGTCCGGCCGAGCTGTCACTGGACAACTATATCCATGAGCACGGCTATCCGATCCCCTGGTCGCGCTACGGCGCCGAACCCTGGAGCCTGGAACCGCCCGATGTCGAGACCCTGATGGGCCGGCTGTGCGAGCGCGGGGTGCCGCTGGCCGAGTTCGTGGGAGTCAAACCGTATCGTGGTGTTTTGACCGGACTGAACGAAGCCTTTCTGATCGACGAGACGACCCGCGCCGGATTGATCTGCGACGATCCCGGCTGCGCCGGGATGATCAAACCGTATCTGCGCGGGCAGGACATTGGTCGCTGGGTGCCGGAATGGCAAGGGTTGTGGATGATCTTTGCGCGTCGTGGTTTTGAGATCGATGCCTATCCGTCGATCCGGGCGCATCTGGAACGCTTCCGCGGGCGACTTGAGCCAAGGCCGGGCGATTGGGACGCGGCCAAGGATGGTGACTGGTCTGGAAGGAAGCCGGGCCGCTATGCTTGGTACGAGATTCAGGACAGCGTCGAGTATTGGGAGAGTTTTGAGCGGCCGAAAATCCTTTACCAAGAGATCCAGTTCCACCCCCAGTACGCCTTCTCCGATGGTGCGCTCTACGGCAACAATAAGGTCTTCCTGTTGCCAACCTCGGATCACTACCTGCTTGCCGTCCTCAACTCCCCGCTCCTCTGGTGGCACAACTGGCGCTATCTGCCGCACATGAAGGACGAGGCACTGAACCCGGCCGGTTTCCGCATGGAGACCCTGCCGATCGCCGACCCGCCCCCCGCGCTTCGCCGCGAAATCGAGGAGCACGCCGCCGCCACCCTGGAGCTGACACGCGTCACCCAGCAGAAATCCCGCGAACTGCTGACCTGGCTGCGTCTGGAACTCGGCGTCGACAAGCCCGGTCAGCGTCTGGAGACCTTCGCCGACCTGACCGGCGAGGCGTTCGCCGCCGCAGTCCGCAAACGCCGCCCCAAGGGCGCTCCCCGCCTCACCCCGCAGACCATCACCGAGCTGACCGACACCCATCGTCACTACGCCACCGCCGAGCAGGCCCGTACCGCCCAACTGCGCGCCCTGGAACGGCGGATGTCCGATCTGGTCCTTGAGGCATACCAGCTCACCGACGAGGAGATCGACCTGCTGTGGCGCACCGCGCCGCCGAGGATGCCGGGCGCGCGATGAGCGAAGAGCCGCATTCAGCGAAGGAGGCGGCGCGGGAGACCTTGCGATATGCCCGCGACCATTCCCAGTGGCGGATGAAAAACCTCAACAGAAACAAGAAAGAAATCGAGAGGACGCTGCTGCGTCTGGACGCGTACCGGGACACGCCCGAAGTCGCCGACTTTCTCCGACGGACCCGTCGGAACCCCGGCCGGGTGGATAGTCGCGAGCTACACTACATGCAGAGAAGTTATCGCGACGGGCGCCCAATTCCCGACCTGGACGCCTTCGATGCGCTGTTTGCGCGCGTGCTCAATGACCCGCATGCCCACGTCTACCGGAGTCATGGCGTGCGTTATCAGGTCCGTTCAGTCCGCGAGGGATGGATTGCGATTCTCGACCCGGATGGGACGCACGTCAGTCTGTATCCCAATTTGAACGACGACTTTGGAGAGGCTTTATAGACGTTAAGCGACTTGATCCGCTGATGCGCTATCAGGAATACGCCGAGTATCAATTCTCGCTCGACGGCGAGGGTCTTGGCCTGCGAGCGGCGCGTGAAGCCTTGAGCGAAGCCGTGGCGCAATCCCAAGATGTGCGCGAGCTTGACGAAATCGTCATTGAGGCCACTCAAGTCAACGAGTACATCAATCCGGGACTGCTGGAGGACGATGCCTCGCGTCCGCTCGCCCACTGGTGGTGGCACCTCGGCAAGCTGCGCAACCGGACCTATCCCGCCCATCTGCTCCCGGAGTATCTGCGCGCCGTCTACGAACAGGCAGCGGACGAGGCGGCTTTATTGGCCGGGAAAAATGAGCGCGCAAATTGACTATCAAATCCTCTTGGAGGAGGTCGTCAGGACAGCTAAGGCGGCTGCGGAGCAGGCGGTCGATGAACCGTTCGAGCACGGCCTGAAAGCGGCCTATTATGACATTCTGGATGTGGTTAAAACGCAGGCGGAAGTGATGGAGGTGCCACTGTCCGAGATCGGCCTTGGCGACTTTGACCCGGATTCCTTGCTCGGCCCACGCAGGGCCGCTTGAGTGTTGACAAACACCGGCTGGAACTGACCGAGGCGCATTAACCGTCCGCGCCACGGACGGCACTACCCTCACACGTCAAACCGCGACGCCAACAACGTAAACCCCAGAATCCGGCCCTCGTCCCAAGTCGTCTCGATCCAGCGCCCCCAGCCGTTGCCGCAATCGCTGCGCATCGTGCGTTTCGATGGATACCTCTTTCTCCTATAATTTTTTATGTCAATCAATTGATGGAAGGTGACCGCGATGGTGGGAATCAACAATCAGATGGCGCTAGGCGCGCAGAGCCTCCTCAACCGAAGTCAGGGTGCCCTGGAGACGACGCAGGAACGCCTCGCTTCAGGCAAGCGGGTTAACGGCGCCGCCGACGATGCCACCGGACTGGCGCTCATCTCTCAGTTCGCCGCCCAACTCACCGGCGACGCCCAGGGGGTTCGCAATCTCAGCGATGGGATCTCGATGATGCAGACGGCAGAGGCCGGGGTCAGCCAAATCAGCGAAAACCTACAGCGGATCGGCGATCTGAGCCTCCAGAGCATGAACGGCACGCTCTCCGATTCGGATCGCGCCAACCTTCAGACCGAGGTCAGCGCGTTGCGGGAACAGATCGCCCAGACCATCGAAGGCACCTCATTCAATGGGGTTAAGTTGCTCCCGCGGGAAGGCGAACTTGGGATTCAGGCGAGCGCCAGGGCGAATGATGCCATGATCGTTAATACCCGCGACCTTCAGGAACAGATGAAGACCTTTGGCCTCGACGACATCGACCTTTCGACCGCCGCCGGCGCCGCCAGCGCGCTCAAGACGACGGACCAGATCACAGACTATCTCAGCGGGATACAGGGTGAGTTTGGCGCCGCCCAGAACCGCTTCGAAGCCAGCATTCGCGCGTTGAAGCAGGGCAACGTCAACGTGGCGGCGGCCCAGAGCGGCATCCAGGATACCGACTACGCCCGCGCGACAGCGGAGCAAAGCCGTAACCTTATCCTGAGCCAGGCGAACATTGCCATGCTCAGTCAGGCCAACAATATCTCCTCTCTGTTCGTCTCGCAGTTACTGGCTTGAGACCGCTCCGGGCTTTGGCCCGGAGCGTGCCTC
Organism: Thiocystis violascens DSM 198; assembly: GCF_000227745.2. Taxonomy (NCBI): domain Bacteria; kingdom Pseudomonadati; phylum Pseudomonadota; class Gammaproteobacteria; order Chromatiales; family Chromatiaceae; genus Thiocystis; species Thiocystis violascens. The sequence goes on along the minus strand of NC_018012.1, from coordinate 3,445,615 downwards.
AACCGGAGTTCGGTATCCCAAGCCGATTTGGAGACGCTCACGCGCGCAGTTGCTCGGTCATGAAGGGCGTCAGCAGATCAAGCATGGCGCGGTGGATCCGGAGATTGCCGGCGATCAGGTTGCCGGTGTCCAGGAAGCGGGTGCCGCCGCCGAAGTCGGTGACGGCGCCGCCGGCCTCCAGGATCAGCAGAGCGCCAGCGGCGCAGTCCCAGGGCGAGAGGCCGATTTCCCAGAACCCATCGGTGCGCCCGGCGGCGACATAGGCGAGATCCAGGGCGGCCGAACCGGGGCGGCGCAATCCGGCGGTCTCCAGGGTCATGGCCTTGAACATGCCGAGATAGGCGTCGATGTGGCGCTGATCGCGGAAGGGGAAGCCGGTGCCGATCAGCGCGCCTTCGAGCGACGGGCGGGTGGCGACGCGCAGCTTGCGGTCGTTGAGCTGGGCGCCCTGCCCGCGCGCGGCGGTAAAAAGTTCCTCGCGCGTGGGGTCGTAGACGACGCCGCATTCGAGCTGCCCCTTATACTTGAGCGCGATCGAGATCGAGAATTGCGGGAAGCCGTGCAGATAATTGGTGGTGCCGTCCAGCGGGTCGATGATCCACTGGAAGTCGCCGCTGCCCTGCTCGCCGCTCTCCTCGGCGAGGATGGCGTGGCCGGGGAAACGATTGCGCAGTTCCTGGATGATCGCCGCCTCGGCGGCGCGGTCGACATCGCTGACGAAATCGTTGCGGCTTTTCGACTCGACCTGGAGCTGTTCGAGCCGATCCGAGTAACGCATGATCAGACGGCCGGCACTACGGGCGGCGCGGATGGCAATGTTTAGACTTGGGTGCATGGTTTGCGGGATATCCGGGCAGTCGCTGTATCATAGGCTGACGATACAGCGCGATTTTCTGAAGATTTAGCCCGACATGATAGACCAAATGACCGCATCGCTGGCGCGCATCCGTTTCGTGCTGGTCGAGACGACCCATACCGGCAACATCGGCGCCGTGGCGCGGGCGATGAAGACCATGGGTCTGTCGCGCCTGGAACTGGTGGCACCCAAGCATCCGCCGGACGCGGAGGCGTTGGCGCGCGCCTCGGGCGCGGACGATCTGCTGGAGCGAGCCGGCCTCCATGCGAGCCTGCCCGACGCGCTGGCCGGCTGTCGTCTGGTGATCGGCGCGAGCGCCCGTCTGCGCACCATCGAATGGCCGCTGCTGGAGCCCTCGGCGTGCGCGCGGCAACTGCTCGACGAGGCCGCCGAGGACGATGTCGCCCTGGTCTTCGGGCGCGAGAGTTCGGGGCTTTCGAACGTGGAACTGGCGCGTTGTCATGCGTTGGTGCACATCCCGACCAATCCCGATTTCAGTTCGCTGAATCTGGCCGCGGCGGCGCAGGTGTTGGCCTACGAGATTCGCCGCGTGGCGCGCGAGGAACGCGGCGAGCGGCTCCTCGATCCGCCGCGCGAGTTGGCGACGGCGGACGAGATGGAAGGCTTTCATGGTCATCTGGCCGAAACGCTGCTGGCGATCGGTTTCGGCGATCCCGCGCAATCGCACAAGCTGATGCGGCGTCTGCGGCGGCTGTTCAATCGGGCGCGTCCGGATCGTGTCGAGATGAATATCTTGCGGGGGATTCTGAGCGCCGCCCAGGGTCGCAAGCGCGCCGGGCGCGCCACGCGCGACGAAGGGGAGTCGTCATGAACCTATTTCACGAATTGATCGCCGCCCGTGTCGATGCCTGGCGCGCGGAAGGCTATCCGTGCGCGGACTATCCCGCCATCGCCGAAATCCTCGGCCATGCCATCGATGACGAACGAACCGGCCATCTACGCTACCTGCGCAAGGCCCAATTCCGCGCGCTGGAAGTCTATTGGTTTCTCCGGCTGGTCGAGGGCACACCGAAAATTCCGGACCTGTACGCGCGCTGTTTCCCCAAGAAAGCGGAGCGCCGCGAGGCACTCGGACTCTCGGCCAAGGCATTCGAGGATGCCGATTATGATTTCGACGTCCTATTCGCGCGCATCCGCACCGATAACGCCTTCGTCCGCGCCAATCATCTGGAAAGTTTGCGCGAGACTCTGACGCTCGATTACCCCTCCTACATCCTGGCCCTGGCGATGGGCGCCGGGAAAACCATCCTGATCGGCGCCATCGTCGCGACCGAATTCGCCATGGCGCAGGAATATCCGGACGGACCCTTCGTGCAAAACGCCCTGATCTTCGCCCCAGGGAAAACCATCATCGAATCCTTGCGCGAAATCTCGGACATCCCCTTCGGCAAGCTCCTGCCGCCCCGTTTCGAGAAGCTGTTTGCCGCCAGTCTGAAACTGACCTTTACGCGCGATGGCGACAAGGAACTCTCCGGCGTGATCGACGGCAGCGCCTATAACCTGATCGTCACCAACACCGAAAAGATCCGCATCCAGAAACCGGCCGTGCGCGGCAACGGGCAGCAATTCCGGCTGTTCGCCAATACCAAGGCGGAAGAGGCCGAGGAAATCGCCAACCTTCGGCTGCAAAAGATTGCCAGCCTGCCCCATCTGGCGGTGTTCTCCGACGAGGCCCACCACACCTATGGGCAGAAGCTGTTGGGCAAATGGGAGAAAGACCCCGATAGCGGCGAGCCGGTTTTCAAGGAACAGGGCATCAAGAAGGTGCGCCGCACGGTGGATTATCTCGCTCAGGAAACCAACCTGGTGGTGGTCGTGAACACCACGGGCACGCCCTATTTCGAGCGGCAACCCCTGCGCGATGTCGTGGTCTGGTACGGACTCGGGGAGGGCATCCAGGATGGCGTACTGAAGGACGTCGCCGGCAACATCAAGGTCTTCAGCCTGGACGACGAACACGGTTCCCTATTGGTTTCCAAGATCGTGACCGATTTCGTCGACACTTATTGGGAGACGCGACTTCCGGACGGCTCGCCGGCCCGTCTGGCGCTCTATTTTCCGACCGTCGCGGCCCGCGACGAACTGCGAACCGCCATCGAATCCACGCTTGCCCAACGCGCCATTGCTCCAGCGGTCTTGCTGGCGGTGGATGCCAAGTCAGCGGAGACGGTCAAGGCCGAGTTCTACCGTCTGGCCCATGATCCGAGTGCCCAACACCGCATCGTGCTGTTGGTGAACATGGGCACCGAGGGTTGGAATTGCCCCAGCCTGTTCGCCTGCGGTCTGGTGCGGCGGCTCACAGGCAGCAACAATTTCGTCCTGCAAGCAGCGACTCGCTGTCTGCGTCAGGTTCCGGGCAACGCTACCCCGGCCCGCATCTATGTGTCGCGGGAAAATGAATCCATCCTCGAACGGCAACTCGTCGAAACCTACGGCACCACGCTGAACGATCTCAACGCGACGCAAGCCGAACGTCTCGAAAAAGACATCCGTCTGCACAAGCCGGATCTACCGCCCCTGTCGATCAAGAAACGCGTGCTGCGGTTTCGGCGTCGCGCGGACCCTTCCGGTGTCTCGCCCCTGGCGTTTCAGCGTCCCGAGATTGACGCCCCGCTGGCCGGGCGACTGGACACCTGGTCTATCGTCGAGGTGGGCGGACGCGGCCAACTGACCCGCATCGATACCGAGGCGCTGCACGCCGAACCCGACACGCTCGATCTCTATTCCGCCGCCGGTGGACTGGCCGCCAATTACCATCTGCCCATGTCCGAACTGCTGGCCGCCTTGCGCGCCCTCTACGGCGCGGGGGCGACGATTCCGGTTCATCATCTGGACGCCCTGTCCCAACAGATCGAAACGCAACGGCGCGAGTACGAGGAAGACTGGCAGGAGGTCGAAATCGCCCTGGCCCTGGTCAAGCCCGACGGCTTCCAGCGGCACACCGACGCGGACGGCACGCCTTTTTATACCGCCCGGATCAGCTTCGAGAAATCGCGCGAACACCTCTACCGGATGGCGGACAGCTTTCCGAACCAAGGCTTCGCGCGGGACAAATCGTTCCATTACGAAGGCTACAACTTCGATTCCGAACCGGAAGCGGCCTATCTGGAACAGGCGCTCAATGTCATCGCGCAGTACGCGGAGAACGTCGAGGGTGTGTGGTTCACCGGCGGATTGACCGACCCCTCCAAGACCGATCTGTACGCCGAATATCTGGGCGAGGATGGCCGCTGGCATCGCTACACCCCGGATTTCGTCATTCTGCGCAAGGATGGCAAATGTCTGGTGGTGGAAGTCAAATCCGAGCAACATCGAGCCGACATCGCCGCCGATCTCGCCAGAGCCGACACCGGCCAGCAACCCCGGAGCCGGGAAGGCCGCAAGGCGGTCGCCATGCGCCAACTGACCGACATCGACCCCGAGCGACTGACCTACCGGGTCATTTTCGCGGGGAACGTCTTGCCGGCGGAAGCCTTGGAAGAGACCCGGCGCTTCGTCGCCCAAGACTAAGGTGATTTCCGGAAAAGTTTATACCCACGTTCGCGATGACATTGCATCCGTTCGTGGTGAGCTGGTCGAACCATGAACGGATGCAATGTCGGCTTCGGAGCACGATTTCCGTTCGTCCTTCGACCAGCTCAGGACGAACGGAAATCGGTAAAGTCTTTCCCGGAAATCACCTAAAACGAGGATCGCACCATGGGCTTGATCTACACCAGCATCACCCTGAGCAATGTTCGCAAACCGGACATCAAACCGCTCACCGTCCAGGCCCTGGTCGATACGGGCGCGGTTCATCTCTGCATTCCCGAACACATCGCCCTGCAACTCGACCTGGATACTTACGAGGAACGGGAAGTGGAAACGGCGGATGGCTCCTCGCGTCGGCGGCCCTATGTGGGGCCAATTCTCGCGGGCTTTGAAAATCGCCGCTGTCTCACCGGCGCGATGGTGCTGGGCAATGAGGTTTTACTCGGCGCCATTCCGATGGAGGACATGGATCTGGTGATCCATCCCGGACGCCAGACCGTCATGGTCAATCCGGCCAATCCCAATTTCGCGGTCAGCAAGGCGAAATCATTGATGACGATCCAGGATCTGGAGGATGCCGCGCTCGTGCGCGAACGCGCCGCCGGTCCCTTTATCGATGTCAGCCTCGATGACTTATAGGCTGCGTTTCCATGCACTGCCCGCTCGTTCCCACGCTCCAGCGTGGGAATGCCGGCGGGTCGTTCCAGCGGCCCGTCCGGTCACGCGACGCTGGAGCGTCGGCCCTTGCTCCCACGCTGGAGCGTGGGAGCCAGAAGAGAAGACTCAACGTGGAGCACGCCATGCAAGTCCAACGGCAATTTTTTGAGGTCACGAGTCGGCAATTGGTGATCGATTTACCAGAGTCGTTCGTTAACCATCGCGTTGAGGCGATTGTATTGACGGTCGATGACGGCGAGCCATTGGCAACCGTCGCTCGCCGCCGGTCGCATCCCGCGATTGCCGGGAAAGGAAAAACGCTGGGCGATATCGTGAGCCCCATTTTCGATGAAGGGGATGCGCTCGCGGAACTTGGCAAGGATGTGCGCACCTTGATTGCCGACAGCGAACCCGTCGCACTCGGCGAATTCCGCCTGGATTTAACCGGATTCCAATTCGCCCGGGACGAGGCCAATGCCCGCTAAGGTGATTTCCGGGGAAGATTTTACCGATTTTCCGTTCGTCCTGAGTCCTGAGCGGAGCCGAAGGGTCGAAGGATGAACGGAAAATCGCGCTCCGAGGTTGACATTGAATCCGTTCATGGTTCGACAAGCTCACCACGAACGGATTCAATGTCGCCACGTCGCCACGAACGGCTGCAATCTGGTATGAGCTTTCCCAAAAATCACCTAAACATTTTATCAATACCAACATCCATCCATTCATTCTCTAACGGGCCAATCCCGCGACATTCCGCATCCTCTTTGGAGCAATCCCTTTGCATCCTTCCCAAGACGTCAAGATCGCCAAGGCCAAGGGCCGACCCATGCTGCAATGGGTGGGCAAGAAGCCTTTGAGCACGGTTCCCGCCTATCCCGCCCAGCACATCGAGCGTTTCCAGTTAGAGACCGCGTCCGATCCCGTCGCCGACCTGAATTGGAGCGATTGGCCGGAGCGTTACCCGCGCGGCGGTCTGCTGTTCCACGGCGATAACAAGGATGTGCTGGCGCACCTGTTGGCGAATGGGTTTCGGGGCAAGGTCAAGCTGATCTATATCGATCCGCCGTTCGATTCCGGGGCGGATTATGTGCGCAAGGTGAATCTACGCGGGACAGCGAGCGCCAAGCTGGATGGCGAGGATTACAGTCTTGGTGAGCAGGTTCAATATACGGATATCTGGGCGAACGACAATTACTTGCAGTTTATGTATGAGCGGTTGTTGTTGCTTCGTGAACTGCTAAGTGACGCAGGCTCTCTTTATTTGCATTGTGATCCACGTCGAGGACATTTCATCCAGTGCATTATCGATGAGGTTTTTGGGGCGGAAAATTATCGTAATGAGCTTATTTGGAAGCGATCTGATGCTCACGGAAATGTCGGCCAAGGAACAGAGCATTTTGGGCCTGTGCACGATAAAATATTTTTTTATTCAAAAGGCGACAGACCAACATGGAATCTTCAATACACTCCGCTTAATGAAGACTATGTAAAAGGTTTTTATAGATATACGGAAAATGACGGCAGGAAATATAAGCTGGATAATTTGCTTGGCCCCGGTGGAGCAACAAAAGGAAATCCAGTCTATGAATTTCTTGGCGTCGTTAGAGCATGGCGTTATTCTAAAGAGAAAATGCAGAACATCTATGATGCTGGCAGAATAGTTCAAACCCGTCCGGGTACTGTTCCAATGTTAAAACGCTACCTTGATGACTCTAAAGGGGTACCCGTTCAATCAATTTGGACAGATATAAGTATGCTTCGTGGTTGGTCTGGCGAAAAAGAAGAATATCCAACACAAAAACCTGAAGCACTTATTAGTAGATTGATGCAATCGTCATCAAACCCCGGTGACATCATTCTCGACTGCTTCATCGGCTCCGGCACCACCGCCGCCGTCGCCCAAAAACTCGGCCGCCGCTGGATCGGCTGCGACATCAACAAGGGCGCGATTCAAACCACCGCGAAACGTCTGCAAACCATCATCGCCGACCAGTCGGTGGCGGAAGACGCACCCAAACAGCGTCAAGGCAGCCTACTCCCAGACGCAGACAAGGCGCCGCCCAAACCCGCGCAACTTGGCTTTACCGTCTGGCGGGTGAACGATTACGACCTCCAGATCCAGCACAACGAGGCGGTGCAACTGGTGGTCGAGTATCTCGGCATTCAGCGCATCAAAACCGACGCCTTTTTCGATGGCACGCGCGGCAACCGCCTGGTCAAGATCGTTCCTTTCAACCATCCGCTGACCCCGTTGGATCTGGACAGCGTCAAGCGCGAACTCGATGGCCGACCGGGCGAGGAGCGGGATATTCTGGTGGTGACGCTCGGCATGGAACTGACCGCGCGCGCCTGGCTGGAGCGGCACAACCGTAACCGCCCGATCAATCGCATTCATCTGATCGAACTGCGCACCGACAAGAAATACGGCGGCATCATCCAGCACGAGCCGGCGAGCGCGGAGGTCGCGATCCAGCGCGAGCGCACGCCTGACGGGGACATGTTGACGGTCGAGATCCAGGATGTCATGTCACCCAGCATCGTCGCGCGGCTTAGTCTGGACACTTCGCTGTTCCGCGCCCAGATTCCGGACTGGCGCGCGGTGGTGGATTGCGTCCTAATCGACACGGCGTACAACGGCGAAGTCTTCAATGTGTGCCTGTCGGATGTGCCGGAACGCAAGCAGGAGTTCGTGCAGGGGCGCTATGCGTTGCCCGCCCCGCCCGCGGGGAGCACGGTCGCGGTCAAGATCGTCGATATGATGGGCGAGGAAATTCTGCTGTCCCGCCAGGTCTGAATGGCCGCCGCCGAGCGCTGCGCCATCCTTTTCCGATCACGCACCATTCATCGCTGACCCAAACCTATGTTCGACCGACTGAAAGAAGACATCGCCTGCGTGTTCGAACGCGACCCCGCGGCGCGGACCAGTTTTGAAATCTTCACGATCTATCCGGGACTGCACGCGGTCATGGCCCATCGGCTCGCGCATCGGCTGTGGCGACACGATCTCAAGTGGCTCGCGCGGTTGCTGTCGAATCTCGCGCGTCTGTTCACCGGCATCGAGATCCATCCGGGCGCGGTGATCGGGCGACGCTTTTTCATCGATCACGGCATGGGCGTGGTGATCGGCGAGACGGCGGTAATCGGCGACGACTGCACGCTCTATCACGGCGTGACGCTCGGCGGAACCACCTGGCAGAAGGGCAAGCGCCATCCGACCCTGGGATGCGATGTGGTGGTGGGCGCGGGGGCCAAGGTGCTGGGGCCGATCGAGATCGGCGACGGCGCGCGTATCGGCTCCAATGCGGTAGTCGTCAAATCGGTCCCGCCCGGCGCGACCGCGGTGGGCGTGCCGGGCCGGATCATCGAGCCCGCCAGGGACGCGACTGCCCAGCGCCGCGCCAACACCGCCAAGCGCATCGGCTTCGATGCCTATGGCGCGACCCGCGACGCGCCCGACCCGGTCGCCAATGCCATCAACCGGATGCTGGATCATATCCATCACATGGACCAGCGCATGGAGGCCATGTCGATCGCGCTCGAAGCCCAGGGCATCATGCCCCACTTCGAGCACGACGCGGACCTGGATGCGATGGAAATCGACCCGGCGACCGATGCCGATCTTCCCCGTCCACGTGACCCTAAAGCGCGTATGGCTTAATTGATCGTTCTGCTCGGGTAACGTATGATGCTCGAAGTTTCTGTTGCAGGAGTCGATTTCACGTGAGACTGACGACCAAAGGCCGCTATGCCGTCACCGCCATGCTGGATCTGGCCATCCATCAGGGCAAGGGGCCGATCACGCTGGCCGACATCGCCCAGCGCCAGGGGATTTCACTGTCCTATCTGGAGCAGCTCTTCGCCAAGTTGCGCAAAAGCGCGCTTGTGACCAGCGTGCGCGGTCCGGGTGGTGGCTACAATCTGGCCCGTTCGCCGGCGGACATTCATGTGGCCGAGGTGATTGCCGCGGTGGATGAAAGCGTGGACACCACGCGCTGCGGCGGCGCGCACAATTGTCAGAATAACGGACCCTGTCTGACGCACGGTCTCTGGCACGATCTGAGCGATCGCATTTACGAACATCTGAATAAAATCAGTCTTCAGCAATTGGTGGATCAGCGCAACGATTTGGGCGAACGCCCCCCGACCACCTGTGCCGCGGTCGACGTGAAGCTCGGCATTCAGCGGATTGGCGCGCGCGCCTGAGACGCCGCCCGTCATCGGTCGCCGCCATCCGCGACCGCGCGGCTTTGCGATACTGTCGGCTGGCTGTCGCATGCCGGTTCGCCATTCAAGCAACGTCCAGGGATTGCCCGATGGAGCACATGCGATCGGCGATTGCTGACTCCATGGACGCGATGTCCAGTCCGCGCTCGGGGAAGCGGGCATCCGGGATGCCCTGCTTCCAGCACAGGAAGCGAGCGGTATCAGCATTGCTCCCAGGGCAAGCCATGGAACCGCCAGCCGCCGAGGCTGCTGCGGTGATGGTGCTCGTCCAAGTCGCCCTCGAACCCCTCGTCGACATGATAGACCGACTTCAGTCCATCGCGGATGAGCGCCTTTCCGGCATCGAGCGAGCGCTTTCCGCTGCGGCAGATGAGGATGACGGGCGCGCAGGAATCGCTGGTCTCGCAGGCCGCGCCGCCAAGCAGAAGCTGACGGATCTCGGTGACGAAGTGCGGATTGACGACCCAGTCCGGCTCATCGATCCAGGCGACATGCACTGCGCCCTTCGGATGGCCGACAAATAGAAACTCCATGGAAGAACGGATATCGACTAGGACGACCTGGGGGTGCGTTTCGAGCATCTCCAACGCCTCTTGGGGCGTCAGACTCTTCGGGTGATCGTCGCTCATTGGCATTGCCTTTTCTCATTTGGTGGTTAGTTGTCGCGATTCCGGAATCGCCTGAACGACGTTCCCGGTTCCGCTATCCCGCTGTTATCGGCGACCTGAGTGGACGCTCTCGTTGAGGTACTTCTTGTGACGGACAAATCGGTAAAACGTCGGCGCCCATTCGGGGTCGCGGTCAAGGATGCCTTCGCGCGCGGACTCGTGCGCCTGATCTCGCGCCTGCCGCTCTCCCTGATCCATCGCCTGGGCGCGGTCGCGGGGTATCTGGCAACCTTGTGGCCCAATCGACAGCGCCGCAACGCGCTCATGAACATCGCGCTGTGCCTGCCGGAGTTGAGCCGCGAGCAACAGATCAAGCTGCGCGACCGCAATCTCAGTGAGTTTGGCAAGACCTATTTCGAGATTGGCTATCTCTGGTTGCGTCCCGCCCGACAAGCGCTCGCGCTGGTGCGCGAGGTCCGGGGCGCCGAACTCCTCCAGCGCGAGCCGGGTAAGGGATTGATCGTCCTGTCGCCGCATCTCGGCGCCTGGGAGCTTGCCGGACTCTATCTGGCCGCGCAGGGGCCGACGGCGATCTTCTACAAACCCCAGAAATATCTCGACGACCTGATCCGCGCCTCGCGCGGTCGCAGCGGTGCCGAACTGGCTCCCATCACGGCCAAGGGAATCCGCGTTCTGGTCCAGGCGCTGGAGCGCGGCGACGCCGTGGGGATCCTGCCGGATCAGGAGCCCAAGGCGGATAAGGGGGCGGTCTTCGCGCCCTTGTTCGGGGTTCCGGCCTTCACCATGCTGCTGGTCAACCGACTCGCGCGGCGCACCGGCGCGCCCGTGGTCTTCCTGTTCGCCGAGCGTCTGGAGAAGGACGGCGGATTTCGGATTCACTGCATCCGGGCGCCCGAGGGGATCGACAGTGAGGACGACATCCAGGCCGCGACCGCGCTCAATCGCGGGATCGAACAATGCGTGATGACCTGTCCGGAACAGTATCTGTGGCCCTATAAGCGCTTTCGTCGCCGACCGGAGGGGGCGCCAAAAATCTATACGGGCGCGCTGGACGACGTCCATGTCTTCCGTCAGGCGGAGCGGATTCGACCGCGTCCGTCTTGAATTGTCCGGTGAATCCTGTCTATTCCGAAGCCTTTGGCCTCGATATGAATTTTCCTGGAAACCGCCTAAAGCGGTTTAACCCTTGATCTGGTCGGATGCGCTCTGGGTCTCGCCCTTGTTGTCCTTCCAGGTGACCGTGATCTCATCGCCCGCCGCACCGCCCTTGAACTTGAAGGAGAGATAGGGGTTCTTAGACACGCCGCCGCTCCAGTTCGCGGTCAGAACAACTTCATCCTTGTGTTTGCAGACGACTTCCTCGATGAAATGGGCCGGGACCAGTTCGCCGGTCTTGCTGTCCTTGCGCAGTCCGGTTTCCATGGGATGGCTCATCAGGCACTTGACGGTGGTTTCTTCGCCGCTCAACGTGGCGCGGATCTTGATGTCGGACATGGTCGATAACCTCGGTTTGGGGCTCGGTGGGTAGATTGGAGGATCTGTGCCGGATCAGGGCTAGCCGCCGCAACCGCCAATGGTGACTTTGACGCTCTTGGCATTCTGATAAAGCTTATCCCCCACCTTCACCACGGCGACCACATCGGCGGTCTCGGCCATTTTGATGCGGGTGGAAACGAACGGAATGGCGGATCCGCTGAAATCGAAAGACGCGATCAGTGGGGTCTGATTTTTGGAGGCGATGATGGCGATCGAGGTCACGCCCTCCAGATCGGTTTCGACCGTCACCGGCACCACGGCGCCGTTCTCGGCGATATCCGGCGCCTTGATCTTGATACGGTCGCTGGTCTCGGGCGCGTCGCTGCCCATCAGGCCGGTCAGCGCGGTCGGAATATCCTTGGCATGAAAGGCCGCCTCGTTCCAGTCCGCGAGCGCCAGACGCGGCGCAAGCAGGCCAACGGCGACTCCAACGGATCCAGCGGCCAGCGAGCCTTTCAGCAGGGTTCTGCGTGTTGCGTCGATCATCAATCGTCTCCTAATCGAACATGGGGGTTGGTGGAAATCTCGACGAACCGTTGTCGAGCGGTCATTTCTTGTTATTCATCAAGCCGCACTCTGCGATGGAGCGGCGATGTCAGGGCGAGCAGGTCTCGCGGACGGATGCCCGGCGATCCTTGCCGACGAGGCGGCCTCGATCCGAGCATACCGCAGTCGTCCAAGTCTTGAAACCGCCGCCAACCCGCCTGTCGGGCGTGCTGACGTCAGCCTTCGTTCAGGATCTGTCGCGTTCCCCGAACAAACCTTTTTCACGCCGCTTCCGGTCGCGCTCCTCTTCTTTCCAGGCATCGAGCCGGGCCTGGATTCGCGCCGCGTCATGATAGGCAATATCGCGTTGACGCAAGGCAATCTCAAGCTGACGGATCGCCGGTTCGGTGTCGCCCTCGGCATAGAGCTTCTCGGCGCGAAAACGATGCGTCGCGGCCTTGTGTCCAGCTTTCATCGCGGCCTGTTCGAGCAGATCGTAGAGCATCGCATTGCCCGGACGCAGCCGCTCGACCGCTACGAGTTCGTCCAGCGCCCGAGCCGGCTTGCCGCTGGAAATCAGTGCCTCGGCATAGGCAATGCGCAGCGGCCAACTGTCGGCGTAAAGACCGCTCGCTTGCTTCAGGTGATTGAGCGCGCGTTCGGTTTGACCCCGTTGCAGATCGAGCCGGGCGTCCAGCACGATGAACTCGGCCAGACTGGGGTGGGCGGCAAGCAGCTTCGCGGTCTCGGCCTGGGCGCCGGCAACATCGCGTGCGCGCTCCAGGGCCAGCGCATAGCCATAGCGTTCGGCGGTCTCGTTGCGATGACGCCCCTCGCGCAGGGTGTCGCGAAAGTGCGCCACGGACTGCTCCGCGCGCGCGTAGGAGCGTTCGCGCAGATTCGCGCGCGCGAGTTGAAAGCGCAGACTGTCCGGGCGTTGACGCGCGCCGAATTCGTCGGCGCGCGCGAGCGCGTCGGCGATGCGGTTGCTGTTGACCGGATGGGTGCGTAGAAACTCCGGCGCGTGGTTCTCGTAGAGCCGGCTCGATCTGGCGAGACGCCCGAAGAACCCGGCCATGGCGTGGGGATCGTGACCCGCGTGCGCCAGGGTGGCGATGCCGAGACGGTCGGCCTCGTTTTCGTTGTCGCGGGTGAAATTGATTTGACGCTGGATGGCGGCGGCCTGAATGCTCATGATGGCGGCCATCCCGGCATCCGAGGAGACCTGCGCCCCGAGGATGGCGGCGGCGACCAACAGGGCCGTGGCCGGAATGGAGATCTTCTGCTGATCCTCGAAGCCGCGCATCAGATGACGCTGGGTGACATGGGCGATTTCATGGGCCATGACCGCCGCCAGTTCGCTCTCGGTTTCGGCGGCCAGGATCAGGCCCGCGTAGACGCCGATATGGCCGCCGGGACCGGCGAAGGCGTTCACGACTGGCTCGTCGATGAGGAAGAAGGTGAAGTCGCCAGTGGCATGCCGATCCGCAGCGACCAGCGCGTTCCCCAGCGATTCGAGATAATCGGTCAGAATCGGATCGTCCAGCACCGGCAAGGCCGCGCGCACGCTGCGCATGAAGGCCCGGCCAAGACGCACCTCGGCGCCCGTGCTCATCATGGCGTCGGAGGAATTCCCGAGATCGGGGAGATCGAAGGATTGACCGGATGCCGGGCTGACGCAGACCAGGGCGAATACGCCGGTCGCGACCAGGAGTCGTCTGAATAGGAACGTGAACGAGGTCATGAACATAGCTGCATGGGAGTTGACGATCTGTCCCAGAGTTCCCGCATTAAACCGCGTCCAGAGTGACATGCGTCATTTTCATTTATTGTTGATCTCAAAGATTTACCCGACCTTGGTGGAGACGCGGTTTAAAATTTAATGGTTTTAAATTTTAAACCGCGTCAGCGCCGGCGGCCGTTGATCCTGATACAGCCGAACCCGGCGGATAACGGTGCATGCCACCCCGGACGCAGTTCAATTGAGTTGAATTCGCTGGCCCCAAGGCACCTTGGCGCGCCCCTTTACGAGCCAGATGACTGGAAAATGCGGCTCCAGCGCCGGAAACGGGCCATTGGCATCGGTGAAATAGACCAGCAGATCGGGCTGCGTTCCAGTTTGGTCGATCCAGTGAAACACCGGCAGAAAGTTGGTTCCGCCGCCGCCAGCGATCTTCTCCGGGCGGCGAAATTCCTCCCAGGGCTCGTAGCGAAACGGCGCGCCTTCGCAGAGATTGGCATCGCACGGAAGCAAAGTCACGCGCGCGCGCACCTGGCCTTTGAGCGCGTCGATTTCACCGATGAATTCGTCCAGATCGGCATCCTTGATGGAGCCGGAGGTATCGATCGCAACCACCAGATCGAGTTGATGACCGCGCAAACTGGGCAGGATGAAATCGCCATCGCGGCGGGAGGGCCGCTGATAACTGTAATCGTCGCGCGCGACGGCGGACAGATAGCGCGCCAGTAGCATGCGCCACGGCAGTCGGGGCTGGAGCAGATGATCGACCAGGCGCGCCAGCTCGCCGCCGAGCTTGCCCGCTTGCAGCGCCTGCTGAGCCGCGCCGGCCAGACGCTGCTGCCACTGGACCGCGAGCGTTTCCCGTTCGTCCGGCGTCAGCGGATTGGGCGCATCCGCCGCGCGACCGGTCAGGTCGTCCGCATCGACATTCCCTGTCCTCCCCTCACCTTCCCCGCCACTGTCCGGCGGAGTCCGCGGGCGCTCGCGCCGGTCGAGATCCGGCTCGGTCATCCCCGACTGGTTGCCGCCACGTTGGTTGTCCCGGTCGTAGGCGTGGGTGTCCAGGGTTTCCGAATCGTCCTGCTCATCGAGCAGCGGATAGATTTCCTCGGCGGTCAGCCCCTTGAATCGGGGCATCGACAGTGCATCGGATGGCGGCGTGAGTCCGTCGTCGATCAGAAGCGGATTGATCGCATGGTCGCAGGCCAGATCCCAGCGATGCCTGACGCGATGCTGACGCCGCGCGAAATGCGAGAGCGCGCAATGCAACGCCTCGTGCGCCAGCATGAACTGGGTCTGATCCAGGCTCAACGACTGGATATAGTCGGGGTTGTAATAGAAGGCACGGGCATCGGTGGCGGTGGTCGGGCACCAGTCGGCATTGGCCGCGCGCAGAGGCAGGCGCAGCACCAACGCGCCCAGAAAGGGCTTGTCCAGGATCAGCCGGGTACGGGCCGCGGCCAGTTTGGTCTCGATCGTCGTGGGATGGGTGGCCATGATCGTGGTCATTCGTAGAGCATGACATCCGAGACAATCTGCGCCCACTCGGCGAAGGCCGGCACCTCGAAGAGTCGGTTGCCGACCGCGCGCTGCAGATCGGAGACCAGCATCACGCCCATTTCGCGCTGGGGAAAGCGTCCGGCATAACGCAGGATATGGCTAATCGTTTCAGGGCCATTGGCATCCGACTGGGCGCGAATCGCCCGCCCGACCAGCGCGGCGGCGACGGCGTACTGGAGATCGATCTCGCGCGGCACCGACACGGTTTCGCCGCGCACGATGGCATCCAGATCCGGCATCTGCTCCAGGCTGTTGACGAAGGCCGTCAGCTCAATCCCCGCCGCTGGCCCAACGCAGGCTTGCAGTGCGCCCTGCAGCAGATCCGGTTGATCCTCGAATTTCCTCAGACCGCGATGGGCGAACTCCCAGGAGCGCGGCGACGGGAAGGCAACCGGGTTGTGGGCTGGATCGAAGTCGAACAGAAGTTCCGGGCGAAAACGCAGAAAGGCGATGACCCGCTCGTCGATGGCGTTGGCATAGGCCCAGGCAACCCAGTCATCCAGATTGACGTCCAGCTCGAAATGGGAGAACCGATTGGCCAGCGGCGCCGGCATGCTGTAGGTCACGCCACGGTCGCCCTGACGGTTGCCCGCGGCGAAAATGGCCCAATGTTGCGGAACGCGATACTCGCCAAGGCGTCGATCCAGGATCAACTGATAGGCGGCGGCGGAGACCGAGGGCGGCGCCGAGGTGATTTCGTCGAGAAACAGAATCCCGGCCGGACCATGGCGTTGCGTGTCCGGAAGCATGGCGGGAATCGCCCACTCCACCCGCTCCCCATCGCGGAAGGGAATGCCGCGCAGATCGCTCGGTTCCATCTGCGACAGCCGGATATCGATCACGGGGGCATGATGACGCTCGGCGATCCGGGCCACGATCTGGGACTTGCCGACACCCGGCGGTCCCCACAGCATGACCGGGGTATGATGGCCCTCGGCGGTGCTCAAGAATTCGCGATCCAGGACGCGAAGCAACTGGGCTGGACGCATGATGTAGCAGGATCCTCGGGTCGATGGGGCGACGACGGAGAACGGTCGTCATTTCCAATGTCAGGACTGTGGGTATCCGCCGGGCGATTCACAAGCGGATCGCATTGATCATTGTCATGGCATTCGAGCGCGCAAGGCAATTGCCTAACCTTCTTGTCACCTATTAGAAAAACGCTGTATTCTTATGTCCCTTCTCGTCACCGTTATCGCACCAGCAATGTGGAGACGATCCGTCCGAGAACCGAGTTTCGCACGATGAGGACTGGATGGAGCAGGGCCAATGGTTTTGCATCCGCCCATACAATAATATGACGGCCAAGTCCTAACCGACGATGCCTTCAACAATCGACCTTTCCCGGAGACCGAACATGAACCAGTTTTACTACGATGCCGTCACCAAAATGGAACAACTCGGTGTCGACGACGAATACATCCAAGGCTGGCAATGCGGCTTCCTGCAAAACCCCAAGCGCGAGGAGCAGCGTCTGACCGAAGCCTACGAGGCGGGTTACGGCGATGGCGAAGAGAAAAATACCGACAATTTCGGCGACTGGGTCAAGGGCTAAAACCGCTGCGAGCGGTGCTCGAAAAAGGCGGCGTGACCGCCTTTTTTTGTGCGCGTCACGCTTGCGGATTTTCTCCGACTAACCCGCCCGCCTGAGCGTCTGCAACGGCGGGCGGATCAGCAGCGGATAGGTGGCGAGCGTGCCCGCCAGTCCAATCGCCAGCCCCGAACCGAAGACTCCGATCACCCACAGCGTCGGATTGAAGCTGAATTCCAGACCAAACAACTGCTCGGCCAGCAGCCAGCCGGTCGCCTCGGCAAAGACCGACGCCAGCAGACCCGCCAGCAGACCGGCGGCGGTGAACTCGACGGCCAGACTGCCCAGCAGCGCGCGGCGTCCGGCGCCCAGGGTGCGCAGGATGCCGTGTTCGATCCGGCGATCCTCCAGGCTCGCCTGAATCCCCGCGTACATGACCAGCAGACCCGCAGCCAGAGTAAACAAAAACACATACTCAACCGCGAGTACGCCCCGGTCGACGACCTGACGAACCTGCTTGAGGATGGCGTCCACGTCCAGCGGGGTGACGCTGGGGAAGCGTCGCGCCAGTTCCGGGATGACCGCCTCGCGGTCGGTGGGCAGATAAAAGCTGGTGATGAAGGTCGCCGCCTCGCCGCCCAGCAGCGCGGGCGAGGCGGTGACGAAGAAATTGACGTTGAAGCTGTCCCATTGCACCTCGCGCAGACTGGTGACGGGACCGCTGACTTCGTGCCCGGAGACCCAGAAGGCCAGTTCGTCGCCCAGTTTGATCCCGAGCGTCTCGGCGATGCCCTCTTCGACCGAGAATTGCGGCGGTGCGGCGGCGTCCGTCCACCAGGCTCCGGCGACGATCCGGTTGTCCGGTTGTGACTTGTCGCCATAGCTCAGATTGAACTCACGGGTTGCGAGCTGTTCGGCGCGCGGATTCTCATAGTCGGACGGCTTGACCTCGTTCGCATTGATACGGACCAGACGGCCGCGAATCATGGGGTAGAGTTCCGCCGTCTCGATCCCCGATTCGCCCAGGAATTGCTTGAGCGGCACGACCTCCTGAGGCTGGATATTGATCAGAAAGGTATTCGGCGCGCCCGCTGGCAAGCTGTCCTGCCAGGTTCGCAACAGATCGACACGCACCACGGCGAGCAGTAGCAGGGCCAGGATGCCGATCCCGAAGCCGGCGATCTGCAACACCGCGCCGCTCGGACGTCGCGCCAGGGCGGCCAGCCCGAGCCGCCAGATTCCCCGCGCCCGACCCGCCAGACCGCCGGCCAGACGCACCAGCGCCAGCACCACGAGGATCAGGCTCGCCAGGGCGCCGAGCACGCCGACCAGCAGCTTCCAGGCGAGCGCGAAGTCATTGGCCTGCCAGACGATCAGCAGGGACAGCGCCAGTCCAGCCGCCGCGAGGGTGAGCGCGGCGGACGCGCGGGGCGTTCCCAAATCCCGGCGCAGCGCCCGCAAGGGCGGCACCCTGGCCAGTTGAACCAGCGGCGGGAGCGCGAACCCGAGCAGCGCGATCATCCCGGTGGCGACCCCGACCACAACCGGCGCGAGCGACGCTGACGGCAGATCGGCCGGGAACCAGTCCGACAGTGCCGCGGCCAATCCCAGTTGTCCAAGCCAACCGACCAGACAGCCCAGCAGGCTGGCGATCAGCCCGAACAGCACCAGTCGCAGGACGAAGATTCGGATCAGCAGATGGCGCGGCGCGCCCAGACAACGCATGACGGCCACCGCGTCGGTCTGACGCTCCACCAACCGATGGCTGGCCAGGGCGATGGCCGAACCCGCGACCAGCAGGGTGACCAGCGTCGCCAGACGGAGGAAGCGCGAGGCACGATCGACGGCGGACGCGAATTCGGGCCGCGCGTCGCTGGCGTCGTTGAGCGAGGTGTTGGGCGAGCGTCGCGGTTCCACCCAACCTTTGAAACCGTCCACCGTGACGGCATCGCCGGCCAGCAGCAGTTTATAGGTGGCCCGGCTGGCGGGACCGATCAGCCCGGTGGCGTCCAGATCGGCATGATTCATTAGCACGCGCGGCGCCAGATTGAAGAGACTGCCGCCCTCGTCGGGCTCATGGCTCAGGATGGCGCCGATGCGCAGGCGCGACTCGCCCAGGCTCAGCATGGCCCCGATGTCGATCCCGAGCAGTCGCAGCAGGCGCGATTCGACCCAGATCTCGCCCGTCGGCGGTCCGCCGAGGACGGCACGCTCCGGGCTGTCGAAGCCGTCGCGCAGGCGCAATTGACCGCGCAGCGGATAGGCGGGATCGACCGCCTTTATCTGGACCAGTTGCGGCGCCCGGTCGGCGACCGCCATGCTACGGAATTCCAGCAGGCGCGCCCGGGCAAGCCCGCGTGTCTCGGCCTCGTCCTGGAAACTCGCGGGCAGCGGCGAGGATGACTCGATGGCAAGGTCGGCGGCGATGAGTTCGCTGCCCTGACGCTCCATGGTGGCCTCGACCCGATCGGTGAAGAACCCCACCGCCGTGATGGCCGCGACCGTCAGGATCAGCGCGGCGGACAACAGATAGAGTTCGCCGCTACGCCAATCCCGGCGCAACAAACGGAGCGAGATGCGCCAGGCCATCATGACAGCGGCTCCAGATGTCCGTTGTCCATGCGCAACCGGCGGTCGCAACGTTCGGCGAGTCGCAGATCATGGGTGACCAGCACCAGTGCCGCGCCGGCCGCCCGGCGCAGGTCGAGCAGCAGGTCGATGATGTGCTCGCCGGTAACCTGATCCAGGTTCCCCGTGGGCTCGTCGGCAAAGAGCACGGCGGGACGTGGCGCGTAGGCGCGGGCGATGGCGACGCGCTGTTGCTCGCCGCCGGAGAGTTGGCGCGGATAGTGCCCGGCGCGCGCGGTGAGGCCGACCCGCTCCAGCGCCTCGTCGGCCCGTTGCGCGGCCCGTGCATCGCCTGTCAACTCCAGCGGCAGCAGGATGTTCTCGCGCGCGGTCAGCGTCGGCAGAAGCTGGAAGTTCTGAAAGACGAAACCGACGCGGCCGCTGCGCAACGCGGCGCGTCCATCTTCGTCTAAGTCTTCAATACGCTGGCCGCACAGCCAGACCTCGCCCGCGGTGGCGTCGTCCAGACCCGCCAGCAAGCCCAGCAGGGTCGATTTGCCCGACCCAGAGGCGCCCAGAATGGCGACCGCCTCGCCGGCCCCGATCTCCAGATCCAGTCCCGCGAGGATGGTCAAGCCACCGACCGGACCGTTAACATGCTTGCCCAATCCCATCGCACTGGAGACGGCTTGAGCCGATTGCACTGACATGATCCGACTACTCCTGATTAGTGTTCTCTCGCTACCCACGGTCGTCCTTGCGCAAGCCCCGATCATCCTGGCGCTCGGCGATAGCCTGAGCGCCGGTTACGGACTCGCCCGCGAGGACGGCTGGGTCTGGCTGCTCGACCAACGCCTGAGACAGCTCGGTCTTCCGCATCAGGTGGTCAATGCGAGCGTTTCCGGGGATACGACGGCTGGCGGGTTGACGCGATTGCCATCGTTGTTGGAACAGCATCGCCCGGAGGTCATGGTGATCGAACTAGGTGCCAACGACGGACTGCGCGGTCTCGATGTCCAGGTCATCCGCGACAATCTGACCGCGCTGATCCGCCAGGCTCGGGCCGTCGACAGCCGAATTCTGCTGGTCGGCGTGCGTCTTCCGCCCAACTACGGTGCGGCTTATACCAACGAGTTTCAAGGCGTGTTCCAAACGGTCAGCAAGGCCGAAGGCGTGGCGCTTGTTCCCGATCTGCTCCAGGACGTGGCCGAACACTGGGATCTCATGCAGCCCGACGGGATTCACCCCACCGCCGAGGCTCAGGGACGGATCCTGGAGAATGTCTGGCCGGTGCTTGAACCACTGGTGCGCGCCACGTCGGGAAGCGGCTCCTGAACGTCGCATTTTTCCCCAGATGCCCCGATATTGCTCATTGACTCGCGGGAGGACTACCCGAATTGGAGAATGACGCATGAACACGGAAACCTTGAAAGAAACCATCAAGCGCGAACTACCGGGGCTGGTGCGGGATGACCCCGCCCTGCGCGCCTTCATTCTGGACATCACGCGACCGGAATATGCCGGACGGGCGGAAACCCAGGATCGTTTTTACGACATCCTGGCCGAATTGCGCCGGGACCGGGAAGAACAAGCCCGCAAGTGGGACGAACAGAAACGGGAAGATCAACGCAAATGGGATGAGCAGAAACAGGAAGACAAACGCAAATGGGATGAGCATAAGCAGGAATCGGATCGCAAGTGGGAGGAAAGCCGGCGGGAATTCCAGCAGGTCCATGAAGAAATCATGGCCCAGGCAAAAAAGTTCGACCGCTCGATCGGCGCCTTGGGCGCTCGCTGGGGCATGCAGTCCGAAAAGGCCTTTCGCGACGCGCTGGCCGGCATTCTGGAGGAGAACTTCGGCGTCCAGGTCATCAACGTCAATGACTATGACGACGCGGGCGAAGTCTTCGGCCGTCCGGACCAGGTGGAACTGGACGTCATCATCCAAAACGGCCTGCTCCTGATCTGTGAATTGAAATCCTCGATCGATAAGGCGGGGATGTATATCTTCGAGCGCAAGGCGCGCTTTTACGAGCGCCGGCATGGCCGCACGGCCAACCGGCTGATCGTAATTTCGCCGATGATCGACGCCCGCGCCGCCAAGGTCGCTGAACGGCTGGGCATTGAAACCTATGGCGATTCGGTCGAGGTGAATGCCTTGTAACCAAACCAGCCGCTCCCCAGAGTCGTCTCAACGACCCGAATGACTGAACAGTTCCTCGATTGATTGGAGTCTTACATGCATCGTGTCACCATCGTCGGTTCGGGCTTTGCCGCCCTGACCGCCATCCAAACCCTTCGCCAGACCAAAGCCGATCTCGATATTACCGTGGTCAGTTCCAAGTCTGAGTTCGTCTACTACCCCGGTCTGATCTGGGTTCCCTGCGGACTGCGCACGGGCGATGACCTGCGCATCGACCTGAAACGCTTTTTCGAGCGGATGAAGGTCCGGCATCTGCCCGCCGAGGCGACTGGTTTGAGCAAGGATGGGCGCATTCTGGAGACGACCGGCGGGCCAATCGAGAATGACGGTCTCATCATCGCCAGCGGCGGACGTTTCATCAAGAAATTGCCGGGTATCGAACACGCCATCACGCCCTGCGAGGGCATCGCCGCCGCCGAGGCCATCCGTGATCGCGTCCGCGCCATGGACGGTGGGCACATCGCCATGGGTTTCGCGAGCAACCCGAACGAACAAAGTTCGATGCGTGGGGGGCCTATCTTCGAGTTTCTGTTCGGAATGGACAACCAACTCCGCACGGAAAAACGGCGCGACAAATTCACCCTGACCTTCTTCACGCCCGCCGAACGCCCCGGTAACCGGCTCGGACCCAAGGCGGTCGACGGTCTTCTAGCCGAGATGAAGCGGCGCGACATCGCGACCCATTTGGGGCACAAGCTCAAGGGCTTTTCGACCAGCAAGGTGACGACCGAGGGCGGGGAGTTCGACGCCGATCTGATTCTCTTCATGCCAGGGATGACCGGTAACGCCTGGTTCGACAACACCGAACTGCCGCGATCGCCGGGCGGTTTGCTGCAGGGGGATGCGCAGTGCCGAGTGCCCGGCCTGGAGCGGGTTTACGTGGCGGGCGATTCGGGCAGTTTTCCGGGACCGGACTGGATGCCCAAGCAGGCGCACATGGCGGATCTTCAGGCGCGCGCCGCAGCGCGCAATCTGGCCGCCGAGTTCGCGGGACGCGAACCCCGCGAGACCTTTAAGGTGGAACTCATTTGTATCGTCGATACCAACGACAGCGGCATGCTGGTGGCGCGCACCGAAAACTATAATTTGGTGCTGCCCTCGATGCGCGTCTTCCATTGGCTGAAGCGCTTTTTCGAGTGGTTGTATCTGCGGCGTTTCCGCTAGGGCATGCTGTCGAGTTCGGCGCCTTCCTTCTTGACCGGCATCAGATCGCCCCGGTTGAGACCGAGCCAGATCACGATCGCGGTCGCGATATAGATGGTCGAATAGGTGCCGACCAGGATGCCGATGATCAGCGCCAGCGAGAAGCCGCCGATAACCTCGCCACCGAACAGATAGAGGGCGAACAGCACCAGCAGGGTGGTGCCCGAGGTGACGATGGTGCGCGAGAGGGTCTGGTTGATCGAGACGTTCGTGATCTCGATCACCGTCCCCTTGCGCATCCGGCGGAAGTTCTCGCGGATGCGGTCGAAGATGACGATGGTGTCGTTCAGCGAATAGCCGATCACCGCCAGCACCGCCGCCAGCACCGTGAGATCGAAGGGAATCTGGAAGATCGAGAACATCCCGACGGTAAAAATGACGTCATGGATGAGTGCGGCGACCGCCCCGACCGCGAAACGCCACTCGAAGCGCAGCGCGACATAGATCAGGATGCCGATCAGCGAGAAGAGCACCGCCAGTCCGCCCTGTTCGCGCAGATCCTCGCCGACCTGAGGTCCGACGAATTCGACCCGGCGCAGCTCGACTTTCCCCTCGGACGCCTGACTCAGCGCGCGGTAGACCCGCTCGCTGAGTTCCGCGCTCGCCGCCTCGCCCGCCAGCGGGGCCAGACGGATGAGCACGTCCGTCCGCGAGCCGAAGTGCTGAACCGTAGCGCCGGTGAAGCCAGCACCCTCCATCGCGGCGCTGACCGCGCTGAGTTCGGTTGGATTCTGATAGCCGACCTCGATCACGGTGCCGCCGGTGAAATCCAGTCCGAAGTCGAAGCCGCGCACCAGCATCGACAGCAGACAGATGATCAGCACCACCCCGGACAGGATCGCCGCAGTGTAGCGCTTCCCGATGAAATCGATGTTCAGCTCATTGATCGTGCGTTTTTTGTTCATGTCGATGCCCCTCAGAGACCCAGTTTATTCAGACGCCGCCCGCCGTAGATCAGATTGATCAGGGCGCGGGATCCAAGGATGGCGGTAAACATGGACGAGAGGATACCGATGAAGAGCGTCACCGCGAACCCCTTGACCGGACCGGTGCCGAAGCTGAACAGCACCACGGCGGCGATCAGGGTCGTGACGTTGGAGTCGACGATGGTCGAGAGCGCCTTGTCATAACCGGCATGGATGCTGGCTTGGGGCGAGTTGCCGTTACGGATCTCTTCGCGGATACGCTCGAAGATCAGCACATTGGCGTCCACCGCCATACCGACCGTGAGCACGATGCCGGCAATGCCCGGCAGGGTCAGCGTGGCCTGTAACATGGAGAGGATGGCCACGATCATCACCAGATTGACGACCAGCACTAGATTGGCCACCATCCCGAAGGCTCGGTAATAGAGCCCCATGAAGATCACCACAAGCGCCAGTCCGATCAGCACCGACCGAACCCCCTGATCGATGTTGTCCTGACCCAGGCTGGGACCGATGGTGCGTTCCTCGACAATCTGGATCGGCGCCGCCAGCGCGCCCGAGCGCAGCAGCAGGGCGGTATCGTGGGCCTCGGCGCTGCTGTCGAGCCCGGTGGTCTGGAAGCGTCGGCCGAAGGGTTCGCGGATACTGGCGACGCTGATGACTTCCTCGACCTTGCGCGTTGTCTTGACCGGCTCGCCGTTGACCAGTTCGGTGGTGGTGCGGTTCTCGATGAAGACGACCGCCATTGGTTTGCCGACGTTTTCGGTGGTGACGTCGCGCATCCGTCGCGCGCCTTGGCCATCAAGGTTCACAAAGACGGCCGGGGTACCGCTCTGACCGTCGAATCCGGCCGAGGCGTCGGTGATCTGATCGCCAGTCACGATCACCCGGCGTTTGAGCAGAATCGGTCTGCCGTCGCGCTCGTAATAGAGCTTGCTGCCGACCGGAACCCGTCCCGCCACGGCATCGGCGACACTGCCCTCGGTGTCTACCAGACGGTATTCCAGGGTCGCGGTGGCGCCGAGCAGTTCTTTCAGACGACCGGGATCCTGCGCGCCCGGCAGTTGCACCACAATCCGCCGCTCGCCCTGTCGGGCGATGCTGGGCTCCGCCACTCCAAGCGCGTTAACGCGATTGCGCAGGGTCGTGATGTTCTGCTCCAGCGCGAAATCCTTGATCTTCTGCTGCTCGACCTCCGGCAGGCTGGCCTCGACCAGATAGCGATCTTCATCCTGACTGCTCTGAACGGTCAGATCCCGGAACTCGCGGCTCAGCACCTTCTCGCCGGCATCGCGGGTCTCGGCGTCGTTGAATTTCACCAGG
Source organism: Thiocystis violascens DSM 198 (assembly GCF_000227745.2). Taxonomy (NCBI): domain Bacteria; kingdom Pseudomonadati; phylum Pseudomonadota; class Gammaproteobacteria; order Chromatiales; family Chromatiaceae; genus Thiocystis; species Thiocystis violascens. The sequence continues at coordinate 3,420,620 of NC_018012.1, read as the reverse complement.
ATGCGCCCGCCCTCGCGGGTGGCGGTGACATAACGGATCTTTTTGTCGCGCAACTGAGTCCGCAGATCACCGAGATAGCGCTCCAGCGTCTGATCCAGGGCGGCATCCATGTCCACGTCGATGACGACATGGATACCGCCGCGCAGATCCAGGCCCAGCGACATGGGGTTGAGACCGACCGCGCGCATCCAACCGGGCAGATCGGCCGACTGCGTCAACGCCGTGCGGTACTTCGTGGAGAGCGAACGCTCGATCGCCTCCTGTCCACGTAACTGCTCGCCGGGCGCGGCGAAGCGGACCAGCAGTTTTCCGCCCTCGCGTGTTTCGATGCCCTTGACGGGGACGCCGGCATTCTCAAGCGCGGCGCGGACCTCGCCGACACTGGCCTCGGTGACCTCGGCGCCGCGGGCGGCGGTGATTTCGATCGATGGATCCTGAGAGTAAAGGTTCGGCCAGGCCAGTAGCAGGCTGGCCAGAATCACGCCCAGGATCAGCAGATTCTTCCACAGGGGATATCGGTTCATTGCAGTTTTGATCTCTACATCGCTGGTCGCAACGGCGCGCGGGGCAGGTGCGAGGGGAGACGCCGGTCGCGCCGTCGGCAAGTGACGTCCGCGACCAAATCCGCACGAAAAGACCCGGCCGCTCGCGCGTCCGCGTCCTCTCGGTCCGGATGCAGTGGGAAGTTTAGAGTTCCTTCAGCGTGCCCTTCGGCAGCACGGATTCGATGGTCGCCCGGCGCACCTTGACCTGGACGCCATCGGCGATCTCGACCAGGATGAAGTTTTCGCCGATCTCGTTAATCCGGCCGGCGATGCCGCCGACGGTGATGACCTCGTCGCCCTTCGCCAGTGCCGCGACCATCTTCTGATGTTCTTTCTGACGCTTGGCCTGAGGACGAATCAGGAGAAAGTAAAAGACCACCGCAAACAACACCAGCGGCAGCAGCGCGATGAACGAATCGCCGGCGGAGGCGGCGGCGACCTCGCCCTGGGCGAGCGCGTCGGAGATAAAGAAGCTCATAGTCGACTCCCGATCGGTACGCGGATCCGCAAGCGGGATCCAGTGACGTGAAGCGGCCCGTGTCGGTCAATCCCGAGACGGCCAAGGAAATGCTGGCGGCGGATTATCGCACAGCGGCGAATAAGATACAGCGGGCAGGATCGCCGGAAACTCAATCCGTGGACTGATCGCCGGCTACCCTGCCTGCGCGACGAACCGACGGCAACTCTCGATCAGATCCGGACCATGTGCATGCAGATCGCCACCGATCAGCAGGATACAGTCGCGGCCATAGAAGTCGGACAATTCCGCGACCCGATCCAACCGCATGCCGCCGCCCGGAACGGGAAAGATCGTTCGCAGCTCGCCCATGGGGCGGGTCGCCCCCGCGACCAGATCGCGGCATTCCGCTTGAGTGAAGGAAAAACGCCCGCCCCAGCTCGGAAAGATGGTCGCGTCGGCGCCCGCCAGCCGGTTGAGCTGGCCGAAGAGCACGCCGTGCGAAAGGCCCGCGTCGGGATGCACGCAAAACGTCCCCTGAAAGGCCGGATGGCTGAGGATGGGCAAGGCGAGTGCATCGTCATCGGCCAGCGCGCGCATGGCGTCGAATCCGGCGAGTCCGGGGCAGAACAGCAAACCGCCCGCGCCGGCATCTTTCGCAAGCCGCGCGCGACTCGCGATCTCCCCCGCCGGAGCCGTGACGTTGGGCAGATAAAGACAGCGCTGGCCGGTCTCGCGATTGGCGCGCTCGACCGCCTCGGCGCAGCGTCGAACGCGCTCCTCGTAGCGGCAGAAGGTCTGATCGCTGAGTCCGTGATCGTCCTTGATCAGATGGATGCCGCCCAGCGCCAGTCGATAGGCCAGATCCGCCAGCGCCACGGGCGAGAGCCCCATCGGTTTGATGGCGGTGCAGAGCAATGGCCGGTCATGGACATCGACCAGCGCCCGCAGCCCGGCCTGCCCGAAACGCGGACCGCGATACTGGCGTGCCAGCGACTCGGGCAGCTCGAAGCCGACCAGTCGCACGCCCGGCTTGATGCTGATATTGCCGAAGAGCACGTTGATGAGCTGGGTCAGCTCGCGCCCGGCCGCCTCGACCGGATAGCCGATCCGTGCCTCGAAACGCGCCTCGCCGACCGCTTGCAGCGACAGCACCTGGCCGACGATCTGATCGCGGATCGACGCATCCGTGACCAATGCCTCGGGAAATTCGATGGTCTGCTCCACGCAGATGTCGCGGGCGCGCGCCTCGGCCTCGGCTGGCTTGCAGACGATATGGTAGACGGCGGTGAAACGCTCGCCGCTCAACGAGAGTGTCCTGTTCTGCGTCATTCGGCATCCCGTGCGGCAGGCGCCTCATCCCACTGGATCGCCACCTCGGGCAGGATGCCAACATTCGTCGTCCCGGTGAGTTCCTGAACGTCCGGCTTGCCATAAACGCCCTGTTCGAGACGATAGATCATCAGGAGGCGCTCTTCGGGATGGACCAGCCAATATTCGCGCACCCCGGCGGCCTCATAGATCCGTCGCTTGGCGATGCGCTGATGATTGATGCTCGGTGCCGGGGCCATGGCATAGGCCATGCCCTCGATCAGTTCGTCGCGCCGCTCGTTCGGCCAGGTCCGGTAATCGGCATAGGTCGATAATTCGGGCTGAGTCTGTGTTTGTACCATGCGGAAACCCCTCATCGGTCTCGGTCCTCGTCAGTATAGCCCGCCGTCCGGCTCGCCCTGGCGGAGAGGAGCCGACGGCAGGTCGGCGATCCCAGGGGCGCCCCTCACAAATCCTCGGTTTTTTCCAACGGGCGCATGGTGTCCAGACGAACGTCGGCCAGCGCCGCCTCGCTCAGACCGAGCCGCTCGCCGCTCAAGGTCTCGACCGCCCGCACCAGGGCCATGGCGTCCAGGTCGTATTCGCGCATCAGATACTGGCGGCTCGCGCCGTGCGCATAGGTGTCGCGCAGCCCGATGCGAATCAGGCGTTTGCCCAACCCCTGTTCGGCCATCAGCTCGGCGACGGCGGAACCCAATCCGCCGACGATGCCATGATTTTCCATTGTCACGACGCCGAGTCTGGCGCCGTCGATCACCCCAATCACCCGAGGATCGGCAAAGGGCTTGAGGGTCGAGACATGCAGATGGGCGATGGAAAACCCCCGTTCGCGCAGCACTTGAGTCGCGCGCATCGCCTCCTCGGTACAGATGCCGCTGGACAACACCGCCAGATCGCTGCCCTCGCTCAACACGCGCGCCCGTCCGAGCGCGATGGGCTCGGCGGGATCGAACAGCCGTGGCACCTCGCCCCGCAGCATGCGGACATAGACCGGACCCGCGACCGCCTGGGCGACATCCAGCACCGATTCCACATCGGTCGCGTCGCCGCATTCCAGCACGGTCAGGTTGGGCAGCAGACGCATCAGGGCAATGTCGTCGATGGCCTGATGGGTCACGCCGCCGGCGGTCGTGATGCCGGGCAGGAAGCCGATCAGACGCACCGGCAGATTCGGATAGGCGATCGACATGGCGACCTGATCGAAGGGCCGCCGACAGATAAAGACCGCGAAGGTGTGAACGAAGGGCGTGAAGCCCTCGCGCGCCAGACCGGCGGCGAAGCCCATCATGTTCTGCTCCGCCATGCCCATCGAGAAAAAGCGATCGGGATAGGCATCGCGGAAGCCGTCGGCCTCGCAGGAGGAGGTGAGATCCGCCGAGAGCACCAAGACCTCGGGACGGTCTTTGGCCCAGCGGATCAAATTGCCGTGGTGGGGCCTTTGAGTCGTCTCCATCACTTCGCCGCCTCGCGCAGATCGGCCAGTAGGGCCTGATAAGTATTGAATTCCTGGCCGTTTTTGAAGCGCACATAGTGCAGCTTGGGCGCGCGCTCGCGCAGCCGTTCGAGGCCGCGACAGGGATCGGTGCGGGCGATGACCACCAGCGGGCGCTCGCGCGGCGCGGTCGACTCGGCGGGCGCGGCCAGCGCGTCGGGATCGTGCCCGTCCACCTCATGCACCTCCGCGCCGAAGGCCCGCAGTCGCTCGGCCAGCGGCTCGACGGTCATGACCGACGCCATGGGGCCGTCGCACTGCTGAGCGTTGGCATCGACATAGACGCCGAGATTGCCGATCCGATGATGCGCCAGCGCGGCGAACGCCTCCCAGGTCTGGCCCTCCTGAAACTCGCCATCGGACATGAAGACCCAGACCCGCCCGGTCTCGCCGCGCAGCCGGCGCGCCAGCGCGATGCCGCCGGCCTGGCTGATCGCCTGCGCCAGCGAGCCGGCGGTGACCTCGTGCCCCGGCGAATGCTCGGCGCCGATCAGCTCGACGGTGCTGCCGTCCTGGTTGAACTCGTCCAGCGCGTCCGGCCCGAGCCGTCCCAGTTCGATCAGCAGCGAATAGAGCACCAGCGCATAGTGGACCGGCGAGAAGATGAAGCGGTCCAGCTCCGGCGCCCTGGGTCCGTTATAGTCGGCACCCGTGAAGGCGCGCGGATTGGTCGCGGACGGAACGCCGGCGAAAGGACGCGGTACCCGCGGCGCGGCGCTCGGACCGAGCCGCATCACCCGCAGATAGAGCGTCGCCAGGATCTCCGCCGAGGAGCACGCCTGACTCAGATAGCCGCCGTTGTTGGTCAGCGTATGCTCCAACACGCGCCGACGGATCGCGTCGGCGACCTGTCGCACCGGGTCGCGCGTAGGCGCTTCATTGAGTTGCAGGGAGGCTTGTGGCATGGGTCGCATCTCGGTCGGAAGGATCTCGGAGTTTACGTTGTCATCATTCAAAGATATTCATCTCAACCTTCGGCGTCGCCAGAATCTTCTGCATGCCCAGCCGCTTTTTCACATTGATCAGGATCGGTCCACCAAGATTGGCATTGAGCCCTGGTTGCCCGTCCTGGGCGTCGGTGTCCCGCTTCCAAAGCATCAGGAACACCGCCACGTCATCCGAGGATTCGGCCTGGAGCAGGGTCTGTTCCTCGTCGGTCAGATCAAGCACGTAATTCAGGCCATACAGCGTTGGATCCACCAGCGTGAAGGTGACCTCCGGACAGTCGCGGGACTCCATCCAATAGACCCGTCCGGACTCGGTATCCGAGTGGAACAAGGAATAGCTGGTCTGGCTCTCGAAACCAGGGATCCCTTTCGGGAAAACCAAAAGATTTGACGCAGCGGCGGTCGTGTCGGTCATGATTCAATCCTCAGTCTGGTGAGCACGGAAAACCGCGACTGAAAATCGCATGGAAATGATTCAGGGGCAAGCGTTCCGAGCGTCGCGAACATTCGGGATGCTTGCTCGCATGGCGAGACACTGCCCCTACGGCCGCGCCACCCATCCACTTTGCCGCTCCCATCTCGCCGCGTCGCCAGTCCACTGGAAACCGGCGATCCATTCACGGGCCAGGTTTTGAACCTCGCTCAAGCACCTGCACCGGAATTCGCATGACCAATCGTGACAACGCCTTATGGCAACAGTACTGGCGCGACCGCCGAACCGACTTTCACCAGAAAACGGTCAACCCGTTCCTGATCCGTTTCTGGCCCGGTCTCGGCCTGGCGCCGGGAAGTCGCGTGCTGGTTCCGCTCTGCGGCAAGAGTCTGGACATGCTCTGGCTCATCGAGCAGGGCTATCGCGTCCTCGGCATCGAACTGAGCCCACTCGCGGTTCGGGCCTTCTTTCGCGAACATCAGATGCAGCCCACGCGACGGAACGAGGGGCCGCTCACCCGCTGGGGACATGGGAATCTCGGTCTTCTCTGTGGAGACTTCTTCGCGATGACGGAGGCGGATCTGGGACCGATCGACGCCATCTATGACCATACCGCCTTCACCGCGCTACCGGAGGACATCCGCCGCCGTTACGTCGCCCATCTGAATGCCATCACCCCGGCGGCCCGCAAACTCCTGCTGCTGACCGCCGAGGACGCGGAGGAAGGCCAATCGCCCGCCCAGGCTTCCGCCGCCGCGCCAGAAATCGCCGCCCTCTACGGCGAGCGTTTCGAGATCGAACTGAGCCACGTCGAGCGCGTGATCGAGGACGCCGCGCAAGCGCCCGACGCGCCCCCGGAGTGCGTCTACTACAAGGTCTATCGACTCAGTCAGCGGGACGAATGTCAGAAGGCGCTGGCGTAGGATGGGTAGAGCGCAGCGAAACCCATCATTTCTCTACGCACCGCTAGAGGGTTACGACGGCATTTCCTCGCTGGAGCGTGGGAACAAACCAAACCAAGCTAAATCCTAACGATGGGGCGTCGAACCAAGAGTGCAGCGAGTCGAGCCGATTGACAACCATGCGGCACAATACGCCAGCATTATTTTCTTGCGTCGGCTGTCAGTTTGGCTAGATCATGAGTTTTTTGGATTCGGTTTTTAATTCTACTTTGTTAGCTTGACATAAGCTTATGATTTTCAAATATTATTTTCAGGGAAAATTTTATTTGGAAATGGCAGATCATGGCTAACGCGATTGGTAGCGAAACCGATGCGATGTTAAAAAACATGGTTGGTAACCTCTCCGCTCATCTGGAGGATTATCACGAATTTTTTCAAAACGAAACAGCTGATGGTCATGAACTGAGTCGAGCTTACATCATGGGTCTTCTCAAAACTGAAGCCGGAAAACGGAATCTCGAACGCATCAACGAAGAAATTGATGTGTCCGGTGGTGATGGTTATCAACGGATCCAACAGTTCATCACAGATTCACCGTGGTCGGCGGGAAACCTCATCGGTGCGATCGCCCAAGACACCTCAAGTCTGTATGCGAATCAGCCGAATTATCGCGGTCGGGATGTCGGCTACATCATTGATGAGTCAGCGCATCTCAAGAAAGGCAAGTATTCCGTTGGCGTCGCGCGGCAATATGCCGGTGTCATTGGTAAGGTTGAGAATTGCCAGGTAGGCGTTTATGCCAGCTTAGTTTGGGAATCACAGAGCACGTTAATTAATGAGCGGTTGTTCCTTCCAACGTCCTGGACCGCTGATTTAAAGCGATGTGACCAAGCGGGTATTCCTGAAGAGGCACGTCAGTTTAAAACGAAGATCGAACTCGCACTGGAGATGATTCAATCCGATCTGGCGGCGGGCGTAGACATTGGTTGGGTGGGCGGTGATGGCCTGTACGGACACGGGTTAGAGCTTGGTGTTTCTTTAGATAACATAGGGTTAAATTTTCTGCTTGATGTTCATTGCGATCAGATGATCTATCCCCTCAAACCCATTCTATCGGTTCCGGAATCCGCTGGGCGAGGACGAAAGCCAACCAAACTTCAAGCTGATCGCGACCCCACGCAAGTGAGATGGTATGCCGACCATCTTTATCCTTTCCAATGGCGCACGATGGCCGTTCGCAATGGGGCCAAAGGGCCGATCACGCTGTCCGTTCATACCGCTCCCGTGTGGGTTTGGGATGGCAAGTCGGAGCGCGTGACCGAGCGGGTATTGGTCATCAGCCGAAATCACGCGGACAACAAGATCAAATACTCACTCAGTAATGTCGATTATCGGAGCACCCCGATCGAAAGGCTGGCTTACATGCAAGCACAGCGCTATTGGGTTGAACGGGCATTTCAAGAAGCCAAAAGCGAATTAGGAATGTCAGATTATCAAGTCAGAAAATGGAATGCCTGGCACCACCATATGGCGCTGGTGATGTTGTCGCTGTCCTTTATTGTTAAAGAGCGTCTTTTGCACAAAACCGATTATCCATTGGTGAGTTGCCGTGATCTTCGGCTTCTCATCATCGCTTTACTACTCAACGATCCGGATGCGGTCGAAAAAAGAATCCAGCAAATGCGGGTCAGGCATGAGCAAAGGCGCAAGGATATCGAGCGTTATTACAAGCTGACCGCGACGGGATAGTCAATGCGTTTGAATTAAAGTAACAAAGTAGAATTAATATTGTGAAGTTTTTCTTCAACGTATTTGTCGGAGAATAGAGTATTTCCGCGCACCACCCAAAAATATACAGCTAGTGCGTTTGTGAATTCTTCAATATTATCCACGCCGAAGGAGTATTCTTTCTGGGTCAGATCTTTATGCTTTGGAGCCGAAAAAAAGAAATATACTCTCTGGGCTTCATGGCTGTACTCGACACTTAAGTCGCATGAAAAACTTTTTTCTTGATCAGCGGAGTAGTTGATCTCGGAGTCAGCAGCATACATAAACATCGCCGCATCTAATACGGAAATGAACGCATAAACAAGTTCAAAATATAGCTCTATCTCTGGCAAGTCTGGAATCACATATTCGTGTTCGACTTTATTCCTTATGTTATTTAATTTTTCTAGCGATCTGGATTTGTATATTTCTATTTTTGATACAAAGTCAAGCTTCTTATCAAAGCTAAGACTTCTTTTTTTTGCGAGTGATGCGAGGCCAAGTGTATGGAGAAATATATCCATCGCACATTCCATTACTCTTTTGAGGTTTGAAACGCAGTTGATTTTATCCTCTGGCGATTCTTTTCCTAAACTCGACTCTGCAAATTTCAGGTAGTCTTGGGGGAAAAGGTCGAAAGAAGGAAAATCAAGAGACACTCCCGATCCTCCTACAGGATGTGCTTGCGGTAGTGTTGTAATTAATTCTTCAATTATAGCGCGTAGCGAAGACATTATTTGATGCTCTGAAATGTCATGTCAGATTGTGTGCCTGGCAACCTGATCAATTTTGACAAAATAAGACTGTTTGTCTTTCCTCCCTCTAGCTTCCACGCTCCGGCGTGGAAGTACGTGATGACGCTCCCGCATACGTCACCTACGCACCCGCTAGAGCGGTGCAAGGGAATTCCCGCGCTGAAGCGTGGGAACAAGCAAGCAAATGCCGTCTAACCCACTTTATCGCATACCGCAGGTGTCGCACGCTTGCTCACTGAAAGAACGTCAATGCCAATCAGATGATCATCCAAGTCATAATCAGCGATGATTCCCGGCTTGATCTTCTTGGGCATCGCTTAACATCTCGAAATAAGCGGCATCCGCCGCTGCGTCGAACCCGAATTTCATAGCGGGTCAGGACGCAGCCCATTCAGCGCCTATTGACACGCCTCGCAGTCAGGATCAAGGATCGAACACGCACTCGGCGCAGCCATTCCATTCCCCTTCCCGCTCACCTTCCCGTCCTCCATCGAAAGGTAATTCCCTCCAACCGCGCTGAGTTTATTCGCCCGACCAGTCTCGGCCATCGTGGATTTCTCGACATGGGTCGCGCCCATGGACCGCAGGTAATAGGTCGTCTTCAACCCCCGCACCCAGGCCAGCTTATAAAGATTGTCGAGCTTTTTGCCATTGGGTTCGCGCAGATAGAGATTGAGACTCTGCGCCTGGTCGAGCCATTTCTGACGGCGGCTGCCGGCCTCGATCAGCCAGCGGGCGTCGACCTCGAAGGCGGTGGCATAGAGCTGTTTGAGTTCATCCGGAATGCGCTCGATCTGCTGTACCGAGCCGTCGAAATATTTGAGGTCGTTGACCATGACCGAGTCCCAGAGTCCGCGTTCCTTGAGATCGTCGACCAGATAAGGATTGACGACGGTGAACTCGCCAGACAGGTTGGATTTGACGAAGAGGTTCTGGTACGTCGGCTCGATCGATTGGCTGACGCCGACGATGTTGCTGATGGTGGCGGTGGGGGCGATGGCCATGCAGTTGGAATTGCGCATGCCGACGGTCTTGACCCGCTCGCGCAGGCTGTCCCAGTCGAGCGTTTGGCTTGAGTCCATCTGGAGATAGCCGCCGCGTCCTTCCTCCAGGAGTCGGATGCTGTCGATGGGCAGGATGCCCTGGCTCCAGAGCGAGCCATCGAAGCTCTGATAACGCCCGCGCTCGGCGGCCAGTTCGCTGCTGGCTTGAATGGCGTAATAGCTCAGGTACTCCATGCTCTGATCGGCGAACTGCACGGCCTCGGGGCTGGCGTAGGGGATGCGGACTTTGTAGAGGGCATCCTGGAAGCCCATGATGCCAAGGCCCACCGGGCGGTGACGCAGATTGGATTTGCGCGCCTGGGGGACATTGTAAAAGTTGTAATCGATGACGTTGTCCAGCATGCGCATGGCTGTGCGGACGGTCTTCCGCAACCGCTGGGTGTCGAGCCCCTTCTCGGTGACGTGGGCGGCTAGGTTGATCGAGCCCAGGTTGCAGACAGCGATTTCCGAGTCATTGTTATGCAAGGTAATTTCAGTGCATAAATTAGAGCTGTGCACCGCCCCGACATGCTGATTGGTATAGCGCAGATTGCAGGGATCCTTGAAGGCAATCCAAGGATGGCCGGTCTCGAACAGCATGGCCAGCATCTTGCGCCAGAGATCGACCGCCTTGAGTCGCTTGCTGACCCGCATCTCGCCACGCTCGGCGCGTGCCTCGTAGGCGAGATACGCCTGCTCGAAGGCTTGACCGGTGAGGTCGTGCAGGTCCGGGGTCTCGTCGGGCGAGAAGAGCGTCCAGGGCTGATCCTCGGCGACACGCTTCATGAAGAGGTCCGGCACCCAGTTGGCGGTGTTCATGTCGTGCGTGCGCCGGCGGTCGTCGCCGGTGTTCTTGCGTAGATCCAGGAATTCCTCGATGTCGATGTGCCAGGTTTCGAGGTAGGCGCAGACCGCTCCTTTTCTTTTTCCTCCATTCGATACGGCGAAGGACGCCGTGTTGTAGCTATGATCGCCTTCGACTTTCAGGTCGAATACAAAAGGCACCGGATCGATTGGATTGATTTTTGTTATACGAGTAAATAGTGCACCGTTCCACTCAAACCAAAAGCACCTGGAGGCAACCTTGTAGTCGAAATACTCGGCAAAATCCGGCACACTGGGGATACGTAAATCATAGCTACGGGTGGTTCCTGAAAACTCGAGTATCGAGCCATCGACACGGCGTGCTAAATGGGCGTTATCACGCTCACGAAAACTGGCTGAAGAAGGTATTCCAAGCCGAAGAAGCAGGTAGCGCAATCCTTCGATTAAAAAATAAGAAGTATTGCAAAAATTGAGAAGTAATCCTCCAGAGACGCTCCCATCCGTCTCCAACAACCCACGAATCAATGCCTTGGTTTGTGATCTTGGGAGATGCAGAAAATGGGCAGCAATATGTTTCTCGTGTCGATCATTATAGAAATCACTTTTTTTGAATGGCAAAGCCGACCCGGTACCACCAACGAAGCGGCCTGTCGTCGCATCACGTAGTAAACCTTTTCCAAGAGACCATTTGATCTGTTGGTAAGAACTATTACGTTGTGAAATCCAATAGTGAATGCCTTTTTGATGAAGGTATTGCTCAACGAATTCCAAGAATCCATCCTTTGCTGGATTTCCAGACACACCCCACTCGGCATCTCCGTTTGTGATATGCCCATCACCCAGCATGATTCCATAGAATCGGGCATCGTCATCGGAAAAGCCAGGCACTGGAACGACCTCTTGCGGAATCGTTTGTGCGACATAATCTCCGGCTTTTAGGCTTCCTGCCTCATGATAAGCAACTTGAAGGTCACCTATCTGGAGCAGCTCGACGATCTTTTTTGGTGTGTGATAATGACGCTTTATGGAGACAGACCAAACCGGATGGCCTGCCGTGATTCGTATGGGGTTTGCCGCGTGCCTAACGGAAATTTCAACCATTGGATCACGCTGATTGTAAGTCATGTGCTTTAGCACTTCGCGATAACGGCCTTCTTTTCCTAATACTAAATCGCCGATCTTGATGTCTTTGATCGCCTTTGGCCCATTGCCAGTCCATATCAAAGTCTCGGGTGCAAGACATTGATTTACGGCAACTGCCGTATCATTCGCCACCTTCAAAAACGGCACCACCCCCTGACTCTTCCCGTTCGTCCCCTTGATATGCGCTCCCATGCCGCGCACGCGGGTCCAGTCATTCCCCAGACCGCCAGCGAATTTGGACAGCAGCGCATTGTCCTTGATGGCGCTATAAATGCCATCCAGATCGTCCGGAACCGTGGTCAGGAAGCAGGAACTGAGCTGCGGACGCAGGGTGCCGGAATTGAACAGGGTCGGGGTCGAACACATGAAATCGAAGCTGGACAGCAGATCGTAAAACTCGATCGCGCGCTCTTCGCGGTCGATTTCGTTGATGGCGAGCCCCATGGCGACGCGCATGAAAAACGCCTGCGGCAGCTCGAAACGGATGCCATTGGCGGTATGGATAAAATAACGGTCGTAGAGCGTCTGCAACCCGAGATAGTTGAACTGAAGATCGCGCTCGGGCCGGAGCGCGGCGCCGAGCCGCTTGAGATCGAATCGCCCAAGCTGATGGTCGAGGTGTTCGAGGTCGCCGGCACGCTTGATGTAGGCGGCGAAATAGTCGCTGTAGCGCTCGGCCAGATCGGCCTGGGTCTCGACGCCGTCGGCGAGCCCGAGAAAGCCGAGCGCCTCGCGGCGCAGCAGATCGAGCAGCAGCCGGGCGGCGACCTGGCTGTATTGCGGTTCTTGTTCGATCAGGGTGCGGGCGGACATCACCAGCGCCTGACCCACATCGGCCTCGCGCACGCCGTCGAATAGGTTGCGCAGCGTATCGGCCAGAATGGCGTGGAGGTCGACGGCGTCCAGATCGCGACAGGCTTCGTCGACCAGCCGGGTCATGCGCGCGACATCCAGCGGACGGGTCGAGCCGTCCGCCAGGGTGACGTTGAGCGGCTGGGTCTTGCGAATTTCGGTGCTGGCGGCGGCTTTCTCGGCGCGCTCGCGGGCGCGCGCCTCGCGGTAGAGCACATAGTCGCGCGCGACCTTGTGTTCGCCGGCACGCATCAGCGCCAATTCCACCTGATCCTGGATATCCTCGATATGGACGCTGCCGCCGCCGGGCAGGCGCCGGGTGAGCGCGGCAGTCACCTGTTCAACGAGTTCGCGCACCCGGTCATGGACGCGGCTGGAGGTTGCCGCCGAACCGCCTTCGACCGCGAGGAAAGCCTTGGTCATGGCGACCATGATCTTGCTGGGGTCGAACTGGGTGACCTGGCCGTTGCGCCGGATCACCTGCACCTTGCCGGGAACGTGGGCATCGCTCTCGTCGACAACGGGCTCGGGGCGGGTGTCCTGGGCGGGGATCGGATGCAAATGCGACGGGCGGTTGGCGGACATGGCTCCTCCGGTAAACTGGTTCTGGTATGGCTGCCGTTCGGGGTGGCCCAGGGGGTGGGCGAAAGGGCTGGCTCGTGAGGAAGATCAATATAGACGATTCATTTTGTCGGTCAACCACAATATATTGTGGAAAGCCGCTGTAAAAGCGGTTGACGCTTTGAGGGTCTCGAAAACGCTTGAACCAACGAAAGAAGATCGAGTCGACCCGCTCATCCCCGAGGATCGAGCCGCCACACCTCCTCGGCGAGCGCGGTCAATCCGCGTCGGCGAAAATTGGGCGAGTCGTCGAGCACATCGAAGCTCGCCAGTTCAGTGATCGCGTAGCGGTCGGCGAAAAGCTGTTCGACCTCCGCGCGATGGACCGAAAAGGGCGGCCCCGCCATCTGGCTCTGGTCGTAATCCAACGTGATCAGCAGACTCGGGGCCGCGCTCGGCACCAGGGCCTTGAAGTGCGCCGCGTACTGGGGACGCAGTTCGAGCGGCAGGGCGATCAGCGAGGCGCGATCATAGACCGCGCCGACCTCCCGCAAGTGGTCCGTGTTCAGGTCGAAGAAATCGCCGCACAGCAGGGTGATCTCGTCGGCGCGATAGCGACGCAGCGGCCCCGCCTCGGTTATTTCGGGAACGAGTCCGGCCTCCGCGAAAAATTCCTCCACCGCGCGTCGACTGATCTCGACTCCGATCACCCGGTGTCCCTGGCTCGCCAGCCAGAGCAGATCCAGGGTCTTGCCGCACAGCGGGACGAAGACCTGGAGCGTCGACGGCAGACCGAGCCGGGGCCAGAATTCGCGCAGATGCAGGTTGATCTCGGGCAGATGCCAGCCGGTTTCGCCGCGCTGCCAGCGTTCGAGCCAGAATTCCGGTTGCATGCGAGGTTTCTCCAGTGAAACGGCGTTGAGCGATTTACGGGAAAGCGAATACCAATCCCAGAGGGACGCGACGTCTGACCACTTCCAAGATCGATGGATTGTCCGATGCAGAATTACTCGGGCGCGCGCACCCGCAGAAAACTCGCGAAGCGCGGGATTCCTTTCTCCGTATAGCCCAGATATTTGTAGGTCACCAGACTGCCAAGCGGTGGCGGTGCGCGCCGCTCGGCATCCGTGAAACCGGTCCCGAGACGAAAGCGCAGACCATTGGCATCCTCCACCAGAAGCGCGCCCAGCATCCCCGCGTATTTACCCTGGCCGGGCAGATGTTCGATCACCCGGGCCTCGGCATCCTGATAAGGCTTGACCTTGAGCAGGTCATCCGTGCGCCCCGCCCGATAGTCCGCGCCATCGCGGTGCAGCATGAGCCCCTCGCCGCCGGCCTGGACGACCGCATCCAGCCGCGCCATCAGGTCCGCGTGGTTCGCGATCCGAACTTGCTCGACGGGGACCAGAGAGGGATTGGCCGAGTCGGCGAGCACCTGTTGCAACCGCTGGAGCCGCTGACCGAATGGCGCATCGAGATCCGGCAGATCGAAGACCATGAAGCGGATCTCCCGCCAGTCATCCGGCGCGGGCTCCAGTCGCCGCACCGTGCCCGACAGACGCTCGAAGGTTCCGCGTCCCATCCAGAGTTCGCCATCCAGGGGGATCGCGGGAAATCCCGCCGTGAACCACTCGGGCGACTGGATCGGATGCCCGCCACGGCTGATCAGGCGCGCGCCATCCCAGTAAGCGCGCACGCCGTCGAGCTTCTCGCTGACCCAATACGCCGATAGATCGACGCCTTCGGTGTAGACGTTCGCCAGCATCAGGGCCGGTTTGGTCGTCGGGACAGGCTGGCTGGGCAGTGCGACGACATCCCGAGCGAATCCAGGCGGCGCGGCCAGACAGAGGAACAGGAGCCACCGGGAGGTGAGGCGGAAGGGGAACCTCGGCATGGTCGCGTATCCGTTCGGCGGTTTCAGGAGAAGCAGAAGCATAACCCCCCTCTATCAACGCATCAAAAACTACAATGTAAATTTCAAGTGTCCTGCCATAGCCGCGAGCATCGGTGGGGGGTATCTTAGCGAATTCCGATATTCGGGCGTTCGCACGCACCGGATGACCTGAACGACACAGACTTTCTCCGTGCCTCACCGCTGCGTCGTTCGCCCTACGCCATATCCGCGAAGACGGAGGAAAGTCCATGACGGCAGTCGTCGCAACCAATGAGACCATTCTGGTGGTCGGTGGTGGCATCAGCGGCATGACCGCTGCGCTGGAAGCCGCCGAGACCGGGAAACGGGTCGTGCTGGTTGAAAAGCGTCCCTATCTGGGTGGCCGCGTCACCCAGCTCTATAAATATTTCCCGAAACTCTGTTTCCCCACCTGCGGCCTGGAAATCAATCAGCGCCGCGCCAAGATGAACCCGAATCTCACCATCCTGACACTGGCCGAGGTGACGGGGCTCACGGGCCGCGAGGGCGACTACACCGCGACCGTCAAGCTCTCCCCGCGCTATGTCAACGAACGCTGCACCGCCTGCGGCGACTGCGGCACGGCCGTCGAGGCCGAGTTCGACGACGACTACAACTATGGTCTCGGCAAGCGCAAGGGCGCCTATCTGCCCTACCGCATGGCGCATCCGGCGCGTTACGTGCTCGATCCCGCCATCATCGGCACCCCCGACGCGGACAAGGCCAAAGCCGCCTGCCAATACGGCGCCATCGATCTGGAGATGCGCGAGGAGACCGTGGAATTCCGCTGCGGCGCGGTGATCTGGGCGACCGGCTGGAAGCCTTACGATGCGGCCAAGATCCAGCCCTACGGCTATGACCGGATCGCCAACGTCATCACCAGCGTCGAGTTCGAGCGACTCGCCGACCCCAACGGCCCGACCGGCGGGAAGCTCGTCCGTCCGTCCGACGGCCGCGAGGCGAAAAAGGTCGCCTTCATCCAGTGTGCCGGCTCGCGCGATCGCAACCATCTGCTGCACTGCTCGCGTATCTGCTGCATGGCCTCGCTCAAGCAGGCGACCTATGTCGCCGATGCCTTCGCCGATGACGCCGAGATCAATCTCTATTACATCGACCTGCGCGCCATCGACCGCTTCGAGGACTTTTACAACAAGGTCCGCGCCAACCGGAACATCCGGTTCATCAAGTCCAAGCCGGCCTCGATCGTCGCCGACAAGGACGGCAACCCGGTGGTCCACGGCGTCGACACCGAAGGCTACAACCGCTTCGCCGAGCCGCACGATCTGGTGGTGCTCGCCATCGGCATGGAGCCGTCGGTGGACCAGGATGCCTTCCCGGTGTCGATCGTCATCAACCGCGAGGGCTTCATCGAGGCCGCGCCCGAGAACGGCGGCGTCTTCGCGGCCGGTTGCGCCTCGGACGCGCTCGACGTGAACCGGGCCGCGCAACATGCTACCGGCGCCGCGCTGCGCGCCATCCAGGTCGTCAACCGCGTCGCCAGAGCGGAGGTCTAACATGGCAGTCGAGAAGAAATTGGCCGGTTATCTCTGCACCGGCTGCGGCATCGGCGAGCGTCTGGATACCAGTCAGCTCATGAATATCGCCACCCGCGAAGGAAAGTTTCCGAGCGTCAAGCAGCATGCCATGCTGTGCTCGCCCGAGGGCGTCAAGCTGATCCAGGACGACATCGACGCGGGCGAGGCGACCCATCTGATGATCGCCGGCTGTTCGCGTCGTTCCAAGGTCGAAGCCTTCAGTTTCAGGAATGTCGCCATCTCGCGCGCCAATCTGCGCGAGGGTGTCATCTGGACGCGTCCGGACACGCCAGAAAATGCGGAGACCACGCAGGAGATGGCGGACGACTACATCCGCATGGCCTGCGCCGAAGTTAAGTTCATGACCGTGCCGACACCCTCCGGCGAGCAGGAACTCAATAAGAACATCCTGGTGGTCGGCGGCGGCGTGACCGGCATGACGGCGGCGCTGGAAACGGCGGCGGCCGGCTATCCGGTCCATCTGGTCTGCGACGAGGACGTGCTTGGCGGGGTCTGGAAGGATCTCTACAAGCGCGTACCCTTCCGCGCCGCCGCGTCCGATGTGCCGAACGGACGCGATGTCGACCTGCCGGGGCCGGAAGATCCCGGTATCGCGGATATGATCGAGCGCGTTTTGGCCAACGAACGCATCACGGTCCATCTCAATGCCAAGCTCTCCAAGACCTCCGGCGCGCCGGGGCGCTTCTCCGCCGACATCGACCGTTCATCCGGCCCGACGGTCACCGAGAACTTCGGCGCCATCGTCCAGGCCAGCGATTTCAAGCCCTACAACGCGAACAAGCTGCCCGAATTCGCCTATGGCAAAACGCCGGACGTGCTCACCAATTTCGAGCTGGAACGTCTGGCCAAGGCCGCCAACGGCGGTCCGCTCAAACGCCCGTCCGATGGCAAGGTGGTCGAATCGGTCGCCTTCATCCAGTGCGCCGGTCAGCGTTCGGACAAGGAAGGTCATCTGCCCTATTGCTCCGGCTTTTGCTGTACCGAGTCGATCAAGCAGGCGATGTACTTCCGGGAGCAGAATCCCGATTGCGACACCACCATTCTGTTCGACGATCTGCGTACCCCCGGCGCGGCGGGCGAGGATTTCTACCGCTGCGGCCAGCAGGCGATGGTCACCTTCACCAAGGGCAAGGCCAGCGCGGTGGCGCAGAACGGCAAGGGGCTCAAGGTTAAGTTCAAGGATCTGATCCTCAACGAAGACACCGAGATGGACTGCGATCTGGTGGTACTCGCCACCGGTCAGGTGCCCAATAACGGCCCCGATCCCTACGCCCAGCTTGCCGTCGACGAGGCCGAGAGCGAGGAGGAAAAGGAAGCCGCGCGCCAGAAACTGGCCGTCGCCCCTCCGTCGATCCTGAATCTGGACTACCGCCAGGGCACCGACCTGCCGCAGCTCAAGCACGGCTTCCTCGACAGTCATTTCATCTGCTTCCCCTACGAGACGCGGCGCACCGGCATCTATGCCGCCGGCCCGGTGCGGCGTCCGATGGACATGAAACAGGCGATGGAAGACGCGGTCGGCGCCGCCATGAAGGCGATCCAGGCCGCCGAAAGCGCCGCCCAGGGCGCCGCCGTCCATCCGCGCGTGGGCGATCTCAGCTATCCGAGCTTCCGCAAGGAAGGCTGTACTCAGTGCAAACGCTGCACGGTGGAATGTCCCTTCGGCGCCATCAACGAGGATGAGCAACGCTATCCGGTGTTCAACGAATCGCGCTGCCGGCGTTGCGGCACCTGCATGGGCGCCTGTCCGGTGCGGGTCATCTCCTTCGAGAACTACTCCATCGATACCGTCAACCAGCAGATCAAGGCGGTCGACATCCCCGACGAGTTCTCCGAGAAGCCGCGCATCCTCTGTCTCGCCTGCGAGAACGACGCCTATCCGGCGCTCGACATGGCCGCCCAGGCAGGGATCGAGACCACACCCTTTGTGCGGGTGGTGCCGGTGCGCTGTCTCGGCTCGGTCAGCCTCTCCTGGATCACCGACTCGCTTAACTCCGGCTACGACGGCATCGTGCTCATGGGCTGCCGGCGCGACGAGGACTATCAATGCCACTTCGTGCGCGGCTCGGCGATCGCGGCGGAACGCCTCAGCAAGGTCGGCGACACCCTCACCCAGCTCAACCTGGAGCCCGAGCGCGTCGTCGTTCACGAGGTCGCCATTACCGATTTGGAACGCGCGCCACGCTTATTGAATGAGATGGCGGAAATGATCGGTAAGATCGGCATGAGTCCGTTCAAATTCTAAATCGCGACCGGCGCGACCGGCGCGGCCTGTGTCTTGACTGAACCTCGGGAGCGCAAAACGCCGTGTCAGGGTTGCGATTTAGAAGCGTCAATTTATTAATCGATTTAAATCGCGTCTCCACCGATGGCCGTGAGTGGCGATGAGTCCAAGATCACTCGAACCCCGACCTGTCGGGCGGGACGCGATTTAACCGGAGAACCTTTCCATGGGCGACCTGAATACCGCAATGATCGAGAAGTATCGCAACCGCTTCTTGAAGGAGGTCGAGGCGAACGTCGAAGAGGGCGAGTGGGTCAAGATGTGCATGCAGTGCGGCGTCTGTTCCGGCTCCTGCCCGCTCGGCAAGTTCTGGGAGCACCCGCCGCAGGAAATCTTCATGATGATCCGCGCCGGCAAACGCGACGAGGTGCTGTCCTCCGAATCGGTCTGGATGTGCACTTCCTGCTACAACTGCATCGTGCGCTGCCCGCGCGAGCTGCCGATCACCCACATCATGCACGGCCTGGCCCACTACGCCAAACGGCTCGGACTGGTTCCGAAGAACCAGCCCACCGCCAAGTTCGCCCAGATGTTCTGGGACAACCTCATGGTCAAAGGCCGCGTCAACGAGCTAAAACTGGGGCTGAATCTCTACTTCATGAACGGCATCGGCGACGGCGTCAAGGTCGCGCTCAAGAACCAGAAGATCGGCATGGGCATGCTGAAGAGCAAACGCATGAATCCCCTGGAAGCCGTGGGCGGGCATGCCGTCAAGGATCTAAAAGGCTTCCACGCGGTGCTGAAAAAAGCCCAGGAACTCGAAGACAAACGCCTCGCCGAACACGGCGCCTGAGTTGGAGAATCGTCCCATGGCCAAGCGTCAATACTCGTTCTATCCCGGCTGCTCCTCGCAAAAGGGCGCGTCCTCCTCCAACTATCTGATCTCGGTCCAGACCATGTGCGAAGAGCTGGATGTCCAGCTCAACGAGATCCCCGACTGGAACTGCTGCGCCGCCTCCATCGGCTATGCCGGCGGCGGCGAGTTGCCGCGTCTCACCCTCTCGGCGCGTAACCTCGCCCTGAGCGAACAGCACAACCCCGGCCAGGATGTCGTCGCCACCTGCGCCGCCTGCTGGCTCTCCACCCGCGAGGCTCAGGAGCGGCTGCACGAGGACCAGTCCTTACTGGCCGAGGCCAACACCGCGCTCGCCGAGGCCGGGCTTAAACTCACCAAGGAGATGCCGATCAAGCACATGGCCGAGGTGCTGATCGAGGACATCGGCTATGCGGAACTGGGCAGCAAGGTCAAGCGCCCGCTTGACGGTATCAAGATCGCCGGCTACGTCGGCTGCCAGACCAACCGCCCTTTCGGCATCGCCGGCGAGTCCTTTGAGAATCCCAAGTATCTCGACCAACTGGTCGAGACCCTGGGCGGCGACTCGATCCCCGACTATGAGAAAAAGGTCCAATGCTGCGGCGGCGCGCTCGCCTTCTCCGAACCGGAGAAATCGCAGGAGATGGTCAAGGGCATCATCGAGGCGGCCTACGATCACGGCGCCGATCTGATCGTCACCCCCTGCCCAGTGTGCCAGATGAACGTCGAGGTCTATCAGGATCAGATCAACCAGACCTACGGGACTCAGTTCAAGATGCCGGTGGTGTATTACTCGACCCTGATGGCGGTCGCCTATGGGCGCTCGGCCAAGGATGCGGCGCTCAATGGGCAGGTGATTCCGGCCAAGAAACTGGAGGCGATTGCGGGGAAGTAGCCGCCCACGATCAAATAGTGTACAAACAATGCCCGCCTCGGCGGGCTTTGTTTTGTCCGCCGCCCGAAAATGAGCTTCGAATTCGAGCGCCAATTTCGCTGGACGTCGATGAACAAGGGCTTCAATATCGTTCTGAGTAGGTTCGGGGAGCATTCCAGCAGACGCAACCATCCCGCCTAGGTTTTGCTGGCCGCACACCAAAAACGAAAGGACGCGATTCTTGTGAAACCGATATTTCCTCATGACTTATCAGATCTACGCGATTCGGCAATACCAACGGTGCTGTTTTGTGGTGCGGGTCTTTCAGTCGGGAGCGTCCCTGGCGCGGCCGTGCTTTATAGAGACTGCCACCAGGGTGCGGAAGACAGGCTTGGTCTTTCCGGTCTTATCGATCACGGGAGATTCCAGACGATCGATGCCGCCTCGCGCCTGTACGCCTGGGCGGACGCAGTGCTGGATGCGCTGGAACAACGCGGTGACTCTCTGCCTAAGCTGAGGCTGGCGCGCGCACTGGGGCTGCTTGATGATCCGAAGTGGTGGGGTCTGGCCGAGATCGACTTTCGCGGCAACTCGCCCCGTCACAGGGTCATCGCGCGTTTCGCGAAGGAGGGATTGTGGCGTTCACTGTGGTCTTTCAACTGGGATTGCATTCTCGAAAATACGCTGGAGCAGATCGGTCTGCCGAAGAGGCGGCCAGCATTCGAGACGCCTTGGGAAAAGGATCACTACGCCATCCATCTGCACTCTGTTTATTTTCCCGCGACCATCCATCCTCGCGGTCTTGTGGTGCATAAACCCCATGGCTGCGTTCGCGCTTTGCGTGTGGCCGATATTGCGGAACGAGATGGCGATCTGGACAAGGCTGAAGCCTTGAGCTATCGACTCATGATTGGAGAGCGAGAGCTGAAAGACCGGTCAGCGGACACAAAAGCTATCAAAGAGGATGGACTCTTTGCCAGCCAGCTCGGCAGTGCGGTCCCCGCAACTCTGAATATGATCCTCGGGTGGAGTCTGGGTGAAGAAAGCTTGATGAAGCAGCTTGAAGTCTGCGTCAACTATATGGGAACACGCATTGCCATTTTAGATCCGACCTTCAGCGGCGGCCATGAACGGCTACGGCTTTGCCTGCCCGCCGCGGTCGATCAGTCGCAAGTTCATTTCAAGCTGGACTTTTTAGACTGTCCGAACCGGGACGATATCTTTCTCTGGCAACAATCACTCTATACGCTCGAACGGCTCGAATGCGTAAACGGCGGCACGGCGCTTCTTGATCGAAACGGAAACCACTGGAGGTCAACGGTTGCGGAATGCCCAAGGGAGACTTTCTTTTGCGCCTGGGCTGACGAGTTTCTGCCCGTCTGGACTCGGCTCTGCTGGAGCGCCGGTCTGGTGGAGGCAGAAAAGATGCGAAGTCATCGCATCGACTTGGAGCGCAGGGATGAGCACATTCCCTTGGGATACAATCATGTGGCTCGCCCAGACCTACAGGCCGCGATCACGATGCTCGAAAGAATCCCGGGATTGGGCCGCGACATCAACGTGAAGGATTGGCCTGGCGGTCTGTTTTATGAGCCGAATCAAACGCTCGTTGTACCGCTGCCATGTTGGGGCGACATCAATGAGCTGCGGGCGCTGAGACCCTTGGTCGATGCCTTACGACGTCAGTTAGGCTATGTTCAACGGCTCGCGGTCTGGCCGCTCGACAAGACCGCGACCTGTTCGGATGACAAGCGTTCGCAACACCTGGTCGAACGCTTGGCGGCACTGATGCCGGTACCGGAGTTTGCGGATCCGGGAAACATACGCATCATCCACAGCATGGAGGAAGTGTCTCATGCGAGCCATTGAAGCCGCCCGCGCGTTTCTGATCGATCGCTATCGCGAGCTCGTGGATCCTGCATTCGATTTTGGCGTGGAGGATTCTTTTCACCGCCCGAGTTGGCGCTGGGTGAATGAAGATCTGGATCCAAGCGACACCGATGACGACGACGCCTTGTTGCTGGACCCTGACGTCGGTGTCGCCCTGTTCTTGCTGAATTTTCGAGGACAGGCCGAGGAACGGCGGACCAACCTGCGCGCGCAGGTCGCTCGTGGAGTGGGATTGCGATCACGGCTGCTACCTCGGCGGCTACCTGATTCGCAGAGCGACAAACACGGTGGTTGGCGCGTGGTGATCCATTGGTTCGTCGATCGGCGGAATGTCGCGATCTGGCGTCAACAGGTATCGGATCTACGAAGAGATACGGCACACCTCGACGAACTGCCGGTCGATGCCATCGTGGCCAGGAACAGCGGATGGCCCGAGGCCATTCGGCAACACGGTTTTCCACGTTTGCTGCTCAAAACCCGCCGGGTGCTGCACATCACCACGGCGGAGGAACTCCTCGAATGGTCCAGCGCCGATGCTCAGGTCGCTCGGGCGCTGACTGGATTCGGACGCTCGTTCCCTGGAGATCTTGAGCGCACGCTGGCCGGTAAGATCGAGGAGATATCCAGAAAGAAATCCACTTCCACGTCGTCACCCCTCAAAGACCAAGCCGCCGAGCCCTTTCAACTCACCAGCTTGTCGATCCGAGCGTTCCGAAACCTGCGCGAGCTGGATCTGCACCTTGATCCCAGCGCTCCCGTTCGTTGCGCCGTCTATCATGGTCCGAACGGCACCGGGAAATCCAACCTGTTCGAGGCATTGGAACTGGCGCTGCGGGGCACATCCCAGCGAGCACACGACTTCCTTGCGGACAATGACGTGACCACGACCAAGCGGGCCAAGGAGTACCTGGAACTCTATCTGAGGACCATCGGTGAGCCACGGACCGACCCGAAGCTGCGAATCAATGGCGACGAGGTCTCGCTGGCGCTTGATCGCACCGATGCCTCACCCTTGTCGGGAAACCTCCTTTCCCAGGACGACACCCATCGGTTCGTCGAGATGCCGGCCCGCGACTTGGCCGCCGAGCTACTTGGTGATTACTCGGCGTTAGCCGAAGAGTTGTTGGGATTCACCGAAAACGCGTCTAACCAGGCCAAGGCCGAGTTCAAGGCCATGCTGGCGAACTTGCAGCTGGACCGACCTGGGGGGATCACGAAACCCGAAACGGCAAGGCGCAAAGTAGCGGAGCGTGAGCTGCGCGAGGCGGTGCATATCCCAGCCGATGTGCTTGGGCGTTTACGATCCACCGAACTGTCTTGGAGCAGGACAACCGCGTCCGCCATGCGCCTGGCCGATGGACTCCAACCGGACGATGGTCGCCTGCAATCACTCGCCAAAGAATTGTCGAAGACGGCGACTTGCGATGACTCGGCGGCCGGTCTGCTACGAGATTTCTTGATGCCCGCCTGGAAGGCAAGAGCTGAGGTGGATGCCTTTCTCGCCCGGCTTGCGGACATGCGCAAGCATTGGCCAGAGCATCTGGCGCGCCAAGTGGATATCTGGGGTACTTGGCTTGTCCAGCGGCGCGCCGTTCAGCCGACTCAGGATCCCGCGACCTTGGCATCGCTCGAAGCTCAGCGCCAGGCGCTAACGCAAACCCTTTCGGACCTGACTCGGCGAGGTCAATCGCACAAGGAGCGGGAAGCCCATTTTATCGGCGTCCAGTCTTTCATCGAGGGCATCTGGATCAGAGCGGGAGACGACCGCTGTCCGACCTGCGATACATCGTTGCGCGATCGCGGCGGACTTCTGGCGACGGTTGCCGCCGTGCGCGAGGAGAACGCACAGACGTTGAGCGCGCTGAGGCAGGAGTATTCCAAGGTTCAACAACGCCTGAAAGACCTGGACCAACGCTTTGTCATCTTGGGGGGCGGCGCGTGTCCACTCACCGAGTCAGAACAAGAGGCTGTCCGCAACGCGCTTGCCATTCACCTGCCGGACGGGGGCAGTCTCGACCAGTTGTTATCGGACTCAACCGAACGAGGCCGCTGTACGGCCTGGATACAGATGGTTCGCGCACTCTCGGCCGCTGCGCCACTCGCCGGAGACGCCGAACAGTTCGAGACGAGAATCGGAGCGCTGATGGAACGCCTGAATCGACGCTACCGCGATATGGCGTTAGGTTTTCAGCGCCCAGAGGCATGGCGCGCTGTCTCCAAAGCGTTGAAAGACCGTCTTACCGGGGTCGTCGAGCGCCACTTGCCGGAAACGCTTGCGGGGTTGTGGCTGGAGATCGCCTTTAATCTGACGCCCGCGCCCTGGCAGATCCGCGGCGACTTGAACCTTGCGGTTGAGAGTCGACGAGGCAAACAGGAAGCGAGGATTCGACTGACGGACAGCGAGACCAGTGGAGACTTCCGTTTAGCCCGATACGTCCTGAATCGCGCCGAAGTACGCGCACTGGGCCTGGCGTGGTTCTTGGTGCGCTACCTGACTCAAGGACGCTTCGCGCATGCGTTGTTGGTCATGGACGATCCCGCGCTGGATATGGATCAAACGACCTTTCGCGATCTATGCCGACTCCTGGAGTCCTTGCTGCGCCTCCATCGCGTGCATGAAATACCGCTGACGATCCTCTTGCTTCTACACCAGGACGAACGGGCGCTAGACGCCGCGCGAGCGACGGAGGGCGTGTTGCATCGACTGGTTTGGAGGGGTGATGCCTCAGTGGCTCGCTCGGTCAAGCTGTATAGCGAGGAATATCGGCATCCAACCCCAGAGTCGCTCTTCGCGGACGCGCGCGATCGGCGAAGCGAGATTGTAAACAGCGATCGGCAGGCATAATCGTGAATGGCTCTCTGATTCGCCCTAGTCGCGATCCTGCGGCTGGGCACAAATCACAGCTTGTGGTTGCTGGGTGTTTGGCGAAGGATTCAAGAGGCTCGCGCGACTTCATCGCGACCGGGCCAGGATCGGCCGTTGGCGTTCAACTCGTCCCAGACCGCAGGGGCAATCTCGATTTGGCCGATGCATCCAGTTTGCGCCATTCCTTGAGCGCCTCTGGATGAAAGGCGAGTTCATAGCTCATCCAACGACATCTTCAGTGGCGCCTGTCCGTCGGCGATGCGGGCATCGGCCAGCGCATTGAGTTCCAGATCCTCCAGCCGATCCATCAGTGCCTCATAGGCTTGAGCCGGCACACAGTAAAACGCCGGCTCGTTGCGGTTGAGGATGGCGACGGGAAAGCCCTCGCCGGCCGCCACGGTACCCATGGGATTCCGCTTCAATTCGGACACGCTAGCGGTCACCTCCGCGAGGATGATATGCGCCATGACGCTCTCCAATCGATTAAGAGCCCTCAGAATAGCATCCGTAACCAGTCTTTGTTCAATGTGATCCCGCACGAGACCCGCCACGCCGACATCATCCATGCCCCGGCCCGGTGCGTGTCATCTCCTTCGAGAACGACGCCTTGGAGGCATTGCAGTTCTCCTGCGGGGAAGTCAATCGGCTGGATTTTCCTCGTGACGGATAAAGTCCGCGAATGCGGGCTTTGTCGTGATTTTCCCCACTCCATCAATAGGCATCCTGATCGAGCTGTCATAAACTTTGACATCTTACTCGGTAAGATTCGAGAGATGACCATGTCGACCGTGACGGTTTCAGACAATGGCCAGGTGGTTATCCCCGCCGCGATCCGCCAGCGGCTAGGGATCGCACCGGGCAGCAAACTGGATTTCGAACTGGAAGGCGACAGTATCCGGGTCCGGATGCTCCGCGCGATCAAGCCGACACGCCCCGAAGACGGCTTTGGACTGCTGAGGTGTGACCAGCCCGGAGAGCGCCACCTAGCGGATTTCGACGTAGCGGCCGCGATGCGGGACGTGCGCCATGATCGCCCTTGATACCAACATCCTGGCCCGCTTCTCTGTCGAGGATCCCGGCGACCCGGAGGCGGCCAAGCAACGACCGATCGCCTACGAGATTTTTTCCACGAGTCCGAGCCTCTTTGTCCCGCTCAGCGTCGTGCCGGATGACCAGAATCACCCACGACAGCGTTGCCAAACCCTGGAGCCGCCGTCATGTCCTCAAGGACGCGACAGCGTTATCGATCAATTGAAAGTCTCTCGTCAGAGGGGTTTGCTGGGATTCGCGATGCTCATCCCAGCCGACGAACCTCGGCCAAAGAGGCCAGGATACGGGCTTCAACCTGATTGAAGGCGCTCAGGTATTTCAATGCACCATAGTCATTGATCAGCTCACCGATTCGCATCGCCTGACGATGCGGATTGAGCTTCGAGCGCCGCCGGCCGGTCTGACCACTGGCCGTCAGCAGCAGCGTATGCAGGATATGTTTCGGATCCTTGAGGTCTTCCAAGCCGTCCAGCGGGGGCATTTCCAGCCTCATGCGACCATTGGGATTACCAGCCGCTCGGCGCAGGGCGGCTTCGTCGATCAACAGCCAGGCTTCCTGCATGCGGATCGGAATGACCGGAACGATGAGTCCCGGAATCCCTGACAGGGCTTTCTCGATCTCGGCGAGGCACCGCTCATGGGGCTCGCCTTCGGCATCCCGATGGATAAACAGCAGATCGCTGGGATAAAGATCCAGGGCACTCTCGATGCGCGCGCGCAGTTCCTTCGGGGGGCGTGGCAGACGGCGCAGATCCGCCCAGACACCATCGACGGGGCCGCTAATGTGCTGCCGCAGCAACCAGGTCAAGGGGTGGATCAAGATGGCATCCGAGCTGCCGTCGGTCAGCAGCGTGAATTCCAGGCGCTCCATGGCCATCCGTTACAGTTCCAGTTTCATCTGAATCATATCTTCACGATCAATGACACGTCGGTCTCCGCCTTTGCGACTGGCGTCGCCCTTTTCCGCAACCGGCTGAAGAAAGGCGAGCGCTCTGCCTTTTTGCAGGGTGCGCATGCCGACCTTATCCTGGGCACGCCAAGTCCCCGACAGGCAGCGGAATGACACACCCTTGATGACTTGTCCGGCAACGATCCGTTGCTCGGGCACGGCAAAGATCACGGATTCATCGGGAACCTGCCCGACCACGATCGGGGAGTGGGTATTGATGATGACCTGGCGCAGTGGGTTGTCGTCTCCGACCGCCAGAGAGGGATCGACAGCGATATCTCGTAATAATCCGATGATTGCGCCGATGCGCTCTGGATGAATGCCGTTTTCCGGCTCTTCCAAACAGATCAGGCCAGTCAGCGTCGGGTCGATCTCGACGCTGGCTAATGCCAGAAAACGGAGTGTGCCGTCTGACAGCGCCTTGGCTGGTAGCTCGGTCCCATATTGATCCGTCAACAGTAGGGTCAGCAATTCCCGCTTTTCGTCTCGGTCGATCCGCACGGCGCCGACATGATCGATCAATTCGCAGAGACGATTGGCAATTTGCGTCAGCGCAAAACCTTCTCGCTGCTGGTCCGGCATCTGCGCCTCGCCCTCCTGGTCCCGAGGTTGCCGCGTTGAATCCTCCTCCTTCCACTGCTGGGCCAAGCGGTACAGCGTGGCCGGCAAATGAGCGCCGTTGGGAGACAGTTGGGCCGGGGCATCGAATCCATCGGACATCCTCAACGCCGATGGCTCCAGTTGCAACGGTCGCCAGTTGAGCATCTCCTGGCGTGCCAAAACGGCGGTGGGGCTCTCCTGGGCATTGACGGTCGAGAGGACAGTGCGGGGTAGTTTTTCAGCCTGGAACAGGCGTGTGCGACCACCGCCGGTCGAGGTATCCTGATGCAGTTTGATGACGCGGGTGTCGTCCTCCTGAATCTCGGTGGAAATGTACGGACTGGTCCGACGGCCCTGGACGACGGTGTCACGCCATTTGACCGAGTGATCGAATGGCAAATGCGCGTGGGCCTCGCTCTTCTTGATGTAGTCCAGGCTTTCTTCCACCAGTTCAACGCGCGGTCGCGCCCCGTGGCCGTTCGGCGCACGATATTCGAGCTTGATCCGATAGCTCAGGAAGGTTGTCTTTGCCTCCGCCGGCTGATCGAGATAGTCACTGCCCGTGGGAGGTACCAGGATTTCGGCCTCGATACAGATCGGAAGACAGATCCCGCTTGGGGTTTGAGTGAAGAGATGCCGAATATCCGAGACCGCTCCATGCTCGTCACGCACGGCCATTGCGGCGTCGAGGATCGGCACATCCATCAGTGCCTTGAGAAACAGGATGGCATCGAAGAGGTTTGACTTGCCGACGGCGTTGGCGCCGGCCACGCAGGTAAACGGTCCGAAATACAGATCGACTCCGATCAGATTTTTAAAGCCATCGACGCGCAGATGGGTCAGCATAGTCAGATGATATCCAGCCAGATGAATCGTCGTGGGCCGCGAATGGGACGGTAAACGAAGACATGGGAACACACCACGATTTGTAAATGGTCGCGACGGATCGACCGCGAGCATCGTCTGGTCTATCAGGCCAGCGATTCAGGGCTGACCATCGTGCAGTGTCGATATCGCTACTGAGCGGTTGAGGTGCGATCAGTCCGGAGACCGCAACCGATCGGATCTGTATTCGTTTGAAAAGACCACCGAATCCGTACTCAATTCCTTGACTGAACGCGATGCGGAGACTGAACGAGACCACGCGCGGGAGCCCGCCTTGTCCCCGCCATCGACGACCTCATCGGTCAGATTCAGGAGTCCAGGCTGCGCGAGCAGTTCAGGAAGGAATCGGCCGCGATCCAGAAGACCCGTAAGTTTGGCCTAGCGTTCGACCGCCACTTGGAACCTCCCCCCCTAGTCAGGCGTCTTCATTTTCTCAACGAGCGACATGCGCTTGCCGCCATCGTCCGCTCGGAACCAAGCGGCGGCGGTGACGAAGTCATCGGTCCAGAAGCCACTGGGCTCCTTGGACACAGGCTGCAACGTCGCCATCTCACTCTCGCTTTTCCCAGGCAGCAGCCAACGCCCAAGCGTATACAGATAGCGGTCCCACTTGCGCGTAGAGGGCTGCATCGACACCGCGAGCACGTCAAATTCCCCGTAACGGTATGGGCGGTTTTTCCCCTGGCCGTCGTTGCCGGCCCGCGTTTTCTGTGTCTCGGTCATGTACACATCACCCTCGAAGCCGAAACGCGCCCCACCTCTCACGACCGGCGCCCCTCTCTCGCTGCGCTGTAGCTTGACCTGCACGGAAATGCGGCCTTGCGCATCTTCCATCAGGTAGTCGTAGGCAAAGTTGCCCTCCGGCGTGACATCGCGCCAGCCCAGCGGCGCCATTGCCGGAACCACAAAGGTTCGGAAAGCCGCGTCAGCGATTACGCCACGAAGCATCCGGCGGGTCAGTTCCGGAGCGCGATGGACAGCCTCAAGGATCATTTCCGCAGGGGCATCGATGACCCGCTCAAACTCGTGGATCAGGTGGCGCTACCGCAGCTCATCGAACAAAATTTTCTGTTCTTCCGGTGAGCACTGCGATAGCAACTCGCGGATGGCGGCAAGGTTCGCGTCACTCATGGTTCCCGCCCTTGGGCCGTCCCGGCGGGTTGGGCTCGAACGCCAGCACATCCAAACGATTCACGAAGGATCGCCCACCGATGTCCAGCGTGCGCAGACGTCCGTTCCCGACCAAGCGCGCAATGGCTTGCCGGGTGACGTTTCGGAGCCGCGCAGCTTCCGCCTGGGTGATCCAATCGGAGGGGTTGATGGCGACTTGCAATTTATCAGTTGACGTTGTCAATGTATTTATTGGTATACTTTATAAGAACGAGAGCATGTTACCAATGGCGTTTGTGATGCCCAAGACAAATACGATCATCGAAGCTCGTCAATCCGAGCTTTTCGTGCCTGAGCAAGAGCACCCGTCTCGCCTCTTGAAGACGTTGGAGCCGCTCTATCGCACGGCCTCGGGGGCAGCCTATCTAGGCGATTCACGCGACATATTGAAGGCGATGCCCGACAACTCGGTGAACCTCGTGTTCACGTCTCCGCCGTATGCGCTGCATTTCAAGAAGGAATACGGGAACGTTAGCAAAGCTGACTACGTCGAGTGGTTCCTACCGTTTGCGCAGGAGATTCGCCGCGTCCTCAACGAGGATGGCAGCTTCGTACTAAACATCGGCGGAAGCTGGAATCCGGGATCTCCCACGCGCTCGCTGTACCACTACAAGCTGATGATTGCACTTGTCGAGGAACTGGGTTTTCACCTCGCCCAAGAGTGCTACTGGTACAACCCTGCAAAAATGCCCGTGCCTGCCGAGTGGGTCACGGTGCGAAGGATTCGGATCAAGGATTCGGTCGAGCACGTCTGGTGGCTATCGAAGACACCGCACCCAAAGGCTGACAATCGGAAAGTACTGCGCCCATACAGTGCGGACATGCTCCGGCTGGCCAAGAAGGGCGTGAAGACAACGGTTCGGCCATCAGGACACAACATCAATGCGTCATTCGACAAGATCGAGTCAGGTGGATCAATCCCTTCAAACGTGGTGCAAGATCAGTTTGCCAATGAAATGCTCATCGCGGGCAACAACGCGGCCAACGATGCTTATACGAAACGCTGCAAAGCGTCAGGGATGAAGATTCACCCGGCCCGCTTCCCAGCGACACTCCCGGAGTTCTTCACGAAATTGCTGACGGACGAAGGCGACCTTGTTGTCGATCCGTTCGCTGGCTCGAACACGGCGGGCGCAGTCGCGGAGCGATTGGGGCGACGATGGATCGCAATTGATTTGCTTGAGGAATATCTCGAAGCAAGCAAGTTCCGCTTCGGGGAATAGCAAGGAGGAAGAACAGCGGGAAACGGGTAGAGCAGAGAACAGCCTTCCCGCGCCCGTCGATCCTGCCTCTCTGTTTTCCCGGCAGGGCGATGGCCGGACCAGGCCGATCTGGCTGACCCTGACGAATACCGCCAAGCGATCCCGAACCGCTTGTATCTGGTCATCGACGAGGCGCATCAAGGGATGACTGGGACGACGACCCACACATGAGCTTTGTCTTCAGCGACAAGTCCACCCTGTGAGATGTGCGCTTCCGCCACTTCATGTCGGATTGCCGGGGTATCGTCGGCGACATTGAAGCGGCTTAAGGTTGCCCAACAAGGTCGCTTCAGCCGTCCCTGGCTACGACGCAGCCGTTCCGCCAGGTTGGCTGCATTTGACAAGCCTCAATCATCGTTCAGACCATCGCCATCATTCGGGGAACGGGCGTCTCGCCCGCCAGACGGACGGGACGCCCGTCCCGACAGCTTGTCAAGACCCGCCCGTTTTCCGACGCATCAGGTCGCTACCGGTTTCCTGAATGGGGCCACCGTTCGCTCACCCCGTCGCCCCCCGAATCCACTCCACCCGTTTCCGCATCACTCCGTAATAGACCACCGGAATGACCACCAGTGTCAGTACCGTGGAGACGAACAACCCGAACAGCAGCGCCACCGCCAGCCCCGAGAAGATCGGGTCGTCGAGGATGAAGACGGCGCCGGCCATGGCGGCGAGCGCGGTGAGCACGATCGGTTTGGCGCGCACCACCGCCGAGTTGATGACGGCGTCCTCGAAGGCGCTGCCCTCGCGCACCTGCTGGTTGATGAAGTCCACCAGCAGGATGGAGTTGCGCACGATAATGCCGGCGAGCGCGATCATGCCGATCATCGAGGTCGCGGTGAACTGCGCGCCCAGCAGGGCGTGACCGGGCATGATGCCGATGAGCGTGAGCGGGATCGGGGCCATGATGATCAAGGGCACCAGATAGCTGCGGAACTGGGCGACCACCAGCAGATAGATGAGAATCAGCCCGACCCCGTAGGCGATCCCCATGTCGCGGAAGGTCTCGTAGGTGACCTGCCACTCGCCATCCCATTTGAGACTGTATTCATAGGGGTTGGTCGGCGCCTCCCGATACCATTGTTCGAGACCCAGATCGCGGGTCAGGGTCGCGGCCATTGCGAACAGGCCATAGAGCGGACTGTCGGTTGCGCCGGCCATGTCGCCGGTGACATAGACCACCGGCAGCAGATCCTTGTGATAAATGCTGTGTTCGCGGCTGCCGTCGACGACCTCGACGATCTCGGACAGCGGCACCAGTTGACCGCCCTCCGAGCGCACCCGCAGCGCCAGCACCTGTTCCAGATCGGCCTTGTCCGCCTCGCTGTATTCGACGCGGATCGGCACCGCGTATTTGACGTTGGCGCCGTGCAGATAGCTCATCGCCTCGCCGTTGAGCACGGTGCTCAGCGCCGAGGCGATGCTGGACTGCGCCACGCCCAGACGCGCGGCCTTGGCGCGGTCGACCACCAGGGTCAGCTTTTGGGAGGGAAACTCGACCGAGTCGTCGACATCGACAATATCCGGCGTGCCCTCGAAGACGGCACGGACCTGTTTGGCGATGCCGATCTGGCCCTCGTAGTTGAGACCGTAGACCTCGGCGACCAGTGGCGAGAGCACCGGCGGGCCGGGCGGAATCTCGACGATCTTGGCATTGCCGTCATAGCGCCGGGCGATCTCCTGCAGGGGCGCGCGCAGTTCCAGGGCGATGGCGTGGCTCTTCTGGTCGCGGTGATGCGCGTCGACCAGATTGACCTGCAAGTCGCCGAGATGGGCGCCCTCGCGCAGATAATACTGACGCACCAGACCATTGAAGTTGATCGGAGCGGCGGTGCCGGCGTAGCCCTGATAATCGGTGACTTCCGGCACGGTGGCCAGATACTCGCCCATCTCGGTGAGCACGCGCGTGGTCTGTTCCAGGCTGGTGCCCTCGGGCATGTCGAGCACCACTTGGAATTCGCTCTTGTTGTCGAACGGCAGCATCTTGAGCACGACGGACTGGTTGACCGCGAGCGCAAGCGAACCGGCGATCAGCACCAGAATCCCGCCCAGCAGGAACCAGCGGTTGAGATGGCCCCGGCGTCCGGCGAGAAAGGGTCCGATCAGACGACGGAACAGCCCGTCCAGACGTCCGTGGCCGTTCTCGTCATGCGCCCCGTGATCCGCGCCGGCCAGTATCAGAGCCGTGCGCTGACGCCCGAGCATGAAGTTGGTCATCCAGGGCGTGAAGACGAAGGCGACGATCAGCGAGATCAGCATGCCGAGCGAGGCGTTGATCGGGATCGGGCTCATGTAAGGCCCCATGAGTCCGCTGACGAAGGCCATCGGCAGCAGCGCCGCGATCACCGTGAAGGTGGCCAGGATGGTCGGTCCGCCGACCTCGTCGACCGCCCTTGGCATCAGATCCAGCAGACGGTCCTTGGTCAGCGCCATGTGTCGATGGATGTTTTCCACCACCACGATGGCATCGTCGACCAGAATGCCGATCGAGAAGATGAGCGCGAACAGCGAGACCCGATTGAGCGTGAAGCCCCAGGCCCAGGAGGCGAAGAGCGTCAGGGCCAGGGTCACGACCACGGCCGCGCCGACGATGATGGCCTCGCGCCAGCCGATCGCGAACAGCACCAGCAGCACCACGGAAGCGGTGGCGAAG
Source organism: Thiocystis violascens DSM 198 (assembly GCF_000227745.2). Taxonomy (NCBI): domain Bacteria; kingdom Pseudomonadati; phylum Pseudomonadota; class Gammaproteobacteria; order Chromatiales; family Chromatiaceae; genus Thiocystis; species Thiocystis violascens. The sequence continues at coordinate 3,386,801 of NC_018012.1, read as the reverse complement.
GTGAGCTTGCTGATCAGCTTTTTGGCCTTGGCGTCGGCGGTCGCGCCATAGTTGCGCGTCACCGTGACCTCGACGTTGTCGGGGATGAAGATGCCGTGCAGTTGCTCGAAGCGGTCGATGACCCGTTGGGCGACCTCCACCGCATTCACGCCGGCCTGCTTGGCGACCGCGATGGTGACTGCCGGGGTAGTCCTGGTCAGATCGAGGCCGGCGTGTCCGGCCCCCGAGCCCGCGCCCATCCAGACATAGCTTTCCGGTTGCTGGGGGCCGCGCTCGATGGTGGCGACATCGCGCAGATAGACTGGCCGCTCGCCGTGCAGTCCGACCACCAGATCGCCGATCTGCTCGGGACTGGTGAGAAAGGTGCCGGCCTGGACCAGAATCTCCCGGTTGTCGGCGGTCACCTCCAGGTTGTCGCGGATCGCGTTGCCGGCCTGGAGCGAGCGGCGCAGATCGGTCAGATCGATCCCGTAACCGGCGAGCGTTTCGGGCTGAAGCAGTACCCGCACCACCTGATCCGGCACGCCAAGGGTGTAGATATCGCGGGTGCCGGGGACGCGCTTGAGTTCCTGCTCGATGGCGTGCGCGACCTGTCCCAACTCGAAGGCGCCGACGTTTTCGTCCTTGGACCAGAGGGTCGCGGTCAGGATGGGCACGTCGTCGATGCCCTTGGGTTTGACGATCGGCGTGCCGACGCCCAGGTTGGGCGGCAGCCAGTCCTGATTGGACAGCACCTTGCTGAACAAACGCACCACCGCGTCGGTGTTGTCCTCGCCCACCTGATACTGGACCGTGACCACCGCCATGCCGGGACGCGAGACCGAGAAGACATGCTCGATGCCCCGGATCTCGGAAAAGACCTGCTCGGCTGGTCCCGCCACCAGGTGCTCGATTTCGCTGGCGGAGGCGCCGGGAAAGGGAATGAAGACATCGGCGAAGGTGACGTCGATCTGCGGCTCTTCCTCACGCGGCGTCACCATGACCGCGAAGAGGCCGAGCAGCAATCCAACCAGGGCCAGCAGCGGGGTGATTTCGGTGGCCTGAAAGCGCGCCGCGAGACTGCCGGCGAGTCCCAGCTTCTCCGGCCCCGCGTTCTCCGTCATGGCTGGCTCAGTCATGACCCTGCTCCTCCGCGCCGGCGTGACGCATGGGCGCCTGCGACTTGAGCAAGGCGCCGGCGGCGATCGGGTCGAGCGCGACACGCTCGCCCTCGGTCAGACCGGCGAGCACCACATAGGCATCCGGCAGCACCCGGCCCAGTCGGATCTGACGGAAGTGGACATGATCGCCCTCCGTGATCACATAGACCCCCGTGATCTCCGAGCGCTGGACCACGGCCGCCTTGGGCACCGTCAGCTCGCGCTTCTCGCCGACCACGAAGCCGGTCTTGACGAACATCCCCGGAAACAGCGCGCGGAGCTGACCGCTGGTCTCCGCCGGCAGATCGATGCGCACCTTGAAGGTGTTGGACCCCAGATCGGCGAACGGGAAGACGGTGATCTTGTTGGTTTCGATGGCCTGTCCGTCGGGCAGATAGACCCGCGCCAGCGTCCCCTTTTTAGCGCCGCCGCGCACCGAGGGAATCACGCTCTGCGGCACGTCGACGATCACCCGCAATTCATCGAGCGAGATGCCGCTCATCACCGGCGCGCCGGGGCTCGCGATCTCGCCGAGCTGGACATGACGATGCGTGACGATGCCCGAATAGGGCGCGCGGATCTGGGTGTAGGCCAGTTGCTCCTGCGCCTGCTCGAGACGCGCGGTCGCCGCCTCCAGCTCGGCCTGAGCACCGGTCAGATTGGCGGTCGCCTGATCCATCGCCGAGTCGGAGACATTCTTCTTTTTATAGAGTCCCTCGACGCGCGCGAACTCGTCATTCGCCTGTTGCAGCCGGGCGGTCGCGGACTTCAGGTCGGCCGCCGCCTGCGTCACTCGGGTGCGATGCTCGGTATCCTTCAGCCGCACCAGTACCGCGTTTTTGTCGACATAATCGTCGACATCGTAGAGGATTTCCTCGACCTGACCCTGCGTTTGGGCCGAGACGGTGGTGCGGTTGACCGCCTCCACGAGTCCGTCGAGACGGTATTCGCGAGGCAGGTTGCGCGACTCGGCGGCCGCGGTGTCCAGCGCGGCGGCCTGGAGATCGACGGTCAGCAGGAGAAGCAAGGCGGTCAAACATCCGATCTTGTGCATGGCGAGGGATTCTCTGAAATATTAGATTTCACTAATATACTGTTTTCCACTTGAATATCAAGATTATTGATGAAGCGTCCCGCAAAAGCGAACCGTGCGACTCGGAATTGACCTCACCTGACCACAAGTTCGCCGCTCGTCTCGCGATAGCGATTCCAGTCGAATGCCGGACCGGGATCGGTCTTGCGTCCGGGCGCGATGTCGCTGTGTCCGGCGATGCGCGCCGGGGTGATGGCGGGATAGCGGCGCTGAAGGTGTCGGGTGCAGTCGGCGAGCACTCGGTATTGCGCCGCGGCGAACGGAGTTCTATCGTCCCCTTCCAGCTCGATCCCGATGGAATAGTCGTTGCACCGTTCGCGCCCCTGAAAGCAGGAGACGCCGGCGTGCCAGGCCCGTTGTTCGCAGGGCACGTATTGGATCAGAGTCCCGTCACGGCGGATCAGCAGATGCGCCGAGACACGAATCCCGGCGATGGCGGCGAAATAGGGATGCGCGCTGGGATCGAGCCGATTCAGGAACAAATCGTCGATCCAGTCTCCGTCGAATGCACCCGGCGGGAGACTGATATTGTGGATCACCAGCAGGTCGATCGGCGCGCCGGGCGGTCGGGCGTCCTGATTCGGCGAGGGATGGCGCAGTGCGCCCTGGAGCCAGCCCTCGGCGTCGATCCCCGAGATGCCGGCGCCGGTTGAACCGGCGTATTCTGTCATCGTGATTCCAAGCCTATTCTTACGCGCCCACTCTTCCGAGCACAGTGTCCATGGAACAATCCACCCCAGATCCAGTCCTGCCAAACCGCTCCACCCTCCGCCATCATCTGCCCGAGCGCCAGGTCATCGAGTCCCAGATCGACGCCGCCCTGGCCGAAGATATGGGCGCGGGCGACCTGACCGCCGCCCTGTTGCCCGCGGGGCAGCGCGCGCGGGCCGAACTGATCACCCGCGAACCCGCGACACTCTGCGGTTGCGCCTGGTTCGAGACGGTGTTTCGGCGACTGGATCCCGCGAGCGTCATCCGCTGGGAAGCCGAGGATGGCGATCGCATCGTGCCCGGACAGCGCCTGTGCGTGCTGGAAGGCGCCTCGCGCGCGCTGCTGACCGGGGAACGCACGGCGATGAATTATCTACAAGCCCTCGCCGGCACGGCAACCCGCGCGCGCCAGTACGCCGACGCGGTCGCGGGGCTGCCGGTGCGCGTGCTGGACACCCGCAAGACCTTGCCGGGGTTGCGTCTTCAGCAGAAATACGCCGTGCTCTGCGGCGGCTGTCACAATCATCGCATCGGTCTGTTCGACGCCATTCTCATCAAGGAAAACCACATCCTGGCGGCCGGCTCGATCCGCGCCGCGCTGGAGGCCGCCCGCGCGCTGAACGCGGGTGTCGGGATCGAGATCGAGGTGGAGTCGCTCGCCGAACTGGAGCAGGCGTTGGACGCCGGGGCGGAGTTGGTTCTGCTCGATAACTTCACGCTGGAAGAACTCCGCCGCGCGGTGGCCCTGAACGCCGGACGCGCCCGGCTGGAAGCCTCCGGCGGCATCGATCTCAAGACCGTCCGCCCGATCGCCGAGACGGGCGTCGATCGCATCTCGGTCGGCGCGCTCACCAAGGATGTCACGGCGGTGGATCTGTCGATGCGATTGGTGACGCTTTAGGAGGCGCTGTTCAGAATCACCGTTCGCCGAGTTGCCGTTCGAGCGCTTGCAGGCGCTCGCGCAGGCGTTCCAGTTCATCGAGCAGGTCGAGCGCGAGCGCGGCGCCGGCGAGGTTCAAGTCCAGGTCGTGCTGGAGTCGGACGGCGCGGCGGGCGCGACGAACCTCCTCGCCGCTAAAGCGCCAGTCCCCTGGCTGTCCGCCCTGGGGCCGCAGCACGCCCTCGATGACCATGAGTTCGATGGCGCGACCATTGGCGCCGCAAAGCTGGGTGAGTTCCGTCAGCGAAACGGTCACGGCTTCATCCAGCACGATCCCTTCAATGCCGCTCTCGATCTGCGCCATGGATCAGACTCCCAACTCGGCCCGCGGGTTGAAATTCAGACGCTCGGCCATGAGTCGATACGCCTCGCGCGCGGCCTCGGTGTTGGCCGGTGGCGCGACGATCTCCAGCACCACGATCGTATCGCCGGGCGGCTTGCCGGGCAGACCGCGCCCTTTCAGGCGCAGCTTCTGTCCGCTCTGAGAGCCCGCCGGGATCTTCAGGCTCACCGAGCCGCCCAGGGTCGGCACGGTCACGGAGGCGCCTAGGGCCGCCTCCCAGGGGGCAATGGGCAGGCGAAGCTGAATATCCTTGCCGTCTGGCGTGAAATGCCGATGGGGAGCAAGCTCGATCTCCAGGTAGAGATCGCCGGGCGGACCGCCATTCAGTCCGGCCGCGCCCTGCCCCGCGAGCCGGATCTGCCGGCCCTGGGTAACCCCTTCCGGAATACGAACGTTCAGGGTGCGCGAGCGCGTGTTGCGGCTGCCGTCCGCGGCGGTTTCCTGCGCGTCGAGCTTGATCTGACGAGTCGCGCCGCGATAGGCGTCCTCAAGATCGATGGCGATTTTGATATTTTGGTCCTGGCCGCGGCGGCGGCGGGTTTCCCTGGCATCGGAATGGAAGGCGCGCCCGAAGATGCTGGAAAAGAAATCACTGAAATCGGCCGCTTCGCCCGGATTGAAATGAAACTCCCGATTGCCGGCGGCACCGGGCGGCGGTCGGAAATCCTGCCCGGCGCGCCAGTTGCTGCCGAGCGCGTCGTAGGCGGCGCGTTTCTCCGGATCGTGCAGAACCTCGTTGGCCTCGTTGACCTCCTTGAAGCGCGCCTCGGCGTTCGCTTCCTTGCTGACGTCCGGGTGAAACTTGCGCGCCAGCCGGCGATAGGCGCGCTTGATCTCGTCTTGCGAGGCGTTGCGCGCCACGCCGAGGGTTTTGTAGTAGTCCTTGTATTGCATCGCAACGTCTCGGGAAAATGGGCGGACAGACACTCGGAGAGACCCGAACCATCGCCGAAAATGGGGGCGATGGGGAGCGATTGCATCTTTCCGCCGGATCAAGGCCGCAATCGGATAACGCCCTGGATGTCTCTAAACCGCGTCCGGTACGGTATGCGTCGTCTTAAGTGGTCAGCCAAGTTGGCATCCATCTGCAATGTCGGCGTCGACGCGGTTTAACGATTTCATTTTTAAACATTTTAAACCGTGCCAGCTCCGACGATCATGGAGGCTTCCGGGGTCGATTCAATCTATAAACATCGCATACCGCGCCGGGCGCGGTTTAATACCGCTCGGGACCATGCGCGGGCACGGTCCGCTCTCTGGCCCAGGTTCGTAGCGCCTGAATCTGGGTGTCCATGATGACCGAAAGCGGCTGGGTGCTGGCCAGTTCGCCGAGCAAGGTCGCGGTCTCCAGCGCGCCGTCGCGCGTCGTGTCCGCGTAGAGCGCGGAGACCACCGCCTGCTCGATGCCGGCGCCGGTGAAACCCTCGCTCGCCTCGGCCAAGGCGTTCAGATCGAAACGGTCGGGCTCCTGACCGCGCTGGCGCAGATGGATCGCGAAGATCTCGCGGCGGACCTCGGCGGTAGGCAGATCGACGAAGAAGAGTTCGTCGATGCGGCCCTTGCGGATGAGTTCGGGCGGCAACCGCGAGATGTCGTTGGCGGTGGCGACCAGAAACACCCGCGTGGCGCGTTCCGCCATCCAGATCAGCAGCGTGCCGAGGATGCGCCGGCCCACCCCCTCGTCTTCCGAGCCGCTGGCGATGCCCTTTTCGATCTCGTCGATCCAGAGTACGCAGGGCGCCATGAGGTCGGCGGTGTCCAGCGCCCGGCGCAGATTCTTCTCGGTCTCGCCGATGTATTTGTCATAGAGCGCGCCGAAATCGATCCGCAGCAGCGGCACCCCAAAGCGACCGGCGACGGCCTTGGCGGCGAGACTCTTGCCGCCGCCCTGCACACCCAGCAAGAGAATGCCGCGCGGATGGTCGCGCTGGCGGGCGGGATCGAGGAAAGCGTCGCGGCGACGGTCGATCCACGCCTTGAGGTTGTCGAGACCGGCGACCTCGGCGAAGGAACGGGTGTCATGCTCGAAGCTGATGATGCCCTCGGGGCTGAGGAGTTCGTACTTGGCGCGCTTGACGGTCTGCACGTCATCCTGGGTAATGGCACCGTCGTGGCGGATAGCGTTGCGGATGAGACGACGGGCATCGGATTCGGTAATGCCCAGCAGATTGTCGGTGAGCTGTTCGACAGCCTCGCGGCTGGCGCGCACCGGACGATCCTGGACGGTCTCCTGCCAGCGCCGGGCCTCCTCGCGGATCAGGGTCTGGATGCGTTGGCGATCGGGTAGTCGCAACGAAAAGCGCACGCTGAGATGACGCAGTTCGGGGGAAATCTCCAGTCCGTGACTGACCAGGATGAGTGTGCGCGGCAGATTGGCGTAGCCCTGCGCGATTTCCTTCAACAGCCGAACGTGCAGGGGCTTGTCCAGATAGGGATGAAAATCGAGCAACAGATAGATGCCGCGCTGATTGGTGAGTTTGATGTGACGCAAAATCTCGCCGGGATCCGCGAGCGGCTGCTGGGCCGGGGCGTCGAACTCGATCCGCTGAAGTCCGTCGGTAACGGTCCAGCAGAACGCGGGCTCGGACAGACGCATCGCCAGCCGGGCGAAGAGTTCGAGCACCCGCGGCTCCTCGATCGACTCGATCAGGATAATCGGCGTGTCGGAACGCAGTAGCAGTTCCAGGTCATGGAGATCCGGGGTCATCTCGGTCACGACGCCAAGGCAGCCGGCACCGGATTGTCGACCAGGGCACCGATGGGACTGGTCCAACCAGGCAGGGTTAGAATCGGCCGGGGGAGAATGTTTGGGTGCAACATCGCGAGACCTTCATCCGCGTGACAACGTGGCGACGGAAGATGCCGCGCCCAGGATCGAGGATGGCGCAGCCGGGATGGCGGGATACACTCAGTAAGCCGGATGCGTGGAATATCCCGGCGGAAAGTTTAGTACAGATGCGGCATGCGCGCCTGCCACCGCTGGATCGCCTGGCGAAGCGACGCGGAGAAGGACAAGCGGCTCCGCCGGTTCCGTGGCATCCTTCCGTGCGTGCCGCGTTCACGCTCACATAACCATCGACCACTCGCCGACCCGCAACCGCCCACCAACCCCGCTGCCGATTTTCGCCAGGGCTGCGTGTCCGAAGTCGTTGCGGGTGACGGACATCCATCCGGTATGACGTTCCCATTGATTCAGGATCTTCCCTATCGACCCGACAGCGCCGATCTGTTCGACGCCCTGACGCACCGCGCCTGGCCCGTCTTTCTCGACAGCGGACGACCCTTCGGCGCCCTGGGCCGCTATGACGTCCTCTCCGCCGACCCCGGCACGGTACTCGTCACGCGCGGGCTCACGACCCGTATCCAGTCCCCGCAAGGAATCCGCGTCTCCCTGGGCGATCCATTCGACCTGCTGGGCGAGGCGCTTGGACCGACCCGACCGCGCCTCGAAGGTCTGCCGTTTTGCGGCGGCGCCATCGGCTACTTCGGTTACGATCTGTCCCGCCGTTTCATCGATTTTTCGAGGCGCGCGCGCGACCTTGAAGGGCTCGCCCCGAGCGGAACCGAAGGGCTGCCGGACATGGCGATAGGAATCTACGACTGGGCGCTGGTGGTGGACCATGCCGAGCGGCGCAGCCGATTGTTCGCCCCGGACGAGGCCCGTCTGAAGGCGTATTCGGATCTGCTGTCGCCGGATCGGCCCAAAGGGACAGGCATGCGTCCGCGAGAGTGCTATCGGATACTCGACCGGGTCAGACCGAACATGAGCCACGGGCAGTATCTGGAGGCCATCGCGCGGATCAAGCGCTATCTCCACGAGGGCGACTGCTACCAGGTCAACTTTGCCCAATGCTTCGCCGCCCCGGCGCAAGGCGACCCCTGGGATGCCTACCGCCAGTTACGGCGAATCAATCCCGCGCCCTTCGGCGCCTATCTCGCCACGCCCGACGGTCAGGTGCTCTGCTCTTCTCCCGAACGCTTCCTGACGGTGCGCGCGGGCGGGGTCGAGACCCAGCCCATCAAGGGCACGCGCCCCAGGGGGGAAACCCCCGACGCGGATCGGCGCCTGACGGAGGAATTGCGCCTCAGCCCCAAGGACCGCGCCGAGAACGTCATGATCGTCGACCTCCTGCGCAATGATCTCGGCAAGGTCTGCGTCCCTGGCAGCGTCCAGGTTCCCCGTCTGTTCGAGGTCGAGCGTTACGCGCGGATCCAGCACCTGGTCAGCACCGTCACCGGCCGGCTGGCCGAGAACCGCACCGCGCTGGATCTGCTGCGCGCCTGCTTTCCCGGCGGATCCATCACCGGCGCGCCCAAGCGGCGCGCCATGGAGATCATCGAGGAACTGGAACCCCAGCGGCGCGGCGTCTATTGCGGCGCGCTCGGCTATCTCGGATTCGACGGCGCCATGGAGACCAACATCGTCATCCGCACCCTGATTCATGCCAACGGAATCGCCCGACTCTGGGCGGGCGGTGGCATCGTCGCCGACTCCGATCCCGAATCCGAGTACCGCGAGACCTACCACAAGGCCGCTCCCCTGCTGGATTTGCTCGAACAGCGGCATCTACGCCGTTCGCGGTGATCCTGACGCCGTTCGCGGTGATCCTGACGCCGTTCGTGGTGAGGCTGACGCCGTTCGTGGTGAGGCTCTCGAACCATGAACGGCGTCAGGGACACCGCTGCTCATAGCCGTGACGTTCAAACCGAGAATTGCTGACTGGAGCCATCGCGTCTCCTGAGCTATGGTATCCGGCCTGAAGCCCCGGGATGGTTCCGGGCGCGCCGGATCCGCAATTAAACCCCTTACCCGAGGCCACTTCCCATGCACTTTCTCGATACCCCTCGCGCCGCCTTCCCCGTCACCCGTCTGCGGCGGATGCGTCGCGACGACTTCTCGCGCCGCCTGATGCGCGAGAACACGCTGACCCCGGATGACCTGATTTATCCGGTTTTCGTCCTGGAAGGCTCAGGGCAGCGCGAGCCGGTCGCCTCCATGCCAGGCGTCGAGCGTCTGAGCATCGATCTGCTGGTCGAGGACGCGCGCGAGGCGCATCGCTTGGGGATTCCGGCGATGGCGCTCTTCCCGGTCACGCCGCTGTCGGCCAAGTCGCTGGATGCCTGCGAGGCGTTCAACCCGGACGGGCTGGCCCAGCGCGCCGTGCGGGCGCTGAAGGACGCCGTGCCGGAGCTTGGGATCATGACCGACGTGGCGCTCGACCCTTTTACCACGCACGGTCAGGATGGACTGATCGACGATGCCGGCTACGTGATGAACGATGAGACCGTCGAGGTGCTGGTGCGCCAGGCGCTCTCGCATGCCGAGGCGGGCGCCGACATCGTGGCCCCCTCGGACATGATGGATGGGCGCATCGGCGCGGTGCGCACGGCTCTGGAGGCCGCCGGTTATATCCACACCCGCATCCTCGCCTATTCGGCCAAGTATGCGTCGAGCTATTACGGTCCTTTCCGCGATGCGGTAGGCTCCGCCGCCAATCTGGGGGCCGGCAACAAATACACTTATCAGATGGATCCCGCCAACTCGGACGAGGCCATCCACGAGGTCGCGTTGGATCTGGCCGAGGGCGCCGACATGGTCATGATCAAGCCCGGCCTGCCCTATCTGGATATCGTGCGGCGCATCAAGGATCAGTTCGGCGCACCCACCTTCGTCTATCAGGTCAGCGGCGAATACGCCATGCTCAAGGCCGCGAGCATGAACGGCTGGCTGAACGAAAAGTCGGTGGTGCTGGAGGCGCTGCTCTCCATGAAACGGGCCGGGGCCGACGGCGTCCTGACCTATTACGCCAAGGACGTGGCGCGCTGGCTGGCCGAGTGATGGCGCCCCCCTGGGACCGCTGGCATGTTGCCGGCATCTGGGGTAGTCGACATGTTGTCGACTTCTTCCGTCACAGAGAGCCGACCGACTGTCGACGGTCGCGGGACTGACCATGTCTGATCGTTACGCCGTCATCGGCAACCCCATCGCCCACAGTAAATCGCCGTTGATCCATGCCGAATTCGCGCGCCAGACCGGCCAGTGTCTGGAGTACGGTCGAATCCTTGGCGATCCGAACGACTTCGCGGGCGATGCGCGCCGTTTTTTCGCCGAGGGCGGACGCGGGCTCAATGTCACCGTGCCCTTCAAGGAGCAAGCCTGGGCGCTGGCGGACGAACGTAGTCCGAGGGCCGAACTGGCGGGCGCGGTCAATACCCTTATCCGGCTGGACGATGGCCGGCTGCGCGGGGACAACACCGATGGCGTTGGGCTCGTTCGGGATCTGGGCGACAACCACGGTTTTCGTTTCCAGGGCGCGCGGGTACTGCTGCTGGGCGCTGGCGGCGCGGCGCGCGGGGTGTTGTTGCCCTTGCTGGAGACCGGGCCGGAGCGCCTGTTGATCGCCAACCGGACGGTCTCGAAGGCCATCGAACTGGCCGCGCTTGGCGCGGCGTTCCCTTCGGCGACGCCCGGCGCGGGCGGCACGGTCGAGGGTCGCGGTCTGAAGGCGTTGGAAGGCGAGTCGTTCGACCTCATCGTCAATGCCACCTCGGCGGGTCTGAGCGATGCCGTGCCGGCGATCCCCGAGGATTGTCTGAGCGACGGCGGCTGGATCTATGACATGCTCTATGGCGACGCCCCGACCGCCTTCCAGCGTTGGGGCCGGACACATGGCGCGGCACGCGCGCTCGACGGGCTTGGCATGCTGGTCGAGCAGGCGGCGGAAGCCTTCTGGCTGTGGCGGGGCGCGAGGCCGGAAACCCTGCCTGTCATCAAATTGTTACGCGGATAAACCCTGTCCGGCAGGTTGGTGGAACCGGCTTGTAAACCACGCCTGACCTGCCGGACAGGGTTTCACAGGAGCTTGCGCATGAAGACCGCTGTCCTTGGAATGGGCCTGATGGGTTCGGAAATCGCGCTGCGGCTGAAACGCCAGGGGCGCGAGGTGACGTGCTGGAACCGGGGCGCCGAGCGGGCCGAGTCCGCCCGTCAGCGCGGACTCCATCTCGCGCCGACCGCCGCCGAGGCCATCGCCGCCGCGGATCTGACGCTTTTGGTCCTGAGCGACGCGCAGGCCATCCTGAATACCCTCTTCGAGGGCGGCGATGCCGACGCGCTGGCGGGCCGTATCCTCGTCCAGATGGGCACCATCGCCCCGCGCGAGAGCCGCTCGATCGCCGCCCATGTCGCGGCGCAGGGCGGCGAGTATCTGGAAGCCCCCGTGCTCGGCAGTCTGCCGGAGGCGCGCGAGGGCGCGCTCATCCTCATGGCCGGCGGCGATGTCGATCTGTTCGAGCGCTGTCTGCCGGTGTTCAGGGATCTGAGCCGCGACCCGCAACGCATCGGCGAGGTCGGACAGGGCGCCGCGCTCAAGCTCGCGATGAATCAATTGATCGCCGGCCTGACCGCGACCTTTGCGCTCAGTCTCGGGCTAGTGCGCCACGAGGGCATCGCGGTCGAACAGTTCATGAGCCTGCTGCGCGGGAGCGCGCTCCATGCCAAGACCTTCGACAAGAAGCTCGACAAGTATCTGAGCCACGAATACGGGGCCGCCAACTTTCCGCTCAAGCATCTGCACAAGGATGTCCGGCTGTTCCGTCGGGTCGCCGACGAGGCGGGTCTGGACACCGGCCTGATGGCCGCCATCGAGGCGAGTTGCCTGCGCGCCGAGGCCCTGGGGCTGGCCGATCAGGATTACTCCGCCATTTACGAAGCCCTGACCGTGCGTGCATCCTGATATGGAACTCCCCTTCACCCACAAACCCGGCCGACGCGAGCGTCATCTGAGACGCCGGCACGAAAACCCGCTGTTCGCCTGGCCCGCCCCGGAGGTCTCGCCCGAGGCACTGCTGGCGGCGCAAAAAGCCGACCATGAGGAGATGGAAGCCTTTCGGGAGAGTTTTCGGGCGCTGGTTCGGCGCGCGGTCGAACTGCCGCCCGACGCGGGTAGCGAGATCGTCCTCGAACTCAAGGAATCGCTGGAGCGTCAGTACGAACAATCCTTCGGGCTGCCGGAGGACCATGCGCGGGAACGTGAGGCGCTCCGCAAATTGATCGATCTCATCATGCGGGCGATCCGCAAGGCCGCCGGGGCCGATCCGCTGGCGCGGCAGGAACTGGCTGACGAGGAAGCGGCGCGCCAGATCCATTTTCGTCTGCTGGAGCATCCGCTGATCGCGGATCTACTGCATCCGCAATCCCCCATCGCGCCGGACGAACTGGCGCCGACACTGCTTGACGCCCCGCTCGACGAGGTCGCGGCCGCGCTGGATCTGTTCGATCCAGAACAGATCGCGCAACTTGCCGACCGATCCGCCCGCCTGCTGGAAAACCTGGCGGCGAGCGGCCTGGATGTCGCGCAACCCGGTCAGCGGATCGCGCTCTTCCTCGCCCGGCTCGATCCCGAAATGACACGGCGGCACTGAGCGCGGGCGGGACGGGTCGTTGGCGATCTTCAACCTGAATTCGGCAATTGGAGCCGCACAGGCAAACAACCGCTCAGGTCAGACAAACCTTCGCAAATTTGCGTTTTCCCACTTGGTAAACATGACAGCTACCAACAGGACAGCTCAAATGCGCGTCCTCGATCCGTTCGCCATCGATGCGCACCGCCCCCTGCCCGATCATGCGGATCGCCTCGGACGTGCTCTTCACGAGGTTCGCCTCCTTCAATAGATTGGCGATCGCAAGCACGCCGTCTTCGCCGCACGCGAGGCTGATCTCCGGAAGATCGTCGGGCAGGGCGCCACGCTGAAAGCGGGCGATGAAGCCATCCAGCGCCTGCCTGGCCTGATCCGGGCCATGGAACCGCGTCACCAACTCCAACCCAAGCTCGAACTTGATGTCTCGCGGGTTCGCACCGTCGCGCACGGCGGACTGCCAGGCGAGGATCTCCGACATCTCGCGGCGACTCAGCAGCTCGAAGTAACGCCACATCAGATCATCGGAAATCGACATGAGCTTGCCGAACATCTCGTCGGGCGAATCCGTGATCCCGATATAGTTGCCAAGCGATTTCGACATTTTCTGCACGCCATCCAATCCCTCCAGGATTGGCAGCGTGATCACGACCTGGGGTTCCTGACCGTAGATCGCCTGCAGTTGGCGCCCAACCAGAAGATTGAATTTCTGGTCCGTGCCGCCCAATTCGACATCGGCCTTCAGGGCCACCGAGTCATACCCCTGGATGAGCGGATAGAGGAATTCGTGGATGGCAATGGGCTGGCCCGACTTGTAGCGTTTCGAGAAGTCGTCTCGCTCCAACATGCGGGCAACCGTCTGCTGCGCCGCAAGCTGGACCAGGCCAGCGGCGCCGAGCTTCTCCAGCCACTCCGAGTTAAAAACAACCCGTGTCTTGTCCGGGTCGAGGATGCGGAAGACCTGTTCCTGATAGGTTTCCGCGTTTTGCTGGATCTGCTCGCGCGTCAACGGCTTGCGGGTCGCGCTCTTGCCCGTGGGGTCGCCGATCATCCCGGTGAAATCGCCAATCAAAAACAGGATTTCATGGCCGAGATCCTGAAACTGACGCAACTTCTGGATCAGCACCGTATGGCCGAGATGGAGATCGGGCGCGGTCGGATCGAAGCCCGCCTTGATCCGCAGTGGCCGCTGCTGCGCGAGTTTTTTGCGTAATGCGTCTTCGAGCAGGATTTCTTCGGTGCCGCGCTGGATGAGCGCGAACGCACGTTCGAGCGAGTCCATAACGATGACTCCTTGTGATGTCTGGTCGGGAATGCCGGGTCAGGCAAAACGCGCGAGAGTACGACGATCGATCAACGCACACAAGCGCGGGAAGAAAAAACGGAAGGCGTCGCTCGCTTGTTCCCCGACAGGTTTTCCGACTACACTTGGAGAAACATCGTTTTTCATTGATTTTGCAGTTTTTTATGATGCGCGACTACAAATTTCAACAGAAGGAATGGCCGCTTCGCAAACCGCGAAGAAGCCCCGTGAAGGCGATCCTGAAGATCCTGACAGTCTGCGTTCTGGCGACCGTCGGCTATACGGCCTATCAGTGGTTCGCGGCAGCGCCCAAGGAGAGTAAGCCGACGATCAACACGAATCGCCAAATCATCCCGCTACAAATCCCGCCAAACAAAGCGGATTTATCGACCGCTTCTCCCGCAGAGACCGCGAGCGAAGTCCGCTAGCCTCCAGCGGCCTTCCACCCGATCATTCAGGCTGAAAACGAGGAACCGCAGCCGCAGGTCGTGGTTGCGTTCGGATTCCGAATGACGAACTGAGCACCCTGCAAGCCTTCCGTGTAGTCGATCTCCGCGCCCATCAGATATTGCATGCTCATTGGGTCGACCACTAATTTGACCCCGTCGGTGACGATTTCGGTATCGCCGTCCTGGAGTTCCTCGTCGAAGGTAAAACCATACTGAAAACCCGAACAGCCGCCGCCCTGAATATAGACCCGCAGCATTAAACCGGGATTACCTTCCTCCTTAATGAGTTGAGCAACCTTCGAGGCGGCGGATGCCGTGAAGATCAGCGGGGTATCAAGCTCGGCTTCTGCATTCATGGGAGACGTCATCCTCGAAAAGAAGGTGTTATTTAAACGGAAGTGCGTCTTCCCGACCGCCGGTTCAAGCCTCAAGGCAACAGGGCTAATGATTCCAGGCCCATCGACTCATCGAGACCAAACATCAGATTCATATTCTGAACGGCTTGGCCTGCGGCCCCTTTCACGAGATTGTCGATCACCGACTGCACCACCACGACCCCCGTGTCTCCCTGGCGCGCGACCGCGATCCGGCAAAGATTCGCCCCCCGCACGGAACGGGTATCCGGATGGCCGCCCGGCATCAGATCGATGAACGCCTCGCCGGCATAGCGCTCGGCGTACAAACGCTCAAGGTCGACCGCCGGATCCGCGAGGCGCGCGTAGAGGGTCGCCTCGATTCCGCGAATCATGGGCACCAGATGCGGCACGAAGGTCAAATTTACTTCGACGCCCGAAAACTGCATGAGGTTCTGCGCAATCTCGGGCGCATGACGATGGCCCGTCACCGAGTACGCCTTGAAGCTCTCGCCGATTTCAGCCATCAGCAGACCCGTGGTCACTTTGCGGCCAGCACCGCTGGCGCCGGATTTCGCATCCGCGACGAGCCACGAGGGATCGATCGCCCGCGCCTCCAGCAAGGGAAGAAAGCCCAGCGTCACGGCAGTCGGATAACACCCTGGATTGGCGACCAGACGTGCCGTCCGGACGGCCGCCCGATTGAGTTCCGGCAGTCCGTAGACCGCCTCTGCCAGGAGTTCCGGACAGTGATGGGGCATCCCGTACCAGTGCTCCCAAACTGCGGGATCCCTCAGTCGGAAATCTGCCGCCAGATCGATCACCCGAACCCCGCGCTCCAGGAGTTCCGGGGCGGATCGCATGGCGGTCCCGTTCGGCGTGGCAAAGAAAACCAGATCGCAGTCAGCCAGCGCGCCACTGTCGGGTTCGGTAAAACGCAGGTCGATGTGGCCGCGCAGATGCGGAAACAACTCGGCGACCGACAGCCCCGACTCGCTCCGGGACGTAATGACCGAAATCGCTGCCCGTGGATGACGCGCCAGGATGCGGAGCAACTCGGCCCCCGTGTAGCCGGTACCGCCCACGATTCCGATCCGAATCAGGTCGGACGCGCTATTGGTCGATTGAACGGGCACGGCGCATTCCGATGGTTGGTTTGGATATCATCTCGATCCTCAAAAACAAAAAGCGGCAGAAGCCGCTTTATCAAAAGACTGTCCGCGCTGTTCGCTGTCCCGCCTCAAGAACCTGGCGCTGGCCAACCGGTCTCGCGGAAGAGCGAGGCCACAAGCAGCGACTCAGGAGCAACCGCCGCCGGAAGAAGAGGATCCGCAACTCCCGCAACTCCCGCCCATCTGCGGAAGATTATTGAACACGAAGGTTGCATTGCCGTCGTCCTGATCGACGAAGTCGATTTCGACGCCACGCAGGTATTCAAGGGTGCCGTCATCGACAATCACCTTGAAACCGTCGAACGACAGAACGCCGTCGTCGTCATTGATGACATCGGTAAAGGTCATGCCAAAACTGATCCCGCTGCAACCGCCCGCGGTCGCAAAAACGCGGACACCCTGAATATTGTCGTCGACCTGCCGAAACAAATCGCCCATCTTTGTCTGAGCCGGCTGAGTCAGCGTCAGCTCCATCTCGTTGATTACTGCGGACATGAGCATAACCTCTGGGTAGCGTACAAATTGGCGAGGGATGTTAGCAGAAAGATAACGAATAATACCAGCGTAAAAGACAAGGTTAGCGGTCGAGGCGCGCCTGCGCCCCGAGCATCGCCAAATGGCGGTCGGCATCGATCAGATGCCGCCCCCAATGCCGCTCATATCCACTCGACCACACCGCTATTGCATCGTCCGGATCCAGCTCATACAACAGCAAACCCTGTTTCAACTCGCAATAAATGTCGGTCAGGTCATCGGCGAGACTCCCCGTCATGGCGTCCGCCCCCTCGCCGGCGTAATCGAATTCCAACCAATAGCTGTCGCGGTCGGCCAGGAGCCTGCGCAGATGGGCGAACAACTCGAAGCGGGCGTCCAGATCCATGAGGTCGATGGGACCGATGGGGTCGACCTCGCGCCCTTCGCCACCCACCGAAACGACGGCGACCTGCAAACGGGGCAGCAGGTTCGCAATGTCGCGCAACCAATGCTTCCAATCGCTTCCAGACAGATCGATGATGTCGCAGTACCGCTGGGCAAGCGCGGCAACGTCATGAAAGATGCGCGGGGCATCGAACTGGGGTTGTTGAATCATTGCGTCCATGCCTGCGATTGTAGACGAGAAATCCATCCGTGGGAGACGCGGCGCGACAAACTCGGCAATACCCTAAGGTTAAATCTCGACCAGATCGAAATCGTCCTTGCCGACTCCGCACTCCGGGCATTTCCAATTCATCGGGACATCTTCCCATTTGGTTCCCGGAGCGATACCGTCTTGCGGCCAGCCCTGCGCCTCGTCATAGATCAGTCCACACACCACACACTGATAGGTCTTCATCACACCACTCCAGTTCACCGGCAACGGCGGACCTGACCGCCATTGCCACGCTCGATAGACACTTCAATGTCTTCATGGAAAATCTACCAAAATCTAGGGACTCTCTCTGGAATTTCAATGCAATCATGCGAGGATTCGCAAACATGCACGCCTCCACGCAGCGCCCCGTCGTGCTCTGCATCGGCGGCCACGACCCGAGCGGCGGCGCCGGCATCCTCGCCGACGCCGAGGCGATGCGGGCCGCTGGCGCCTTTGCCGTCACCGTCGTCAGCGCGCTGACCGACCAGGACACCTGCGGCCTGCGCCACCTGTATCCGCAACCGCCCGAACAGGTCGAGGCCCAATGCCGGACGCTCATCCACGACAGCGCACCCCGCGCGCTGAAGATCGGCCTGATCGGCGATGCGCGGATCGCCGAGGCGATCGTTCGTCTCGTCGACGCACACCCGCAACTCCCGGTCATCCTCGACCCCGTGCTGGCCTCCGGCGCCGGTCAGCGGGTCGCCGACGCGGCGCTGCTGGATCGGCTACGCCAGCATCTGATCCCTCGCTGCACCCTGATCACCCCCAACCTGCCCGAGGCGCGCACGCTGACCGACGCCGAATCGCCCGCCGACTGCGCCGCGCGTCTGCTGGAGATGGGCGCGCGCTGGGTCTTGATCACCGGCACCCATGACGACACCCGGCAGGTGACCAATCGACTCCATGGCCCCGACGGCGAGCGGCGGGATTGGGACTGGCCGCGTCTGCCCGACGAGTATCATGGCTCCGGCTGCACGCTCGCGAGCGCCATCGCGGCCCGGCTCGCCTTGGGGATGCCGCTGATGGACGCCGTCGACGCGGCGCAAGCCTATACCTGGAAGAGCCTCCAGCAGGCTTTTCGATCCGGCCGCTGCCAACTTACCCCGAACCGGTTTTATCATTCACTCGACAAAGACAAAGACAAAGACAAAGACAAAGACAACTGAGGTAATTTCCGGAAAAGCGCATACCAGAATTGCATCCGTTCGCGGTGGCATTGAATCCGTTCGTGGTGAGCCCTGAGCCCGTCGAAGGGTCGAACCACGAACGGATTCAATGTTGGCCTCGGAGCGCGATTTTCCGATCATCCCATTCGACAAGCTCATGACAGGCTTCGACCCTTCGGCAAGCCTGTCCTGAGCGAAGCCGAAGGGCTCAGGACGAACGGAAAATCGGTAAGTCTTTCCCGGAAATCACCTGACAACTGACAACTGACAACGGCACCATGATCCATCATTTGACTGGCCTCTACGCCATCACCCCGGAGGCTTCCAGCAGCCCCGCTTCGCTCGCCGCACAGGTCGCGCTCGCCATCGCCGGCGGCGCGCGGCTGATTCAGTATCGCGACAAGCATTCCGACTCCCAGGGACGCCATGACCGCGGCGCGGCCCTGCTGAGGCTCTGCCGCGACGCGGGCATCCCGCTCATCGTCAACGACGATCTGGCGCTGGCAGTCGACCTGGGCGCGGACGGCGTCCATCTGGGCCGCGACGATCCCGACCCGCGCCAGGCCCGCGAGCAACTCGGAGACGACGCCATCATCGGCGTCTCCTGTTACGACGATTGGTCGCTCGCCGAGGCCGCCGAGCAGGCCGGCGCCACCTATATCGCCTTCGGCAGCTTCTTTCCCTCCGCCACCAAACCCCATGCCGTGCGCGCCGCTCCGAGTCTTCTGACCGAGGCGCGCCAACGTCTGCGCATCGCGCCAGTTGCGATCGGCGGGATCACGCCGGACAATGGCGGTTCATTGATCGCGGCGGGCGCACGCATGCTCGCGGTCGTCACTGGCGTCTTCGACCAGCCCGACATCGCCGCCGCCGCCCGCGCCTACACCAACCTCTTTCCGAAGGAGCACCCCCGATGACCCGTTCCCATGATCTTTTCCAGGCCGCGCAACGCCACATCCCCGGCGGGGTCAATTCGCCGGTGCGGGCGTTCCGTGGGGTCGGCGGCGATCCGGTGTTCTTCGAGCGCGCCGCCGGCCCCGAGGTCTTCGATGCCGACGGCAAAGGCTATATCGATTATGTCGGCTCCTGGGGTCCGATGATCCTGGGTCACGCCCATCCCGAGGTGCTGGCGGCGGTGCGCGAGCGGCTCGACAAGGGACTCTCCTTCGGTGCCCCGACCGAACTCGAAACCGTCATGGCCGACAAGGTCTGCGAACTGGTTCCGAGCATGGACATGGTGCGCATGGTCAGCTCCGGCACCGAGGCGACCATGAGCGCCCTGCGTCTGGCGCGCGGCTATACCGGACGGGACAAGATCGTGAAATTCGAGGGCTGCTATCACGGTCACGCCGACTCGCTGCTGGTCAAGGCCGGCTCCGGCGCGCTGACCTTCGGCGAGCCCAGTTCGCCCGGCGTCCCGGCGGCGCTGGCCGAACTGACCATCACCCTGCGCTACAACGATCTCGATCAGGTGCGCGAGACCTTCGCCGCCATCGGTTCCGAAATCGCCTGCATCATCGTCGAGCCGGTCGCCGGCAACATGAACTGCATCCCGCCCGTGCCGGGCTTCCTGGAAGGCTTGCGCGAGGTCTGCGACCAGTCCGGCGCGCTGTTGATCTTCGACGAGGTCATGACCGGCTTCCGGGTCGCGCTCGGCTGCGCCCAGGGACTCTATGGCATCACGCCCGACCTGACCGCGCTCGGCAAGGTCATCGGCGGCGGCATGCCGGTCGGCGCCTTCGGCGGCAGGCGCGAGATCATGTCGCGGCTCTCGCCGCTCGGGCCGGTCTATCAGGCCGGCACCCTCTCCGGCAACCCCATCGCCATGGCCGCTGGACTCAAGACCCTGGAACTGATCTCCGCGCCCGGCTTCCATGATCGGCTCACCGCCACCACCGCCAAACTGCTCGGCGGCTTGCAGGAACGTGCCGATGCCGCCGGAATTCCCTTCAGCACCAATCAGGTCGGCGGCATGTTCGGGCTCTTCTTCACCGGCGAGCGGGTGACGAATTACGACCAGGCCACCCGGTGCGATCAGGAACGGTTCAAAGCCTTCTTCCACGGCATGCTGGAGCGCGGCGTCTATCTGGCCCCCTCCGCGTTCGAGGCCGGTTTCGTCTCCAGCACGCACTCTGACGGACACATCCAGAAGACGCTGGACGCGGCGGCGGAGACTTTCATGGCCATCGCCGGCTGAATTCAACCGAGAATTGCTGGGCTTCGAGCGGGACGCTAGACAACCAGATATTTGGTATGAAATTATCCGAAACTCTTCGGAATTCGACGCCTTACCCTCGGGAGCACAGCACAAATGGGTTACCAAAGCGTCTATGACCGCTCGATGCGCGACCCGGCGACCTTCTGGGCCGAGGCGGCGGAGCTGATCGATTGGGATCGACCCTGGGAGCGGGTTCTGGACGACACCAACCCGCCCTTCTACCGCTGGTTCAGCGGCGGCAGGCTCAACACCTGCTACAACGCCGTGGACCGCCACGTCCGCGCGGGGCGCGGCGATCAGCCAGCGATCATCCACGACAGCCCGGTGACGAACTCCAAAACCGTCATCACCTACGCCGAATTGCAGGAGCAGACCGCGCGCTTTGCCGGCGCGCTCCAGGCGCTCGGCGTCGAGCAAGGCGACCGGGTCATCCTTTACATGCCCATGGTGCCGGAAGCGGTGGTGGCCATGCTCGGCTGCGCGCGCATCGGCGCCATCCATTCGGTGGTCTTCGGCGGATTCTCTTCGCGCGAACTCGCCACCCGTATCGACGACGCCAAACCCCGGGTCATGGTCGCCGGCTCCTGCGGCATCGAGCCCAATCGGGTCGTGCATTACAAGCCGCTGTTGGATGCCGCCATCGATCTGGCCGAACACAAACCCGCGCACTGTCTCATCCTGCAACGTCCCCAGGAACCCGGTACCCTGATCGAGGGACGCGATCGGAGCTGGACCGAGGCGCTGGCCGCCGCCGAACCGGCGGACTGCGTGTCGGTCGCGGCCACCGATCCGCTCTATATCCTCTACACCTCCGGCACCACCGGCCAGCCCAAGGGCGTGGTGCGCGACACGGGCGGACACGCGGTCGCCATGGCCTGGAGCATGGCCAACGTCTACAACGTCGAACCCGGCGAGGTCTTCTGGGCCGCCTCGGATGTCGGCTGGGTCGTGGGCCATTCCTACATCGTCTATGCCCCACTGCTGGCCGGCTGCACCACAGTTCTCTACGAAGGCAAACCGGTCGGAACGCCGGATGCTGGTGCCTTCTGGCGGGTGATCCAGGAACACCGGGTCTCCGTGCTCTTCACCGCGCCGACCGCCTTCCGCGCCATCAAGCGCGAGGATCCCAACGGCGAGCATCTGAAGCGGTACGACCTCGGCGGTTTCCGCGCGCTCTTTCTGGCCGGCGAACGCTGCGATCCCGACACCCTGAACTGGGCCGAAAAGATGCTGGGCGTCCCCGTCATCGACCACTGGTGGCAGACCGAGACCGGCTGGGCCATCGCCGCCAACTGTCTCGGCATCGAGCCGCTGCCGATCAAACCGGGCTCGCCGACGCGCGCCGTTCCCGGTTACGACATTCAGGTGCTCGACGACATGGGCGAAGCGGTCAAGCTCGGCGACATCGGCCGCATCATGCTCCGCCTGCCCCTCCCGCCCGGCTGTCTCCCGACCCTCTGGGGTAACGACGCCCGATTCGTTCAGTCCTATCTGTCCGCCCAGCCCGGCTATTATCTGACCGGCGACGCAGGTTATCTGGACGAGGACGGCTATCTCTTCGTCATGAGCCGCATCGACGACGTCATCAATGTCGCCGGGCATCGGCTGTCCACGGGGAGCATGGAAGGTGTCCTAGCCGCCCACCCGGATGTCGCCGAGTGTGCCGTCATCGGCGCCGCCGACCCGCTCAAGGGCGAACTGCCCCTGGGGCTGGTGGTGCTCAAATCGGGCGTCACACGGGAGCGCTCGGCCATCGTCAAGGATCTCGTGGCCATGGTGCGCGACGAGATCGGCCCGGTCGCGGCCTTCAAGACGGTCGCCATCGTGGAGCGGCTACCCAAAACCCGTTCCGGCAAGATCCTGCGCGGCACCATGAAGGCCATCGCCGACGGCAAGGACTACCGGCTTCCGGCGACGATCGACGATCCGGCGATCCTGGACGAAATCGCCAGCGCGCTCGCCGCTATCGGATATGCCAGGCGGGCTTGAAGCCCGGCGCCGCCGACAGGATGCGGGTCGCGCCACACTACCATTCAGGACTCAGGGCGAACGGAAAATCCTGTCCATCCTGAGCAATCCTGTTAATCCTGTCCATTCACCGCCTTCCTGTGGGTCGATTCTTTTCAGAAAATCACCTTAAAAACTGTCCATTTTCGACTTCCCGATTGCTACCGGACAGTGCCGCTCAAGTCGAGAAACAGTTGATGGATACGTTCTAATGTTTCACGCGGAGACGCGGAGCACGCGGAGAGTGGGAAGCGGTACGACGGCTCACGCCGAGCGATTGCCATCGGGCGGCCCCGTGGAGGCCGTCCCCATCCTGCATCCTGTCTTTCTCCGCGCACTCCGCGCCTCCGCGTGAGATCGTCATTCAGCAACTGTCAATTTTCGACGTCCCGATGGCGACCGGACAATGCCGCTCAAGTCGGGAAACAGTTGATGGACACGTTCTAAGAGGGTGTAGACAAAATCAAACCGTTGTGGTCAACCGCCGCAGCAGGATGCGCGCCTCCGCCAGCCAAACCCAGGTTTCGGAGACCGCTGGCAGACGGTCATGATGCATGATCAATCGACGGGCACGCTCATTCCACGCATGGGTGCGCTCGACAACCCAGCGCTTCGGCAGCGGAACGAAGCCGTCGGCGTTGGCGATCACCACTCGGTCAGGCGCCCCGTCCACGTGCCAGGAGCCAACGCTTTTGTTGGCTGGATGGCGCACGACTTCCACGCGGATCGCGTGGGTCTGCTCGGTGGTTTGGGCAAATTGACCGGCGTAGGCGCTATCGACAAACAGCGTGTTGATCTGGGGGTACTTGGCGGCCGCGTCAGCGACGGCGCCCGAGGCGGCATCGCGGTCCTGAAGATTGGCCGCGACCACGCTCACCGCCAACACGAACCCCAAGGTATCGACCACCAGGCTGCGCTTGCGCCCCTTGACCTGCTTGCCCGCATCAAAGCCGCTCGGTCCACCCTGCGGCGAGCCGCGGGTCGATTGCGCATCCAGCACCGCCGCCGTCGGCGCGATCTCACGCCCCTCGCGTTCGCGCCATTGCCCCCGCAGTCGATCATGCATCTGCTCAAACTTCCCAGCCGCACTCCAACGGCGAAACGTCTTGTAGACATTCTGCCAAGGCGCGAAATCGTGCGGCAGCATCCGCCACGCGCACCCCGTGCGCACCACGTAGCAACACGCCTCCAGGATGCTCCGGCGCGACACGCGGGGCGGTTGACCCCGCCCGCCCGGCATCTCAAAGAGAGCGGCGACCAAGTCCCACTCCGCATCGGTCAGACAACTTGGGTAGCTTTGGTCGGGGTCGTGGCGACGATGCGCATCCGTATACCCATACCGACGCGGCGTTGCGCGCGCTTGCGCCTCGAGACCACTCTCGCCCCGGAGGCGCGTGACGCCCGCCTCCCGCAAGGACTTGCGAATCGTTGCTTCATGAGCCTCGATTCCCGTCCGTGCCGCGAGTTCCCGGGCAATCTCTGACAGCGTGGAGGTCGGGCGATCCGTGACAATTTGACGCAATACCGCTTGCTCCGCCTCGTGAATCTTGGGGGGACGACCAGCTTTCGACATCAGCGCACACCAGCTCAGTTGTAGACTGGTATACAAATAGCAGCTCAATTATTTTTGTCTACACCCTCTAAGCGGCGAAGTCGCGCAACCGCACCGGCAAGCGCCGCCCGTCCCAGGATCCCGGATGTGCCTCGAAAACCCCGGCGCACGGCGTCCCGCAGCGATTGCAGGCACCTGCGTCCGTCAGATTCCAATCCGAAAGCACGTACCAATCCCGCCCGATCAGCTTGTGACCGCAGTGGTGACAATAGGTACTGCCGCCCGCGTCGTCATGGACGTTCCCGGTATAGGCGTGGCGCACGCCATTTCTCAGGGCAATGGCGCGCGCCCTAGTCAGGGTGTCCGGCGGTGTCACGGGATAATCGAGCATCTTGTAATCGGGATGGAAGGCGGTGAAGTGCATGGGCACATCCGGCCCCAGATGCTCGACCACCCATTGAGTCATGGCCTCCAATTCGGCATCCGAATCGTTTTCGCCAGGGATCAACAAGTTGGTGATTTCGACCCAGACCGAGGTCTCATGAACCAGATAGTCCAGGGTCTCCAGGACGGGTTGCAGATGACCGCTACAGAGTCTGTGGTAGAAGTCCTCCGAAAACCCCTTGAGATCGACGTTGGCGGCGTCCATCCACGAAAAGAATTCGGCGCGCGGCTCGGGGCGGATGTAGCCGGCGGTGACCGCGACCGACTTGACCCCGCGCGCCCGGCACGCCTGTGCCACATCGACGGCGTATTCCAGAAAGATGACCGGGTCGTTGTAGGTATAGGCCACGCTGCGACAACCCAGCGACTCGGCGGCACGGGCGATGGTCTCGGGCGCCGCCTGATCGGCCAGGGTATCCATTTCGCGCGACTTGCTCATATCCCAGTTCTGGCAGAAGCGGCAGGTCAGGTTGCAGCCGGCGGTGCCGAATGAGAGTACCGGGGTACCCGGCAAAAAATGGTTGAGCGGTTTCTTCTCGATCGGGTCGACGCAGAATCCGGAGGAACGCCCATAGGTCGTCAGCACGATCTCGCCCTGTTCGCAGGCGCGCACGAAACACAGGCCGCGCTGCCCCTCCTTGATGCGGCAGAAACGCGGGCAAAGATCGCACTGAACCCGCCCGTCTTCAAGACGGTGCCAGTAATGAGTGGGCACGACCGTCTTCATCGTGTCAGCCATCATCGCACTCCTCCCGCCCGGTTGTAGCCGGACTCTTTACATCATGACCTGCCTGACACCGCGCGAACGCCGCTGCCCGTGGATTCAGGCAAGGCCGAGCACCAACAACGCATGACAGGCCGAACGCGGTCGCGTGTTAGTTTCATTGTCGAATACGCTGGCGCAATTGCAATGCACGCGCTTCAGGACGGGCTCTGAATCAGGTCGGCATGCCGCTTCCGCAGTTTCGCGAGTTTGGGCGAAATCACAGCCTGACAGTAACCCTGCGAGGGATTGCGGCGGTAGTAGTCGTGGTGATAGACCTCGGCGGGGTAAAACGTCGGCACGGGCTGAAGTTGCGTCACGATCGGTTCCGGCCAGACTTGATTCGCCGTCATCTCCGAGATCAGCCGCTCGGCGGTCGTGCGTTGAGGATCGGAGTGATAAAAAATCACGGAACGGTACTGGGTTCCGGCATCCGCGCCCTGGCGATTGAGGGTCGTCGGATCATGGATGGTGAAAAAAACCTCCAGGAGCGTTCCGAAGTCGATCACGCTATTGTCGAAGGTGACGCGAACCACCTCGGCATGCCCCGTGGCACCGCCGCAAACCTCTCGATAGGTGGGATTCTCGGCGAGACCTCCCGCGTATCCCGATACTGCGGATTCGACGCCTTTGAGCGTCTGAAAGGCCGCTTCCAGGCACCAGAAGCATCCACCGCCAAGCGTCGTCGTTTCAATGGCCATGCGTCATTCCTCTTCAGGATGGTCGAATATCGGGGCGCGCGGAAAACCCTAAACCTCTGAGCGTTAAGCCGTTCATGGTTCGACCCTTCGGCTATGCTCAGGCCTCACCACGAACGGCTTAACTTAATGGCAGCGGGCGCGCGGTCGGTTCGCGCAACGCGCATCCACTTGACTCAACATGCGGTCATTGACGATCAACGCCAACCGGAGCCGGGGTCGGCGCGGCAGCGGCGGGAAACGCGCGGCACATCACGCCGCGGCGGCTTGCCATCGAGTCTTGCGTCGGCATGTTCAGGAGTACGAATTCGTCATCGACAAGCATGAGGGGGCTGGGTCATGCTCGATTCCGACGAGCAATGTGCCGTGTGACCCGCATCGCTGGCCACCCGCGGCACTCGGCGAGATGCGGTGTACCATGAATGCAGAGTCGATCCGTGTGCGCGGTCTGGTCCAAGGCGTCGGTTTCCGGCCCACTGTCTGGCGCCTCGCCCGCGCTTGCGGTCTGGTCGGGGATGTCCTCAACGATGGCGCGGGCGTCCTGATCCGTGTCCAGGCGGATGACCGTCAGACCATCGATCGGTTCTGCGAGCGCCTGCGGGCGGAGTGTCCGCCACTGGCGCGGATCGAGAGCATCGAGCGCACCCCGCTCGCCGCCGCGCTGGAGACGGACGGGTTTGCGATCCTGGCGAGCGCCGCCACTGCGGTACAGACCGGCATCGTCGCCGACGCCGCCACCTGTCCCGACTGCGCCGCTGAGATCCTGGACCCGACGAATCGCCGCTACCGCTATCCCTTCACCAATTGCACCCACTGCGGGCCGCGACTCAGCATCGTCCGGGGCATCCCCTACGATCGGGCCTGGACCAGCATGGCGGTCTTTCCGATGTGCCCGGTCTGCGCCGGGGAATACGCCAATCCGGCCGACCGCCGCTTTCACGCGCAGCCCAATGCCTGTCCCGACTGCGGCCCCAGGGTTTGGCTGACCGATGCCGAGGGGCGCGAGTTGGATCCGGCCGGATTCGGCGCGGTCGACGCCATCGCCGCGGCCAGCCATCTGTTGGCCGAGGGGCGCATTCTCGCCATCAAGGGGATCGGCGGCTTTCATCTCGCCTGCGATGCCGCCAACGCGGCAGCGGTTGCCGAACTGCGCCGGCGCAAGCGCCGCTTCGGCAAGCCCTTCGCGCTGATGGCGCGGAACCTGGAGACGATCCGCGCCGTCTGCCGGGTCACGGACGCGGAGGCCGCGCTGCTGGAAAGCCCGGCGGCGCCGATTCTGTTGCTGGACATGCGAGCGCCTCGGAGCGGTCAGGATGGGCAGGCTTCGCGCTGCCCATACGCCGCAGCGGCTCTGGCTCCGGAGATCGCGCCGGGTCAGACCACGCTCGGCTTCATGCTGCCCTACAGTCCGCTGCATCGTTTGCTGCTGGCCGACTGGGCACGTCCGCTGGTCATGACCAGCGGCAATCTGAGCGAGGAGCCTCAGTGCATCGATAACCTGGACGCGGCCAAACGCCTGAGCCCGCTGGCGGACGTCTCGCTGCTGCATGATCGCGCGATCGTGAATCGGGTCGACGATTCGGTGGCGAGGGTGATGGCCGGAGCGCCGCGCCTCCTGCGCCGCGCGCGCGGCTATGCCCCCTCCCCCATCCGGCTGCCGCCGGGCTTCGCGGATGCGCCGCCGATCCTCGCCTTCGGCGGCGAACTCAAAAACACCCTCTGTTTGGCGCGTGACGGTCAGGCGATCCTCTCCCAGCACCTGGGCGATCTGGAAGACGCCCGCACCGCGCGCGAATACGAGGCCACGCTCGCGCTCTATCTCGAACTCTTCCAGCACCGGCCCCGGCTGCTGGCCGTGGACCTGCATCCCGACTACCGCTCCAGCCTTCTCGGGCGCGACTGGGCCGCCCGCGCCGATCTGCCTTTGATTGGCGTGCAGCATCATCACGCCCATCTGGCCTCGGTGCTGGCCGACAACGGCTGGCCGCTGGAAGCCGGCCCGGTCCTCGGCATCCTGCTCGACGGGCTCGGCTATGGCGATGACGGCACGCTCTGGGGCGGCGAGTTTCTGGCCGCCGA
The DNA here is from genome assembly GCF_000227745.2 of Thiocystis violascens DSM 198. Lineage (NCBI taxonomy): Bacteria > Pseudomonadati > Pseudomonadota > Gammaproteobacteria > Chromatiales > Chromatiaceae > Thiocystis > Thiocystis violascens. The sequence goes on along the minus strand of NC_018012.1, from coordinate 3,358,818 downwards.
TTACCGCGACTACCGACGGATTGGACATCTGAAGCCGGTTCCGTTGCCGGGCGGAACCCAGGCGATCCTGGAGCCCTGGCGCAGCCTGTACGCACAGCTTGAGCGCGCCTGCGGCTGGGATGAAATGCAGGCCCGTTATCCCCATCTGAACCTCGTCCGGCGGCTGGCCGAAAAACCGCTCGGCGTGCTCCGGGCCATCATGGAGCGCGGACTCAACGCCCCCCCGTCCAGTTCCGCCGGCCGGCTGTTCGACGCGGTGGCGGCGGCGCTCGGGCTTGGCGGAGAGCGCGTGACCTACGAGGGACAGGCGGCCATCGAACTGGAATCGGCGGCCTCGCGGGCGATGGAGACGGCGGGTTCAGGCTATCCGTTCGCGACCCTCGCCACGCCATCGGCGACCGTGTTGGATGCCGCGCCGCTTTGGGATGCGCTGTTCGAGGATCTGGCGCAAGGCGTTGCGAGCGAGCGGATCGCCGCCCGCTTTCATCTCGGATTCAGCGCCGCCATCGTCGATTTGGGCCTGGAACTGGCCGCGCGCAACGGGCTGGACACGGTCGCGCTGTCAGGCGGCGTGTTTCAAAACCGCCTCCTCCTGGAATCCGTCGCGGACGGCTTCGGCGCGGCTGGGCTGCGTGTCCTCATGCAGCAACAGGTGCCCGCGAACGATGGCGGACTCTCGCTTGGCCAGGCCTGCGTCGCGGCGGCGCGCTCGCTGCCCGCCTCATCTCGCCAGTCCTAACACACGCAGTTGAACCGCAAAGAGCAGAAGTGCCATGAAAAATTTTCTCGAACTGATCAAAAATTGTCTGACCGACATCAAGGAGATCATGCCCTGGGATCTTGAGGAACGGATTCAAGAGAACCCCGACCTGCTCATCCTCGATGTCCGCGAGCCGGACGAGTTTTCCGCCATGCATCTCCCCGGCTCGCTGAACATCCCGCGCGGCATCCTGGAATCCGCCTGCGAGTGGGACTATGAGGAGACGATCCCCGAACTGGTCCGGGCGCGCGCGCGCGAGATCGTCGTGGTGTGCCGTTCCGGCTATCGCAGCATCCTCGCCGCCCATTCGCTGACCGTGCTGGGCTACGAACGGGTCGCATCGCTGCAGACGGGTCTGCGGGGTTGGAAGGACTACGAACAACCGCTGGTCGACCTGGCCGGGAAGGCGGTCGACCTGGACGACGCGGATGTCTATTTCACGCCACGGCTGCGGCCGGATCAGCGACGGCCCGCGGTTTAAGGGGCAAGGGGCAAGGGGCAAGGGGCAAGGGGCTATTTTCCTTGGAATCGCCGACATTCCATAGGCGGTATCGGTGAAAGCGCCAACAGAATTCGGATTGACGCAAACTAAACTCTATTTTGAGTGCCGAAGGGTTCGGCTTCGCTCAGCGCGAGGCGCGAAGTTCCGGTTCCTGGATCATGGATGACCAAGGCTCGATCAGCGCCGGGCCATCCTCGGACGGCGTATTCACCCGCCGGTCGACCGGATAAGCAAACCATGGGGCCGGATCGCAGGGTTTGAGCAGTGGCGTCAGGGTCTCCGGTCGCGTCCGTGTCGGATCCAGCCAGACACCGTAGGCCGCCGGCGTCAGGATCACCGGCATCCGGTCGTGGATGGGGCTAACCACGTCGTTCGCGTCGGTCACGATGATCGTGGCGCTGTCGAGTCGCTTGCCCGTGCCGGGGTCGGTCCAGGTCTCCCACAATCCGGCGAACGCGAAGGGCTGGCGATCACGCCGGGCGATGAAATACGGCTGCTTTCCGGAACCGGTTGCCTGCCATTCGTAGAAACCATCGGCGGGGATCAGGCAACGGCGCTGTCGGAAGGCCGCGCGAAAGGACGGCTTCTCGGCCACCGTCTCGGCCCGTGCATTGATCGTGCGGTAGCCGATGTTGCGATCCTTCGCCCAACTCGGGATGAGTCCCCAATGGAGCGTCGCGAAGGTTCGCGTACCGGCGGGGTCCGCGCGCACGGCCAGGAGCAGGCTCCCAGGGGCGATATTGTAGCGTGGCGGAAGCAACGCCCCGTCGAGTGAGGCGCCAAAATGGGCGTCCAATTCCGCGCCGCGGAGGTATTGAGCAAAACGACCGCACATAGCATCAAGTCAGCGGAGAATGAAAGGGTCGCAATGATCCCTGCCCAATGTGTGAGCGGAAAAATGCAAAAACAGTTGTGGCTTAGGTGCAGAATAAATAGCATGAATTCAAGTACCGACAAATCGCTCCAGCCGATCATGTTGCCCACGCTTGCGCTCCGGCGGATCACCTGTTGAACTTTAGTCCTCACTCAAACCACCGGCACTGACCATGAAAGCAAGACAAAAAAGACTCGTCTTCGTGGGCCTGGCGATCCTCGGGATCGGCACGGCCTCGGCCCTGGCCCTGACCGCGCTGAAAAGCAATATCTCGTATTTCTTCAGTCCCTCGCAGGTGCTCGCGAACGAGGCGCCGCCGGATCATGTCTTCCGGCTCGGCGGACTGGTCACCAAAGGGACGCTCGCGCGCCAGCAGGACGGTCTCACGGTGCACTTCGACGTGACGGACAACGCCGAGACGGTCAAGGTCGCCTATACCGGCATCCTGCCCGATCTCTTCAGCGAGGGCACCGGCGTCGTGGCCAAGGGGAAACTGGGGTCGGACGGGGTCTTTTATGCCGACGAGGTACTCGCCAAGCATGATGAGGAATATGTGCCACCCGAGGTCGCGAGCACGCTCCAGACGGCGCATGCCGAGGGCGTCGTCGAAGCCGCCTCCGCCCCGGCGTCCGGAGCAACCAACTGATGGTGCCTGAACTCGGTCATTTCGCGCTGATCCTGGCGCTGATGCTGGCACTGGTCCAAGCGAGCGTGCCATTGCTGGGGACTTTTTCCGGCAATCGCGCCTGGATGGAGCTTGCCCGCCCGCTCGCCTGGGGTCAGTTGACCTTTATCGGGATCAGCTTCCTCTGTCTGCTGCAAGCCTTTCTGATCGACGATTTCTCGGTCATCTATGTGGCGACCAACTCCAATTCGCTGATGCCGACCGCCTACAAGGTCTCGGCCATCTGGGGCGCTCATGAAGGGTCGCTGCTGCTCTGGGTGCTGATGCTGGCCGGTTGGGGCGCGGCGGTCGCCGCCTTCAGCAAGAACCTGCCGCTCCCCATGATCGCGCGGGTGATCTCGGTGCAGGGCATGGTCGCGATCGGTTTTCTGCTGTTCATGGTGCTGACCTCGAATCCCTTCGACCGCATATTTCCGGTGCCGCTCGAAGGCCGCGATCTCAATCCACTGTTGCAGGATCCGGGTCTGGCGATCCATCCGCCCATGCTGTACATGGGTTATGTCGGCTTCTCGGTCGCATTCGCCTTCGCCATCGCGGCCCTGATCGGCGGCAAGCTGGACTCGGCCTGGGCGCGCTGGTCACGGCCCTGGACGACCGCTGCCTGGATCTTCCTGACCATCGGGGTCGCGCTCGGCTCCTGGTGGGCCTATTACGAACTCGGCTGGGGCGGCTGGTGGTTCTGGGATCCGGTCGAAAATGCCTCCTTCATGCCCTGGCTGGTCGGAACCGCGCTCATGCATTCGCTCGCGGTGACCGAGAAACGCGCCGCCTTTAAAAACTGGACCGTGCTGTTGGCGATCTCGGCCTTTTCGCTCTCGCTGCTCGGCACCTTCCTGGTCCGCTCCGGGGTGCTCACCTCGGTCCATGCCTTCGCGACCGATCCGACACGCGGCACCTTCATCCTGATCTTCCTCTGCATCGTGATCGGCGGCTCGCTGGCGCTCTATGCCTGGCGCGCGCCCGCGATCTCCGGCGGTGGGCGTTTCGATCTGGTGTCGCGCGAGACCTTTCTGCTGATCAATAACCTGCTGCTCGCCACGCTGGCGGTGCTGGTGCTGTTCGGCACGCTCGCGCCACTGATCTACGATGCCGCCGGCTGGGGCAAGATCTCGGTCGGGTTCCCCTGGTTCAACAAGATGTTCGTGTTCCTGTCGCCGTTGCTGATTTTGGCAATGGGCATCGGCCCACTGACCCATTGGAAACACGACGAACCGAAGCGTCTGCTCCGCTCGCTGTGGCTGGCTCTCGCGCTCGGCATCCTGACTCTGATCGTCACGACGTCGTCGCTCGTCCCGGCGGGCCAGCTCGCGGTCGGATTCGGGCTCGGCATGGCGGTCTGGCTGGTCGCGACCCACCTCATCAGCCTGTTCGACCGTCTCCGGCATCGGGGCTGGCTCAAGGGTCTGGCGGCTGACCTCGGCGGCAACAGCCGCAGCTATTACGGCATGTGGCTGGCCCATCTCGGCGTCGCCGTGTTTATCGTCGGCGTCACCATGGTGTCCAATCAGGGCACCGAGACGGATATCCGCATGTCGCCCGGCGGAGTACACGAGGACTCGGGCCATCGCTTCCAGTTCAACGGCGTCGAGATGGTCAAAGGTCCGAATTACGATGCCTTCCGGGGCGAGTTTGTCGTCTATCAAGGCGAACGGGAGATCACCCGGCTCTACCCCGAAAAGCGCAAGTATTTCTCGGGCGGCATGCCGATGACCGAGGCGGGGATCGACGCCGGTTTCCTGCGCGACATCTATATCTCGCTCGGCGAACCGATCGGCGTGTCCGGCGACTGGGCCTTGCGGGTCTACTACAAACCCTATGTCCGCTGGATCTGGCTCGGCTGCATCCTGATGGCCTTGGGGGGCGTTCTGGCCATCACCGACCGGCGTTATCGTACCGCTCCCGCACGCGTCGGCGCGGGCGCAATCACTGCAACCGTCCGCGCTTGAGGCGTTTGAATCATGAGCAACTCCGCGTCACGCGCACTCATCCCGCTGGGCATCTTCCTCGTCCTGGCCGCCCTGCTTTTTTATGGATTGCGACTGGATCCCCGCAAGGTTCCGTCGCCGCTGGTCGACAAACCGGCACCGTCCTTCACGCTCCAGTCGCTGAAGGATCCGAGCCAGACGCTCACGAAGGACATTCTGCTCGGCAAGGTTTCGCTGGTGAATGTCTGGGCCTCCTGGTGTCCGTCCTGCCGTCAGGAACACGGCGAACTGATGCGTATCGCTCGCGAGAACGACGTGCAGGTGATCGGCTTCAACTGGAAGGACACCCGACCGGAAGCCTTGCAGATGCTTCGTCAGTATGGCGATCCCTATGCGCTCAGCCTCTATGATCCGGACAACCGCTCGGGAATCGACTGGGGCGTCTACGGCGCTCCCGAAACCTTCGTGGTGGATGGCGAGGGGATCATCCGCCACAAGCGAATCGGCCCCATCGATCGCGCCGTCTGGGAGTCCGAAATCCTTCCCGTTGTCGAACAATACCGCGCCAAATAATCTCTCTTCCGGCTGGGTAGGGGGGCGTAGAGACAAGGCAATGCCTTGTCTCTACAAGGGAGCGGGAAACAACCTGGACCAATCATGATGCCCATTGACAGTAAACGCCTGTTTTCGAGCGCCCTGCTGGCCGGCGCGCTCGCGTTCGGCACGGCGCACGCCTATACGCTGGAAGAATTCACCTTCGACGACCCGGCCCAGCACGACGAGTTTCGGGATCTGATCGGCGAGCTGCGCTGCCTGGTGTGCCAGAACGAATCGCTGGCCGGCTCGCAGGCCGGCGTCGCCCAGGATCTGCGCGAGGAGGTCTATCGGATGATGCGGGAGGGCCAGAGCCGGCAGGAGGTCGTGGACTTCCTGGTGGCTCGCTATGGCGATTTCGTGCTCTACGAACCGCCCATTAAACCCTCGACCTATATCCTCTGGTTCGGCCCCTTCCTCCTGGTCGGCGTCGGCGGCTTTCTGCTGTTTCGGACCCTGCAACGCAAAAAGGCCGAGCCTGAACAGGATCTCAGCGAGGCCGAGCAGGCCCGCCTTCAGCAACTTCTCGCCAAGACTGGCGACCACCAGGATTAGGGCCTCATGATGATCTTCTGGATACTTGCCGCCGGCCTGATCGGTCTGGCGCTGTCGTTCATCCTTCTGCCGCTCGCGCGCCCGGAGACCGCCAACGACGCGCCGGAGCAGGACGCGCTCAATCTCGATGTCTTCAACCAGCGCCTACGGGAGCTGGACGCCGATCTCGGGGCCGGTTTTCTCGACCAGGATCAGTACGCCGCCGCCCGCCGCGATCTGGAGCGCGATCTCCTGCGCGATGTCGACGGCGATGGCACCGCGTCCTCCGCCGGCAAGCCGACCTCAGCCTTGGGACGCTGGGGACTGGCCACGATCCTGACTCTCGCCGTGCCGTCCGCCGCCGTGCTGATGTATCTGCAACTCGGCGACCTGGAGATTGCCCCCCGCCTGGAGGCCGCCGCCAGCGGACAGCCGCTCCCGGCCGACGGAGCGGGCGGTCAGGACGCGCCTTCCATGGAGGTACTGGTCGAGCGGCTGGAAGCACGCATGAAGGAAAACCCAGCGAATCTCGAAGGCTGGCTGATGCTCGGGCGAACCTATTTCGCCATGGACCAGAGGGACCAGGGACTCGACGCCATCTCCAAAGCCTATGAACTTGCACCGAATCAGACCGAGGTGATGCTCGCCTACGCCGAGGCGCTCGCCGCAGCCAGCGACACCAAGAGTCTGGAGGGAAAGCCGGCCGAACTGATCGGCGCCGCGCTGCAACAGGAGCCCGCCAACGCCAATGCGCGCTGGCTGGACGGGATGATTTCCTACCAGCGCGGTCAGTACCAAACCGCCGCCGTCGCCTGGCAAAAGATCCTCGACGAACTGGAGCCGGGCAGCGAGGAGGCCAACAATCTGCGCCAGATGGTCGATGAAGCCAACAGCCGCGCCGGACAGCCTGAAACAGCGTCGACGCCGACCATTGGCGCGCCAGCGACCGCGCCGGCGCCAGTGGCGGACGAGTCGCCGTCATTGGCGCAGTCCGACCCGATCCCGGCAAGCGTCACCGCCACCCCGGAGCCAGCGGCCGGCGCCAGCCTCGCCGTCGAAGTGACCCTGGATCCCGCCATCGCCCCCCAGGTCAGGCCGGACCAGACGGTGTTCGTCTTCGCGCGCGCCGCCGCCGGTCCGCCCATGCCGCTCGCCGCGCTGCGCCTGCGGGTCAAGGATCTACCCCGTTCGGTCACCCTGGACGACAGCCTCGCGATGAACCCGGCAATGCGTCTCTCGGCCTTCCCCGAGGTCATCGTCGGCGCCCGCGTTTCGCGGACCGGACAGGCCACGCCGCAAGCGGGCGATCTCGAAGGCGAGATCGGACCGATTCAACTGGACGGAACCCGTCAGGTCTCGGTCAGGATCGATCGCGTGCGTCCGTAAGACGCGCGCGTCTCAATCATGGTCGTCGAGACATCCGCATGGTCCCGTCGCTCCTGACCGCGCGGATGTCATCGCCAGCCTGCAACAAATGGGTCGCGACGACGCAAAGTGCGCGCCATGTTGGTTATGTGCGCAACGAAAAACGTTTCTGCATTCCTGGATTGCGCGGTTGTCGAAATTGCCCCGAGCGTTTATGGTTACCCGCTCAACCGCGTGAGCCAGATGGCTCGCCCAATCATGGCAGCGGCACTGCCGGCCCAGGCGCCGGTTTGTCCGCGTCAACGAATCGGATCCCGCCGCACAACATGATCCAAGCTCAAACATGCTTGAGGTGACAAAGCTGGAATGCCGGCGCGGCGACCGGCGGCTGTTCTCCAACCTGGATTTTGCCCTCGGCGCAGGCACCCTGCTGCACGTGCGCGGACGCAACGGCAGCGGCAAGACGACCCTTCTGCGTACCCTCTGCGGTCTCTTCACCCCGGATGCCGGCGACATCCGCTGGCAGGGCGAATCCATCCGTCGTCTGGGCGAGGACTACCGGCGGGATCTGCTCTATTTCGGTCATCTGAACGGCATCAAGGGCGATTTGACCGGAATCGAAAACCTGGCCGTCGCCGCCACGCTCGATGGCGACGACGTGGACAGGCCCGCCATCTGGGAAGCGCTCGGACGCATCGGGCTCGCCGGTTTCGAGGATCTGCCCACCCGCATGCTCTCCCAGGGCCAGAAAAAGCGCGTCGCGCTGGCCCGACTCATCCTGACCCGATCCAGGCTCTGGGTGCTGGACGAACCCTTCACCGCGCTGGATGTCGATGCCGTCGCACTGCTCCAGAGCCTGATTTCGGCGCATGTCGACGCGGGCGGACTGGCGGTTCTGACGACGCATCAGGAAGTGCCGCTGACCTCGGGTCAGGTCGAACGTCTGGATCTGGGGAACTGATCGTCATGCTGCGAGTCTTCTGGTGCATTCTGATACGCGATCTGACGCTCGCCCTGCGCCGACGCACGGACGTGCTGACCACGCTGTTTTTTTTCGTGATCGTGGTGAGCCTCTTTCCGCTCGGTGTCGGCACCGAACATCAGGTACTGCGCATTCTCGGACCCGGAGTGGTCTGGGTGGCGGCTTTGCTGGCCTCGATGCTGGCCCTGGAGCGCCTCTTCGCGGCGGACTACGAGGACGGTACGCTGGAGCAGATGTTGCTGACCGCCCAACCGCTGGCGCTGCTGGTGCTGGCGAAGATCGCCGCCCACTGGCTCCTGACCGGGCTGCCGCTGGTGCTGATCGCCCCGCTGGTCGGCATGCAGTATCACCTGTCGGAGACCGCGATCGGCGTCATGATGTTCTCGCTCCTGCTCGGCACACCGATCCTGAGCCTGATCGGCGCCATCGGCGCGGCCCTAACGCTCGGCCTGCGCGGCGGCGGAATCCTGTTGTCGCTGCTGATTCTGCCGCTTTATATTCCGGTTCTGGTCTATGGCGCGGGTGCGGTGGAGGTCAGTACTATCGACCTGGCGGATATCGGACCTTACCTTTCATTGCTGGGCGCGTTTCTGGTGGTCGCACTGATTTTTGCCCCGGTTGCCTCGGCGGCGGCGTTGCGGATTTCGATCGAATAGTCGTCGATCATGGCTGACCGTGGAGACAGAGATAAAATGCCGACGGTGATGAAAATTGGTCGATTTCGTTTTCATTTTTATTCAGATGAAGGTGCTGAGCCACCGCACATTCATGTGCGCTGCTCCGATGGCGAGTGCAAGTTCTGGCTCTCACCTGTTACTTTAGCGCGTAATCGTGGGATACCCCCTCATGATTTACGAGAGATTGAGAGACTTATATTTGAACAGAGACAATCCTTTGTTGATCAATACCATGAATACCATCAGTGAAACAGAGCCTGTTGCCGTCAGGGCTTGGGCGGAAAAAAGAATGGTCTATCTTGAATTGACGGATGGACGGATTTTCGGCTTTCCCGCTGATCGTTTTCAAATCCTGAGTCAGGCATCTGAACAACAACTGAAAGAAGTTCAAATCGAAGTGAACGGCCATGCATTGAGATGGGACGAGCTTGACGAGGATTTGACCGTTGCCGGAGTCGTCGCTGGAAGATTTCAACTTCCGTTACCCCGACGAGCGGCCTAGCGTAAATCAAAAGCCATCACGGTCAGTTTCGATTCATCATCATTCAGATCTCCAACTCCAACGACCATACTCAACCCAATGACCCTCAACTGGTTCAAATTTTCATCCCCCGCCTCCTTCTATCCGCTCGCCGGACGACTCATTCCGGTGTTTTGGGGCCTGACGGTCATTCTGCTCATCGTTGGCCTCTATTGGGGCTTCTTCGAGACGGCCGACCGGCTTGGCGGCGGCAACCCGCAGAAGGAGTATTACCGCATCATCTTCATCCACGTCCCCTCGGCCTGGATGTCGATGTGGCTTTATGTCGTCATGGTCGGCTGGGCCGCGATCGGGCTGGCGTTCAACACCCGGCTGTCGTTCATGATGGCCAACGCGATCGCGCCGACCGGGGCCATCTTCACCTTCCTGGCACTCTGGACCGGGGCCTTCTGGGGCCGTCCGAGCTGGGGCACCTATTGGGATTGGGATCCGCGCCTGACCTCCGAACTGGTGCTGTTTTTCATGTATATCGGCTACATGGCGCTGCATTCGGCCATCGACGATGTGCGCCGCGCGGATCGCGCCTCCGCCCTGCTCGCGCTTGTCGGGCTCGTCATGGTGCCGGTCATCTTCTGGTCCATCAACTGTCCGGACCCGAACCAGTGCGCGGCGCTGCATCAGCGTTCCGGCCTGGGCCGCATGGACGGCAACATCCTGTTTGCGATGCTGACCATGACCCTGGCGTTCTGGATGTATTCCTTCGCTACCACCTTCATGCGTCTGCGCGGCATCATCCTGACGCGCGAAGCGGAGAGCGCCTGGGTGCGCGAACTCTTGACCGACGGAGACCGCAAATGACCGAGTTTTTCTCGCAAGGCGGCTATGCCTTTTTCGTCTGGGGCGCCTACGGCATGGTCGCGCTCCTGCTGCTGGCCGAAATCCTGCAACTTCGCGCGGAGCGGCGAAGCATGCTGTCTCGTTTGGGTCGATTGATGCGGATGCGTGGATCATGATGAAGCGGCTCCCGCCCAATCATGTCCGCGTGCAGGCGTTGGCGCGCGAGTTGGGCATCCCGCACCCTCTACGGCTGGCGCCATCAGGCCGGTTGCTAGGGGACGCTGCCCGCCAGCCCGGCAACTGCGCTGGGCGTGTTCAGCGGCGCGGAGACATTTGCCGTGGTGGTAGGATCGAAGGGGGAAGCCTGTCATAAGTCCGTCGAATGGAACGAACGGGATACCCGCAGACTCGGAGCGTGAAGCCATTCGTGGTTCGAGGGCCTCACCACGAACGGCTTCAGGATCGCCACGAACAGCGTCAGGAGACGGCGAACGTCAAGCCTACTGAGAATTGCCGCACTCTTTCGTGCCCGCTTGACAGCTTAAATGGCTGTCCGGTTTTCGAGACTAGTTTAGGTTGGCGAGCGCCACGGCCCGCCGACGCCACCGACAAGCAACAACAATCCGAGACCAACCAGGCCGAAGGTTGCCGGCGCTGGGACAGCATACCCATAGCGCAGATTGTCGAACCCGACATAATCGTCCTTGACGAAACCGCCCGGTTTGACCGATTCCCCCTCGATCAGAGTCAACTCAATCGATCGGAAAGCCTTGTCGCTAAAAAAACCCGCGAACAATGAAGTACTTAAATATACGTTGTTATGGCAGCCATATCCACTGACCGCGGGATCGCATGGCGCGCTTCCCCAAGGCGCTCCCTGGAGCAACAGGTCGAACGCCGCGCTGCCGTCCAAACTTGCCCGCAATAGGGATTGCCCCGTCGAAGTTCCGAGGTCATACACATCCAGGCCGAAAAACTGAATCGGTCGGTCAAAAACGAACCGCACTGAGCTGTAGGAATTGAACTCCGAAGTCCAGCCAGCATCCCCGAGGCCCCACCCCCCGGGAACCGCATTGATCGCATGTCCTGCTCCAGCGGACAGGTAATGCGTTTCGTCGACGACGCTGAAGCGCGACGAATACAGGGTCAGATTATCGAGTCTGAGGGATGGCGTTCCGGTTTTGTATTGACCGGGCAGCGCCGAATCGAAACTCTCGAGACGGAGCGAACCGTCGCCGTATCGAGCGCGCGCTTCCGTTTCAAAGTTGGTGGCGTCCTTGATCACTGTCGCTGACGAAAAGCCAGTTGCCAGCGTCAGACAGAGACCAAGCAGGCGACGAGTACGGGCGTTCGCGCTATTCATGAAAAAATCTCCGTGCGCGATCAGCGCAGGCGTCGAGATAATATATTTTTAAACGCAATATTCGCGCCGTTAGAGGCGCCCAGCAACATGCGCCGTTGCGATCGAACGGCTGGATTGGGATGGATAACGCCTGACTGGAACGGACATAAACGCAATCGCCGTTAAAACACCCTGTCGCAAATTGTCAGGCATGGCAGGAATTGACGCATCGGACGCATAACGCCCTTTTTAAGAAAACCATATCGAAAGATTGCTATCCCGTCGATGGCAATACCTCCATGGTTGCTCGGTCGGGGTCAAGGTGCATCCTGAGACGCTCCAAGGCGCGGGCAACCCAACCCCAGGGGGAGTGTTCCCAACTAATCTCGACCTTGGTGAAGAGCGGAGGGGGCTCCGTCGCGCCGGACAGTGCGATGCGAACGATCTGCTGCGTCCGCACCGCCTCGAAGGCGCGCTTGAACTCTGGCGGGAGGACGGTCGCCAGCGGCAGAATGCGCTCCACCCGGCCCGTCGCAACCCAGATCCCATCCCGCAGCGTGACAGACTCGCCTTCGCGGACCCGATGAAAGCTACCCGTCGGCAGATACGCCAGCACATAGGCGGATCCCTCATGGATGCGCAAAACTTGATCGCCGACCTTGACCACGCTTCCCAACTCCACCTCCAGCGCCCCCACGGTCCCTTTCGCCGGCGCGTGCACATAACCGTCATTATAGACTCCGGTGAGCGCATCCAGCACCTGTCTGGCCGACATCACCCGGGTTTCAAGACTCGGCAACTCGGCAGCGATGGTGTCGCGTTCGATCTCCAATTGACGAAGCTCCGAGATGCTTTGGTAGGTGTCGTCAACCATCTGCGCCCCCTGATGCCGAATCAGCAGGCCCTCTTTATCCGCCCGGCTCAGCTCGCGTCGTGCATTTTCATTCCAGGAGACCCGAATCCGCGCCTCGTCGATCAGTCCATTCAGTGCCTTGCTACGGATACGCATCTCGGTTAGCGAGAATTCCGCCTGCGTCAAATCGGCCGTGAGTCTGACCAGGGTTTCCAGGGCATCCTGGGAGCGCAGGCGCGCGAGCCTTTGTCCCTCGGTCACCTCGTCGCCAAGCTTGACAGACAATTCGGTGACGGTCGCGACACGCTCGGCGGCGATAACCTGGGCATCGCGAACGATCATCCCCTCTCCTTCCAGAAAGAACAGCCCTTCGGTGACAATATCGATCAGATAAAACACAAAAAATAGAAGAAGCGCGAGATAGACATAACGACCGACAGCCCCCCGTTTGACTGGGCGTGCTTCGCTCCGTAGCTGATCGACACGAATCTTGGGACGGATTCGTTGCATGGTCAAAACTGATCCTGAGCGTCACGAACCTTGGATGGATAAAATGGATCAGTGTATGAGCGGCGCAGGACGAGTTCGCTCAGATAGGCTCGCAGGCGGTTAATGCGCATATAATAAGCGACGTAGAAGGTCATACCGGGGACATAGGCGAGCAAGCGCCACATGCCGGGGCGCGGCACGAACAACATGGCTACCGCAAACTCGAAGTAGTCGAAAAAAATGACCAAAGCATGCAGTGCGATCAGCAACACCAATGCGTCGGCTCCATGGTTGAGGACGAGATAGGTAATGTAGCCGACCCAGGCAAACGTTAGCACGAGATGAAACCACAGAAGATTGATTGCGGCCACCATGTCGGCCGTCGAAAAATTATGCTGAAAAGGATTAAATACCGACCGGAATTTGCGCCATCGGTTACGGATTAGGCTGCGGTTCCAACGCAACCGTTGATTGTCGAGCGCGCGATCCGTCACCGGCACGTCCGTTAGCGCCCAGGCCTGGGGCTCGAAGATAATGCGCCAACCAGCGCGGCGGATCTTGGTGGTGACATTGCTATCGTCGCCAGGCCCTACGTCCCAACCGCCGACGGTCTCTAGCCCTCTGCGCCGGTAGGCGCCGAAGGCGCCGGAGACGATGGCCAGAATTCCGAACATCGAGGTGAACTGGCGCCCGAGCGAGATATTGCTGAAATATTCGAGCGATTGGAAACGGGTGAGAAGCGACGCGCGCGGATTTCGGACGGCAATATTCCCGCCGACCGCGCCGATGCTCGGATCGTGCACCAGCGGACGCAACAGGTGTTCCACCGCATCTCGATCGAAAGAGGTATCGATGTCCGCCACCACGATGATGTCATGCCGACAATACCGCAGTCCGAGGTTCAGCGCGGCCGCCTTACCGCCGCGAATCCCCGCCGATACGACCGTATCCACCAGACCCTGCTGCTGCAGACGCAGTGCCAGTTCCGTCATCGGCTCGGTCGAACCGTCATCGACCACGACAATCTGCAGATTGCGGTGCGTCTGCTCGTGGAGAGATCTGACCGAGCGGACCAGACCCTTGGTTTCGTTGTGGCCGACCATGAGCACGCTCGCCGGCGTGGTCGCCGGCGTGCGCGGATAGGGACGATGGAAGGCCGCATGCACGCCGACCGCAATCGTCGAGAGCGTATAGCGCGGGATCTCGAAGATGGCGAAATACCAGAAGACCGAGATGAGGGATCTGAAATCCTGCGAGGCGAGAAACGCCAGACCGTCTTCTAGCATGGCCGCGCGGTCAGCGTTTAGACAGCATGGCGATCAGGGATGGCGATTGATCGTACCCCACGAGGCTTGCCTCCAACCGCATCTTCTCGCCGAAGCTTTCCCGAATCTGCTGGCTCAGTCGTTTCATAACCGCCTCTCCGTTCGCCGGGTCAGTTTCGGGAAGCAGCATGACGATCCGCCCTTCGTGCAGCGCGACGAAGTCCGCGCTACGCAAACTCTCGCGGAGCATGTCCACAAGGGCACGCCGTAGCCGCGTGATGCCGGTCGCGCCGAGTTCCTGGCGCGCCTGTTCCAAATCGGGCACCGGGATGGAGACCACCGTATAGGGACGTTCATAGCGTGTGTGCACGCGATGGATCGATTCCAGGATCAGCGCCAGATTATGCGGGCTGCGCCAACCCGCCAGACGGCTCAACAGTTCCTCGATTTCACGGCCCGGCAAGCGACCTTCTTCCGCCGCCAGTTCGCCTGCCTTGGTGAGTCGGTAGTGCGAGTATTCGCGCGTCTGGATATCGACCCCGCGGGTTTCATGACTACAATCGGCGCAGAGAAACGAGACCAGCGGTTCCGCTGCGGTCTTACCACAAGTCCGGCAGCGTTGCATCTCGCCGGGCGTGTCATAGTCCACGCCATAATGTCTCAAGCGATGACGGCACTTAGGGCAGATCAGGTTCTCGCCATCGTCGAACTCGCTCCGTGACGCCTGGTGTCCGCAGCGATAGTGATGAACGATCTGGATCTCTTCCAAGTTCGCCGAGTTGCAGCTCGGACAGACTTCCCGCGCCAAGGCTCTTGCCGATCCGCACCGCTCGCACAGCAGCAGGCGCTCGAAGAACCGCCGCTCGAACAATCCCGATTCGGCCAACGACTCCAGGATATCCCGCGATCCTGGAATTCCGGTCAGGAGCGGATAAGACACCATCTCCTCGACATGCGGGTCGATGACGCCATTTAACTGACCATCGCGCGAAAAGGCCAGATAGCACAAGGTTAAAGGATCGCGATCCTCACCCTCGGGCAAGGGTGGCAGCAAACGCAGCTTCGCCCGAATTTCGTCGATCGCCGTCCAGCCTTCCCGGAGCGCCGAGCGCGAGGGCATGGGCGCGGAGAAATCGGCGCGGGGGCAAGCGCGGCCCGTCATGTTGACGATCGGGATGAGCGGAGAGGCGCACGTTACCGCCTCGACGATCAAACCCGGTTCGATGCCAGGAAACAGAAACAGAGCGGCGTACTCTGACGACGGGTCCGCATTCCGGGCGATGTCTGCAAAGCCATCCAGTAAACCCTCTGGTGGCTCGCCGGACACCAGCACCACAACCTGATCCAACTCCCGACAGAGCGCGGTAGGCGAATGTTTCGAGGATTCTCGCTGGAAGTTCCCCCGGTCGTTCGTCTTCCAAGGCTTGGTATTCATGCGGCCTGTGTTTCCTCCCGCTGAGTGCCAATCCAGTTTTCAGGAACCGGGTCGGAGAAGCGTGACCGAGAGTAGGAAGGGATGCTGGATGAACTCGGTTCCGGTTCCCAAGCAGGGCCTGGGAACCGGTTTGGTCAGTACGACCCTTCGATCAGGTTAATCCGCCAGCAGCGCAGCATGCGCCGCCGCCAGACGCGCCACCGGCACCCGCGGACCCGAACAGCTCACATAATCCAGACCGGCCTCGTGACAGAAGGCGATGGAGGCGGGATGGCCGCCGTGTTCGCCGCAGATGCCGACATGCAGGTCGGGCTTGACCGAACGCCCCCAGTCCACCGCCAGTTTCATCAGCTTGCCGACGCCCTTGACGTCCAGGACATCGAAGGGGTTGTCCTGCAGGATGCCCGACTGGTTGTAGAGCGGCAGGAACTTGTTCTCGGCATCCTCGCGCGAGAAGGAGAAGGTCGCCTGGGTCAGGTCGTTGGTGCCGAAGGAGAAGAATTCGGCTTCCTCGGCTAGCGACTCGGCGCGCAGACAGGCCCGCACCACCTCGATCATGGTGCCGAACTTGAAGCTCACCGGCTTGCCGTAGCGTTCGGCGACCTCGGCATGGATGGTGTCGACGAAGGTCTTGACCTTGCGCAGTTCGGCTGCGGTACAGACCTGGGGCACCTTGATCTGGGGCTTGACCTGGATCCCTGCCTTGGCGCATTCGGCCGCCGCCTCCAGGATCGCCCGCACCTGCATCTGATAGATCTCGGGGAAGGTGATGCCAAGCCGCACGCCGCGATGACCGAGCATGGGGTTGGTCTCGTAGAGCGCCCGCACCTTGCGCAGCATCGCTTCCTTCTTGGCGATGACCTCTTCCACCACGGCCGGATCGATGTGGCGGCGCGCGGTGTCGACCTCGTGACGCAGGGCGTCGGAGGCATGCAGCAGACCCATGGCGCCGGCCAGGACGGTCACGCCGCGTGCGTTCTGCGCGAGAACCCGCAGTTCCGACAGCTCGCGTTCCAGCACATGCTCGTCGGGCAGGAACTCGTGGATCGGCGGATCGAGCAGACGGATGGTGACCGGATTCGGCGACATCACCTCGAACAGCTCGCGGAAGTCCTTGCGCTGGAGCGGCAGCAGTCGATCGAGCGCCTCCTGACGCTTTTCGGGCGTCTCGGCGACGATCATCTCGATCACGATCGGCAGGCGTTCCACGTCGTTGAACATGCGTTCGGTGCGCGCCAGACCGATGCCGACCGCGCCATAGCTACGCGCCCGACGGGCATCGTCCGGGGTGTCGGCATTCGCCAGAACCTTGAGCCGCGCCACCGCGTCCGCCCAGCCCAGCAGGGTGTTGAGTTCCGGCGTAAAGTCCGGCTCCACGGTTGGGATGGCACCCAGATAGACCTTGCCGGTGGTGCCGTCGAGCGTGATGACATCGCCCTCCTTGAAGCTGGTGAGCCCGACCCGCGCCTCGCGCCGGTCGACATCCACGCTGATTCCCTCGGCGCCCGCCACACAGGGTTTGCCCATGCCGCGCGCGACCACGGCAGCGTGCGAGGTCTTGCCGCCACGCGAGGTCAGAATGCCCTCGGCGGCGAAAAAGCCGTGGATGTCCTCGGGTTTGGTTTCTTCGCGTACCAGGATGACCTTTAGCCCCTGCTCATGACCGAGTTGCTCGGCACGGTCGGCATCGAAAACCGCGATGCCCGAGGCCGCGCCCGGCGAGGCCGGCAGGCCCTGCGCGACCGCGTCGGCCTTGACGGTAGGATCCAGGCGAGGAAACAGCATCTGTTCCAGCGAATCGGGCGCGATGCGCAGCAACGCCTGTTGCTTGTTGATCAGACCCTCCTGCTCCATCTCGATCGAAGTCCGCACCATGGCGACCGTGTTCATCTTGCCGTTGCGGGTCTGGAGACAATAGAGCTGACCCTGCTCGATGGTGAACTCGAAATCCTGGACCTCGTGATAATGGGATTCCAGCTTGTCGCGCAACTCGTCGAGTTGCTTGGCCATCTCCGGCATCTCCACCTTGAGCCGATCGATCGGTTTGGGGGTGCGAATACCGGCGACCACGTCCTCGCCCTGGGCATTGACCAGATACTCGCCGTAGAGCTTGTTCTCGCCGGAGGCCGGATTGCGGGTGAAGGCCACGCCGGTGGCCGAGTCGTCGCCGCGGTTGCCGAACACCATGGTGACC
This sequence comes from Thiocystis violascens DSM 198, assembly GCF_000227745.2. Classification (NCBI taxonomy): domain Bacteria; kingdom Pseudomonadati; phylum Pseudomonadota; class Gammaproteobacteria; order Chromatiales; family Chromatiaceae; genus Thiocystis; species Thiocystis violascens. The sequence goes on along the minus strand of NC_018012.1, from coordinate 3,341,024 downwards.
ACGTTGACCGCGGTGCCGTTGGCCATCTCCGGGGTGATATGGAACTGCTTGCGGTAGTCGACCGCGCGCTTGCCACCCCAGCTATTGAAGACCGCCTTGATCGCGATCTCCAGTTGTTCGTAGGGATCGGACGGGAAGGGACGGCCGGTCGCGTTCTGCACCACCTTCAGAAAGCGTTCGGCGGTCTCCTTGAGGTCGGTCGCGGACAGATCCACGTCCTGCTTGGCATGCGCAGCCTCCTTGATCGCCGCGAATTCCTTGTCGAACGCCTCGTCATGGACGCCCAAGGCCACCTTGCCGAAGAGCTGGATGAAGCGTCGATAGGCGTCGTAGCCAAAGCGGGCGTCGCCGGTGGCGCGGATCACGCCCTGCAGGGTCTGTTCGTTCAGGCCCAGGTTGAGAATGGTGTCCATCATGCCCGGCATGGACATGGCCGAGCCCGACCGCACCGAAACCAGCAACGGGTTCTCGGAATCGCCGAACCCCTTGCCGGTCTTCTGCTCCAGCGCGCGCATCTGCGTGTGCACGTCGTCCATGATTCCGGCGGGCAAGGTGTGATCGGGCGTGGCCAGATAGTCCAGACAGGCGGCGGTCGAAATCACGAAACCCGGCGGTACATTCAGCCCGATCTGCGTCATTTCGCACAGATTGGCGCCCTTGCCGCCGAGCAGATGTTTGTTTTTGCCGTCACCGTCCTCGAAGGCGAAAACGTGTTTCGTGGTGGTATTCATTGTTTGGATTGGTCTCTCTCGTCGGTTGCGTTGAGGGAATTTTGAGACCGGCAAGCGCCGGCGTGTCAAAACAAGGGACGCTATTTTGTCATTTTGAGGGGGAGGCGGTGGCGAAAAATGGCGATTTATTGCCCTTGCTCAGGATTGCCCAAGGGTAAAGCGTGACGAGATTGGGGCCGAAGCACCATTGCGCGCATGGACTCGCACCCAAGCAAGGATAGAGGGTGGATCGGCTCCGGCATTGGCTCGCGGCGCTCGCGCTGAACGATGCCGAAGGAGCACCGCGAACGCCTGACGCGACCAGTTGCACGGATTGTCTGGCGGAGGAAGCCAAACGGTGACGTTCAAACCGAATAATAGCCGGCGCGCAACGGCGTCAGGCGTTTACAGCCTTCGTGGAACCAGTTCGATCCGGCGCCCGACCCCGCCCTCGATAAAGCCCGCGCCATAGACCTGACGCAGCGCCGCCCGGGCGGCATCGCCGGTGCAGTGGGTCGGCACCACCTCGGTGACGCCAAGCTGGCGCAGCGATGCGATGGCCCGCGCGATGGCGGAGGCATCGGAGTACATCAGATGGAAACCGCCAATCGCCCAACGGACGGGCTTGCCATCCGCGGATCGGGTCTGTTCGACGAGCCGTTCGATCCCCGGATGCGAGCAGCCGCCGATGATCGCAAGCGATTCGTCCAGATCCAGAACCAGCGCATGCTCCGGCGGATCGGCGGCCAGCATGCCGGTGGAACGAAGGCCGGGGGCCAGTTCGCGGGGTTCGGAGCCGACGACGATCAACTCGCCGCAGAGACCTTGCAGGTCATGGACGAGATGCCTGGAAAACCCCTCGTGGATGACCACCGTCACGTTCGGGTTGAGTTCCAGGATCGAGTCCAGACCGCCGATGTGATCCCAGTGCGCATGGGAGAGAAAAACCATGTCCAGACCGGCGGGGTCGATGTCCAGCGCGCGCATGTTCTTGAGCAGAGCGCGGCCGTTGCTCCCGGTATCGAAGAGGACGGTCCGAGCCGGCGTGCGGATGAGTGCGGAGAAACCCCAGAGAGTCTGGAGTCCGGGCAGGCCCGGATAATTGTCGAACAGAATGGTGAGCGTGGCGGTTTCCATGCGGATTCCGATCAATGGTGCGCGATGACCTTGTCGGTAAAGAGATAATCCTTGAGTTCCTTGTCGAAGCTTGGATCCTTGCGGCGGATCCATTCCAATACCATGGCGGCATGCTCCTTCTCTTCGTCGCGATTGTGCGCCAGGATCGCCTGAAGATCCGCGTCCTTGCAGACATCGACCCGCTGGTTGTACCAGTCGACCGCTTCCAGTTCTTCCATCAGTGAAATGATGGCCCGGTGCATGTCGCGGGTTTCGTCGGACAGTTCTTCGGTCGGCTCGTGATAGCCCTCGTTCGCCATGGTCGGATCTCCAGTCATTAGGATGAAGGTGAAGGGTGTCAACGCCAGCTCGCGATGAAAAGGTTCATGAGTAAGCTAAAAAAAGTCCATTCGCGAATACTCTTGACGCCATTGTCGTTGTCGTTGCCAAGGCGATTTCCGGAAAAGCTCATGCCCACTTTCGTGGTGACATTGCATCCGTTCGTGGTGAGTCCTGAGCCCGTCGAAGGGTCGAACCATGAACGGATGCAATGTCGGTCTCGGAGCGCGATTTCCGCCCGTCCCATTCGACAAGCTCATGACAGGCTTCGACCAAGCTCAGGACGAACGGAAATCTGTAAAGTCATTCCCGTAAATCACCTAAACGGATTTTTTTACTCGTTACGATCCTGGACGCGGCTTGGATTGTCCGGCGTCCGAGGCGGAATGACAATGCTGAAACACAATCGCCACGCCCGATTCAAGGCCGACCGTCGTCGTGACGGGTTCAATACCCGTGGTGACGCAGGGTCTCGATGAGGATTTCGCGATTGCGGTAGCGGACATCCTGCCCGAGCGCCACGTAAATCACCTGCTCGGCGATGTTGGAGGCGTGATTGCCGATGCGTTCCAGGGCGTGGGCGGTGGTCAGCAGACAGACGGCCTGGCGCGGTGTCAGACCCTCTCGATCCTGCTCGCCCAGGAGTTTGCGCGCCTCGTGGGAGGCCTGATAGAGGCTCGACTCATCCTCGAAAATATGCAGCGCGAGCGCGACGTCGAAGGTGGCCACGGCCTTGATGCCGCGCTCGAACATGCAGCAGGCTTTGTCGTCGAGCTGACGCAGCGCATCTCTCAAGGCCTCCGACAGCAGGTCGGCACCGGCACCCAGATCCCGCAACTCCAGCGCCTGGCGGGCGATGCGCACCGCCTTGTCGCCCGCGCGCTCCACGTCGTCGGCAATCTTGGACAGGGCCAGGACGATGCGCAGGTCGACCGCCGTGGGCTGGCGGCGCGCAATCACCAGGAAGACTTCCTCGTCGGCATCGAGCGACAGAAAATCGATCTGGGGTTCACGGTCGAGCACCCGGAACGCCTGGCTGTCCTCCCGATCCACCAGCGCCCTCACGGCGGACTGCGTCTGCTCCACCACGCGCTCGCCCATCTCCAGGATGATCCCGCGCAGTTTCGCGAGTTCCTGATCGTAGCGGCGCACGGTATGCCCGCTGGCGAGATCGGCGATCGGCTTGAGGGAAGTGGTGTCTGTCATTAGCCAAACCGTCCGGTGATGTAGTCTTCCGTCAATTTATGCTGCGGATTGGTGAAGATATGATTGGTCTCGCCGACCTCGATCAGATCGCCCAGATGGAAATAGGCGGTGCGCTGCGAGACGCGGGCGGCCTGTTGCATCGAGTGGGTGACGATGGCGATGCTGAAATTCTGGCGCAACTCGTCGATCAGTTCCTCGACGATGGCGGTGGCGATCGGGTCCAGCGCCGAACAGGGTTCGTCCATCAGGATCACCTCGGGCGACACCGCGATGGTGCGCGCGATACAAAGCCGCTGCTGCTGACCGCCGGACAGTCCGGTGCCGGGCTGGTCGAGACGATCCTTGACCTCGTTCCAGAGGCCGGCCTTTTGCAGACTGGCCTCGACCAGTTCGTCCAGTTCCGCCTTGTTATTGGTCAAGCCATGGATGCGCGGTCCATAGGCGACGTTTTCGTAGATGGACTTGGGAAAGGGGTTGGGCTTCTGAAAGACCATCCCGACCCTGGCTCGCAAGGGGACCGGATCAAGCCCCTTGTCATAGATCTCCTGCCCGTCGAGCTGGATCGAACCCGTGACCCGGCAACCGACGATGGTGTCGTTCATTCGGTTCAGGCTGCGCAGGAAGGTGGATTTGCCGCAGCCCGAGGGGCCGATCATGGAGACAACCTCGTTCTTGCCGATGTCCAGGCTGACGCCATGGATCGCCTGTTTGCTGCCATACCAGACATCGACGTCGCGGCAGACCATGCGCGGATCGGCGGCGGTGAAATCGCCGACCGTTGCCCTGGAATGCTGTCCGCCCGCCAGTTCGGCGGAGCTCATCGCGCCAGTCGCTTTATCGATTGCTTCAACCATCGTATTCATGACTCTATGAGTGCCTCGAAATTCATTGACCTGTATCCTTGAGCGGACGGCATCTACCAGCGCCGCTCGAATTTGCGTCGCAGCATGACCGCGACAAAGTTCATCAGGAACAGGAAGGCCAGTAGCACCATGATCGCCGCCGAGGTGCGCTCCACGAAACCGCGCTCCGGGCTGTCCGCCCACAGGAAGATCTGCACCGGCAGGACGGTGGCCGAATCGGTGAAGCCGCTGGGTACATCGACGATGAAGGCGATCATGCCGATCATCAGCAGCGGCGCGGTCTCGCCCAGCGCGTGGGCCATGCCGAGAATCGTGCCGGTCAGCATGCCGGGCATGGCCAGCGGCAGCACATGATGGAACTGGGTCTGCAGGGGCGAGGCGCCAACGCCGAGCGCGGCCTCGCGGATCGACGGCGGCACGGATTTCAGCGCCGCACGGCTGGAGATGATGATGATCGGCAGGGTCATGAGGGTCAGCACCATGGCCGCGACCAACGGAGTGGAACGCGGAACGCCGAAGAAGCCGATGAACACCGCAAGCCCCAGCAGGCCGAACACGATGGATGGCACCGCCGCGAGATTATTGATGTTGACCTCGATTAGATCGGTCCAGCGGTTCTTGGGAGCGAACTCCTCCAGATAGAGCGCGGCACCCACGCCGATCGGGAACGAGAGCGCCAGGGCCAGCGTGAGGGTGTAGAAAGACCCCATCAGCGCTCCGGCAATCCCGGCCAGCTCCGGCTCGCGCGAGGTACCATGGGTGAAAAAGATGGTGTTAAAGCGTTTTTCGATCCGTCCCTGTTGCTCAAGCTGGCCAACCCAACCAATGGCCTCATCCGTAACACGCCGATCGCCCTGCGCGGCATCGCGGTCGATATTACCCTTGACCAGCATGTCGATATCGTCGTCGGCCAGCACCCAGATCTCCTGGCTGGTTCCGATCAGGCTGGGATCCTCCATCACGCGTTCTTGTAGAAGCTGGGGAGCGCCAACGCTCAGTATCGAATAGAGCCGGCGCAGTTCGCTACGATCCGTGACCTCGGGAAACTGCTGACGCAGCGCATCCCTGATCAGTTTACTGTAATTCGCGCCGGCAATTGACTCCATGTCCCTGGTGCCTGCGGGATCGATGACGCTGGCCGTGAGCGTGACTGGCAGGCGAATGTAGGTCTGCTGAAAGGCTGTATAGCCCTTGCTGACGATATCGGCGAACAACAGGACGACGAATGCCAATCCGAGACCAACCGCGATGGCGCCAATCAGCCGGAAACGGCGCTCCCGAGCATAGCGCCGTTTCAGCGATGCGTTGACGATATCGATGGTCCGGCGCGGCTGAACACCGGGCAGGATAGCGGCTGGATTACTCATATTGCTCCCGATATTTACGCACGATCGACAAGGCGACGATATTGAGTGACAGGGTCACCAGAAAGAGCGTCAGACCCAGCGCGAAGGCCGCAAGCGTCTTAGCGCTATCGAATTCCTGGTCGCCGGTCAGCAGGGTCACGATCTGCACCGTCACCGTGGTCACGCTCTCGAGCGGATTGGCGGTCAGGTTAGCGGCCATGCCTGCGGCCATTACCACGATCATGGTTTCGCCGATCGCCCGCGAGACGGCAAGCAGGATGCCGCCGACGATGCCGGGCAGCGCGGCGGGCACGATCACCCGGCGGATGGTCTCGGACTGAGTCGCGCCTAAGGCGTATGAGCCGTCGCGCATGGACTGGGGCACCGCGTTGATCACGTCGTCCGACAGGGAAGACACGAAGGGGATGATCATGATACCCATGACCAGTCCAGCCGCCAGGGCACTCTCGGAGGCGACTTCCAGTCCGAGCGAGACACCAAGATCGCGGATCGCCGGCGCCACGGTCAAGGCGGCGAAGAAACCATACACCACGGTCGGAATGCCGGCCAGAATCTCAATCACCGGCTTGGCCACCGCGCGCACATTGCGCGGGGCATACTCGGACAGGTAGATCGCGGACATCAGACCGATGGGCACAGCCACCAGCATGGCGATCAGCGAAACCATCAGCGTCCCGGTGAAGAGCGGGATGGCGCCGAAGGCACCGGTCGCGCCGACTTGATCGGCACGCAACGCGATCTGCGGGCTCCAGTTGGTGCCAAGGAAAAATTCGACCGGCGAGACCATGTCAAAGAACCGCAGTGACTCGAACAGAACCGAGAGCACGATCCCCAGGGTCGTCAGAATCGCAATCGACGAAAACACGATCATGATCGCCAGAAAGATGGATTCGACCCGATTGCGGGCGCGCATCTGGGGTCCGGTTTTCCTCCAAGCGTACGCCATGCCGCCAAGCGCTACGGCCAGCACGGCTAGCCACATGGACCAGGTGGCGATGCGTTCAAGCCGCGCGTACTGATCGGCGGCAGCCTGGACCTCCGGAGTCACGGTGGCCGACACGATGTTGCCAGTCGCCAGGTTCTTGATGTCGTTGAGGATCAGGTCGATGCGCCCGGAAGACTGACCCTCAAGCATGTCCGGGGACAGATTGGCGGTGACCAGACTGGTGACGATCTGATCTTGAAACCCGATCCACAACCCCATGAGCAGGAGGGCTGGAATGCCGGCCCAGAGCGCGGCATAAAGGCCGTAATAAGATGGCAGCGAATGGAGTGCATTAATTTGGGTCAGACCGCCAACGCTGGAGACGGCGCGCTTAATGCCCAATTGGTAAGCCACGGCCATGACCGCGAGCAGCATGAGAATGAGGATCCAGGCGTACATCGAAATTCCGCTTGGTGAAACCATTGAAAGCCGTGGACCGCGCGCGGTCCGCGGCAGCTTGCGGGGCGTTCCCTACCTCGCCTGGTCGGGCGATCCGTGATTATTCCGGCTTGGACATGGGCTCCAGCGCCTGAGCGGACTTGGCGACACTGGCGCGTTCGGCATCGGGCAGCGAGATCAGACCTTTGTCGGCCAGATAACCCTCGGGACCCCAGGCCTTGTCGCTGGTGAATTCGGTGACGAACTGCTTGATGCCGGGGATGGTCCCGACATGCGCGTTCTTGACATAGAAATAGATCGAGCGCGACACCGGATAAGACCCATCGGAGATGGTCTCGTAGGTTGGCTCGACGCCGGCGATCTTGGAACCCTGCACCTTATCGGTGTTCTGGTCGAGGAAGCTGTAACCAAAAATGCCCAGAGCGTTCTTGTTGGACGCGAGCTTCTGCACGATCAGGTTATCGTTCTCGCCAGCCTCGATATAAGCGCCGTCCTCGCGGATACCACCGCAGATGGCCTTATGCTTCTTCTCGTCGCTCTTCTTCAGCGCCTTGATCTCGGGAATGCTGTTGCAACCGCCTTCCATTGCCAATTCGACGAAGGCGTCGCGGGTGCCAGAGGTCGGCGGCGGACCCAGAACCTCGATCTTGGCATCCGGGAGGGCAGAATTCACGTCCTTCCAGGTCTTGTACGGATTGGGGACGATTTTGCCGCTGGCATCCGGGACATCCTTGGCGAGCGCCAGAAAGATATCCTTCAGCGTCAAATCGAGCTGGGGTGCCTTTTTAGAATTCGCGATGGCGATGCCGTCGAAGCCGATCTTGACCTCGGTGATCTCCTTCGCGCCAGCTTTCTGGCAGTTCTCGAACTCGGATGCCTTCATGCGGCGCGAGGCATTGGTGATATCCGGATGATCCACGCCCACGCCGGCGCAGAAAAGCTTCATGCCACCGCCTGTGCCGGTGGACTCAACCTTGGGGGTTTTATAACCCATGGTGCGCCCAAAGGTCTCTGCAACCGCAGTGGAGAAAGGGAACACCGTCGAGGAGCCGACAATGTTGATGGTGTCGCGGGCCATGGCCTGAGTCGAGAGCGAGCCGGCCGCCAGCAGGACGGCGGAGGCGATCAGAGTCTTGTTCATCAAAGTGTCTCCCAGAAGATCGTTGAAACAGCGAGGCTGTATTGTGATCGTGGCTGATGCACATAATATGATGAGTTGATGACCATTTTATGACAGAGACACCGCGCGAACCCGCCTCGTTCCCGCGGTAACGACTCACTCACTTCCCGCTCAGCTGCCCCAGCGAACGCACCAGACGCAAACTGGCATTGAAAAAATCGTCCTCTGGATGGTCCTTGCAGATCGTCCGAATGCGCAGCATCGCGGCGTCCAGTTCGGCGTCGCGCAGTACGTCGCGGCCGGTCGCGAGGTTGAGTCCGGTCACCAGACCGGCCAGCCATTCACGATACCGCCGGTAGTCTTCGTCGGCGATGGGAGTCGACATCGCGTCCACTGGCGCGGTCGCGAGAAAGGCGGAGCAGGGCTTGACGCCATAGCCCCAGAGTGCGGGAACCGTCGTCGCGCCCTCTGTCCCGGCGCCTGCCCAGCCTGCCGGCAAGGCCAGAAGAACCAACGCCAGACTTGCCGCCAACACGTTCGTTCCCGGTTTTAACCCATCGTTCATGTCATCTTTCCTTCATTTAGATGCGAATATCGATTCGCTAAGGTTATCATCACGGACTTTGCCGGTTGACCGTGACTCACCCTATGCGCGTTTTGATGATCTCGGATGTCTATTTCCCCCGCATCACCGGCGTTTCGACGTCCATCCAGACCTTCGCGAGGGAGTTTGTCGGCAAGGGCCATGAGGTCACCCTGATCGCGCCGGATTACGGCCAAGACGCGCCGGAACCCTTTGAAATCCTGCGCATCCCCTCGCGCTACCTTCCCGTCGACCCCGAGGACCGCATGCTGCGGCCCCGTCAGATTCGTCGCCACGATGCCGACCTCGAACGCCGCGGCTTCGATCTGGTGCACATCCATACGCCCTTTTTCGCGCACTACACCGGTCTCGGACTCGCCAAACGGCTTGGCATCCCCGTGATCGAAAGCTACCACACCTTTTTCGAGCAGTATCTTCATCACTATGTCTCCTTCGTTCCGTCAAGCTGGCTCCAGCGAGCGGCACGCTATTTCTCCGCGGCGCAGTGCAACGATGTCGACGCCCTGGCGGTGCCCTCGCAGGCCATGCTGGATATTCTGTCGCGCTATGGCGTCAAGACGCCGGCCAGGGTGATTCCGACCGGGATCGAACTGATTCAATTCAGCCAGGGCGACGGCATGCGCTTCCGCGCACGCTACCGGATTCCGCCCGAGCGACCGGTTCTGGTGCATGTGAGCCGTCTCGCCTTCGAAAAAAATATCGATTTTATCCTGCGGGCGCTCGCGCGCATCAAGAAGCAGGTACCCGACGTGCTGCTGGTCATCGCCGGGGAAGGCCCCGCCCGATCTCAGCTCGCGGCTCAGGTGCAGGCGTTGGGACTGAGCGATCACACGCTGTTCACCGGCTATCTCGATCGGGACGGCAGTCTGGAAGATTGCTACTGCGCCGGTTCGGCCTTCGTGTTCGCCTCGCGCACCGAGACCCAGGGGTTGGTTTTGCTGGAGGCCATGGCGCTGGGCGTCCCGATCGTCTCGACCGCGGTGATGGGAACCAAGGAGGTTCTGGCAGGGGGTTTGGGATCGCTCATCGCGGAGGAGGATGAGGACGATTTCGCCGCCAAGGCCGTGCGTCTTCTCACGGATCCGGTCCTGCGCGAGGTTCTGTCGCGCGAAGCCGTCCAGCACGCGCGCTCCTGGTCGGCCCCGGTACTCGCCGACCGCATGCTGCAACTCTACGATCACGTCTCCGGGAACGGACTTCAACAACCCGTGCCGGCGAGCAATCCAGGCTAGGCGATCTCGTGGATCAGGCGTCCGATCATCTCGTCGCTGGCGCTCAAGACTTTCGCCGATGCCTCGACCTGCTGGACATTCTGCGTTTGCTCCACCAGAGGCTTGCTGATGTCGCGCGCGGCGCTTCCGTCCATCTGTCTGGCGCTGGCCAGTTCGGACGCGTTAGCGCGCAAGCCCTCCATGCCGTTCTGAATCCCCCGCATTCCCGCTTGGCTCGCACCTGACAGCAACATGGTCGCACCCTCGATTTAATCTATGGTATTCACTGAATTTTAGCCCACGATCACGACAACCATCCCCCTGCGAGACGGCTTTTGTGATTCATTTCTCAGCGAAACCCTCGCGCCCGGCCGCCCGCTCGGTCAATGCCCGCGCAAGCTCCGGTCCCAGATAGCGGTCGATCAGAGAACGCCCCAGATAGATCAAAGGCGTCAGCGCGATGGCGACGACGAATTTATAGAGATAGTTGACCGTCCCCACCGCCAGAAAGAGTTCCATGGACCATTGCTGCGGTCCCAGCACAAAGGCGATGTAGAGCACCACGAAACTGTCGATCAACTGCGACACCAGCGTCGACCCCGTCGCCCGCGCCCACACATAGCGACTCCCCGTGATCCGCCGGATCCGATGGAAGATGGTCACATCGACGATCTGACCGATCAGAAAGGCGATCACCGAACCGGCGATGATCCACATCCCTTGACCGAAGATCACGCCGAAGGCCGCCTGCATGTCCGGCACGCCCTGCTCGGCCTGAATCCCCACCCACCAACTGGCGGGAGCCAGTGCGATCGCTAGATAGGCGAAGGCGAAGGCGTAGAGAATCAGTCCGACCGTCAGGTAGGAGAGAAAGCGCACCCCGCGCCGTCCGAAATACTCATTGATGATGTCCGTCATAAGGAACACCACCGGCCACAGCAGCACGCCCGCCGTGAAACTCAGCGACCCGGACTGCCCGAACAGATTCCAGTCGAAGGGCGCCAGTCCAAGGGTGTCCTCCAGCGCGAAGATCTTCACGCCCAGAAACTCGGCGATCAACGCATTGCAGACGAAGAAGCCGCCGAGGATGACGAAGAGTCGAGTGGGTCGGTCAAAGGTCATGACTGCGCTCGACCGGCGCGGCAGGAGACGCAAGGGTCGCGACAACCGCGCCTGCCGAGGCGTCTGACGCGATCATGGTGTCAGGATTTCGGCAAGGTCACGCCGCGCTGACCCTGATATTTGCCGCCACGGTCTTTATAGGATGTTTCGCAAATCTCGTCCGATTCAAGAAAGAGAATCTGCGCCACGCCTTCATTGGCGTAAATTTTCGCGGGAAGCGGCGTGGTGTTGGAGAATTCCAGGGTGACATGGCCTTCCCATTCTGGTTCCAATGGGGTCACATTTACTATAATTCCGCAGCGTGCATACGTGCTTTTTCCCAAACAAATCAATAAAGTATTCCGTGGAACACGAAAATACTCAATGGTTCTGGCAAGCGCGAAGGAGTTGGGCGGAATGATGCAGACATCGGACTTGAGATCGACGAATCCGTTGGAATCGAAATTTTTGGGATCGACGATGGCCGAATTGATATTGGTGAAGATCTTGAATTCGTCGGCGCAGCGGACATCGTAGCCATAGCTCGACGTGCCGTAGGAAATCACGCGCCCATTCTCGCCCTCGCGCACCTGTCCGGGCTCGAAGGGTTCGATCATCCCCTGCTCGGCCATGCGGCGGATCCAGCGGTCGGATTTGATGGCCATCGGGCACCTCTCATGAAAACAGCCGGTGAGGGTACAACGCTGGCGCGCGGCGAGCAAAGTCAATCGTTCATAGTGTCAGGTCCGGCCCGTTCCTACCGGCCATGAAGACGGAATCGAGAGCGCCGAAGGAATCGGAGCCGGCCGGGCGAAGAGATAACCCTGCACCATATCCGCGCCCTCGCGCACAACGTAAGCGAGTTCGTCCTCGGTTTCGACGCCTTCGGCCAGAACCAGAATCTTCAAATCGCGAGCGATGCCAACGAGCGCTTTGAACACCGCCTGCCGCCGCTGGTCGGCGTGAATGCCCCTGACCAGATCCATGTCGATCTTGATGATGTCAGGCTGGAGCAGAGTCAGCAGATTGAGCGAGGCATAACCGCTTCCGACATCGTCCAGGGCGACCTGATAGCCTGCGGAGCGATAAAAATCGAGGATGCGCTTCAAATGGTCGATATCGACGATACGTTCCGTCTCCACAACCTCGAAGACGATGCGCGAAGGATCGAACCCAAGGCTCTTCGCCCAGCCAACCGTACTGCGCAGACAGTGCACCGGATCGTAGATCGCCGTGGGCACGAAATTAATGAACAGTCGACCGACGATCCCGGCGGCGGCCGCGCAATGCAGCGCCATTTCGCGCGCCTGGCGATCCACCTGAAACAGCAGATCGTTCTCCGTGGCCATCCGGAAAATCTCCCCCGGAAACATCAGGGTACCATCCGCGTTCCGACCTCGCAGCAGGGCTTCGTAACCGATCGTGACACCCGTATCGGACGCCAGAATGGGCTGAAACCAGGCCGTGAATCGCTTGTGTTCGAGGATGTCGAGTAAACGTTGCGAATCCACCAGACCAAACCAGCGATCCAGGGTGCGAGCGCGGGTAAACGCCTGAAAGGTTAGCGTCTCGTCAGCGGCCAGCAACAGCGCGGAGATCCCCTGGTACTCCAGTTGATTAAAAAAACCGGAGTTGCGGACAAGGGCGAGAAAGTCGGCCAAACTCGCATCCGGGAGCGTAACGACCATCTGCTCTGTCTGGTAGCGGGCGGACTGGTCATCCAGGAAACCGACCATCTTGTCCAGCAACTCGCGCACGGCGAAAGTGAGTAACAGGTTGCCCCGCGCATCGGGCGTGAGCGGAAGCGTTTGGCAGCGCGGACATGACATGCCTGGTGCTCCTTCAGTTAAACCGTGTCTGGCATCGCATCGCCGAGTCAAATCAGCGCAACCGCTCAGTTGTTCTGAATCACGATGCGTGGGAACTTGGCGGCGTAATCCTTGGCCTGCAACGACAGCTTGGCGGCGGTCTTGCGGGCGATCTCGCGATAGATTTCGGTCGCGCGCGACTCGGGTTGAGCCACCACGGTCGGCTTGCCGCTGTCGGTCTCCTCGCGGATGTGCAGTTCCAGCGGCAACGAGCCGAGCAGATCCACTCCGTACTGGTCCGACATGCTCTGACCGCCTCCGGAACCGAAGATCGGCTCTTCATGACCGCACTTGGAGCAGATGTGAATGCTCATGTTCTCGACGATCCCGAGCACCGGAACCTCGACTTTCTGGAACATCTTCAGCCCCTTGCGGGCATCCAGCAGGGCAATATCCTGGGGCGTGGTGACGATGATCGCGCCGGAGACCGGAACCTTCTGGGCCAGCGTCAACTGAGTGTCGCCGGTGCCCGGCGGCAGGTCGATGACGAGATAATCCAGATCGGCCCAATTGGTGTCGTTCAGCAACTGTTCCAGCGCCTGGGTGACCATGGGTCCGCGCCAGATCATCGGGGTTTCCTCGTCGATCAGAAAGCCGATCGACATCGCCTGGAGATGATAGCTGTTCATCGGCTCCAGGCTTTTGCCGTCCTTCGACTCCGGCTTGCCGGTGATCCCGAGCATGCGCGGCTGGGACGGGCCATAAATGTCCGCGTCCAGAATACCGACGGTCGCGCCCTCGGCGGAAAGGGCCAGGGCCAGATTGACGGCGGTGGTGGACTTGCCCACGCCGCCCTTGCCGGAGGCGACGGCGATGATGTTCTTGACGTTGTCGATCGGCTTGAGCGACTTCTGCACCGAATGGGCCTTGATCTCCCAGCTCACCTCGACCACGGCCGTGTTCACGCCCGCGACGCCCATCACTTTTTCCTTGACCGCCGCGGCGATGGCCTCCTGAACGCCCTTGGCCGGAAAACCCAGCACGACCTTGACCCGCACCTGGCCACCGTCGATGGCGATGTCCTTGATGGAATGCGCCGCGATCAGATCGCGGCCCAAATGCGGCTCTTTATATTCCTTGATGGCGGCTTCGATGGCTTCTTTCGTGGGTTCGGACATGGGGTACTCCAGTGACTGAAAAGGCGACCGGCCCGGCCGGAATCGCAAAAGTTTGGGGACGTTCGCCAAACGGGGCGTTGGAACGTCCAGGGCATGAAAGCGTTGTCGGTAGCATGGTATCAGCAGTTGCTAATTCAACCCCAGAGCCAATGCGGCCTCCGCTCAACGACTTGACCGATCAAAAGCGCCAGACCAGCGGCGCAATCGTGATCGTCAGCACCGCCATCAGCAGATTGAGCGGAATGCCAATCCGGAAATAATCCGAAAACCGATAACCTCCAGGTCCATAGACCATCAGATTGGTCTGATAGCCGATCGGCGTGGAAAAACTAGCGGAAGCGGCCATCATGATCGCGATGGCGAAGGGCATGAAACTCACCCCAAGCGCCTGACTGGTCGAGAGCGCGATCGGAAACATGAGCACGGCGGCGGCATTGTTCGTGATCAGCTCGGTAAACAGCATGGTAACGAGATAGACCACCGCCAGCGTGACCCAAGGATCGCCCTGGGCGAACTGAACCATATTTTCGGCGATGAAGCGCGCGGCGCCGGTTTTTTCCAGGGCGAATCCCAGCGCGAAAGAAGCCGCGATGGCGATCAACACCTTCCAGTCCACGGCGGCCCGCGCCTCGCCGCTGTTGAGACAACGGGTCGCCAACATGAGACCGGCGGCGGCCATCGACGCCTGCAGCATGGGCAGCCACTCCAGGGTCACGGTCAGTACCATCGCCGCGAGGATGGCGATGGCAATCAGCGCCCGATTTTGACGCAGCGGCCGGGAATCGGGAACCCGGCTGACCAGAAAGAAATCGCGCGAATTATGCTGACGGTCGGCAAAGCCGGGGTCCGCTTCCATCAGCAGCGTATCGCCCGGCCGCAGCACGATATCGCCGATCTTGCCCCGAATGCGCTCGCCGTTGCGCGCGACCGCAATCACGGCGGCATCGTAGCGATTGCGGAAACGCCCCTCGCGGATGCTCTTGCCGATCAGCGGGCAACTGTCCGAGACCACCGCCTCCGTCAGACAGCGTTCCGGGCGCGGCACATCGAGCTTGAAGACCTGATCGCCGGCGGGCACCAGACCGCGAAAGCGCTGGAGATCCAGTACCGAGTCCACCACGCCCACGAACACCAGCCGATCATTGGACTGAAGCCGCTGATGGGGCGCGATGGCGGGCAGCACCTCGCCGTCGCGTTCGAGTTCCAGCAGATACATGCCGGGCAGATGACGCAGTCCAGCCCCTTCGATGGTCTTGCCGGCGAGCGGACTGTCCGGCTCCACCAGCATCTCGACCGTGTATTCGCGCGGGTCGTCCAGGTCGCTCATCACCGGTTTACGGTCCGGCAGCAGCCAGCGTCCGAAGAAGGCCAGGTAGAGCATGCCGACCAACGCAGCCGGAAGACCCACCCAGGCGATGTCGAACATGCCCAGGCCCGCTAGCCCGCCGTGCTCGATCATCAGCCCGTTCACCACCAGATTGGTGCTGGTGCCGATGAGCGTGCAGGTACCGCCGAGGATCGAGGCATAGCTGAGCGGGATCAGCAGTTTGGAGATGGGCAGCCGGTTACGTCGCGCCCAGTCGTTGACCGCCGGCAGAAACATGGCCACGACCGGCGTGTTGTTGAGAAAGGCGCTCATGCTCATGACCGGTGCCATCAGTCGGAACTGCGCGCGCGCGAGCGTTTTGGGCCGACCCAGGACGCCCTGCGCGAGCCAGGCCATCGCGCCGGTCTCTCGCAGACCTGCGGCCACCACGTAGAGAACGGCGACCGTGACCACGCCCTCGTTGGACAGTCCGGCCAGCGCCTCGGCGGGAGTGAGGACGCCGGTCAGCAGCAGGAAGGTCACGCCCGCGACCAGCAACAGATCGGCGGCGAGTTTGGTCAGCGCAAGCGACCCGATCACGAACGCCACCGTCGCGATGGCGAGCCAGGCATCCCACATCATCTCGATAGTCCCGTGGAGAAAAACGATTGCCCGAACTGTACCGGAAATCGTCTCCAGCCGGACTCGCGGCTTGGCGACAGGGAGCGAGCCTCTGGCCCGTCTGGCGAGCGAGACGCCCGCCCCCCAGTATTGCGGTTTGTCGAAACCTTACCTTGATCGCTCCGGCCGACGGCGCAGACTCCCTCCAATTCCGGCGACTCCGGCCAGCATCAGCGCCAGACTGCCCGGCGCGGGGATCGGTTCCAGATTCAAATCCCAACCGATCACATCGAATGCCAGGAGATCGTAGTCGGTGATTTGCAAGTATTCGCCGGGAGCCGCCGTGGGGTCCATCAGGCCCAATCCCTGCTTGTCCTTCCAGTGGCTTGCCTGTCGGCCGTCGCCGTGGGTCTTGCCGGTCGCGAAACTGGCAAGCGGGGTGTTACCGCCGTCGATCGAAAAATATTTGTCGCGCTTGTCGGCGCTCCAGTCGAGGGCATCCTGAGCCAGACTCTCGGTCGAATAGCGGAACAGATCCAGCGTGCTGACGAAAATAAATTCGTCATCATCATAATAAGTTGTGCCGTTCGGCGAATTGATATCCAGGATATCGACGCCGCTGATAAAGCCCAGGGCGTGACCCATTTCATGCGCGGCGATTCCAATAAAGTCGAAGTAACTACTCGAAATCCCATCCGAATCGTCAAAATCCCAGTTAAAAGCAGTGCTAAAGCTGATCCGCGCGTCGAGTCCGGAACCAACATTAAAACCTAGCGCCTTGGCATTGGCGGCGGTCAGATTGATCCAGGAATTATTGTCGTCGCCGTCGTTGTCCAGATAAGAGGCGGCGCCGCCCGAACCATTCGGATTGTTGGCGGTGTAGTTGACCCAAAGAGGAACGCTGGAGCCGGTCGGCAGGTTGGAAACCGCCGCAGCATCGAAGACAGACGTTTGGTCCGCTGTCAGAGCGTTCCGAAAACTGTCATACGACACCAAGGCATGCGTTGAAGACGACTGCCCGAGAATCCCCGCGCCAAGATCGGTGAAACCAACCTCGATGTTAACCGTCACGTCATCGGTGAACAGGCTCGACCAGAGATCCGCAGCGGCCTGAAAGCCGAGAGCGGCGGCGCTTCCGGCCGCCACGCCGCCAGCATCGGTAAAATTGAACGTCAATGCCGAACTTGCTGGCGCGACGAGACTCAGCGCGGTCAACAGCGTTCCCGTCTTCCACAAAGGGCTCCGTGCTTTCATCTTGGCGGCATCCTCAAAAAGAGAAAAATGTACATGCTGCTTTACAGCGCGATGTCGTTTTGCTTTGAGATCGACACAAAATCTGGATACGAATGGCTGGAGCCGACTAAAAACTGTATAAAATACTGACACCGATTCGTTGCAAAAACAATCTCGGCCCAACCATCACGGCAATTCTCATTTTGACGTAGGAGCCCGCTTGCGGGCGACTTGCGGGCCTACGGGTTTACTTGCGGACACGGGGATTGGCAAAATCCAAAGGCTTGTGGAAGGTCATGTCGCCCGCAAGCGGGCTCCTACGATGGCGGATGACGCCGCGCTACCTCGGCGGTCTGACGGTATCGCGGAACCAAGGTCGGTATTCCTCCATGCGCGCCCGCTGATCGGCCGGCGCCCGCCGGCGGCAAGTGGCGCCGTCCGGGGTGTCCGCTGAAGCGCCCCAGCGACGCTCGATGCAATCGTTGGGGTTATAACCCACTTCCAGCCCCGGACGGCGGGCATAGATCTCCCGGAGACTGAGCCGCCAGGGGCTGCCGTCGCTGCGCCTGTAGGTGATGAACCGTTCGTCGAGACGCCGGTCATGGATCTGTTCAATCCGCGCGGAGGCGCTCTCCGGGCTCATGCCCTGCAGGACGTAGAGTCGCGGATAGCGGCGGATGCGCTCGGGCAGACCTTCCAGCACCTTCATGGCGATCAGCAGACGCATGTCGCGCGAGGGGGTCGCGTAGTCCTCCCAAGGGCCGGTGGTCTCGAAGATGGCCGGACCGCTGGGCATGGGGACGGTGGCGGGACGTGCGCGCATGAAGGTCTCGCCGTTGTCCACCGAGGTCAGGCGGGTCTCAAGCTGCTCCATCAGCGCCGCCAGGGTCGACGCGTAAGCGTTCTCGGGCGCGAGCCCGGCGGGGTTGATGAGTTGCTCCATGCGCGCATAAAAATCGGCGGGCGCAAGCGCGGCCTGTTCGGTGGAATAGGGCGGCAGACCGGATGCGCCATCGAGCGCCCGGTTGGGCAGTGCGCGCACGCCCGACGCGCTCCGCACCAGCGGCCGAAAGGCCTTGAAACCGGGACCGCTGCTCGGAGTCTGGGCGAACAGGAAGGTGCCCTCCCAGAAACGCTTGCGGGTCACCGAGTTGTCCGGCTGGGCGTCGACCGCGAGCAGGAGTCCGCTTTGTCCGCCGCGCGGGGCGATCCACTTGACCACCACCAGGATGTGGCCGTAGGGGTCGGCATAGACCGTGCCGGGCCACAGGCTCGCGCGCGTGAGCGGAACCGGATAGAAGTCCGTGGCCTCGTCCCCCAGGCCCGTTCGAGCGCTGCCGGAGTGGACCGTGTCGACGATTCGCCGGCTGGCCTCCCGGAAGGTAGCGGCCGGCGCGGGAGCGGCGGTAAAACGTCCCTCAACGATCGGCTGTTCGCAACGCGGCGGGCTGTTGCGACTGCCGCGGCTACAGGCACGATAGGCGACGGGCAGGCCCAGCTTCCAGGCGAAATAGCCGCGCAAAAAATAAGGCAGGTCGGCGCAGTCCGGTTCGGCGGGGAGCCGGTTGTCCTCGCTCGCGCCCAGATAGTTGTACAAAAAATTTCGCTCGGGATCGCCCAGCAGGGGCGCCAGCGAGTCGAAGCTCATGGATTGGTCGGGCGGTGCGTCGAACAGACGTTCGATCCAGGCCGAGTAGAGCGCCTCGGTCGCCAGATCCCATTCGCCGCCGCTCCGCTCTCCCGCCGCCCCCCCGACCTCGGCCTCGGCGCAGGCGACTACCCGACCGTTGCGGATCGCCTCGATGCGATAGGTTCCCGCGCTGGGGCGAAACTGCGTGCCGTAGAGCGACCAGGGCGGTCCGCCGTTCTCGACGCTCCGCAGGTCGGTCCGACGGCCCGCGGGATCGGTGACGAGCAGCCGATCCAGCGCGCCGTCGGTCGCGACCGCCAGCACCTCTAGCGGTTCTCCGGGGAGGGCGCGCAGCGGCGCGGTCCAGACGCGAACCTGTCCGCCCGACTGACAGTCCGGCGCGGCCTCGACGGAGACAGGAAGGACGAATCCGGTCATCCACAGGGCGGCAGTCAGCAACGACAGCAGGATGGGGCGCGATGGCATTGTCATCACCGTGGTCTAAATTCGGTATCGCGCGAGTGTACCCCGACCGACCGCGGGCGAGCGAGCGAGCGAGCGAGCGAGCGGCCATGACGTTCCGGTCGGCGTTCATGCCATTCGCCGAGCCGTTTGGTCATGGTGGGGGTTCGCAGGACTGAGAGTGATATTCTGCCATCCATGCTCGACCGTTCTGGATGTCAGCCCTGTTCGCTAGAGGTCGATCATCACGGTCAGCGTCAGCGAGTCGTATCTTTAAAATAACAGATCCTACGCGGAGCCATCGACCCCCGCCATCCGAACACCCTCATTCGCTACAGCAACCATCCGCCCGAGCGCGAACTCTCGGATCTGACTTAGCGTTTGTTCCCCGATGAATTGCAAGACTTCGCGACCGCGCGATGGGAATCGGGCATCTATACCAACAAGGCACCAAGGCCGAACTGACCAGCGCCCCTGAGCCAGTCGCCACCGCTGGCAAAGCGCTGGATCCGCGCGAACGCAAAACCCTGCTTCGTCTCATCGCCACCCTGTGCGATCTAGCCAGGCTTGACTTGGAACAGTCCTACAAGACGGCCGAGATCATCAAAGTAAAAAACCTTGAGACCTAAGAGGGTGTAGACAAAATCAAACCGTTGTGGTCAACCGCCGCAGCAGGATGCGCGCCTCCGCCAGCCAAACCCAGGTTTCGGAGACCGCTGGCAGACGGTCATGATGCATGATCAATCGACGGGCACGCTCATTCCACGCATGGGTGCGCTCGACAACCCAGCGCTTCGGCAGCGGAACGAAGCCGTCGGCGTTGGCGATCACCACTCGGTCAGGCGCCCCGTCCACGTGCCAGGAGCCAACGCTTTTGTTGGCTGGATGGCGCACGACTTCCACGCGGATCGCGTGGGTCTGCTCGGTGGTTTGGGCAAATTGACCGGCGTAGGCGCTATCGACAAACAGCGTGTTGATCTGGGGGTACTTGGCGGCCGCGTCAGCGACGGCGCCCGAGGCGGCATCGCGGTCCTGAAGATTGGCCGCGACCACGCTCACCGCCAACACGAACCCCAAGGTATCGACCACCAGGCTGCGCTTGCGCCCCTTGACCTGCTTGCCCGCATCAAAGCCGCTCGGTCCACCCTGCGGCGAGCCGCGGGTCGATTGCGCATCCAGCACCGCCGCCGTCGGCGCGATCTCACGCCCCTCGCGTTCGCGCCATTGCCCCCGCAGTCGATCATGCATCTGCTCAAACTTCCCAGCCGCACTCCAACGGCGAAACGTCTTGTAGACATTCTGCCAAGGCGCGAAATCGTGCGGCAGCATCCGCCACGCGCACCCCGTGCGCACCACGTAGCAACACGCCTCCAGGATGCTCCGGCGCGACACGCGGGGCGGTTGACCCCGCCCGCCCGGCATCTCAAAGAGAGCGGCGACCAAGTCCCACTCCGCATCGGTCAGACAACTTGGGTAGCTTTGGTCGGGGTCGTGGCGACGATGCGCATCCGTATACCCATACCGACGCGGCGTTGCGCGCGCTTGCGCCTCGAGACCACTCTCGCCCCGGAGGCGCGTGACGCCCGCCTCCCGCAAGGACTTGCGAATCGTTGCTTCATGAGCCTCGATTCCCGTCCGTGCCGCGAGTTCCCGGGCAATCTCTGACAGCGTGGAGGTCGGGCGATCCGTGACAATTTGACGCAATACCGCTTGCTCCGCCTCGTGAATCTTGGGGGGACGACCAGCTTTCGACATCAGCGCACACCAGCTCAGTTGTAGACTGGTATACAAATAGCAGCTCAATTATTTTTGTCTACACCCTCTCAGGAGGCGATGCAGTCGTTCAGAGACCGATCGGCTGCGGGGCTATTTGGCGACCAGCACCGCGCTCGGCAATCGCGCCAGCAATTTACGGCTACGGTGCCTGACCCCGTTTGCGACAGGTTTCGATGACGCTCTGGCGAGCAGTGCGAAGACGCGTGAGCCGGTATCACTTGGGTGAGACGACCTCACTGACTGGAAGGGATCGATCAGACACCGCCCTTCAGCCGTGAGCGCACACGGCATCGCGATGCAGCCGTCCCAGACTGGCCATGACCGACTCCTGATGGACATCGCTACCGGGCCGCGATCTGCCCAACCGCATGCGCCCCGGTGCTTGGGACGGCAAACCCCGCGTTTCAGGCAATGGCGCGCACGATACCGCCGTCGACCCGTAGCGCCGCGCCATTCGTGGCCGACGCGGCGGTGCTACAGACATAGACGATCATATTCGCTACCTCCTCGACCGTCGCGAACCGCTGCAACAGTGAGGAGGGCCGGGCGGACGCGAAGAACTCCCGTTCCATCGCCGCGAAATCGATCCCGCGCTCCTGGGCCAGGCGTTCCACGAAGGTGGCGACTCCTTCGGAGCGCGTGGGTCCGGGCAGCACGCTGTTGACCGTGATCCCGGTCCCGGCGGTGGTCTCGGCCAGACCCCGGGCGATGGCCAGTTGCGCCGTTTTGGTCATGCCGTAGTGGATCATCTCCGGTGGGATCTGGAGCGCCGATTCGCTGGAGACGAACACGATCCGCCCCCAGTCGCGCGCGCGCATGCCCATGAGGTAGTGGCGTGACAGGCGCACGCCGCTCATGACATTGGTCTCGAAGAAGCGCAACCAGTCCGCATCGTCAATCGCCTCGAACGTCTTGGGCTCGAAGATTCCGACATTGTTGATCAGCACGTCCAGATCGGGGACGGACTGAATCAGGGCGTTGCAGCCGTCGGCGCTGGAGAGATCCGCGGCCACCGAACGGACCTGTGCCCCCGGCACGGCGTCGCGAATCCGTTGGGACGCAGCCTCGACGCGCGCTGGCGTCCGACCATTGATGACCACCTCGGCGCCTTCCATGGCCAGACCAAGGGCCGTGGCGAACCCGATTCCGCCGGTCGAACCCGTGACCAGCGCACGTTTCCCTTCAAGATGAAAATTCATGCGATGGAGCCTCGTGTCGATGGCAGCACAAACAGCAAGACCTCCGCCGCGTCGAGGCCCGTCAACTCGACGTCCGGTACCTCGGATAGCGCCGCGCCATCGCCTGGCCCCAACGCGATGCCGTTGACCGTCGCGCGTCCGCGTGCCACCTGCACATAGGCGCGGCAGTCGCCCGGCAGTGCCTGACGCACCGTTTCGCCCGCCAGAAGCAGCGACGCATAGAGCGAGGCGTCCTGATGGGTCATCACGGATCCGTCACGTCCATCGGGCGAGACCAGCAGGCGCAGACACGCCCGACGGCTCTCGGGAGAAAATGACTGCTGTGCGTAGCCCGGAGCGATTCCCACCCGGTTTGGCAGCAACCAGATCTGCAGGAGATGCACCGGCTCGGTCTGCGAATGATTGAATTCGCTATGTTGAACCCCGCTCCCCGCACTCATGTACTGCACCTCCCCCGGGCGGATGACGGCGCCATTGCCCAGACTGTCGCGATGCTCCAGTGCGCCCTCCAGGACATAGGTAACGATTTCCATGTCCCGATGTCCGTGGGTGGGGAAGCCACTGCCTGGGGCAACGCGATCCTCATTGATGACGCGCAGGTTGGAAAATCCCATGCGATCGGGATCGTGATAGTCGCCGAAGGAAAAACTGTGGCGGCTGTCGAGCCAATCGGTGCGCGACTGTCCCCGTTCATTGGCCGGTCGAATCTGAAGCATGCTGATCTCCGGGTAGCTGGTGGTCTTCTGAATTCAGATGGTGGCTTTGGCGCGCGGGTTCCGCTCAGAAGGTCTCCCGATCGGGGCGAATGTCCAGTTCATGGGTCCAGGCCGAGCGGTCCTGTGCGAGCAGCGTCACACAGGTGCGCGCCACCGCCTCGGGATCCAGGCATTGCTCCCGGGACAGTCGGAAGGCGTCGCGCGCCCGATCGCTCCAGATGACCCCGTCGATGATCAGATGGGCGACATGAATCCCCTGGGGACCCAGTTCGCGAGCCAACGACCTGCGTCTTCATGCCGATTCGTTCCTCTTCACAAGGGCGCCGGGCGCCAACGTGACCTGGCCGTGAATGGCTATTGAGGACGACGGTGGCCAAGAACAAGGGGTAGGCATCTTCCCTAACGCGCCTCCCGCGCTGGGCGTGACCGCCGGTTCTGCCGCCGCAGCGGATCCTGACGATAGAAGGCGCTGAGCTGGGCGTAGACGTCCGGGTATTCGCCCACGAGAAGCGCGGGGACTTCGAAGAATGCCTCGCTGACCACGGCGAAGAACTCCGCGGGCGATTCGGTGGCGTAGGGGTCGATGGGGGTGTCCTCGCCCTGATCGACGCGCCGGCAGAGGTCGTCGAAGGCCCCTGCGAAGACGCGCTTCCAGGCGGCGCCGGACATCCCCGCGTGCAGCGGCGGGCAGCCATTGATGCGGCCCGAGCATCCATCGAGCTTGTGCGCCAGCTCATGAAGGATGACGTTGTCGCCGTCGAGTCGGGTGCCGGCGCGGATGTCCGACCAGGAGAGGATGACCGGTCCGTGCTCCCAGGATTCGCCGCTTCTGGCTTCCTGCTCGACCCCGACCACACCATCCTCGCCCATGACCTCGTGCGTGGAGATAAAGGCATCCGGATAGAGGATGACCGCGTACCAGCCCTGGTACCAGTCGAGTCCGAGTTCCAGCACCGGCAGGCAGGCCTGGAAGGTGATCGTCAGGCGCATGCGATCCGTCAGCCGCAGTCCCTGAACGGGCTCCAGGGTCTTGTCATGCAGGAAACGCCGGGCGAGATCGCCGAGCTGGGAGGACTCGGCTGAATTGAGACCCGCAAGCAGCGGCAGCGACTCCCAGGCGTGAGTCCAGTCCGCGTCACTGAACCGGGCGCGCTCGCGCACCCGCCTCCGGGAGTGCCACCAGTCCGTCAGGCGATTCATGATGGGCAGCCTCCGCCGTGGTGGTCCGCGGCGCGGGTCGGGGTGACACTCACGCGCCGCCGGTCCAGGTCATCACGGGTCTGCTCCGGGTTGATCCAGCGTTGCATAGTCGCGATTCCAGCCATGAGGATGCCAGCATGATGGCACAGAGACAGCGCTGCGCAGGTAGGACCGTTTCAGGCCACGCGCGGGATCGCCACCGCATCGGCTCACCGCGCACCTTCAGCCGTTCGGCGCCCTGAAAGGGACGGGCATGGATCGCAGGCGCCTCGTCCGCGAGAGCCTCGTCCGCGAGAGGTCTGAAGCATTAAAAAGCCCTACCAGATGACAGGGCAGGACATGGCAGGACCGAACAGACAAGCGAAGGGGAGTGGTCAAGGCGTCGGACCTGATCCTGACGACGACCGATCTGGATCTGGCGACGCTCACCGAAGGGCAGGGCAACCGCGCGGCCGACCGGCTCCAGGATCTGCGCGCTGTGCAGACGGTCGGCGAGGCGCATCGGGAGGCCGAGGCGCAGCGGTGGGCCGAGATCCTGGAGACCTTGCCGCGGGCGGGCACGCCGGACGCGCCCTGAGCCTGGTCGGCGCGTGATTGACGTGGCGCCACGAGCGGATAGAGTAGCGGGCGGGCGTCGCGTCCCTCCGGCGCGGGCGGTCGCCGCCAATCCGGATGGCCAGCGCCCTGCCATCGGTCTGTCGACCACATTCGCTCGGGTATCCATCATGCGTCGCCTGCTCCTGACCCTGACCGCCGTGCTGCTGTCGCTTCCCGTCCTCGCCGAGGACGCGGACATCGCCGCGCTCTTTGCGCACGCCGACCGCGACGGCACGCTGGTGCTGTCCTCACTGCGTACCGGGGAGACCTTCATCCACCATGATACGCGCGCGCAGCGCCGCGTCTCGCCGGCCTCCACCTTCAAGATCTTCAATACCCTGATCGCCCTGGAGGCCAAGGCGATCGGCGGGGCCAACGACCGCCTGGCCTGGGACGGTCAGCGCCACGCCTTCTTGGATTGGAACCGGGACCAGACGCTGGCCAGCGCCTTCAAGGTGTCCTGCGTCTGGTGTTATCAGACCCTCGCGCGTCGCGTGGGCGCGGCCACCTATCGTGAAGCGATTCGCCAGGCGGGGTACGGCGCGCTGTCGGAGCCCTTCGCGCTGACCGAGTTCTGGCTGGACGGGTCGCTGCGGATCAGCGCCATCGAGCAGGTCGCGTTCATGAAACAGGTGGTGCGTCGGACCCTGCCGTTCGGGCCTCAAGCCTATGACACTCTGCGCGACATCATGGTCGTCGAGCAGACCCCCGCCTGGACGCTGCGCGCCAAAACCGGCTGGTCGACGCGCTCGACGCCGTCGCTCGGCTGGTACGTCGGGTACATCGAGACGCACGACGATACCTGGGTCTTCGCGATGCATCTCGACCTGCGCGACGCAGCCGATCTGCCGCTGCGAGCGGCATTGACGCGCGCGGCCTTGCAGGTCAAGGGCCTCATCGAATGACGACCGCCTCGCTCGCCACCGGCCTCGTCCTCGGTCTCTCCGCCGGTCTCGCCCCCGGACCGCTGCTGACCCTGGTGATCGCCGAGACGCTGCGGCACGACGTCAGGTCCGGCATCAGGGTCGCGCTCGCGCCCCTCATCACGGATCTTCCGATCATCCTCGCGACGCTGTTCGTCCTGTCCCGGCTCGCCCAGTTCGAGTGGATCCTCGGGGCGATCGCGCTCGCGGGCAGTGCCTTCGTGCTGTCGATGGGATACGCCAGCCTGCGCACCCAGGGCCTCGCCCTCCCGTCGCGCGACTCCGCGCCGCGATCCTGGATGAAGGGCGTCCTGGCCAATGCCCTGAGCCCGCATCCCTATCTCTTCTGGCTCAGCGTCGGCGGCCCCCTGATGACCAAGGCGTGGGCGCTGAGTCCGATCGCCCCCGTGCTCTTTCTGGGAGGCTTCTACACCGCGCTGGTCGGGGCCAAGATCCTCCTGGCCCTGGCGGTCGGGCGATCGAAGGTCTTTTTGACCGGCCCAGCCTATCTCCTCATCATGCGACTGCTCGGCGCCCTGCTGGTCGTGCTTGCCGCGGTCCTCCTGGTCGATGGACTGGCCTTGCTGGGATGGACGAGCGGGTGACGCGCACCGCCCGCCGCGCCCGAGCCGCCTCCGCCAACCCCTTTTTCAGACCGATCGGAGACCCTGACCATGCGAATCCTCCACACCATGTTGCGCACCGGCGATCTGCCGCGCGCCATCGACTTCTACACCCAGGTACTGGGCATGCGGCTGTTGCGCCAGAAGGACTATCCGGACGGGCAGTTCACGCTGGCCTTTCTGGGCTATGGCGAGGAGTCGGAGCAGACCGTCATCGAGCTGACTTACAACTGGGGCGTCGACCACTATGAGTTGGGCAGCGCCTACGGCCACATCGCCCTCGAGGTCGATGACGTTTACCAGGCCACCGAGCGCATTCGGGCGCTGGGCGGCAGGATCCTGCGCGAGGCCGGCCCCATGCATGCCGGCACCACGATCATCGCCTTCGTCGAGGATCCGGACGGCTACCCGATCGAGCTGATCGGCGCCCGTCAGGTGGCGGGCTGACGCCTAGGTCTTGAGGAGGCCGCCATGACCGACAGCACCGATCCCCATGACCTGAACCGCTTCGTCGCGGCGCAGCGCGACGCTTATGACCAGGCGCTCGCCGAGCTCCGGGCCGGCCGGAAACGCTCCCACTGGATGTGGTACATCTTCCCGCAGATCGAGGGCCTGGGCTTCAGCGCGCTGTCGCGGCGCTACGCGATCACGGATCGCGCGGAGGCCGAAGCCTACTTGCGGCACCCGCTGCTCGGGACGCGTCTGCGCGAATGCGCCGAGGCCGTCCTGGCGATCGATGGCCGATCCGCGCGGGAGATCCTCGGCGCGCCGGACGACCGCAAGTTGAGATCCTGCGCCACGCTCTTTGCCGGCGTCTCGGCACCGGGCTCGGTCTTTCACCGGCTGCTGGACAGGTATTTCGATGGCCAGCCGGATCCGCGGACGGCGTGTCGGTTGGGCCAGGGGCCGGGCGAGGCTTCTTCGGGTGGGTGAGTCGCCACGCGGCTTTCCTTGGGAATAGACGACGGGCGGACCGGAGTCGGCCAAGTCCAGACGAGCGGCACGCCGCCAAGTCCGGTGGCTGGAGAACGCGAGAAGCGGTCAGTTTAATCCTAAACCTTTGGCACCGAGAGAAACCAGAATAGCAGACACTCACGACCTGGATGACGGCAGCTATCACAGTAGGCAAACTCGGAGCGTGCCGAGTGACGTGTTAATTTGTGGAATTGCTATACATCCATTTTACCCAAGAACCCTAACAACCTGTTTACTTCTCTAGCCGGCCTGCTCAGAGGAGTTACTATTCTTCGCTTAATGCGAACTTTCCAAGCTTTTCGCTCCGGCTTTTCTCCTCGGCCGATCAATCCAGAATACTCCTCGGCAGCCTCCTTGGACACAGACCCATAGAGCATCTGCCCATCAACCAACATTTCAAATTTTCGGTGCTCAGGAAGAATACCAATAAGGATTCCTTCGATAGTTATATCTGTCTCATCGATTGACGTTACTTCTGTTCTGATGCGACCTCGGTGGATCGCAGGCAAATCCAATGAAATATCTGCAACGTCATCAACGAGCCTAATTGTGCCCTCGGCGGAGTCTAGCGTTACAAAAAAATCTTTAAGCGAAATGAGCATTCGCGGCTCCAATGTTTCCGCAACTTCTTCAAAATCTAGCTCATTTGAAGACGACACTTTACCCAATGTCCGAACCACTTCCTCAACAATAAATTTCAAAGCAGTTGTGTCAGTTTCCTCTTGATCAGACAATTCGTCCAATACAAAACCAAATGATCCTTTGGTTAAATTGGTAACCATCAGATTAGTTGCTTGTCTCATAGGGATCGGCCCCCTACCACCAAGCATTCCTAGCTCCGCTGATGCGAATGACCGAGCTACCAAATCTTGGAAGCTCTCCAGCATATGCGCGGCAAAATCTGCGGAAATTCCTCGTGACCCTAGTACCGGCTTACCTCCAAAAAATAAGGCAATACTGGCTTTCTTTTCGGGGTGTTCGACCAGTGACAACAGCTCAGATTCGATTTTTTTCTTGCGTTTTTCCAGTTGAAATTCACCGACTGGATCATCCATTTCTTTAGCGCTTTGAAGTAAATCGCTGAGTGACGCAAGCTCGGCTTGCAACCCTTGCATACGAAGTCTACGAGGCATTTTGTATCTCCGAACTTAAAAGCAGCTCGACATCACTGTCGTTTCTGCCAAAAGGAACTTCAATCATGCCTTTCCACAAAAAGGTATCTCGTTGATGAGAGAATAGCCCAAACCAGTATCTTGTATGTGCTACGAGGTGGACCGGATTTACGCTCAGATCAACGAAATAGGCATCACACCTGAAATGCAGCTTAGTCGTCTCAGGGTCGAACAAATCAGGTCTGGACAGTACAAATTCACGCCAAGACGCTGACTCCGAAACTGCATCTGGACGCACTGAGAACGTGATGATATCTATATCCTTTGGCGGCCGGCCACGGATCTTTTCACAGTCTTCTACGAAGCTTCCGTCTAGCCATTGGAATCCAGAATGTATACCTGCTGCGCGCAACGCATTCCTATAATTAACTAATCCTTCTAATATTTCGCGACGTTCCTTTGTATTGCCAAATCGTTGGATAACTTCAAAAAGCTCAGCGCGATATGGTGCCATTGCGCCTTTCTCAGCCGGTGAACCTCCAGGCAAGAATGGGGGAAGCACTCCATCATGGCTATGATTCGGTATCAACGCTTCTAACTCCTTCTATATGCATAGTCAAACAGGGTATAGTGGATACTACCCATTTAGGGGCATATCCTCATTTACCTAGTGTATTGGGTTCGCCCTAATTCTACTTTGTTACTTTAATTCAAACGCATTGACTATCCCGTCGCGGTCAGCTTGTAATAACGCTCGATATCCTTGCGCCTTTGCTCATGCCTGACCCGCATTTGCTGGATTCTTTTTTCGACCGCATCCGGATCGTTGAGTAGTAAAGCGATGATGAGAAGCCGAAGATCACGGCAACTCACCAATGGATAATCGGTTTTGTGCAAAAGACGCTCTTTAACAATAAAGGACAGCGACAACATCACCAGCGCCATATGGTGGTGCCAGGCATTCCATTTTCTGACTTGATAATCTGACATTCCTAATTCGCTTTTGGCTTCTTGAAATGCCCGTTCAACCCAATAGCGCTGTGCTTGCATGTAAGCCAGCCTTTCGATCGGGGTGCTCCGATAATCGACATTACTGAGTGAGTATTTGATCTTGTTGTCCGCGTGATTTCGGCTGATGACCAATACCCGCTCGGTCACGCGCTCCGACTTGCCATCCCAAACCCACACGGGAGCGGTATGAACGGACAGCGTGATCGGCCCTTTGGCCCCATTGCGAACGGCCATCGTGCGCCATTGGAAAGGATAAAGATGGTCGGCATACCATCTCACTTGCGTGGGGTCGCGATCAGCTTGAAGTTTGGTTGGCTTTCGTCCTCGCCCAGCGGATTCCGGAACCGATAGAATGGGTTTGAGGGGATAGATCATCTGATCGCAATGAACATCAAGCAGAAAATTTAACCCTATGTTATCTAAAGAAACACCAAGCTCTAACCCGTGTCCGTACAGGCCATCACCGCCCACCCAACCAATGTCTACGCCCGCCGCCAGATCGGATTGAATCATCTCCAGTGCGAGTTCGATCTTCGTTTTAAACTGACGTGCCTCTTCAGGAATACCCGCTTGGTCACATCGCTTTAAATCAGCGGTCCAGGACGTTGGAAGGAACAACCGCTCATTAATTAACGTGCTCTGTGATTCCCAAACTAAGCTGGCATAAACGCCTACCTGGCAATTCTCAACCTTACCAATGACACCGGCATATTGCCGCGCGACGCCAACGGAATACTTGCCTTTCTTGAGATGCGCTGACTCATCAATGATGTAGCCGACATCCCGACCGCGATAATTCGGCTGATTCGCATACAGACTTGAGGTGTCTTGGGCGATCGCACCGATGAGGTTTCCCGCCGACCACGGTGAATCTGTGATGAACTGTTGGATCCGTTGATAACCATCACCACCGGACACATCAATTTCTTCGTTGATGCGTTCGAGATTCCGTTTTCCGGCTTCAGTTTTGAGAAGACCCATGATGTAAGCTCGACTCAGTTCATGACCATCAGCTGTTTCGTTTTGAAAAAATTCGTGATAATCCTCCAGATGAGCGGAGAGGTTACCAACCATGTTTTTTAACATCGCATCGGTTTCGCTACCAATCGCGTTAGCCATGATCTGCCATTTCCAAATAAAATTTTCCCTGAAAATAATATTTGAAAATCATAAGCTTATGTCAAGCTAACAAAGTAGAACTAAACAACCGACAATTTTATGATTATCCCGATAGCCTGCTTAGGTCGTATGTTAACCCACAACAGAAATTAAAATTCGTCGCCGTTACGCGAGTATCCTTGGTAGGCAAGAGGAATACCCTACATCGTAGACAGAGGGTGCGATGCGTCTACATAAGGAAGAGCAACGCTTCGCCGCTCGACTCACGGACGTCCGCTTCACGCAGAAATTGGTGGCCGTATGCTTCCGACCAAGTGTCTCCAGTCGGGACGATGCCGTCGCCTAGGCGGATCAGTTTACCTCGATCTCACCGAATCGTGCACGCATCCCGTTCCAGTCCAACCTTGGGGCAGCCGCCGGCTCGCCGCGCCCCCTGCCAGGTGCCCGAGTCGTTTGGAGACGAAACTCCCGCGCGAGTGACAGGGTCCAGTAGCGCGTGCAGGCCAGAAAGATCGCGAGTGCGAGTAGGAACAGCGGCGCATCGAGCCGGACCGGATCGGAGCCATTGGCCGCGAGGGTCAAGAACCCGGTCGCCAGGCGGCGGGTCGGCTTGGCGCTAACCGATCCGTGTCGATCCGCCCGGATGGCGGATCACCTCCGACCAGGCGCATCATCTGACGCTGTCGTCGAGCGTCGCCGCGCTCGTTTGGCATGCATCTTTTGAGGAGCGCGGACCGCCAAACGCCGGCGGCGAGCACACGATGAGAGACTGCCAGCCATGGCCATCCCCACCTCCAGAACGACGGTCGCCGCCACCATCCAGCTCGATCCCGAGCGCTGCAACGGCTGCGGACGCTGCGTGGCCGTCTGCAAGGACAACGAGTTCACCGCTCTGAAATACCTGATCAACTCTGACTAATCTGATCAAATTTTTCTCCCTGCTTCACAGAGGCCGGTTTCACGCTGTCGAGGCAACGCCAGAGCCTTCCTCTCAACAGGTGTCCTGATTAGCAAGCTTCCTCAGTCAGGCGTATCCAGCGCTCTGGGCGCGGCCCGACGGCGATCGCCGTGCGGGTAAAGCCGGGGACGGGCGTCATCTTGGCGTATAGGGGATGTCTGTCAGGATTTAGGGACACCGCCGCCACGAAGGGCACCTTGTTCTCCGAACCGCGACCGGCGGTACCGCCAGTGAGTTCACCGCCCAAGTAGGCGTCGTCCACCTGGACTTCGCCCGCGAGGGTGTAGGCGCGGTCGCGCTCGACCATCGCCTGCATCAGTGTGTGCTGGATCAGCCACGCGGTCGGGTAGCTGACGCCCAACGCACGTTTCAGCGCGAGGGCGGACAGTCCGGTCTTGGCTTCGCTGATCAAATAGATCGCCAAAAACCACACGGTCAGTGCCAGGTGAGTGCTCTGGAGCAGGGTGCCCGCGATGAGGGATGTTTGGACGTGGCATACCCGACACTGGAAGGTCTGATGCGCACCGACACGGAAGACCGAATGCCGGGCCTCGCCACAGCGCGGGCAGCGACAGCCCGGGTTGGAATTGAATGCGGTTCATGGGCATGGCGGAACTCCTCGGCGACGGGGGAGAACCCAGCGTGCGTCAATTGGCCGCGGGAAACCGGCTTAACTGGAGAATCTTGCCAATCAGGAGTAGTGTTCAGGCCCCCCGGACGCAAGCGCCGCAGCACTTGACGCGACCGACCCAGTTTACCCGCTCAAACACCCTTCAGAGACTGCCGAGAAACTCGATTAAATAAAAACAGTAGCTTACGCGATGGCAGCCCTCGAAAATGCCAAGATCGCCGCAATGACTACTGGTCACTCTAAATGACCTATTTATTATCAATGTTTTAGTTTCTATACAGTCTCTTAGAGGGTGTAGACAAAATCAAACCGTTGTGGTCAACCGCCGCAGCAGGATGCGCGCCTCCGCCAGCCAAACCCAGGTTTCGGAGACCGCTGGCAGACGGTCATGATGCATGATCAATCGACGGGCACGCTCATTCCACGCATGGGTGCGCTCGACAACCCAGCGCTTCGGCAGCGGAACGAAGCCGTCGGCGTTGGCGATCACCACTCGGTCAGGCGCCCCGTCCACGTGCCAGGAGCCAACGCTTTTGTTGGCTGGATGGCGCACGACTTCCACGCGGATCGCGTGGGTCTGCTCGGTGGTTTGGGCAAATTGACCGGCGTAGGCGCTATCGACAAACAGCGTGTTGATCTGGGGGTACTTGGCGGCCGCGTCAGCGACGGCGCCCGAGGCGGCATCGCGGTCCTGAAGATTGGCCGCGACCACGCTCACCGCCAACACGAACCCCAAGGTATCGACCACCAGGCTGCGCTTGCGCCCCTTGACCTGCTTGCCCGCATCAAAGCCGCTCGGTCCACCCTGCGGCGAGCCGCGGGTCGATTGCGCATCCAGCACCGCCGCCGTCGGCGCGATCTCACGCCCCTCGCGTTCGCGCCATTGCCCCCGCAGTCGATCATGCATCTGCTCAAACTTCCCAGCCGCACTCCAACGGCGAAACGTCTTGTAGACATTCTGCCAAGGCGCGAAATCGTGCGGCAGCATCCGCCACGCGCACCCCGTGCGCACCACGTAGCAACACGCCTCCAGGATGCTCCGGCGCGACACGCGGGGCGGTTGACCCCGCCCGCCCGGCATCTCAAAGAGAGCGGCGACCAAGTCCCACTCCGCATCGGTCAGACAACTTGGGTAGCTTTGGTCGGGGTCGTGGCGACGATGCGCATCCGTATACCCATACCGACGCGGCGTTGCGCGCGCTTGCGCCTCGAGACCACTCTCGCCCCGGAGGCGCGTGACGCCCGCCTCCCGCAAGGACTTGCGAATCGTTGCTTCATGAGCCTCGATTCCCGTCCGTGCCGCGAGTTCCCGGGCAATCTCTGACAGCGTGGAGGTCGGGCGATCCGTGACAATTTGACGCAATACCGCTTGCTCCGCCTCGTGAATCTTGGGGGGACGACCAGCTTTCGACATCAGCGCACACCAGCTCAGTTGTAGACTGGTATACAAATAGCAGCTCAATTATTTTTGTCTACACCCTCTAAGAGGGTGTAGACAAAATCAAACCGTTGTGGTCAACCGCCGCAGCAGGATGCGCGCCTCCGCCAGCCAAACCCAGGTTTCGGAGACCGCTGGCAGACGGTCATGATGCATGATCAATCGACGGGCACGCTCATTCCACGCATGGGTGCGCTCGACAACCCAGCGCTTCGGCAGCGGAACGAAGCCGTCGGCGTTGGCGATCACCACTCGGTCAGGCGCCCCGTCCACGTGCCAGGAGCCAACGCTTTTGTTGGCTGGATGGCGCACGACTTCCACGCGGATCGCGTGGGTCTGCTCGGTGGTTTGGGCAAATTGACCGGCGTAGGCGCTATCGACAAACAGCGTGTTGATCTGGGGGTACTTGGCGGCCGCGTCAGCGACGGCGCCCGAGGCGGCATCGCGGTCCTGAAGATTGGCCGCGACCACGCTCACCGCCAACACGAACCCCAAGGTACTCGACCACCAGGCTGCGCTTGCGCCCCTTGACCTGCTTGCCCGCATCAAAGCCGCTCGGTCCACCCTGCGGCGAGCCGCGGGTCGATTGCGCATCCAGCACCGCCGCCGTCGGCGCGATCTCACGCCCCTCGCGTTCGCGCCATTGCCCCCGCAGTCGATCATGCATCTGCTCAAACTTCCCAGCCGCACTCCAACGGCGAAACGTCTTGTAGACATTCTGCCAAGGCGCGAAATCGTGCGGCAGCATCCGCCACGCGCACCCCGTGCGCACCACGTAGCAACACGCCTCCAGGATGCTCCGGCGCGACACGCGGGGCGGTTGACCCCGCCCGCCCGGCATCTCAAAGAGAGCGGCGACCAAGTCCCACTCCGCATCGGTCAGACAACTTGGGTAGCTTTGGTCGGGGTCGTGGCGACGATGCGCATCCGTATACCCATACCGACGCGGCGTTGCGCGCGCTTGCGCCTCGAGACCACTCTCGCCCCGGAGGCGCGTGACGCCCGCCTCCCGCAAGGACTTGCGAATCGTTGCTTCATGAGCCTCGATTCCCGTCCGTGCCGCGAGTTCCCGGGCAATCTCTGACAGCGTGGAGGTCGGGCGATCCGTGACAATTTGACGCAATACCGCTTGCTCCGCCTCGTGAATCTTGGGGGGACGACCAGCTTTCGACATCAGCGCACACCAGCTCAGTTGTAGACTGGTATACAAATAGCAGCTCAATTATTTTTGTCTACACCCTCTTAAACTGGTCACTCTAAATGACCTATTTATTATCAATGTTTTAGTTTCTATACAGTCTCTTAAAATGGCATGCGCCAAGGACAACCGATGCTCATCCGACATCAACTCAACAGCCTCTCCGCCGTCTTTGTCGGTGCACTGCTGCTTTTGCTAGCGGGCGCTTGGTGGTCTTGGCAACGTCTTGATCATCTCCAGACCGCTCAGGAGCTGACCCTCACCCTGAACAACCGTCTGCTGCGAATCCATCTCAACGAAACGAATTTTCTGATGCGATTGGATGAGCGTCAGGCGACCCAGTTACATCAGGAAGCATTGCTATTCAAACAGGATCTGGAGACCCTTCACAGCCGTCTCGACGCGGAAGCCAGCACGATCCGGCTTGACGCACTCCAGACCAGTCTTGATAACTATCTCCGCCTCTTCGACTCGCTGGTGGCCGACGCGCGCGCCATCGGGTTTGATCCGGAGTCGGGGCTCTATGGCAGTCTCCGCAAGGCCGTGCATCAGGCTGAAAACGCCGTCAAAGCCCTGCAGCGGGATGATCTGCTGGTGGGAATCCTGCAACTCCGTCGCGACGAAAAGGATTTCATGTTGCGCTCCGATCCCAAATACGTTGAAAAATTCACTGCCGATTTTGTCAATTTGTCGCAAAAGGTTGGCGATGACAGTCAGGTCCGTGCCGCGCTCACGTCGTATCAGGAGGATTTCCTGGCGTTGGCGAAGGCCCAAACCCAGGTCGGGCTGAAGGCCGATCAGGGACTCAAGGCCGAATTGAATGAAAAGATGCGTGTGATCGATGGTGAATTCGACAGCCTTCAGGGGCAGTTGACCGACCTCCTGTTGGTCGCGGAACGCCGGATCGCTTGGACATTGCTGTCGATCAGTGTGGTGATCGCGGCGCTGGTCGCGCTCCTGACGATGCTGATCACGCGCCGTTTGAATCGGGACCTGGGACACACGACGGAGGTCATCCAGAATATTTCGGAACATTACGACCTGACGCTCAAACTTGATCTAAAGGGTCGCAATGAACTCACCCGAATGGGCGCTCATTTCAACGCCATGTTGGAGCATATTCGTCATCTGATCCTGCAAAGCAAAGAAGCAGTGGATTACCTATCCCAAGCGACCTCGCCAGGGCAATCGCATCAAGCGCTGCTAACATTAGCGGGTACCGATGTATCAGCGTCGCCCTTCCTCTGAGGCGACTCGAAGAGCAATTTCGACAGGTAGGACTCGTCCCAACCGGCTTTCAAGCGTTTGTTCTGGATGCCGAGCTTGGTGCCGTCATTCTTGAGGCGCGAGAGGGCGAGGTGACGCAGGACGGCAAGATTCTCGCGCGCCACCGGATCGCGGACACGGCACTCATCCTCACGAAAGGCGATATCGAGATTCCAATGCAACCCGTTTTCGATGCCCCAGTGACCGCGTACTGCGTGGGCAAAGCGCGCGGCGCTGGTGCCGATGCTGCCAATGAAATAGCGGGTCTCGACCGAGACCTTGCCGGCGACCTCACGGCGCGATTCAACCATGCCGATCATGTTCATTGCCTCCCACGAGGCGCTGTGCGGCACGCCGGAAAGATCGCCCAAGGTTTGGTAGCGACGGGTTTCGAGACGACCATGCCCTCGCTCGACGGTTTCGAGGAATGCCGAATCGACACCGGCGTAGCCTCTGGCGTCGGCGTCGATGAACGCCTCCTCGACCTCGGCGGCCAGCGTTTCCTGGTTGCCTTTGAGCGCGAGCACATAGTCCCCTCCCTGGTGGATGATCTGCGCGGCAATCTTGGTCTGGCAGCCCATGGCGTCGATGGTGACGATGCAGCCCTCCAGCTTCAGCCACTCCAGCAGACGTGGAATGGCCGTGATCTCATTGGATTTGGCGTCGGTGGCGACCTGTCCGAGCACCACCCGATTGGCCGTCGCCCAGGCACTGACCAGGTGCAACGCCGCCAAGCCCTTGCCGCGGCTGTGGGAGCGGCGCAGGGTCTTGCCATCGACGGCAATGATCTCTTCGGGGATCAGTTCGGCCACCGACGCGCTCCATTGGCGAAAGCAGGCGGCAAACTGTGCGGGATCGATGAGCGCAAACACCCGCCCGAAGGTGTCGTGCGACGGAATGCCCGCGGGCAGTTTCAGAAACGTGCGCAGCCACGCCTCCTTGGCCTGTCCGAACGTCTCGACACCCACCCAACCGTCGGCGCCACTGAAGGACGCCGCGATGGTGATCACGATCATCTCACTTAAGAGGTGCCGTCGTTGGATCGCGCTGCGCGGCTCGTCCAGCGGGGCAAAATGGTGCGCAATCGATCGCTCCACACTCAAGTCGCACATCGGCGAGATCTCCCCAAGATTCTAAAGACTCAAATCATTGGGGCCGCAGTACGGATTGTCTAACAGTATGCGCTAATGCGTTGATGCGATTGCCCTGGCGACCTCGCAACTTTCCGCCACTGCCGAGCAGACGTCCACGGGGGGGCGTCAGCAACTCTCGGAAGCCGATCTACTGGCGACCGCCATTACCGAAATGGCAGCCACCATCGACGAAATCGCCCGCAATACCGAAGTGGCAGCCGATCGGACCCAGCGCACCAGCACGAACGCCAGGTCAGGGCATGACCAGGTTCAAAAGACCATCCGCCACATCGAATCTCTGGCACATCGGTTGACGGATTCCACTCAAGCGGCACAAGCGTTAGCGCACAGCTCGGCCACCATTGGTTCGGTGTTGGATGTGATTCGCACCATTGCCCAGCAAACCAATTTATTGGCCTTGAATGCCGCTATCGAAGCCGCGCGAGCAGGTGAGCAGGGGCGCGGTTTCGCCGTGGTGGCGGGCGAGATCCGGACGTTGGCCATGCGCACGCAAACTGCGACCGATGAGGTCGGGGACATCATTAAAACGCTTCAAGAAAAGACGGACGCCATTGTCAGGCTGATTGAAATCTGCCATGGCGAAGGACTGGAAAGCGCTGCCCAAGCCAACCAGGCGGGGGAACTCCTCGCTCGGATCGCCGAAGATGTCACTTATATGTTGGATATGAATACCCAAATTGCGACCGCCATCGAAGAGCAGAGTCGGGTTGCAACCGAAGTGAATCGCAATGTGGTCGTGATCCGCGATGTGGCCGAACAAGCGGCCGCGGCATCACACAGCAATGCACAAACCTCAACCCAGGTGGCCCAACAATCCGATGCCCTGGCACAGGTGATTCGTCGCTTCCGTTGCTGAATCGATTGGTGAGCTAATCCAGGAACAGTATTGCCGATACATAGCGCTATGAGTAAGCAGGCATTGGGTTCGGGGCAGGTGCGCAGCTGTACAGGCACTGCGGGAGCGGCACAAGAGGCGATGCTGTAACGCTGTTCCGGTCGATGTCCGGGGCCGGCGATGCAAGCCTGACGGCTGAACAAAACAGCCGCCGCGCGGCTCAGGGACCAGCCAACCCTGGAAATGCACCAGAGCAATGGACTCACAGGCATAAAAAATCCCCGTATCCGGTAAGAATACGAGGATTTTCAGTTCTTTTATTGCCTATTCCCTCATTATCCCCCAAGATCCTTCAAGATCCCCCGCTACGGTAGCACCAGGGTAGCACCGGGATTTTCGCGGATCGGGAGACGGGAGGGTTTCAGGCATGGCCGAGCGACTGAACTTCACGAAGAAGGCGATTGACGACTTCCCCCAGGCCGCGCCCGGCAAGCGCGACTACTACCACGACACCAAGGTGAACGGTTTGCTAATCGCAGTCACCGCCACCGGGGTGAAGTCCTTTCAGGTGTACCGCAAGGTGTCCGGTAAGCCCGTGCGCGTCACCCTTGGACAGCTACCCGGATATGACCATCGAACAAGCCCGGCGACAGGCACAGTCGGCGCTCTCGACCATGGCCGAGGGTGTCAGTCCGAATTCGGAGAAGAAGGCCGCCCGCGTGCGTGGCGTCACACTGGGAGAGGTGTTCGAGGATTACCTGAAGGCCCGCAAGTCACTCAAGTCCGGCACCCTCGCCGATTACCGCAAGATCATGAATAAGGCATTTGGCGACTGGCAACGCAAGGCGTTATCCGACATCACCCGCGATCTAGTACCTCATTCCTCCTTAATTTGCGGATAGAGGCGCTTGAGCTTGATCCGTGCATCGTCGGTGGTGAAGTGCCAATCGACTTTGGCACCGGAGGCGTTGCGGCGATCCGTCCAGGCCTTGGCCTCGCGGCGCAGGGTGTCAATGTCGTCGATGCGCCGATCCAGGCACTGTTTGGTGTAGACGCTCAGTTCGATCTCGGCGATGTCGAGCCAACTGCCGTGTTTCGGCGTGTCATGGATTTCCAAGCGATCCAGAAGCCGGCGAGCCTCCTCGGGTGGAAACGCTTTATAGAGAGACGCCGGTGCATGCGTGTTCAGGTTGTCCCAGACCAGCACGACCTTCTCCGCGCTGGAGTAGTCAACGTCGAGCAATTCCTTGATTTCATGCGCCAGATCGAGCGCGGTTTTGGTGGCGCGCACATTGGCCTTGCGCCAACCAGTCAACGGTTCGACGACCATAAAGGTGTTGACGGCCCCCAAGCGCTCGTATTCATAATCATAACGTTGCTCCTGTCCCGGTGCGGCGGGAATTGGCTGGCGCGTTTCGCCGATCAGTTGGGTCGGCTGTTCGTCGAGACAGACCACGGGACGCGGTGGATCGTCGGGGCGTCGGTAGACCTCCAGTACATCCTCCATCCCCGCGACGAAGGCCGCGTCGTGCTCGGACGGGATCACCCAACAGGTGCGAAGATGCGGTTTCAGTTCGTTTTTTTAGGGTGCGCATGACCGTTTGTGGCGAGATCGTCTCGACCACGTTCAGTTCGACGAGACGCTCGGCCAAGAGATTGAGGGTCCAGCGCGCTTGGCCTTCAGGCGGTGTCGAGCAGGCGATGCGCACCAAGTGCGCTTCGCCCTCACCGTCGAGAAGCCGTTCACGCGGCGGCTGCGCACGCGGTTTGCGTTCCAACGCCTCATCCAGGCCGAATTCGACAAAGCGTTGGCGAATCGTGAAGACCGTGCGTGGACTACAGTGGAACGCCTCGCCGGCTTGGACATCACTCCAGTTCCGCCTCTCCGCATCGATCTTCAGCAGCACGTTGGCATGCTTGATCTTGCGCGCAGCGGCTTTGCCTTGATCGATCAACGCCATCAGCGACGACCGTTCATCCTCGGTGAGCCGAACAACATACTTGCTCATTGGAAACACCTCTTGAGAACTGGCGTGACGAGATGGGTCTACAATGAGATTTATGCAAGATTAAGCGGAATGCTGTACTAGTTGCCAGCAAGCACCGCAAATTAGGGCAGGCATCCGAGGCCCGCGCCAATCTGGCGATGCGGGTATTGAGGGCTTTGTTCAACTTCGCCGCTGGCGAGTACGAAGACGAACGCGGCGCTTCGCTGTTCCCGGATAACCCCGTGACCCGAATTTCTCACACCAAGGCATGGTATGCCGTGGAGCGGCGCCAAACCCTTATCAAGACGCACGAACTACGCCCGTGGTGCGAGGCGGTCATGGGTTTGACCAGCGAGCACCCCGGCGAGCAAGCCGAAACCGCGCGCGATTACCTGTTGCTGATCTTGTTCACCGGACTGCGGCGCGAGGAAGCCGCCCGCCTGGAATGGGCGCATGTGGATTTTGAAGGCCGCACCCTGACCGCGCCCGACACCAAAAACCGCCGATCCCACACGCTACCGCTCTCCGATTTCTTGCTGGATCTATTGACACGCCGCCGACGCGACCACGAAGACCGCACCCGCGAGTGGTCCGCGCTCGCTCGCCGCTATGTCTTTGCCAGTCCGACCAGCCGGACGGGGTACATCAACAACATCCACAAGCAAATGGAGAAGGTACACGCGCGCTCGGGTATCACGTTCACCTTGCATGATCTTCGCCGCACCTTCGCGACCACGGCGGAAGGGCTGGACCTGTCGGCTTATGCCGTCAAGCGATTGCTCAATCACAAGATGACGGGAGATGTCACCGCCGGGTACGTCGTGGCGGATGTGGAACGGCTACGGAAACCCATGCAAGCCGTCACCGACTTTCTGCTGAGCGCCACGGGGCTACGCCCGCGCGGGGAGGTCATCGCCTTGCCGCTGAGCGCCCCAGGGCAGGCCGGATAACCCGCCGCGCGGCGCAAACGAAGCCCCGCCTTTGACGTATCATCGTCGGCATGGTCTTCATTGAAACCTCCCTCTTTACCCGACTCGCCGCCCAACACCTGAGCGATGACGAGTCCGCCGCCCTGCAAGCCCCGCCCTACAAGCCGCCCTGATCCTACACCCCGCGACTGGCGTCGTGGTCCCCGGCAGCGGAGGCGTGCGTAAACTGCGTTGGGCTGGCTCGGGACGAGGGAAGCGGGGAGGGCTACGGATCGTCTATTACTGGCGAAGCCGAGCCGATCAAATTTGGCTGCTGACCCTCTACCCCAAGAACGAGCAAACGAACATCCCGCCCCACATCCTGCGGGCGATTGCGGAGGAAATCGGCGATGACTGAGCGCGACATCGGGCAAGAAATCCTAGACGGCATCCGCGAGATCAAGGCCCATCAACGCGGGGAAGTGACGCTGCGCACCCTGGAAGTTGCGGATCCGGACGCCCGCGCCATCCGACAGCGCATGGGCCTGACACAAGACGCCTTCGCCGCGCTCTTGGGTGTCAGTCCCCGGACCCTGGAAGGCTGGGAGCAAGGCCGGAGACAGCCGCGCGGATCTGCCCTGGCGCTGCTGCGTGTGGCCGCGAATCATCCCGAGGCGCTGCGGCCCTGACAACAACAAGCCCCGAGACGACTCCACCAGCCCCGAGGATTCGCTGAAGGCGCGGGCCTTCGGTTTCATCGTCCGCAACCGGGTATCTGACAATGCCATCTGTTCGGACTCCGCGCGTGCCATTGGGAACGGCGCGGACGTCTACGGAACAAAAAATTCCTACCGTCTGGCGCCGCGTTCCTTGGTAGGAACTGTTCTTAGCGGATTACTGCGGAACGTGCAAGCACACGTTAAACGAAAAAGCCCGCAACGATGCGGGCTTGGTGGGGTCTTGCGGACAGTTGCGGAACGGTTCGGAAGTCTCGCTATTTTCCGATGCAGAAACTGGCGAAAATCCGCCCCAGAAGGTCATCGGAAGTCACTTGCCCCGTGATCTCTCCAAACACCCGCTGGGCCTGCAAAAGCTCCTCGGCGACCAATTCGGGGCCAGTCTGATTCGTCAGGTTCTCTTGCGCGACATCCAAACATTGCAATCCGCGATTCAAGGCATCGAGATGCCGGCGACGGGCCATGAAGGCACCACCTGGGAGCGTACCAACCCCAGCCACGGCCTTGAGATGATCTCTTAACAGATCGAGTCCGGCACCCGTTTCGGCGGAGAGAGAAATTTCCGTTCCCGTTTTCGTTTCAGCGAGTTGCGGTTCGATCCCGGCGAGGTCGATCTTGTTCCTCACGCGCGTGACGGGACAATTCGATGGCAGGCTCGCCTCGCCCATGGGTTCGGCGTCCTCGATCCCATCATGGATCCAGAGCACCAGATCGGCCGTGACCAGTTGCTCGCGCGCGCGCCGCACCCCTTCACGCTCGACCGGATCGTCCGTCTGGCGAATCCCCGCGGTATCGACGATTCGAATGGGTAATCCATCGACGTGAATGTCGAGCTTCAGAAGGTCGCGGGTGGTTCCGGCGATCGGTGTCACGATCGCGGCATCCGTACCGGACAACCGGTTGAGAAGACTGGACTTGCCGACATTTGGCGCGCCGGCGATGACGACCGCCAGACCCTCGCGGATCATCTGCCCCTGATGAGCTTCCGTCATGATCGCCCGAGTCATGTCGATCAGTTGACGAAGACCGCTCGCCACCGATTGTTCGGTCGCGACATCGATCTCCTCGTCCGG
This sequence comes from Thiocystis violascens DSM 198, assembly GCF_000227745.2. NCBI lineage: Bacteria > Pseudomonadati > Pseudomonadota > Gammaproteobacteria > Chromatiales > Chromatiaceae > Thiocystis > Thiocystis violascens. The sequence continues at coordinate 3,298,328 of NC_018012.1, read as the reverse complement.
AAAATCGAGCGTGGCCTCGATCAGCATCCGAAGTCGCGTCAGATGCTCAATCAGCGTCTCGATCCGACGCGAAAAGACGCCTTGCAGGCTTTGCCCGGCGAGACGCGCGGCCAGGACGCTCGAACTTTCGATCAGGTCGGCAACGGCTTCGGCCCGTGCGAGATCGAGTTTGCCATTCAGAAAGGCGCGTTCCGTGAACTCGCCGGGACGCGCCATGCGCGCGCCCAATTCAAGACATCGATGCAGCATCAGATCCAGAACGACAGGTCCACCATGGCCCTGTAGTTCAAGAACGTCCTCGCCGGTAAATGATTTCGGGGCTTGAAAGAAGAGTGCGAGACCTTCGTCGATGAAGTCTCCAGCCGCATCTCGAAAGGTTGCAACGCTGGCGATGCGCGGATGTAGCGGGCGGCCAACGATCGCCTCGGCAATCTTCCGAACCCGCGAACCGCTGACCCGCACAATGCCGACGCCGCCAATGCCCGGCGGAGTGGCAATGGCGACGATCGTATCCTGGGTCATGCAATCAAAGTGACAATTCGGATTACCGTTTATGCTTGGCCGCCACCTTCTCGATATTGCGCGTGATATGCCATTGCTGGGCGATGGAAAGCAGGTTATTGACCACCCAGTAGAGCACCAGTCCCGACGGGAAAAAGGCGAAGAAGACCGTGAAGACGAATGGCAGGCTCATCATGATCTTCGCCTGCATCGGATCCGGCGGCGCGGGATTCAATTTCTGCTGGATGTACATGGAAACGCCCATGATCAGCGGCAGCACGAAATAGGGATCGGGCGCGGAAAGATTATCGAGCCAAAGCATGAATGGCGCCTGGCGCATCTCGACGCTGCTGAGCAGAACCCAGTAGAGCGCGATAAAGACTGGAATCTGGATCAGGATTGGCAGACAGCCGCCGAGCGGATTGATCTTCTCGGTTTTGTACATTTCCATCATGGCCTGATTCAGACGCTGCTTATCGTCGCCGTAGCGGTCCTTGAGCGCCTGCATGCGCGGCGTCAGCTGACGCATGTTGGCCATGGATTTGTAGCTGGTCTCGGACAGCTTGTAGAAGGCGAGCTTAATCAGGATGGTCAGAAAAATAATCGACCAGCCCCAATTGCCAACCACGGAATGGATCGCGCTGAGCACCCAGTGGATCGGCTGGGCAATGACGGTTAGCCAGCCATAATCGATGGCCAGATCCAAGCCGGTGGCAACACTGGCGAGATCGTCCTGGAGCGTTGGACCGATAAAAAGCTGGTTACTGAATTCATGCGTCGTTCCAGGGGCGATGCTGAGCGCGGGCGAGTATTTGCCGATGATATAGCGGGAATTATCGAGCACCTTGGTATAGAAGATGTCTTGCTCGCCCCGTGGCGGAATCCAGGCCGCGATGAAATAATGCTGCATCATGGCAATCCAGCCATCCACGACGGGCTGATCGAGCTTGCCTTTGAGCATCTCCTTGAAGGAGACCTTTCGATACTTGTCCTCGGGGCTGTAAAAAGCGCCGCCGGTATAATTCTTGATGAATCGGGATTCGTTGGGGTCGCTGAAATCGGTGCGTTGAAGCTGATTGTATTCGCGCGCGACCAAGGGAGCGTCAGTCGCATTCGTCACGATCTGGCGGGTCTGGACGACATAGCTGCCACGCGTGAAGGTGTAGCGTTTTTTGACCTCAATGCCCGCTTCGTTACGCCAGGTCAGATCCACATCAAGATGATCGACGCCGGGTTCAAGCCGATAACTGGATTGGGCGCTGTGAAACTCGCCTTCGTGGGTCGGCAGCAGCGAGACATCCTCGCCAAGCAATCCAGACTGGACGATGAACATGTTGGGCGCAACTGGCTTCAGAAGTTGCAGCTTGTCTTCGGGGCGTTCTGGTACGGTCGCATAATCCAGCAACCAGGCACTGCCGATGGTGCCACCTCGGGTGGAAATCTCGACCTTCAGGAGATCGGTCTCCACGACGATGCGGGGAGAGGCATTCTCTTGTCTGGCCAACTCTTCCATTGCGGCGCCCGTGGCGACCATGTCCGGCGTTGTTGCAATCGCCGGAATGTCTTTCTGCGTCGTCTTCGGCGCGAATGCCGCTGTCTGACCTTGTTCCTGCGCAACTTGAGGGACAGAGGGACGACCGTAGTCCTGCATCCACGACTCATAAATCAGGAATAGCACTGCGGCAAGCGAGAAAAACAAAATCAATCGCTGGTTATCCATGAGTCGTGGTCTGCCTTTCGTGAGGGACTGGATCGATACCCCCGGCGTGCCAGGGATGGCAGCGGGATACGCGGTGCAAGGCTAAATAGCTGCCATACAGAACGCCATGGCGCTCGATGGCTTCGACGGCGTACTGCGAACAGGTTGGATAGAAACGGCAATGAGGTCCGAGGAGCGGGCTGATCAGGTACTGGTATACCTTGATCGGCACGATCAAGATTCGACGCATGGCTGATTCCTGATAATGGCCCAGGCTTGCTCCAAGACGAAAAAGAGCTGCTGGTTAGAGATCTTCGGGGCGCCGCTCGAACAGAGGATGACGATGTCTACCCCAGGGATCGATTGGCGATGCGTCCGAAAACTTTCGCGCGCGATTCGCTTCAGTCGATTGCGATCAACGGCGCGTCGCGCGCATTTCTTCGAAATGGCGAGGCCAATTCGTGCATGGCCTAGGCCGTTTGCTCGGTATAGCACGACGAATCCGATCTTTCCCGTTTTGACTGGATGGGCAAAAACGCGCCTGAATTGCGGCGCACGCTGAAGCCTTTGCTCGCGAGAAAAGCGATTGTCAGGAAAGCCGGTTGAATCCGCGGGATTCAGAGCCTAAGGGGACAGACGCGCGCGGCCCTTTGCGCGACGCGCGCTCAGAACCTTAAGACCGTTCCGGGTGGCACTGCGTGCGCGAAACCCATGGGTTCGTGCACGCTTCAGGCGGCTCGGTTGAAAAGTGCGCTTCATCAGTCGGTACTCCAAAAATCGAGATTGACGTCGGACTCAATAGCCCGCCCGGAAAAGACCCGGAAACTTAAGCAATTTCCAACAGGAAGTCAATGGCGGCCGATGTGTTGCCAGCCGTTCTCATTTTGGTGTCATCCGCCATCGTAGGATCTCGCTTGCGGGCGACATGACCTGCCAGTCGCTTTCGAAGCCACCAAATTCCGTCGCCCGGAAGCAAACCCGCAGTTCCGCATATCGCCCGCAAGCGGGCTCCTACTTGAGAATTACTGGCCGGGGATACCATTTCAGCCGGCACGAGTGTATATTTTCGGACTGCGTTGCCGGGGTGGCGAAATTGGTAGACGCATCAGACTCAAAATCTGACGGGGGTGACCCCATGCCGGTTCGATTCCGGCCCTCGGTACCAATAAAAACAAGAGGCTGGGCCAAAAGCTCAGCCTCTTTTTCGTTGTCTCCGACGCGTACCGAGCATTTTCCAGAAATCTCCAGAATCCATTGGCGGGCGGCGATGCCGAACGCGATCGGCGCAAAGATTGGACGACACGATGACAGAAGACAACCTTTGGCGCCTCCTGCGACCGCTGGCATTCCGGCTGGATCCGGAACTGGCGCACAATCTGACCCTGGGCCTGCTGTCGCGCTGGTCGAGGCTGTTCGCGGGAAGCCTGAATGACGGCGACATTGCCCGCGCGCCGGGTTTGGCGGTCGAGGCGATGGGACTGCGCTTTCCCAACCCGATCGGGCTGGCCGCCGGATTGGACAAGAACGCGGAAGCGGTGCCGGCCTGGCAGGCGCTGGGCTTCGGTTTCGTCGAGGTGGGCACGGTCACTGCCCTGCCCCAACCCGGCAACCCCCGGCCACGGCTCTTTCGCTTGCCGCGGGATGGCGCGATCGTGAACCGGATGGGGTTCAATAACGAAGGCGCGGAGGCCATGGGACGGCGGCTGGAACGGCTGCGCGCGCGCGATTTGCTTCAGGTACCGCTCGGCGTCAATCTCGGCAAGTCCAAGGTGACGCCACCGGAACAGGCCGCCGACGATTATCGCCGCAGTTTCGAGCGGCTCGGCGAACTGGCCGATTATGTGGTGGTGAACATTTCGAGCCCGAACACGCCGGGTCTGCGCGATCTGCAACGGGTCGAGGAGGTCGAGCGGATCGTCGCGACGATCCAGGGACCGAATCAGCGCCTGTCCCGCCCTCGCCCGCTGCTGGTCAAGCTGGCGCCGGACCTGGCCGACGCGGACGCCATCGACTGCGCCCGCGCCGCGCTCGGCGCGGGCTGCGCCGGTCTGATTCTGACCAACACCACCATCCGTTTCGCCGGGCTCGCGAGTTCGACCGAGGGACTCAGCGGTGGACTGTCCGGCCAGCCGCTGCTGGCGCGCAGTACCGAATTGCTGGGCCGGCTCCGCGCCGCGCTCGGCCCGGAGCCGGTGCTGATCGGTGTCGGCGGCGTCATGGATCCGGCGGGGGCGGCGGCGAAGCTGGCCGCCGGCGCCAATCTGATTCAGGTGTATACGGGGCTGATCTATCGCGGGCCGAGGTTCGTGCGGCAATTGCTACGCGCGTTGGCCGTCGGTCCCGAAGCAGGCATCCCAGGCGCTCGTTCACTGACATTAAGTTAAGCCGTTCGTGGTTCGAGGGCCTCACCACGAACGGCTTAACTTGATGGCAGTTAGACGATCGTTCGAGCGGTCGAAGAATGGACCGGATCAAGGCGATTTTTCCAAGGGAAACGGCCTGATGCAAGACGACACGATGCTCGACAAGGCCCCCGTCATTCGTGCATTACGCGACGATCCGGACGATGTTCCGCTTGGCCAAAGCGCGTGCGACACCCCGGACATCACCCCCGAATCGGAGGTCGTCGCCTCGCTCCAGATGCAGGGCAAACTGACCCCCGGCGATCTCGCGCGCGCCCGGCGGTTGGCCGAGGATGGCGGGGACAGTCTGCTGCCGATGCTGGTGCGTCTGGGTCTGATCTCGGAACGCGACATGGCCCGGACCATGTCCGAAGTCCTGCATCTGCCGCTGGCGGATGCCGCGCAATTTCCCGCCGAACCGGTGCGCGAGGATCTCTTTACCCTGCGCTTCCTCAAGGATTCCCGCGTCCTGCCGCTGGCCGACGACGAGCAACGGATCGAAGTCGCGCTGGCCAATCCCATCGACGGTTTCGTCCTCGCGGCGGTGCGGATGGCGGCGGGCAAAGCGGTACGCGCCTCGGTCGCGCCGCCGACCGAGATCGAGGCCGCCATCGAGCGTCTCTATGAAAAGGTCGAGGAAACGCCCGCCGACCCGGATGCCGACTTCGGCGATTTCGACGAGGAAGACATCGAGCATCTCAAGGATCTGGCCAGCGAGGCGCCGGTCATCCGCATGGTCAATCAGCTCATTCAGAAGGCGGTCGAGTCGCGCGCCTCGGACATCCACATCGAACCCTTCGCCGATGTCCTGAAGGTGCGGTATCGGGTCGATGGCATCCTGAAAGAGGTCGACGCGCCGCCGGTGCGCTCCACCGCCGCCGTGATTTCGCGCGTCAAGATCATGGCCAAGCTCAATATCGCCGAACGCCGTCTGCCCCAGGACGGGCGTATCCCGATCCGCATCCAGGGCAAGGAACTCGATCTGCGCGTCTCGACGGTGCCGACCATGTTCGGCGAGAGCGTGGTGATGCGTCTGCTCGACAAAGAAAGCGTGCGCTTCGATCTCGACGCGCTCGGCTTCGACGGCTCGCCGCGCGAGCGTCTGCGCGTCATCCTGGAGCAGCCCTACGGCATCCTGCTGGTCACCGGGCCGACCGGCTCTGGCAAGAGCACGACCCTCTATACCGCGCTCAGCCGTCTGAACACCGAGGAACGCAAGATCATCACGGTCGAGGATCCGGTCGAGTACCAGTTGCCCGGCATCAACCAGATCCAGGTCAAGGCGGCCATCGGCATGACCTTCGCCGGCGCCCTGCGCGCCATCGTCCGGCAGGATCCCGATATCATCATGGTCGGCGAGATGCGCGATCTGGAGACCGCGCGGATCGCGGTGCAGTCGGCGCTGACCGGACACGTCGTGCTCTCCACCCTGCACACCAACGACGCCGCCAGCGGTGTGACCCGTCTGCTGGACATGGGCGTCGAGGATTATCTGCTCACCTCCACCATCAACGGCATCCTCGCCCAGCGCCTGGTGCGTCGGCTCTGTCCGCACTGTCGGGCGTCCTATCGCGCCCTGCCCGAACTGGCCGAGCGCTTCGCCCACATGGCCGGCGTCACGCATGACATCGACCTGCATCGCGCGGTCGGCTGCGAGGCCTGCAACGGCACCGGCTATCGCGGGCGTCTGGTCATCACCGAGGTTTTGACGATGACGGACCAGATCCGCAAGGCGATTCTCAGTCACGCCACCGCCACCGAGATCCGGCGGATCGCCGTCGCCGAGGGCATGGAAACCATGTACCAGGACGGTCTGCGCAAGGCGCTCGATGGGCGCACGACGATCGAGGAAGTGCTGCGGGTTGCCGAGGACAATTAAGGCGGTTTCCGTGAAAGAGCCTACCCGTAGGAGCCCGCTTGCGGGCGACGTGACCTGCGAAGATGCCCTCCGTGTGCCCACGTCTGAAGCCGTTCGTGGTGAGGCACTCGAACCACGAACGGCTTCAGACGGAGCGAGTACCTCCCCGCGAAAGGCTTCAGGCTCCGAATCCGAGGCTTTCCGAGGGATGCGCGATCCCGGCGGGGAGGTCGAGGCGCCGGCGCCGAGCGATCGTCGCCGGCTCGCCTTCATGCTGCGTCCGGTCTGGCGCTGGCGCCGTCCGACGCGGACGCTTGCGCGGGAGCGAGCGCCCAAAGATCTGCTCCGACCATGACCGAAGATACTCGATGTACTCCCAAAGCCCTTGGGCCATCCGCGAGGCGTCGGCGGTCTCCATGAAGATGCCTCCCGTGCGGGCATAGTGCTGTCCGATCGTCTCCGCGTGCTTTTCGACGAAGGCATCGCACGCAAGCCCGCCATCGGCGGTAAACGGACTATCGGCCATGATCGTGCCGATCGCCGTTTGGTTGTGACTGGTCGCGAGGTCGCTGAAAAATTTGGCTGGATCGAATGACTGCATCATTGTGAGGGTACTGCGTTGCGGTGCTCTCTATTCTGGCGCGATCAAGTCATTTTCCAAGTCGGTACAATTACCTATCCGCTGATACCGGCGGGCAAGGCATTCAGCAGACAGGTCAGCGCGCCGATGTCGACCGGCTTGACGAGATGACGATCGAATCCCGCCGCGCGCGTGGCCTCTTTGTGCCGATCCTGACCCCACCCCGAAATCGCGGCGATCATCACGCCAGCATGCCCGGACGGCGCCGCGCGCAGGCGTCGACAGGTGTCGTAGCCATCCAACTCGGGCATGCCGAGATCCAGCAGAATGAGATCGGGTTGAAACGTGGTCGCGGTCGCGACCGCTTCCAATCCATTACGGGCGGTTCGCACCTCGTGCCCCATGAGTTCCAGCAGCATCGCCAGACTTTCCAACACGTCCGGATTGTCGTCCGCGAGCAAGATGCGACGGCCGGAGGCGATCACCGCGCCGCCCGACTGACTCACGGACGGCATGGTCTCGATCCGCTCCGAGCCAAGCGGCAAACGCAGACTGAACTCGCTGCCTTTGCCCGCGCCCTCGCTGGCGGCCGTGAGCGTCCCGCCATGCAGGGTAACGAGTTGTTTCGCCAGACTCAGCCCGATGCCAAGCCCGCCCTGAGCGTCCTGGCGCGACCGATCCGCCTGCACGAACAGATCGAATATCTTGTCCAGCATCGACGGCGAAATGCCGATCCCGGTGTCCGTGACGCGCACGACAATCTCGTCGCCTTCTTGTTGGACGGTCAACTGGATTTTGCCGCCAGGTTCGGTATAGGTCGCGGCGTTGTTGAGCAGATTCGACAACACCTGCTCCAGCCGGAGCGGATCGCCATCGATCCGCGGTAACTCCGAGGGCAGACTGAGGATGAGCTCATGCCGGCGGGCATCGATCAGCGGCTGGCAGGACTCCACCGCCGCGGCGACGATGTCCGCCACGGCGAGCGACTCCCGGCGAAGCGCGATTTTGCCGCGACCGATCCGGGAAACGTCCAGAAGATCGTCGACCAATTTCGTCAGGGAGTCGACCTGGCGCTCGATGACATGACGCAACCAAGCCAGCCTGGATGCGTCCAGATCCGGGTGTTCCAGGATTTGCACCGCGTTTTTGATCGGCGCCAGCGGATTGCGCAGTTCATGGGCGAGGATGGCGATGAATTCGTCCTTGCGGCGGTCGGATTCGCGCAGGGCTTCCTCGGTCAGTTTGTGCTCGGTGATGTCCTGGGTCGTTCCGAAACCGCCCAGCAACTCGCCGCGGTCGTCGAACTCCAGTTCCGCCTTTTGCCGCAGCCATTTGACCTGCCCGTTCACGATCGCCCGATGCTCGATGTCATACGGCTCGCCCTGGAGAGCGGCTTGCCACTGCCGGTCCACGGCTTCCCGGTCCTCGGGATGCACGGTGGACAGGAAGGTTCCGTAGCTCAATGACTCCCCTGGAGGAATGCCGAAGATCCGATGGGCTTCCGCCGACCAGATCAGCACATCGTGGCGCACATCCAGCCGCCAGCTCCCGATTTTACCCACGGCCTGGGCACGGCTGAGGTCGTCCTGGCTGATGCGCAGCGCGTCCTCGGCCGCCTTGCGCGCGGTGATATCGATGGCCATCGCCAGAATGCAGGTCACCCGTCCGGCCGCGTCCTTGAGCGGAATCTTGTCCGTGCGGATCCAGCGCCGTTCGCCGGAGGGCAGGCGATAGGGTTCGTCGATGCCATAACGCGGAACCCCGGTTTCGATCACGATGAGGTCATCGCGATAATAGCGCTCGGCGTCATCCGGATAAAACTCGGCCGAGTGATGGCCCTCGATCCGCGATTTCGGCAAACCCAGCGACTGGGCGACCGCGGCGTTGACGCGCAGGATGCGATTGGCGGTATCCTTGTACCAGATCAGCGCCGGCACCGAATCCAGGATCAGTTCCTGCTCCTGCTGCAACTGTTGGAGCGCCGCGTTGGCCCGGATGCGTTCGGAGAGATCGCGGCAGATGGTCGAGAGATATTCGATCTGTCCGGTGAGCGGGTCCGGTTGGGCGAGGATGAGTTGCGAGACCGGGATCTCAGAACCGTCAGGCCCGAGCAGCGCCGTGTCGCCCATCCACTGGCCGTGCGCAAGCGCTGCCGGAATGCCTTCTTCCTTCACCCGCCGATAGGCCCAGTCCGGATGATGAGCTTCGATGCGAGCACGCTCCAGCGGCTCCAGCGGATCGATCCCCAGGAGCGCGCGCCCGGCGGGGTTGATGTAGTCGACCAGTCCCTCGTGGCTGGCGGTGGCGATCATGTCGCTGCTGGCCTCGATGATCGCCGCGAGTTTCCGGTTCAGCGCCTCGGCCAGCTTGAGGTCGTGAATGTCGGTGAGCGTGCCGATCGCGCGCAGCGGCTTGCCCGCCGCATCCCGGTCGACCACCTTGCCGCGACTCAGTATCCAGCGCTCGCCGCGATTTCGGAAGCGGAACCGGAATTCCTGTTCGCACCGCCCCGATTGCAGCAGCTCCCGCAAGGTGCCGGCGATCGCGCGCTCTCTGTCATCGGCGTGCAGCAGGTCTTTCCAGCACTGGGGCAACTCCCACACATAGGCATCCAGCGTGGCGGCAAAGGCCGCGCTGAAATGGACGGTATCGGTCTGAAGATGCCAGTCCCACAGTCCGACGTTGGACGCGGCGATGGCGTCGCGGAAACGTCCCTCGCTTTCCTGATGTTGCCGGACGCTCGTCTCCAATTCGGTGGCGCATTGGCTGACCCGCTCTTCCAGGATCGCATTGAGTCGCCGGACTTCATCCTCGGAATGTTTCCGCGCGGAGATGTCCCGCGCAAGGCCGACGGAGCGAGCGATCGATCCATCGGGCGCGACGACCGGAAAACTGCGGTCCCAGATCCAGCGGACGCTGCCATCCGGGCGCAGGATTCGGTATTCGCCCTCGCTGGGTAACCCCTGGCGCTGTCGGGCCAGTTCCGTCAGAAAGGAATCGAGATCCTCGGGGTGAATGGCATCGAGAAACGAAAGGGGGTTGGCGTACAGTTCGGCCACCGGCCGTCCCCAGATCCGCTCATAGGCCGGATTGATATAAATAATCCGCTGGAGGTCGAGGTCGGAGATCCAAAACACCTCGTCGAGGCTGTCCATGACGAGATGCAGGTCTTCCTCGCGCCCCGCCAGTTCCTGCTCCAGCGCATCCCGCTCGCCGATATCGATCAGCGTGCCCGCCGTGCGGAGCGGTTGGCCAGCGGCGGCATCGCGCGCGATCGCCCGCCCCCGGCTCCGCACCCGCAGCCAACGGCCATCGCGGCGACGCATCCGAAAGCTCGCCTCGTACAGTGGGTTGTCGGGCAGCAACGCCGCATCCATACGCGCCCTGACCTGGAGTTGATCCTCGGGATGGACCAGCGCGAACCAATCGTCGGGAACGGTTGGGGAATCCGCGTCGGCGTAACCGAGCATCGCCGCGATCGGCGCGTTCACGCGCGCGCGCCCGGTCAGATGGTCGTATTCCCAGAGACCGATGCCGCTGGCATCCAGAATCTGTGCGTAATCGGGTGCATCCTGGGGCAAAGGATTCAAGATGGAAGCGTTCGGCATCGGTCTCTCTCGACGACTCTGTTCGTTTCCTGGGTGATCTCCGAGTGGGTCTTACGGCGTGTCGTCAATTGTAATTCGTGTGGGACGATCACCGCTCCGCGACTGTTTCAGGGCATCGGATCGAGACGCTCGACGCGGATGTCGAGCGGCATCGCCGTAGGGGCGAATTCATTCGCCCCTGAATCCCGCATCCCCGCATCCCCGCAACCAACACGGCGAATGAATTCGCCCCTACAGGGCAGCATCCTGCTCAACGGACGGAGATGCCCTCTATTTGCGTACTCATACCATAACAAGAGAATTGATGACACACCCCAGACAGCCAGGGATTTGGCATGAAGTTTTCCTGAAATCGCCCAAGTCGACAACATGTCGACTTCCCCAGGACCGGCTGCAAGCCGGCGCTCCGAGGGGGCGGTATCTTGGAATCGTTTTCTTTCCGGAACTATCATCGGTCCATCCTTGCCCATAGATTGCCTGTCTGACCCGACAACCGATTTAGGAACCCCTGTTCATGCAACGACTCATGAAACGACGCTTGCTCGCCGTGCTGTTTTTCCTGTTGCCGCTGACGACACTCGCCGCGCCGGAGGTGCACGAACGACGCCTCGACAACGGACTCAAGATCCTGGTCAAACCGGACCGTCGCGCGCCGATCCTGACCTCGCAGATCTGGTATCGCATCGGATCGAGCTACGAGCATGGCGGGATCACCGGGATCTCGCATGTCCTCGAACACATGATGTTCCAGGGCACCGAGCGTTTCGCCCCCAACGAATTCTCGCGCATCGTCGCCGAGAACGGGGGCGAGGAGAACGCCTTCACCGGGCGCGACTACACCGCCTACTATGAGAATCTGGCGAGCGACCGGCTGGAAATCGCCTTCGAGCTCGAATCGGATCGCATGCGCCATCTGACCCTGGGCGAGAAGGAATTCGCCAAGGAACTCGAAGTGGTCAAGGAAGAGCGCCGGATGCGTACCGACGACGATCCGCAGTCGCTGACCTACGAACGCTTCACCGCCGTCGCCTATGACGCCTCGCCCTACCGCAACCCGGTGATCGGCTGGCCGGGCGATCTGGAACAGATGCGCGTCGAGGATCTGCGCGATTGGTACCGTCTCTGGTATGCCCCGAACAACGCGACCCTGGTGGTGGCGGGCGACGTGGATCCGGAGCAGGTCTTTGCCCTGGCCGAAAAGCACTTCGGCCCGCTGAAGGCCGAGACCGTGACCCCGCCCAAGACCCTGGCGGAGCCCGAGCAACTGGGCGAAAAGCGGCTGCGGGTCAAGGCGCCGGCCAAGGAGCCCTATCTGCTGATGGGCTACAAGGCGCCCGCCATCGCGGACGCGGACGAGCCCTGGGAGCCCTATGCGCTGGAGATCCTGGCCTCGATCCTGGATGGCGGCGATAGCGCGCGCCTTGCCCGCGAACTGGTGCGAGGCAGCCAGATCGCGTCCTCCACGGGCGCCAGTTACAGCGCCTTCGCACGCCTGCCGGGACTGTTCCTGTTCGATGGCGTCCCGGCCAAGGGGCATGGCATCGCGGATCTCGAACAGGCGCTGCGCGACCAGATCGCGCGTCTTCAGACCGAACCGGTCGACGCGAGCGAACTGGAGCGGGTCCGCACCCAGGTGATTGCCGGCAAGGTCTATGAGCAGGATGCGCTTTTCTATCAGGGCATGCAGCTTGGCCAGCTCGAAGCGCTCGGGCTCGACTGGCGACTCGCCGATGCCTATGTGGACAATCTGGCCGCGGTCACGCCCGCGCAGATCCAGGCGGTCGCCCGCAAATATCTCAATCCCGATCGACTCACCGTGGCGGTGCTCGATCCGCAACCGCTCGCCGACAACCAGTCGGCGCCCGCACCGAAGGGTCTGGGAGGACTCACCCATGTTCGCTGATCGTTTCCACGTATCCCATCGACCCTGGCTTGTCGCGGCCCTGTTCCTGGCCGTCGGCCTCGCCCCCGGAGCCGCGCGCGCCACCCCCGAGATCCAGACCTGGCAGGCGCCCGGCGGCGCGCGGGTGCTGTTCGTTGCCGCCCCGGAGATCCCGATGGTCGATGTGCGGGTGGTCTTCGACGCCGGGAGCGCGCGCGACGGCGATCGTTCCGGCCTGGCCTCACTGACGGCGGCCATGCTCACGCAGGGCGCGGGCGACTGGAATGCCGATGCGCTGGCCGAGCGGCTGGAGAATGTCGGCGCCAAACTCGACGCTGGCGCGGACCGTGACATGACCTCGGTGGTCATGCGCTCGCTGACCCGCGAACCGGTTCTGGAAACGGCGGTCGAGACGCTCGCGACCGTGCTGACCGCGCCGACCTTCGCCCCGGCGGATCTGGAGCGCATCCGCGAGAACCGGCTGGTCGCGCTCAGGCAGGATCAGGAATCGCCCAAGACCGTGGGCCAGAAGGCGCTCTATCGGGCGATCTTCGGCGATCATCCCTATGCCGCCGATCCCGCCGGGACCGCCGAGAGCATCGCCGCCATGACGCGCGAGGATCTGACGGACTTTCACGCTCGCTACTATCGCGGCGCGAACGCCGTGGTCGCCATCGTCGGCGCGCTCGACCGTGCCGCTGCCGAGGCGCTGGCCGCGCGGATCGTCGCCGGGCTGCCGTCCGGCGAACGCCCGCCCACATTGCCCGCGGTCACGGAACTGACCGACGGCACCCTGGAAGCCATCCCCTTTACCTCCAGTCAGACCACGGTACTGGCCGGCCAGCCGGGGATGCGTCGGGGCGATTCCGATTATTTCCCGCTCTATGTCGGCAACCATATTCTCGGCGGCAGCGGTCTGGTCTCCATCCTGATGAACGAGATCCGCGAGAAACGCGGGCTGTCCTACAGCACCTACAGTTATTTCCTGCCGCTGGCCCAGCCCGGTCCCTTCCTGATGGGGCTTCAGACCAAAAACGCGCAGGCCGACCAAGCCCGCGCCGTCTTGCTGGAGACGCTGAAACGCTTCATCGACCAGGGACCGAGCGCGCAGGAACTGATCGCGGCCAAAAAGAACATCACCGGCGGCTTTCCGTTGCGCATCGCGAGTAATGGCGACATCGTTCAGTATCTGGCCGTGATCGGTTTCTACGGCTTGCCGCTGGATTATCTGGACCGCTTTACGTCGCGCATCGAGGCCATCACGGTTGAGCAGATCCACGACGCCTTCGCGCGGCGCGTCCATCCCGACCGGCTCGCCATCGTCACGGTTGGCAACAACTCCGCCCAGGCGTCCGCGGTCAGTGACGCGGGCGAGTAACCAACTGCGCATCGTCGGCGGCCGTTTTCGCGGCCGCCGCCTGCCCTTTCCCGATCAACCCGGTCTGCGTCCCACGCCGGACCGGGTGCGCGAGACCCTGTTCAACTGGCTGGCGCCCATTATCCCCGGCGCCCGCTGTCTCGATGCCTTTGCCGGCAGCGGCGCGCTCGGTTTCGAGGCCGCCTCGCGGGGCGCCGGCGAGGTGGTTTTGATCGAGCGCGCGGCGGCCGTCGCGCAGCGGTTGCGGGCCAATGCGCGGACCCTAGACGCCCCCGGCATCGAGATCCTGCACGCCGACACGCTGCAATGGCTCGCCGGTTCGCCGCGTCCTTTCGATATCGTGTTTCTGGATCCGCCCTATGACGACGACCTGCTCGCGCCGGCCATCGCGCGTTTGGCGGGCCAAAGCTGGCTTGCGCCAGGCGCGCGGATCTATCTGGAAGCGGCGCGTCGGACGGGCTTTCCGGCGTTACCGCCGGGCTGGGATCTCCTGCGAGACAAGAACGCGGGGCAGGTTCGCTATGGGCTGATTGGCGTCCCCCTGTGAGCGCAGCCCCTGGGAGCGCCGGCTTGCAGCCGGCCCTGGGGCGTCCGGCTTGTAGCCGGACAAAGCCGACCGACCGGATCGAAACCGCGGCATCTGACGGGCCGCGCCCTGGCGTCATCGTCGGTCGACAACATGTCGACTGCCCCAGGGCCGGCTGCAAGCCGGCGCTCCCAGGGTCAGCAATTCTCAGTTTGAGCCTGACCGTTTCGCCTTCTCTGCCCCCGGAAAGCAGGGATAAGGCAGCCTGAAGCCGTTCATGGTGAATCCTGAGCCTGTCGAAGGGTCGAACCATGAACGGCTTCACGCTCAGAGGCTTAGGGTTTCCCGTTCGTCCTGAGTCCTGAGAGGGTGTAGACAAAATCAAACCGTTGTGGTCAACCGCCGCAGCAGGATGCGCGCCTCCGCCAGCCAAACCCAGGTTTCGGAGACCGCTGGCAGACGGTCATGATGCATGATCAATCGACGGGCACGCTCATTCCACGCATGGGTGCGCTCGACAACCCAGCGCTTCGGCAGCGGAACGAAGCCGTCGGCGTTGGCGATCACCACTCGGTCAGGCGCCCCGTCCACGTGCCAGGAGCCAACGCTTTTGTTGGCTGGATGGCGCACGACTTCCACGCGGATCGCGTGGGCCTGCTCGGTGGTTTGGGCAAATTGACCGGCGTAGGCGCTATCGACAAACAGCGTGTTGAGTCTGGGGGTACTTGGCGGCCGCGTCAGCGACGGCGCCCGAGGCGGCATCGCGGTCCTGAAGATTGGCCGCGACCACGCTCACCGCCAACACGAACCCCAAGGTATCGACCACCAGGCTGCGCTTGCGCCCCTTGACCTGCTTGCCCGCATCAAAGCCGCTCGGTCCACCCTGCGGCGAGCCGCGGGTCGATTGCGCATCCAGCACCGCCGCCGTCGGCGCGATCTCACGCCCCTCGCGTTCGCGCCATTGCCCCCGCAGTCGATCATGCATCTGCTCAAACTTCCCAGCCGCACTCCAACGGCGAAACGTCTTGTAGACATTCTGCCAAGGCGCGAAATCGTGCGGCAGCATCCGCCACGCGCACCCCGTGCGCACCACGTAGCAACACGCCTCCAGGATGCTCCGGCGCGACACGCGGGGCGGTTGACCCCGCCCGCCCGGCATCTCAAAGAGAGCGGCGACCAAGTCCCACTCCGCATCGGTCAGACAACTTGGGTAGCTTTGGTCGGGGTCGTGGCGACGATGCGCATCCGTATACCCATACCGACGCGGCGTTGCGCGCGCTTGCGCCTCGAGACCACTCTCGCCCCGGAGGCGCGTGACGCCCGCCTCCCGCAAGGACTTGCGAATCGTTGCTTCATGAGCCTCGATTCCCGTCCGTGCCGCGAGTTCCCGGGCAATCTCTGACAGCGTGGAGGTCGGGCGATCCGTGACAATTTGACGCAATACCGCTTGCTCCGCCTCGTGAATCTTGGGGGGACGACCAGCTTTCGACATCAGCGCACACCAGCTCAGTTGTAGACTGGTATACAAATAGCAGCTCAATTATTTTTGTCTACACCCTCTGAGCGGAGCCGAAGGGTCGAAGGATGAACGGGAAACCCTTCACTGCTCGCCTGATTCGTCTGGGTTTTTCGCTTCATCAGGTCATACTGAGAATTGCTGTCCCAGGGTGGCGCTCCCGGCGCGCGCTCATGCGGGTTGTGCTATCGTGCGCGCCGGCCTTGATCGCGGGAGGCCGCCGACACTCTGTCCCGAATCCGTCGCGTCCGCCGACTGGCCGAATTTCCCTAAGAGGATCCAACGATTGCGCAGCGTGGTCTATCCCGGAACCTTCGATCCCATCACCAATGGTCATGTGGATCTGATCCATCGCGCGGCCCGGCTCTTCGATCGCGTGGTGGTCGCGGTCGCCGCCGATACCGGCAAGGCGCTGCTGTTTTCCACCGAGGAGCGCGTGGCGCTGGTCGGGGCCAGCGTCATCGATCAGACCAACGTGGAAATCGTGCCCTTTCAGGGACTGCTGGTGAACTTTACGCGACAACTTGGAGTCAGCGTTATCATGCGCGGCTTGCGTGCTGTCTCGGATTTTGAGTATGAATTCCAGTTGGCGGGCATGAATCGCCGCATGGCTCCGGATATCGAGACCCTCTTCCTGACTCCCGCCGAGCAATATTCCTACATCTCCTCATCGCTGGTGCGGGAAATCGCGCGACTTGGGGGCGATGTCTCGACCTTCGTCACGCCAGCGGTTCAGGCTGCATTGAAGCAGCGGTTTGGATAACATTCGCAAGTCCCATCACAACCCGTACAACCCAACGAGCAAACGAGAGGAATTTTTCCCATGGCGCTAATCATTACCGATGAATGTATCAATTGTGACGTCTGCGAACCCGAGTGCCCGAATGGCGCCATTTCCCAGGGCGACGAGACCTATGTGATCGATCCCAACCTGTGCACCGAGTGCGTCGGTCACTACGAGACCTCGCAGTGCGTCGAGGTGTGCCCGGTCGACTGCATCATCAAGGATCCGGCTCACGAAGAGAGCGAGGATGAACTGCGCGCCAAGTACGAGCGTATCTCCAGCGCGGCATGAGGCACACCGTCGGCCACCTGAGCCGGCGCTTGAGAGGCCCCGCGACGGGGCTTCTCATTTTCTTCTCGTTTTTCGCGGCATGCGTATGCGTTGCCGGGGAAAGCCGGCCGCCGAAGGCGGCGATCGCCACCGCGCATCCCCTGGCGACCGAGGCGGGTTTCGCCATCCTCGACGCAGGCGGGCAGGCCTTCGACGCGGCCGTTGCCATCGGCGCCACGCTCGCCGTGGTCGAACCCTACAGTTCCGGTCTTGGCGGCGGCGGCTTCTGGTTGCTGCATCGCGCCAGCGACGGTTTTCAGACCATGGTGGACGGTCGCGAACGCGCGCCGCTCGCCGCCCATCGCGATCTCTATCTCGATGCCGAGGGTCGTTTCGTCCACGAACGCGCGCTCGATGGCCCACTGGCGGCCGGTATCCCTGGGATGCCCGCCGCCCTCTGTCATCTCGCCGAACGCTATGGCCGACTGCCGCTCGCGCGGACCCTGGCGCCGGCCATCCGCCATGCCCGCGAAGGCTTCGTGATCGACGAGACCTATCGGCGCCTGACCGGTTGGCGGCTGGAAGCGCTACGGGCCTCGCCCGGCGCGGCGAGCCAGTTCCTGGCGGATGCCGAGATTCCTCCCCTGGGCTTCCGTCTGCGTCAACCCGATCTGGCGCAGACGCTGGAAGCGCTGGCGCGGCAGGGCTGCGACGGATTCTATGCCGGCCCCGTGGCCGAACGGCTGGTCGCGGGGGTACGCGCGGCGGGCGGCATCTGGACCCGCGAGGATCTGGAGCAATACGCCATCGTCGAGCGCGCGCCCATCGTCGGCGCCTTTCGCGGCTGGCGGGTGGTCAGCGCCGCGCCGCCGTCCTCGGGCGGCGTGCTGCTGGTGCAGATGCTCAACATGCTGTCCGCGCTGCCGGCGGACCAACTCGATGGCGACGCGCGTACCCATACCCTGGTCGAGGTCATGCGCCGCGCCTATCGGGATCGCGCCGCCTATCTCGGCGATCCGGATCAGGTGTCGATGCCCCTCGCGCGTCTGACCGACCCGGACTATGCCGCGGGTCTGATTCGCGATTTCGATCCCGCGCACGCCACCCCGAGCCGTCTGGCGGAGCGCGCGAAGACATCGACCTTGGCGGAGGGACAGGACACCACCCATTTTTCAGTGCTCGACCGCGAGGGCAACCGGGTGGCCGCCACGCTCAGCATCAATTATCCCTTCGGGTCGGGTTTCGTGCCGCCGGGCACCGGCGTCCTGCTGAACGACGAGATGGACGATTTCTCGGCCCAACCTGGCGTGGCCAATGTCTATGGACTGGTCGGCGGCGAGGCCAACGCCATCGCGCCCGGCAAACGCATGCTGTCGAGCATGTCGCCGACTTTTTTGGAATCGTCGAAGGGGATTGCGATTCTGGGCACTCCGGGCGGGAGCCGCATCATTACCATGGTTCTGCAGGGTATTTTGGCCGCCGTGGAGGGCGCGCCGGTGTCGGATTGGGTGTCCCGCCCCCGGATTCATCATCAGTATCTGCCCGACACGATCCAGTTCGAGCCCGGCGCGCTTGCAGAATCCGAGCAACAGCGGCTGATTTCAATGGGCCATCGGCTTGAGCCGCTCGAACGGCCGTTTGGCGATCTGCAGGCGATTTTCTGGGATCGATCCAGTCAAGCGGTCGAGGCCGCCAGCGATCCGCGCGGCTCCGGGCGTGCGCTGGCGCGCTGAGGCGATCGCGGCAAGCGCTTACCCCCTCGGCGTCGCCCGCAAGCGGGCTCCTACGCGCCCCGTAGCGGGCGACTTGGCCGTCGGTTTCAGCGATTCAGGAAATCATTGCCGGATGGTTGCTTCGTGCGAGCGCTCTTCCAGCCAGGTCTCGGCGATATACAGACTGACATCCACGGCCATCAGACTTAGCAGCACAAATCCCGCCGCGAACAGCCAATGCAGACCGCGCCACAGTGTCTGCATCCGTCTTCGCATGGGACTCCAGGTCGGCTCCGGCGGATGCGGAACATGGGCGAAGAGATCGACGAACATCAGTCCGGTGACGGACCAGAGCAGCAAGATCAGACCCGGCATCAGCAGCGCGTCGCCTTCCTTGCCCGCAAAGGCGAAGAGCCCGATACTGGCGGTGAGCGAACCGAACGCGGCAAGACCGATCAGTACCTGGCGAGCGGGTAGAATGCGTCTCGCGATCTGTTGCAGACGGTCCAGCATGGCAGTGACGATATCGATGGGGTGGGGCTTGCTGTCGCTTTCAGGCGGTCCTATCCTATCCTTCGACGACGCTGTTTCAATCCGCGCTCGGCTTAACCTGGCGACAAGTGCAAGGAAGAGGTTGCCCCTCTCCCGTGCGCATTATCCCCCTGAAGGGGGAGGTTTCAACCGGAGGATGGCGATGAAACCGACGCGTCTCCAACCGGTCGCCGCTCCCCCATCAACCCTTTAACCTAAAAAGATCCGTCGAACCGCAAGGAATCGAAAACAAGAGGTTGTCGTGCCATTGGACGTCGTCCCGTGAGCGAGACGGACAGCCGGAACACGCACCTGAAATTCTTTGCGTCCTTTGCGCCTTTGCGGTTCAATCCGCCGGATTTAGGTTTTATCCACTTTACGGACATACAACCCATGCTCGCGACTGAACTCACGGTCGAGCTTTTACTGACACTCTGTCTCGTCATTCTGACGATCTTTTCATTCAATCTCGCCTTGCTGACCCTGGCGAGGATTCTGACCCCCAAGCGTCGCCTCGCCATCGCGACGCCCGAGGAGGCCGCGCTGCCCAGGGTGCTGGTGCAACTCCCGCTCTTCAACGAAGGCGATCTGGTCGAACGGATCCTGGCCGCCGTCATCGCCCTGGACTGGCCCCGCGACCGGCTCCAGATCCAGGTTCTCGATGACAGCGTCGACGGCTCGCTCGCCCTGAGTCGGCAGGCCGTGGCCGCCTTGCATCAGGACGGTATCGAGATCGAGCTGCTGCATCGGGTCCAGCGCACCGCCTTCAAGGCCGGCGCGCTGGCGGCCGGGCTGGAGCGTTCCGATGCGCCCTACGTGGCCATCTTCGACGCCGATTTCATCCCGCCCGCGGATTTTCTGCGCCGGACGGTCGGCGCCTTGATCGCCCAGCCCGGCCTGGCCTATGTCCAGGCGCGCTGGGCGCATCTCAACCGCGACGAGAGTCTGCTGACGCGTATCCAGGCGCGCCTGCTGGACTCGCACTTCGGGGTCGAGCAGGAGGCGCGCTGGCGTTTGGGTCTGCCGATCCCCTTCAATGGCACCTGCGGCGTCTGGCGGCGCGCCGCGATCGAGGATGCCGGCGGCTGGGAGGGCGACACCCTGACCGAGGATCTGGACCTGAGTCTGCGCGCGCGTCTGCGTGGCTGGCGCTCCGGTTATCTCAAGGATCTCAGCGTACCGGGCGCGCTGCCCGTGTCCACGCGCGCCTGGCGGATCCAGCAATTTCGCTGGACCAAGGGCTTCGTGCAATGTTTCGTCAAGCTGATGCCCCTGATCTGGGCGAGTCCGGCGCTCCCGCGCTGGCAAAAGCTGATGATCAGCCTTCAGATCGGTCAACCCCTGGCGTTTCTGCTGGGCGCGACCTGTCTCGTCCTGGGGCTCCCTTTCATCGCCGGGGCCATGGTGGCGGACGGGACTCTCGGCCGGGTGGCGATCGTCACCTCGCTGCTGGGCTTCGCCGCCCCGATCGGCTTTCTCCTGCTGGCCGGAACCCGCGGCGGCGCTCGGGAGACCGCGCTGGAGGTGTTTGGCGCGCTGGCCCTGACCAGTGGGCTCCTGCTTTCGAACGCGCGCGGCGGGCTGGAGGCGCTGCTGGGTTATCGCACCGAGTTCGTGCGCACTCCCAAGGCGCGCGTTCAGAGCGGTCCATACGCGGCCCGCTGGAGCTATGGCCTGATCGAGTTGAGCGCCGGACTCGGACTGCTTGGTTTCGTCCTGCTGGAGCAGCCCATCGCGGCGATCTATCTGGCCATGGTCATTAGCGGTCTGCTCGGGGTGGGGACGCTGCAGATGCTGGATGGATTCGCGCTGGTCAAACAGCCTGATACGCGGCATTGACAAACCGCCCTGCGATGAAAAATCCGCGTTTGTCGGTCTCCCGCGCCAGGCGCGCGGCAACCGCGAATGCGATCTGGCATACTCCAAATCCTATGAACAGCACAGACACCCCGCCTGCAATGGTGGAATCCGCGGACGATTCCGGCGAGGATCCGGACTCTCCGGATCCTGACAACGCGTTCATCGACACGCTTGCCACGAGGTTCTCCCCGGCCATCAGTCGCCAGCGCGAGGCGAGATCGCCCGGATGAGCCTCTGGCCCTTTCCGATCGTCGTCGTCCTCATCCTGATCAACGCGCTCTATGTAGCCGCCGAATTCGCCATCGTCGGCGCGCGGGCGACCCGCGTCGAGCAATTCGCCGCGCGGGGTCACCGCCTGGCCGCCGCGCTGCTGCCGATCATGCGCGATTCCGGCCGCCTGGACCGGTATATCGCGGGCTGTCAGATCGGCATCACGCTGTCCAGCCTGGTGCTCGGCGCCTTCGGACAAGCGACCATCGGCCTGGCCCTCGGCGCGCTCCTGGTGTCGCACGGGGAACTCGAACCGCTCGGCGCCTACGCGCTCTCTGCCACGGTCGTGCTGGTGGCGCTGTCGTCGATCCAGGTGATCTTCGGCGAATTGATCCCCAAGACGGTGGCGCTTCAGTATCCAGTCGGCACGGCGCTCTTTACCTATCTGCCGATGCGCTGGTCGCTGATCGTTTATGCCCCCTTCATCAGCCTGCTCAACGGGAGCGGAAACCTGGTGCTGCGGCGGTTTGGCGTCAACCCCGAGACCAGCCACCGGCATGTTCATGCGCCCGATGAAATCGATCTCCTGATCCGCGAGAGCCGCGACGGCGGACTCCTGAAGGCCAGGGACAGCACCCGTCTGCGCGAGGCGCTGCGGCTCGGTCGTCATACGGTGCGCCAGTTGATGGTGCCGCGGCGCCAGATTGCCAGCCTGGACCTGAACGCGCCGCTGGCGGACTTGCTGGCGCAGATCGACGCCTCGCCCTACACCCGGCTCCTGGTGTATCAGGGCGACTTCGACAACATGCGCGGTTTCCTGCACGTCAAGGATCTGGCGGTGACAATCGCCAGCGGGCGCGACCCGGCGGCCCTGCCATCCCTGGTGCGTCCGCTGCTGGCGCTGCCGAGCGGGCTGACGATCGACCGCGCGCTCGGGCAGTTGCGCGATCGGCGCGCGCGCATCGCGCTGGCGGTCAGCGAGTTCGGGGATATCGAGGGACTCATCAGTCTCGAAGACATCATCCGCGAACTGCTTGGCGAACTCTCCGACGAGTTCAAGTCCGCGTCCGATCTGGCGCCGGTGCCGCTGCCCGATGGCCGCTGGCGGCTGCCAGGTCGGTTGCCGATTGACGAGTCGATCGAGTGGGCGCACAACCTCGGCACCCCCGCCTGGGATGCCGGCGAGGCTGAAACCCTGGCCGGCTGGCTGCTGGAACAGCTTGAGGCGATCCCCGAGGTCGGCGATCGATGCACCGCCGCCGGTATCGACTTCGAGATCGAGTGCATGGACGGCGCGGCCATTCGCTCGGTGCTGGCGCGACCCGCGCGGATGCCGGGAGACGCGCATGATTGAGTTCATCATCGTCCTGTTGATCATCATGGCCCTGGTCGCGCTCAACGGGCTGTTCGTCGCGGCCGAATTCGCCATCATCGGCACCCCGCGCTCGGCGATGGCGACGCGGGCGGAGTCCGGCGACCCGCGCGCTCGACGCATCGTCGCCGTCCTCGACGATCCGACCCGCCTCGATCGCTATGTCGCGACCGCGCAGATCGGCATCACCTTCGCGAGCCTTGGTTTGGGCATGTATGGCGAACACACGATCGCCGCCTTCATCGAACAGGGGCTGATCCTGGCGGGTTTCGCCGGTCCTGGCGCGCAGATCACGGCGCACGGTCTGGCGTCCGCGCTCGCCATCGCGGCCATCACCTATCTGCATATCGTCTTCGGCGAGATGATCCCGAAGGCGTTGGCGCTGAACCACGCGATGCGGGTCGCCCTGTGGGTGACTCCGATCATGCTGTGGGTCGGGCTACTGCTGTATCCGCTGGCGAAGGGGCTCAATCTGACGGGTAACCTGCTGCTGCGTCTGGTGGGTTTCGAGCGCGGTCGCGACGCCGCGCATTATCTTGCCCCGGAAGAACTGGAATCGGTCGCGCGCGAGAGTCAGCAGAGCGGTCTGATCAGCGAGGAAAGCGGTCGGATCTTTCGGGAACTCGCCGATTTCAGCGAGATTTCGGCCGCGCAGGCGATGGTGCCGCGGGTGCGCACGCATGGTATCCCGGTCAGCGCGAACGACGCCCTGCTGCGCGAGATCCTGAACCTGCATCGCCACACCCGCTATCCGGTCTACGCGGGCGATCTCGATCACATCATTGGCACGGTCCATATCAAGGATCTGCTCGGACCGCTGCGCGAGGGTTCGGGACTCGCCCCGGCCATGGTGCGGGAAACCGCCTATCTGCCGGAAACCGCCACCCTGGACGATGTGCTGGCCGCGATGGATCGGGTGCACAGTCAAATGATCGTGGTGATGGACGAGCACGGCGGCACGGCGGGCATTCTGACCGTGGAGGATATCTGCGCCGAGGCGGTCGGGGATATCGAGGAGGGGGCGGACGATGTCCCCGATGTCCTCCCGGTCGGGGCGGACAGCTATCAGGTGCAGGGAACGGTTCGTTTGGATACGCTGGGCACCCTCATCGGGCAGGAGTTGGAACACCCGGAGGTCGACAGCGTGTCGGGCTTGATCCTGAGCGAACTCGGCCGGCCGCCCCTGGTTGGCGATCGCATCCACTGGAACGATCTGAGCTTTAAGGTCAGCAGTCTGTATGGACGCGGGGTGCGACAAGCGGTCGTGACCCTGGATCGGTCGCTCCCCCGCTCGGTCGAGCCTCTTTGACGCACTCTTCAGCCGCCGTCCGTGACCCGCGTAGCGAGATCGCTCGACACGGCGTCGATCGGGCCGGACGCGGTTGAATTTGCTTCAGATCGATCGGCAGGATCGGGGTGGTCCAGGTAAACTGTCGGCAGCACAATGCCATGGCGACGGTTCGCACCTGAAAGACCGGCGGGGAGGGCGTTAGAATACGCCTCCGCGGTTTCACGAGCGCCTGGCTCCAGGTCGGATCGCCGATGACGGTCGGACGACGGGAAAGACAAGCGCGAAACCGAAATAAGGCAGTCATTCATGAGTCATGGCGAAGCAGGCAAAAAAAACACTACTATGTCCAATGTCCCGAATGTCACCGAGAGCACGGGAGCGAGCGCCTCCCAAAACCGATTCAAAGGGTATGTCGTTGCGATCGGAGCCTCGGCGGGCGGACTGGACGCGCTGGAGCGTTTCTTTCAAGGTTTGCCGGCCAATACCGGCGCCGCCTATGTCGTGATCCAGCATCTCTCGCCGGATCACAAAAGCATGATGGCCAACCTGCTGTCGCGCCATACCGCCATGCCGGTGGTGACCGTCGAGCACGATATGCGAATCGAGGCGGATCGGGTGCATCTGATCCCGCCCGCCAGCATGATGAGCGCCTCGGGCAATGCGTTGCGCCTGAGCCCCAAGAATCCGCGCGGCCTGACCCTGCCCGTCGATCATTTCTTCAGCTCGCTGGCCAAGGAGTTCGGCAATCGCGGGATCGGCGTGATCCTCTCCGGAACCGGCTCCGACGGCACGCGCGGCTCGGTGGCGATCAACGATGCCGGCGGCTTCCTGCTCGCCCAGGATCCCGAGTCCTCCAAATTCGACGGCATGCCGCGCAGCGTCATCGCCACCGGTCTGGTGGACGCGATCCTCCCGCCCGAGGAACTCGGACCCCGTCTGCTCGAACACATCCACCAACTGCCTCATGTCAAGATCCGGGTGCCGGTGCTGGCCGCCGAGATCGATCAGGACGGCGCCCACGAAGAGGTCATGCACCTGCTGCAGCATTCCGGCGGAATCAATTTCCGCGAATACAAGCCGGCCACCGTGATGCGCCGGATGGAGCGGCGCATGCAAGTGCGTCAGACGCCGGATCTGCTGAACTATGTGCGACTGCTGGGCACGGACCGGGGCGAGTTGGCGACCCTGCGCCGCGAGTTGCTGATCCCGGTCACGAGTTTCTTCCGCGATCCCGAGGCGTTCGAGATCCTGGCCGACACCGCCGTCAAGACCATCGTGGCCGAACGCGCCGACAATCAGCCGCTGCGGGTCTGGGCGGCGGGGGTCGCGACCGGCGAGGAGGCCTATTCCCTGGCGATTCTCTTTGCCGAGGCGTTCGATCGGGCACGCCGCTGGCCGAATTTCAAGCTGTTCGCGACCGACGTGGAGCCCCAGAACGTCGAGACGGGCGGCGCCGGCGTCTTCTCCGAGGCGATCACGGCGGAAATCTCGCCCGAGCGGCTGGAAAAATTCTTTCTGCGGCGCGGCAACCATTTCGTGGTCAAGACCGAGATCCGTCAGAGCATCATCTTTGCCCGGCACAATCTCCTCGAGGATCCGCCCTTCACCCGGATGGATCTGGTGTCCTGCCGCAATCTGCTGATCTATTTCCGCTCCGAGGCCCAGGAGCGCGCGCTGCGCCGGCTCCAGTACGCCATGGCGCCGGGGGGCTTCCTCTTCCTTGGACCCAGCGAGACGCTCGCCAATCTCCAGACCGACTTCACTGCCGTCAGCTCCAAGCACAAGATCTATCGCATCCTGCGGCATGTCGCGCTGCCCCTGGATACCGCCATCGCGTCGCTCTCGCGCAGCTCGGTGACGGGCGCCCGGCCGCGTCCCGGGATCCGCACCCATGGCGTGTCCAGCGACGCCGCCGCCATCGATGCCGCGCAGAATCTGCTGCTACGCAGCTACGCGCCGACCAGCCTGCTTCTGAATCAGCGCCACGATCTGCTGCATGTGTTTGGCGATGTCACGCATTACCTGCGCATCGGCGAAGGCGCGGCCACCCTGGATCTGGCGAAGCTGCTGCCCAGCTCGCTGGTGGCCATCGCCAAGGCGCTGCTCTATAAGGCCGCGCGCGACCGCGCGCCGCTGCGCTCCGACCTGCTCGGACTCTCGCTGGACGCGGGCCGCACCGAGCGTTTGCACCTGGTCGCGAGACCCATTGACCCGCCGCACGGCGAGCTCAACCTGCTGCTGTCCTTCGAGACGGAAACCATCCCCGATGTCGCCGTCGAGGTCGATGCCGCAGGCGGCAGGCGTTCCGCCACGCCCTCCCTGACCGAGATGGAGACGCTCAGTCTCGACCGCGAGACGGCCCAGCGTCTGGAGACCCTGGAGCGCGAACTGGCGGCGACCCGCGAGAGCCTCCAGGCCACCATCGAGGAACTGGAAACCGCCAACGAGGAACTGCAGGCCACCAACGAGGAACTCATGGCCTCCAACGAGGAGTTGCAAAGCTCCAACGAGGAGCTGCAATCGGTCAACGAGGAACTCTATACCGTCAACGCCGAGAATCAGGAAAAGATCGAAATTCTCAACCGGCTCAACGCCGATCTCGACGGCATGGCCAAGGCCGCCTCGATCGCCACCGTCTTCGTGGATTCGCAACTGCGTCTGACCCGCTTCACGCCCGAGGCCACCGCCCTCTTTAAAATCCGCGAGGGCGATCTCGGCCGTCCCATCGACGACTTCGCCAACCTGCTCCAGTATCCGGAGTTCCTCCCCGAACTGCATCGCACCATCGGCAGCGGCGAGATGCTTCAGCACGAGATCGATGCCGCCAACGGACGTCACTATCTGGCGCGCGTGCATCCCTACGCGGTGCGCACCGGCGAGGCGCGCGGGGCGGTCGCCACCTTCGTGGACATTACCACGCTGCGCGACGTGGAACGTCTCCAGGCGGTGCTGGACTCGCTGCCCGAGCATGTCGCCGTGCTCGATGCCAAGGGTGTCATCACCATGGTCAACCGTGCCTGGCGAACCTTCGCGGAGGACAACGGCAATCCGATGCTGCAATCCTCGGGGCTTGGGACCAACTACCTGGAAGTCTGCGACATGCGCCAAATCGTGGATGAACCGACCGCCGGCAACGCGATCGGCGGTATCCGGCAGGTGCTCGAAGGCAAGACCACGGCATTCTCTCTGGAATATCCCTGCCATTCGCCGGATGAGCAGCGTTGGTACGTCATGCACGTCGCGCCGATCGATCATCCGGGCGGGGGAGTCATCGTGAGTCACATCAATATCAGTAAGTGGTCGACGGGCAACCATGACTAGACAGAAGACCGGGGTGCGAGAGGGGCAGGGCAGCATCCGTGACCTGATCGACATCTCCCCCGAGGAACTGCGCGCGCGAGCGCTGACCGCGCTGCAGCAGGGTCGCTTCGATCTCGCCGACGAGGTGCTGGCGGGGAGCGACCTCAAGGTTGCCGCCCTGGTGGAGAATCTGCGGATCTATCAGGCCGAACTCGAAATCCAGAACGAGGAACTGCTGCACAGTCAGCGTCGCAGCGAGGAGTCGCTCGCACGCTTCACGGCGTTTTTCGACGGCTTGCCCGTGGCCGAGCTGGTGATCGATCGCACGGGTCTGGTCAAGGAGAGCAACCTGGCGGCGCAGCGTCTGTTCAATCTGCGAGACAGCCACTTTCATCAGCATTTTTTCGCGCGTCTGATCGTCGAGGCGGACCGGGGCGCGGTCATCGGCGCCTGGTCCAAGCTCTCGGGGAATCAGACCGTGGTCATCCCGGAGGTCCGGTTTCGCGGCGACGGCACGGGCGAGTTCATCGGCGACCTCCATTTCGCCCCCTTGCCGAGAACCGAGGACGAGGCACCGCAGTTCGTCTGCGCGGTGATTGACCGCACCGAGGCGGTTCAGCAACGCCGGGATCTGTTCGAGGCCGGCGAACGTCTGTTTCGCAGCGAAGCCGAGTTGAAAGAGCGGCTCAAGGAACTCGCCTGTCTCCATGACGTGCTGGCCGCGACCAGTCAGGCCGATGCCCCCGTGGCGCGAATCATCCGGCAAGTGGTCGAGCGCCTGCCCGCCGCCTGGCGGTTCGCGGATCTCGCCGAGGCCCGAATTTATCTGCCCCACATCAGCGTCGAGACCGCCGGATTCGCGATGACCGACTGGTCCCTGACCGCGCCGATTGCCCTGGCCGACGGCCGCCAGGGGGAGATCACGGTCGTCTATCGCGCGCAACCGCACGGCGATGACGATGGCGAGGAGCAGGCGATTTTCCTGCCCGAGGAACGCTCGTTGCTCGACGCCGTCGCGACCCATGTCGCCGTCTTTCTCGACCGGCATGACGACGAGGAGCGTTTGCGCGATAGCCGCGAGCGTTATCGGGTGCTGGCCGAATACAGTCCGGATTGGGAATATTGGCTGGGTCCGGACGGCCAGTATCGCTATGTCTCTCCGGCCTGTCTCAAGCTCACCGGCTATCCTCCCGAAGGATTTATCGACGACCCCGACCTCTTTACGCATCTGATTCATCCGGCGGATCGAGAGCTCTGGGTCGGCCATTGTCGGGAACTGGCGTCGAGTACGGTCGAGCATGTGGGCTGCGTGGAATTCCGGATTTTCGCCCGCGACGGTCAGGAACGCTGGATCGAGCACATCTGCAATCCGGTGGTCACGGACGACGGACGCTATCTGGGGCGACGCGGGGTGAACCGCGACATCACCCAGCGCAAGCGTTTCGAGGAGGCGCTGCGACGCAGCGAGGATTTCCTCAACGCCACCGGCCGCATGGCCAAGGTCGGCGGCTGGGAACTGGATCCCGTGACGAACGCCATGCGCTGGACCAGCGTCACCTATGAGATCTTCGAGGTCGATCCGGGCGGGGCGCCCTCCTTCGAAAGCGGGATGAAATTCTTCCATCCCAGCGATCGCGTCAAGCTGCAGAAGTTCATGGACCTGGCAATCTCGCTGGGTCAGCCATTCGATATACAGGCCAGGCTCGTCACGACCAACGACCGACCGCTCTGGGTTCAGGTGGCCTGCGAGCCGGTGATGCACCACGGCGTGGCCACCAAGCTCCTGGGGACGATCCAGGACATCACCGCCCGCATGGACGCCGATAAATCGCTGCGTCAGGCGGCGCGGGTCTTCGAGAATACCGCCGAGGGCGTCGTCATCACGGATCCCGAGGAGCGCATCCTGGCCGTCAATCGGGCCTTTGCCGAGATCACCGGCTACGCCGAGGAGGAGGTGTTGGGCGCGACGCCGCGGATCCTCAACTCGGGGCGGCACGATGCCGAGTTCTATCAGGCAATGTGGGCCGAACTGAACCGCTCCGGTCAATGGCGCGGCGAACTCTGGAATCGCCACAAAAATGGCCAGATTTATCCGGAACTCATGACGATCAGCGCCGTGGTGGACGGAAATGGCGAACTGACCCATTACGTCGGCGTGTTCCGCGATATCAGCCACCTCAAGCGCTCCGAGGAGAAGCTTGAGTATTTGGCCCATCACGACCCGCTGACCGGTCTGCCCAATCGCAGCCTGTTCCAGGCGCGTCTGGAACAGTGCCTTCAGCGCGCCGCGCGCCATCAGCGGCAGGTTGGACTGCTGTTCCTGGATCTGGATCGATTCAAGATCGTCAACGACACGCTCGGCCATTCGATCGGCGATGGATTGCTGCAGCAGGTGGCCGAGACCCTGTCCAAACAGGTACGGGCGGCCGACACCATCGCCCGTCTGGGGGGCGATGAGTTCGTCATCATCCTGGAAGACATTCCCGCCGCGCGTTTCGCCGCCAATTTCGCGGAACGGCTGATGACGGCCTTCAGCCAGCCGTTCAACGTGGAAGGGCATGAACTGTTTATCACCGCCAGCATGGGGATCAGTCTCTATCCGCAGGACGGGGAGGAGATCGACGCCCTGGTGCGCCATGCCGATATCGCCATGTATCAGAGCAAGAATGGCGGGCGCAACGGGTTCAGTTTCTTCGAATCCGCCATGACCGAGGGCGCCGCCGAACGTTTGCGTCTGGAGCACGATCTGCACGGCGCGCTGCTGCGCGATGAATTCGTTCTGCATTATCACCCGCAACTGGCGCTCGCCGATGGGCAGCTCCGCGGGGTCGAGGCGCTGTGCCGCTGGCAGCATCCCACGCTGGGTCTGATTCCGCCCAACCAGTTCATTCCGGTCGCCGAGGACATCGGACTCATCGACCGGCTGGGCGCCTGGGTGCTTGAAGAAAGTTGTCGGCAGATGATCGTGTGGGATCAAGCCGGCTTTCATGTGCCACGGCTAGCCGTCAATCTCTCGGTGCGGGAGCTGGAGCGCGCCGATCTGGTGGACGAGATTCGGGAGATCCTGCATCGAACCGGGGTCGCGCCGGAGCGCCTCGAACTGGAGGTCACCGAGTCCATGATCATGCGCAACGCCGAGCTTGCCATCAAAACCCTGGCGGCTTTGCGGGGGCTGGGCGTCACCCTGGCGGTTGACGACTTCGGCACGGGCTACTCATCGCTCGCCTATCTGAAGCGTCTGCCGCTGCATCGTCTGAAAATCGACCGTTCCTTTGTGGAGAAACTCACGCAGGATTCCAACGACGACGCCATCGTGCGGGCGATCCTCGCGCTCGGCCGCAGCCTGGGCCTGGAGACGCTCGCCGAGGGCGTCGAGACTCAGGCCCAAGTGGATTTCCTGCTGCAAGAGGGTTGCATCGAGGGTCAGGGCTATCTGTTCAGCCGGCCCGTACCGGCCGCGGATCTCGTCGCGACCTTGTTTTAGGCGATTTCCTGAACCTTGCCCCTTGCCCTTTCTTGGGATCTGCATTGGCAAGCCGCCGATCCGAAAGCGGCGGGTGAAATGACGATCTGGTAGCATTGACGGACGCGATGGGCGGCGACTTGCCGTCTCACTCTGAACGTCAACCCGTGATAGCAAGCCCTTATGTTTGGTTTCGGAAAAAAGCACAAAACTCCCGACCTGTCCGGGCAGGCTCCCGCGGACGAGCCGATCACACTCCAGGAACCCGCGCCGCAGACCGAACCGACGGCGCGGGAAACCCCAGCGGATCCGGGCGCATCGACTAAAAAACCCTGGTTCGGCAAGCTTTTCAAATCGGCAAAACCACCTCTGTCAGAGGCTGAACCAGGTCGCGCGCCGCCGCTCGGGCCAGCCGCGCCGGAGTCGCTCGACCAGCCGAGCGCCCCCCTGCCACGACAACCGCCGCCTAAACCGGTCAAGGTTACCCGGGACATCGCCCCGGTTCCAAGAATCGCGCCAGAGGAGGATGCCGAGCCAAAGCGTGGCGTGTTCTCCCGTCTGCGCGAGCGGCTCTCCCGTACCCGGTCCAACCTTGGCGACGGTCTCGGCACGCTCTTTCTCGGCCGCAAGCGCATCGACGACGAATTGATGGAGGAACTCGAAACGCTCCTGATCACCGCCGACGTTGGGGTGGAGGCTACGGCGCGCATCATCGCGGACCTGACCGAGCGGGTGAAGCGCAAGACGCTTGCCGATCCGCCGGCGCTCCTGCAGGCGCTCAAGCGCGATCTGCGCGAACTGCTGCAGGCCGCCGACGGTCCGGTACGTCAGCCGGCGCCAGGCAAGCCGCAGGTGATCCTCATGGTCGGCGTCAATGGCGCGGGCAAGACCACGACCATCGGCAAGCTCGCCAAGCGGCTCCAGACCGAAGGCAACAGCGTGATGCTAGCCGCCGGCGATACCTTCCGCGCCGCCGCCGTCGAACAACTGGAGACCTGGGGCGAGCGCAACCAAATTCCGGTCATCGCCCAGCAAACCGGCGCCGACTCGGCCTCCGTGGTCTTCGATGCCCTGCAAGCCGCCACGGCTCGTGGGGCCGATGTCCTGATCGCCGACACCGCTGGACGGCTGCACACCAAGACCAACCTGATGGACGAGTTGACCAAGGTGGCGCGCGTGCTCAAGAAGCTCGACCCCGATGCGCCCCACGAGGTGATGCTGGTGGTCGACGCCACCACGGGACAAAACGCACTGAATCAGGCCGAGCATTTTCACCGGGCGGTGGGGCTGACCGGGATTACGCTGACCAAGCTCGACGGCACCGCCAAGGGCGGCATCCTGTTCGCGATCGCCGACCGGCTGAAGCTTCCCATCCGCTTTATCGGGGTGGGCGAATCCATCGACGATCTGCGCCCCTTCGACGCCGATGAGTTTCTCGATGCACTCTTCGGCT
This sequence comes from Thiocystis violascens DSM 198, assembly GCF_000227745.2. Classification (NCBI taxonomy): domain Bacteria; kingdom Pseudomonadati; phylum Pseudomonadota; class Gammaproteobacteria; order Chromatiales; family Chromatiaceae; genus Thiocystis; species Thiocystis violascens. Next base: position 3,266,132 of record NC_018012.1, on the reverse strand, counting down.
AGGAGTGTCCGCGCGTGATCCGTTTCGAGCATGTCTTCAAACGCTACCCGGAACGCGGCGAGGCATTGACCAACATCAGTTTCGAGATGAAGGTCGGCGAGATGGCCTTTCTGACCGGTCATTCGGGCGCGGGCAAGAGCACCCTGCTGCGTCTGATCGGTCTGCTGGAGCGCCCCAGCCGCGGCCAGATCCTCGTCAACGGACGCAATCTGGCCACCCTGCCGCGCCGCCAGATCCCCTATCACCGGCGTCAGGTCGGGATGATCTTTCAGGATCACCGGCTGCTGCCCGACCGCAGTATCTTCGACAATGTCGCCCTGCCGCTGGTGGTCACCGGTCTCGGACAAAAGGAAGTGGGCCGGCGCGTGCGCGCCGCGCTGGATCAGGTCGGCCTGCTCAAACGCGAACGCGCCACCCCGGTCGCGCTCTCGGGCGGCGAGCAGCAGCGGGTGGGCATCGCGCGCGCCATCGTCGGACGCCCGCCGGTTCTGCTGGCGGACGAGCCGACCGGTAACCTGGACCCTGATTTGTCGCGCGAAATCTTTGAACTCTTCGAGCGATTTCAATACGTCGGCGTCACCTTGCTGATCGCCACGCACGATCTTGCGCTCGTCAACAGTATGCAGCACCGGACTTTCACACTGGACGACGGACGCCTGCTGAACGACACGGGGCGTTGGTGACGCATGGCAAAACAACGCTCCCGGAGGCGGCGTGGTCCCCAACTCCTCGATCTACCGGGAATCTGGCTCAGTCAACATGTGCAGAGCGCGATGGCCACTCTGCGCAGGCTCCTGGATACCCCACTGCCCACCGGGATGACGGTGGCGGTCATTGGCATCTCGCTCGCCCTGCCCGCCGCGCTCTATGTGCTGGCGGATAACCTGCGCGCCATGGCGGGCGGCTGGGATCAGACCGCGGCGATTTCGCTCTTTCTGTATGACGAGACGCAGGACGCCGACGCCAACCGCGTCGCCGCCGATCTGCGTGGCTGGCCCGAGATCGCCCAGGTGCAGATGATCACCCGGGAGAAGGCGCTGGACGAGTTTCGCGCCCTGGGCGGATTCGAGGAGGCACTGGAGCAACTCACGAGCAATCCCCTGCCGGTGGTGCTGGCCATCTATCCGCGTAACGAGCACTCCCCGCCCGCGCAACTGGAGACCCTGCAAACCAAATTGCTGGAACTCCCCGAGGTTGACTTCGCCCGCATGGATACGCTCTGGCTGCAACGGTTTCAGGCCATCCTGGAGTTGATCCAGACCGGGGTGCTGCTGCTTGGCGGGCTGCTGGGGATGGGTGTCCTGCTGATTGTCGGCAATACCATTCGTCTGGAAATTCTCAATCGCCGCATCGAAATCGAAATCATGGAACTCGTGGGCGCCACCGCCGCCTTCATTCGCCGCCCCTTTCTCTATGCCGGCGCCTGGTATGGCCTGTTGGGCGGTCTGACCGCCTGGCTGCTGGTGACGCTGGCGATACTGCTGCTGCAGGGACCGGTCTCGCGCCTGGCGAGTCTGTACCGAAGCGATTTTCCGCTGTCTGGTCTTGGCCTTGCGGCCATCGGCATCATTCTGATAGGCAGTATCCTGCTGGGACTGATTGGGAGTTGGATCGCCGTCAATCGGCATCTGCGGGGAACGGAGCCGGATTAAACCGCGCCCAGTGCGGTTTACGATGTTTTTTTGGATTGGATCAGCCTCGGCAGCACCCACGACTGTCGGAGCGGGCGCGGTTTAAACGATCAAAAATGAATTCGCCCCCACAGAGCGGCGGCCTGCATCCTGCTCAAGTGGATTCGGGCAAAAATCGGCCATGATCAAAACCGCGCAGACTCCGCCGGACGCGGCTTTAAGGAGAGAAGGATCCGATGAAACCCAAGTTCCAGATGGACGGCAGCCGCGCCCAGTTAACTTTAGAGAAAACGAACCGTCCGAATCCCGGCAGGCGAAACAGCGGCTGCTGGAAAGCGAGGAACGGCATCGTCTGTTCTTCGAGCAGTCCCGCGACGCCATGATGACCCTGGCCCCGCCGTCCTGGCGATTCACCACCGGCAATCCGGCCGCCTGCGCGACGTACGGCGTGCGCGACGAGGCGAAATTCGTCGCCCTGGGCCCCTGGGATGTCTCCCCATAGGCGCCAACATAGCCGGCAAGCCCTTGAAAATTCGTGGAGAGGCGCGATCCGTTGGGCATTTTGCCGCCATGCTCCACGCCTCCCAGCCCGCCGATCTTGCGTTTGAAACGTTTCTGAAGGAATTGCCACCCGAGTACGCGACGATGGCGCGTGAGTTCAAGGCGTTCGCGCGCCCGCGCAAGCTCAAGACGCCGGCGCAATTGCTGCAAGTGGTGATGCGGGATTGCGGACTCGATCAGGCACGGCGAACGACGGCGGGGAGCTTCACGCTGCTGGAGGAACTCTCGACACCCTGCGCACCCAGCAAAACAGTCGCTTAGGCGAGGTCTGGATCCGGGGAAAATTGCTTTATGCACTGGTCATCGAGCGACGCGCCCAGCGCCATGCCACGGGCGGCATCGACCCGCTGGATCGACCGCGTCGCTTGACCCCGTGGCGGCTGCTGGCGATCGTTCGCCAAGCGGTCGATGGCTGGGTTCTCGACGATCAACAGTGGTGCGCCGAGCAATGGGACGCCTGCCTCGACGTGCTCAAGGAACGTCCGCGCCGCCGCCGTTTGCAAACCCTTCCGGGCCAGGGTCATTGAGATGATGAATGCACAAGAACGTCAACGGTGCGGTTAAGTTGGCGCTTATGGGTGGAAACCTTGGAGCATGGCGAGATGCGACTGCGGCTCGGCTGCGAACTGGCCCAGGGGTATGGCATCGCCCGCCCCATGCCGGCCGACGAGATCCCCGGCTGGTCGGTTGTCTGGTGTCCCGATCCGCGTTGGACCGATCCGTCCACGGTCCGTCGCATGGGTTGATGGGGCGGGCCTCACCGCATCGGATCGGCGAACCGGAGACCCTCGGGCAGTTCGATGGTCGCGCTGAGCGGAAGATGATCGGAGAGCGCGTAGTCGATGACCCGCGCGGAGACGACCTTGAGCGGGTGGGAAACCAGGATATGATCCAGGTTATGGCGCGGACGCCAACTCGGAAAGGTCTTCAGCTCGCAGTCGAGTCCCCGCATCCCCGTTTGAAGCACCATGGCGCGTAGCCCCTTGGACGCGCAGCCGCAATTGAAGTCGCCCATCAGCACCAGATAGGGGTGTTCGAGCGCGAGCGTCTCCAGATAGGCCAGTTGCCGGCGGCGCGCCTTCCAGCCAAGCGCGAGATGGAGGATGGCAATCGCCAGGTCGGAGCCGTCCGAGAGCGGGAATTCGGCGACCACGGCGCCTCGCCCCGGGAGGCCGGGAAGCCGGTGTTCGGTGATTCGACGGGGACGCAGACGGCTCAGGATGCCGTTACTGTGCTGGGCGAACGGCCCCAGATTGCGATTGATCTGACAATACCAGTGCGGAAAGGCGCCATGCCGGGCGAGGTATTGAATTTGGTCGATGAAGGCGCTGCGCAAACTGCCCGCGTCGACTTCCTGGAGCCCGACGAGATCGAATTGATGCAGGAGTTGGGCAATGCGGGTCAGATTGACCAGCCGCTCGGGGTGCGGCAGGACGTGCTTCCAACTGTTCGTGAGATAGTCGCTGTACTGACGGGAGTGAATCCCCGCCTGCACGTTATAACTCAGCAGATGCAATTGCCGGATGGCGAGGGTGCGGGCGGATTCCGATTCGGACACGTCGACTCTGGAGGGAGATGGTTGGCATGCAAAGGCGGCCGATGCCTGCCTTTGCATGTGCTCCAAACGCACTGATTAGTTCTTCAAGCCCTGAATGTATTGAGAAACCGCAGCAATCTCCTGCTCGGTCATGCGGGCGGCGACACCGCGCATCATCCCGTTGGGATCGTTCGCCCGCTCCTGGCTCTGGAAATAGCCCAGCGTCTGTTTGACGTAATCGGCATGCTGACCGGCGAGACGGGGGAATTTCGACAGCCCCTGACCCATTCCGGCCGGACCATGGCAACCGCTGCACGCGGGCACACCGCTGGCCGGATTCCCCGCCCGGTAGAGCGATTCGCCCAACTTGGCCAGTTCTGGATCGGCGGCACCGCCCGTCTGAGTCTGGCTGGCGAAATAGGCCGCCACGTCGATGACTTCCTGCTCCGTCAACGGCATGGCCATCGGCGTCATCTGGACGTTATACCGCTCGCCCGCCTTGAAGTTCGTGAGTTGCTTCTGGATGTACTCCGGATGCTGGCCGGCCAGCTTGGGCCAAATTGGGACGACGCTATTGCCCTGCGGGCCATGACAGGCCATGCAGATACCATTCGCTTTCGCCTCGCCCGCCTTGAGGTCCGCGACCGGCTTGGTGGCCGCTGGAGCATGCCCCTCGGATGCCTGTATCGCGCCAGTCGCCAGGATCGCCGCTACCGAAACCGTCATCAGCCAAGTTTTCATCATCGCAAGTGCCCAATCTGTTCGTGTTCGCGGCCGCGTCATCTGCGTCGACGAACGGCCTGTGGGTTTAGTGTGTGAAAAACCGGCGACATATATCAGATATTTGGCATATCAGTCAAACCCGAAACGCCCCGTCAGGAGACGGATCGCCAGTCTTCGCCAGTGCCGTAGACAGACCCAGGTCTGGAAATATCCCGACGCCGCGTTCGGTCACTGTCGATGCGGCATTGGCGGCGCCTCGATGCGTCGCACCGGGGCCTGAATCGTGTCGGTTCCGCCGTCGTCGTACCTGAGCGTCAGAGCGACCGAGGCGCCGGGCTCCAGGGTCTGTTTCAGGCCGATCAGCATCACATGCAGCCCGCCGGGCTGAAGCGCGACGCTCTCGCCCGCCGGCAATTCGATCCGTTCGATGCGGCGCATCCGCATCATTCCGCCTTCCTGGAGATGCGTGTGCAACTCCACGACCTCGGCGACCGGGCTCTCGGCGCCGACCAGGGCGCGATCGTCGGATGACCGATTGTCGAGCGACATGAACACCGCGCTATTCGGCTGTCCCGGCGGAACGGCGCGGGCGTAGGGATCGCCGATCACGATCTCCGTGGCATGAACCCCTAGAGACCAGGCGGCCAAAAGGCCGATGGCGAGACAGGCGGATCGTCGAGTCATGCGTTGAATCTCCTGTTAAACCGCGCCCAGCACGGTATGCGATGTTTTTGGGTTGGATCAATCTCGGCAGCATCCACAACTGTCGGAGCTGGCGCGGTTTAATCCTGTCTATTGAAGGCTTTTGCCTGAATCGGTGACAAGCAGGCCGCGGATCGCCGCCAGGATCTCGGCTGGGGCGGTCGCGTGTTCGAGCGTGCGCGCAAGATGGCCCGAGGGATCGAGCACATAGGTGGAGGCCGAGTGATCGATCAGATATCCCATGGCGGAATCGCTCCGGTCCGTTCTGCGATAGGCCGCGCCATAGAGACTCGCGGCTTGCGCGACCTGTTCGGCGGTACCCGTCACGCCGAGGATATTGGGATGGAAATGGGCGGCATACCCGGCAAGCCGGGACAGGTCGTCGCGTTCGGGATCGACACTCACGAACAGCACCCGCACCCGCGCGAGTTCCTCGGGCGTCAGTTCTCTCAGCGCCATGGCGATGAAGGCCAGATTGGTCGGACAAATGTCCGGACACCAGGTGTAACCGAAGTAGACCAGCACGACCTGACCCCGCAGGCTCGCCAGATCCACCGGACCGGTCGCCGCGTCGAGGATGAAATCGCCCCCCGTGGGTGGCGCGGCGAGTTCCAGCGGCAGGTGCCCAGGGTCCGGGTTCTTGCCTGAGTCATCCGACGGCTCCCAGGCAACAAGCCAGATCAGAAGCCCTGTCAGGAAAAGAATCGCGGCGATCAATGAAGTGCGTGGCATGGAAACGAAGTCCTTCATGACGTAGGAAACCGCGCGGGATCTCTGCCCGCGGCATCTTTTCGGCAAGCTCGTTCAGCAGGCGTCGAGCCGCGACGAGTCAGGGTTACGCGGACGATCCGGGGCGTCCCGCAGTTGCCCTTGCAGATAGCTGGCGATCGCTTCGGCCTTGGCGCGCGGCATGAACAGGAAGACCGGCATCAGGGTCTTTGGAGAGCGCCGATGCCCCTGGATGACCGCGACAAATTTCTCGATATCGAGACTGGCGTATACCACCGGCGGAACACCCTTGAGAAAACTGCCCTGACCCGCGTCGCGGTGACAAGCGGCGCAGTAATAGCGATATAAATCCTCGCCGCGCTGGAGCGATGGATGGTCCTCCAGGTCGGGATTGCGGCAAGCGACGAGCCAGACCGCGGCGAGGATCACGAACCATCTGCTCATCGATTCTTTCGTCCTATCCGATTGCGACGATGGCGCCCGTCGCCCATGCGACTCACCTTAAGAAGGATCGCTGACCACTTCAATCCTCGGACATCCCCTCGAAAAAGTCCACCAACCCTGTCTCCAGGGCATATTCGGCCCCCACCACCCGCAGTCCGTCATGTGCGACGAGCGACTCGATGATCGCCGATCCGTGACGCAGTTGATTGACCGAGGCGCGCACATTCGCGCGCACCGCCGCCCGATGCAATGCCTCGCGGTCATGTCGCAGTTCCGTGTCCAGGAAGCCTTCCACCGAGGGTTTTACCCGGTTGACGATCGAGGCGATGTTGCGCGAGGCGCTGTCATCGCCATCCAGCAAGGTTTCGATGGTCGCCGTCACCGCGCCGCAACGCGAATGGCCCAGGACGACCACCAGTCGAGTGTGGTAGCGGGAGACGGCGAATTCCACACTGCCGACCTGGGACGGCGCCACGATGTTGCCGGCGACCCGAATCACGAACAGATCGCCCAGTCCCTGATCGAACACGATCTCGGCCGGAACCCGCGAATCCGAGCAGCCAATGATAATCGCGCACGGCGCCTGTTGCGCCGCGAGTTCGGCGCGCTGCCGATGGGTCAGCAATTGAACGGAGTTGCGGACATTGTTGGCGAAGCGGAGGTTGCCCTCGCGCAAACGGGCGAGCGCCTCGCGTGCTGAAACGATCTTATTCATTGAGCCTCGTCGAATGCCGTCACAGCGGTTGTTTTGCAGAGCCGATCTTAACGCTTATGCCGTGTCGACGCTGTACGCCGCGCGCTGGCGGAAACGCCCGGAGCGAACGGACACGTATCGCTACGCGGCGGAAGCCGACCTGACGCTCGCCTGGATCATCGAATATGATAGGGGCTGGATCGGAAGTCGAAAAACCCGCTTCCGATCGATCGGCAATCGCTTGTGAGTGATGATCCATGACCGTCAAAAGGATGGCCTTTCCCGAAGATCTCAGAACGTCGTCCGATTATCTTCGGATGGCCGTGCCCTTGATGATCGAGCGAAAAATTCCTCCGACCCCTTACAATTACGCCCTCTGGTACGCGCACGTCCAGCAGATCAGTCCTGAACTCAGCAAGGCATTGCTTGAGGAATTTCCCCGCGCCGGTTCCTATGACCAGGATAAAAGCGAATCGCTCTTTTTTGAATTTTTCGTCAAAAATTATTTGCCGAATAATCGGAAAGCACAAAATTTTGTGGTCAGTATCCTGACGCAATTAGCGCAGGCGGTGTCTAGGAATGTCAAGGGCACGGAGGCCTACGGCAGTGCATTGAAAGACGCCATGGAGATCTTCGATGCCGCGGTCGATCAGCAAAGGATTCGTGACATGCTCACGCAGCTACTGACCGATACCGCCACCGTCGAGACGCTGAACATGGAGTTTCAACTCGAACTTCAGTCGGCCCGCGTCGAAGTGGAAAAACTCCGCCGGGAACTGGAGGAAAGTCAGTATAGCGCGCGCTTCGATACGCTGACCAAGATCGCCAATCGGCGCGCCTTCAACGACGCCTTCGCGCAGGCGCTCGGAATGCCGGATGACCCGACCTGCCTGCTCCTGCTGGATCTGGATAAATTCAAAGTCTGTAACGATACCTATGGTCACCTGACGGGTGACCGGATTTTGGAAATCGTGGGCGGGATCCTGGGCGGATTCCAGAGCGAAACGATCTTCGTCGCACGCTATGGCGGCGAGGAATTCGCCGTCATCGTGAAAGACTCGCTGGCGGCGGCCCAAGACATCGCCGAGACCATTCGTCAAAAAGTGTCGGCGATCCATCTCACCAAGAAGGACACGCACGACTTGATCGGCGTGATTACCGTATCCATTGGCGTGGTCCTCGCGCGCGTCGGCGAAACGCCGGAGGAAATCATTGGGAGAGCCGACGCGGCACTCTACCGCGCCAAGGATCAGGGGCGAAATCGCGTGGTCACCGATGGCGTCGGAGATGCAGTTTAACGATTTAAACCGCGTCCTGAGTGATATGCGTAATTTTCATTTTGTGTTTAACTTTGGGGGTTTCTGCGTCATTGATGGAGACGCGGTTAAAAGTGTTATATTTTTAATAGACCTGTGCCAAAATAAGCTTTTAAGCCTGTTTTTGCGTTGCAAGCCATTGTTTCTCAATGGCCAAGATTTAATTTGGCACAGGTCTAATGTTTTAAACCGCGCCAGCTCCGACGATCATGGAGGCTTCCGTGGTCGATTCAATCCATAAACATCGCATACCGCGCCGGGCGCGGTTTAGCAAACATCGAAACGATCGAACTGCATGCTGAATTGTCCCCGCCCCTGGGTCAGGCTGCGGAGCGTGGTCGTGTAGCCCAGCAGCGGCTCCAGCGCGGCCTCGACCTGGATGGCAACCTGATCGCCATTCGCTTCGGTATCTTGGATGACGGCGTGACGCGCCTGCAGATCTCCCAGCACCGCCCCGAGACTTGCCTCGGGCACCACCACTTCGACCCGCATCATGGGATGCATGAGTCTGGGCGCGGCACTCTCCAGCGCCTTGCGCAGCGCCTTCGCGGTGGCGGCCGCGAGCGCCTCGGCGGTCGAGCCCTTGCCGAACAGTTCGACCTCCGTGACCCGGACCGACAGATCCAGCACTTGGGCACCCTGTAACGGACCCGAGGCAAGCCCGCCTCTAAGCCCCTCCTCAATGGCGCGCAATTGCGCTGGATCGAGTTCGGCGCCCTCGGGCAGCAGACGCGGCCTCAGCGCGACGCGCTCACCGCCACCACGGGGCAGCGGCTCCAGGGCAACGGCAACGCGGGCCATCAGATCCGGTTGACGTGGGTCGGGCGTCGGCGGCGGCGCGAACAGGGCATCGGCGGACGCGACACAACCGATGGTCTCGCGCACGGCCACGGCGGGGCGTCCGGTGCGCAGATGGATGCCGAATTCGCGTTCCATCCGTTCGACGACAATCTGCAGATGCAGTTCGCCCATTCCGCGCAGCAGTCGTTGACCGGTCTCGGGATCCTCTTCGACCCGCAGGGTTGGGTCTTCCTGCTGGATCTTGCCCAAGACCTCCAGGAGTTTGTCTTCGTCGGTTCCGGCGGCGGGTTCGATGGCGAGCCCAAGGACCGGAGCCTGGGTCGCGATGCGCTCCAGGTTCACCAGATGTCCCGGCGCGCAGAGGGTGTCGCCGGTCGTGGCGAAACGCAAGCCGGCCAGCAGCACGATCTGCCCCGCCTCGGCCTGATCGAGCTTAGTCTTCTTGCCCGCGTCCACCTCGAAGATACGCGCCACCTGCTCGCGTTGAGCGCGGCCGTCGCCGGTCTGGAATTCGACGGTGTCGCCGGGTTTGAGCGTGCCGCGATAGACGCGCGCGAAGACATGGCGACGGCCGTCCCAGAGCTGGACCTTGAAAGCCAGCGCGGCGAGCGGACCATCGCTGCCCATGCGGATCTCCTGGCGCTCCCCATCGGGGGTGTCGGCCAGCGACGGCGGCCGATCCAGTGGCGCGGGAAGAAAATCGACAATGCCGTCGAGCAATGGCTGAACCCCGAGGTTGCGCAGTGCGCTGCCGCCGTAACAGGGGCACAGTTGCCCGGCCAGGGTTCCCTTGCGGATGGACGCGCGCAGCGCTTCCGGATCGGGCTCCAGACCAGCAAGCACCAAGTCGGCCAGGGATTCGTCAACCTCGGCCGCGGCCAGCAAAAGCGCCTCCCGCAGATCGGCAACGCGATCCCAGAGTGTCGCGGGGCATGGTTCCGCGAGTACCTGCTCGCCCTGTTCGCCGATGAAACGAATCCGGGTTCGATCGATCAAATGGACGATGCAATCCTGGTCCGGGATCGGCACCGTGATCGGGATCGGCTCGGTTTTCAGTCGGCGCTTGACCACCGCGAGGCTGCGAACATAATCCGCGCCTGGACGGTCCATCTTATTGACGAAGAACAGCGCCGGGAGATTGAAGTGCGAGCGCTGACGCCACACCGTTTCGGTTTGCGGCTCGACGCCGCGTACCCCGTCCAGAACCAAAATGCAGCCATCGAGCACCCGCATGGCGCGCTCCACCTCGATGGTAAAGTCCACATGACCGGGGGTGTCGATCAGTTGCAACAGGTGCTCGCGCCAGTGTGCCCTGGTCACCGCAGCGGTAATGGTGATGCCGTGCTGCTGCTCCTCGGCCAGGTAGTCCATGTGAGCCGCGCCATCATGCACCTCGCCCATCTTGTAGGAGGCTCCGGTATAAAAGAGGATGCGCTCGGTGAGCGTCGTCTTGCCCGCATCCACATGAGCGGCGACCCCGATATTGCGAACGTGAGACAATCGGGACGGTTTTTTCATCGGCTTTCAACCCATCAGGAGCATCAATCGGTATGACTGGTTTGGATCTTGGCAGACGTCCTCGGGCTTGGCTCGCGACGGCGATCTGCACCTCGTTGTTTGGCTGGGGGGCCGTGAACGGCGCCCAGGCCGAGACGTTCCGACTCGACAATCCGAACGACTCGGTCGTTGGATTTCCGTTTTATTTTACGGCGCGCAACAAGGATACGCTGCTGGATATCGCCCGCCAGAACAATCTGGGCTACGACGACATGCGTCAAGCCAATCCCAAGGTTGACGTGTGGGTACCGGGCGAGGGCAAGGAGGTAATGGTCCCGAGCTTTTTCGTGCTGCCAAACGTGCAACGCACTGGGATCGTGATCAATCGCGCCGAAAAGCGGCTCTATTACTTTCCGCCCAATGACCCCAACCAGGTGCGGATCTATACGATCAGCGTCGGCAAGGACGCCATGGGGACACCGCTTGGCACCTTTAAAGTCATCGAAAAAAGAAAGGATCCGACCTGGACGCCCGGACCGAATGTACGCGCCTCTCACGCGGCCCGCGGCGATATTCTGCCGGCTCAGGTACCGCCCGGACCGGATAATCCGCTCGGCCGATATGCCATGCGTCTGAGCAATCCGGATTATCTGATCCATGGCACCAGCATGCCCTGGGGTCTTGGTATGGAGGTCAGCGGGGGCTGTATCCGGATGTATCCCGAAGGCGTCGAGGAGTTATTTGGCCTGGTCAGCGTCGATACGCCGGTCGCGATCATCGACCAGCCGTACAAACTTGGATGGCGTGGAGACGAACTGTATCTGGAGGTCCAGACCGGAGAGAAGAGCGTGCGCCAGAGCGCGAGATCGGTGATCCCGGAATCGCTGGCAAACGCGGCGGGAGTCGTAATCGATTGGGAGGCGGTGGAGCGGGCGGTTCAGGAAGACACCGGCGTCCCACAAGTCGTGGGACGCCGGAGTCAATCAGGCAATGGGACTTACTTGCCCATGATCTTCTGATACATCCGGTCCAGACGCTCGGTATTGGAGTTGCAGCAAGCCTGGGCACTGTTAGCGCTGTCCAGGGCTTGCTGAGCCATGTCACGAGCGGTCTGGTCGGTGGTGCAACCGCCGAGCAGGGAAACGCTCAGCAGAGCGGCAGCGGAAATGGAAGCGATTTTGACGATCTTGGTCATCGGTTTGACTCCATAAAGTTGGCCATTGGGCCAATTATTTATAACACATTGTGACGGATGTTTCCGAACCTCGCGAGGCCCAGCATCGACACGGCAGGATCATTGTCAAGATCCCGTGGAAACACGTGAAGATCCTGACCCAGACGCAAAACCGACCGGCGAAGCTGAAATTTGAGGCGGCTCTTAAAGCTTGGGGCAAATTTGATTCAACATCAAGCCCACAAGTGTTTTATTTGGAAGTTTTTTTACAACGGGACCATCGCCAGAGGTCCGCGATCACACGGAATATCCCGTTCAAAGCCTTGTCTATTTCAATAAATATTAAATTAAATCAAAAATATAAACGATAAACTCCGGATTCTCAGAGGGTGCGTTCGGCACCGTTTCCGCCTTTCGATACCGCTATCTTCAACCACAACGCGGACCTGCCGAAGGATGGAAAATTCCTCTATAGATACTTTTAACCAACAAGTTGCATTATCACCAAATACGGGTTTGGCTGTCCGCCCTTGGTGGGAAACTCGTTCATGGGTCACAATGCGACCGTCATCGCCTCGCCGCGCCTTCCGATCCGATTGAAGCCCTTTCATAATGACGATACCCCCCATGCCGCGATCGCTTCACTTGCTCCCATCCGTCCTGTCTTGCCTCACCGCGTCCGGATTTCGCTCGATGCGACCAACCATGCTCGCTCGCTGAGAGATCAACGATGCGTCGCTACTATGGACGCGCCTTTCAGGCGCAAACCCAACCGCCCTTTCGCTGCGACGGCTTCGCGCGCGACGGCGTCATCCACGCAACCTCGGGCGATTCGCTGCCCTTGAGTCTGTTGCCGCCCTTTCTGCGCGCGCTGTTGGTGACCGACGGCACCGTGACCAAGATCCTGGAAGCCTATTTCTGGGAACCGGTCGCGGTGGACACCCTTGAACAACGCTTCGAGGTTGCGACGGAGGCGGTAACCTGGATCCAGGTCAGTCCAGGAGACCGCTGCCTGATTCGGGACGCCCGGCTGCGAGGAACCGATTCCGGGCTCGGCTTCGCCGAGGCCTTTTCCCTGATCCGCATCGATCTGATTCCGCCTGGATTTCGCCAGCGTCTGATCGACCGCGAGATTGGTATCGGCGTGCTGATTCGCGACAGCGGTCTGGAGAGCTATCGCGAGGTGCTGGACGTCGGTCTGGATCGCACCGCGGACGGCGCGGCGGCGGTGTTTCGGACGTACCGCATCTTCATCGATAAACGTCCGGTGATCCTGATCACCGAATATTTTCCGCTCGCGCTCTACCGCTGAACCGCGTTTCGCCAAGATCAATCGATGCCCGAGGTCATCCCCAATGGAAATCGGACCGCGCGAACTCGTCACTCCCTTCAGACCCATTCCGCTGGAGATCCCGGGGGGAATGAAACCCAATGAATTCTTCAACAGCACGGAGAATCTCAACGATCTGGTGAACCGCAACGGGCTGCTGGTCAATGCGGAAGACCTGCTGCTCTATCGCAAGGCACTGGGCCATTCGCTCGCATTCGACGGCTCCATTCTCTACAACACCTCCAAGCGCATCCTCAATCCGCTGGGGCGCCCGGTGCGCCGCACCCAGGTGCCCGAACCGGTCAAGCGGGTCTGGAATCGGATGAACCAGATCCTCATCGGCTATATGATCGAGCAATACCCGGATCCGAACGATGCGTTGGTGTTGGCGGGCGAGGCCAGCCTGGACGCCACCTGGCCCATGACCTCGCCGGGGGTGCCCAGCATCCGCATGCTGCACAACCATTTCATCGTCTTTCCGATGGCCGATCTGCGCGCGGCGCCACTCGCGCAGCGAGAGAATCCCAACCTCACCGACGGCGGCCAACACAGCCTGTTTCAGGCCCACATGCGCGAGGTTTATCAGCGCTTCTTCGACCAGGCGCTGGATCTGCGCATTCTGCGCGCGGCGGATGCCGCGGAATCTCGGCTGGCACTCACCGGCTATCCCGAAGGGCTGCCCTGCTGGGAAATCGTCGGCGGGGTGGAGGCATTGAAGGAGGTGCGGTTCTGGCGCGAGTACGACGCCATCCTGGAGGGTTTCCTGGATTTTTATCGAACCTTCTTTTCGCAGGTCTCTACCCGCAACGCTCCGATCCTGCCGGATGTGCGCTTTCGGCAACCGGTGGAGGAAGTGCTGCTGTTCGACCGCGATTTCATGGCCACCGCCAAGAAGGTGCGCGACCGCTGCATTCGCGAACCGGCCTATGCCAATTCGATCCGCTGGGAGCCGGCCTTCAAGCAAATCATCTTTCGGAACGAGACCGGCCGACTGCTGGTAACCATCAGCCAGAATTCCATCGGCAACGCCATCACCGAACTGCTCGGCGTGGTAGTGAAGCGGGTGCCGGACGCCATCCGGTATGGACTCGCGGAGCCCGCGCTGATCGAGCGGCTGCTGGAGGTGCGTCAGCGTCTGATCGACGCCGATCTGGGTGAAGTGATCGGCGCCGAGCATTGGACCGCTCCGCTTGTTGGGCAAGCCGGCGATCCGGATACCGGCTCCGACGTTACTGCCCCACCATCTGCCCCATGATGGCCTGAATCGTCGGGTGCGCCATCAGGGCAATCGCATCAACGCATTAGCGCATACTGTTAGACAATCCGTACTGCGGCCCCAATGATTTGAGTCTTTAGAATCTTGGGGAGATCTCGCCGATGTGCGACTTGAGTGTGGAGCGATCGATTGCGCACCATTTTGCCCCGCTGGACGAGCCGCGCAGCGCGATCCAACGACGGCACCTCTTAAGTGAGATGATCGTGATCACCATCGCGGCGTCCTTCAGTGGCGCCGACGGTTGGGTGGGTGTCGAGACGTTCGGACAGGCCAAGGAGGCGTGGCTGCGCACGTTTCTGAAACTGCCCGCGGGCATTCCGTCGCACGACACCTTCGGGCGGGTGTTTGCGCTCATCGATCCCGCACAGTTTGCCGCCTGCTTTCGCCAATGGAGCGCGTCGGTGGCCGAACTGATCCCCGAAGAGATCATTGCCGTCGATGGCAAGACCCTGCGCCGCTCCCACAGCCGCGGCAAGGGCTTGGCGGCGTTGCACCTGGTCAGTGCCTGGGCGACGGCCAATCGGGTGGTGCTCGGACAGGTCGCCACCGACGCCAAATCCAATGAGATCACGGCCATTCCACGTCTGCTGGAGTGGCTGAAGCTGGAGGGCTGCATCGTCACCATCGACGCCATGGGCTGCCAGACCAAGATTGCCGCGCAGATCATCCACCAGGGAGGGGACTATGTGCTCGCGCTCAAAGGCAACCAGGAAACGCTGGCCGCCGAGGTCGAGGAGGCGTTCATCGACGCCGACGCCAGAGGCTACGCCGGTGTCGATTCGGCATTCCTCGAAACCGTCGAGCGAGGGCATGGTCGTCTCGAAACCCGTCGCTACCAAACCTTGGGCGATCTTTCCGGCGTGCCGCACAGCGCCTCGTGGGAGGCAATGAACATGATCGGCATGGTTGAATCGCGCCGTGAGGTCGCCGGCAAGGTCTCGGTCGAGACCCGCTATTTCATTGGCAGCATCGGCACCAGCGCCGCGCGCTTTGCCCACGCAGTACGCGGTCACTGGGGCATCGAAAACGGGTTGCATTGGAATCTCGATATCGCCTTTCGTGAGGATGAGTGCCGTGTCCGCGATCCGGTGGCGCGCGAGAATCTTGCCGTCCTGCGTCACCTCGCCCTCTCGCGCCTCAAGAATGACGGCACCAAGCTCGGCATCCAGAACAAACGCTTGAAAGCCGGTTGGGACGAGTCCTACCTGTCGAAATTGCTCTTCGAGTCGCCTCAGAGGAAGGGCGACGCTGATACATCGGTACCCGCTAATGTTAGCAGCGCTTGATGCGATTGCCCTGGGTGCGCCATCAGTCGCTGGATGCGCGCATCCCCGCGCAGCCGTTCCAGGTCGCCGGACATAATCAGACGCGTTAACTCGGGGTCCGATAGAACGGCCTGGATCTCGGGATCATTCTGAAGCGCCGAAATCTGCCCCATCAGCCCTGGATCGCTCGCCAGTTGTTGTTGGATGGAGGCAATCTCCGTCCCGTATCCGGGCATTCCGGATGCGGGCGGTTGAGACATCGACGCCGAACCGTCAGGCTGGATCGAGCGGATCTCCGACTCGGGAACCAGAATCTCGCCCAGGGTCGCGGAGCGGATCCGATAACGCCCCCCTTCGATCGCGACCAGTTCGCCGGACAGGACGCTGCCGTCGGCGAGTTCGATACGGCTCGCCTCGGCCGCGACCTGGCCGGTCGCGGCCAGGGTCATCATGACGAGCGACCCCGCGAGGAGTCGGCGGATTGGTGTTGCGGAAAACATCGTCACCCCCTCATCACCTATCAGTTACTCACGGGCATGAAAAGCGGGCAACGGGAGGTCGTTTTGAAGGCACCGCTTCAGACGGCGCAGGCCGCGCGTGAACCACGAGACCAGGCTACGATAGAGTTTCCTGAAGCTCCAATGCGCGGGGTCGTTCTGCGCCTGGACTTTTTTTCGAGTGGTGTCGGATCGTTCAGCCCCTCGTCTCGGCCGGCGCGAACACACCAGTACATGGCCAAGGCCATGATGAGCACCAGTCGCTCCAAACGCTCGGCATGCTGGAGTTGCGAATCCTCCAAGTCGAAGCCCCGGCCCTTGACGTCGGAGAACATCGGTTCGATGGCCCAGCGAGCAGCGTCGTCAAGCACGCTTGCCCGTGTCGGGGCGGCGTCCATGGCAATGATCCACGGCTCGGGGTGGCCATCCTCGTGCAGGATCCCGAGGTTCGTGATCACCCCCTGCGCAAACAGGCGCACACCGGTGAAGTAACGTTCCGTCACCCCGTGTGCCAACGCGCCCGTCGTCGTCTCATCGCCCTGCCCGGTATCCGTTAGCACGTTGCTCTTCAGGCGCAGCCGGTCGCTCCAGCCCCGGGCTTGGAGCCACCCGAACAGGCCCGCCGACGGATAGAACCGGTCCGCCGATAGCAGCACGCGCGCCCCGGACGGCAGCCAGGCCAGGAGCGGCTCCAACACCACCTGCTGGCCCGCGAAGCCGAGATTGGCCGCCCCTTCCTCAGCCCGCCACGCCAGCGGTATCGCGCGATCACCCACCCGCAACGCCACCATCAGCAGCGCCATCCGATCACCCAAATCGGTTTGGTCCAGGCTCAACAACACCGTCTGACCATGGCTGGCCGCCTTCGCCAACTCCGCTCGTGCAAAGGGCTCAATCACCATTCCCGGACCCAACCGCGGATTCTTCAGCAAACGCCTCAGCCATTGCTCGCGCATGTCCTGCCGCTCGGTGTCCAAGGGCAGCAGATTGGCCAACTCCACCGTGTTCGGGGTTTGGCCTTCGATCATCGCCCCGACCGCCAACGCCAGCTTGCTCACCACCGTCTTGCGCAGACGCGGGTGCACCTCGCGCAGCCCGCACGCCACTTCATCAGCCAATCGTTTGACGCTTCCCATGATCCTCAATCACCTCAACATCGACTGAGAGGGTGTAGACAAAATCAAACCGTTGTGGTCAACCGCCGCAGCAGGATGCGCGCCTCCGCCAGCCAAACCCAGGTTTCGGAGACCGCTGGCAGACGGTCATGATGCATGATCAATCGACGGGCACGCTCATTCCACGCATGGGTGCGCTCGACAACCCAGCGCTTCGGCAGCGGAACGAAGCCGTCGGCGTTGGCGATCACCACTCGGTCAGGCGCCCCGTCCACGTGCCAGGAGCCAACGCTTTTGTTGGCTGGATGGCGCACGACTTCCACGCGGATCGCGTGGGTCTGCTCGGTGGTTTGGGCAAATTGACCGGCGTAGGCGCTATCGACAAACAGCGTGTTGATCTGGGGGTACTTGGCGGCCGCGTCAGCGACGGCGCCCGAGGCGGCATCGCGGTCCTGAAGATTGGCCGCGACCACGCTCACCGCCAACACGAACCCCAAGGTATCGACCACCAGGCTGCGCTTGCGCCCCTTGACCTGCTTGCCCGCATCAAAGCCGCTCGGTCCACCCTGCGGCGAGCCGCGGGTCGATTGCGCATCCAGCACCGCCGCCGTCGGCGCGATCTCACGCCCCTCGCGTTCGCGCCATTGCCCCCGCAGTCGATCATGCATCTGCTCAAACTTCCCAGCCGCACTCCAACGGCGAAACGTCTTGTAGACATTCTGCCAAGGCGCGAAATCGTGCGGCAGCATCCGCCACGCGCACCCCGTGCGCACCACGTAGCAACACGCCTCCAGGATGCTCCGGCGCGACACGCGGGGCGGTTGACCCCGCCCGCCCGGCATCTCAAAGAGAGCGGCGACCAAGTCCCACTCCGCATCGGTCAGACAACTTGGGTAGCTTTGGTCGGGGTCGTGGCGACGATGCGCATCCGTATACCCATACCGACGCGGCGTTGCGCGCGCTTGCGCCTCGAGACCACTCTCGCCCCGGAGGCGCGTGACGCCCGCCTCCCGCAAGGACTTGCGAATCGTTGCTTCATGAGCCTCGATTCCCGTCCGTGCCGCGAGTTCCCGGGCAATCTCTGACAGCGTGGAGGTCGGGCGATCCGTGACAATTTGACGCAATACCGCTTGCTCCGCCTCGTGAATCTTGGGGGGACAACCAGCTTTCGACATCAGCGCACACCAGCTCAGTTGTAGACTGGTATACAAATAGCAGCTCAATTATTTTTGTCTACACCCTCTGAGCGGCAGTTTGCCAGAATGTGATAGGTGATGAGTCGTCACCCCATGCCTAAAGATCAGATCGGTGGATCAATGGTATTCTGACGGCCGATCAGAAACAGCTCCGTGTCCCGGAAATTCGCGCATGAACCTGTTCTTCGTCATCCTCATCCCCTTCGTGGGAGCCGGCCTGACGGGCTGGATGTCCCGCTTCGGGCGGACGCCGTCGGCCTGGACCGCAGGGGGCGTGGCCCTGCTGGCACTCCTCTGCCTGCTTCCGTCCTCAGCCGCGCCCTTCCACGGCGAGACCCTCGTGCAACGCTGGCAGTGGATTTCGGACATCGGTCTGGATCTGGCCCTGCGCCTGGACGGACTCGGTCTCCTGTTCGCCCTGATGATCCTTGGGATCGGTCTGCTGATCATCCTCTACGCCCGCTATTATCTGTCCGAGCGCGACAGTCTGGGCCTGTTCTATGCCTATCTGCTGCTTTTCATGGGCTCCATGCTCGGCATCGTGCTGTCGGAAAATTTGATTCTGCTGCTGATGTTCTGGGAACTGACCAGTCTCACGTCCTTTCTGTTGATCGGCTTCTGGCGCGAGCGCGAGGACGCCCGCAAGGGCGCGCGCATGGCGCTGACCATCACCGGTCTGGGCGGTCTGGCGCTGCTCGGCGGGTTTCTGCTGCTGGGCGAGATGGCGGGCAGTTACGATCTGTCGACGATCCTGGCATCCGGCGACCGGGTCCGCGCCCATCCGCTCTACACCCCGATGCTGGTTCTGATCCTGCTCGGCGCCTTCACCAAATCGGCACAGTTCCCCTTCCATTTCTGGCTGCCGCATGCGATGGCCGCGCCCACGCCGGTATCCGCCTATCTGCATTCGGCCACCATGGTCAAGGCCGGGGTCTTTCTGATGGCGCGCCTCTTTCCGGTGTTGTCGGGCACCCCCGAATGGTCCTGGCTGGTTGGCGGCGCGGGGCTCGCGACCCTGCTGGTGGGCGCCTGGTTCGCGCTCTACAAGCATGATCTCAAGGGTCTGCTGGCCTATTCCACCATCAGTCATCTGGGACTGATCACGCTCCTGTTCGGGATCGGCACGCCCCTAGCGGCGGTTGCCGGGGTCTTTCACATCATCAATCACGCGACCTTCAAGGCGTCGCTCTTCATGGCGGCCGGGATCATCGATCACGAGTGCGGCACCCGCGACATGCGCCGCGTCAATGGTCTATGGAAATTCATGCCTTATACCGCCACTCTGGCGATGGTGGCGGCCGCCGCGATGGCGGGCGTGCCGCTCTTTAACGGGTTTCTGTCCAAAGAGATGTTCTTCGCCGAGACGGCGACCTTTTACACCGAACATGACTGGGGCTGGCTGCTGCCGCTGGTCGTGGTGATCGCCGGCATGCTGGCGGTCGCCTACTCGCTGCGCTTCATCCACGATGTCTTTTTCAATGGCGATCCGATCGATCTGCCGCGCACGCCCCACGAGCCGCCGTTCTGGATGAAGGCTCCGGTGGGGGTGCTGGTGGCGCTCTGTCTGCTGGTGGGCATCCTGCCCATGCTCACGGTGGAGCCGATCCTCACGGTGGCGGTGGCGAGCGTGCTGCAAACGCCTTCGCCGGTCCATAATCTCGCCATCTGGCATGGCGTCAATCTGCCCTTGCTAATGAGCATTGCCGCGCTCATCGGCGGTCTGCTGATCTATGCGGCCAGACGCCCGCTGTTTGGCCTAGCCGCACAGTTGGAGGGGCGGCTGGATGCACAGGCGATGTATCGCTGGACGCTTGGTCGGGTCATCGCTTTCGCCGCTTGGATCACCCGGCATCTGGAGACCGGATCGCTGCAACGCATGCTCCTGCTGTTCGTCCTGTCCGTCCTGACCCTGGGCGCGGCGGGGTTCGTCGGCAGCGGATCGCCGCTGACCGGCATCCGCGCGACGCTCCCGGTCGATATCCTCGGCGTGCTCGTCACGGCGGGGATAATGTCCGCGGCCATCGGCACCCTGGCGCTGCATCGCCGCCGGTTGACGGCCCTGATCGTCATGGGCGCGCTGGGCCTGCTGATCGCGCTGATCTTCGTCCAGTTCTCCGCGCCGGATCTGGCCCTGACCCAGCTCACTGTGGAAGTGGTGACCATTGTCCTGCTGCTGCTGGCGCTCTATTTTCTGCCGCAGCGCAGTCCTGCCGAATCCAGCCGGGCGACACGCCTCCGCGATCTGGGCGTCGCGGCACTGGCCGGCGCCGGAACCGCGGCGCTGACCTGGTCGATGCTGACGCGCCCCTTCGCGAGTATCTCCGACTATTTTCTGGTCAACAGCCTGCCGGGCGGCGGCGGCACCAATGTGGTCAACGTGATCCTGGTCGATTTTCGGGGCTTCGACACCCTGGGCGAGATCACCGTGCTGGCGCTGGCCGGTCTCGGAATTTATGCCATGCTCCGCGATCTGCGTCTGCAAGGCCCCACTCAGGATGCCGACGGGCGACCCTGGAACTGGGATCTTCACCCCAGCATCATGGCGGCCCTGACACGGCTCCTGCTACCGCTCGTGCTGCTGGTGTCGATGTTTATTCTGCTGCGCGGGCACAACCTGCCGGGCGGCGGCTTTATCGCCGGACTCATCGCCGCCGTCGGTCTGATCATGCAATATCTGACCAATGGCGTGGAATGGACCCACCGCCGACTCTCCGACAATCTGCATCCGGTCATCGGCGCGGGTCTGCTGATCGCCCTGCTGACCGGGCTGGCGAGCCTGGCGCTGGATTATCCCTTCCTGACGTCGGCCTTCGCCCATGTCCATTGGCCCATCGTCGGCGATTTCGAGCTGGCCTCGGCGATGGCCTTCGACCTGGGCGTCTATCTGGTGGTGGTGGGCGCGACCCTGCTGATTCTGATCCATCTGGGTCTGATGCACCGGGCCAGTCATGCAACCTCGCTCAACCCTCTGGAGCCACGCTGAATGGAAGCATTGATAAGCCTAATCGTTGGCGTTCTGACCGCCTGCGGGGTCTATCTGATCCTGCGCGGGCGCACCTTTCCGCTGGTGCTGGGGCTCACGCTCCTGTCCTATGCCGTCAACCTCTTTCTCTTCGCCACCGGACGGCTCGCCATCGGCCTGCCGCCGATCATCGACCGGAACCTCGCGGAAACGGCTAGCGGTTACACCGACCCACTGCCCCAGGCGCTGGTGCTCACGGCCATCGTCATCGGGTTCGCGATGACCGCCTTTCTCATCATGCTGGCGCTCAAGGCGCGCGCCGAGTTGGGCAACGATCATGTCGACGGTCGGCCGAACATTGGAGACGATGCGTGAATCCTCTCGTCATCGCCCCCGTGCTCCTGCCGCTGCTGGCGGGGACGCTGCTTCTGCTGCTGCGCGGCACGCTCTCGCTCCGGGTGCGGCGCGGACTGAATCTGACGCTGGTCGCCATTCAGATCCTGCTCGCGGCCGCCCTGCTCATGACCGTCAGCGAAGGCGACATCCTGATCCACACGCTCGGTAACTGGCCGGCGCCTTATGGCATCGTGCTGGTGGCGGACCGGCTGGCGGTCTGGATGCTGCTGGTGACCGCTATCCTCGCCTGGTTTGCCCTGCTGTTCGCCGTGCGCGGCACCGACCAGGGTAGCCGGCACTTTCATCCGCTGTTTCAGTTGCAGTTGTTCGGTCTCAACGGCGCCTTTCTGACCGGCGATCTGTTCAATCTCTTCGTCTTTTTCGAGATCCTGCTGCTCGCCTCCTACGGACTGCTGCTGCATGGCGGCGGTGCCCGACGCACCCGTGCGGGGCTGCATTTCGTCGCCCTGAATCTGGCCGGATCGATCCTCTTCCTGTTCGCGGCGGGGACGTTCTATGGCACGCTGGGGACGCTGAACATGGCGGATCTGGCGGTGAAGATCGCCGCCGTGCCGCCCGAGAACCTGGGTCTGGTCCGCGCCGCCGGGCTGCTGCTGTTTGGCGTCTTCGCCCTCAAGGCCGCGCTCATTCCGCTACATCTCTGGCTGCCCGCGGCCTATTCGTCCACCTCCGCCCCGGTGGCGGCGCTCTTCGCCATCATGACCAAAGTCGGGGCCTATTGTCTGTTGCGGGTCGGGACGCTGATCTTTGGCGAGGACGCGGGACCAGTGGCGAATCTCTATACCGGCTGGCTGCTGCCGCTGGCGCTGATCACCTTGATCGTCGGCGCGCTGGGGGCGCTCTCGGCCACCGAACTGCGCCGACAGATTGCCTATCTCGTGGTGGTGTCGGTGGGGCTGCTGCTCACCGCCTTCGGACTCGGCACGCCGGCCGCGATCGGCGCCGGGCTCTATTATCTCGCCCACGCCACCTTTGCCGCGGCGGCGCTCTTTCTGTTGGCCGACATCGTTGCCGGCGGGCGGGGCGCGTCGCTTGATCGACTCACTCCCGGCCCCGCCATCCCGCGCGCGGGACTTATTGGCGGACTCTTCTTCGTCACCGCCGTGCTGATCGCGGGACTGCCGCCGCTGTCCGGTTTCCTCGGCAAATTCCTGGTGCTCAAGGCCGCGCTCGCCGATCCCGCCTGGCCCTGGGCGATGGGCCTGGTGCTGACCTCGGGACTGCTGGGCATGATCGCCCTGACCCGTTCGGGCAGCCTGTTGTTTTTGCGTGCCGACGGAAGGTCCGGGGCGACGCCAGCGAGTGCCGGCGATTTGGCGCCCGTTGCGGGTCTGCTTGCACTCTGTCTGGCCTTGACGATCTGGGCCGGCCCCATCCTCGGTTTGGCTCAAGCGGCAGCCGAGCAAGTGCTGCGGCCACAGACTTACATCCAGGCCGTACTCGGCCCCACGACGCGGACGGAACACCGATGAAACTCCGGCTTTTCCCGCATCCCGTCCTGACCCCGCTCCTCGCCTTGATCTGGCTGCTTCTGGCGAATAGCCTGGCGCCCGGACAGATTCTGCTCGGCCTGCTGTTGGGATGGGCAATTCTCATCTTCACCCTGCGCTTCTGGCCCGAACGCATCCGCATCCATCGACCAGTGACCCTGTTCCGCTTTCTGCTCCTGGTGCTCTATGACATTCTGGTTGCCAATCTCAACGTCGCCTTTCTCATCCTGCGCGGACCGCGCCGGCTGACCCCGGCCTTCGTGACGGTCCCGCTCGATCTGCGCTCGGAGCTTGGGATCAGTCTGTTCGCCAACACCATCTCGCTGACGCCCGGCACCGTCTCCTCCTGGCTGAGTCCGGATCGTCGCAGTCTGGTGGTGCACGGCCTGCACGTCGGCAATCCGGACGCCCTCGCGGCAACCCTCAAGCGCCGCTACGAGGCGCCCCTACTCCAGGTCTTCGAGCCATGCTGAATCTCGCCGTCACCATCGCCTTGGGGCTGGTCTCCGCCGCCTTCGCACTGACCCTCTGGCGTCTGCTGCGCGGACCGGATCAGCCGGACCGCATCCTCGCGCTCGACACGCTCTATGTGAACGCCATCGCCCTGCTGGTTCTGCTCGGCATTCATCTCGATTCCTCGCTCTATTTCGAGGCGGCGCTCCTGATCGCCATGATGGGCTTCGTCGGAACGGTCGCGCTCTGCAAATATCTGTTGCGCGGCGACATCATCGAATAGGTCAAGCCATGCTGGAAATCCTGTTGTCCGCACTCATCCTGATCGGCGCCCTCTTCACCTTCATCGGCTCGCTGGGGCTGGCACGTCTGGGCGATTTTTATACCCGGCTGCACGGTCCGACCAAAGCCACCACGCTGGGCGTTGGCAGTCTGCTGATCGCGTCCATGATTCATTTCAGCACCCAGGGGGATGGCGTGAGTTTCCACGAAATCCTGGTCACCCTGTTCCTGTTCATCACCGCCCCGGTCAGCGCCCATCTACTGTCCAAGGCCGCGCTGCATCTGCGGGTGAAGTCGCTGGCAAGCGTGCCGCCGCGCATTGACGAAGCCGATTCAGGTTCGGACAATCGGTAGTTCGATGTCTTTTTCGCATCCATTGCGAATGCCAATGGCCCGGTCTCACTCGCGCCGACAAAGGGTCTCCCATGTCGCCATTTTGACCATGTCGGCAGCTTCGGCCCCGATGGTCGATTGGCAGATCACCGATCGCCTACGCATCACGAATCCATTGGTTGTCGGCCCGACCGGTCCGGCTGGACTGGAACTCTCCTATGTGCTGAATTCTGGCTGGAAGGTCGGCATGGGCACCGATTATCGCTCCTATCGCCATCGACTCAACCGGGAAGGCCAGTTACCTGGCTGCGTCGGGGAGAATCGCTATATTCCCGTTTTTGTGCGCGTCGGCCGCGCGCTTTCCGAGACCTTGAAGATCAACCTCTATGTCGGGGTGGCGATGGATTTCGACGCTTGCGTACAGCACGACGCGACGAACGGGCGGCGAACCCGGAAGCCTTCCTCCCAGATCCGCTGGATTTCTCCGCACAAGTGTTCGGCGCTCAGGGATCGTGCCGACCGTTGGCCGGGATCGGCCCGGCGGGTCGCCGGCAGCCAGTCAGTCGATGGCGCGATTCGCAACACCTTGCCGATCGGCTCGACTCCATCGGCATCATGGTGCCGGTCGATCAACGCCTTCATCGCTCGAACGGGCGGTCGAGTTCCGCCTGGGCAACATACGCCGATGCCTTGCGCAGGATTTTATTGGCCTGACGCCGTTCCCGTACCTCCCGCTCCAACCCCCCTGATTCGCTCCCGCTCGGCGGTCGTCGCCTCCTCGCATTCGCCGTTGTCCTGCTCCGATTGCCGTATCCAGCGTCGTCGCGTCTCCGCCGTGCAACCGATCGCCGTCCATTGCGACTCATGCTCCCCTTGATGCGCCCGCACCATGCGAACGGCCCGCTCGCTGAGAGGGTGTAGACAAAAATAATTGAGCTGCTATTTGTATACCAGTCTACAACTGAGCTGGTGTGCGCTGATGTCGAAAGCTGGTCGTCCCCCCAAGATTCACGAGGCGGAGCAAGCGGTATTGCGTCAAATTGTCACGGATCGCCCGACCTCCACGCTGTCAGAGATTGCCCGGGAACTCGCGGCACGGACGGGAATCGAGGCTCATGAAGCCACGATTCGCAAGTCCTTGCGGGAGGCGGGCGTCACGCGCCTCCGGGGCGAGAGTGGTCTCGAGGCGCAAGCGCGCGCAACGCCGCGTCGGTATGGGTATACGGATGCGCATCGTCGCCACGACCCCGACCAAAGCTACCCAAGTTGTCTGACCGATGCGGAGTGGGACTTGGTCGCCGCTCTCTTTGAGATGCCGGGCGGGCGGGGTCAACCGCCCCGCGTGTCGCGCCGGAGCATCCTGGAGGCGTGTTGCTACGTGGTGCGCACGGGGTGCGCGTGGCGGATGCTGCCGCACGATTTCGCGCCTTGGCAGAATGTCTACAAGACGTTTCGCCGTTGGAGTGCGGCTGGGAAGTTTGAGCAGATGCATGATCGACTGCGGGGGCAATGGCGCGAACGCGAGGGGCGTGAGATCGCGCCGACGGCGGCGGTGCTGGATGCGCAATCGACCCGCGGCTCGCCGCAGGGTGGACCGAGCGGCTTTGATGCGGGCAAGCAGGTCAAGGGGCGCAAGCGCAGCCTGGTGGTCGATACCTTGGGGTTCGTGTTGGCGGTGAGCGTGGTCGCGGCCAATCTTCAGGACCGCGATGCCGCCTCGGGCGCCGTCGCTGACGCGGCCGCCAAGTACCCCCAGATCAACACGCTGTTTGTCGATAGCGCCTACGCCGGTCAATTTGCCCAAACCACCGAGCAGACCCACGCGATCCGCGTGGAAGTCGTGCGCCATCCAGCCAACAAAAGCGTTGGCTCCTGGCACGTGGACGGGGCGCCTGACCGAGTGGTGATCGCCAACGCCGACGGCTTCGTTCCGCTGCCGAAGCGCTGGGTTGTCGAGCGCACCCATGCGTGGAATGAGCGTGCCCGTCGATTGATCATGCATCATGACCGTCTGCCAGCGGTCTCCGAAACCTGGGTTTGGCTGGCGGAGGCGCGCATCCTGCTGCGGCGGTTGACCACAACGGTTTGATTTTGTCTACACCCTCTGAGCGGATCGCGCAGAGCGCCTGACCGATGGCTTGTAGTGCCGACCTTTTTCTGCGGGAAACGAAGAATCAGCAAGTTATAGCGCGACCGGCGCCGAATAGTCGAAGTCGGTTTAGAGCACCAACCCATCGTCACCGGCGGCGGCTAACGCCGCCTAGCGATCCCGGAGTTCCAGTGGCTCAACACCGTCCTTGGCAACGTCAAAAACTGAACCGCCCCGGCTTTCTCGGATGCGCCAACATTTGAGAGTATGGAGCCATGAAGAAAGCAACAAATTTTTCACCCGAGGTCAGAGGGTGTAGACAAAATCAAACCGTTGTGGTCAACCGCCGCAGCAGGATGCGCGCCTCCGCCAGCCAAACCCAGGTTTCGGAGACCGCTGGCAGACGGTCATGATGCATGATCAATCGACGGGCACGCTCATTCCACGCATGGGTGCGCTCGACAACCCAGCGCTTCGGCAGCGGAACGAAGCCGTCGGCGTTGGCGATCACCACTCGGTCAGGCGCCCCGTCCACGTGCCAGGAGCCAACGCTTTTGTTGGCTGGATGGCGCACGACTTCCACGCGGATCGCGTGGGTCTGCTCGGTGGTTTGGGCAAATTGACCGGCGTAGGCGCTATCGACAAACAGCGTGTTGATCTGGGGGTACTTGGCGGCCGCGTCAGCGACGGCGCCCGAGGCGGCATCGCGGTCCTGAAGATTGGCCGCGACCACGCTCACCGCCAACACGAACCCCAAGGTATCGACCACCAGGCTGCGCTTGCGCCCCTTGACCTGCTTGCCCGCATCAAAGCCGCTCGGTCCACCCTGCGGCGAGCCGCGGGTCGATTGCGCATCCAGCACCGCCGCCGTCGGCGCGATCTCACGCCCCTCGCGTTCGCGCCATTGCCCCCGCAGTCGATCATGCATCTGCTCAAACTTCCCAGCCGCACTCCAACGGCGAAACGTCTTGTAGACATTCTGCCAAGGCGCGAAATCGTGCGGCAGCATCCGCCACGCGCACCCCGTGCGCACCACGTAGCAACACGCCTCCAGGATGCTCCGGCGCGACACGCGGGGCGGTTGACCCCGCCCGCCCGGCATCTCAAAGAGAGCGGCGACCAAGTCCCACTCCGCATCGGTCAGACAACTTGGGTAGCTTTGGTCGGGGTCGTGGCGACGATGCGCATCCGTATACCCATACCGACGCGGCGTTGCGCGCGCTTGCGCCTCGAGACCACTCTCGCCCCGGAGGCGCGTGACGCCCGCCTCCCGCAAGGACTTGCGAATCGTTGCTTCATGAGCCTCGATTCCCGTCCGTGCCGCGAGTTCCCGGGCAATCTCTGACAGCGTGGAGGTCGGGCGATCCGTGACAATTTGACGCAATACCGCTTGCTCCGCCTCGTGAATCTTGGGGGGACGACCAGCTTTCGACATCAGCGCACACCAGCTCAGTTGTAGACTGGTATACAAATAGCAGCTCAATTATTTTTGTCTACACCCTCTGAGTTGAAGATCCACATCATCGATACCGATCTGGGCCTGACCGCCGCCAGCGCCCACCATCGCGAGGGGTTCAAGGAATTGCTCAGCCAGGTCACCCTGGAGCAGGTTGGCATCATCCTCTTGATCGATGTCACCCGTCTGTCTCGTAACTGCTCCGACTGGTATCCGCTGCTGGATCTCTGTGGTGGCTCTTCCGGCGCTTCAGGCGGCTGCCAAGTTTTTATAATGCATTAACAATAGGCTTATCGTCACGAACCGCCAGGTAGGCTTGCAGCTCTCGGAGTTAGGCTGATGATCTCCCTCACAACGCTGCTGGACGACGTCAAGCGTTACGCAGTCCTGCGTGGTTTGCACTGGCCCGAAGGCGTGACGTGTCCACGCTGCCAGTCGTCGCAGGTGAGCAAACAAGGGCGAGACGCCACCCAGCCAGCGCGCCGGAAGTCTCGTTGCAGGGGGGCGCGACTTCGACGACTTGACTGGAACGATCTTCGCTGGTCGGCATCCGTCGTTGACGGCCTGGATCGGCCGTCTGTACCTGATGGGCTTGAACCTCTCCAACCTTCAGATTGCCCACGAGTTGAGTCTAAACGAGGATGACGTGCAGCGGGTGACCGAACAGCTGCGCGCAGGGATCGTCGACAGCCAGCCGACGCCGATTTTATCGGGAGAGGTCGAGTGTGACGAGGTGTACGTGGCGGCCGGTCACAAAAGCCATCCTGAAGCCGTGAAAATAGGGCGCAAGGGGCGCTGCCGTCGGCTGAAGGGGGCGCCCGGCTACGGAACCCTGGAAAAAGAGAAGCCACTGATCTTTAGCATGATCCAACCTAGTACCTCATTCCTCATTAAGTTGCGGATATAGGCGTTTGAGCTTGATGCGTGCATTGTCGGTCGTGAACTGCCAGTCGACAACAGCCCCGGAAGCATTGCGGCGATCCTCCCAAGCCTTGGCCTCGCTGCGCAGGGTGTCGATGTTGTCGATGCGCCGATCGAGACACTGCTTGGTGAAGACGCTGAGCTCGATCTCGGCGATGTCGAGCCAGCTGCCGTGTTTGGGGGTGTAGTGGATCTCCAGGCGGTCCAAGAGTCGACGCGCCTCCTGCGGCGGAAAGGCTTTGTACAGCGACGCCGGCGCATGGGTGTTGAGATTGTCCCAAACCAGAACGACCTTTTCAGCCTTAGGGTAATCGACGTCCAGCAGCTCCTTGAGCTCATTGGCGAGATCAAGCGCGGTCTTGGTGGCGCGGACGCTGACCTTGCGCCAGCCAGCCAGTGGCTCGACGATCATGAAGTTGTTGGCGGTGCCGATGCGTTCGTATTCGTAGTCGTAGCGTTGTGCTTGGCCGGGTTGCAGCGGAATCGGCGTGCGGGTTTCGCCGATCAGCTGTGTCGGCTGCTCGTCGAGGCAGATCACCGGGCGCTGCGGATCATAGGGACGGCGATAGACCTCCAGAACGTCTTCCATGCAGGCCACGAACTCGGCATTGTGCTCGGGCGGAATCACCCAGCACGTGCGCAGGTGCGGTTTCAGAACGTTTTTTTGAGCGTACGCATGACGGTTTGCGGCGAGATCGTCTCCACGACCTGCAACTCGACGAGGCTTTCGGCCAAGAGCGTGAGGGTCCAGCGTGCCTGTCCTTCAGGCGGTGCGGAGCAGGCGAGGCGCACCAGTTGTGCCTCGCCGTCCCCGTCCAGAAGTCGTTCACGCGGCGGGTGCTCGCGCTTCTTGCGCTCCAGCGCCGCCTCCAAGCCGGCCTCGACAAAGCGTTGTCGGATGCTGAAGACCGTGCGCGCGCTGCAGTCGAAGGCGTCTGCGGCTTGCGCATCGCTCCAACCGGGCCCACCGGCATCGAGCTTGAGCAGGACGTTCGCATGTTTGATCTTTCGGGCCGCTGCCTTGCCTTTGCCGATCACCTCCGTCAGTGCCGTTCGCTCCTCCTCGGTGAGCCGCACAACATACTTGACCATAGGGAGTCTCTCTTGATAACCCTCATCACCTATCAGTTACTCACGGGCATGAAAAGCGGGCAACGGGAGGTCGTTTTGAAGGCACCGCTTCAGACGGCGCAGGCCGCGCGTGAACCACGAGACCAGGCTACGATAGAGTTTCCTGAAGCTCCAATGCGCGGGGTCGTTCTGCGCCTGGACTTTTTTTCGAGTGGTGTCGGATCGTTCAGCCCCTCGTCTCGGCCGGCGCGAACACACCAGTACATGGCCAAGGCCATGATGAGCACCAGTCGCTCCAAACGCTCGGCATGCTGGAGTTGCGAATCCTCCAAGTCGAAGCCCCGGCCCTTGACGTCGGAGAACATCGGTTCGATGGCCCAGCGAGCAGCGTCGTCAAGCACGCTTGCCCGTGTCGGGGCGGCGTCCATGGCAATGATCCACGGCTCGGGGTGGCCATCCTCGTGCAGGATCCCGAGGTTCGTGATCACCCCCTGCGCAAACAGGCGCACACCGGTGAAGTAACGTTCCGTCACCCCGTGTGCCAACGCGCCCGTCGTCGTCTCATCGCCCTGCCCGGTATCCGTTAGCACGTTGCTCTTCAGGCGCAGCCGGTCGCTCCAGCCCCGGGCTTGGAGCCACCCGAACAGGCCCGCCGACGGATAGAACCGGTCCGCCGATAGCAGCACGCGCGCCCCGGACGGCAGCCAGGCCAGGAGCGGCTCCAACACCACCTGCTGGCCCGCGAAGCCGAGATTGGCCGCCCCTTCCTCAGCCCGCCACGCCAGCGGTATCGCGCGATCACCCACCCGCAACGCCACCATCAGCAGCGCCATCCGATCACCCAAATCGGTTTGGTCCAGGCTCAACAACACCGTCTGACCATGGCTGGCCGCCTTCGCCAACTCCGCTCGTGCAAAGGGCTCAATCACCATTCCCGGACCCAACCGCGGATTCTTCAGCAAACGCCTCAGCCATTGCTCGCGCATGTCCTGCCGCTCGGTGTCCAAGGGCAGCAGATTGGCCAACTCCACCGTGTTCGGGGTTTGGCCTTCGATCATCGCCCCGACCGCCAACGCCAGCTTGCTCACCACCGTCTTGCGCAGACGCGGGTGCACCTCGCGCAGCCCGCACGCCACTTCATCAGCCAATCGTTTGACGCTTCCCATGATCCTCAATCACCTCAACATCGACTGAGCGGCAGTTTGCCAGAATGTGATAGGTGATGAGGAAAAAGACCATTCGTCCGTTGATTTTAGAGATCATTGCTCCAGGCACACAGGTCTACACCGACGAGTACAACATCGATGCCCGGCTACCTGAGTGGGGTTATGGTCATCAGACAGTCTGCCACAGCCTGGGCGAGTATGCCCGTGATGAGGACGGCGACGGCTTCCACGAGGTCCATGTCAACACCATGGAGGGCTTCTGGTCACTGTTGCGCTCTTGGCCGCGCCCTCATCGCGGGATCTCCCAGGAAAAATTGCCGCTCTACCTGGGCTTTTTTCAGTTCACACACAACGTCCGTCAGCGCGGTCAGGGGCTGCTCCGGCCCATGCTTTCGGCCTTGCTGACCAGAGCCATCTAAAACGCAGAAAGAGCCAATATCAAAATCACGCTAATTTTTCGATTCCGACGTGTTCCACGTGGAACAACATCTTCTGAATTCTGCTTAATGGGGTAATGGGCGTCCCATTACACACAACTCTCCGTGTCCGAGATCTCCCTGACCTATTTGATCCCAGCGGCGAAGTCCATAATACTCGATCTTCGAGTTTTTAAAGTTCGACTTTAGCCATGGCGATACGCTATGCGCAGGCATCTGCGGCGCGGTATCGTAACGCGGGTGTCAGTTCTTGCCGCCCCAGGTCACGCCCACTCATGTGCTTGGTCGACGGGGCCAGAGGAAACAGGGTCTTGATGGTTTCTGTCAGTTGCGCGAACTGTGCGGCGGGATCCTCGGCCGCCAACAGCCGTCGGAACATGTCCATCAACGCCTCACTCTGGCAGTGGTGTCGGAGGCTGCCCACGGTGCACGCGGGCGCCTGGTGATTGAGGCGGGTTCGTTGCTCGGGGTGAAGGAGGAGGGCGTGGTCGAGCAGCAGACTCAGGGTCAGGCTTCGGCTTGCCCCCTCTTCGTCGGGCTGTTTGGCCAGTTGCCCCCACCCTTCATTGAGCTTCCAATCCTCCAAAAACACTTCGACTAACCACCTCAGAGTATCGACTTGGACGATGTCCAGGGTCCGCCAGCTCAAGTCAGTGGCGACCAGGTCGCGAAATTCGGTTTCGCAGGGGTCGCGCAGGGCAACCACAAAGCGCTTTTTGCCATGGGCGCACACAAGCCCCCGCGCGCTGCTGACGATGACCTCGATCTCGGTACCGCCGCGCACGCGGATACGCTGCGTGACGCCCGGGTAGGCGCTAAAGAACGCCGTCAGCGGGCGCTCCTGGCCACGGAAGCGAACCTTTTGATTGCCACGCAACTGGCTCACCGTTTGGATTCCGCTGCACAGGGCGCTGGCCTGGTCCATGAAGGCTTGGGTTCCGTACAAGGCATCGGCCAACATCGCCTTGATGCGCACCTGAGGATGAGCCTGGCGAAACGTTTGGATCAGCTCCAACACGAGCTGGGCCTTGCCCGGATAGGCCGAATCGGCCGGGGGACAGGGCGGACGCTGGGCTTTCGCCACGTTCAAGCGCTTCCATCGCTGCTCTTCCCGGCGCCAAGCCACTTGCTTGGGATCCGGGCAGGAAAAACGAAACCCGACCGGCACGGTCACCGTGGAGGTCACCAGCAGCAGAAACACCAGGGCTTGCCCGTTGAAATAGCCCCCCGTCTTCTTGTCGCAGAGCTTGTGCGCCCGATGAATCCGGGGCGTGCGCTTGGCACGGCGCTGATCGCTGTCGTCCGCCGCCAGAATGCCTTCGTGAACCCCGTACTGTTCCAGCACCACCGCGACGCTCACCTCCCAGAGCCGCTCCCAGACGAGCTTGGTATGTCGGAACATCCACGACAACGCTCCGAGTCGATACACCCTCAAGCCCGCGCGCTCGAAGGCCGCCCAGCACACCGTATTGGTCAGGAGCACCCCCATCAGGCAGAACCTCAGCCAGGCACGCTGGCAACGGCTCAATCCCCGGCCCGGCGCATGATGCCTCAGCGCTTCATCCAGGGAGTCGACATAACGCTCGATAAAGGGTAGTGGGGCAGAAAAAATGGCAGCGCCCCCTCCTCAGGCAAGAGGAGCCATCTTCGCGCTTTTTGTCAAGCAGGAAAAATTTGAAGATCGAGTTTCATGCCATCACAGTGATGTTCACGCTTCGCAACTCGTGGTGTTCGGTACTCGTTAGTCGGTGGCGACGACCGGAAGGTCGCGATTCATCCCGCCTGAGGGCGCGCCTCGCCGGTCTCAGACGGCGGCCTGGAGCGGCTTGCCGGCTTCCGGGTCAGAGGGCTTGCCGGTGCGCATCACAGCGTAGGCCACCCGCGCGATCTTGTTGGCCAGCGCCACGACGGCGACATTGGTGTGACGGCGGGCCTTGAGGGCCGTCGCCCAGCGGCTGGTAGGATCCTCCTTGCGCTCGACCCAGCGCATGACGGCGCGTGCCCCGTGGATGAGCAGCTGGCGCAGGTAGACGTCGCCGCGCGTGCCGATCCCGAGCAGGCGCTCGCGTCCGCCGGTGGAATGCTGCCGCGGGACCAGCCCGAGCCAGGCGGCTAAGCCGCGACCGTTGCGAAACAGGCTGACGTCCTCGCCGACAGCCGCCAGCAACGCCGTCGCCACGAGGGCGCCGATGCCGGGGATCGTCATCAGCCGCTGGACGGTCTCGTCACTCTGGGCGATGACCTGAACCTGGCTGTCGAAATGCGCCACCTGCTCATCGAGATGGCGCAACTCCTCAAGCAGGCGATTCAGCTCGGCGCGAAAGCGTTTGCTCAAGCCGTTCTCGGCCTCTTCGAGAATCTCGGACAGGCGCCGCATCAGCGCCGCGCGCCCCTGGGGAATCTCGACCCCGTACTCCAGCAGCAGACCGCGCACCTGGTTGACCTGGGCGGTACGCCGCTCGACGTTGAGGCTGCGCATCCGATGAATCGCCTGGAGGTCTTGCTGTTCGACGGTCTTGACGGCCACGAAGCACATGTTCGGCCTCTGTACCGCCTCGCAGATCGCCTCGGTATCGACCGCGTCGTTTTTGTTGGATTTCACAAACGGCTTGACGAACTGCGGGGCGATCAGCCGCACCTCATGACCAAAGTCGCGCAACACCCGCGCCCAATGGTGCGCGCTCCCGCACGCCTCCATCGCCACCAGGCACGGTGGGCGATTCGCCATGAACGCGCTCAACTTCCCGCGGCTCACCTTCTTGCTGAACACTTGGCACCCCTGCGCATCCACCCCGTACAGATGCATGCTGTTCTTGGCCAGATCGATACCCATCGTGACAACAGGCTCTTTGCGACACTCTGTCATTGGTCTGCTCCGCGACCTCGGTTGACGATGTTTCAAACTCATCGCTCATTGTGCCCGCTGAAGGCTCGTTGGAGGAGCGGGGCGGACCATCCCATTACCCTAATCCGGGATGGCGATGGGCTGTATGATCCGCAGACCGACAACGATCGGTTGCTGCTGGGGCTGAAGTGGACCATGTCAGAGGCCGCGCTGCATATCCTCAAGCAGCGTATGCTCGAGGGCAAGCGGGCGAAGGCGCGCCATGGCGAGATCAAGATGCGGCTGCCCATGGGCTATCTGCGCGATCTGGCGGGGAATGTGATCAAGGATCCGGACGCCCAGACGCGTGAGGTGATCGAGACGATCTTCGTGCAGTTTGCGCGCCGCGGTACGCTCAATGGCGTCCTGCATTATCTGGTCGCACATCAGCTCGAGCAGCCCTATCGGGCGGTCAGTGGCCCCCAGACTGGGCAGTTGCAATAGCGCCGACCTAACCGCGTGACGCTGAGAGGGTGTAGACAAAATCAAACCGTTGTGGTCAACCGCCGCAGCAGGATGCGCGCCTCCGCCAGCCAAACCCAGGTTTCGGAGACCGCTGGCAGACGGTCATGATGCATGATCAATCGACGGGCACGCTCATTCCACGCATGGGTGCGCTCGACAACCCAGCGCTTCGGCAGCGGAACGAAGCCGTCGGCGTTGGCGATCACCACTCGGTCAGGCGCCCCGTCCACGTGCCAGGAGCCAACGCTTTTGTTGGCTGGATGGCGCACGACTTCCACGCGGATCGCGTGGGTCTGCTCGGTGGTTTGGGCAAATTGACCGGCGTAGGCGCTATCGACAAACAGCGTGTTGATCTGGGGGTACTTGGCGGCCGCGTCAGCGACGGCGCCCGAGGCGGCATCGCGGTCCTGAAGATTGGCCGCGACCACGCTCACCGCCAACACGAACCCCAAGGTATCGACCACCAGGCTGCGCTTGCGCCCCTTGACCTGCTTGCCCGCATCAAAGCCGCTCGGTCCACCCTGCGGCGAGCCGCGGGTCGATTGCGCATCCAGCACCGCCGCCGTCGGCGCGATCTCACGCCCCTCGCGTTCGCGCCATTGCCCCCGCAGTCGATCATGCATCTGCTCAAACTTCCCAGCCGCACTCCAACGGCGAAACGTCTTGTAGACATTCTGCCAAGGCGCGAAATCGTGCGGCAGCATCCGCCACGCGCACCCCGTGCGCACCACGTAGCAACACGCCTCCAGGATGCTCCGGCGCGACACGCGGGGCGGTTGACCCCGCCCGCCCGGCATCTCAAAGAGAGCGGCGACCAAGTCCCACTCCGCATCGGTCAGACAACTTGGGTAGCTTTGGTCGGGGTCGTGGCGACGATGCGCATCCGTATACCCATACCGACGCGGCGTTGCGCGCGCTTGCGCCTCGAGACCACTCTCGCCCCGGAGGCGCGTGACGCCCGCCTCCCGCAAGGACTTGCGAATCGTTGCTTCATGAGCCTCGATTCCCGTCCGTGCCGCGAGTTCCCGGGCAATCTCTGACAGCGTGGAGGTCGGGCGATCCGTGACAATTTGACGCAATACCGCTTGCTCCGCCTCGTGAATCTTGGGGGGACGACCAGCTTTCGACATCAGCGCACACCAGCTCAGTTGTAGACTGGTATACAAATAGCAGCTCAATTATTTTTGTCTACACCCTCTGAGCAACCTGCTGCACCATCCGATTTATGCCGGCGCCTACGTCGATGGTCGCCGCCCCACGGATCCGCGCCGCCGCCAGCCCGTGCGCCCCTCCACCGGGCGCACGGTCGCTGGCCCGGAGTAGTGGGAGGTGCTGCTCAAGGACCGCCTGCCGGCCTATATCAGCTGGACGCAGTACTAGGCTAATCTGCGCCAACTTGCCGCGAACACGGCTCAAGCGGGGGGTGTACCTCATACGCGCCAACATAGCCGGCAAGCCCTTGAAAATCAGTGGAGAGGCGCGATTTGTTGGGCATTTTGCTGCCATGCTCCGCGCGCCCCAGCCCATCGATCTCGCGTTTGAAGAGTTTCTGAAGGAATTGCCACCCGAATACGCGAAGATGGCACGTGAGTTCAAGGCATTCGCACGCCCGCGCAAGCTCAAGACGCCGGCGCAATTGCTGCAAGTGGTGATGCTGTCTTGTGGGTTGGATCAGGCACGGCGAACGACTGCCGGAAGCTTTACGCTGCTGGAGGAACGCATCACCGATACCGCAATCCACCAGCGCTTGCGGGCGTGCGGACCCTGCTGCACACGCTGTTACCCGCCACGAAGAGCACCTTGACGTCATTGCGGTTGCCGATCGTCGATGGATCGTCGCTGCAAGGCCCGGGCGCCGAGGGAACGGATTATCGGGTGCATTTGGCGTTGGATTTAACCCAGATGACCGTGCACGCGGTGGACGTGACCGGGGTGGATGGCGGGGAAACCCTGACACGTTACCCGTGGCAGGCAGGAGACATCGTGCTCGTGGATCGGGGCTACAATCAGCCACGGGTGATTCTCGACCTGTTCGCGCGTGGCGTTGGGGTGATCGTGCGCTTGAACCCCACGGCGATGCCCTTGTTTGTCCGCCGAGGGGATGCAGACGTGCTCGATCCTGCTGCGGTGCGGCTCGAGGTGGCGGCGCCTCTGCGCGCCCACTCCAGCGACACGCTGAGTCTGCCGGTGTGGTTGCGCACGCCGGAGGTGAGCGGACCGGGTTGGCTGCACGCGGTGCGTCTCCCGCCCGAGGCGGCGGAAGCCGCCCGTCGGCGGTGCCGAAAAACGGCTCAACGCAAAGGGCGAACCCCGAGTGACGCCACCTTATTTCTGGCCGGCTGGGTCATGGTGTTCACCCTCATCACCTATCAGTTACTCACGGGCATGAAAAGCGGGCAACGGGAGGTCGTTTTGAAGGCACCGCTTCAGACGGCGCAGGCCGCGCGTGAACCACGAGACCAGGCTACGATAGAGTTTCCTGAAGCTCCAATGCGCGGGGTCGTTCTGCGCCTGGACTTTTTTTCGAGTGGTGTCGGATCGTTCAGCCCCTCGTCTCGGCCGGCGCGAACACACCAGTACATGGCCAAGGCCATGATGAGCACCAGTCGCTCCAAACGCTCGGCATGCTGGAGTTGCGAATCCTCCAAGTCGAAGCCCCGGCCCTTGACGTCGGAGAACATCGGTTCGATGGCCCAGCGAGCAGCGTCGTCAAGCACGCTTGCCCGTGTCGGGGCGGCGTCCATGGCAATGATCCACGGCTCGGGGTGGCCATCCTCGTGCAGGATCCCGAGGTTCGTGATCACCCCCTGCGCAAACAGGCGCACACCGGTGAAGTAACGTTCCGTCACCCCGTGTGCCAACGCGCCCGTCGTCGTCTCATCGCCCTGCCCGGTATCCGTTAGCACGTTGCTCTTCAGGCGCAGCCGGTCGCTCCAGCCCCGGGCTTGGAGCCACCCGAACAGGCCCGCCGACGGATAGAACCGGTCCGCCGATAGCAGCACGCGCGCCCCGGACGGCAGCCAGGCCAGGAGCGGCTCCAACACCACCTGCTGGCCCGCGAAGCCGAGATTGGCCGCCCCTTCCTCAGCCCGCCACGCCAGCGGTATCGCGCGATCACCCACCCGCAACGCCACCATCAGCAGCGCCATCCGATCACCCAAATCGGTTTGGTCCAGGCTCAACAACACCGTCTGACCATGGCTGGCCGCCTTCGCCAACTCCGCTCGTGCAAAGGGCTCAATCACCATTCCCGGACCCAACCGCGGATTCTTCAGCAAACGCCTCAGCCATTGCTCGCGCATGTCCTGCCGCTCGGTGTCCAAGGGCAGCAGATTGGCCAACTCCACCGTGTTCGGGGTTTGGCCTTCGATCATCGCCCCGACCGCCAACGCCAGCTTGCTCACCACCGTCTTGCGCAGACGCGGGTGCACCTCGCGCAGCCCGCACGCCACTTCATCAGCCAATCGTTTGACGCTTCCCATGATCCTCAATCACCTCAACATCGACTGAGCGGCAGTTTGCCAGAATGTGATAGGTGATGAGGTGTTCACCACCGTGCCCCCGAGACTTTGGATGGCCCCACGGTGTTGGCGCTGTACCGCTACCGCTGGCAAGTGGAACTGGCGTTCAAGCGCCTCAAGACCTTGCTTGACCTCGAAGCCCTGCGCAACCAGCGAAACAGTCGCTTAGGCGAGGTCTGGATCCGGGGAAAATTGCTCTATGCACTGGTCATCGAGCGACGCGCCCAGCGCCATGCCGCAGGCGGCATCGACCTGCTGGACCGGCCCCGTCGGCTGACCCCGTGGCGGCTGCTGATCATCGTTCGCCAAGAGGTCGATCGCTGGATTCTCGAGGTGCAACGCTGGCGAGACGAACACTGGGACACCTGCCTCGACGTGCTCAAGGAACGTCCGCGCCGCCGCCGCTTGCAAACCCTTCCGGCCAGGGTCATGCAGATGATGAACTCACAAGTAAGTCAACGGTGCGGTTAAGTTGGCGCGTATGGGGGCGTACCTCGTCAGGGTCTCTCACTGCTGTCAGGGCGCGTGGTCTGCGCATGGCCACCCAATACACCAACAATGCGAGCGGATGACGCTACGTCTGCAGCCGCGAGGCCGTCGACGACGGGGCGCCCCTGTGCCAATCGCTCAGCGGTGCCGCGCTGGAGATCAGTCTCCAAGTGGCCGAGGATCTCGAAGGGCAGCGTGCCCGCCATCACGCCGAGTGGCAGCAGCGCCTGGAGCGCGCGCACGACGACGCGGAGCGGGCGGCGCACCAGTACCAGGCGGTCGAGCCTGAGCACCGGCTGGTGGCGCGCACACTCGAGCAACAGTGGGAGGCTGCGCTCAGAGGGTGTAGACAAAAATAATTGAGCTGCTATTTGTATACCAGTCTACAACTGAGCTGGTGTGCGCTGATGTCGAAAGCTGGTCGTCCCCCCAAGATTCACGAGGCGGAGCAAGCGGTATTGCGTCAAATTGTCACGGATCGCCCGACCTCCACGCTGTCAGAGATTGCCCGGGAACTCGCGGCACGGACGGGAATCGAGGCTCATGAAGCAACGATTCGCAAGTCCTTGCGGGAGGCGGGCGTCACGCGCCTCCGGGGCGAGAGTGGTCTCGAGGCGCAAGCGCGCGCAACGCCGCGTCGGTATGGGTATACGGATGCGCATCGTCGCCACGACCCCGACCAAAGCTACCCAAGTTGTCTGACCGATGCGGAGTGGGACTTGGTCGCCGCTCTCTTTGAGATGCCGGGCGGGCGGGGTCAACCGCCCCGCGTGTCGCGCCGGAGCATCCTGGAGGCGTGTTGCTACGTGGTGCGCACGGGGTGCGCGTGGCGGATGCTGCCGCACGATTTCGCGCCTTGGCAGAATGTCTACAA
The DNA here is from genome assembly GCF_000227745.2 of Thiocystis violascens DSM 198. Taxonomy (NCBI): domain Bacteria; kingdom Pseudomonadati; phylum Pseudomonadota; class Gammaproteobacteria; order Chromatiales; family Chromatiaceae; genus Thiocystis; species Thiocystis violascens. Next base: position 3,226,334 of record NC_018012.1, on the reverse strand, counting down.
GACGTTTCGCCGTTGGAGTGCGGCTGGGAAGTTTGAGCAGATGCATGATCGACTGCGGGGGCAATGGCGCGAACGCGAGGGGCGTGAGATCGCGCCGACGGCGGCGGTGCTGGATGCGCAATCGACCTGCGGCTCGCCGCAGGGTGGACCGAGCGGCTTTGATGCGGGCAAGCAGGTCAAGGGGCGCAAGCGCAGCCTGGTGGTCGATACCTTGGGGTTCGTGTTGGCGGTGAGCGTGGTCGCGGCCAATCTTCAGGACCGCGATGCCGCCTCGGGCGCCGTCGCTGACGCGGCCGCCAAGTACCCCCAGATCAACACGCTGTTTGTCGATAGCGCCTACGCCGGTCAATTTGCCCAAACCTACCGAGCAGACCCACGCGATCCGCGTGGAAGTCGTGCGCCATCCAGCCAACAAAAGCGTTGGCTCCTGGCACGTGGACGGGGCGCCTGACCGAGTGGTGATCGCCAACGCCGACGGCTTCGTTCCGCTGCCGAAGCGCTGGGTTGTCGAGCGCACCCATGCGTGGAATGAGCGTGCCCGTCGGCACCGACATGGCGCAACTCCTACCCATGATCGAGCAGGTCGAGGAGCGTTGCGGACAGAGCCCCGATGAGTGGCTGGTCGACGGTGGCTATCCGGCCCATGACCAATTGGATCGCGCCGGCGCGCACACCTTAGTCTACGCTCCGGTGCCCAAACCGAAAGATGCCGCCACCGACCCGCATGTCGCCAAGGACGGCGACAGCGCCGCCGTCGGCGCCTGGCGTGAACGCATGGGAACGGACGCGGCCAAGGCGATCTACAAAAAGCGGGCAGCCACCGCCGAATGCGTCAACGCCCAGGCGCGCGAACGCGGCCTGACCCGACTGCGGGTGCGTGGTGCCGCCAAAGTCCGCTGTGTGCTCCTGCTGCATGCCCTCGCCCACAATCTCATGCGTACACTCGCCTTGGCGCCGAGTCTGCTGGGCGACGGGAAAGGCGCGTCTAGCGGAACCACAGTAACCGCATAAGGCACTGATTATAAATAATGTCGTCGGTTTCGGCGCGAATTCTGCCGATCTCTGCCGATCTCTGCCGATTGATCGCCCCATTTCCCGATGATGGCTTCCTCTCCGCCTCGCGGCTCTGCGCGCAGCACAAAGGGCAGCGCTGTCGCCATCACTGGGCGAAAATCGATTTCTTCACAACCTCTCAGCGCTGAGGCGCGGCTGCAGACGGACTACCAGCGCTTCCAGTCGAACGAGCCGCGCACCTTATCGGAGGACGAGCGCACACGCATCCGCCAACTGGCTGCGGACATTCCGAGCTTGTGGAAGGCGCCGACCACCGCGTCCGCCGAGCGCCAGGCCATCGTGCGTCAACTCCTCGATCAAGTCACCGTCACCGTCATCGACGACAGCGAGCGCGTCGCCGTGGAGGTCCGCTGGATCGGCGGGCACCGCGCCCGCACCCACTTGGTGCGGCCGGTCGCCCGCCTCGAGCAGCTCAGCGACTAACCGCGGCTGGTGGCACGCGTGTTGGCCCTGCATGCGTCCGGACTGCGCTGTCCGGAGATTGCCGTACAGTTCAACGCCGAGGGCTGGCGGCCCGCCAAGCGACGCGCGACCTTCAATGGCCCGATGGTCGCCAGTCTGCGCGCGCACCAAGGTGTGCCCGCCGGCATCTCCCACTCGCGTACGGCACCCTGGCCTGAGCGTGCCCCCAATGAATGGGCTTTGCCCGAGCTGGCGCGCACCCTGGAGATGCCGTCAGTGACGCTGTTCAGCTGGCTGCGCAACGGCTGGCTGCAGGCCCGTCAGGTTCCGCGTGCTGGCCTACAGCAGTGGCTGATTTGGGCCGATGATGCCGATCTCGAGCGTCTCCGTGCGCGACGCCAGGCACTGCGGCGCTGGGCAAAAAACCTCATGTCGCGTCCAACGACGTCGCCGACAACCCGCGTTGATTGTTCTACGGAGGCAGCATGGCTGGTAAATCTCCACTTGCCAGCGCGCCGGTACCACTCAATCAGCTCGACCACCGCCTCCAGGGTGGTGGCCGCACGCTTGGTCAGCGCCCTCGGGCAAGGCGCGATTGTGCTTGGCGCGCAGCAGCCAGTCGGCGGGGTTGCCCAAATCGCGGGCGCCCCGCATGAGGTCGAGCAGATCGCCTTCGCGATCGGCCAGGTAGACCAATCGGGCCTGCGGCAGCTCGGCGGCCAGGTCCGCCACCCGCGCGTACCCTTCACCCCAGCGAACGCTCTCCTTGATCCCCGGACGGATCCCGTCAGGGTCTTTCGGCGCCTGCGCCCACATCCAGGCATCCAGGACGCCCAAGGGTTCGCGCGCGGAGATGATGGCATCGGTCGGGTGCAAGTACATCCCGCGCGGGGCCGCGAAACTCAGCGGACCCAGCCCCTCAATGGCCCGTCCGTTGAAGTTCAGTGCGGTGGTGTCCTGCACGCATAGCACCACCGGCTGGGTCGCCATACGCTCGCGGGTGCACTGGCGATGCGGTTCCAGGATATCCATCCAGTCGAAGGCGTCCTGAGCCAGGAAACGATAGGCCGCCTGGGTTTCCGCCCAGCCATGGCAGGCGCCCGGAAGGCTCGCCATGGGCCGCTCGGCCAGACGTTCGACCAACTGCACCGCCCGGCGGTCGCAGCGGGCGTCGCCCAGATCGATCCCACACCACCAACCCCATCGATCTTGCGTTTGAAGACTTTCTGAAGGCATTGACACCCGAGTACGCGGAGATGGCGTATGAGTTTAACGTGAGTTCTGGATAAGGGCGGCGGCCCCTGGGGGCAAACCCGCCAAGGTATCAGGATGCCATCCGGCCCCCCTAGCGCCGCCATGATCGATTTTGAAACAGTGTTCTGTGATGTGGATGATTTCTGCCAAGAGTTTCTGCCGGACTGGCACCGCCAACTCCTCACCCAGGGAGAGCGGCGTCGGCAACGCGCCAGCCGGTTGACACTCAGCGAAATCCTGATGATTTTGATCGTCTTCCACCAATCCCAATACCGCACCTTCAAGGCGTTCTACCTGCTGCACCTGAGCCGATACGCCCGCGCGGAATTCCCGCATTGGCTCAGAGGGTGTAGACAAAATCAAACCGTTGTGGTCAACCGCCGCAGCAGGATGCGCGCCTCCGCCAGCCAAACCCAGGTTTCGGAGACCGCTGGCAGACGGTCATGATGCATGATCAATCGACGGGCACGCTCATTCCACGCATGGGTGCGCTCGACAACCCAGCGCTTCGGCAGCGGAACGAAGCCGTCGGCGTTGGCGATCACCACTCGGTCAGGCGCCCCGTCCACGTGCCAGGAGCCAACGCTTTTGTTGGCTGGATGGCGCACGACTTCCACGCGGATCGCGTGGGTCTGCTCGGTGGTTTGGGCAAATTGACCGGCGTAGGCGCTATCGACAAACAGCGTGTTGATCTGGGGGTACTTGGCGGCCGCGTCAGCGACGGCGCCCGAGGCGGCATCGCGGTCCTGAAGATTGGCCGCGACCACGCTCACCGCCAACACGAACCCCAAGGTATCGACCACCAGGCTGCGCTTGCGCCCCTTGACCTGCTTGCCCGCATCAAAGCCGCTCGGTCCACCCTGCGGCGAGCCGCGGGTCGATTGCGCATCCAGCACCGCCGCCGTCGGCGCGATCTCACGCCCCTCGCGTTCGCGCCATTGCCCCCGCAGTCGATCATGCATCTGCTCAAACTTCCCAGCCGCACTCCAACGGCGAAACGTCTTGTAGACATTCTGCCAAGGCGCGAAATCGTGCGGCAGCATCCGCCACGCGCACCCCGTGCGCACCACGTAGCAACACGCCTCCAGGATGCTCCGGCGCGACACGCGGGGCGGTTGACCCCGCCCGCCCGGCATCTCAAAGAGAGCGGCGACCAAGTCCCACTCCGCATCGGTCAGACAACTTGGGTAGCTTTGGTCGGGGTCGTGGCGACGATGCGCATCCGTATACCCATACCGACGCGGCGTTGCGCGCGCTTGCGCCTCGAGACCACTCTCGCCCCGGAGGCGCGTGACGCCCGCCTCCCGCAAGGACTTGCGAATCGTTGCTTCATGAGCCTCGATTCCCGTCCGTGCCGCGAGTTCCCGGGCAATCTCTGACAGCGTGGAGGTCGGGCGATCCGTGACAATTTGACGCAATACCGCTTGCTCCGCCTCGTGAATCTTGGGGGGACGACCAGCTTTCGACATCAGCGCACACCAGCTCAGTTGTAGACTGGTATACAAATAGCAGCTCAATTATTTTTGTCTACACCCTCTCAGAGGCTGTTTGGATATTCTGCCTAAGCCCATGATTGGCTGATAGGATCGACTAAAATCTCGATTTATTCGACAAAACCCCCGCTCTCCGCATACTGACTGGCTGACGCGGGGGGGCCAAACAGCTTCTTTCTTACTTAAGGTCATGAACTGACCGCTCACACCCAACGCGGAGACCGACTCATGAGCAAACTCGCGCAACTCAAGAGCATGACCACCGTGGTCGCGGACACCGGCGATTTTGAGGCCATCGTCGACTATCAGCCCCAGGACGCCACGACGAATCCATCGCTGCTCTACAAAGCGGCCCAGATGCCCCAGTATCGTGACCTGATGCAGGAAGCGGCGCTGTTCGGTCAGGAGCGGGGCGGTAGCGACAATCTTGCCCAGGCAAGATGGACCATGGACAAACTGGCCGTCAACTTTGGCACCGAGATCCTCAAGATCGTGCCGGGGCGGGTCTCCACCGAGATCGACGCGCGGCTCTCCTTCGACACGGATGCCACGCTGCGCCGCGCCGAGGGGCTGGTGGCGCTTTATCAGGACGCGGGCATCGATCCGAGCCGCCAGGTGCTGTTCAAGATTGCCGCCACCTGGGAGGGGATCCGCGCCGCCGGGATTCTGGAACGCCAGGGGATTCACTGTAATCTAACCCTTCTGTTCGGCTTCGCCCAGGCCGTCGCCTGCGCCGATGCAGGCGTGACCCTGATCTCGCCCTTCGTCGGACGGATCCTCGATTGGTATAAGAAAGCGGAAAACGTCGCCGGCTACCCTGCCGACGAGGATCCGGGCGTCCGATCAGTGACCCGGATCTTCAACTATTACAAGCGCCATGGCTATGAGACGGTGGTCATGGGCGCCAGCTTCCGCAATCTCGACGAGATTCTGGAACTGGCCGGTTGCGATTACCTGACCATTTCGCCCGCACTGCTGGGCGAACTGGCCTCCACGGAGGGCGAGGTACCGCGCAAGCTGGATGCCGAGCGAGCGAGCGCGTTAGATCTGCCCAAGGTTGCCTTTGATGAGCCCGGCTTCCGCTGGGAACTCAACGAAGACGCCATGGCGACCGAAAAACTTTCCGAAGGCATCCGGCTGTTTACCGCCGATACCCGCAAATTGGAGCAGTTCGCCCACGAAGTCTGTCGGAGTTGTTGATTAAAGCGAATTCCGGAAATGACTTTGCCAAGCGTCAAACCCCGTAGGAGCCCGCTTGCGGGCGACAGGTGGGCGTATGGAAAGCATCGTGGCCGGTCACGTCGCCCGCAAGCGGGCTCCTACGGGCAGGATCTTTCACGGAAAGCGCCTAAAGTTGGCAGCTTGATTGGGCTTTATTCGATGTCCTTGGAGCAATCCCCGGCGGCTGATCGCTGGAGGCGATTTGCGCTTGCAATCGACGATAACCGGCTCCTGGCGGAAAAGGCTGGGCTGAGCAAAACTGAGGTACGCGCGTTGCGAGAGCAGCGGGAGTAAACGCCAACCGCCAGCGCCCGCCCGCGCTTTCGAGTACCCTAGCCGGATGGAACATCATCCCCGCAAACGCTTCGGCCAGAATTTTCTCCACGATCCCGCGATCATCGAGCGGATCCACTCCGTCATTGGCGCCAAACCAGGAGAACGGCTCCTGGAGATCGGCCCCGGCCAGGGTGCTATCACCAGGGGTTTGCTGACCGCGGCAGGCACGCTCGATGTGGTCGAACTCGACCGCGACCTTATCGAACCGCTGCGCCAGCGTCTGGGGCCGCTCGGGGATCTGCGCATCCACAATGTCGACGCGCTCAAATTCGATCTGCGCGATCTGGCCAGCAATGGCGAGCGACTGCGCATCGTCGGCAACCTGCCCTACAACATCTCCACCCCCATCCTGTTTCATTTCCTGGAGCAATCCGACTGCATCCTCGATCTGCATCTGATGCTGCAAAAGGAAGTCGTGGACCGAATCGTCGCCGACCCAGGCGACAAGATCTATGGGCGTCTCTCAGTCATGGTGCAAAGTGTGTGCAGCGCAAGCTGTCTGTTTCGGATCGGCCCCGGCGCCTTCACTCCAGCCCCTAAGGTCGAATCCGCCTTTGTACGTCTGCGCCCATTGCGTCCCCGACCCCATCCGATCGACGATCCGGCGCTCCACGCCCGCATCGTCGCGGCCGCCTTCGGACAACGGCGCAAGACCCTGCGTAACAGCCTCTCCAAGCTGATCGATCAGAGCCTGTTCGAGGAAACCGGAATCGATCAGACGCTACGGGCGGAAAACCTGGATGTCGCCAGTTACGCCCGACTCGCCAATGCCGCTTGTCAATCGTTGACTTGCGGTGTCGAGCTTGATGGAGCGAAAACCCCGGACGAATCATGAGGCCGCCGATGGGTGAAATGGCCGGATTGCGATGTCACGACAGCCGGTGCGGCAGGCACGAAAAAGCCCGCGCGCGGCGGGCTGGGTGGAGATAAGCAGGTTCAGATCAGTAGTCGCTCGCGAACGCCCCGCGTAGAGATTGGCCGTATCCTTCGCCTCGGCCACCGCTTGGCGGACGTCGGCGTCCGTTAGATCCAGCAGGCGCAGCGCCCCCCGACCTTAGCGACCGCCTCGATGCGCCGGTACGCCTTCCGGGTGTGTCTCGGCGGAAAATCCGTGGAGAGTCGCGCTTTGCTGGCGATTTTGCCGCCATGTCCCATGGCATCCACGGCCGTCGATCTTGCGTTTGAAGACTTTCTGAAGGAATTGCCAGGCGATGACGCGGAGATGGCGCATGCGTTCAAGGCGTTCGCGCGCCCGCGCAAGCTCAAGACGCCGGCGCACCTGCTGCAAGTAGTGATGCTGTCTTGCGGGCTCGACCAAGCCCTGCGACCCGCCGCCGGGAGCTTCAGGCGGCTGGCGGAGCGGATCACCGATACCGCGATCCACCAGCGCTTGCGGGCCTGCGGACCCTGGCTGAAGGCGTTGCTGCACACGCTGTTACCCGCCACGAAGAGCACCTTGACGTCGTTGCGGTTGCCGATCGTCGATGGCTCGTCGCTGCAAGGACCGGGCGCGGCGGGAACGGACGATCGGGTGCATTTGGCGCTGGATTTAACCCACATGACCTTGCACGCGGTGGATGTGACCGGGGTGGATGGCGGGGAAAGCCTGACGCGATCTCCCTGGCAGGCGGGCGACATCGTGCTGGCGGACCGGGGCTACAATCAACCGCGCGTGATTCTCGACCTGTTCGCGCGTGACGTTGGGGCGATCGTGCGCCTGAACCTAACGGCGATGCCCTTGTTTGTCCGCCCAGGGGAGGCGGACGTGTTCGATCACGCTGCGGTGCGGTTCGATGTGGCGGCGCATCTGTGCGCTCAATCCCGCGACACGCTCAGTCTTCCGGTATGGTTGCGCGCGTCGGGGGCGGTGAGCGGACCGGGTTGGCTGCACGCCGTGCGTCTCCCGCCCGAGGCGGCGGAAGGCGCCCGTCGGCGTTGCCGGCAAGCCGCCCAGCGCAAGGGCCGAACCCCGCGCGAGGCCACCCTGTTTCTGGTCGGCTGGGTGATGGCGTTCACCACCGTGCCCCCGAGACGTTGCATGGCCCCACGGTATTGGCGCTCTACCGTTGCCGCTGGTTGAACCGCAAACGGGCGGTGACCCCGAAGGGCGCGCGTGCGACACCCGCGCCAGTTTGCGCAGCCTGGCTAAAGGATTGGGTCGAAGATGTGCCACCACAGTGGGGCGCCTGCTCAAACCGCTCGGCTACTCGCTCAAAGCGAATGTTAAGCGGTTGATTGGTAAGCCCCATCCGCAACGTGATCGCCAGTCTCGGTAGATCCTGCGCGTCAAGGCGCGGTTTCTGCGCAACGGACAGCCGGTGATCCGTGTGGACGCCAAGAAAAACGAACTCGTCGGCAATTTCAAGCATGCGGGCGCGCGTGGTTGCCAGACGGTGGATGCGGTCAACACCGACGATTTCCCGAGCGAGGCGCAATGCCGGGCGACGCCTGATGGGGTCGACGACCGGCAAGCCAATCACGCTGTGGTCAGCGTCGGCACCTCGGCGGCGACCGCGCCATTGGCGGTGGCATCGATCCGTCGCTGGTGGGAACATGCCGGGCGCCAGCGTTACCCTCAGGCTCACCACCTGTTAATTGAAGCCGATGCCGGGGGCTGCAACGGGCATCGCCCGCGCTGATGGAAACGCGAGTTACAACAGTTCGCTAATGACACGGATCTCTCCTTGACCGTGTGCCACTATCCCAGTGGCGCCTCCAAATGGAACGCCATTGAACATCGACTGTTTAGCCAGATCAGCCGCAATTGGGCCGGACATCCGCTGCGTAGCCTGCCGATCATGCTGGGGTTGATTCGTGGCACGACCACGACCAACGGGCTGACCGAGGAGCCCGTGCTCGACCCAACGGCCTACGTCAAAGGCATCAAGGTCACCAACCAGGAAATGGCGGCGCTCAATCTGAGACGACGACTCTGTCCCCATCTAAACTACACCATCCGGCCAAACAAATCGGGAAGTGGTTAACGTGAGTTCTAGCTATTAATTGATTAAAGTCAAAGACTTAAGTTGATTTCTGTCGAGATTCAGGGACGGCTTGCAGGGCTGGTGCGTGTAGGCGGCCAAGGAGGCAAGGACATTGACCATGGCGTTGATGACGCTACGGTGATGGGTGTGTTCGACCTGCTGGATATTCTTCAGTTGGTCGTTGATGCTTTCGATGATGGCGCGCTTGCGCAACAACAGCTTGTCCATTAAGGGCATGAGCTTGTTGTGCATGTTCTTGCGGATCTTCGTGATCAGTTGCAACCCGCGCTCCCAGAGTTCGTCGAAGAGGCGTTGAGAGATGTCGCCGCAGTCGCCGATGAGTTTGCCCGTCAAGCCCTTCGTCAAGAGGGGCACGGGCTGGCGGTCGTCAACGTTGCCGGGCGTGATCCGAAACGCGAGCAATCCCCCGCGATCGTTGACGACGAGGTGGATCTTGAAGCCGTAGAACCAACCCATGGAATTCTTGCCCCGTCGCGCGAGCTGTTTGAACACCTTGTGACTGTGGATCCGGCGGTTGTGACAGACCACCCAGGTGGTCGAATCCACGAAGGCGATGCCAGTATCCTGGCCGTGGCGGGTATCGAGATCAACGCACAGCGGTATCAACGCCCGAGGAATCAAGGCCGCAAACCGCGTGTCACTGAGAGGGTGTAGACAAAAATAATTGAGCTGCTATTTGTATACCAGTCTACAACTGAGCTGGTGTGCGCTGATGTCGAAAGCTGGTCGTCCCCCCAAGATTCACGAGGCGGAGCAAGCGGTATTGCGTCAAATTGTCACGGATCGCCCGACCTCCACGCTGTCAGAGATTGCCCGGGAACTCGCGGCACGGACGGGAATCGAGGCTCATGAAGCAACGATTCGCAAGTCCTTGCGGGAGGCGGGCGTCACGCGCCTCCGGGGCGAGAGTGGTCTCGAGGCGCAAGCGCGCGCAACGCCGCGTCGGTATGGGTATACGGATGCGCATCGTCGCCACGACCCCGACCAAAGCTACCCAAGTTGTCTGACCGATGCGGAGTGGGACTTGGTCGCCGCTCTCTTTGAGATGCCGGGCGGGCGGGGTCAACCGCCCCGCGTGTCGCGCCGGAGCATCCTGGAGGCGTGTTGCTACGTGGTGCGCACGGGGTGCGCGTGGCGGATGCTGCCGCACGATTTCGCGCCTTGGCAGAATGTCTACAAGACGTTTCGCCGTTGGAGTGCGGCTGGGAAGTTTGAGCAGATGCATGATCGACTGCGGGGGCAATGGCGCGAACGCGAGGGGCGTGAGATCGCGCCGACGGCGGCGGTGCTGGATGCGCAATCGACCTGCGGCTCGCCGCAGGGTGGACCGAGCGGCTTTGATGCGGGCAAGCAGGTCAAGGGGCGCAAGCGCAGCCTGGTGGTCGATACCTTGGGGTTCGTGTTGGCGGTGAGCGTGGTCGCGGCCAATCTTCAGGACCGCGATGCCGCCTCGGGCGCCGTCGCTGACGCGGCCGCCAAGTACCCCCAGACTCAACACGCTGTTTGTCGATAGCGCCTACGCCGGTCAATTTGCCCAAACCACCGAGCAGACCCACGCGATCCGCGTGGAAGTCGTGCGCCATCCAGCCAACAAAAGCGTTGGCTCCTGGCACGTGGACGGGGCGCCTGACCGAGTGGTGATCGCCAACGCCGACGGCTTCGTTCCGCTGCCGAAGCGCTGGGTTGTCGAGCGCACCCATGCGTGGAATGAGCGTGCCCGTCGGCACCGACATGGCGCAACTCCTACCCATGATCGAGCAGGTCGAGGAGCGTTGCGGACAGAGCCCCGATGAGTGGCTGGTCGACGGTGGCTATCCGGCCCATGACCAATTGGATCGCGCCGGCGCGCACACCTTAGTCTACGCTCCGGTGCCCAAACCGAAAGATGCCGCCACCGACCCGCATGTCGCCAAGGACGGCGACAGCGCCGCCGTCGGCGCCTGGCGTGAACGCATGGGAACGGACGCGGCCAAGGCGATCTACAAAAAGCGGGCAGCCACCGCCGAATGCGTCAACGCCCAGGCGCGCGAACGCGGCCTGACCCGACTGCGGGTGCGTGGTGCCGCCAAAGTCCGCTGTGTGCTCCTGCTGCATGCCCTCGCCCACAATCTCATGCGTACACTCGCCTTGGCGCCGAGTCTGCTGGGCGACGGGAAAGGCGCGTCTAGCGGAACCACAGTAACCGCATAAGGCACTGATTATAAATAATGTCGTCGGTTTCGGCGCGAATTCTGCCGATCTCTGCCGATCTCTGCCGATTGATCGCCCCATTTCCCGATGATGGCTTCCTCTCCGCCTCGCGGCTCTGCGCGCAGCACAAAGGGCAGCGCTGTCGCCATCACTGGGCGAAAATCGATTTCTTCACAACCTCTCAGCTCAATTGGATGGCGGTTTCGACCGCTCGCACCGCGCGAGGTTTGCCAGACGGCGTCGATCTATCATACTTTGAGCGACGATTGGATCCTTCCACGCTCCGCCCGGAGCGTCTGGGCACTGCAGCAGTTCTCATTTTGACGTAGGAGCCCGCTTGCGGGCGATTTACGGGCCTGCGGGCGACTGGGAGTGGAACAAAGGCCTTTGGCAGGCCATGTCGCCCGCAAGCGGGCTCCTACGATGGCGGATGGCGGATGGCGGATAGCGCCAAAATGAGAACTCCTGTGGACACTGAGATCAACAAGACAGAGGGAACGGCAAATGACAAAATCCAGCGCGCCCGACCCATCGCTCGATCCGACCCAGCGGACGGATGTCGTCGCCAAGGGGATCCTGAAGAGACAGTTCGACACCCTGCTCGCGAATCTCGATGGGGTGCGAGCGAACCGGGATCCCGAGTTTCTGCACGATCTGCGCGTCGCCACGCGGCGGACCCGCTCGGCACTGACACAGATCAAAGGGGTCTTCCCGGACGATCTGGCGAAGCTGTATCAATCCCGTTTTGCCTGGCTCCAGCAGGTGACCAATCCGCTGCGCGATCTGGATGTCCATCTGCTGCATTTCGACGGCTACGAACAGAGTCTGCCCGCGTCCCTGCGGCCTTCCCTGGAGCCGCTGCGCGCCTATCTCCTGACGCTCCAGGAGGACGAACATGGCCGTTTGCTAGCCGTGATCGATTCCGATGCGTTCGCCCGACTGGTCCAGGACTGGCAAGCCTTTCTGGACGCGCCGATCCCCGAGGTTTCCGGCACCGCCAATGGCCTGCGCCCCGTCAAGGAGCTTGCCGACGAGCGTATCTGGCGACTCGTCAAGCGGGTCAGGCGGAATGGCCGGGCGCTGCAGTCGGATTCCCCGCCCGAGGATCTGCACGAACTGCGCAAGAGCTGCAAGAAGCTGCGGTATCTGATGGAGTTTTTCCAGACGCTCTATCCCGACCACGACATCCGTCGCCTGATCGATCTGCTTAAGACCCTGCTCGATCATCTCGGCGGGTTTCAGGATCTCGTGGTCCAGGTTGGCCATCTGTCCGAACTCGCGCAACGGATGCGCGACGAGGATTGCGCGGAAACTAAAACCCTGCTGGCCATGGGTGCCTTGATCGGACATCTGCTGGTGCGCCAGCAGGTTCTGCGCGACGACTTCGCGGCGGTCTTTGCCGACAGTTTCGACAAGGATCACCGGTTATTATGTCGTGAACTCTTTGCCTCCAGGCGCTGAACCGACACCCGGCGGAGGATCGATGAATCAAACCGACTTTGCGCTTGTGGTCGACGCCTTGAGTTTCGCCGCGCACAAACACCGGGATCAACGTCGCAAGGACCGGGATGCCTCGCCCTACATCAATCACCCCATCGCACTCATGCGAGTGCTCGCGCTGGAGGCCGGTCTCCAGGATCCGCTCGTGCTCGGCGCGGCGCTGCTCCATGACACGGTCGAGGACACCGAGACCACGCCCGAGGAACTCGCGGAACGGTTTGGCCCCGCGATCCGCGATCTGGTGCTGGAGGTCAGCGACGACAAGACCTTGTCCAAGGCCGAGCGGAAGCATCAGCAGGTGCTGCACGCCGCGGGCGCCAGCGAGGGTGCAAAGCTGATCAAGCTCGCCGACAAAATCTGCAACCTGCGCGATGTGGTGAACAATCCGCCGAGCGGCTGGGATCTGGCGCGCCGCCGGGAGTACTTCGATTGGGCCGCCAGGGTCATCGACCAGTTGCGCGGAACGCATCCTGGACTGGAGGCGATTTTCGATCAGGTGCTCGCCCGGCGGCCCTGAACGATTGTGGCCGCTCCGCTTTATTGAGACACTCATCGGCTCGCGCCTTCGGCGCTCGTTTTCTTAAATTTCAAGCTCATCTCAGGAGCACTGTATGGAGCATTTCGGGTTTCCCGTCGAAACCATCGTCATCTTTTTGGCCGTGGTCGGGGTGTCGATTTATCTGGATCTGTTCGCGCACAAGAAAGCGACCGAGATCAGCGTCGCCGACGCGGCCAAGTGGTCGGTCTTCTGGATCGTTCTCGCGCTGAGTTTCTATGGCTATCTCTGGGGTCGATTCAGCAAGGAATGGGCGGACCTGTACCTGGCCGGTTATTTCCTCGAAAAGAGTCTCTCGGTGGACAACCTGATGGTCTTCATGGCCATCTTCGCCTCCTTCGGGATCAAGTCCGTGCTGCAGCATCGCATCCTCTACTGGGGCATTCTCGGCGCGCTGGTCTTCCGAGCGATCTTCGTGCTGATCGGCACCAGTCTCTTCATGGCGAGCCCCTGGGTCGGTTTCGTCTTTGCCGCGCTGGTCGCCTGGAGCGGTGTGCAGATGCTCAAGAACAGCGGTGGCGGCGACGAGATCGAGGATTATTCGGACCATTGGAGCGTGCGGCTGACCGGCCGGATGATGCCCATCTACACCAAGCTGCATTTCGACCGCTTTTTCGTTCGCCATCAGGAACTCTTCGTCAATGGCGAGACCGCGAAACAGGTCACCCGCAATGGCGCGCTCTATGCGACACCGGCCTTCCTCTGTCTGGCCGCCATCGAGACCTCGGACCTGGCCTTTTCCTTCGACTCCGTGCCGGCGGTCATCTCGGTGACGCAGGAACCCCTGCTGGTCTACGCGGCCATGATCTTCGCGATCCTGGGTCTGCGCAGTCTCTATTTTGTGCTGGCGGCGCTGACCCGCTATCTGGTCTATCTGGAAAAGGCCGTCATCGCACTGCTTTTCTTCATCGCCGCCAAGATGGTTCTGCAATCCTGGAACCATGCCATCGGCGATACGGGAATACACATTTCCCCCGGAGTCAGCCTCATGATCATTCTTGGCACCCTGGGCATTGGCGTCGTCGTCTCGCTGATGTTCCCCGGTCCGAAGGACGAGGACGCCCAGGATCGCGCATAGGCCGCGAAAGCGGGGTTCTCACCGGAATTTAGGTTTTTAACATGGCGGTTGCTTTGAAATCGTGATCGCCTGCGCGACCGGGCAGGGTGCCGATACCTCGGTGCTGAAACAGATCACCGAGGTGTTGGTCGCGCTGGATACGGCCGACAATATGTCTAGTTGTCAGTGAGCCTGAGTACGGCAGTTGAACCGTAAAGACACAAGAGACACGAAGAAAAACAAAGCGCTATCATCAACTGCCAACTGATCTCCGGGTATGCCAACATGAGCATCAGAAGACTCCCCGTTTACATCCTGCTCGATACCTCCGGCTCCATGCGCGGCGAGCCCATCCACTCGGTCAATGTCGGTCTCCAGGCAATGCTGAGCGCACTGCGGCAGGATCCCTACGCGCTGGAGAGCGTCCATCTCTCCATCATCACCTTCGACATCCAGGCACGCGAATCCCTGCCGCTGACCCCGCTGGCCGATGTGAAGCTCGACGAGATCCCGGCGCCCGCGTCCGGCGCGACCTTCATGGGCGCGGCACTGGAATTGCTGATCCAGTGCGTCGACCGCGATGTGAAAAAAAGCACCGCCGACGCCAAGGGCGACTGGCGTCCGCTGCTGTTTCTCATGACCGACGGCAGCCCCTCGGATCTCCATGCCTTTCGGCAGGCCATTCCCGAGGTGAAGAGGCGCAATTTTGGCTCGATCGTCGCCTGCGCCGCCGGTCCCAAGGTCAAGCAGGACGCCCTGCGCGAACTGACCGACCGGGTCGTCCTGCTCGACACCATGGACGCGGCGACCTTCTCGGGATTCTTCAAATGGGTGTCGGCGAGCGTTGCCGCCGGGTCGAGTAGCGCGGGCGTGTCGGATCAGGTGACGCTGCCGCCGCCGCCACCCGAGGTGCAACTCGTGCTGTGAATCTTGAAAAATCCTGTCAATCCTGTCCATTTCGAAGCCTTGGACATGGGTATGAACTTTCCCGGAAATCGCCTTAACGCCGACCGATGGCACCGTACAGGAGCAACGCATGCGCAGGCTTCCCGTGTTTTTCGTCCTCGATTGCTCGGAATCCATGGTGGGAGACCATCTCAGACAGATGGAAGACGGCTTTCAGGCCGTCGTCCGCACGCTGCGCGGCGATCCTCACGCGCTTGAGACCGTCCATCTCTCGGTGATCGCCTTCGCGGGCGTCGCCAACACCATCGTCCCGCTGATCGAGGTGTTTTCCTTCTATCCGCCGAAACTCCCGCTGGGCGGCGGAACCAGTCTCGGGGCCGCGCTCGATGCGCTGATGGCGGAGATCGACCGCTCGGTGGTCAAGACCACCCCTGACCAAAAGGGCGACTGGAAGCCGCTGGTCTATCTCTTCACCGACGGTCATCCGACCGACGATCCTGGTCCAGCCATTGCTCGTTGGAATTCGCGCTACGCCAGGAGAGCCTCCCTGATCGCGGTCGGGATCGGCAAGGACACCGATTTTTCGGTGCTGAAACGCCTGACCGAGAATGTCATCCTGTTCGAGGAGACGCGGGAGGGCGATTTCAGCCGATTCGTCAACTGGATCAGCGCCTCCGTCGTCGCCCAGAGCAAGAGCCTGGGCGAGGGGCTCGACAGCCAGACGCTACCGGACCTGGACGAGCGTTTCATGAAGATCGTCAAGGATCCCCCGCCAGCCCTCGCCGATGTCGCCTGCGTGACCCTGGTCGGTCGCTGTCAGAAGACCCGCAAACCCTACCTCATCAAATATGAACGCGAGCTACAGGATGTCGCCACGCTCGACTTCAAGTTCGAGGTGCCGATCTATCGGCTCACGGGCTGCTATCCGCTCGATGAAGACTATTTCGCCTGGTCGGATACTCGCGTCGTCGACCTGAAGGTGAACACCTCCGATCTGATCGGCGCGCCGGGCTGTCCGCACTGCGGCAATGCCACCGCCTTCGCGGTCTGCGGCTGCGGGAAGCTCCTGTGCATCAATGGTCCGGAAGAGGCGACCTGCCCCTGGTGCGAAAAGCAGGTGACCTTCACCCCCCGCCCGGCGAGTGAGGATGACGGGTTCGATGTTGGACGCGGCAGGGGCTGACGGCACGATGCCTTCCGCCGCCCGCAAGCCGACGCCCGAGCAGCGGCAAAAATTGGCGCCCGAGATCGAGAATTTGATCTGGGGGTTGTTCGGACCCAACGATCGTCCGTTCTTTGACCGGAGCGAGATTGCGCCAGTTGCGTTGGATGAGTTTGTCCAGTGCGACGAGGTGTTCGAGGAGACCTTTCGCTTTCTTGACGCGCTGACGGGGATTTGGAACCAGCGCCGTCCGGGAAGGCCGCTCAAGCCGTTTACCCAGGATCGGCAACCCAAGGAGATTGCGATGCCGATGGTGCTGCCCGTCCTGTCCGAGACTCCGGTGTCTAGGCGCGAGGAGTCCAAGGCCGGCGATGAGTCGGCGCCAACGGAGGCGAACATCGAGGAGACTTCAGCCATGCCTTTTCCGCACCCGCCCGACACCCCGACGCCTGGATCCGCTCAGGGCTCGCCCGGACAGGTTCCCGCGGCCAGCACAGCCCCAGCCAAGCCTCCAGAGCCCAGGGCAAGCTTCCAACTGCCCAATGGCAAGGTGGGCGTCGACTATGCCGCGCGCATCGAGGGACGGGATGCGGAAGGCCGACCAGTGCGTATCCGGGATGTCCGGATTCCCGATGGCCTTGGTCTGTCCTTCGACCCGGACAGCGGCGAACTTCGCGGAACCCCCGCGCTGGACGGCGACCACCGACTCCCGTTGAGCTGGTACCTGGACGAGAAAACCCGCTATTCGGGTGAGTGTCTGCTGATCGTCAACCCCGACCCCAAGAGCCTCTGGAAGGTGATCGAGCCGCCGGACGGTTCGCCTTACCTCAAGCCCCATGCAGATCGCCGCCTGCTGACCGGTCGCGGGTTCAGCATCGCCGCCGCCAGTCGTCGCGGACGCTCGCACGAGCATGCGGGAACCTTCCGCGACGACGATTTTTTCATCGGCCATGATGCACAGACGCAATGGTCCCTGATTCTGGTCGCGGACGGGGCCGGCAGCGCGCGATACTCCCGCGAAGGCGCCCGACTGGCCGTTACAAGCGCCGGCGCGCATCTGTCGGAGGCGCTGGCGGGCGAGATTGGCGCCAGGATGACCGCCGCCCTGGACGGTTGGGAGGCCGATCCCGAGGGCGTCGCGCAGGCCATGGGCGCCGAGTTTCATTATCTGTTCCACAAGGCGGGCACGCTTGCCGTGCAGTCCATCGAACAGGAGGCGCGGAGCGCGGGTACCGAGGTTCGGGATTATGCGACGACCCTGCTCGCCGCGGCGGTCAAACGGCGGGACAGCGAGACCTTTCTGGCGACCTTCTGGATAGGCGACGGGGCCATCGCGGCCTATGGGCCGCGCGGCAGGGTGCGTCTGATGGGGACGCCCGACGGCGGCGAGTTCGCCGGCCAGACGCGCTTTCTGGATCATGTCGCGCTCGCCGACCAGGCGTTCGCCAAACGCATCGGCATCGGCCGTTATGCCGACCTGAGCGCCGTCATGCTGATGACCGACGGCGTCTCCGATCCGCGCTTCGAGACCGACAACGGCTTGAACGATCCGGCGAAATGGGACGGACTCTGGGGCGACATCGCGCCGCTGATGGCCTCGCCCGAGCCCGACCGAAACCTGGTCGATTGGCTGCATTTCTTCACGCCGGGGCATCATGACGACCGTACGCTCGCGCTGCTCTGGTGACTCTGACGCCATGGCGATTTCTTCGCGTCTCGGCGTCTCCGTGCGAGTCATTTTTTGTGAGGAGTCGCCGATGGCGAAGATTGTCACCTGTGAAACGCTCGACGGCCAGACGATCCAGTTCGTCGACGAGGTCATCGGATCGGGTGCGATGAAGGAGGTGCATTTTTCGCCCGATCGATCCTATGTGGTCGCCTTCTACAAGACCCGGCAGGATTATCAAGCGAAAGAGCGCCTTCAGATGATCGCCGGCAAATACCGGGAGAGTATCTTCAATCAGATCGGCGGCGACTACTGGCAAAACCTCTTCTGCTGGCCGACGGCGGTGCTCGAACACGAGGGTCGGCTGGGGCTGGTGGCGCCGACCTATCCGCGCCATTTCTTTTTCGAGCATGGCTCGAAAAATAACGACATGCTCGGCATCAAGGGGAAGGAAAAGGAAGGCAAGTGGTTCGCGGCGGCCAATCTGCGCAACCGTTTCGTCGATCCTCGGGAACTGGGCGACTGGCTCAACCATCTGAAGGTCTGTCTGCTACTCGCGCGCGCCGTGCGCCGCATGCACATGGCTGGGCTCGCGCATTCCGACCTCTCCTATAAAAACGTCCTGGTCGATCCGTCCCAGGGGCTGGCCTGCGTCATCGATGTCGACGGTCTGGTGGTCCCCGGTAAATATCCGCCGGATGTGGTCGGGACGCCGGACTTCATCGCCCCCGAGGTGGTTGCCACCGCCCATCTCCCGAAAGACGACCCCAACCGCAAGCTGCCGCGACGCGAGACGGATCTGCATGCCCTAGCGGTCCTCATCTACATGTATCTGCTCTACCGGCATCCACTGCGCGGGGCCAAGGTCCACGATCTCGATGACGAGCAACGCGACGAGCAGCTTTCCATGGGCGAGCGCGCGCTCTTCGTCGAGCACCCGAGCGACCGGAGCAATCGGATCAAGGTCGCCCGCGCCAAGCCGACCGAATTGCCCTGGGCCGATACCGAGCGACTGCCGTACACCCTCACCGGCCCCTATCTGTCCCAACTCTTCGAGCAGTCCTTCATCTCCGGTCTGCACGAGCCCTCCCAGCGCCCGTCGGCGAACGACTGGGAGACCGCGCTGGTCAAGACGGTCGATCTGATTCAGCTCTGTCTGAATCCGGTGTGCGAACAGAAGTGGTATGTGTTCGATAATTCTACCAAACCCCGCTGTCCCTTCTGCGGGACGCCATTCCAGGGCAAACTCCCGGTCCTGAACCTCTATTCCTCTCGCAAGGAGGGGCAATTCAGACCCGATAATCACCGCCTGATGGTCTGGACCGGCCAATCGCTCTTTCATTGGCACGCGAACAACCTGATCGCCCCGAACGAGAAACTCGCCGAGGCGCATCAACAGCGGGTCGGCTATTTCGTCTTGCATGAGCGCCGATGGTGGTTGGTCAACGAACGTCTGCCCGACCTGATGGAGGTCGCGACCCGGACGCCCATCCCGATCGGCGGCAAGCTCGAACTCAAGGACGGGCAGCAGATTCTGCTCGCCAAGGGCGAGGGCGGCCGGCTGGTCGTGGTCCAGATGGTCGAAGCCTGAGCCGACGCGCGTCAAGAGCGACGTTTGTTGGTTCCGCCGCGCGTTCTCTTGCGGAAAAACGCTGTCTGTTGCACTGGAACAATGATTTATGAATCAAACGAAACCTGTCGTCGCCGCCTTTGACTTCGACGGCACCATCACCACCCGGGATACCTTCGTCCCGTTTCTGGCACTCGCCTTTGGCCGTGTCCGCGTTGGGCTGGCCTTCGCGAGCCTAGCCGGCGAAGCGCTGAAGGTTGTCCTGAAACGCTCCGATCGCGATCGTTTCAAGGCCCGGATCATCGGCAGGCTCTTTCCCGGACACTCGGTCCCATCGTTGCGGCGGGTCGGAGACGCGCACGCCCGCGCGGTGGAAGCGCTCTTTCGACCCGCCGCATTGGAGCGAATCGCGTGGCATCGGTCGCAGGGACACCGGCTCGTCATGGTTAGCGCCTCGCTCGATCTGTATCTGGAGCCGGTCGCGGCGCGACTGGGTTTCGACGATCTGCTCTGCACTCGGCCAGCGGGCGATCCGCTGCTGTTCGACGGCGGGATGGACGGCGCCAATTGCCGGGGGGCCGAGAAGGTCAGGCGACTGGAAGGTCTGCTCGGGGATCTGACCCAGTACGAGCTTCATGCCTACGGGGACTCGGCGGGAGACCGGGAGATGCTGGAGGTTGCGGATGTTGCGTATTACCGACCTTTCGAGTGAGTAGGCTGGCGCCTTAGGCTCCGTTCGCGGTGCGTCATGAACCATGAACGAATCCGGATCCCTCGCCCGGTTCGCGGACGACCGCTCAGGACGCCCCATCCTCTGACTTGACCGAGGTTCCCGTCAGCCACTCCGGCAGCTCGCGCGTTCCCGCGTGTTCGACAATGTATTGACGCATCAGCCTGCGGATCACCTGCGACGAGGTGAGATCCTGCTGGGCGCAGATCTCCTCGAAAATCTGCTTTTTGATCGGATCGATCAGAAACGTCATGCGGGCGGTGCGCTTTTCCATGGGAGGCTCTCGATGTGCATAAAATATGCTTTATATGATAATTGCATTATTATTAGAGCGCCATATAATGCGACTGAGCCGAGCAAGCAGAAACGTCTCGCCAGCGGGCCCAAACCGGTCGACCAGGATGCCAATGAACCATGAAGCCGGGCTTGCACGTGGCACCCTCTTGGAACTCCCCGGAGCCGGGGTGGGCGAGCGCGGTCATCTGCGCCTGCTCGAATCGGCGCCGTGCGATCCGCAACAGATTTACGCGCGGATTCTGAGCGAGCGTTACGGCAAGCCGTTCATCGTCGACGATGGGCGGACGCGACGCCTCTATTTCAGTCTGCGCTTTATCCAGAGTTCCATGCGCATCGACGACCCGGTCACCCTCGATTTCGCCTATACGCGCAAGATGATGGCCTTTCTGCTGTTCGTCCCGGATCCCAGCGAGGTGCTGATGGTGGGGTTGGGCGGCGGTTCGCTGGCCAAGTTCTGTCACCGCCATCTGCCCGATACACACCTGACCGTGGTCGAGATCAGCCCCGACGTGATCGCTCTGCGCGGCGAATTCGGCGTTCCCGAGGACGCGCGCATCAAGATCGTTCAGGCCGACGCCGCCGAGTATCTGCCGAGCGCCGAGGGCGATACCGAGGTGCTGCTGCTGGACGGTTTCGACGCCAGCGGCATCGCCCCGGCGTTTCTCCGGCGCGGCTTCTACGAGGCGGCACGCCGTCGACTGCGGCCGGGAGGGCTGCTCGTCGCCAACTTCTGCGGCCCGCCGCAACGCTGGTATCGGCATTTTCGTTTGCTCGATGACGCCTTCGACGGGCGCGTCCATCTGGGGCGCGTGACCTACGCCGACAATCACATTGCCTTCGCCTTTGCCGATACCGGTTTTCCGCTCGACTGGGCGCGCCTGGCGAAACGGGCGCGGGCGCTGGCGGATCGAATTCCGCTCGATTTTCCCGAGTTCGTGGACCGGCTGCGCGCCGGGGCGGGTCTGCGACGGGAATTACGCCGATTGCAGTGAATGCAATCTTTCTCTCAACCGGAAGGAGTGCCGACGTTGCAGGAAATTTTGGACTGTCTCAGAAACCTTGGTCAGCAACTCGATTCGGAGATCGCCGCCGCGACCGGAATCCCGCTCGCCGATGTGCGCCGTCGTCTCTTGGAACTCTCGAAAAAAGGCGGCATCATGACCTGCCACGCCACACGTTTCATCGATGGCCAGAAAATTGAAGGGATGCTGTGTCGGGCGATTGGCCCCGCCTCTTCACTCAACCCCGTCCGAGCCTCGAAATTGAAGAACAATCGCCATGGTTAACACCGATTGGCCGTCGTCACAATGCAGATGAATCCAGTCCTGCCGCTGGCCGGGCTGGCGGTGGCGCTGGCCCTGGCCTCGTCCGCCGTGTCGCTGTTCGCCAGCCGCGAGCCGCGCGTGTTGCGGCGATTCGCCATGCCGCTGGTCGGGCTGGCCGGTCTCGCGGCGCTGGCGGCGGGGCTGTGGGCCTTGCTCGCGGGCGGTAGCGTCACCGCGACCCTGCCGCTCGGGTTGCCCTGGCAGCCGTGGCGGGTGCGGGTCGACGCGCTGTCCGGGCTCTTTCTGATGATCATCGGTCTGGTGACCGTCGCGGTCGGTATCTATGGCCGCTCCTATGTCCGTGGCTACGAACGCGGTCGCGATTCGCTGACGGCGCTCGGCGGTTTCACCGGTCTCTTCCTGACCGGCATGCTGCTGGTGGTGATGGCCGACGATGCCTTTCTCTTCATGGTGGCCTGGGAAGTCATGTCCCTATCCTCCTATTTTCTGGTGGCCTTCCAGCACGAGCACGCAGCCAACCGGCGTGCCGCCTTCCTTTATCTGCTCATGGCCCATGTCGGCGGACTCGCCATCCTGCTCGGCTTTGGGGTGCTGGCGGCCTTCGGTCATGGGTTCGAGTTCGCGGCCATGCGCGAGGCGGCTCTCTCGCCCGGCTGGGCGAGCGTCGCCTTCGCCCTGGTCTGCGTCGGCTTCGGCATGAAGGCGGGTTTGATGCCGCTGCATGCCTGGCTGCCGGAGGCCCATCCGGTCGCGCCCTCCTATATCTCGGCGCTGATGTCCGGGGTCATGCTGAAGATGGCGGTTTATGGCTTCATCCGCGTGGTGTTCGACCTCATCGGTCAGATCCAGTGGCAGTGGGGCGTGATCGCGCTCCTGGTCGGCAGCGTCTCGGCGCTGATGGGGGTGCTGTTCGCGCTGATGCAGACCGATCTCAAGCGACTGCTCGCCTATTCGTCGGTGGAGAATCTCGGCATCATCTTCATCGCGCTGGGGCTGTCGCTGCTGTTTCTCGGCACCGGTCATCCGCTGCTCGGTTCGCTCGCGCTGATCGCGGCGCTCTATCACTCCATCAATCACGCGCTCTTCAAGGGGCTGCTGTTCCTGGGCGCGGGTACCATCCTGCACGGCACGCACGAGCGCGATCTGGAACAGATGGGCGGTCTGCTGCGGCGCATGCCCTGGACCGGATCTTTCTTTCTGATCGGCTGTCTGTCCATCTCCGCACTGCCGCCCTTCAATGGCTTTGTCTCCGAATGGCTGATTTTTCAATCGGCCCTGCAGGCCTGGCAACTCGACAGCGGCGTGCTGCGCAGCATCATCCCGATCACCTCGGCGGTGCTGGCGCTCACCGGCGCGCTGGTGGCAGCGACCTTCGTTAAGGTCTACGGCATCGCCTTTCTCGGTCAGGCGCGCTCGCGTCATGTGCGCCACGCCCGCCAAGGCGCGGTCGGCATGCGCGTCGGCCAGGGTCTGCTGGCGGGGTTGTGCGTGTTGTTCGGCGTCCTGCCGACCCAGGTCATCGCCCTGATCGAGCCGGTGTCGGTGCAGTTATTGGGTGGCGGATTGCCCCAGTCGGGCGCCCGGGGCTGGTTGTGGCTGACGCCGATCTCGTCGGACACGGCGAGCTACAGCGCGCCGTTGACCATTCTGCTGCTGGCGCTGATCGCCGGGGTGGCGTTCTGGTGGTTTGCGCGCGGGGTGCCGCGACGCATCCGTCGCAGCGATCCATGGGACTGCGGTTTCGCGCCGCCCTCGCCACGGATGCAGTACACGGCGGCCTCGTTCGCGCAACCGATCCGGCGGGTGTTCGGACTGCTGTTCGAGATCGACGAATCTCGACCGACGTTCGATGACCCGGCTCCGCGTTATCGGCTCAAACTGACCGACCGCGCCTGGGGGCTTTTCTATCTCCCGGTGGCGCGCGCGGTCGAATCGGCCTCGCGGCGGGTGGTGCGTCTGCAGTCGGGGAATGTGCGGGTCTATCTCGGCTGGACGCTAGGGACACTGTTGGTGCTGCTATGGATCATCTCGTGATGCCGGACGGCTCGATGTTCGCGGCCTGGCTCATCGCCCTACTGCAAGCGCTGCTCTACGTGGCGCTCGCGCCGCTGCTCATCGGCTGGGTGCGGAAGGTCAAGGCGCGGCTCCAGAACCGGCGCGGCGCGCCGCTGCTGCAACCCTACGCGGATCTGCGCAAGCTGCTGATCAAGGAGACGCGGGTACCGCATACCGCCTCGCCGCTGTTTCGGATGGCGCCCTACATCGTCTTCGTCGCGACCTGGTTGGCGGCGGCGACCGTTCCGCTGCTGGCGCTCGATCCAACGGTTGCGCGGATCGCCGATATCATCGTGCTGGTCGGCCTGCTGGCACTGGCCCGCTTCTTCCTGGCACTGGCCGGGATGGACGTGGGTACCGCCTTCGGCGGCATGGGTGCCTCGCGCGAGATGCTGATCTCGTCGCTGGCCGAACCCGCCATGCTGATGGCCGTCTTCACCCTGGCTATGACCGCTCACAGCACCAGTCTGGCGAGCGTCATGAGCCATCATCTGGCCGATGGCTTCCTGCTGCGGCCCTCCTATCTGTTCGCGCTGGGCGCCCTGCTGCTGGTGGCGCTCGCCGAGTGCGGTCGCATCCCGGTGGACAATCCGGCCACCCACCTGGAGCTGACCATGATCCACGAGGCGATGCTGCTGGAATACTCCGGCCGCCATCTGGCGCTGATGGAGTGGGCGGCGTGGATCAAGCTGCTGCTCTATGGCGTGCTGATCGCCAACGTTTTCGTCCCCTGGGGCGTGGGCCAGGATTTCACGCCGCTGGCGCTCGGTCTGGGTCTGCTCGCGGTGCTGGCCAAGCTCGCGCTCCTGGGCGCCGCCCTGGCGAGCGCCGAGCACGTTCTGGCCAAGATGCGTCTTTTCCGTGCCCCGGCCTTCCTGAATCTGGCACTGCTGCTGGCCCTGCTCGGTCTGTTGAGCCATGTCATCCTGGAGATCGGCGCATGACGCTCACGCTCTTGCCCCTGCTGCAACAGTTCGTCCTCTTGCTGGCGGCCCTGGCGCTTTTCCTGTCCTTTGTCCTGTTGTCCCAGGCACGCCTCATCGCCGCCATCCATAGCTTCGCCTGGCAGGGCGCGCTGGTGGCGGCGGTCACGCTCACGGTCGCACTCGCCGGTCATGCGCACCATCTCTATTTCTCGGCCATTCTGACCCTGGCGCTCAAGGCGCTGCTGATCCCCTGGATGCTGCATCGTCTGACCCGTCGGCTGGGGCTGGAGCGTCACACCGAGGATCTGCGCTGGCCCACCCTGGCCATCATGGCCGCGGTCGTGCTGGTGATCTTCAGCTACTGGCTGGTCGCGCCCATGGTGGCGCAGGGGCTGGCCTTCACCCGCAACATCATCGCGGTCAGTCTGGCGGTAGTGCTGATCGGGCTGTTGATGATGGTCGTCCGTCAGCAAGCCGTGGCCCAGGTGCTCGGCTTCATGTCGATGGAAAACGGTCTCTTTCTCGCCGCCGTCTCGGCCACCGCCGGCATGCCGCTGGTAGTGGAACTGGGCGTGGCCTTCGACGTGCTGGTGGCGATGGTGCTGTTCGGGGTCTTCTTCTTTCAGATCCGCGAGAGTATCGACTCGCTCGACGTGGACCGGCTCAACCGGCTGACCGAGAGCGCCGACACGGCCAGCGCGAATCCATTCGCCACCAGCGATGAGGTGAGCCAGTGACTCCGCTGCTGCTCACTCTGCTCACGCCGCTCATCGGGGGGCTGGCGCTGGCCCTGCTGCGTCCGCTGACCCTGGCCGGCTGGCTGAATCTCGCGGTCTCCGCGCTCACCCTGGGGGGCGCGGTCTGGCTGGCCTGGTCGGTGGCGGTGATCGGGATCATCGAGGGCACGGGCTTCCGGGTGGACGCCTTCAATGTCTATCTGGTGGTCCTGACCGCCTTCGTCGGCTTGACCACCTCCATCTTTTCCCGTCCCTACATGCGCTACGTGTGTTCGACCGGCAAGCTCGGCACGGGCAGTATGCGGGTCTATCACAGCATGTATCAGGCGTTCATGCTGACCATGCTGGTGGCGCTGACCACCGATAACCTGGGCGTGCTCTGGGTCGCGGTCGAGGGGGCAACGCTGGCAACGGTACTGCTGGTGTCGCTCTACCGCACCCCGGAAGCGGTGGAGGCGGCCTGGAAATACTTCATCCTCTGCGGTGTCGGCATCGCGTTGGCCCTGTTCGGAACCGTGCTGACCTATTTCGCCGCCCAGCATGTGGTGGCGGATCCGAGCGCGGGCCTGACCTGGAGTGCGCTCTATGAACGTGCCGACGAACTCAACCCCACGGTGATGCGGATCGCCTTCGTCTTCCTGCTGGTCGGCTATGGCACCAAGGTCGGTCTGGTGCCCATGCATCAGTGGCTGCCGGACGCACATTCAGAAGGCCCCACACCCATGTCCGCCGTGCTCTCCGGTCTGCTGCTCAATGTCGCGCTCTATGCCGTGGTGCGGCTCAAGATGCTGGTGGACGGCTCGCTTGCGGGGACTGAGACACCGCATCTGGCCGGGGCGATGCTGATGGGTTTCGGGCTGGTCTCCTTCACGGTGGCCGGGCTCTTCCTGCATCGCCAGCGCGACATCAAGCGCATGTTCAGCTATTCGTCGATCGAGCACATGGGTCTGATGACCTTCGCCTTCGGGCTTGGCGGGCCGCTCGCCACCTTCGGCGCCTTGCTGCACATGCTGGTGCATTCGCTGACCAAATCGGCCATCTTCGTCACCGTCGGTCATGCCACGCATATCGCCGGCACTCAGGCGATCGATGGTATCCGCGGACTCATCCGCACCCAGCCGGCGGTCGGCTGGTCGCTGCTGCTCGGGGTCGTCGCCATCGCCGGCTTTCCGCCCTTCGGCGTCTTCACCAGCGAGTTCCTGCTGCTGACCGCCACCATGCAATCGCAGCCCTGGTTCACCTTCGCCCTGGTGAGCGGTCTGGCCATCGCCTTCGCGGGTCTGTTCCGGCATCTGCATCCGATGGTCTATGGCCCCGCGCCCGAGGGTCAGTTGCCGGTCCAGGCCAACATGCTGCCGGTGATGCTCCATCTGGGTCTGGTGCTCTGGCTGGGGTTGTCCATCCCGGATTTTCTGGCCACCTGGCTGGATCGAGCAACTCAGTTGATCACGGGGGCGCATCTGCTATGACCCAATCAGACAGTAGGAGCCCGCTTGCGGGCGACAGTCCTCCACTAGATCCCGCCGACTCGTCCGCCAGTCGCCCGCAAGCGGGCTCCTACGAACCGTCGGCTCGGATCCGCCGCTTCGACTGGCTGTCCGAGTTTCTGGCCCGACTGGAAGACGAACACATCGTCGCGCACCGGGGCGACGCGCGCATCCTGGCCCCGGCCCACCGTCTGGTGCTGGATCCCGAGGACTGGGCCGCCGCCGCCAAGCTGGCGGCGGGCATGGGGATGCGTCATGCGGGGCTCTGGAGCGATCCGCTGGAAACCGAGGTGTCGGAAGCAGAGATCGAGGAGCCCTGTCTCCGCGTCCGCGCCTGTCTGGAACAGGCTGGCGACTATCTGGTGATCGAGACCGATGTCCCGCTGAACCGTCCGCTTCTGGGCTCCCAGACCCCCGCCTATCCAGGACTGGATCGGCTGGAGCGTCACGCGCACGACTTGACCGGCGTGGTCTTCACTGGCCACCCCTTCGACTCCGCTCAGGACAGGCCGGACGAGCGCCGCTGGACCCGTCATCAAGCCTGGCCCGCCGACCGCTTTCCGCTGCGTCATGATTTCCCGCTGAGCGGCGAGACGACCCGACGCACCCCCGCCGACGCGGACTATCCCTTCGTGCGCGTCCAGGGCGCCGGCGTTTACGAGATCCCGGTCGGCCCCGTCCACGCCGGCATCATCGAGCCGGGGCATTTCCGTTTTCATGCCATGGGCGAGGAGGTGCTGCGTCTGGAGCAACGGCTCGGCTACGTCCACAAGGGTATCGAAAAGCTCGCGGTGGGGCGCGATCCGGCCGGACTGGTCCGGCTCGCCGGGCGCGTTTCCGGCGACTCCACCGTCGCCCATGCCTGGGCCGCCTGCCAGGCCATCGAGCGCGCCACCGGATGCGCGGTACCGCCACGCGCGCTGACGTTGCGCGCGGTCATGGCCGAGCGCGAGCGCATCGCCAATCATCTGGGCGACATCGGCGCCATCTGCAACGATGTCGGCTTTGCCTTCGCCCATGTCCAGTGCGCACGGCTGCGCGAACAATGGCAGCGGCGCTCGCGCGCGCTGTTCGGGCATCGCTTCATGATGGACGCGCTCATCCCCGGCGGGGTCGTCCATGACCTGTCCGCGGACGCCTTTCTGGTGTTGCGTCAGGATCACGCCGCACTGCATCGCACCATCGAGCCGCTGTTCGATGTGATCGACGATCACCCCTCGCTGGACGACCGCCTGATCGCCACCGGCATCCTTTCCCAGACGGATGCCCGCGCGCTCGGCTGCACCGGCTATGTCGGCAAGGCCAGCGGGCTGCGGTTCGATGTCCGCCGCGACAATCCCTATCCGCCCTACGATAGTGTGCGCGTAGAAGAATCCGCAGAGACCGAGGGCGACGTGGCCGCGCGGGTACGGGTACGTATGGCGGAGGTGCGGAGCAGTCTCTGGATGCTCGACCGCCTGCTCGATGCCCTGCCGGAAGGCGAGATCGTCGCGCCTCTGCCGGCTGTCCAACCGGACGCGGTCGGTCTGGGCCTGATCGATGGCTGGCGCGGCGAGATCCTCTGCTTCGTGCGCTTCGACGCCGAAGGACGCATCGCGCGCTATTTCCCCCGTGACCCGAGCTGGTTTACCTGGCCCGCGCTGGAGCGTCTCATCCTCGGCAACATCGTCCCCGACTTCCCGGTCTGCAACAAATCGGTCAATGGGTCTTACGCTGGGCAGGATTTGTAATGTTTCGGATTCTCAGACAATCGTTCACCACCGGCGTGGTTACCGAGCCGCCACCCGACCACGAAGAGGCTGAACTGGCGCGCATCGGCATCGAACTGCACCGGCTGATCGACGCACGTTTCGGACGCAGTTTCGCCATCCGTCAGGTGGATGCCGGTTCCTGCAATGGCTGCGAGCTAGAGATCCACGCACTGAACAATCCCTATCACGATGTCGAGCGCTTCGGTGTCCACTTCGTCGCCTCGCCGCGTCACGCCGATGCACTGCTGGTCACGGGGCCGGTCTCGCGCCACATGGAAACCGCGCTACGCCGCACTTGGCGTGCCACGTCCTCGCCCAAGTTCGTGATCGCCGCCGGCGATTGCGCCTGCGACGGGGGCGAGTTCGGTATTTCCTATGCGAGCTGCGGCGCGGTGGAGAATGTCATTCCGGTGGATGTGAAAATCCCCGGCTGTCCGGCCGCGCCACTGGATTTGCTCAAGGGGTTGCTCGGGGCATTGCGTGCCCGGCAGGGATGACCGATCTGCACTGGGCAATTGGTATCCAAATAAACCGTGCTCGGGGCATTGCGTGCCCGGCAGGGATGACCGATGCACCGGTGCTTAACCAGTGCATTTAAAAAAACCGCTTGTCTACAAGAAAGCTAATTTATTTCAATTGGTTATTTTCCAGTAATGCGGGGGCTGGCGAAGGTGTCGCCTCGACTCGAGATCATCGGACCTGAGCGCACTGGTGGGCGCCTACGCGGGTCGCGGGAGTCCGCCCGGGTGCTGCCTTCAATTAATGTCACTTAACGCGGCTGGGTACCGCACTGATCGATCTTGTCCCAGAATTGCGCCTAGCGCCCCGTGGATTGCACGAGCGTCCGCTGGCTCAAGACGATCTTGGCACCCTGGCGTTTTCAGCGCATGCCCGCGCCACAGAGGCGTTGCTTGCCCAGGATCTTGCAGGCGGCCTCGACGACACCGGAGCCGATCAGGAGGTTCTCGGCGAGATGGCTCGGGTAGTCCATGCGCATGCGTTGGATGCATTGATATCGCAACGCCGGCTTCAACGGGGTAATTTTTTAACAAACGGGTAGTCTCATCTCCTTAGTCGATCGCCGCGCCAGCACGGTGATACGGTGCGCCATCCCAGAACAGGATGATCTCGCGGGTCGGTTCCCGCTGACGCAGACGGCGTAAGACGGTCAGCGTGTGCTCGGTGTTGGCACACGGGAAATCCCAGATCGCCACCTGCCCCGCGTTGTAGCAATAGAGCCCATAGAAACTCACTTTTGCGGAAAGCCCCGGGGTATGGGAGTCGACCCACAAGCGCTCCCTGATCGGCGCCCAGCCGTCGCCCAGATCGGCTTCCTGCTGGATGTGCGCTTCGCCGAGAGAGATCAATCAGGGAGGCTCGGGGTCCAAGGTGCGCTGCAGCAGGGCCTGCAGTTGCGCGACGAAGGCTTCGCGGGCGGGCGTCGTGGCGCGATTGAGCAAGGCCTTGGCCTTCTTCCAGGAGAAGCCCAGGCGTTTGAGCGCCTGACGCGGCGGTGAAACTTCAAGGTCCAGCGCGGCGCGACGGTGTGCTGGGCGAGTTCCACGCTCGGAACCAGGCGCCCCGTCTGGGGGTCACGCTGCGTGGGTAGAGCGCGACCGCCGCCACGCCGGTGCGGATCAACGTATCGAGTGCGGACTCCATCACCGCGTCAAAAAACGAGGAACCCCTCCTGTGTGCTCGAACAGCAACGCCTGGGAACCCTCGTCATTATATTGGAGGCACAAACGGTTCAAAATTGGCGGGTGACGCCCTACACGCAACGCAATCACCGAGATTCCCACCCGTGTTGGATCAGTTCGTACGACGCAGAAACCGCTCACGGGTGCTGGCATGTGCGGGGCCGTCATCGCCTCATACCAGAGATCGTCTGGGGGTCTGGTTCCACTTCGCGAGATCGAGCTTGAGCATAAACGAAACGAGTAAGTTGTGGCAGGGAGCGGCTTGGTCGATAGGAGGCTTGGCACGGGTGGCAGAGCACCACCGAAAATACGCATCCCGAGCAGGGCTTGGTTTAGGTATCTAGATATCACATTAAATCGCTATATAATCAATAAACTGCATGACCTTATCCATGTCAGGAGCATCGCACGCTGGACCTATATCCGCAAGCCGATGATGGCATAAATTATCCAGATAATTTAGGGCGTGAGGTGCTGCGTCCATGATTCACGTATAATATCGGTATGTTTACCATCAAATATCTAACTATTTAAATGACATACGACTCGACAAACATAAAGGTACTTCGTGGACTCGACGCGGTGCGCAAACGCCCAGGCATGTATATCGGGGATACGGATGATGGTACAGGACTACACCATATGGTATTTGAAGTCGTAGATAACTCAATCGACGAGGCTCTAGCTGGCTACTGCAAGAATATCAATGTGACAATTCATGCCGACTGTTCAGTTACAGTAGTTGATGATGGGAGGGGAATACCAGTCGATATGCATGCAGAAGAAAATAAATCAGCTGCAGAAGTCATCATGACCGTATTGCACGCAGGAGGCAAATTTGACGACAACTCCTATAAAGTCTCCGGCGGTTTGCATGGCGTAGGCGTCTCGGTCGTGAACGCACTCTCAGAAAAATTAAATCTGCGCATTTGCAAGGGAGGGCAGATCTATGAGCAGGAATATCGCTTTGGCGTGCCTCAGTATCCACTTAAGGCTATTGATCAGACAAAGCGCACGGGTACCGAAATTCGCTTTTATCCGTCACCTAACATTTTTACAAATTTGGATTTTCACTACGATATATTAGCCAAGCGTCTTCGAGAACTATCATTTCTTAACTCAGGCGTTAAGATAGCGTTAACCGAAGAATCTACTGAAAGAAAGGATGTTTTTGAATATCAAGGTGGAATTCGTGCATTCGTAGAACATTTGAATAAAAACAAAGATCCAATTCATCCAACAGTCATCTATTTTAGTGCAGAGAGACAATCGATTGGAGTTGAATTGGCTATCCAATGGAACAGCAGCTATCTCGAAACAATTTATTGCTATACAAACACGATTCCACAAAAAGATGGCGGTACACATTTGGCCGGATTACGTGCGGCACTGACAAGAACGCTTAATTCATATATTGAGCGTGAAGGTTTGGATCGTAATCAAAAGATCAGGCCCGTAGGCGATGATGCTAGAGAAGGCCTTGTTGCGGTTCTGTCTGTAAAGGTTCCGGACCCAAAGTTTTCATCTCAAACGAAAGACAAACTGGTGTCATCGGAAGTAAAAGCTGTTGTCGAGTCACTTGTTGCCGAGCAGCTAGGTATGTTCCTCGAAGAGCAGCCGTTTGAAGCAAAAATCATCGCAAATAAGATGCTTGATGCTGCACGAGCTCGTGAAGCTGCTCGAAAAGCACGAGAAATGACTCGCCGTAAGGGCGTTCTCGACATTGCAGGATTACCAGGAAAATTAGCTGACTGTCAGGAAAAAGATCCCGCTAGATCGGAGATCTATCTAGTCGAAGGAGACTCTGCTGGAGGTTCTGCAAAACAAGGAAGGGATCGAGCTTTTCAAGCAATATTGCCATTGAAAGGCAAGATACTGAATGTGGAAAAGGCTCGCTTCGATAAAATGCTCTCATCCGCAGAAGTTGGAACGCTGATTACGGCGCTTGGATGTGGCATCGGACGAGAAGAATATAACCCTGACAACTTAAGGTACCATCGCATTATCATCATGACCGATGCGGATGTAGATGGCGCTCATATTCGTACCTTGCTCCTGACTTTCTTTTATAGGCAAATGCCAGAATTGGTAGAGAGAGGACATATTTATATCGCGCAGCCCCCCTTGTTTAAAATCAAAAAAGGAAAACAAGAAGAATATCTGCTCGATGAGTCGGCTCTTAATTACGCCATGCTCCAGGCGGCGCTGGATGATGCGAATTTATTCGTCACGAAAGACGCACTGCCATTGGCGAGCACTGCGCTGGAGTCACTGGCTTTGGATTACAGTGTGATCGTGAATATCGTTAAGCGACTGGAGAAACGGTATGGCACTGAATTTCTGGAAGCAGTGATTAAAGCCCCCCGGATTGATGACCTGATTATTTCCGATCTTGAGCGATTAAAGAGTTGGTGTATTCAATTAGAGGCCATACTTAATCACAATGAAATACCTACATTTCACTATAATGTTCGAGTCAGCGAACAATCGTCGAAAATACCCGAATATATCGAGGTAGTTCGATTTATTCACGGCATCCATGAAAGCCGTATTGTTCCGTTAGAGTTTTTTCGCTCAATTGATTATGCAAAAATGCTTGAGTACGGCCAAAAGCTAACAGGTTTTCTGCAGTCCGATGCCTATGTTAAACGTGGCGAGCGGCTGAAGGTTATAACAGATTTGGGAGATGGGATACGTTGGTTGCTCACGGAAGCTCAAAAAGGGTATAGCACCCAACGATACAAAGGACTCGGTGAAATGAATCCCGAACAGCTTTGGGACACCACAATGAATCCGGAAACGCGCCGTCTTTTGAAAGTGACCATTGAGGACGCGGTCGCTGCAGATTTGATTTTCACTACATTGATGGGTGATCAAGTTGAACCGCGACGACTATTTATCGAAAAAAATGCTCTAAATGCCGAAAACTTAGACATTTAACGCATTCTACTGCGGACAACTCTCCGTGTTTGGATGACATCGGTCCTTGGCATTTACTGATGTCGAAGATCCCACGTCGACTCGGCGTCGTCTGAATCCCCATGGCGGTGCCGCTGCGGTTGGATGTCACCAACGCCGGGCGGCGACGTCATCCGATACTTTTGACTCGACCCAGCGTTCGCCCTGCTCGGTCTGCTCTTTTTTCCAGAAGGGCGCTCGGGTCTTCAAATAATCGATCAGAAATTCGCAGGCGCGGAAGGCATCGCCACGATGATGGCTGGCAACACCGACGAAGACGATCGGATCCTGCGGCTCCAACTTCCCGAGCCGGTGAACAATGGTCACGCCCTCCAGCTTCCAACGCGCGTTAGCCTCCTCGGCGATCTCGGCAAGCGCCTTCTCGGTCATACCGGGGTAATGTTCCAGGGTCATGCGGGACACCGCCACCCCCTCGTGGAGATCGCGCATCAGCCCAACGAAGGTGACGAGCGCGCCCACGCGCGGATTGCCGTGCCACAACGACTCCTGTTCGGCGGCGATATCGAAGGGTTCGGTCTGGATCTGGACGCGCGGCATCAGCAGACTCCAGGGGCGCGTCTTACCGATTTCTCCGACTCTGCTCGAACTGCGTCAACCAATGGGCGCGACCCCCATCAAAACGCGGTGCAGCCAAAACAGGAAGAGCAGATAGACTCCCAGACCGCCGACGATGGCGATGGCGTCGTTGGTCTGACTCGGCGGTGCACCCGGAACCGGCGGCCCCACCCGGCGCTTGAGCGAGATTCGATCCGCTACGGCCCAGGCCAGGAAGGCACCGAACAGGAGCAGATCCGCGAGAGTGCCATTGGCCAACAAGTGACCAAAAGCCCAGATCTTGACCGCAAGCAACATGGGATGTTTGGTGGCGGTCTGGATGCGCCCCGGCAGATAGGCCGCGAACAGCAACGGAAAGATCGGCAACATCAGCAGCAGATTGAGGTGTCTCATCCAGCCCGGCGGATCATAGAGGACGATGGCCGACTGGCGCGCCTCCCCATAACCCCAGACGATCAGAATGAATCCCGCCAGAGAGAGCACGCTGTAAACAGCCTGCCAGGGGATGACGCCAAAGCGTTCGACGACAGTTGTCCGCAACCCCGGCTTGACGATGGAGACCGAGTGAGTCCCCAGAAACAGAATCAGACCTAGAATCAGTACTGCCATGCGTCAACTCCTCTGATTGATGTGATGCCGTTTAGCGCTTCAAGGATTCTGCCGCCGGAGGACACCCCTGCCTCGCAAGAAAGCCATCCAAGGCATTCGCGAATGCCTGCCGGTCGCGCGCGCCCAGCGTCGCGGGACCGCCGGTGTCCACGCCAGTCGCGCGTAAGGTGTCCATGAAGTCGCGCAGGTTCAGGCGTTCGCGGATATTGTCCTTGGTATAGATCTCGCCACGGGGATTCAAGGCGTGGGCCTCCCTGGCGATGACCTCAGCGGCCAGCGGGATGTCGGCGGTAATCACCAGGTCGCCCGGTTCTAGGCGTTTGACGATTTCATTGTCGGCGACATCGAATCCCTGTGCGACCTGGATGGCACGGATGAGTCGCGATGGCGGCAGGTTCATGGGCTGATTGGCGACCAGTGTCACCCGGACGCCAACCCGTTCGGCGGCGCGAAACAGAATGTCCTTGATGACCCTTGGGCAAGCGTCGGCGTCGACCCAGATGTGCATGCGACCTCCTGGACCAGTACCCAGGGTTTAACGACCACCGCCCAGAGGCTGGCGTTGGTCTCGAACCAGTCTCGGGCCTGTCGATCCGGAACCGGCACGATGCCCCCGTGCGCCATCTCGGCGTCAATGGTCGGAGCGTCATCGCGCGCGATCAAGAGGGCGGTCTCGATGAGGTCGAGACCGTCCCGGACCCAGATCACCTTGCCTTGCGCGAAAAAGCGTTGCAGATCCCGCCAGGGAATCCGCGCAGTCTCCTGATTGAGTTTGTGGCGCGCATCCACTTCGGGGTCGATCCCCGAGGTGGTCGCGCTTTCCGGTCGGTCTTCAATCGGCCTCATCGGTCTGATCCGCGGGAAGCTCGGCAGCGGTCGATTCGGCAAGGCTGTCCTCTTCGACGGAGTCGACGCGCACGGGCTCATGGACCATGATCAATCCGCCAAGGGGCGGGAGCGCGATCGGGATCGAGTAGGGACGCCCCATCCAGCTCAAGGGCTCCGCTTCCACGCCGCCCTGATTACCGACATTGCTGCCGCCATAGACCTCTGCGTCCGAATTCATGGCCTCTCGATAAAAACCGGGCTCAGGAACGCCGATTCGGTAATTGTTGCGCGGCACCGGCGTGAAATTGAACGCGGCGGCGACGAGATCCTGACCGGATTTGCTCTTGCGGATATAACTCAGCACCGACTGCGAGCTATCGTGACAGTCGATCCATTCGAACCCCGAGGCGTCGAAATCGACTTCGTGCAGCGCGGGCAGTTCGCGGTGCAGATGGTTCAGATCGGAGACCAGCGTTTTCAGCCCCAGATGCTGGGGTCGTTCAAGCAATTCCCAGTCCAGCGACGCGGAAAAATCCCATTCGGTTCCCTGTCCGAATTCGCAGCCCTGAAAAAGGAGTTTCTTCCCGGGATAACTGAACATGAAGGTGTAGAGCAGACGCAGACTGGCGAATTTCTGCCAGCCGTCGCCGGGCATCTTGTCCAGCATGGATTTTTTGCCGTGCACCACTTCATCGTGCGAGAAGGGCAGCACGAAGTTCTCGGTGAAGGCGTAGAGCAGGCCGAAGGTCAGCAGGTCATGGTGGAAATGACGGTAGATGGGATCCTTCTGCATATAGGAGAGGGTGTCGTGCATCCAGCCCATGTTCCATTTCATGCTGAACCCGAGACCGCCCAAATAGGTCGGGCGCGAGACCGCCGGCCAGGCAGTGGATTCCTCGGCGATCATCAGGGTGCCGGGGTGCTGTTCGTGGGTCACGGTATTGAGCTGGCGGACAAAGTCCACGGCTTCGAGATTCTCGTTGCCGCCGTACTTGTTGGGAATCCATTCGCCGGCGTTGCGTGAATAATCGAGATAAAGCATGGAGGCGACGGCATCGACGCGCAGCCCATCGAGATGGAACTCGTCCAGCCAGTAAAGCGCGCTGGAAAGCAGGAAGTTCTTCACCTCGTTGCGGCCGAAGTTGAAGATCAGGGTGCCCCAGTCCTTGTGCTCGCCCATGCGCGGATCGGCGTGCTCGTAGAGCGCCGTGCCATCGAAACGCGCCAGTGCGTAGGCATCCTTGGGGAAATGGGCCGGCACCCAATCGAGCAGCACGCCAATCCCCTTACGATGCAGATAATCGACGAAAAAGCGGAAATCGTCCGGCGTACCGAAGCGTGCGCTGGGCGCGAAATAGCCAGTGCATTGATAGCCCCAGGAGGCATCGAGCGGGTGCTCGGTGATCGGCAGCAACTCGATATGCGTGAAGCCCAGTTCAGCCACATAGTCGCCGAGTTGTTTGGCCAGGATTCGATAGTTGACGAAATTGCCATCGGCATCCCGCATCCAGGATCCAAGATGCACTTCGTAGACCGAAAAGGCCTGATGCTGCCAATCCGATTCCGCGCGCGCCTTCAGCCAGTCCGCATCGGACCACTTGAAGCGACTTTCGGGGCAGATGAGTCCGGCGGTCTGCGGCCGTTCCTGGAAGGCCTGGGCATAGGGATCGATCTTGATGTGAATATTGGTGTGACGGTCGCGGATCTCGTATTTATAGAAACCGCCAGTCTCCAGGCCAGGGATGAACAGTTCCCAAACACCGCTGCCGCCGCGCACGCGCATGGAATGAACGCGACCGTCCCATTGGTTAAAATCGCCAACGACGCTCACCCGCTCCGCATTCGGCGCCCACACCGCGAACTGAACCCCGGAGATTCCTTCGACCTCGCGCAGATGCGAACCTAGAAAACGATAGGCATGCCAATGACGCCCCTCGCCAAACAGATGGATGTCGAAATCTTCAAGCTGGAGCGGAAAACAGTAGGGGTCATAGGCGCTATGCGTGGTACCGGCCGCATCCTGCCACGCGATGCGATAACGCTCGGGAACCTTAGCGGCAGCGCCTTCCCAGATAAAGAAATCGGAGCCTTCGATCCGGTTGAACGCCTCGCCAGCTTCCACCAGAATCGCGCTTTCGGCCATGGGCAGAAACGCGCGGACCACCGCCTGCTGTTCGTTGACGTGACGGCCCAACACCTCGAAAGGGTCATAATGGCGCGCCTCGACGATACGCAGCAGGGGTTCCGGGAGCTTTGATGCGGAGCCTTTTGCGGATGCCATGTCGTTCGTGTTCCTCTGCTGATTCTGAGCCGGCCCCGATCCCAAGATCCAGGGGTTGCAAGTAATCTTAATGGTATCATAGGGCGATCACTCAAATACTGACTCGTCCTTGACGACAGGAGAAAAGATGCCCCATTCCAATCCCAGGTTCATTAGTCGCCTGACCCGTGACACGCTGGCGCTGATCCTGGCCGGCGGGCGGGGTTCCCGTCTAAAGCACCTGACCGCCTGGCGCTCCAAACCCGCCGTTCCCTTCGGCGGCAAGTTCCGCATCATCGATTTTCCGCTGTCCAACTGCATCAATTCGGGCATCCGCCGGATCGGCGTGCTGACCCAGTACAAGGCGCATTCGCTTATCCTGCATATTCAGAAGGGCTGGGGATTTCTGCGCGGCGAGTTCGGCGAGTTCGTGGAACTGTGGCCGGCGCAACAGCGGGTCGCGGAAACCGCCTGGTATGCCGGAACCGCGGACGCCGTGTTTCAAAATCTGGACATCATCCGCGACCACAACCCCGAATACATCCTGATCCTGGCCGGCGACCATATTTATAAAATGGATTATGGCGCCATGATCGCCTACCACGTCGAAAGCGGCGCCGACATGACGGTTGGCTGTCTCGAAGTCGAGGCCGATCGGGCGAGCGAGTTCGGTGTCATGTCGGCGGACGCGGACAATCGGGTCCGGAGCTTCGCGGAAAAACCAGCCAAGCCCGAGACGATTCCGGGCAAGCCGGGTCAATGCCTGGCATCCATGGGGATCTACGTCTTCAATCGCGCCTTCCTGTTCGAGCAGCTCATCAAGGACGCCGACACGCCCGGTTCAAGCCATGATTTTGGCAAGGACATTATCCCGACCGTCATCAAGCTCTACCGCGTCATGGCCTATACCTTCCGCGATCCGATTAGCGGCGAGCAGGCTTATTGGCGCGACGTGGGCACGCTCGATGCCTTCTGGGAGGCGAATCTTGAGCTGATCGGCGTCACCCCGCCGTTGAATCTCTATGACAAAAACTGGCCGATCTGGACCTATCAGGAGCAATTGCCGCCCGCCAAGTTCGTGTTCGACGACGAGGCGCGCCGCGGCATGGCAGTCGATTCGATGGTCTCGGGCGGCTGCGTCATCTCCGGGGCCACGGTGCGTCACTCGCTGCTGTTCTCCAACGTGCGGGTGAACTCCTATGCCTATGTGGCGGATTCGGTGGTGCTCCCCGACGTGACGATCGGGCGCAACTGTACCGTGCGCAATGCCATCCTCGACCGCTACTGTCATCTTGAGGAAGGGACGGTGATCGGGCTGGATCCCGAGGCCGATAGAAAGGCCGGATTCCTGGTCAGCGAGGGCGGCGTGACGCTGGTCACCCCGGAAATGCTCGGTCAAGACGCCAATCACGTTCGTTAAGATGAAGATCGTTCTGAATGGATCTCCCCGGGAGATTGCCGACGGAACTCTGGTGTCCGAGCTTGTCGAAGCGTTGGCCCTTGGCGGCCAGCGTTTCGCCGTCGAGATCAATGCCGAGCTGATTCCGCGCAGCCGTTTCGCCGAGCATCGTCTCAACCCCGACGACAAGGTCGAGATCATCCAGGCCGTTGGCGGCGGATGACGCATCGCGCTCTCCTACTCAACCTTATAGCAAGCACCCCACGGCAGCCTCATGTCTAACGTGACTCAGAACAGCGACCCACTCATCATCGCCGGCAAGGAATACCGCTCGCGCCTCCTGGTCGGCACCGGCAAATATAAGGATATGGACGAAACCGCCAGCGCCATCGCGGCCAGCGGCGCCGAAATCGTCACCGTCGCGGTACGCCGCACCAACATGGGCCAGAACCCCGGCGAGCCGAATATCCTTGATGTCCTGACGCCTGATCGCTACACCATCCTGCCCAACACCGCCGGCTGCTACGACGCCGAGACCGCCATTCGCACCTGCCGGCTGGCGCGCGAACTGCTCGACGGTCACAACCTGGTCAAGCTGGAAGTGCTGGGCGACGAAAAAACCCTGTTCCCGGACGTGATCGCGACCCTCAAGGCCGCCGAGGTTCTGGTCAAGGACGGCTTCGAGATCATGGTCTATACCAACGACGACCCCATCGTCGCGCGTGAACTCGAAGCCATCGGCTGTATCGTCATCATGCCGCTCGCCGCGCCCATCGGCTCGGGTCTGGGGATCCGCAATCCGCTCAACATCCGCACCATCGTCGAGAACGCCAAGGTGCCGGTGCTGGTCGACGCTGGCGTCGGCACCGCCTCGGATGCCGCCGTGGCCATGGAACTCGGTTGCGACGGCGTACTCATGAATACTGCCATCGCTGCCGCCAAGAACCCGGTGCTGATGGCGAGTGCCATGCGCAAGGCGATCGAGGCCGGGCGCGAGGCCTTCCTTGCCGGACGCATGCCCGCCAAGCGCTTTGCCTCGGCCTCCTCGCCGATCGAAGGTCTGTTCTTCTGAGGACATGACCGGTCGCCATTGCCCGCCAATGGCGACCGGCATCCGCCATCCGGCCATCAGCGCCACACCCATCCGATCGCATCGTCGAGACCCGCCCGTGAACCCGCCAACCGATTCGCCTACTCCCTCCTGGCATCGCGCCATCCGCAGTTTCGTGCTGCGCGAGGGTCGCCTGACGCTCGCCCAGGAACGCGCCTTCCGCGAACTCTGGCCGCGCTTCGGCCTGGACTGGAGTCCTGGCGTCCCACTCGATTTCGGGGCGATCTTCGGCAACGACCGGCCGGTGGTGCTGGAAATCGGCTTCGGCAACGGCGATTCGCTGGCCGAGATGGCGGAGCAGGATCCCGCACGCAACTGGCTCGGCATCGAGGTTCATCGCCCCGGCGTGGGTCATCTGCTGCTGGAGATCGAGCGGCGCGCGCTCGCGAATCTGCGGATCGTCCGGCATGACGCCGTCGAGGTGCTCGCGCACAGCATCCCGCCCGTCAGTCTCGACGCCGTGCAGCTGTTCTTTCCCGATCCCTGGCCCAAGCGGCGTCATCACAAGCGACGCATCCTGAGCCCTGATCTCGTGGTCCTACTTGCGCGGGCAATCCGTCCGGGCGGAATCTTCCACGCCGCGACCGATTGGGAACCCTATGCCGAACAGATGCTGGAAACCCTGGACGCGGCCGCCGACCAGTTCGAGAACACCGCCGGCCAGGGTCAATTCGCGTCCCGTCCCGCCTTGCGTCCACTGACCCGGTTCGAGCAGCGCGGCGAGCGGCTCGGACATCGGGTCCGCGATCTGCTGTTTCGGCGTCGCTGATGGCCGGATTGCGACTCGATGCCATCGGTCATCGCCTTCTGGCCCCAGTGGGTCTCACGCTGGCGGCCGGTGAGATGGTTTTCCTGTCCGGCCCCTCCGGTTCCGGCAAAAGCTTGCTGCTGCGGGCGATCGCGGATCTGGATCCCAATACGGGCGAGGTCTGGCTGGGCGACGAGGCGCGTTCCTCCATGACCCCGCCACACTGGCGGCGGCGGGTCGGTCTGTTACCGGCGGAATCCTTCTGGTGGGCCGAGTCGGTCGGCAAGCATTTCCCGGTGACAAAGACGGCCACTGCATCCGCGCTGCCGCCGATGGTCGACTGGCTCGCTCAACTGGGCTTCGATCCGGATGTCCTGAACTGGTCGATCGCGCGGCTGTCGACCGGCGAACGTCAGCGCCTCGCCCTGGTTCGACTCCTGGCACAGAAGCCCGAGGCGCTGCTGCTCGACGAGGCGACCGCCAATCTCGACCCCGCGGGACGTGGTCGGGTCGAGACACTGGTCGACACCTATCGTCGCAACGTGCGGGCCGCCGTGCTCTGGGTCAGTCACGATCCGGAACAACGCCAACGGCTCGCCGAAATATCCGACGTTCAGTCTATCGGGCGTTCCTACGTCATTCGCGACGGTCGCCTGGAGCCCGAGTCATGACCTTGATTCATCTGACGCCCTGGGATCTAGCGCTGGCTTCGGTCCTGGTGCTGTTGTTGGCGGCTATGTCCTGGCAGCTACGCCTAGGGGTCGAGCGCCGGGTGCTGATCGCGGCGACACGTAGCGCGGTTCAACTCATGCTCGTGGGCTTCGTGCTCAAATTCCTGTTCGCGCAAACCAGCCTACCGCTGATTTCGCTCATGATGCTGGTCATGCTCATGGCGGCCGGCTTCGAGGTGATGCAGCGTCAAAAGCGACGCTATCGCGGTCTCTGGGGCTACGGCATCGGCACCTTTTCCATGTTTCTCTCCTCCTTCACCGTCACCCTGCTGGCGCTCACGGTGGTCATCGGCGTCGAGCCCTGGTACCAGCCGCAGTATCTGATTCCGCTGCTCGGTATGCTGCTAGGCAACGCCATGAGCGGGGTCGCCATCGCGCTCGACAGCCTGACCCGTCATGCTTGGGAGTCGCGCGGCAAGATCGAGGCGCGTCTGCTGGCGGGCGGAACCTGGGAAGAGGCCATCGAGGAGATTCGTCGCGAGTCGCTGCGCTCGGGGCTCATCCCCATCGTCAACGCCATGGGTACCGCCGGCCTGGTGAGCTTGCCGGGCATGATGACCGGTCAGATTCTCGCCGGCAGTCCGCCCCTGGAGGCCGCTAAATATCAGCTGCTTATAATGTTTCTGATCTCGGCCGGCACCGGCCTGGGTTCTGTGGCCGCGGTTTGGTTGGGTTCAAGACGGTTGTTCGATGATCGTCAGCGACTGCGGCTGGACCGGCTGGCCGAGGCGGATGGGCGGCACTGACGTGCGCGCGGACGCCATCCTTGCGCACGTCACGCCGTAACATCGCCGGACTTTATTCAGACGTGATAGGCACGGCTCAATTCATGCACCGCAGCGACCATGGCGCCGGCATGTTCCGGATTGACGTCCGGCGTGATGCCGTGGCCAAGGTTGAAGACATGCCCTGGACCCTGACCATAGCTGGCCAGCACACGCGCGACTTCCTCGCGAATCCGCTCCGGCGAGGCATAGAGTGCGCAGGGATCGAGATTGCCCTGGAGCGCGACCCGATCCCCGACCAGGCGACGGGCATCCGCCAGATCCGTGGTCCAATCCACTCCAAGCGCGTCGCAGCCGGTGTTGGCCATATCACCCAACCACTGTCCGCCATTCTTGGTAAAGAGAATGACGGGAACCTTCCGCCCCTCGGCCTCGCGGGTCAGACCTGCAATCACGCGCTGCATGTAGGCGAGCGAAAATTCGCGATAGTTGGCTGGGGCCAACGCGCCGCCCCAGGTATCGAAGATCATCGTTGCCTGAGCCCCTCGGGCAATCTGGGCATTCAGGTATACCGTCACCGCATCCGCGGTCTTGGCAAGCAACCGGTGCAGCAGATCCGGGCGATCAAACATCATCCCCTTGATCTGCGAAAAATTCTTGGCACCGCCGCCTTCCACCATGTACGTTGCCAGAGTCCAGGGACTGCCCGAAAAGCCGATCAACGGGACGCGACCCTGAAGTTCGCGGCGAATCGTGGAGACCGCGTCCATGACGTATTTCAGTTCGCCTTCCGGATCCGGTATTCCGATTCGATCCACGTCAGCCTCGGAGCGGACCGGACGCTCGAAATGCGGTCCCTCGCCCTCCGAGAAATAGAGCCCCAAACCCATGGCGTCGGGCACCGTCAGAATATCCGAGAAGAGGATGGCGGCATCCAACGGAAAGCGTTCCAAGGGTTGTAGAGTGACCTCGCAGGCCAGTTCCGGATTCTTGCACAGATCCATGAAGCTGCCGGCCTTCGCGCGGGTCGCACGGTACTCGGGCAGGTAGCGGCCCGCCTGGCGCATCATCCACACCGGAGTGTAATCAACAGGTTCGCGCAGCAGCGCGCGCAAAAAGGTGTCATTGGTCAGTGAGGTCATGATGCGTGCCCGAGCAGTATTTTAGTTGAATGTCTTGCATGATTCGGCTCGGCATTATACTACGGGATGGGCTTTGCGGGATCTCTCCATCCATGAAGCCTCATCACCTATCAGTTACTCACGGGCA
This sequence comes from Thiocystis violascens DSM 198, assembly GCF_000227745.2. NCBI lineage: Bacteria > Pseudomonadati > Pseudomonadota > Gammaproteobacteria > Chromatiales > Chromatiaceae > Thiocystis > Thiocystis violascens. The sequence goes on along the minus strand of NC_018012.1, from coordinate 3,182,759 downwards.
TGAAAAGCGGGCAACGGGAGGTCGTTTTGAAGGCACCGCTTCAGACGGCGCAGGCCGCGCGTGAACCACGAGACCAGGCTACGATAGAGTTTCCTGAAGCTCCAATGCGCGGGGTCGTTCTGCGCCTGGACTTTTTTTCGAGTGGTGTCGGATCGTTCAGCCCCTCGTCTCGGCCGGCGCGAACACACCAGTACATGGCCAAGGCCATGATGAGCACCAGTCGCTCCAAACGCTCGGCATGCTGGAGTTGCGAATCCTCCAAGTCGAAGCCCCGGCCCTTGACGTCGGAGAACATCGGTTCGATGGCCCAGCGAGCAGCGTCGTCAAGCACGCTTGCCCGTGTCGGGGCGGCGTCCATGGCAATGATCCACGGCTCGGGGTGGCCATCCTCGTGCAGGATCCCGAGGTTCGTGATCACCCCCTGCGCAAACAGGCGCACACCGGTGAAGTAACGTTCCGTCACCCCGTGTGCCAACGCGCCCGTCGTCGTCTCATCGCCCTGCCCGGTATCCGTTAGCACGTTGCTCTTCAGGCGCAGCCGGTCGCTCCAGCCCCGGGCTTGGAGCCACCCGAACAGGCCCGCCGACGGATAGAACCGGTCCGCCGATAGCAGCACGCGCGCCCCGGACGGCAGCCAGGCCAGGAGCGGCTCCAACACCACCTGCTGGCCCGCGAAGCCGAGATTGGCCGCCCCTTCCTCAGCCCGCCACGCCAGCGGTATCGCGCGATCACCCACCCGCAACGCCACCATCAGCAGCGCCATCCGATCACCCAAATCGGTTTGGTCCAGGCTCAACAACACCGTCTGACCATGGCTGGCCGCCTTCGCCAACTCCGCTCGTGCAAAGGGCTCAATCACCATTCCCGGACCCAACCGCGGATTCTTCAGCAAACGCCTCAGCCATTGCTCGCGCATGTCCTGCCGCTCGGTGTCCAAGGGCAGCAGATTGGCCAACTCCACCGTGTTCGGGGTTTGGCCTTCGATCATCGCCCCGACCGCCAACGCCAGCTTGCTCACCACCGTCTTGCGCAGACGCGGGTGCACCTCGCGCAGCCCGCACGCCACTTCATCAGCCAATCGTTTGACGCTTCCCATGATCCTCAATCACCTCAACATCGACTGAGCGGCAGTTTGCCAGAATGTGATAGGTGATGAGTCCATGAAGCTGCATTTAGCAAAAACCATCTCGACCTGCCATCGTGTGTGCTGGATGGTCGGCGACGCGCGCGCCGTCGCACGTCAGATCACCGCAGACGAGACTCAACCGAGCGGTGCTGCCATCTTTGTTTGTGTTGATGGCGTCGATGCGGCCCAGGCGGTGTAGATCAGGGCCTTGAGGGCGAATCACTCCCGTCTTGACCAGCGCCTGGGCTTGCAAATCCGCGCCAAAGACCTGAAATTCGCTACCCCGGATCAGGGTTTTTCAAGCGAGGTACATGGCATGTCGGATGAGGAACGCGGGGATCATGCGAGCGAGGATGGCGTCAGCGAGACTCTGGAGCCGATCCAGCTCGCGCGCGCCAACGATGTCCTGCCTACCGAGATTCATATCCTGCCCGTCGCCTCTCGGCCCTTTTTCCCTGGGCAGGCGGTTCCGCTGATGATGGATGCCGAACATTGGGCCTCGACCATGAAGGCGGTGGCCGACACCGAGCACAAAATGCTCGGCGTCCTCTTGGTGGACAGCGAAACCTCGGAGGAAGCCACCACCGGGAATTTTCACGCCATCGGCACCGCCTGCCGGGTCCATCGCATCCATCAGCAGGACGGTCATCTGCAAGTGCTGGTGGAATGTCTCCAGCGCTTCCGCATTGCCGGTTGGGCGCACCGCGAGGTGCCCTTCCGCGCCCGCGTCACCTATCTGCCCGAACCCGCCGGCCCGCCGAGCAGCGAAATCAAAGCCTATGCCATGGCGGTCATCAACACCATCAAGGAGTTGCTGCCGCTCAATCCGCTGTACGTGGAAGAACTGCGGATGTTCCTGGACCGCTTCGGTCCGGACGATCCCTCGCATCTCGCCGATTTCGCGGCCAGCCTGACGACCTCCACCAAGGAGCAATTGCAGGACGTGCTGGAGATTCTCCCGCTGCTTCAGCGCATGGAAAAGGTGCTGGTTCTGCTCAACAACGAACTCGAACTGGCCCGCGCCCAGCAGAAGATCCGGCGCACGGTCGAGGAGAAGATGCAGAAGCAGCAGCGCGAGTTCTTTCTGCGCGAGCAGCTCAAGGCGATCCAGAAAGAGCTTGGCATCGCCAAGGACGACCGCACCGCCGAAATCGACAAGTTCCGTTCGCGGATCAAGGATTTGATCCTGACCGAACAGGCGAAAAAACAGGTCGAGGAAGAATTGGAGAAGATGGGTATCCTGGAGACCGGCTCGCCCGAGTATTCGGTCACCCGCAACTACCTCGACTGGATTACCCTGCTGCCCTGGGGCAAGCACTCGGCGGATAAACTGGATCTCAAGCGCGCCCGCCGCGTCCTCGACCGCGACCATTACGGCCTGGAGGATGTCAAAAAGCGCATCCTCGAATTCCTCGCGGTCGGCATCCACAAAGGCGAGATCGCCGGCTCCATCATCCTGCTGGTCGGCCCGCCCGGCGTGGGCAAAACCTCCATCGGCCACTCCATCGCCGACGCCCTGGGTCGACGGTTCTTCCGCTTCTCGGTCGGCGGCATCCGGGACGAGGCCGAAATCAAGGGCCACCGGCGCACCTATATCGGCGCCATGCCCGGCAAATTTCTGCAGGCCATGAAGGACGCCGGAACCGCCAACCCGGTCATCATGCTCGACGAGATCGACAAGATTGGCGCCTCTTACCACGGCGACCCGGCCTCGGCCCTGCTGGAAGTGCTGGACCCGGAACAGAACTCGGATTTTCTCGATCACTATCTAGACCTGCGCTTCGACCTTTCCAAGGTGCTGTTCGTCTGTACCGCCAATCAGTTGGACAGCATTCCCGGCCCGCTGCTCGACCGCATGGAGGTCATCCAGCTCTCCGGCTATATCGCCGAGGAAAAGCTCCAGATCGCCAAAAAATATCTCCTGCCGCGCCAGATCGACCGGGCGGGCCTGTCCAAGGGCGCGGTCAAGCTAGACACCAAAACCCTGCGCGCGCTGATCGAGGGCTACGCGCGCGACGCCGGTGTGCGTCGGCTGGAAAAACAACTCGGCAAGATCGTGCGCAAGGTCGCGGTGCGGATGCTGGAGGGCGAAGAGACGCCGATCGACATCGCCGAAACGGACCTCAAGGGTTATCTCGGCAGTCCGGTCTTTCGCGACGAGCGCAAGTTGAGCGGCCCCGGCGTCGTCACCGGCCTGGCCTGGACCGCGATGGGCGGCGCGACACTTTCCATCGAGGCCGCGCGCACCCACAGCTTCACCCGCGGTTTCAAGCTGACCGGACAGTTGGGCGATGTCATGAAGGAATCCGCCGAGATCGCTTACGGCTATCTGGTCAGTCATGCCAAGGAATTCGGCGCCGATCCGACCTTCTTCGAGAAATCGTTTATTCACGTCCACGTTCCCGCCGGCGCCACGCCCAAGGATGGCCCCTCCGCTGGCGTCACCCTGACCTCCGCCTTGCTCTCGCTGGCGCGCAACGAACCGGTCCGCCGCATCGCCATGACCGGCGAGATTACCCTGACCGGCGAAGTCTTCCCGGTCGGCGGCATCCGCGAAAAACTCATCGCTGCGCGCCGCGCCGGGATCAAGGAAATCATCCTGCCCGAGGATAATCGGGGGGACTTCGAGGAAGTCCCGGAGCATGTCCGCAAGGGGCTGAAGGTGCACTTCGCCTCCCGTTACGATGACGTACTGCCGCTGTTGTTCAAGTCGGCGGGGTAAAAATTCAGCGCTGGATCGCCTGACGATGCAGACACCAGTTAGACGGCACGGGCCGGTTTAAACACTCTGGCAGGCGTGGAGGTTAAATCGGATAGACAGGAAGCGCCCCCAGGATTAAAATGCACGGTCTGCATTTCGGTGCAGATCGACAGTTCCCGGAGAGGTGCCAGAGTGGCCGAATGGGCCTGACTCGAAATCAGGTGTACGCGCGAGCGTACCGTGGGTTCGAATCCCACCCTCTCCGCCAATAAATGAAGAAATAATTTTTAATTCAATTACTTATGTCGTAATTGATTTAAGCGGTTCCCCAATTGCTCCCCCCACTGCGTCATCGGTTGGCATGAGACGCTACAGCTTGATCAGACTCGAATAAAGCACCCGTCACCGACGGAAGCCCTACTCTCCTTATGCTCTTCTCCGCCGAGTCTGTTCCGGTGCGGCGACGGATGGCCGATGGCGGATGGCGGGCGATCCCCTGGGTGCAAGGTCGACATCATCGCCAAGCTGCTGCCACCGCATTTTAAAGCTCCGTCGCAAAGATCCGATCCAACTGCACCCAGAGCGCTTCCTTGACTTTCAGCAGGCGCATCTGCGGCATCAGGTTCAGGCGCTCGTGTGCCTCCTGAAACGTCCAGCGCTGCTTCAGCAGCTGCTCGACATCCTGTCCAAATGTTTGCGCCGTGTAGTGCGGCAGCGTTACCCAGCCGAGGATGCGTGCGGCATGGACCCGAAAAAGCTCCATCTCCACGATGGGTTGCCGATTGAATTCCAGGCTCCCCAGGTGGGCGTTCAGCCAGATCAGCGTTGGCAGTGCCAGCGTCGTCGTGTGCTCTAACAGCGCCTACGTACTGTGCAGTGTTTCGGCCGCATCGGGATCGCCGGCGATGACCGCATTCAGGACGAAACGTACCCCCAGGCTTTGCAGCATCGCAAACAAATCGTTTTCCACCGCATACGCCATGAAGTACTTAGTCCCAGGTTGCGGTCAATAAAAACACGCTTGGTCCCAAACGATGGGGCCGTCCTGGTAAAACCATTGCGTCTAGATCACCCCTTCACACACACCACCTGCTTGAGGGTATGCACCACCTCGACGAGATCCGCCTGATTGGCCATGACTTGATCGATGTCCTTGTAGGCGCCGGGAATCTCGTCGAGCACGCCCTTGTCCTTCCGACAGATGACGCCCGCCGTCTGCGCCGCGAGGTCCGCCGCGGTGAACTGCTTCTCGGCGGCGGTGCGGCTCATGCGCCGCCCGGCGCCGTGGGCACTGGAACAGAAGCTGTCCGGGTTGCCCAGACCGCGCACGATGTAGCTGCGCGCCCCCATGCTGCCGGGGATGATGCCCAGATCGCCGGCGCGTGCCCGGATCGCGCCCTTGCGGGTCACCCAGACATCCGCGCCGTAATGATGCTCGCGCTCGACATAGTTGTGATGGCAGTCGACCACCTCCGTCGTCACCGCAAAGACCGGCAGATGCCGGGCCAGCGCGGCGAGCACCAACGTCATCATCTGATCGCGGTTCTCGCGGGCATAGGGCTTGCGCCCAGGAGACGGCGGTCACGTAGTCGTCGAAATGCGCGCTGCCCTCCGGGAAATAGGCCAGATCGCGGTCGGGGAGCTGGATAAACCAGCGTTCCATGTCGCGCCTGGCCAGCTCGATGAAATAGGTGCCGATGGCGTTGCCGATGCCCCGGCTGCCCGAGTGCAGCATGACCCACACCTGGCCGGCTTCATCCAGACAGACCTCGATGAAGTGATTGCCACCGCCCAGGGTACCCATCTGGTTCACCCAGTTGGAGAAACGCCCGAACGCCTTGAGCAGTTGCGGGTGTCGGTCGGTCATCGCCTGGAGCGGCGCGGCGAACGGCGCGGCGGCCTCGCTCAAGGCGCGCTCGTCTTTGTGCTGGGCTCGCCCGACCGGCACATCCCGGCTGATCTGGTCGAAGACTTTTTTAAGCACGCGCTCGTCGATCTGCTCGGCGCTCAGCGAAGTGCGCGCGGCGGCCATGCCGCACCCGATGTCGACCCCGACGGCGGCCGGGATGATCGCCTGATGCGTGGCAATGACGCTGCCGATGGTGGCGCCAATCCCGGCGTGCACATCGGGCATGGCGGCGACATGATGATGGATGAACGGCAGCTTGGAGAGATTGGTCAATTGCTCGCGCGAACGCGGATCGAGGTCGTCGGTCCAGACCTTGACCGGCCGCTCGCCCTCGGTGATCACTTGCTTGATGGGCATCTGTCCTCCAGGCCGCTTGCCGAGCGGCACGATTCGGGTCGGTTCGGTGTGGACCGACCATGCGGGGATCGTCTGACGATCCCCAGTTCTAAAAAGGTGGCCGCGACAAGGGTGCCGACGCCTGGCACAAGGCCAGACTTTTACTCTACCGACTGAGCTACATCGCTGACGCGATGGCGGGACTCGAACCCGCGACACAAAGTAGCGCCAGCGGCATTCGTGGCCGAAAAAAGGGCGATGACAAGATGGCCGACAGGGTTCATGCTCATGTCCATCCTTGAACGACTTCTCCGCCTGTGAACGGGGCGAAGGACTCCACACCTTTTCTAATGCTCTCGAACCGCATTCGTCGCGAAACAAAAGGGCGACAAGATGGGGGGACGGGTCTCCCGGCACGACCGGAATGCCGACCGTCGTCGGCTGACCGATAAAGCGTTGAACGCCCACCCGCATTCGCCCGAACTCAGAGGCTGTGAAAAAACCTCGCGGCCTGGCCGCTGCTCCTGGGGGGCGGTAAAATAGCCCCATCGAAGCAATGGCCCCCGGCGAGCAAACGATGGCGGATGATCTCCAACCTGGCCTGTTCGACGGCGTCCCGGACCTGCTGGCCCAGGCCGAGCAGCGTCAGGCGCCGCCCCCCGGGGTGGCGCGGGTGCGCTGGCCCAACCGGACGCAACGGGAACTGCGCCCGAGCGACCTGGACTCGCTGCTGCCCGAAGAGCACCGGGCGCGGGTTGTCTGGGCCTGGGTGGAACAGGCCGACTTGAGCCGGATGTACGCCGACATCCGCGCGGTGGAAGGCGGCAGTGGGCGCACCGCGATCGCCCCGGAGATCCTGTTCGCCCTGTGGCTCTATGCCACGCTCGATGGGGTGGGCACGGCGCGAAGCGTGGCGCGCCTGACCCAAGCGCATGATGCCTATCGCTGGATCTGCGGCGGCGTGCAGGTCAACCATCACACTCTGTCGGATTTCCGCAGCGCCCATGGCGAGACGTTCGAGGCGGTGCTGACCGACAGTGTCGCGGCCCTGATGGCGGTGGGGGCCGTGACCCTCAAGCGGGTCGCACAGGACGGCGTGCGCATCCGCGCCAGTGCCGGCGCGGCCTCGTTTCGGCGCGGTGAGACGCTGGAGCGGTGCCTGGAAGAGGCGCGGGCGCAGGTTGCCGCCCTCAAGCAGCAGGCCGAAGAGAACTCCGGGGCGCGGACCCGGCGCCAACAGGCGGCGCGCGAGCGGGCCGCGCGGGAGCGCCGGGAGCGCATCGAGCAGGCGCTGGAGCGGTTGCCCGAACTGGCCGAGATCAAGGCCAAGCAAGGCAAGCCGCGCGAGCAGGCGCGGGCCTCCACCACCGATGCCGAAGCCACGGTCATGAAGATGGGCGACGGGGGCTTCCGTCCCGCCTACAACGGTCAATACGCCACCGACACCGCCAGCCAAGTCGTCGTCGGTGTCGCGGCGGTTACCGTCGGCACCGACATGGCGCAACTCCTACCCATGATCGAGCAGGTCGAGGAGCGTTGCGGACAGAGCCCCGATGAGTGGCTGGTCGACGGTGGCTATCCGGCCCATGACCAATTGGATCGCGCCGGCGCGCACACCTTAGTCTACGCTCCGGTGCCCAAACCGAAAGATGCCGCCACCGACCCGCATGTCGCCAAGGACGGCGACAGCGCCGCCGTCGGCGCCTGGCGTGAACGCATGGGAACGGACGCGGCCAAGGCGATCTACAAAAAGCGGGCAGCCACCGCCGAATGCGTCAACGCCCAGGCGCGCGAACGCGGCCTGACCCGACTGCGGGTGCGTGGTGCCGCCAAAGTCCGCTGTGTGCTCCTGCTGCATGCCCTCGCCCACAATCTCATGCGTACACTCGCCTTGGCGCCGAGTCTGCTGGGCGACGGGAAAGGCGCGTCTAGCGGAACCACAGTAACCGCATAAGGCACTGATTATAAATAATGTCGTCGGTTTCGGCGCGAATTCTGCCGATCTCTGCCGATCTCTGCCGATTGATCGCCCCATTTCCCGATGATGGCTTCCTCTCCGCCTCGCGGCTCTGCGCGCAGCACAAAGGGCAGCGCTGTCGCCATCACTGGGCGAAAATCGATTTCTTCACAACCTCTCAGTGCCCGCCGGAGGAGACAAGGGGTGTCGAGAGCTTGGCGATGTTTTCAAGACATGGATTCCCGGCTGCATTCCCCTCCAGCAGGCCAACTCGTTTACACCTCCATGGCTTCGATTTTGGCGCAGGATCGCCGAGACGATCAGGGGCGCCACATCGCGGCAGCTCACCTGGCTGGATGCGCCCCGGCGATCGCCCGTCACGGGGCGCTGGATCCCCGAGACATCGGGCAGGAGATAGATCTGGCCCGCGAGTGTCGGTACATTCTCCAGGGCGATCTCCATGGCATCGTGCAGCGCCGCATGACCTGCACGAAGTTGCGCAGCATCCGCCCATTGTCGATGACCCGCAGGAAAATGCGCTTGGCGAGTGCGGGATCGACGAGGTCAGCCAAGCCACCAGCACCGCTGGGGTGTCTTTCATGTAGCTCTGGCGACGAGCAAAGATCGCGACCTGCGCCACATCGCGCGGTTCGACCTGACGCGCCACCTCCAGCAGGCTCGCGAGCTGAGTCTCGGTGTCGGCATAGAAGGCATTGGCGAGCGTTCCAGTCATCGCCAGTTGCGCCAGGGCGGCCTTGGGGGAGAACGCATAGGCCAAGCCGCCGGCTTCATTGCGCGCGTTGGCCGGCGATGCCAAACGGCCCCGAGTGGATGCAAAGAGTTGTCGATTCGCCATGTTGCTCATCCTCGCTGCGCACACAGGCGCGGTCTGGGCGCGACCGACAGGGTCGAGCCTGAAAGCGGCGAGGAAGAATGAGAACCGGGAAGTGGAGCTTGAAGCGTCCGGTCTTTGCGTTCCCCGCCAGATCGACTGACGGGGGAAGGCCGGTCAGACGATCAGATGGTGCGAGCCGTCGTTGTGCCGAAGTGGCGATTGCCAAATTCGGCGCGGATGGAGGGCGCGCGCCTTGGGTAACGAGCGAAATTTGATCCCGATCGACCCTGACCAGCGCCGCCAGGCACACACGCGCGACGCGACAGCCAGTCGCGAATCGCGGCCGGTTGAGTCGTGGCTGTGAAGGTCGAAGGGCGCATGCAGGATCTTGAGTCGGATGAAAGCAAGCAAGCCGTTTCAGCGACTTTAGAACTCGAACGGGGTTAGTTTAGGATCGCAATGTGGATCAGGCAAGGCCGAGAGGAGAAATTGCCCGTCGCTGAGCGCAGCCATTGTTTGCAGGGCCAATCCACCAATCACTCGCTCCACTCCTCATGCCCCAGCGGCAGGCTGTTCAAGATCTCCCGCGACTGCCGCCACGTCGGCAGGTGGGCATCCATCAGCGCCGTGAACCGCTCATTGTGGTGGCGTTCCAGCAGGTGCATGAGTTCATGTACCACGATGTATTCCAGGCATCGTACCGGCTTCTTGGCCAGTTCCAGATTGAACCAGACCCTCCGCGCCGTGACGTTGCAGCTTCCCCAGCGGGTTTTCATCTTCTTGATGCCCCAGTCGGCCGCCTGTACGCCCAGGACCGGCTGCCATTGCGCCAGTAACGGCGGGATCAGCTCGCGCAGTCGCTCACGATGCCAGCGCCACAGGATGGCCTCCCGCTGTTCCGCCGTGGTGTCGGGGCGCACGAACAGATCCAGCCGATCCAGACCGCGCAGGGCGATCCGGGCCGGTCGGTCCTGGATGTGGACCTGCAACCGATAAGGGCTTCCCAGGACGTAATGCGTCTCCCCGCCGATCATCTCGCGTGGCGATTGACGCGGTTGTTCGGCAAACCTGGCCTGATGCCGCTTGATCCAACTCAGCTTATCCAACACCGCCAGCCGCACGGCGTCATCGCTCACCACCAGCGGTACGGCCACCCGCACCCGCCCATGGGGCGGATAGACCCCCAGATGCAGGTTCTTGATGTCCTTCCGCACGACTTCGACCTGGATGCCGGCCACGCTGAATTGGTGCCTGTCAGTAGTCATTCTGATGCTTCGCCAGTTCCAGAATCCGCTCGGTCAAGGCGTCGTCTCCGTTCAGCGCCTCACGGATGGCGCGCCGGACGCGCTTGGTCTTCATGGGACTGTGTTTCCAATCGTCTTTTCGGTTGTCCCGAATCCCCTGATCGACCGCCATCGTCAGCCCTTCGTCTTCGCCCAGATTGTTGTAGAGCGCCCGTTGTGCCGCCGTCTCGACCTTTGATGGATAACTGCCTGGCGTTCCTCCCGGACGGCTGGCTTGCTGCGTCAACATTGCGATCTGCTCCAGATAGTTCCGGTAACTCAATGCTCCCTTAGAGGGTGTAGACAAAATCAAACCGTTGTGGTCAACCGCCGCAGCAGGATGCGCGCCTCCGCCAGCCAAACCCAGGTTTCGGAGACCGCTGGCAGACGGTCATGATGCATGATCAATCGACGGGCACGCTCATTCCACGCATGGGTGCGCTCGACAACCCAGCGCTTCGGCAGCGGAACGAAGCCGTCGGCGTTGGCGATCACCACTCGGTCAGGCGCCCCGTCCACGTGCCAGGAGCCAACGCTTTTGTTGGCTGGATGGCGCACGACTTCCACGCGGATCGCGTGGGTCTGCTCGGTGGTTTGGGCAAATTGACCGGCGTAGGCGCTATCGACAAACAGCGTGTTGATCTGGGGGTACTTGGCGGCCGCGTCAGCGACGGCGCCCGAGGCGGCATCGCGGTCCTGAAGATTGGCCGCGACCACGCTCACCGCCAACACGAACCCCAAGGTATCGACCACCAGGCTGCGCTTGCGCCCCTTGACCTGCTTGCCCGCATCAAAGCCGCTCGGTCCACCCTGCGGCGAGCCGCGGGTCGATTGCGCATCCAGCACCGCCGCCGTCGGCGCGATCTCACGCCCCTCGCGTTCGCGCCATTGCCCCCGCAGTCGATCATGCATCTGCTCAAACTTCCCAGCCGCACTCCAACGGCGAAACGTCTTGTAGACATTCTGCCAAGGCGCGAAATCGTGCGGCAGCATCCGCCACGCGCACCCCGTGCGCACCACGTAGCAACACGCCTCCAGGATGCTCCGGCGCGACACGCGGGGCGGTTGACCCCGCCCGCCCGGCATCTCAAAGAGAGCGGCGACCAAGTCCCACTCCGCATCGGTCAGACAACTTGGGTAGCTTTGGTCGGGGTCGTGGCGACGATGCGCATCCGTATACCCATACCGACGCGGCGTTGCGCGCGCTTGCGCCTCGAGACCACTCTCGCCCCGGAGGCGCGTGACGCCCGCCTCCCGCAAGGACTTGCGAATCGTTGCTTCATGAGCCTCGATTCCCGTCCGTGCCGCGAGTTCCCGGGCAATCTCTGACAGCGTGGAGGTCGGGCGATCCGTGACAATTTGACGCAATACCGCTTGCTCCGCCTCGTGAATCTTGGGGGGACGACCAGCTTTCGACATCAGCGCACACCAGCTCAGTTGTAGACTGGTATACAAATAGCAGCTCAATTATTTTTGTCTACACCCTCTTACGCCGCTGCTCGATCAGGGCGTCCAGTAGTTTGGACATACGCGCGTAATAGGCCGGATCGATGGGCGATTCGTCGATGATGAGCTTGCGGACGTTGTTTTCGATCGTCTCGGCGACCGCTTCCTGATTCTTTTGGATCCCCTTGGGCAGTGACTCCACGGCGTCCGGACCACGCTCGACGATGAGCTGAACCAGACTCATCTCGTCAAAGGCGGAAACTTTCTGGCTGTCCTCGGCCCGAATGTAGGTGTCGATCAGGTGCCGCATGGCCGGCTCGTATGCCTTGAGATCGATGTCATCGCCGCTGGCCAGTCTGACTTCGTCGCGCACCTTGGTGGCATGATCGACCTCGCCCTTGAGCCGGTAGATGGCGTCAGGCGAATAGCCAGCCTTGGCCAGGTCACTGGCGAGATCGGCGTAGGCGCGCAGCAGAGTAGCCACGAACTTGTAGAGCTTCAGCCGTTTTGGCTCGTTGGCCTTAAGCTGCCCGGCATGGCCTGACTCCTGGGCGCAGAAATAGTGCAGATAGTCCTGGGTATTCCGGGGCATCGCCACCGGTTCGCACAACGCCTTCACCGCCTCGCGGGCGGCTTCCAGATCTTCACGCGCCTTGTCCAGCCGGTTTTCCAGCAGCCCTTTCACGTCCTCCTGATCGTAGGTCTCGAAGGCGCCGCTGGTGTAATCGCGCACCGCGCCTTCCAGGCTCTTGAACAGATCCTTGTAGTCGACGATGTAACCGTATTCCTTGCTCTCGCCGTCGAGCCGGTTGACGCGGCAGATGGCCTGAAACAGACCATGGTCGCGCATCTGTTTGTCGATGTAGAGATAGGTCGCCGAGGGCGCATCGAACCCGGTCAGCAGCTTGTCGACCACGATCAGAAGCTTCATCTGCCCCGGCTGGTCGATGAAGGCCGTCTTCACCTGCTGCTCGAAACGCTCGACCTTGTGGATGGCGGTCTCCGGTGGTTCGTTGAACCAGTCGGCCAGCATCTGGGAATAGATCCGATACTTGAACAGCGCCTCGGTCTCGCCCTCGCCGGTGGTTTCGCCCTTGGTGTCCGCGATGCTTGGCGTATAGCTGGTGACGATCGCGCATTTGCCCTTCAGCTCGGTGCCGGCAAAGAGTTCATAGAGCTTGCACGCCTCATAGATGCTGCCCGCGACCAGCATGGCGTTGCCGTGGCCATCCATCAGGCGCGATTTCTGGTTCATGTCCAGGAGGATGTCGGCCACGATCTTCGACAGCCGCGACTGACTGGACAGCACCCGCTGCATGGTGCCCCATTTCTGCTTGAGCTGCGCCTTGGCCAGATCGTTCAGCCCCTGCGTCTTGGCCTCGAACCAGTCATCGATCTTGCCCGGCGAACTGATCGCCTGGTCGATGTCCCGCGCCTCATAGCGCAGATCCAGGACCACGCCCTCGCGCACCGCCTGGTCGAACTTGTAGGTGTCGATGTAGCGTCCAAAGATCTCGATGCTGGTCCGTTTGTCGACCTTCAGGAGCGGCGTGCCGGTGAAGCCGATGAACAGGGCATGGGGCAGAATGGCCTTCATCGCCTGGTGCAGATCGCCGGACTGGGTGCGGTGGCACTCGTCGACGAAGACATAGAGGTCGCCTTTCGCACGGAAGTCGGACGGCAGTACCTGCATGGTCTGGATGAATGCCTTGGTGGCGGCGGCGCTGTCCGTTTCCTCGTTGCCGGTGGCGCTGAATTTATGCACCAGCGAACAGATCAGCGATTCTTCCGGGCTGTTGAGTGTCGCGATCAGGTCCGCGCCGCTGCGGGTGCGGTACACCTGCTCGTTGACGCCCTTGAAGACCTTTTCGATCTGTTCGTCCAACTCGGTGCGATCCGTGATGATGAGCACCCGCGCCTCGGGCAGATGCTCGCGGATCCACTTGGCCAGCCAGACCATGGTCAGCGATTTACCGCTACCCTGGGTGTGCCAGATGATCCCGCCCTCGCGACGGCGGATGAACACCTGCGCGGCCTTGACCCCGAAATACTGATTCTGGCGGCAGACCTTTTTGGTGCCGGCATCGAACACCACGAAATCGTGGATCAGTTCGAGGAACCGCGCCTTCTCGCATATCTGCAACAGATGCCGGTCCAGCCGCACCGGTTCGGCGGCATGAGGACCGCCATCCTCGTTCCATTGGAGGTAATACTTCTCCCGCGTCTCGATGGTCCCGTAGCGCAGCCCCTCGCTGTCGTTGCCGGCCATCACCCATTGCAGGGTCGCGAAAAAGGGCTCGATGAATGTCTTCTGCTGGTTGTCCAGGTTTTGGCGGATGCCCTCGGCGACCGACACGATGGAGCGTTTCAGTTCCAGCAGGCCCAACGCGAGACCGTTGATATAGATCACCACATCCGGGCGCTTGGTGCTGGCCTTGGCATCCGCGCCCTTAACCGTGACCTCCTCGGCGATGGCGAAATGGTTTTTCACCGGATCCTTCCAGTCGATCAGCCAGACCGTGACATGATTCACGCCCGCCGCCGGTTGCACCTTCACCCCATAGCGCAGCAGGTCATAAACCGCCTGATTGCGGTCGTAGAGACGCTTGCTGGTGTCGGAGGCCACCCGGTTGAGTTCATGCAGCGCCCGGCTGATGAGGCTGTCGCTGACGCCCTGCCGGTTCAGCCAGGCGGTCAACAGATCCGGCTCGATATTGGCGTTGCCGGGGCGGTCGATCCAGTTGCCCAGATAGTCGTAGTCCAGCCGCTCGCGAAACAGGGCGATGACGCGGGCCTGGGTCTTCTTTTCGGTCTGGCCAACAGTGCTCATGTGTCCTCGTCAAACAGATCCAGGTCGGTTTGTCTTTCCTGCGGCGGCCAGCGACCTTCCGCCACCCGTGTCTCGAACCACCGATGCATGGCGGCATCATCCACGGCATATTCACCCCGCGCGGATTTCCAGACCAGCGCCGGGGTGCGTTGCCGCAGTGCTTCGAGCGCATTTTGAGCCTTCTGCGCAGTCACGTTGACGCCAGATTTTTCTTGGTAGAAGCGCAGCGCCTCCATGTCATAGGGTCGAAACCGCTGACCCTGCTCCAGGAGTCGCCAGAGCACCGCCTGTTCGACCGGCTTCAGACTGAGATACTCGGATTCCATCTGGGCCTCGTCGTCCGCCTGTCGCAGGGAAGCCGCCTCCAGCACCGCCTGCTCGCAACGGATCGTCAAGCCCGACAAGGGACTCAGCGCCTGCCCGAGGGCTTCCATGAAAAATTGCGGGCGGTATCCAAACCCCTGGAAGGCAGCAAACAGCGTTGCTGAATCCACGGGGCTCAGGTCTGGACGTTGGGTTTCGATCAATTCAGCGATATGTTCGATGAATCCACGGTCCAGCTCGGGCATGCGCTGAATCTGCGAGCCAAAAAAGGGCGCGCCGTTCGTGTTGACCAGACGCAGCAATTTATCCCGATCCGAGCCGGACATCACCAGCATCAGGTTGATCCTGTCGGGTCGGTTGAGTTGATCCCGCGCCGATTTGAGCGCGGCCATGGTGGCTTCTCCGGCCTCGCTGGTCAGCGCATGCTGAGCCTCGTCGACGATCAGGGTCACAGGCGCTTGTGCCGTTTCGTGAAGGGCGCGCAGCGCATCGGGCAGGGTCGCCCCATCCTGCTTGCCGATCCTGCTCGTGTCGATCTTGAATCCGGCAATGCTCAGGCTCTCCAGGCCGGCCGCCCTGGCGGTCTTGGCGACCCGGCCCAGACGCGCCTGCAGGGTTCGACCAATCGCCTCCGTGATCAAGACACCCGGATCGCGGCGCACATCGGCCCAGAGATCGACATAGATGACGACGATCCCATGCCGCTCCAGCGCGGGACTCAGATCGGATTGCAAGAAAGTGGACTTGCCGGTGCGGCGTGGCGCGGCGAGAAACAGCCCGTTGTGGGCGTCGCTGAAGACCATGCTGCCTTCAAGCGCCGCCACCAGTTGTTCGGCCAGGGTGGTGCGAGGATAGTGGATCATGGAATTATCCGTTTTTATCCAAAAACGGATAATTTATCGATTCCAATATAAAATCAAGGATCGCTGTGTCCAGCATCATGCCCTGCTTGAGGGCGCGGGTCTTGTCGCGGCAGGGAGCGAAGTCCGGTGCGCATCCATTTCGCCGCCGACGATGGCCGGTTTGCCGTCTTGCCAGACCACGGCGTATTGACCGAGACGGCGCTTGTGGTCAAGCGTCTCGGCGGCAACCTGTTTCAGGCTCTCCCACATGAGGCGGATGTGTTCGGAGGGTTCGCTCATGGTTTGGTACCCTGTATGAGAAGGTCGAAAAGGCCGGGATTGTCGATGTCGCGCCGCGCGCCCTGCTGACTGAACACGAGCGACGGAGAGGCGCCGGTGTTCATGAAACAGATGGTTTCGCTCGCGGCAGTGCCGTAATCGCCGAGCAGGTTTCGCAAGCCACGGGCGAAACGGCGCTCGATCGCGGCCTGAGGGATGTCGTGTCCACCGTGCCTGACCCGCTCCTGCACCCGCAACCGGGACATCTCCATCGACGGCAGAGCCAGATAGATCAACATCACCCGCCAACCTTCGGCGCGCAGGCGCTCGATCAGACGCAGATAGCCCCGCCCAGACAGAGTGGTCTCAAAGGCAAAATCGCGACCGGCCTGTGCATGACGCTCGATCTCATGCAGGAACAGGCGGCTGGCCGTGATCTGTTGCTGTTCGGGAGCCAGCGGCGAGAGTCCGGCGGCGATCAGATCGGCATTGACGAAGGCCGTGACGGCAATAGCGGGCAGATAGCGGAGCGCGAAAGTCGTCTTACCCGCGCCATTCGGCCCGGCAATGATGCGGCAGACAGGTGAGTCGCTGCCGGTCATCTCAGCCGGATCCGTCCGGTCAGCAGTTCCCGCATCATGCCCTGTTTGAGGGCGCGGGTCTTGTCGCGGCGCGCCACCAGTGCTGAAAGTTCCGCATCCATGTCGGAGAGGATGCTGGCGATGGCGGTTTGTTCGGGGACTGATGGAACCGGCAGCGTCAGCTTCGCAATGTTGGTCTTGCTGATGCCGGATACCTTGGTGCCCACGGCATAGAACATAAACTGCTGACGTATCGCCGCCGTCTTGAAACAGTAGCGCCGATAGTCGTGAGCCAACTCGGCAGTCCGCCCCTTAGCAACGATGGTGTGCAGTCCGGCAATGAATGGCAGGCCATCCTTGTTCACCACCACGACGTGCCTGCTCGTGCCTTCGTCGTCTTCCGATGCGTCAACGAAAACAACGTCACCATCGGCGAGGAGTGAATCAGGCGAGATTCGCTTAAGCGCAATAGCTAACTTCGGAATGTATTGATGGTCTGCGCTTGTATCTATCGTGGTCTTTGAAGAGCCGTGAATATCCCCGTAATGCAGGTAGTAATAACCTTCGGTCGATAGTTGGTCGCGCGAGGCAGAATGGCCGCCACTGAACTTGAACAAATCCCCCAACCGCTTCACCTCCCACTCTCCGCTGAAACCGGGGAGTCGGGTTTGGCCGGTGAGGAGTTGCTGCATGGCGGCCTGTTTGAGGTCGCGCTTCTTGGCGATGAGCTGGTCGAGCTTGGCGAGCAGGGCATCCACATCCGACAGCGCGGCGGCGATGGCTCGTTGTTCGGGGATGGGCGCGATGGGAATTTGGACGCGCCCCAAGATTTCCTGATTCAGCGATGCCATCGTAGTTCCAGTAGCATTCTGGAGAAGCCACGACTGAACTTGATGGCTCTGGAGCTGGGACGCGAGATATGGTGGATGACAGTCGCTGTGTGGCCGAATGCTTATTCCGTCTGAGCCAAGAAACCAACCACTTTCGTTTTCTGTGACAAGTGCGGACCGCTCAACTGCCCCCTTTCGCCCAAAAACGACATCGCCCGTTCGGAGGACATACTGAGGAATGCGACGAACTACAGCGCCAGGTACAAGCGGCGTGTGCTCAGTAACTTTGAAGCAACCTGTACCAATTTCGCCGACCGAAATTAACGGCACTCCCTCGCTGTACGAATATTCGCTTGCCTTCAGAAGCGTTCCGAAAGGGCCGGTCTTGATCTGGGCAAATTCGCGCACAGACTTTGCGTCCCACTTCTCCGGAATCACCCCCACCTCGGTCTGCTTATAACCGGGCGGAATCGCTGCGGTGCCGCTCATGTCGTAAGCCCTTGCTGAATGATCCGCCGGAGAATCCCGCCGAGCGTCTCCTGATCGCTCTGAACCAGAACGCCCAGTCGTCGCCGGATCACCGATTGCTCCAGCGTGAAAACAAGCGGCTTGAACACGGATGGCTTCAATAATCCAGCCGCTTGCCAGGCATCGATCAGCGCCTCGCCATAGCCCAGCGGGGCACGAATCTGACTGGTGATCGCAAGCAGGATGCAATCCGGACGCGCCTGCTGATAGGCGGTGGGACTGACGATCACGGCGGGGCGTTGCTTGCGCTCCGTCAGGTCGCTGAACGGAAACGGCACCAGCACGACATCGCCAAAGCTATAGCTGGTCATAGATGGCATCGTCTTCGTTGTTCCAGACCTTTTCCAACGCTGGCTCGGAGAGACGGGAAATGGCGATCCCCTCTTCGTCATCGGACACGAGCAACAATAGCCGTGCGGTCTTGCCGTAGAACTGGCGATAGTGTTCCGGTAGATGCACGTTGCCTGCGTCATCGATCGTGGTTTCCATTTCGATCGCAAACATGGTTGTTACCTCTCAATTCATGAAGCCGCCGGCCGGCGGGAACCTGAGCGGGCGATGCTGATCCGAGTCCCTTTCAGGCCGGCTCGACTGTTTCATGCTGATGATCCAACGTCTTAACCGTCGCGATCGGCAGATAGAGCTTCAACCCATCCTCCGTCAACGGGATGAACCCGAAACGCCGATAAAACGCCACGGCTTCCGGCTTGCTGTCCACGATGACGCATTGCACGCCGATCGTGTCGGCGGCGCGGATGGCTTGCTTGAGGGCGTGGATCAAGAGGCGCGAACCAATGCGCAGGCCGGATTCGCGCGCCTGGCGGTCGCTCGCCATGCGCCCGATCAAGACGGCTGGAACCGGATACTTTGGCAAACGGCGAGCCATGGGTTCGGGGAATTCGTCGTGGCCAAGGGACGCCGCGGACAGGGTGTAATAGCCCAGCACCCTGGCGTCGCCGTCCTCGGCGACGTACACCCGCGCCAGGTGGTTGCGCAGACTCTGGCTCGCGTAGCGCCTCAGATACTCGTCCAGCCCGTCATGGCCGCACGCAAAACCCGCGCGATGGTGGCGGCGGGGATCGAACGCGACGATCTTCATTCCAGTCCGGCATCCCGGTACTCGCGCCAGGCGGCTTGCAGGGCGTCGTTCGGCGCGGGGGGATGGTCCAGCGTTTCGGCGAACCGACGCCATTCCTCGGCGTTCAGCATGAAGTGCTGGTGGCTGCGCAGGATTTCCCGCGCTTTGTCCAGAGCGGCGTTCAGCACAAGGCCAGTCAGGGTGTTGCCGCTGATGTCCGCCGCCTGCATCAGCAGTTGCTTGGCGTTGGCGGGCAAGCGGATGTCGAATCGCTCGATGGCTTCGGACATGCTCTTTCTCCATACGGTTTATTACCGTACAGACTAGCAGGCTTAAAGACTGCGTTCCAAGCCAATTTCACTGTTTGTCCAGATATTTCTTCACGAGCTGAATCCCATCCGCTGCAAATGTCCATCGACCCGCGCGGCCAACCCCTCCACTTCATTGAGGAGATCGGGCAGCGGCGTGTCATAGCGGTCAGCCAGTTGCCGAATGCGCCCGGTGAGCGCCTGACTGACGCGGTCCAATTCACCCTGCACGCCGGCGGCGAGGCTGGCGAGCCATTTGTCGTCCACCACCAGGGTCTTGATCTCGGCCTCGGTGAGTTGCCCATACTTGGCTGCGACCTTGGCATCGAGCGCCTTTTTCGCCGCTTTCACGGCCTTGCTGGCGGCGCCTTCCTGTTCGATCAATGCGGCATAGTCTTCCAGCGCCTGGCGTTCGTCCGCCGCGTTCGGATCGCCTTGGATAGCCTTGAGCTGATCCTTGACGCTCCTGGCCGTGAGCTTGCCCCGTTCGGTTCGGGCCGCCGCATTCAGCAGACCCTCCTCGCCGCCCTGTTCATCGTCCATCTCCTCCATCTGGCGGCTGATGGCATCGCGCTTGGCCTCCAGTCGTTCGACGGTCGCCTGTTCGTCGGCAAAATAGCGGGCAATGATCAGCGCGGGCGGGATCAGGTCGGTATTGGGCCTGCCATCCTGAACCGCTTGCCAGCCGTCGCTGACCAGCATCCAGGCATCGTCCTGCATCGTCTCGGCCCAATAATCCATCAGGTGCTGATAGACATCATAGGGGTCGATCAGCGGCACGGCGCGGAAGGTCTCCAGCAGGTTTTCCGAGAGGGTTTCGATCAGCCGCTTGGGGCGGTCGCCGATCCGGATGCCGGTGAGCAGCGGTGTATTGGCCTGCCGCCAGGCATCAAAATGCTCCGTGGCCTGTGCATTGAAGGTGGTGAACTCCGGGTGGCCGAAGATACTGGCCTTGATGCGCCCGGCCTCGATCTTGAGCTGGCTGTAACCGGGGCGGTCAGCATCGGCAAAGAGTTCGCGGCGCACACTGGGGAAGACCTGCCAATAGTCGGCCAGCCCGTCGAGGTCGCGGTTGGGGATGCCGCCCTTCAGATGTGCCGCGATGTCTTGCCAGTCCTCGGGTTCGGTGCTGTCGATGTAGCGCGGCAGATTGAGGTTGAAGTCGTTGGCGGCGATCTCGGCCAGCGGCACCAGACGCGCATACTTCGGGATCTCCACCTGTCGGGTGAAGGTATCGACGATCCGGTGGATGTCCTGGGCACGCAGGCGGTTCTTATTGCCGTCCTTGATGTAGCCTTTGCTGGCATCGACCATGAAGAGACCCTTGCGCCCGGCCGCGCCTTCCTTGTCCATGACGATGATGCAGGCGGGGATGCCGGTGCCATAGAAGAGGTTGGCCGGCAGGCCGATGATGCCCTTGATGTAGCCCTGCCCGACGATACGCCGACGGATCTCGGCCTCGGCATTCCCCCGGAACAGCACGCCATGGGGCAGGATGACCGCCGCCTTGCCGGTGCTCTTCATACTTTTCAGCATGTGCAGCAGAAAGGCGTAATCGCCGTTCTTGTCCGGTGGGATGCCGTACTCGAACCGTCCGTAGAGATCGCTGGCCGCGTTCAGACCGCTGGTCCAGTTTTTGTTGGAGAAAGGCGGATTGGCGACCAGATAATCGAAGGTCTTGAGGTTGCCGTCCGAGTGTTTGAAATGTGGCGCGGCGAGGCTGTTGGCCTGCCAGATGTCGGCCTCGGGGCAGTCGTGCAGCACCATGTTCATGCGCGCGAGCGCGGCGGTGGCGTTGTCCATCTCCTGGCCGTAGAGCGTCAGATCCTTGCCGGTGCGGGTTTTCGCTTCGTCATGGGCCTTCAGGAGCAGGGATCCCGAGCCACAGGTCGGGTCGTAGATCGACTGCGCGCCGCTGGTCGCCCGTCCCAGATCGATCACCATCGACATGACGCGCGAGACTTCCGCCGGGGTGTAGAACTGGCCTTTGCTCTTGCCCGACTCGGTGGCGAAGTGGCGCATCAGGTATTCGTAGGCGTCGCCCAGCAGGTCGTCGCCTTCGATGCGGTTCTTGCCGAAATCCAGTCCCTCGAAGATGGCCACCAGTTTGGTGAGCCGGTCGACCATCTCTTTCGCCTTGCCGAGCTTTTCCTCGTCATTGAAGTTGGCGACGTTGATCGCGCCCTTGAGGCTGTCGTTGGCATCGGCCAGCCGGCCGATGATCTTGTTGATCCGGTCGCCGATCTCCTTGTCGCCCTTGGCCGCCACCATGTCCGCGAACCCGCCGCCGCGCGGGACGACGATCGGGGCATCGGGATCCGGATCCTGGGCGTATTTGTCGGAGACATATTTGACGAACAGCAGGACCAGCACATAGTCCTTGTACTGACTCGCATCCATGCCCCCGCGCAGCTCGTCGCAGGACCGCCAGAGGGAAGAGTAGAGTTCGGATTTCTTGAGGGCCATCGGGGTGTTTCTGGTTCCAGGTCGTGTCGGGCAGCGGGAGTCGGCTACTTTACCGCAGGACAACAACGGGAAAGACAAGGATCGCGCCCACTGGCCTTGTGCATGCAGGGTTCGCCCCTTGGATACCGTTCAGTGTCAGCGCTGGCGTGCGAGGTGAGACGGCGGGCTTCATCGACGCCACAAGGTCAGCGCCTTCAGGGTGCAAGCTGCCGCCGCCTCGTGTGATGGGAGCTAGCTACCACGAGGTTCAAGATACAAGGGGCGGGTTTGAAACCTTCCCCTACGTCCGGTTATCGCGTTCGATTAAGTTCAAACTGAGAATTGCTGGGGAAAGCGCCGATGCTTGGCCGTTTTGCCCGCGCGTCCTACAATGCTCGCGCAATTCATTCCGAATCGGACAGGGGTATCGAGGTCATGCAGATGCGTTTCATGCGAAATCCACGTCGTCGCGGCTTCACGCTGGTCGAACTGCTGGTCGTCCTCGCCATCCTCGGGCTGCTCGCCGGTCTGGTGGGTCCGCAGGTGATGAAATTCCTGGGCAGTTCCAAGACCAAGACGGCCAAACTTCAGATCGAGGATCTTGCCGCCACGCTCGACCTGTACCGGTTGGAGCTTGGCCATTATCCAACCGACATCAAGGCGCTGGTCGAAAAACCGGGGGACGTTCCGAACTGGAACGGACCCTATCTGAAGAAAAGCGACGTGCCCAAGGATCCCTGGGGGTTTGAATATCAGTACCGCTACCCCGGCGAAAACGGGAGCTTCGATCTCTGGTCGCTCGGCGCCGACAATCGCGACGGCGGCGACGGCGAGAACGCGGACATCCGCGGTTGGGAGTAACGCGCCATCGGCCTGGGGCATGGCGTGCCCCATCGCCCTGAAACCATCCACGCTATCGCTGGATATCGGGTTCTCCTCATGCCGGCCAGCAAAACCATGATCGCGTCCTCGCCGTTCAGGACAGCCGGGTTTACCCTGGTCGAGCTGCTGGTGGTTCTGGCGATCGCGGCGCTGATGATGACCGCGGTTCCCTCCCTGTTTTCCGCCGCCTTCCCCGGCGTCGAAATGAAGTCCGCCGCGCGTCGGACCGCCGCGACCCTTCGGCTGGCCAGGGAATCGGCCATCCGGCAGGGCATCGAGACGGAGTTGCTGGTCGATGTCGAGGCGCGCCAGCTTGCACTCCAGGGTTATCGCACCCTGAATCTGCCCAAACGCCTGAAGGTCGAGTTGGAGACGGCCAGCCGCGAGATGCTGGATGACCGACAGGGCGTCATCCGCTTCTTCCCGGATGGCAGCTCGACCGGCGGGCGCATCCTCGTGACCTATCGCGATCATGGTTATCAGATCGGGGTGACCTGGCTCACGGGACGAATCGAGTTGGCGCCCTGGGAAACGCCGTGAGCACCCGCCGCCAGCGTGGCTTTTCCCTGCTGGAGGTGCTGGTGGCCTTCGCCATCCTGGCGATCACGCTTGGCGTGCTCCTGGAAATATTCTCTCGCGCGAGTCTGGCGACCCTCGTCTCTTCTCAATACAGCCAGGCGGCGTCGCTGGTCGAATCGAAGCTCGCCGCCGTCGGTGTCGACATTCCATTGGAGGAAGGCACGGTCTCGGGTGAGCCCGAGGATGGCTTCGCCTGGGAGGTCACCGTGGCCCCGTTCGAGATCGAGGAGGATGTCGCGTCGCCTGATCCGAGCATGGGGTTGAGCGCCGGGCAAACGGAACCGCCGGTCATGCCCTATCGCGTGCAGGCAACCGCGCTTTGGGAGGAGGCCGGCCGCGTCCGCCGGCTGACCGTCTCGACGCTGCGTCTGGGCGAGCGTCTCTAACAGGAGCCGATTCGATGATGCGTGCAACGGTGACGGAGAAACGTGGCGGCGGTTTTACCCTGGTCGAGCTGCTGATCGCGCTGGCCATGATCAGTCTGATCGCTCTACTCTTATTTTCGGGGCTGCGTCTCGGTCTGCGCGCCTGGGAAAGCGTCGATGCCGCCACGGAGCAAATTGGAGAACTCCGGTTGGCTCACGGCTTTCTAGCGCGCATCCTGAGTCAAGCCAGGGTCGCGTCGACCCTCGTCGAGGCCGAAACGGTCGCGATTTTTGGGGGGGATGCGGAAAGCCTCGAATTCGCCGCGCCCCTGTCGGAGCAGGTTGGCGTCTCGGGGCTCTATGTGCTGCGTCTGACCCTGGAAGACCGGGGGAATTCGCGCGCGCTCGTCCTGACGCGCTGGCTGCTGCATCCGGAGGTGCTGGAGGGCGGCGACGGGTTTCCGCCCTGGGAACCTTTGGACAAGGATGGCGCGCGATCCGTGGCGGATCTTCCCGTCGACCTGGACGCGGCCGATGGCGCCTTCGGTCGAACCCTGCTTCTCGACCGGGTCGACGCCTTCGAGATTCTCTACCTTGGGCTGGCGGAGGGAGAGACCGAACCCGACTGGCATGAGGACTGGTTTGAACAGGCGAATCCGCCCACGCAATTGCGCATCCGTCTGACCACCGCCGCGCGAACCTGGCCGGATCTCGTCATCGCGCTGCCCGGACGGCGTTCCTGACGCGCCCCATGAAACGTCAGCGCGGCATTGCCTTGATGCTAGTTCTGTGGGTGCTGACCCTGCTCACGGTGATGGCGGTCAGCATGACCACCGCCCAGCGCACCGAAATGGCCTTGACCGAGAATCACGTCGCGACCACCCGGTTTCGTCTGTTGAGCGACGCGGCCATCGCCTATACCGCCTTGCGGTTCCTGATGCCCGATGCCATTCAAGACGAACCGCCAGCGCTCGAACTGGACGACGAGACGGCGGAATCCGCAGAATGGCGACCGAATGGCGCCCCCCATCGGTGGCGTTTCGCGGGCACGGAGTTGACCATCTCGGTGATGAACGAACTGTCGCGGCTCAATCTGAATCAGACCGAGCCGACGGTGCTGACCAGCCTGCTGGAAATCCTCGGGGTCTCCGAGGACGCCGCCGCCCAACTGGCGGACGCGATCGCCGACTGGCGCGACGAGGACGATCTGACTCAGCTCAATGGCGCGGAGGATGACGACTATCGCGATGCCGGGGCCGCCATTGGCGCCAAGGACGGACCATTTGTCGCTGTCGAGGAATTGCGGCAGGTGCTTGGGATGACCCAGGAAATTTACCGGCGGCTTGCTCCGGAGGTCACTGTCGAGGGCGAGGGCGCGGATCCCGAGCTGGCGTTTGCGTCGCCGGCCATCCTGGCCGCCACCCAGGGGATTTCGCTGGAGGATGCCCAGCTTCAGATCGTCGAGCGGGACACAACCACCGTGCCCGGCGCACGGGGACCGCGCGCGGCGAATCGTGGCGGACCGCTGTATCGGATTCTGGTCACGGATGACATCGCCGGCCAAAGGGGGCGGCGGATGGAGGCGCTGATGGAGCTGATGCCTGGACAACAACCGCCGTATCTGGTCCACTGGCGGCGTTTCAATCCTCTGAGGGAGGCGGAATAAGGCGATGGCTCCATGTGCGCCTCGGAAGCCTGCGGCATTGCCGTTCGCACGCCCGAACCCTTGATGATCGGGTGCACATCCGCCACCACACCGAGCCGGTCTTTTCCGCCCTCGCTGCTGGTTCAAGGCGCGCTGGTTCTGCTGCCGCGGCCATGGCTGCTACCGGGGCCTGGCGCTCTCGGATGACGCCTCGCTCTATCCGCCGCTGCACGATCCGGTTCAGCCTGTCGGTGCGAAAACATCGTTCACGAGCTATTGCGGAATCCAATCTCGCCCATGGCGTTCATCGATCGTCTAAAGCTTTTTCCGAAGAGCTTGCCTGGAACCGGAACCTCCAAGCCCGAATTCTTCCAGGATCTTCTGGAGCAAGCCGCGGTGTGCCTACCGGCGCTGATCAGGCACTCCCTGGCGCGTCGCCAGCGACGTCTGATCGTCGAGGTCGCTGGTACGCGGGCGCGTTTATTTCTGGCGACCGGACAAGAACGAGAGGAAATGGGCGATTTCGATCTCGATGCCGCCACGCCTCTGCCCGGAGTGATTCTTGAACGCTGTCGTGACCATGGCTACCGGACGGATCTGCTGCTGCCTCCGGACGATATTCTGACCAGAAGCGTGTCTTTTCCCGCCCAGGTGCGCGGCAACCTGCATCAGGTCATGCAACACGAGCTGGATCGTCTCTCGCCCTTCCAGGCACAGGAGATCGTTTTCGATTACGCCCTGCAAGCCAATATCAAGCAGACCGCCCGATTGACGCTCGATCTGGCGCTGTGCCGACGCGATCGCATCGGCGGCTGGATCAAACGGATGGCGGATGCCGGCTCGCCGATCGATCGGATCCGTTGGGCCGGAGCCTGGCCACGCGCGAATCTACTGCCGCCCGAGGAGCGCCCGCGCCATCAAAAGAACGCCTTCGGCACGAATGGCCTCCTGGCGATCCTCGCCTGCCTTTTGGTTCTGGCCATTCTGCTAACCCCGGTCTGGCAGAAGACCAAGATCGCCCAGACATTGGACGTCGAGTTACGCGACCTTCGTACCCAAGCTATCGCGGTCGACGAATTGCGGCAGGAATTGGAGCGCGCCCGCCTGGGCAGCACCGCCGTGCTCCAGCGGAAATGGGAGCAACCGCCGATCCTGGAGATGCTGCGCGAACTGACCGACCGCCTCCCCGACGACACCTGGATTCAGAGTTTTGAATACAACCAGGGCCAGGTCGATCTGCGCGGCGAATCGGGGCAGTCAACGGCCCTGATCGCCATCCTCGAACAGGCGCCCGGCATCGATGGCGTGTCGTTCAAGTCCCCGGTGACGCAAATCGCCAGCAGCGGCCGGGAACGTTTCAATCTCTCGTTTCGCTTTACCCGTCAGGAAGCAGAGTAATGCCGAAGCCCTCTTCAAAGATCTTCTGCGCGATCCTCTGGACCATGGCGATCCTGATCCCGCTGCTGGCCCTCGCGGGCATCCTGATCCCTTGGGCAAACCAGCTCGCCAGCTTGGATCGGCGGATCGAGACCGGCGAGGAACAACGGGTTCGTTATCGACGATTAGTGAACACTCTGCCTCGGCTCAAGGAGGAATTGGCCAGTGTGCGCGGTAACGACGCCTTCAAGGAATTCTATTTCAAGGCGCCAACGCCGGCACTCGCCGGGGCGCAACTGCAAAGTCAGGTGCAGGAAATCGTCACGGCCGCCAAGGGTCGACTGATCAGTACCCAGTTGCTTCCGGCGGAGAAGGATCAGGATCCGCCTAGCGTGCGGGTGCGCACCCAGATTCAGGGAACGACCGAGACCCTACTGGATGTTCTGCATCAGCTCGAACAGGCGCGGCCTTTCCTGTTCGTGGAACAGGTTTCGGTGCGTTCCTCCGCGCGTCCACAACTTCCGGCACAAGACGCGCGCAGTCGTCTGGCGCGCCGGATGCCGACCAACCCTGCGGGAGAATTGACCGTGAGGCTGGACATCTTCGGTTTCGCCCTCGCCGGAGATGGCTCGTGACGAAAATCCTGCCCGGCATGATCGTACTGGCGCTGCTTGGGCTACTCGTTCTGCAGTGGAAGGATTGGCCGCCCGAGACATCGCGCTCAGGGGTTGGCGAGGACTCCGCGGTTGAGAATGGCGTCGCGCCAGAAACGCAGCCGGACCCGCTGGCCAGACTGACACACCCCGCCGACCGGGATAGTTATGCCAGTATCGTCGAGCGCCCGCTGTTCCGACCCGACCGTAAACCCGAACCGCCCCCAGAGGAAGCACCGGCCGCCGCGTCCGCTCCCGGAACGGACCTTGCGTTGGACACCCTGGACCTGACTGCCGTGATGATGACACCGACCAGCGTCAGCGCCTGGGTGAAGGATCCCAGCCAACCGAAACTGCGACGCCTGCGCCTCGGCGACGAGATTGAAGGATGGTCGGTCCGGGAGATTCTCGAAGACCGCGTCCTGTTGGAGCGACAGGATGAGGAGTATGCGCTACTATTGCGCGATTACAGCAAGGCTCCTCCCCCGCCAGCCGCCCCGATGCCGATCCCGCGGCGCCCACCGAGGGCGCCGGAGCGCGCAATCCCCCCAGTGATCGATCGCTAGGCCGTGATTCGGCGACCGTCACTCCGAGGCTCAATGTACTCCGACATGAATCCGCATCGCATCATCCGATCCGGCCTTTGGCCGAAGGCGATCCCGCTGTTTGTCCTGGTCATCTCTCTCGGCGCCTGCGAACGCAGCTATTGGGATCCCACAGTGAAGGTGGGCGATCCCGAGGGTCATGTCATCGATCGCGATCAGGCACTGAAGCGCGATGCCTTCAAGGAACGGGGCGGGACCGGCGCGGAGACCATCGCGCTGGGCAGCGACGACGAGCGGACACCCAAGACGGTCGATTCGCTGCAGAGAGGGAGCGGCACCTTTGTCCGCAAGGTCACGCCGCCCAGCGTCGATACCACCCCCGGCGATGTCACCCTAAATTTCGACGGCACCGACATCCGCGAAGTCGTCAAAGTGATTCTCGGGGACTTGCTGAAGGTCAACTATGTCCTGCATCCGGCGGTCCAGGGAGTCACCTCGCTGCAAACCGGACGGCCGCTGCGGCGCGAGCATCTCATTCCAACCCTGGAAACCCTGCTGCGGATGAATAGCGCGGCCATCGTCTTTCGCGATGGCGCCTACGAGGTCGTACCGGTCGCCAATGCCATGCAAGGCAAGGTCGTCCCCCAGCTTGGCGAATCCACCCGCGCGCTCCCCAATGGTTACACTGTCCAGGTCGTGCCGCTGCGCTATATTGGCGCCGAGGAGATGAGCAGCATCCTGCAACCGCTGGCGCCCGAAGGCAGCGTCATCCGCGTGGACAATCTGCGCAACCTGGTGGTGATCGCCGGCACCAGTCCGGAGATGGGGAACCTGCTCGACACCATTCGGGTCTTCGATGTCGACTGGATGTCGGGACTCTCGGTCGGATTTTTTGTCCTCGAATTCGCCAAGGCCAATGAAGTCGTCACCCAACTCCAGAGCCTGCTGGCCGACGAGGGCGGCAACAATCCGCTCAAGGGACTCTTCCGGTTCGTGCCGATCGAAAGCGCGAATGCGCTCCTCGTCGTCTCGCCCCAGGAGCGTTACATCCAGCAGGCGCGCAACTGGATCGAACGGCTGGATATGGCGGAAGCTAGCGGCGATGCCGCGGAACGCGTCTTTGTCTACCGGGTCAAGCATGGCGACGCAGAGGCGCTTGCCGATATCCTCTCGGAATTGTTCGGCGGCAGTAGCAGCGCCGACCGGAATCGGGCGACCGGCAGCGTCGCGCCCGGACTCGCTCGTTCAAGCATCGGATCCCGAAACCAGCGGGATACGAACGACAAGAAGAATCAGGAAACCACGGGGAGTCAAGGCCGTCAGACACCGACCGCCTCATCCCGCGAAATCGAACTTTCCTCCAGCGTCAGTATCGTCGCCGATGGGGTCAATAACTCGCTTCTGATCCGCTCCAATCCGCGTGACTTCAAGAAAATTCTGGATGCCCTGAAACAACTCGATATCGTTCCGCTGCAGGTGCTGGTCGAGGCGACCATTGTCGAGATCACCCTGACCGGAAATCTCAAATACGGCGTTCAGTGGGAGATTTTCGGCACCCAGTCCAAGGGCCAGAGTTTCGCGTCGCTCGATGGCAGCCTGCTCGACTCGAAGGAAAAATCCGGCATCAATACCACCTTTCCCGGATTCAACTGGGCCTTGATTTCGCGCCCGGACATCATCAAAGCCACCCTGAGCGCGCTGGCGGGCGAGAATCTCGTCAATGTGCTGTCGTCGCCCTCCGTCATGGTCATGGACAATCAGACCGCCAAGATTCAGGTCGGTCAGGAAGTCCCCGTCGCAACCTCGCAACAGCAGAGTTCCTCGACCACGGATCGCGTGATCAACACCATCGAATATCGGGATACCGGGGTCATGCTGTCGGTCAAGCCGCGGGTGACCCCAGGCGGGCTCGTCCAGATGGAGATCGAACAGGAAGTGAGCACGGTCGCGCCGACCGACAGCTCGACGCTCGACTCGCCCACCTTCCAGACCCGCAACATCACCAGTTCGGTGGCCGTGCGCTCCAACCAGGCGGTCGTGCTGGGCGGCCTGATTCAGGATGAGCGCGCCGATGGGAAGCAGGGCATTCCGGGACTCTACAGCCTGCCCTTTGCCGGCGCGTTCTTCGGCGAACGCTCCAAGGATGCAAAACGCACCGAACTGGTCGTGGTGCTGACCCCCAAGGTCATCTCCAGCGATCAGGATATCGAGGCGGTCACCGAAGATTTCCGCGCCAAGGTGCGTGGTTTGAACTTCAAGTTTTAATCGCTTAAACCGCGCCCGCGCCAACCGTCACAGAGGCTGTCGAGGTGATTCCAATCCAAAAACATCGCCTACCGCACCGGGCGCGGTTTAACCGAAGTGGATCTTCGCCTCCAGGTTCGGCGCCGAATCCGCGTTGGCCAGTGCCTCTTCCAGGGTGATCGCGCCCTCGCGATAGAGTTCCAGCAGCGCCTCGTCGAAGGTCTTGACCCCTTCATGACCGCTCTGCTGCATCGCCTCGTTGATCGCGTCGACACGACCGTCGCGGATCAGATCAGCGATGTGGGGCGTGTTGACCAGCGTCTCGATCGCGGCGCGGCGGGTTCCAGCCTTGGTGCGCACCAGACGTTGCGACAGGATGGCCCGCAGGTAGATCGACAGATCCATGAACAGGGTTTTGTGCATCTCTTGGGGGAACAGATTGACGATCCGCTCCATGGCCTGATGCGCGTTGTTCGCATGCAGCGTGGAGACCGCCAGATGGCCGGTTCCCGCCAGTTCGATGGCCGCCTCCATGGTCTCGCGGTTGCGGATTTCGCCGATCAGGATCACGTCCGGCGCCTCGCGTAGCGCGCTCTTCAGCGCATGGGCATAGCTTTTGGTATCGAGCCCCACCTCGCGCTGACTGACGATGCACTGCTTATGCGGATGCACGAATTCGATGGGGTCTTCGATCGTGATGATATGTCCCGACGCGCTCGCGTTGCGATGGTCGAGCATGGCCGCCAACGTGGTCGACTTGCCGGAGCCGGTGGCGCCGACCATGAGGATGATCCCGCGCCGGTTCATGATGAGTTGGGACAGCACCGGCGGTAAGCCAAGCTCAGTCAGGGTGGGAATCTCGGCGCGAATGTAGCGCAGCACCATGGCGGTCTGGCCGCGCTGATAATAGGCATTCACACGAAAACGGGCGCGCTCCTCCAGGGCGATGGCAAAATCCAGTTCCCGCTCCTGCTCCAGTTCCCGCAACTGCGGCTCGTCCATCACGGAGGCCAGCGCCTCGCGACAGAATGCCGGCGTCAGAATCGTGTCTCCGATGGAGCGGATAACGCCCTCGATCTTGATCTTGACCGGCGTGCCAGCGGTAAAAAAGAGATCCGACGCCTTATGGCGGATCATCATTTCGAGATAAGGATTGATGTCCATCGGTGACTGTCTGCCTGTTGACTGCGTTATCGTCTCGCCTTCGATCCGGCCGGATTGACGAGACCCGCGGGTGGTTCCTCGATCCGGGAGACGGGCAGCGCCTCGCCAAACAGGGTCGAGTCGAAGACATCCTCTTCCTCGTCGCCGACCATGGTCAAGCCATCCGTCTCGGCGAAGTGGTTCTTGCCGCGCGCCTCCCGACCTTCCAATTTGATCGCCAGGCGCAATCCGTTCATGGAATCGGCATTGCGCAAGGCATCCTCGTAATTGATCTTGCCCGCTTCATGCAGATCGAACAGCGACATATCGAAGGTCTGCATGCCGAGTTCGCGGGACTTTTTCATGATGCTTTTGATGCCGCCGACATCGCCCTTAAAAATCATGTCCTGGATCAGCGGCGAGTTGATCATGACCTCGACCGCCGCGATGCGTCCGCCGTCGGTGCAGGGCAGCAGACGTTGCGAGATGACCGCGTTAAGATTGAGCGAGAGATCCATCAGCAACTGACTCCGGCGTTCTTCCGGAAAGAGGTTGATGATGCGATCGAGCGCCTGGTTGGCATTGTTGGCGTGCAGCGTCGACAGACAGAGGTGTCCGGTTTCGGAAAAATTGATCGCATGCTCCATGGTCTCGCGGGTGCGGATCTCGCCGATCAGGATCACGTCCGGAGCCTGACGCAGGGTATTGATCAGCGCGGCGTCCCAGCTCTCGGTATCGACGCCAACCTCGCGCTGGGTGATGAGACAGTTCCGATGCGGATGCACATACTCGACCGGATCCTCGATCGTGATGATGTGGCCATAGCTATTTTCGTTGCGATGACCGAGCATGGCCGCCAGCGAGGTCGATTTGCCGGATCCCGTCCCGCCGACCAGCAGCACCAGACCGCGCTTGTTCATCACGATCTCTTTCAGCGCATGCGGCAGATTCAACTCCTCCAGGGTCGGAATCCCGGCGTTGATCGTCCGCAACACCGCGCCGCACAGCCCCTGCTGCACGAAGGCATTGACCCGGAAACGGCCGATATCCTGCGGGCTGATCGCGAAATTGCATTCCTTGTGCGCGTCGAAGTCGCGCACCTGACGGTCGTTCATGATGGAACGCACCAGGATATTGGTCTGCTCGCCGCTCAGGATCTGGCTGCTCATGGGCGTCATGCGGCCGTCGATCTTGCAGGCGGGCGGAAAGCCGGCGGAGATGAAGAGGTCGGAACCTTTTTTAGCAATCATCTTGCGCAGACATTCGAGCATGAAATGAGCGGCTTGTTGACGATCCATGGGCACTCCGGTGTTTCTGATTGGCGATTCGCACTCGCCGCGACGACAGCGCGCGAAACCGGCCCCGTCTCGGCGGCGGGGCTTGGTCATATGATAAGCCCCGACGATGGATTTGTTGACTTCGGGCAATGTTTGTAGGCGATTTCCAGGAAATCACCTTAACCAGGCCAGAAATCCGGATCGATCAGCTCGTCGAAACCCCAGGGACAAGTGGGCGGAAATGCCGTTTCGTCCAGGCCGGTTTCACGGATCGCCATCAGGATCGCATCGCCATAGGCATCGGCGATCATCGTCGGCAGGTGCGATTTCAGGCTGGGATTATCCGCCAGCAGACGCAACAGATCGCGGCGCTGGACCTTGATGGTGGCACGCCAGGAATTGCCGATCAACGCCGGCTGGAAACGCCATTTCAGCAGGTGCATGAGCAGAATCGCAATACGGCTGAAGAGTTCGCGTTTTTCGCGGCGGCCCATGCTCTCGATCTCCTCGGCAATCCGTTCGATATCCACCGCGCCCAGGTCGCCGGCGCGCAGTAGAGCGGCCTGTCGATTGGTCCAGGCAAAAAAATCGGATTCGTAGAGTGTCGTCATGGCGATCTCCATCGCGGTCAAGGATCGAGTGTACTTCCGATAACAGAAAGGCGGCCAGATGGCCGCCTTTTCTCATCGCCGAAAACCCGCCGCCCCTATCGTGGCAAACCGGTTGCCCCCATCAGCCACTCGTCGACCGCGCGGGCGCATTGGCGACCCTCGCGGATGGCCCAGACGACCAGCGACTGACCGCGCCGCATGTCGCCCGCGCTGAACACGCCATCGACCGAGGTGCGATAGGCGTTCGGTCCCTCCGTCACGCCCTTGACATTGCCGCGCGCGTCCAGCTCCAATCCCGCTACGGTCTGGAGTTCCGCAAGCATGCCGGCATGCACGGGATGCATGAAGCCCATCGCCAGCAGCACCAGATCCGCCTTGAGCTCGCCCTCGCTGCCCGGAATTTCTTCCATTTTCCAGCGTCCCTCGGCGTCTTTCTCCCAGCGCACCAGGCAATACTGGAGCGCCATGACCCGACCCTCGACATCGCCCCGGAAGCCTTTGGTCGCGACATTCCACATCCGCTCGCAACCTTCTTCCTGCGAACTAGAGGTACGCATCCGGTTCGGCCAGTCGGGCCAGGTCAGCCCTTTGTCCTCTTTCACGGGAGGACGATCGAGGATCTCGATCTGAGTCACCGACTTCGCGCCATGCCGGTTGGAAGTACCGATGCAATCCGACCCCGTGTCGCCGCCGCCAATCACGACGACATGCTTGCCCTGCGCGCTGATGAAATCGCTGTCGGGCACCGGAGAGCCTTGTACCCGCTTGCTGTTGCGAGTCAGGAAATCCATCGCGAAATGCACTCCGGAAAGCTCGCGTCCCGGCACCGGCAGATCGCGCGGTTGCTCCGAACCGCCAGCAAGCACCACGGCGTCATAGTCTGCGCGCAGTTTGCTGACCGGAATCTCGACGCCGATGTGCGCGTTGGTATGGAACTCCACGCCCTCGGTGCGCATCTGCGCCATGCGGCGGTCGATCAGCGACTTGCTCAACTTGAAGTCCGGGATGCCGTAGCGCAGTAGCCCACCGATCCGGTCGGCTTTCTCGAACAACGACACCTGATGACCGGCACGCGCCAGTTGCTGAGCCGCCGCCAGCCCGGCGGGGCCGGAGCCGACCACCGCCACCCGCTTGCCGGTACGCCGCTCGGGAACCTGGGGCTTGATCCAACCCTCGGCCCAGGCGCGGTCGACGATCGCGCATTCGATGGTCTTGATGGTGACCGGCGTGTCGTCGATGTTCAGGGTGCAGGCGGTCTCGCAGGGCGCGGGACAGATGCGACCGGTGAATTCGGGAAAGTTGTTGGTCGAGTGCAATACCTCGATGGCGGCCTCCCAGTCGCCCCGATAGACCAGATCGTTCCAGTCCGGAATGAGGTTGTTGACCGGGCAGCCCTGATGACAGAACGGGATGCCGCAATCCATGCAGCGCGCGCCCTGCTCGCTGAGTTCGTTCTCCTTCAGCGGGATCACGAACTCGTTGTAATGCACGACTCGGTCGGCGGCCGGCTGATAGCGCCGGTCGCGACGGTCGTATTCCATGAATCCGGTTGGCTTACCCATGATCCACAATCCCCTTCGACGGCTTGATCATTCGTGGCGGACGGCTTTGATTGGCCTGCATATCCTGGAGCGCGCGCCGGTAATCGACCGGCATCACCTTGACGAACTTGGGCAGATAGCTATCCCAATCGGCCAGAATGCGCCGCGCCACCTCGGAGTTGGTGTAGTGCAGATGCTGTTCGATCAGTTGTTTCAGACGCCGCGCGTCGAACCGGCTCATGTCGTGGCTCAGGTCAACGCGCCCGTGCGTCTCCAGGTCTCCGCCCTGATGATCGAGCGCCTCCAGCGCATCGTCCTCGCGGGCGACGGGTTCGAGTTCCACCATCGCCAGGTTACAGCGAGCCGCGAAGCTGCCGTCGCCGTTCAGCACATAGGCGATGCCTCCGGACATGCCGGCGGCAAAGTTCCGTCCGGTCGGGCCAAGCACCACGGCCACGCCGCCGGTCATGTACTCGCAGCCGTGATCGCCAACCCCCTCGACCACCGCCGTGGCGCCCGAGTTGCGCACACAGAAACGCTCGCCGGCGACGCCCCGGAAGTAACATTCGCCAGAAATGGCCCCGTAGAGGACGGTGTTGCCGACGATGATATTGTCCTCGGCCCGCTCGATGGCCGACTCCGCCGGGGGATAGATGACGATGCGCCCGCCCGACAATCCCTTGCCGACATAGTCGTTACCCTCGCCTTCGAGTTCGACGGTCACTCCGCGCGCCAGCCAGGCGCCTAGCGACTGACCGGCGGTTCCCTTGGCCTTGATGTGGATCGTGTCCTCGGGCAGACCGACATGACCGTAGCGCTCGGCCACCCGACCCGAGAGCAGCGCGCCGAAGGTGCGGTTGAAATTGCGGATGGCGATCTCGATGCGCACCGGCTTGCCCTCCAGCAGGGCAGGCTTGGCCTGACGGATCAACTCATGGTCCAGCGCCTGGTCGATCCCATGATCCTGTTGCTCACGGTTATAGAGCGCAATCTCCGTGCCCACCGCCGGCTTGTTCAGGAGCCGCGAGAAATCCAGCCCCCGAGCCTTCCAATGCTCGATGGCGCGACGCATCTCCAGCCGGTCGGACTGGCCGATCATCTCGTTCAGGGTGCGGAAGCCGAGCTTGGCCATCAGGCGTCGGACTTCCTCCGCCACGAAAAAGAAATAGTTGATGACGTGCTCGGGCTTGCCGGTGAAGCGTTTGCGCAGCTCGGGATCCTGCGTCGCCACGCCCACCGGACAGGTGTTGAGGTGACACTTGCGCATCATGATGCAGCCCTGAACGATCAGGGGCGCGGTTGCGAAGCCAAATTCGTCCGCGCCTAGAAGGGCCCCGATCACGACATCGCGCCCGGTGCGCATGCCACCATCCACCTGGACCGCGATGCGCCCGCGCAGATTGTTGAGCACCAGGGTCTGATGGGTCTCGGCCAGTCCGATCTCCCAGGGCGAGCCGGCGTGCTTGATCGAGGTCAGCGGGCTGGCGCCGGTGCCGCCGTCATAACCGGCGATGGTCACATGATCGGCATGGGCCTTGGAGACGCCCGCCGCCACCGTGCCGACTCCGATCTCGGAGACCAGCTTGACCGAGATCCGCGCCTGTGGATTGACGTTTTTCAGATCATGGATGAGCTGCGCCAGATCCTCAATAGAATAGATGTCATGGTGCGGCGGCGGCGAGATCAGACCCACGCCGGGCGTCGAATGACGCACCCGCGCGATCTGGGCGCTCACCTTGTGGCCGGGCAACTGACCGCCCTCACCCGGCTTGGCGCCCTGGGCAATTTTGATCTGGATATCGTCGGCATTGACCAGATACTCGGTGGTCACGCCAAAGCGTCCGGACGCCACCTGCTTGATGGCCGAGCGTTCCGGATTCGCGCTACCATCCGCCAGCGGCCGATACCGTTCGGGCTCCTCGCCGCCTTCGCCGGTATTCGACTTGCCGCCGATGGCGTTCATCGCCTTGGCCAGATTCGAGTGCGCCTCATAGGAGATGGACCCGAAGGACATGGCGCCAGTGGCGAACCGCTTGACGATCTCCTTGGCCGGTTCGACCTCGTCGAGCGGAATGTCCTGCTCGGCGAAACGGAAGTCCATCAGACCGCGAAAGGTCAAGAGCCGCTCGGACTGCTCGTCGATGAGCCGGGAGAACTGCGCGAAGGTCTCTGCATTGTTGGCGCGGGTCGCGTGCTGGAGCGCGGAGATGGTCTCAGGCGTCCAGATGTGATCCTCGCCGCGCAGCCGGTAGGCATAATCGCCGCCGACATCCAGATGCTTGCGATAGATCTGCTCGCCGCCATAGCCCTGCACGTGCCAGCGCACCGCCTCCCGGGCCACCTGGGCGAGTCCGATGCCCTCCACGGTCGTCGGCGTGCCCGTGAAATAGTGCTTCAGGAAATCGCTGTTGAGTCCGATCGCATCGAAGATCTGCGCGCCGCAATACGATTGGAAGGTGGAGATGCCCATCTTCGACATCACCTTGAGCAGCCCCTTGCCGACCGCCTTGATATAGCGGTACTGAGCCTCCTCGAAGGTCAGTTTTTCGGGCAGGCGCGGCAGCAGCGACTGGATGGTATCGAAGGCCAGATAGGGGTTGATCGCCTCGGCGCCATAACCGGCCAGTGCCGCGAAATGATGCACCTCCAGCGCCGAGCCGGTCTCGACCA
This sequence comes from Thiocystis violascens DSM 198, assembly GCF_000227745.2. Taxonomy (NCBI): domain Bacteria; kingdom Pseudomonadati; phylum Pseudomonadota; class Gammaproteobacteria; order Chromatiales; family Chromatiaceae; genus Thiocystis; species Thiocystis violascens. The sequence goes on along the minus strand of NC_018012.1, from coordinate 3,145,589 downwards.
CCAGACCCACGCTCGTGCGCAAGCCCTGACGGATCAGATGATGATGTACCGCCGAGGTGCCCAGCAGCGACGGGATCGGGATATGGTCGCAATTGGTGTTGCGATCAGACAGGATGAGGATGTTGAAACCGTCGCGCACCGCCTGCTCCGCCTCCTGGCAGAGTCGATCGAGCGCGGGCGCCATGCCGTCCGCGCCGTCGGGCGCCGGATAGACCATGTGCAGGGTGCGGGTGCGGAAGGCCGAGCCCGAGTTGTCCTCGATATGGCGCACCCGCTCCAGATCCTCGTTGGTGAGGACCGGCTGATTGACCTCCAGGCGCCAGTGCTTGCCCGCCTCGTTGAGCCCGAGCAGGTTGGGACGGGGGCCGATCAGCGACACCAGCGACATGACCAGTTCCTCGCGGATCGGGTCGATGGGCGGATTGGTGACCTGGGCGAAGTTCTGCTGAAAATAGCTCGACAGATGCTTAGGGCGGCTGGAGAGCACCGACGGCGGATTGTCGGCGCCCATGGAGCCGATCGCCTCCTGACCGGTGACCACCATCGGGGTCAGCAGGAACTTCAGATCTTCCTGCGAGTAGCCGAACGCCTGCTGCGCGTCGAGCAGGGTGCCCTCGTCCGGGGCCATGGGCGCCACGTCGGTCGGCAGCTCGTCGAGATGAATCTGAGTCTTGGCCAGCCATTCGCCATAGGGCTGCGCGGAGGCCAGTTCGGCCTTGATCTCGGCGTCATCGATGATGCGTCCCTGTTCCAAGTCGATCAGGAACATCTTGCCGGGTTGCAGACGCCATTTCTTGACGATGCGCTCCTCGGCGATGTCGAGCACGCCCATCTCGGAGGCCATGACGACCATGTCGTCGTTGGTGACCAGATAGCGCGCCGGGCGCAGACCGTTGCGGTCGAGGGTCGCGCCGATCTGCCGCCCGTCGGTGAAGGCGACCGCCGCCGGACCGTCCCAGGGCTCCATGAGCGCGGCGTGATACTCGTAGAAGGCGCGTCGCCGGGCGTCCATCAGCTTGTTGCCCGACCAGGCCTCCGGGATCAGCAGCATCATGGCATGGGCCAGCGAGTAGCCGCCCATCACCAGCAGTTCCAGCGCATTGTCGAAGCAGGCCGAGTCCGATTGACCTTCCGGGATCAGCGGCCAGATGGTATCGAGTTCCTCGCCGATCAGCTCCGAGCGCATGGTGTGACGGCGCGCGGCCATCCAGTTGACGTTGCCGCGCAGGGTGTTGATCTCGCCGTTATGGCAGATCATGCGGAACGGCTGTGCGAGGTTCCAGGTCGGGAAGGTGTTGGTCGAGAACCGCTGATGCACCAGGGCCAGCGCCGAGGCGAAGCGCTCGTCACCGAGATCCCGGTAATAGCGCCCAACCTGATGGGCGAGCAGCATGCCTTTGTAATTGATCGTGCGCGATGACAGGGTGACCACGTAATAAGCGGTCTTGTCGAAACCCGCCTCGCGGATCTCGTTGTCCATGCGCTTGCGGATCAGGAACAGCTTGCGCTCGAAGGCATCCTGATCTGGACAGTTCTCCCCGCAGGCGACGAAGACCTGACGCACCACGGGTTCGGAGGGCAGCACGCTATATCCAAGATCGCTGTTATCGACCGGCACGTCGCGCCAGCCGAGGACATGCTGACCGCCTTCCTGGAGGCGCCGCGTGACCGTCTCCTCCATGGTCTGTCGTTCCCGCTCATCCTGCGGGAAAAAGACCATGCCGACGCCATAACTGCCAGCGGGCGGCAAGTCGAACTCCACTACGGCACGGAAAAAGGCATCGGGAATCTGGACTAGGATACCGGCACCGTCACCGGCCTTCGGATCGGCGCCTACGGCGCCGCGATGATGCAGTCGCTCAAGGATTTCGAGTCCCTGCCGCACGATGGCATGGCTCTTCCGATTCTTGATGTTGCAGACAAAGCCGACACCACAGGCGTCATGCTCGTTGGCTGGGTCGTAGAGACCCTGTGCGGGAGGAAAGGCACGAAGGCTCATCTCTGACCTCGTTGATACCTGGGGGTAAAGGGTTCCGATTGTGGCGCCATTGCCAACGGGCGCTGTCAGTCGAGCGCGCGAGCGATCAACCGTCAGGCAACGCCCCAACCGGTCATTGGACAGCACAATCCTGTGTTCCGATGGTCTGGATGATTCAATCGCAAGCGCACCAGGGCCGCAGGGAAAACATCTCGCCATCGAAGAACCGCTAAGGATAACGCTTAAGCATGAGCCGTACCACAGACGGGGGATCTTGACAGCAATTCTCAGTTTGATCCTGAACGTTTCGCCTTCTCTGCCCGGAAAGCAAGGCTAAGGCTACATGAAGCCGTTCATGGTTAGCTTGTCGAACCATGAATGGCTTCACGGTCAGAGATTTAGGGTTTCCCGTTCATCTTCGGCCCTTCGTCAAACTCAGGGCTCAAAACGAACGGGAAACCCTTCACTGTTCGCAGGATTCGTTTAGATTTGTCGCTTCATCAGGCCAACTGAGAATTGCTGGGATCTTGATGCGATGTCTGAACGACCGTTGAAATGCCTTAAAGCTCTCGTCGCTGCCCGAAGTCCGCACCATTCTGAGGCGAATCGCACCATTCGATGGCAATCGCCGCCGCGCATGCTCAGCGATCCCAGGCATGGAGCGTGGCACTCAGCAAATCGGGGTCGAAGTCTCCGGTGACCAGACCCTTGCCAAGATGCCGTAACAGCACCAGGCGCAACTGGCCGTTCAACACTTTCTTATCCACAGCCATCAATTCCAGGAAACGCTCTGCGGAGACCTCGGGCGGTGGGTCGACGGGCAAACCCGCGCTGGCCACGAGCCGACGCACCCGTTCGAGATCCGCGCCCGACAGCCAGCCAAGCCGCGCCGACAGATCCGCCGCCATGCACATGCCGACCGCCACCGCTTCGCCATGCAGCCACTGACCGTAGCCCATGCCGGTCTCGATGGCGTGCCCGAAGGTGTGGCCGAAATTGAGCAGCGCGCGCTGGCCGGCTTCCAGTTCGTCCGCGGCGACGATCTCCGCCTTGATCTCGCAGGAGCGCAGGATGATATGCGACAGGGCGTCCGACTCCCGGCCGAGGACTTCCGACAGGTGTGTCTCCAGCCAATCGAGGAAGGCCGCGTCCCGGATGAAACCGTATTTGATAACCTCGGCCAGACCGGCGGACAGTTCGCGCTGGGGCAGGGTTTCGAGGGTCGCGGTATCGGCGATCACGGCGCGCGGTTGATAAAATGCGCCGATCATGTTTTTGCCAGCCGGATGATTGATTCCGGTCTTGCCGCCGACCGACGAATCGACTTGAGCAAGCAGAGTGGTTGGTGCCTGGATGAAGGCCACGCCGCGCTGATAACAGGCCGCCGCGAAGCCGGCCATGTCACCGACCACCCCGCCACCCAGGGCGATCAGCGTGCAGTCGCGTCCAAACCGGGCATCCAGCAGGGCGTCGAAGATCCGATTCCAGACATCGAGCGTCTTGTATTGCTCGCCATCGGGCAGGATCACCTCCTGCACCCGATAATCGCTCAGAGCCTGCCGGAGACGGTCCAGGTAGAGCGGCGCCACCGTCTCGTTGGTGACGATCATCACCTGAGAGCCTTGGAGATAGGATCGATACAGCTCCGGATCCGACAGCAGACCCATCCCGATCTGGATGGAATAGGTGCGTGCCCCAAGGGCCACCGAGAGCGTTTTCATGATCGTACCTCCCCGTTCAGATCTCTTCGGAAGCGAGTCTGCGGCAGATTTCCTTGACCACCGAACTGGTGCCACGTTTCTCGGTGGAGACCACCATGTCGGCGACCTGGCGGTAGAGCGGTTCGCGTTCTTCCATGATCTCGCGCAGTTTGGCCAGCGGATCCTCGGTGTCGAGCAAGGGACGGTTGCGATCACGGGCGGTGCGGGCGTATTGCTGCTCCGGGCTGCAGTGCAGATAGATCACCACCCCTCGGGAAGAAAGATTTTGACGATTCTCCGGGTTTAGGATCGCCCCACCCCCGGTGGCCAGCACGATCCGTTCCTCGCTCACCAGTTCCTCGATGACCTGACGCTCGCGGTTGCGAAAGCCTTCCTCGCCCTCGAATTCAAAGATGGTCGGGATATCCACGCCAGTGCGGCGCTGAATTTCCTGATCGCTGTCCTTGAAAGTATATGACAGCGACTCGGAGAGTTGCCGACCGACGGTACTTTTGCCGGCGCCCATTGGGCCGACGATAAAAATATTCTGTGCACGCATCATAGCGAACGATATGCCAGATTTTCGGCACGCGGGCAAGGGCACGTAGCCCATACCCGCGCGCATTGGATGGAGGGGGCGGGCGTCACTCAGCCTGTCCAGCGACGGGTGGATCGGGAGCGGCCGTCAACGGGTCGCCACTTTGACCATTCTAGCGACATTGATCCAAGATGCGGCCTGCATGATCGAAAAAAACCGTACTTTTTGAAATCGGAGTTTTCGCATTTGCGGCGCCGAGCGCCGAAAAAGCCGTGACACTGCGGAGCGGAGTCGCAAGAAACACCTCTATTTCATTAGGTTATCAATCCATTCACTCGTTTCACGATCTTCTTCTTCGATAAGCTCTTGTTTCCTTTCTTGCATCCTTAAAAGTCTATCCCCAGAATTTACTTCATAGTCTAATTTTTTATCCTGCCTTTTTTGTTCTAGTCGAAGCAATTCGATTTTCTGCATTTGAAATTGCCTTTCATATTCTAATTGTCTATCTTTTCTTGCTTGCTCACGTCTAGCCAACTCGACTTGCCGCTTTAAAGTCTCATTTTCAAGTTCTGCTTTACGAAGCCGAAGATCCATCTCATCAATCTCTTTTTCGGCCAGATATCTATCCTTTATATTTTCATCCGCAAAAATATATGTGGAAATCAAAACTGACAGAACCAAGGCGAAAACGAATGAAGTCTTCATTGCTTTCTCTCTCTCATCGCAAACTAACGTGCCACTGCCGCGTCACCCTTTAGAATCTTTGGCGTTACAAAGATCAGGAGTTCGGAATTGTTGTCCAGACGCGCCTCATTTTTAAACAAACGGCCAAGTACTGGAACGTCGCCAAGCCAAGGCACCTGCTCTTTTTGGAAAGACTTTTGACGCTCAAAAACACCGCCGAGCACCACGGTCTCGCCATTTTCAACTAAAACATTTGTCTCTACCGATCGAGTATTGATTGGAACGCCGTCAACGCTCTGATTTGTATAGTCCGCCGAATCCTTACTCACCATTAGTTCCATGATTACCCGATCATCTGGCGTAATATGAGGCGTTACGTCCAGTTGCAGCACAGCATCCTTAAACTCTGTTTGTGTGCCACTCTCCGAGACCGTCTTATAAGGAATCTGCTGACCTACCTTGATGCTAGCCTTACTTTGGTCCGAAGTGATGACCCTTGGACTGGAAACAATCTCGCCCCGTCCTTCCCGCTGCATCGCTGAAAGCTCTAGCTGAAGAAGATAAGAACCAACCTTACCGAGCAGAAAGTTAATGGATCCCGAAGGATCTAGGGCAGGCAGATTCGTGATCAGTGTCTGATTGTCATCGTCATCGATCAATCCAGAGTTATAGGGGGTTCCGGTATCGACATTGAGCCCGAATGGGCCCTTGTCGAAACCAGTAACAGCGAGACTACCTGGCTGGCCGCCCGCAACCAACAATTCATTGCTACCGAGAGATCCCATCGAGCCTGAAACACCGAATCGCACACCAAGATCTCGGGCAAAATCATTGTTAGCGATAACAACTCGTGATTCGATCATCACTTGTCGTACTGGCACATCGAGCAGTACGACAAGACTACGAATTGCTTCTATGTTTGTTCTAGTATCTTGAACAATTAGGGTATTCGTTCGCTCATCGGAAGTGACAGAACCCCGAAATGATAGAATGCTGTCAGATCTCTCGTAGGCGGACGAAAATTCCGAGCTGCCACTCATGTTTCCACTAAGATTAAAGCCTGCCTGATTACCAGAAGATGTTTGCTTACCTATACCTTTAGAGCTACCGGAAGCACTGTCAGAAGACTTTGAAACCTTTGACTTTTGTCCAGTCCCCTCGATAACTTCAGCAATGTCAGCCGCCTTGGCATATTTAATCGGAATAGTCTCGGTTTGAAGCTGCGCAAGCTCCTCAATTCTTTGAAAAGATTGGACCTCTAGTAATTCTTGTTCAGCAAATTCCTTGATCGGAGCCACCATAATGACATTTCCGTGCTCCCGCATTGTCAAACCTTTGGTTTTGAGAATGATGTCAAGCGCCTGATCCCAAGGGACATTCTTGAGTCGCAGCGTGATGTTGCCCTGCACGCTGTCACTAGCGACCAGATTCCTATCTGTAAAATCGGCGAGTACCTGAAGCACCGCGCGGACCTCGATATCCTGAAAGTTCAGTGACAGCCGATTCCCGTCATAAACCACTTTCTGCCGCGCCATGTCCTCCTTTTCGGCGGGCGTCAGCGGGCGAAAATCCAGGGTAAAGAGTTCATCGGTCTGATAGGCCATGTGATCGAAATCGCCCTCGGTCTGGACCTCGATCTCGACATTACGTCCGTTGGGCCGGGACTCGATCGCCGTCACCGGCGTTGCAAAGTCCGCCACATCTAGCCGTCGGAAGAGTCGTTGGGGGAGCGATGTATCATAAAGATCGACGAAAACACGGCTACCTTCTTCGCGCACAGCAACCCTGGTATCCGGATTCGGTAGCCGGATCACGACCCGGCCTTCGCCACTTCCGCTGCCACGAAAGTCGATATCTCGTAACGCGGGTCCGGAAGCTACTGACCGCGCAGGACGTGCGCGAGGGTTCCAGGCAGCCGGCGGTTGACTCGTCCGCGTCTCTGTCGGACTGGCGGCTGGCGGTGCCTCGGGCGGCGCGCTGGCGACACTGCCTTGCGTATTGACCTGAATGGTCACGCGATTGCCTGCCGTGCTGACCTCGTAAGGAACCGAATCGGTAAGATTGAGCACCACACGGGTGCGGTCGCTCGCATCGACCGCGACCAGACTATGCAACGGCCCCACACCGATCGGAACCGACTTACTGGCGAGCTTGCTGGTCACGCCGGGGAAATCCAGCGCGATCCGCGCCGGCGACTCGGTCGAAAATGTTTCGGGCGCGGCCACGGGTCCGGAGAGGATCAACTGAATCTCGACGCGACTGCCGGGGAGCGCGGCGAACTGAACATCCGTTAAATCGGCCGCCCCCGCTTGCGTGCCGATGATCAACAGGAGAATCGGAAGGCCGAGGGCATGGGCTCGCGCCGTCATGCGAGCGGACATGATAGGCCAGAGTCTGCCCCCTCGACCTCTTTGAAACAGGCTGATCATCAGTCTTCACTCCACGAATTTATTGGGTCAGCGCAACCGTGGCCGGACGTTCCCGCCACTGGCCTGGCGCATCGGAGACGATTTCGATCAATTGAATGGCATCCTCGCTGATATTGGTGATCTGCCCATTGTTCATGCCAAGATAGTTACCCACCTTCACGCGGTGAACGATGCCGTCCTTCGTTCGGACGAGACCCCATCGCTCTGCATCCTGATCGAGCGTTCCAACCATGCGCAGCGAGTCCAGCGGAAAGCCCTCCAACTCCTCCTTGCGCCGATTGGGATCCGGCGCCAGGCCGTTATCCTCGATCAAGGGTTCGGGAGGCATGGCCTCGGCATCCGGCGTAAAGGGATCGCGCCGCTCGCCAGGAAGATACACAAAGGTCTCGATCGGTTTGATCTCGGGCAGCGGCTGGATCGGCCCCGGAGGACGCGCCTTAATTGACTGCGCATAGGCTTCGAGCTCGCTCATCCGGTCTCCGCCACAACCGCCGATCAGCACGGGCGTCAGGAGCGACAGGATCAGGATGCGATGGCGATTCATTCTGCCGCGTCCTCGTCCAGATAACGATAGGTCTTCACGGTTGCCTGAAGCGTCAGCTTGCTGTCCGCCGCGCCAGGTTTGGCGCCGGGCTTGGCGGCGTCGCCCGTAATCTGCGCGTCGTGGACGGTCACGATGCGAGGCAATGCCGCGAGACCGCTGATGAAGCGCCCGAAATCGTGATAGGTTCCCGTGACCCGAATGCGAATGGGCAACTCCGCGTAAAAGTCCTTGGTGCGTTCGTCTTCCGGCTGAAAGAGCTGGAACTCAAGCCCATTCGCAAGCCCGGTCTGGGAGACATCGACCAGCAGCGAGGCGACCTCGGTTTTGTTGGGGAGCTGGCGCAGCATGGCGCCAAAGGATTCCTGCATCTCCACGAGTTGCTGACGATAGGCATCCAGGTTGGCCGCCTTGCGTTGCTTGGCCTCGAAGCTGGTGCGCAGATCGCGTTCGGATGCCTGTGCCTGATCGAGACGAACGAGCTGTTCCTGGGTGTCGAGGTAATAGGCGAGACCGCCGAGGGCAAGGCAGGCAATGAGGATGGCGACGGCCTTGACCGGGTTTGGCCATTCGCCGAAGCTGTTGACATCAAGCTGGTTCAGTTCATTCAAGTCCATGACCGGGCTCCTGGCGGTTGGGCATGGATGACCGGCTGCCAGACGCCATCGGCAGTGGATGCGGATCCCTTCTTCTCATTGGATTCGGACTCCGGACTCGGGCTGATCTGATCGAACGACAGACGGAAATGACTCAGGCCCGTCTCGGTCTTGTCTTTGTTTTCGATCAGCATGAGCCGCGGTTTACCGATCGACCGGGAGGCTTCGACTTTCCGCATGAAGGCCGACACGCGCGCATTCGATTGGGCGCGTCCCTCGATCACCACCGAGCGGCCGCTCTGTTCGATCTTGGTCAGATAGACCCCTTCGGGGATCGCCGTCACCAATTCGTCGAACAAGCGGACGATCTCGGGGCGGCTCTTTTGGAGCTGCTGGATGATCTCCATGCGCGAGAGCAGATCCGCCTTGGTTTTCTCCAGATCCTGTATCTCTTTAATTTTAATATTTAATTTCGCAATTTCGCTTTCGAGATATTGATTCCGTGTCTGTTGGTCATGAATCCTCTCTTCAAAAAAGAGATGCACCAGAACCGCGAGGAGGAGCGTGATGCCAAGGGCGATACCGCCGGCGGTCAGAAAATCCTTCTGACGCTGTTGGCGCGCGGCTTCGCGCCAGGGGAGTAGATTGATCCGTGCCATTTATTTGAATCCTCGCGGATCGTCGAATCCTCGCAGGGCGAGACCCACGGCGACCATCATGCCGGGCGCCTCGCGCATCAGTTCCTGGGAATCGATGCTGGGCGCAAGAGACATCTGGGTAAAGGGATTCGCGACAAGGGTCGGCAGTTTGAGCCGATTTTCGACCAGGACATCGATTTTACGGATGCTGGCCGGACCGCCGGAGAGCAGGATCTGGTCGACATGGTTGAAGGTCGTTCCAGAGTAAAAAAATTGGAGCGCGCGTCCGATCTGTTGCGCCAGCGCCTCTTTGAACGGATCGAGCACCTCCGCCTCGTAGGTCTCGGCGACGTCGCCGGTCAGGATTTTCTGGCTGGCCTCCTCGCGCGAGAGACCATAGCGACGCTGCACTTCGTCTTTCAACTGCATGCCACCGAAGTTCTGCTCGCGGGTATAGATAATTTGGCCCCGGTGCAGAACATGCAGCGTCGTGGTCGCCGCGCCGACATCCACGAGCGCCACCGTGCGATCATGAGATTCCTCGGCGCCAGACCTCGGAAACAGCGAACAGGCATTCTCCATGGCATAGGCTTCGACATCCACCACGATCGCCGTCAAACCGGCGATTTCAAGCGCGGCAACGCGATCGTCCACATTTTCCCGGCGGGAGGCGGCCAGCAGAACGTCCACCATGTCGGGGCTGTTCAGGGATGGCCCAATCACCTCGAAGTCGAGATTGACTTCTTCCAGGGGATAGGGAATGTATTGATCAGCCTCCAGTTGAATCTGGCTTTCCATTTCGGCATCGCTGAACGAGGCCGACATCGAGATCACCTTTGTAATGACCGCCGAGCCCGCCACCGCAATGGCCGCGCGCTTAGTCTTGGTTCCAGCCCTGACCAAGGCGCTACGGATGCTCTTACCGACCGCTTCGGAATCCGCAATTTTTTTTTCGAGCACGGCATTCAGGGGGAGCGGCTCGATGGCGTAGTGCTCGACCCGAAACAACGTCGGGGCGGAAACCGCATTTCTGGAAAGCTCGATCAATTTGATCGCGGTCGAACTGATGTCGATCCCCAGGAGGGGATTATTTTTGCGGCTGAGGCCAAACATAAATCTCTCGCTGGGTCATTTCCATTGCGGTGAGAATACCCTGAGTCCCATCCAGGAACGTAAAGATAACAAATCTGGCCAATTTCGCGAGTGCCATCATGGCCAAATCCATGATGGATGACACAAGATCGGAATCGCGATCACCCGCCGAGCGCTTGATTCCGTCATCTTGGCTACAAGACGACTTATCGGGATTTCAGCGATTGATTCTGGGATTATAGCCACGTTTTGACGTAGGAGTCCGCTTGCGGGCGACTTGCGGGTCTGCGGTGGCTTCCGGGCGACGGGGTCTGGCAGACCAGAAGGCGACTGACGGGTCATATCGCCCGCAAGCGGGCTTCTACGATGGCGGATGACGCCTAAATGAGAACTGCCTGGCCGCCCTGCTCTGCGTGGCGGATAAAGTCAGCAACACCGCGGTCGCTGGACATGCGAACGACGGTACCTCATGGGAGGAAAATCGATGTCTGCACGAACGCGAACCAGTTCACTCAAAGAGCGCCTGGCCTATGAGGCCGCTCGCATCATGGTCGAGCAGGGGCTGTCCGATTACGATCGGGCAAAACGCAAAGCAGCGGAGCGAATGGGAACTCCCAACCGACGCCAGTGGCCATCCAACGAGGCGGTGCAGGAGGCGGTGCTGACCCACCGCCGACTCTTTCTCGGTCACGTCCATGAACGGGACTGTCTGGATCTGCGCGAGAATGCCCTAGAGGCCATGAAAACCTTTCAGGGCTTCCGACCGCGGCTGATCGGACCCGCGCTCAGTGGCGCGGGCGATCGGCAGACCGGCGTCGAACTGCTGCTGTTCTCCGAACGCCCCGAGGATGTGCTGTTTGCCCTGATGGAACATGGAATTCCCTGGCAGGACGCCGAACGCGATTTCCGCTATCCCGACGGTCAGCGCCAATCGCATCCGCTGTTCCGCTTCATGGCCGGCGAGATGCCCGTGAAATTGATCGTGCTGCCCATGCGAGCCCTGCGCAATCCGCCGCTCGACCCGGTCACTGAACAGCCGCTACGCGGTGCCGATCCCGAGGAAGTGCGGCGTTTGCTCGCGGATGCCAATCCCGCCTAACGCCGCGAGATCGGTAAATAATCGCGTTGGCTCGGTCCGCAATAGATTTGCCGGGGCCGACCGATGCGATTATTCGAATCCGACATCATTTCCATCCAGTGAGAGACCCAGCCAACGGTACGCGCGATGGCGAACATGACCGTGAACATGTTGCGCGGAATCCCGAGCGCCTGATAGATGATGCCGGAATAGAAGTCGACATTCGGATACAGCTTGCGCTCGACGAAATACTCGTCGTTGAGCGCGATATCCTCCAGTTTCATCGCCAGATCGAACAGCGGATTATTCGCCTCGGCGAGTTCTTCCAACACCTGATGACAGACCTCGCGGATGATCTTGGCGCGCGGGTCGTAGTTCTTGTAGACGCGATGGCCAAATCCCATCAGACGGAAAGGATCGTCCTTGTCCTTCGCCTTCTCGATATAGCGCGGGACGTTATCCACGCTCCCGATTTCCAGCAGCATATCGAGCACGGCCTCGTTGGCGCCGCCATGCGCCGGCCCCCAGAGCGAGGCAATGCCCGCCGCGAGACAGGCGAAGGGATTGGCTCCGGAACTGCCCGCCAGACGCACGGTCGAGGTACTGGCGTTCTGTTCGTGATCAGCGTGCAGGATGAACAGGAGATTCAGCGCCTTCTCGGCGACCAGACGCGGTTTATAGTCCTCGCAGGGGGTGGCGAACATCATGTGCAGGAAGTTTGCGCAGAAACGCAGATCGTTGCGCGGATACATGATGGGTTCGCCGATGCTGTGTTTGTAGGCGGCTGCGGCAATGGTGGGAAGCTTCGCGATCAGACGATGGGCCGAAATTTCGCGGTCGTGGTATTCGTTGACACTCAGTGAATCATGATAAAAAGCGGACAGCGAGCCGACCACCCCGATCAGGATCGACATGGGATGGGCATCGTAATGGAACCCGTCGAGAAAGTTCTTCAGGTTCTCATTGAGCATGGTGTGACGGCTGACCAGCTTCTCGAAACCAACCAGGGCTTTCTCGTTGGGCAATTCGCCATAGAGCAGCAGATAGACGACCTCCAGAAAACTCGCCTTGGTCGCCAGTTGTTCGATCGGATAGCCGCGATACAGCAAAACGCCCTTTTCGCCGTCAATAAAGGTGATCGCACTGTGGCAACTTGCCGTGGACATAAATCCAGGGTCAAAGGTGAAAATGCCAGCTTCTTTGTAGAGCGATGAAATGTCAGCCGCGGAAGGTCCAATGGTCCCTTGTTTCAGGGGGAACTCGAAGCTCTCCCCGGTGGCGTTATTGGTAATGGTGATGGTTTCGTTCGCCATAAGCTCGCTCCTGGCCATGCCGCCTGGGGTGCCATCACCTTCAAGGCGGTTCGTGTTGGGTTTCGAGAATGGACGCGCCGACTGATGCCTTCGCGTGACAGTCTTGTCACAAGCGCTTCAAATCCCGCTCTCCTTCGGAAAGGGATAAAGCATTTTACGTGCCTTGACCGAGTTGCGCGCCGCTTACCTTACACCATCGCGTTCACGGAGATCGCCCAAGCGCTCGATTTCTGCCCTCACGGAACCGGCAGAGCGCAGGAAATCAGCCCGTTCACGCGGATTCAAGTCAAGTTCGATGATCGATTCGATGCCTTTTTCTCCCAGAATACATGGAACACCCATGGCAATATCGGTTTCGCCGTATTCGCCCTCAAGCAGGGCAACACAGGGAAGCAGTCTCCGTCGATGATTGACAATAGCGTCAACCATGGCGGCCACTGCGGCGCCAGGGGCGTCATAGGCACTGGAATTCTTCCGCAGGGCGAGGATTTCTGTCCCACCCTTGCGGGTACGCTCGACGATTGCATCGAAATGGCGCTGTCTGAAGAATATCGAGCGCGACACCTTCTGGCACATCCTCGCGTACATCGAAAAGTGCGATTTCGCGACAGAATTCTTCCTCCGCCAAAATTTGCGCGGTGGTTTCGCCGACACGTCCGGCGCCGATAATGGCGATTTTTTTCACGTCGTTCCCGCTCCGGTCAGAGATGGATGAGATCCATGCGGTCTCCGGGGTTTCAACATCGATACGGCAGCGCGAGAACCCGGCCGGCTCAACCCGACGACCAAGGATGCTCGCGCTACGTGGAATAAGTACGAGGCGAGGGTATCAAGGAAAGGTTGCCGACCGCCATCGTTCGACCTTATCGACTCGCCGATCGACCGAACACGCAATAACCTAAAGAGATCGCAACACGGGGGGCCGAATGACGATGGGGGTTCTCAAGAGCACCGTTATCACGGCTTGAGACCGAGGATGTCTCGTGAAGCCATGGGAGGGTTGCGCGCGGAGCGTTCGTCGGTGGAAGCACCGAGTACGATATCTCCGCGCGGGAGATTTCAGCGCGAATACTTCCGACGGAACTTATCGACGCGCCCGGCAGTATCCAGGACTTTCTGCTTACCGGTATAAAAGGGATGGCAGGCGGAGCAAACCTCCACATGCATGTCTTTCCCCTTGGTGGAGCGCGTCATAAATTCATTGCCGCAGCTGCATACCACCTTGACATCGGTGTATTCCGGGTGGATTCCTTCTTTCATGATGACCTTTTTGCCCAGCTTGGGCTTTAGAATTCTAGGAAAACGGGCGAGGTTACCATCGAGGTTGCCAAGCTGCAACTTGACGACCGCGTCCCGAGCAAAAAACACGTTTTCAGCCGATGCCATGCCTTAGTCGAAAACGACAGGGCTGGGCGCTGCCGGCAGTTTAGGCGAAAAACGCATGCTGGCGGAACTTATCCCGCATCGGCTTGAGAGTCGTGGAACAGAAATCGACTCACCAGATCGTCGAGGAAATCGCGGCCCAATGGCGTCGGCCGAATCCAGTTCGCGCTCAAAATCAGCAACCCGTCTGCCGCCGCTCGCCCCAAAAGATCCGCGATGAGTGCGATCGGCCGCCCCGTGGTCTGGCCGAACAAACCAAGCTCGAAGCCTTGGGTGAGTCGCATCGCGTTCAAGGCAAACTCGCACACACAGTCTTGTTCGGTCAACTCAAACAGACTTCCGGCCAGTAACTCGGAAGGCGCCTCAAGATAGGTTTGCGGGTGAGGATTCTTGACGGATCGCCGGATACGCCAGCCAGCGCTCTCCTCGGTCGATACCGTGAGTTTACCATGAGCGCCGGCGCCGATCCCGAGATAGTCGCCAAAGCGCCAGTAGTTGAGATTATGCCGGCATTGCCGCTGGGCGCGGGCATACGCTGACACCTCGTATTGACGGTATCCCGAGAGGGACAACCGTTCCAGCCCCTGGGCGGCCAAATCCGCCGCCAGATCGCCATCGGGAAGGGCGGGCGGATGGGCAAAAAAATCGGTACCCGACTCCAGCGTCAGCTGATAGTAGGAGACATGCTCCGGTGCGAGTTCGATCAGCGCATCCAGGTCGGCCGCAGCGTTGTGCAGGGTCTGGTCGGGCAAGGCAAACATCAGGTCCAGGTTGAGATTCTCGAAACCGGCGGCCCGCGCCGCCGCAACCGCAGCCCGCGCATCGGCGGCACGGTGGATCCGACCCAGTCGTGCCAACTGGCGATCCGAAAGACTTTGCACGCCGATCGACAGGCGATTCACGCCCGCCGCGCGATAGGCATCGAATCGGTGCGCATCCGCTGCCCCTGGATTGGCCTCCAGGGTAATCTCGATCTCGGGAGCCAGTCGCGTGCGTGCACGGATGCCATCCAATAACGTCCGAATCGCGGGACCGGGAAAGAGACTCGGCGTCCCGCCGCCGATGAAAATGGACGAGAGCGGACGCCGCGCCGCCGGCGCGCGGAGTTCCATGTCCAAATCGGCCAGCAGTTGGGCGACATAGCGATCGAAGGGCGGCGACCGATCGGCGGCGTGCGAATTGAAATCGCAATAGGGACACTTGCGGACACACCAGGGGGTGTGGATGTAGAGCGCGAGCGGTGGCGGCTCGATGGCGCCCATGATTCCTGGCGCGTCTTCCCGCATCCAGTACGTCCGAACCGCTCAGCGACCTTTGTTCATGCTTGCCTTCAGAAGTTCGCCAAAACTGCCCAGGGGGTTTTCGGGTGCCTTGGCCGACGTCTGGGTCGCAGCGAAGGTACGCGCATCGGGGCTCTCGTCGGCCTGACGCTTCTCGTCCAGCGAAAGACTGATCCGGCGACGCTCAAGATCCACCCCCAACACGGTCGCCTCGACTTGGTCGCCCGGATTGACGACCTCGCTCGGATGATTGATGCGCCGACCGGCGCCCAATTCGCTGATATGCACCAATCCGTCGATGCCAGGGGCTAGCTCGACGAAAACGCCGAAGGGCTGAAGGCGCGACACCGTGCCGCTGACACGCGTCCCCACCGGAAAGCTGTCGAGCGCGTCCTGCCAGGGATCGCGACCGAGGGCGCGAATCGAGAGCGCGATCTTCTCGCGCTTGTTTTTCTCGCCCGGCGGATCGATCCGTAGCACGCTCACCTCGACCTGCTGACCAACCTGCAACACCTCCTTCGGGTGCTTGACATGACCGAAGGCGAGCTGGCTGATATGGATCATGCCCTCCAGACCGCCGATGTCGACGAAGGCGCCATAGTCCTTGAGCGACGTCACCGTACCGGTCAGAACGGCGCCTTCCGCGAGTTGGGCACGGGTCTGCTCGGCCTGGAGACGTTGCTCTTCTTCCAGAATGGCGCGGCGCGAAACCACCAGATTGGGCCGGCGACCGCCCTCGAATTTCGTAATCCTGAAATCGAAACGTTGGCCGACGAACTCGGACAGATCTTCGATAAAGCGGATATCGATCTGCGAGGCCGGACAGAAGGCCCGGATCCCGGCCACCTGGACCTCGACCCCGCCCTTCACGGCGGCGCTCACCTGACCCTGCACCGGCAAGCCCTGGCGGTAGGCGTGTTCCACCTCGTCGACGCCATGATAACGATGGCCCTGCTGGCTGCCGAGCAGCAGCATGCCGCTGTCCTCGTCCTTGCCGGTCACCAGGGTTTCGATGGTCTCGCCAACGGCATGCTTGAGTTGCCCCTCGGCATCTTTCAGGACCGCGATTTCCAGGCGTCCCTCGGACTTGGCGCCCAAGTCGACAAAGGCATAGTCCTCGCCGATCGCCACCAGAGTGCCGCTCACCCGGTCGCCGATGGCGGGTTCGCCCTTCTGGGTTTGCGGGTGAGCTTGATCGAATTGTTTGAGCAGATCTTCGAAGTTTTCAGTGTCGGACATGATAGGCGGGTGCCGCAGGGTTGTGGTGATCCGATCTATTGTAGGGCGGATTGGCCGGTTACCCCAGCCCGATTCGACCGCGTCTATCCCGCAGACTCCAAACGCGCATAGGCCAGCACCAGCCATTTCGGGCCGACATCCCGAAAATTGACCTGGATACGGGCATTGGTCCCGCTGCCCTCCTGGTGCAGGATCACGCCCTCGCCGAACTTGGGATGCCGAACCCGCTGACCGAGTTGAAAACCGCCGGCGACCGGCATCCCGGCCTGACCCCGCATCGGGGCTGTCGCGGCCGGGCGACGTGCGACGCCGCCGCCACGCACCTCTTCCACCAGATCGGGCGGAATCTCGCGCAGAAAACGCGACGGTGCGGGATAGTCCTCGCGTCCGTAGAGACGGCGGCTCTCGGCATGGGTGACGAACAACTGCTGCATGGCGCGGGTCATGCCGACGTAGCAGAGGCGCCGTTCTTCTTCGAGCCGGGCCGGATCCTCGGCCGACAGACTGTGCGGGAACAGACCTTCCTCGACGCCCACCAAAAAAACGATCGGGAACTCCAGACCCTTGGCGCTGTGCAGGGTCATGAGTTGCACAGCATCCTCCGCGCGGTCGGCCTGGGTCTCGCCGGCTTCCAGCGCGGCATGGGCGAGGAAGGCGCCAAGCGCATCGCCCGATTCGTCGTCCAGTTCGTGCTCGAATCGCGTGACCGTTTCCACCAACTGTTCCAGATTTTCGATCCGATCCTGGCCCTTGCCGTCTTTGTTTTTCTGGTAGAACGCGGGGAGTTCGGTGACATCGATCAGATGTCTGGCGAGACCGGCCAATGTCCGGCCGTCGTTGTTTCCGGTCTGCACCTGGATCAGTTCGATAAATTTGCGCAGCGCACCGCTCGCTCTCGGTCCCAGCGCGTCGGTGGCGGTCAGATCCAGCGCGGCCCGCCAGAGCGAGACGCGGGATTCGCGCGCCTGCTGACGCAACAGATCGAGTGTGCGCTCGCCGATACCCCGCGTCGGCGTATTGACCACGCGCTCGAAGGCTGCGTCATCGTCCGGATTGGCCACGAGACGCAGATAGGCGAGCGCGTCGCGAATTTCGGCACGCTCGAAAAAGCGCAGTCCGCCATAGACGCGATAGGGGATTCCGGCCTGGATCAGCGATTCCTCGAACAGCCGCGATTGGGCCGTGGTGCGGTAGAGGATCGCGCACTCGTCGCGCCGATAGCCATCGGTCTCGACGAAACGGCGGATGCGCTCGATCACGAAGCGCGCCTCGTCGACCTCGTTGAAGGCGGTATAGCGACGAATGGGCTCGCCTGCGCTGTCCTCGGTCCAGAGATTTTTGCCAAGACGGGTCGGATTGTGATCGATCAGGGCGTTGGCCGCGGCGAGAATGTTGCCGGTTGAGCGATAATTCTGCTCCAGCCGAACCGTGCGGGTATTGGGATAGTCGCGCTGAAACGACTGGATATTTTCGACCTTCGCGCCACGCCAGCCATAGATGGACTGATCGTCGTCGCCCACCGCGAAGAGATTGTCGTTGCGCCCCGCGAGCAGTCGCAGCCAGGCATATTGAATGGCGTTGGTATCCTGAAACTCGTCGACCAGAATGTGACGGAAACGTTCCTGATAGTGGTGCAGGATGTCCGGTCGTTCGCGCAGCAGTTCGAGCGCCGAGAGCAGCAGATCCGCGAAATCCAGTAGACCGCCGCGGGTACGCAACGACTCGTACTCACGATAGACGCCGATCATTTTGTCCAGGAAAAAATCGCCACCCGCATCCAGATGTTGGGGCCGCAGACCTTCGTCCTTCTGTTTGTTGATGAAACCCTGTACCTGACGCGGCGGCCAGCGTGCTTCGTCAAGCTGCATTGCCTTCAGAATACGTTTGACCAACCGGAACTGATCGTCCGCGTCCAGAATCTGGAAGTGCTGGGGCAGTTTGGCATCCTGCCAGTGAGCGCGCAGAAAGCGATGGGCAAGACCATGAAAGGTTCCGACCCACATGCCGCCGACCGGTTCTCCGAGCATTTCCTCGATGCGCCCACGCATCTCCCGCGCAGCTTTGTTGGTGAAGGTCACCGCTAGCACCGCCCAAGGCGGTACCTGCTCGACCTGAATCAACCAGGCGATGCGATGCACCAGCACGCGGGTCTTGCCGGAACCTGCGCCAGCCAGGATCAGCAGATTTCCGGCTTTGGCGGAAACCGCCTCGCGTTGGGCTGCATTGAGTGAGTCGAGCAGAAGGGATACATCCATCAAGGCATTTTACCCGTGATCGACGGATCGCGGGATAAAACTCCCGACAGACGAGAGATTTGAGCGTTTCGGTCGGGTTTTTATAAAAAATGATGTATACAAATAATTATAATAATAAGGGTTGTGGATAAACTGATTTTTTATTTAAATTAATTTAAAAACAAACGGTTGAATAAGATAAAAGAAGTGCATGGATGCTGGCTAAAGCGATGGATAATCTGTGTGTAACATCGCTCGGCGCATTTTTGCACAGATTATTCACAAATCGCTCCAGTGGTTTTGACCAGGTTTTTATTTATTGATTATTAATCAATAACTTGTGTTTTTGGGCGATTAATCCAGGGCCTGGCGCAGTCGCTGGGGCGATGATCGACGCAAGCGGTGCTTGATGCGATGACTTTAAGAATGGCTTGAAAGCGGCGTAGCCTTTTCCGTTGGGCGGGTGGATCCTGCCCGGTGGGATCGGTCTGAGCTCGGCCGTGTGCTCAAACCCGTGGTCAAGGCCGAGATCCGCACGGGGGCTGGCGAGACAAAATTAGGCAAGCCGCATGACAGCAGAGTGGCCTGTATCACTTTTGGTCGCACTCAGAGGGTGTAGACAAAATCAAACCGTTGTGGTCAACCGCCGCAGCAGGATGCGCGCCTCCGCCAGCCAAACCCAGGTTTCGGAGACCGCTGGCAGACGGTCATGATGCATGATCAATCGACGGGCACGCTCATTCCACGCATGGGTGCGCTCGACAACCCAGCGCTTCGGCAGCGGAACGAAGCCGTCGGCGTTGGCGATCACCACTCGGTCAGGCGCCCCGTCCACGTGCCAGGAGCCAACGCTTTTGTTGGCTGGATGGCGCACGACTTCCACGCGGATCGCGTGGGTCTGCTCGGTGGTTTGGGCAAATTGACCGGCGTAGGCGCTATCGACAAACAGCGTGTTGATCTGGGGGTACTTGGCGGCCGCGTCAGCGACGGCGCCCGAGGCGGCATCGCGGTCCTGAAGATTGGCCGCGACCACGCTCACCGCCAACACGAACCCCAAGGTATCGACCACCAGGCTGCGCTTGCGCCCCTTGACCTGCTTGCCCGCATCAAAGCCGCTCGGTCCACCCTGCGGCGAGCCGCGGGTCGATTGCGCATCCAGCACCGCCGCCGTCGGCGCGATCTCACGCCCCTCGCGTTCGCGCCATTGCCCCCGCAGTCGATCATGCATCTGCTCAAACTTCCCAGCCGCACTCCAACGGCGAAACGTCTTGTAGACATTCTGCCAAGGCGCGAAATCGTGCGGCAGCATCCGCCACGCGCACCCCGTGCGCACCACGTAGCAACACGCCTCCAGGATGCTCCGGCGCGACACGCGGGGCGGTTGACCCCGCCCGCCCGGCATCTCAAAGAGAGCGGCGACCAAGTCCCACTCCGCATCGGTCAGACAACTTGGGTAGCTTTGGTCGGGGTCGTGGCGACGATGCGCATCCGTATACCCATACCGACGCGGCGTTGCGCGCGCTTGCGCCTCGAGACCACTCTCGCCCCGGAGGCGCGTGACGCCCGCCTCCCGCAAGGACTTGCGAATCGTTGCTTCATGAGCCTCGATTCCCGTCCGTGCCGCGAGTTCCCGGGCAATCTCTGACAGCGTGGAGGTCGGGCGATCCGTGACAATTTGACGCAATACCGCTTGCTCCGCCTCGTGAATCTTGGGGGGACGACCAGCTTTCGACATCAGCGCACACCAGCTCAGTTGTAGACTGGTATACAAATAGCAGCTCAATTATTTTTGTCTACACCCTCTAAGCGAAACGTCAGAATTTCGCTTGTGGATAAGTCTGTTAGACGACGCTAGACTATCTAAAATCGATGGTCTTTGAAAATCTCCGCCTACTCGGCCTGGTGACCGCAGGCACTCGGGGTGTCAGCGGTCGACATGAAAACCGCATAAAAAATAGACGAAAAAAGCCGCAATTTAACATCTTAGTCAGGAGATACCATGGATTTATGGGAGCAGTGTGTCAGGCAACTGAAGGGCGAATTAACATCGGCGGAATTCAACACTTGGATTTTACCTCTCCAGGCACGCGTCGACGGACTTCAGTTACAACTATACGCTCCCAATCGATTTGTGTTGGATTGGGCGCAGAATCATTATGAAAAAAGACTACTCGAACTTTGTACTCTTTTTAGTGAAGGGTCTGTTCCTCAGATTACATTCGAAGTGGGAGGTGTTGAACACCGCGTCAATAACCAGACTGATCGAGACCAAAACTTTATTTCAGCCGTCGTTCCTGAGCTTGCGCAAAGGCGTTCAAATGCCCATCTTAATCCGGATTTCACGTTTGAGACTTTTGTAGAGGGGAAATCGAATCAACTTGCTCGTGCTGCCTCGATGCAGATCGGCCAGAATCCTGGCACGGCTTATAACCCTTTATTTATCTATGGTGGAGTTGGACTCGGCAAGACACATTTAATGCATGCCGTTGGGAACATCATACTGTCATCGAATCCGACTGCTCGGGTCGTTTACTTACACTCCGAAAGATTTGTCGCCGAGATGATTAAGGCGCTCCAGCATAATAAAATTGATGATTTCAAGAAAACCTATCGCTCGGTCAATGCGCTTCTCATTGATGACGTTCAGTTTTTTGCGGGCAAGGAGCGCTCCCAGGAAGAATTTTTTCACACCTTCAACGCACTTTTTGACTCACGCCAACAAATTATCCTCACGAGTGATCGTTTTCCGAAAGAGGTTGTTGGGCTGGAGGAGCGCTTGAAATCACGTTTTGGTTGGGGACTGACAGTATCAATCGAACCACCGGATCTGGAGACAAGCGTTGCTATCCTTCATTGCAAGGCGACCCAGTGGGGCGTGGAACTCCCCGATGATGTGGCTTTTTTTGTAGGTCGTCGAATCCGATCGAATATTCGAGAATTAGAGGGGGCGTTACGTCGTTTAGTCGCAAATGCCGAATTTACTGGCAAGGCGATCAACCTGGAATTTGCCAAGCATGCACTTCGAGACATGCTGGCAGCTCAGGACAAACAGGTCAGTGTTGAGAATATTCAAAAAACAGTTGCAGAGTATTTCAAGCTTCGTACGTCCGACATGCTTTCGCCAAAACGGAGCCGATCACTCGCGCGACCGAGACAAATCGCCATGACATTAGCAAAAGAACTGACTAAGCACAGCCTGCCAGAAATTGGCAATGCATTCGGCGGTCGTGATCATACTACCGTTCTACATGCTACTCGAAAAATAAAAAGCTTAAGGGAAAGCGAAGCGGGGGTAGACGAAGATTACAAGAATCTGTTAAGAATACTTAACTCATAGTTTTTTAAGTAACGCCAATCGTAATATTATAGAAAATTACGATTGGCGAACTATTTTGCCATTTATGGAGAGTTCGATGGAATTTGTCGTTAACCGAGAAATACTTTTACCCGCTCTCGTCAAGGTGACCGGCGTTGTCGAGCGGCGCCAAACTTTGCCAATTCTGAGCAATCTGCATTTGTTCGCTGAAAGTGGCCGAGTGACAATGACTGGATCTGATTTAGAGGTTGAAGTTAAAACTGATTTTGCAGTTGAAACCCAGCATACGGGCGATGCCACCATACCTGCTAGAAAATTAATCGACATTTGTCGGAGCCTGGGTGATGGCGCAGAAATTCGGTTCCGTATTGGGGATGATCGATGCGTAATCACCTCGGGACGCGGACGTTTTTCTTTGGGCGTATTGCCTGCGGCTGATTTTCCGTTTATGGAGCCTGTCAACGATGGTTTTCAGTTCACCATCAGTGAGTCCATATTAAAACGATTGCTGGAAAAGACATCGTTCGCAATGGCGCAACAGGATGTACGCTATTACTTAAATGGACTACTTATCGAATTTAATGCCACTTCATTAACGGCAGTTGCGACCGATGGCCATAGGCTCGCAAAATATCGTAGCAAGGTAGCTATAGGTATCAGCGAACCCCGTCAAGTGATCATACCGAGCAAAACCATCCTGGAGCTTCGGCGGCAACTGAGTAGTTCCGAGGAGGATGCAACGATGAGCTTAGGAGAAAAAAGTTTCCACATCTCCTTTGGAAATATGGCTATGACGTCAAAAATAGTTGACGGTCGCTACCCTGAGTATGAACGAGTCATACCCCGCGAACTTCAAAAATCGGCATTATTGAAAAAAGATGAACTGAAGCGCTCGTTATCCCGAACGGCGATCTTATCAAACGAAAAATATCGTGGTGTTCGACTCACATTCTTGCAAGACACACTCAAACTTCTCGCACATAATCCAGAGCAGGAAGAAGCCGAAGAGGAAATCGAACTCCTTTATACCGACGAGTCGACATCGATCGGTTTTAATGTCTCCTATCTTATGGACGTTTTAGGTGCCATCGACGAAAGCGATGTCCATATCCAATTCCAGGATGGGAACAGCAGCTCAGTCTGGCGCGGCAAAGACGCTGAAGATGAAACTTTTGTTGTTATGCCCATGCGAATTTAAATCGGCGTTGGTTCATAAAGAAACAGAAGGGCAGGATTTACTTTTCCCCATTTTTCAACCCCTAGATCAAACGCGATAAGCGCCATCCCCATTGCTCGTAGCGCTTCGCGAACCCGCTGGCTCCCCCCACCCGACGCGACCTCGGTTGAGTGCTGGCCCATTGGCTCGGTACTCCCAAAAGCCGGGCGACCGACGCTCCGTGCCAACAAACCGTCGAGCCGGTCTTCGGCATTATCAAATCCGTGATGGGGTTTCGGCTGTTTCTCCCGCGCGGTCTGGAATCCGAATGATCAAGCCTGACAGGCTGCTAGAATACCCCGATCCAACGCACGCCAGTACAGACCGCTTCGGCAATTTCCACTCATCCAACATGCCAACACCTCCCTCGCTCGTCACCGCCCTGTCTCACAAGACCTTTGCAATGGCGCTGGCAGCCATCTGCATGAGCCTGATGGTGTTAGCCCTGTTCGAACACTGGGAATTGCAGCAGGAGACGGCCAGTCTGCGGGCTGAATCACTGGCGGGGGAGCGGGACCGTCTGATCGGGACGGTGCGCCAGGCGATTGCATTCGCGCGCCATCAGCAGACCCGCGTCGCAACGGGTCAGGGTGACGGAGACGCCTCGGCCGATCCGCGCGCCGAGGCGCAGCGCGCGACCCTGGACTGGCTCGAACGGCTACCCTTCGAGGACGGTACCTACGTCTTCGCGGGACAATGGGACGGTCTGTCGCTGGCGGGGCCGGCCAAGGGAGAAAACATGCTGGAGGCGACCGACGAGAACGGCAAGCCGATCGTGCGTGCGCTGATCGAGCAGGCGCGCGCTGGCGGCGGCTTCGTCGAGTATGTCCTGCCACTGTTCCCAGGCCAGCGCTCGGCGCCCAAAATGAGCTATGTCGAGACGCTCGACGAGTGGGGCTGGTATGTCGGAGCGGGCGCCTATCTCGACGAGATCGAGCAAGGTGTCAGCGCCTTGCGTCAGTCCGCCCGCCAGCGTTTTCAGATAGAGATCCTTTCCATCGGGGGACTGTTCGCGCTGATCGTCGCCTTTTTCTATCTCCTGATCCGCGGATTGACGCGCCGGGCGCGCATCAATATCGAATCCTTCGTGAAATACTTCGAGCAATCGGCCAATTCGCAAGTGGAGATTGTGCCGCCGTCGATGGCTTTTAGCGAGTTCCAGACGATCGCCCGCTCCGCGACGACCATGATCAAGAAACACCGACAGGCCGAACGCGCTCTGCGCGCGAGCGAACGACGGTTTCGTACTCTGGTGGAGGTCAGTCAGTATTACATTCAGGAAATCGATACCGCTGGCACCATCCAGTACGCCAACCCCGCCTGTCACGCACTGCTGGGTTACCGCCCCGAGGAACTGATCGGCCGCAGTGTCGCCGATCTGGTGCCCGAGGCCGATAGGTTGGCCCTGCTGCACGATCTTCAGTCGTTCGCGCTTCGCCAGCCGCCGCCCCAAACCTATTACAGCCGCAACCTGACCCGCGACAGGCGCCTGATCGACGTGCAGGTGGACTGGAACTACAAGCGCGACGAGCGCGGGCGGGTCGTCGGCTTCGTCAGCGTCGCCAAGGACATCTCCGATTACCGCCGCGCCCGGCTGCTGCTCGACGGCCGCAACCGGGTGCTGGAGATGCTGGCGCGCGGCCGGCCCATGACCGACATGCTGGAGGCCATCGTCGCCTATCTCGAACAGATCGCCCCGCATGCCATCTGTTCGATTCATCGATTCGATCCCGAGACCCAGACCCTGCACACGCTCGCGACCCTGCGTTTGCCAGAGTCCTATACCCGTGCCGTTGAGGGCGTGCGGGTGGGGTTCGGCGTAGGTTCCTGCGGAACCGCGGTCGTCACCGGCCAGCGCGTGATCACGGAGGATATTCTGGCGGATCCCGACTGGTCCGATTTTCGGGAGCTGATGCTCCAGACCCCGCTCCGGGCTTGCTGGTCGCAACCCATCCTGGACCACTCTGGGCAGGTGCTCGGCACCTTCGCCGTGTATGCCACCCAGACGATGGAGCCAACCGAGGCGGATCTGGAACTGATCGAGTCGGCGGCCGAACTGGCGGCGATCGTCATCGAACACGAGCAGGCCGAGACCGCGATCCGTAAGGCGGAGGATCAGTCGCGGCTGCTGCTGGAATCCAGCACCGAGGGGATCTTCGGTCTGGATCTCGCGGGCCGGATCACCTTCATCAATCCGGCCGCCGCCAATCTGGTCGGTTTCGACCCCGACGAGTTGATCGGGAATGCCGTCCACAATCTGATCCATCACTCCCACGCCGATGGCACCCCGCTGTACCACGAAGACTGCGCCATGCTGGCCGCCGCGCGCGAGGGCGGTAATCACCATGTCGCCCATGAAGTCCTGTGGCGCAAGGACGGCAGTTGTTTTCCGGCCGAGTACTGGGCGACCCCAATGCGACGCGATCAGCGGATCGAAGGGGCCGTGGTGACCTTCCACGACATCAGCGTCCGCCGCCGCGCCGAGGCGGAGATTCGACATCTCGCCTTCCACGACGCCCTGACCGGCCTGCCCAACCGGCTGCTGTTTAAGGAGGAACTGCAACAGGCGCTCACCGCGCTGCGGCGCGAGCGCAAGCGCTTCGCCCTCCACCTGCTCGATCTGGACCACTTCAAGGATGTCAACGACAGTCTCGGTCACCCGGTCGGCGACGAACTGCTGCGCGCCGTGGCCGATCGGCTCTCCGCGATCACCCGAGGCACCGATCTTCTGGCCCGTCTCGGCGGCGACGAGTTCGCTCTGCTGCAGGGTGAATTCAAGGACATTGCCGATGCCGCCGTGCTGGCCGGGAAAATCGTCGAGAACCTCGGTCAGGACTTCCACCTGAACGGTATCCGAATCGCGATCAACACCAGCATCGGGATCGTCATCGCCAATCGGCAGAGCAGCGACGTGGACGAACTCATCGCCCAGGCGGACGTGGCGCTCTACAAGGCCAAGGAGGCCGGACGCGGCACTCATGCCTTTTTCGAGGACTCCATGACCTTGCAACTGAAGCAGGAAATGGACATCGCTCGCGAACTCTCCCAGGCCATCAAGCAAGACGAATTGCTGATCCACTATCAGCCGCAATTCGACCTCCAGGAGGGGCGCCTGGTGGGCATGGAGGCGCTGGTGCGCTGGCGTCACCCCAGCCGCGGCCTGCTCTATCCCGGCGACTTCATCGCGGTGGCCGAAAAGCGCGGACTGATCCGGGGGCTGTCGGACTGGGTGCTGACCGATGCCTGCCGGCAAAGCCGCGCCTGGGCCGAACAGGGTCTCGACTTCGGACGGATCGCGGTCAATCTGTGCGCCCACCAAGTCGGCGACCTTGCCTTCGGCGACCGCATTCTGGAGATTCTGCGCGACACCGGCGCGCTCCCCGGGCACCTGGAACTCGAATTCACCGAAACCGTGCTGATCGAGGCCACCGCGCAGACCCAGTCGGACATCGTGCGTCTGTCCGAACTGGGGGTTCATTTCGCCATCGACGACTTCGGCACCGGCTTTTCCTCGCTCCAGTACCTGCGGAAATTCCGCACCGACAAGATCAAGATCGACCGCGAATTCGTCAAGGATGTCATCCTGGACGCGGGCGACGCCGAGATCGTCAAGGCCACCATCGCGCTCGGCACCGCGCTGGGCCTGATCACCGTCGCCGAAGGGGTGGAAACCGAGGAGCAGGCGGACTTTCTCCGGCGGCACGGCTGCCGGCAGGCGCAGGGTTATCTCTACGCCCGTCCGATTCCGGCGAGCGACGTCGAGCAGCGCTGGCTGCGGCTGACTTCGCCCGCGGCGGCCATTGCCTGAGGTGTCCGATCGGCGGTGTCGGGGAACTCTCGGGATGCGATCCATCAAAGGCAACGGGGCCAGAACCCGTCACACTGTCCGGGCACCCTACTCAACCTTTCAATCGATCCATCAACGCAGAGTATTGATCATCATGAAAACAGTTGTCCGTCTGACCGCCGCCTCCGCCTTTCTGACCGCCGGCCTGGCGCTTGCGTTGAGCGCGGCCGAAGCGCTTGCCGAAGAGGCGCCGATCAACCCCAACGTCGAGGAGGCCAAGGGCATCGTCAAGGCATTCGCCACCCAGCTACAGGGCGAACTCAAGACCGCCATCGAGGAAGGCGGCCCAATCCAGGCCGTCGGCCTCTGCAAGGAGCGCGCGCCGGCCATCGCCGCCGAACTGAGCGACAAGACCGGCTGGCAGGTCAAACGGACCAGTCTCAAGACCCGCAACGCCGAACTCAACACGCCGGATGACTGGGAGCGGCAGGTTCTGACCGCGTTCGAGCAACGCCAGGCAGCGGGCGAGGACGTGCAGACCATGGCCAAGGCCGAGGTGGTCGCGACCGAAGCCGGCAAGTCGTTCCGTTTCATGAAGGCCGTGCCGACCGGCGAGGTCTGTCTGGCCTGTCATGGCAGCGAGATCAACCCGGAGGTAGCCGCGGCGCTTGACGAGCATTATCCTAACGACCAGGCCCGTGGCTACAGCCTAGGCGAGATTCGCGGCGCCTTCAGCCTGACCAAACCACTCTGATCGCAAACCGCCCCGGACCCCGGCCGGGGTCCGGAGATGACAACCATGGCCGACGTTCAGTTCGATCTCAGCTTTGACGGCACGCTCGCGCCCGACGCCGACCCAAGCGCCGTGCGCCGGCAATTGGGCGCGCTCTTCAAGCTCGACGAACCGGGCATCGCCAGACTCTTCACGGGCAAATCGGTGTTCGTCAGACGCGCGGTCGATGTCGCCACGGCAGCCAAATTCGAGCGGGTTTTCGCGCAGGCCGGAGCGGTTCTGATCATCACCCCCTGCGAGGATTCCAGCGATCGAGAGGCGGCCCCGGATCGCGCCTCGGCGCCATCCGCGCCCATGTCCAGCGAGCCATCCGGTCTCGCGCTCGCGCCTCAGGACGGCTTTCTCGAAAACCCCGGCCCGGTTAAGATGCCTGACCTCGACACCAGTTATCTAAGCCTCGTCTCCAGTCCCGACTGGAGCCTTGAGGACTGCGAACCGGCCGTCGCGCCCGCCCCGGCGGCGGACCTCAGCCATCTTTCGCTCGCAGCCATCGACCCCACCCCCGATCTCAGGGACCACACGGACTGACGCCCGCTCATGAGCACAGACTTCGACCACATCGTCATTGGCGCCGGCATCAGCGGACTCGGCGCCGCCCATTTCTCCGCCCGCCGGGGTCTTTCCACGCTGGTTCTGGAATCCAGCGACCGGATCGGCGGCTGTCTCAACAGTCAGCATTTCGAGACGCTCGGCGGTTTCTGGACCGAGGCCGGCGGACACACCTGCTTCAACAGCTACGGCAACCTGCTGTCGATCCTGGACGATCTCGGTCTGACCGATCGGGTACAGCCCAAGGTCAAGGTCGGCTACTCGCTCTGGAAGAACGGCAAGCGACGCTCCATTCTCTCCGCGTTGCACGTCCTGGAGGCCGCCCGTTCCATCCCGCGCATCTTCCGGGAGCCCAAGGCCGGGCGCGGCGTCGTCGATTATTATGGAACCGTACTCGGACAACGGAACTACCGGGATCTGCTGCGCCACGCCTTCCAGGCCGTCATCTGCCAGCCCGCCGACGACTATCCGGCGGAGGTGCTGTTTCGCCGCAAACCGCGCCGCAAGGAGGTCATCAAGGCGTTTACCTTCGCCGAAGGGCTCTCGACCATCCCGGACGCCATCGCCGCCCAGTCGTCCATCGAGGTTCGCACCGAACAGCGCGTGTCGGCCATCGAGCCGGATGGCGAGGGTTTTCGGATACGCGTCGAGAATGCTGGCGCGATCCGCTGCGCCGCCCTGACCCTGGCGGTTCCGCCCGACGCCGCCACCGCCCTGCTGCCCAAGAGTTTCGAGACGGCGCGCGAGGCGATTGCCGGGATCGGCATGGCCGAGATCGAAACCCTGGTCCTGATCTTTCGCACCGGCGATCTGGAACTCAAGCCCCTGGCGGGTCTGATCGCCGTGGACGATGCCTTTTATTCGGCGGTCTCGCGCGACTTCCTGCCGGACGAGAACTATCGCGGCTTCGCCTTCCACTTCCGTCCGGGCGTTTTGTGCCGGGAGGCCCAGGTCGCGCGAGCCTGCGCCGTGCTCGGCGTCAAGCCCGAGCGCGTCGCCGCCCAGTCGCTGGTTTACAACCGTCTTCCGGCCCTGCGTCGCGGTCACACGGATCTGGTGCAGCGACTCGACGTGGCGCTATCCGGCAAACGGCTTGGCGTCACCGGAAACTGGTTTTTCGGGGTCTCGGTCGAGGACGCGCTGACCCGCAGTCGCGCCGAATCGGATCGGCTGTTTGGCGTTTAGGCGCCGGTGCCGCCAGCGGTGGCGAGCGGACGGGGTGCGGTCGACTCGTATTAGCCAGGAAGGTGGGGCGTACATACCTGACAATGTGTCACAGCGATAATACGCCGCCGCTTGGCATATTCAATAAATCGCGGCGTGAGGAAAACGCATGAAATCAATAACTTTAGCTTTAATGGTGTTAGCTTTATGCGCAAATGCAGCATTAGCGGATTCTGTTAGGTTTGAGGGGGCATATCACTCAGATAAAAATGCAAACGAAAAGATTATTATAGGAAAAGTTGGAGTTAAAAAGTATTTAATAACAAACAGTACAGGAAAATGGGAAGCACAAGCATACGAGGGGGTCGCTCGAACTGATATAGGTGAAATATACAACTATTATAAAGGAGTTATTTCATGGCCAAAAAAGGAGTTGCAAAATGTAGGATATATCAATATGACACTGCGGGAGGATGGCAAATCAATATTTGCTGTTCATCGATGGAATTTTTGGGAGGACGCAAAGAATCAGGATAAGGGCTGGAATGAGACGTGGGTTAAAGATGAATAGCAGCATCGGCGTAGGAAACCAAGCATTCGTATAAATGGCGGTTAAAGGGCGGACCCCGCAGACGGCGCGGTGCTAATTCTGCCAGGTCGTGCCAGCGGGGCCGCTTAACCTAATTCGTTAGGCCCATCAAAAAACGCGTCCGGCAAAGTTTGCTTTCACGTTTTCGCCGGGAAACTAACGGGCCTAGGCCCATACCATTACACACAAATCTGTAACTTGCTGATTTTTATATAACACGCTCCGGTTTGTGTTGTTTATATTTCAGCGACTTACAAAAATGTGTGTAACGCGATGGCCTAGGCCCTATTGATCCTGTAATAAAAAACTGGAGTTAAAGAATTGAAAAACAAGTGTTGATCGCGTCGTCTGCATTAACATACTTATTATTTTCTACAGCATTTGCTGCTACTGCGCAAGGCACCGTAGCGATACCAAATCCTAAGCTAGGCCAGATTATTTATTGGTCTCATCAAGCAAAAGACGCTACCGGAGAATGCACTCACTATTGGTATGAGATTTTTGAAGTCGCTCAAATCCAGAACGATACTGTTAAAGTGATTAAGAAAGGCGCTAAGAGCAACGAAGGAAAAGTCGCTGAAGATCTTTCTTGGACGCCTAAGGTGTCGTACACTCCTGTTAAAGATTTCAAAGCATTTCCGTCAGAAGATGCTGTAGTTGCTTTCACAGATCAGTTTGAAAAGGGCGATGGTTGTTACCTGAAAATGAAGTTTGAAGGAAAGGTGACAAAGTGATGCAGCGGATAAGGGGTCAAGCTCGAGTTTTTTTCCCGGAAAATGAATAAGAGCCTAACCTTTGTCTTAAAAGCGAGCGCGCGCCACAGGCGTCGTGTTAAATGGCTAGCTCATCAGGGGCGCGCGCCGCTTTAGACTTCACATTAGGCGCCGGACACGCCTCGCGTCTAATCTACTTAAAACCCGGTGTTGAGGAATAATAAATGAAATATTTTGTAACGCTGTCGTGTGCTATCACTCTTTCTTTAAGCGCAACACTAATGGCATCTCCGCTGTCAATATCTTTAAGTGGTGTTCTTTTTTCAATAACAGATTCAGGTAAAGGCACGATTTGGCTTGTCACAAAGATAGGCGATAAAACAAGGATTTCCTGCCCCGTAAAGAAAGAGCAATCCACCACTTATAAAGGCATAGAGAATGGAGACACGGTAAGAGTGAGCGGAATTATTTCAAGCGCTGGCGCATGGGCAAAAAAAGATGATGTCTTGTCATTGTACTTGGAAGATGGCTGTAGCGTAACCAAACTTTAAGGAAGAAAACCGGGCAGACCACGCTTTTTTTCGTAAGAAAAGAATCGCTTAACAAGCGGTTCAAGAGCGGACCCCGCAGACGGCGCGGCGCTTATTCTATTACGTCGTACCAGCGGGGCCGCTTAGACGCTGTATAGAAAGTGACATCGAATGAACTTCGCATTAGAGCCCAATCATGTAAAAGAATTACCTATTCATAGGCTATTTGATTGTTGCAAATTTGCCGGAGCAACAATCGCGATGAAGCAAGATAGACTTGCGATTCGCTCGAACGGGGCTCTCTTTCATAATCTTTACTGAGCCGCCGTGATCTGCCCAGCCAAGAAAACGTGCGCTCAACAACCCAGCGACGGGGTAAAACATGAAAGCCTTTCTGTTTTGTATGGCGTTTCACAACCTCAATCAACCTGTTTGACGGAAAAACCGCTCGTCACGTCATCGAGCGCTGATTCCTGCTGGTACAGAGCATCAAATTGATGTGGGCTGATTGTGGCGACTCGGGTCATGAGCTGTTTGAGTGGGCTTTATCTGAATTCAAGCTGTTGGCCGCATGCACCCAGACGACGATCAGGCAACCCACTGTATCGACAACAATATGGCGCTTCCGGCCCTTGACGAGCTTGCCCCCGTCAAAGCCAGAATCGATGGAGGATTCCGGTGTGCCTTTGACGCTTTGGCTATCAATGATCGCTCCGCTCGGATCCGGATTTCGCCCCACTTTTTCACGCAAACGTGCCCGCAGGGCGGCGTTGATTTGTTCCAAGAGTCCGCTGTGCGTCCATTTGTTATAATAATAATTGACCAAATGGTAGGATGGAAAATCTTTCGGCAAATAGCGCCAGGGGCAACCTGTTTTATTGAGGTAGAAAATGGCATTTAGAATTTCACGGAGGTTTGACTCCCGGCGGCGCCCGGTCTTATAGGGCTCCAACTCATTGAAGAGGGGCTCGATAATCGACCATTCCGCGTCCGACAGGTCGCTCGGGTACCGCACAGGGGGCTAGATAGTTTCTGAAGTCATTTTGATCGCTCCGAATGGTGGCGGGGCTTTCGTATAGAATCGCCATGTCGTTCAGAATTTTCTGACTCCAAATCAGTAAGTTAGTTCCTGTATAGCGTCTTAACCTATTCGTTGGGCCTGACTCAGGATACGACAGTGCGGATTGCTTAATGAAGATCGTCAAATCGCAGGGCGTTACTGAAACGGAGCGACTGCTGGTAGACCTTTGCGAGCAGACGTTTCTCAATCTGTGGAGCTTTCCAAATCCGTATAAGGAAGACGGAAAGGAACTTTGCGATCTGCTCGTGGTATTCGAACGTACCGCCATCGTCTTCTTCGACCGAGAGAAGGCACTCGATACGGAGCAGGGCAACGACGCTGGGGATGTCGCATGGAGGCGGTGGAGACGGCGCGTTATAGACGCACAAGCGAAGACAGCCCACGGCGCGGAACGATATCTTCGTAGCGGAAAGTGCATCTATCTTGATAGTCAGCTCAAGACACCCCTCCCGCGAGGCTCGAATGACTCGTTCGATGTCGTGCACAAAGTTGTGGTGGCACATGGCGCTGAGGACGCCTGCAAGGCTGCATCAGACCAGAATGTTGCCGGAAGCCTTGCAATAGCGTACGGAGAAACACGCGAGTATGTAATCCAGTTCCCATTCTTTCTAGATTTAGACAAGCAAAATCCGATTCACGTCTTTGACTCACACAACTTGCCGATCGTCCTTAAGGAGTTAGACACAGTTTGGGACTTTACTGACTATCTAAATGCAAAATCAAAGGCAATTGCGCAACTCGATGGTTTGGTGTACTGCGGTGAAGAGGATCTGCTCGCACACTATTTCCTCAACTATGATGAAGATGCGAACAAACATCGCATCGGAACGGACGATCCGAGCATCTCGTTCGTGATGGTGGGCGAAGGGGAATGGCATGATTTTGAGCGATCTGACGTCTATAAAAGAACACGTCAAGCAAACGAAATCTCGTATCTATGGGATCGGCTCATTCAATATACGGGGAAGATCGCGTTAGCCGGCCGTAGCATAGGAGTGTCTCCCTTAGTAGCGGGCCGAAGCGCGATTCACGAGATGGCGAAAGAGCCTCGCTTTTCACGCAGAGCTTTGTCAGAGCACATGGATGCGGCGATACGTAACTTCCCCGCCGCCGCAGGGAAGTCAGCCAGAAATCTGAGTGTGATGTCGTCGTTCTACGGCGAGAAACGTTACGTATTTCTGCAGCTACGAGCACCGAAGCACATGCGAAAGCGGAAGGATTTCCGCGAGGTGCGTCAAAGCATGCTTGAAATCGCATGCGGAGTAGTAAAGACAAGGTTTCCAGCGGTTCAGTGGGTAGTGGGCATCGCTGTAGATCCACCTAAGTTCTCGCGCAAGATGTCAGAAGATTTTCTCCTGATGGATTGCACGGATTGGAGTGATGAGAAGGCTGCGCACTATCTCGAAGCGAACAAAGTCCTCGGATTCCTGGAATCTGGTGCGCAATGGATTGAAAAACATGCGACGCGATTTGTCCCAAGATCCTAACGCGATATTGCCCAACAAGCGCACAAACTCCGACCGCCTGCTGGCTGGTCGTCGCTACGCTCCGGCCAGCCAGCAAGCGCTTAACGTTAGGTGGAACGCGGCTCAGTTCTGCCCCCGTTAGATCCAAGCCAGCGTAGGATGGGTAGAACGGCCATGGCACGACGCTGACGATTGGAACAGAGGCTGATTGGCCGTGAAACCCATCGAACCACTGCACCAAGCCTGACTGAGGTTCCCCCGAGGCTTCGTCTTCCAAGGGTGACGTAGAATGACGGTCACATAAGGTTGATTTCATCAACTCAACCTAGGCCGCTGGGATCGCTGACTTGCCGTTGGCGCCTACCGCTGGCCTGACGCCCAGCGGGCCGAATACAACTCGGCCATCCCAGAGGTCGGCTCTCTCATTTGGCATCAACCCACAGGAACATGCGCCATGCGTAAAACCCTCGTCGCCCTGATCCTCGTCGGTCTCTCCGCGCCGACCGCGGCCGAGCAGATCGGCAGCGTCGCCACCAAGTTCAAATGGATGGGACCGAACGACAAAATCGTCATCGAGGTCTTCCAGGACGAACTGATCCCCGGTGTCGCCTGTTATCTCAGTCGCGCCAAGACCGGCGGCGTCTCGGGCGCGGTCGGCATCGCCGAGGACACCTCGGACGCCTCGCTCGACTGCGTCCAAATCGGACCGATCGACCTGCCGGACGATGTGCGCTCGGGCAAGCGCGACGGCGAGGATGTGTTCAAGAAGCGCACCTCGATCCTGTTCAAGACGCTTCAGGTCGTCCGCTTCTACGATGCGCCGCGCCATGCGCTGGTCTATCTGAGCTATAGCGACCGGATCATCGAAGGTTCGCCGAAGAACAGCGTCACGGCGGTCGCCATCCAGCCCTGGACCCAGGCTGCCATGCCGACACCCTGAACCCCGGCTCCGAATGTTTGTCTCGACCCGCGCGTCCGGTTCGGACTTTGCCTGAGTAGTTGCAAGGATTGTTCAACGTCGATCGTTTGCCTTTAATCGAGGCGCGAAAACTTATTGGTAAGGACTCGATCAGGGTCGCCCTCATTGGCGTTGACTCGGGTCTAACCGATATACTGCACGCCTTTCATCGCCACCTCGTTTCAAGGAGCCGGTTTTGAGTCTCGAATCCGAGGATCTCTCGACCTTTCAAGGTCTTATTTTTGCCCTGGAACGCTATTGGGCCGATCTTGGGTGTGTCGTCGTGCAGCCTCTCGACATGGAGGTCGGAGCCGGGACGTTCCATCCATCGACATTCCTTCGATCCATCGGGCCAGAGCCTTGGCGCAGCGCCTACGTTCAGCCCTCGCGGCGTCCGACCGATGGGCGGTATGGCGAAAATCCGAATCGTCTGCAGCACTATTACCAATACCAGGTCGTCCTGAAACCGTCGCCGATCGACATCCAGGAACTCTATCTCAATTCGTTGCGGCGTCTCGGTCTCGATCCCCTGGTGCATGACATTCGTTTTGTGGAAGACAATTGGGAGTCGCCGACGCTTGGCGCCTGGGGGCTAGGCTGGGAGATTTGGCTCAACGGGATGGAGGTCACCCAATTTACCTATTTCCAACAGGTTGGCGGTCTTGAATGCCGTCCCGTGACCGGCGAAATCACCTACGGACTGGAACGTATCGCCATGTATCTGCAAGAGGTCGAAAGCGTTTATGACCTCGTGTGGAGTCGTTCGCAGGCTGGAACCGTGACCTATGGCGATGTTTTTCATCAGAATGAGGTCGAGCAATCGACCTACAATTTCGAAGTCGCCGATATCGAATCGCTGTTCGGGCAATTCGACACCTGCGAACGGGTCAGTGCCGAACTGGTGGAAAAAGGCTTGCCTCTGCCTGCCTACGAGCAGGTTTTGCGGGCGTCCCACACCTTTAATCTTTTAGATGCAAGGGGGGCGATCTCGGTGACGGAACGCCAACGGTTTATCTTGCGTGTGCGCACACTGTCGCGTGCGGTGGCCCAGGCGTATTTCGACAGCAGGAAGGCACTTGGCTTTCCGATGCTTGCACACTAGCGGGAGAGAACGTTGGACACATTTGCTGATCTGCTGATTGAGATCGGAACCGAGGAACTTCCGCCGAAAGCCTTGCCGAATCTGTCCAAGGCGTTTGCCGAGAATTTTCTGCTCCAGTTGAAGGCGCACGGGATCGAATACGAGACGATCGAGCGGTTTACGACGCCAAGGCGTCTTGCGCTCCTGGTGCGAAAGATTGGCAGACACCAGCCTGACCAGAGCATTCAACGGCGTGGACCTGCCTTACAGGCGGCTTTTCATGCGGATGGTCAACCGACGCCGGCCGCCCTTGGATTCGCCCGCTCCTGCGGTGTCGAGATCGATGCGTTAGGCCGGGACGTTACCGAAAAAGGCTCCTGGCTCGCGTTTCGCGTGTTGCAGCCGGGTCTTGAGACGGCGCAATTAGTCCCTTCAATGTGCGAGGCCGCGCTGGCGGATCTTCCCATCCCGAAACGGATGCGTTGGGGAGATCGCGAAGAGGAATTCGTCAGACCGGTGCAATGGGTTTGCTTGATGCTGGATGACGCGCGGATCGCGGGTTCTATCCTTGGCGTGGAAGCGGATGCCGATACCAGAGGGCATCGCTTTCATCATCCCGACAGGATCGGCCTGTCTTCCGCTTCCGATTACCCTGAGTCGCTACGCTCGATGGGTTATGTCGAGGCGTCATTCGAGCGCCGACGTGACCTGATTCGCGATCAGGTCAATCTTCTGGCGTCAACGCATGGCCTCAAGGCACGGATCGACGCTGATTTGCTGGATGAGGTGACAGCCCTTGTGGAATGGCCTCAGGCATTGCTGTGTCGTTTCGACACGCGCTACCTTGAGATGCCGCCGGAAGTACTGATTGAGACCATGCAAAGCCACCAGAAATATTTTCCGGTCGTGGACGATGCTGGTGTGCTTCAGGATGCGTTTATTGCCGTCGCCAACATCGTCAGCCGCGATCCGGATCAGGTGCGCGCCGGTAATGAACGTGTCATTCGACCTCGGTTTTCGGATGCGGCATTCTTCTGGTCAAAAGATTTGACGCAACCTCTCAGCGCCTTTGCCGATCGGCTTGAAACGCTTGTGTTCCAGGAAAAGCTTGGGACCATGGCTGAAAAAAGCCGTCGCGTTGCCTGTCTCGGGCGCTATCTTGCCCCGATGCTCATGAGCGATCCCGATCTGATCGCGCGAGCGGCTCAACTGGCCAAATGCGATCTTGTGTCGTCGATGGTCTTTGAGTTCCCTGGGCTCCAAGGCATTATGGGGCGTTACTACGCGGAAAAATCCAATGAGGATCCATGCGTTAGTCATGCCTTGGAAGAGCAATATCTGCCGCGCTTCGCGGGCGATGACTTGCCCGCCAGCGCCTGCGGCAAAGTGTTAGCCATCGCTGATCGTGTCGATACGCTCGTCGGCATCTTCGGAATCGGCCTGCGACCGACCGGTACTCGCGACCCTTATGCGCTTCGGCGCGCCTCCATCGCGGTCTTGCGGCTGATGATCGAAACCTCGATCGATCTCGATCTCCGTGATCTTCTGAAGGTTGCCGCCAATTGTTATGCTCCAGGAACGCTGAGCGACGACACTGTCGAAACGGTCCTTGCGTATATGCTGGACCGTCTGCACGGTTATTATGCCGACCGTGGAGTGGCGGTCGATACCGTTGATGCCGTGATTGAAAGTCGCGTTACGAATCCTTGGGATTTGGATCGACGGATCGCCGCGGTTTCTTCTTTCAGAATGCTGCCAGCGGCCGATTTCCTGGCCACGGCGAATAAACGCATCCACAACATCTTGAGCAAGAACGCTGTCGATAGCGGTGACGCGGGGTCCGTTGATCCGGCATTGCTGACCGATCCCGCGGAAATCCGGCTAGCGGCCCGTATCGACGAATTGAGTCAAGCGTGTGGCCCCCTTGCCGCTCGTCATGATTACATCGGCATCCTGGAGACACTCGCCGGCCTGACAAATGAGATCGATACATTCTTCTCCGATGTGATGGTGATGTCCGAGGACGACCGCGTGCGTCAAAATCGAATTCGACTGCTTCGGTCCCTGGCGGGACTGTTTATGCTGGTTGCCGACATTTCCCGCCTTCACTGACCGTGACGCGTACCATTTCCAGTCGTGTTTTGATCCTTGATCGCGACGGAGTCATCAACGAAGACTCCGACGCGTATATCAAATCCCCTGACGAATGGATACCGCTGCCTGGGAGTATCGACGCGATAGCGCGATTGACTTATGCCGGTTATCGCATTGCCATCGCAACCAATCAATCAGGGGTTGCTCGAGGGCTTTTATCTCTATCTGACCTGAATACCATGCACCAATTCATGAGAGATGTGATTACCGCGCAGGGCGGACGTATTGAGATGATTGCATTTTGTCCTCATTCTCCGGATGAGAACTGTCAGTGTCGAAAACCGAAATCCGGCCTGCTTGAAGAAATTGCCAAACGGATGAATGTCGATCTGACGGGTGTTCCATTTGTTGGCGATACCTATAGTGATCTTTGTGCCGCGCGTCTTGTCGGAGCGGCCCCTTATCTGGTCATGACTGGCAAGGGAACACTGACGTTAAATCGCATCCAGCAGCAGGATCCTATCGATCTTCTGCAAGATGTTCGTGTTTTTCAAGATCTCGGTTCCGTCGCGAATCGATTGCTTCTTCAGCAAGGCCGATCATGATTGTGCTCCGTTCTTTTCTCTATCAACTCTTTCTGGTCACATCAAGTATCGTTTTCTCAAGTCTGATTCTGTCAATTGGGTGGATGAAGACGCCTTCGGCGGCTGCCCGCCTCAGCAGAGCATGGGCACGCTCGAACCTCGTGGCCTTACGTGTCATTTGCCATCTGAATTACCGGGTTCACGATTTTGATCGATGCTTGCCTCAAAACGCGATCATTCTCTGTAAGCATCAGTCCGCTTGGGAGACGATTGCGTTACGTGCGCTTTTGCCGCTTGAACAAACCTGGGTGTTGAAACAGGAATTGATGCGCATCCCTTTGTTTGGTTGGGCGCTAGGTTATCTGAAGCCAATCGCGATCGACCGCTCCGCTGGACGACGCGCCGTCTCCAAGGTCATACGCGAAGGAACCGATCGATTGGCTGAAGGCCGATGGGTGATCGTCTTTCCGGAAGGGACTCGTGTCGCACCTGGAACGCGGCATACCTATGCGATTGGAGGTGCTCTGCTCGCGGAGCGAACGGGTTGCCCCGTGATTCCGGTCGCGCACAATGCAGGCTGTTTCTGGGGACGGCGAAGTTTCATCAAACGTCCTGGCACCATCGACCTTGTCTTCGGACCCACCATTGATGTCGCTGGAAAAAAATCAATCGAAATCAATTCGATGGCAGAAAAATGGATCGAGTCGACGGTTGACGGCCTCCCTAAATCCTGATGACAGGCCGGCGCGACGGCGATCTCCTCGATGCCAAAATTTTTCTATAAAGCCGTGAAGCTCGATGGCGAATCCGTCGAGGGCGAACTCGATGCGGCGGACGAGATGGCCGTGATGCGTCAGCTTCAGAAAGATGGGTTGATCCTGATCGAGGCCCGCACCTCCAAAAGCCTGTTCGCCCGGCTCGGTCGCGCGCGGCGTCGGCGACTGAGCCAAAAAGAGATCGGTATCCTGACCCGCGAGTTGGCAACGCTCCTGGAAGCCGGGATGACCCTGGATCGCTCCTTGCAGATCCTCGTCGATCTCACCGAGCAGGAGCATCTGGTTCGGGTG
Source organism: Thiocystis violascens DSM 198 (assembly GCF_000227745.2). Taxonomy (NCBI): domain Bacteria; kingdom Pseudomonadati; phylum Pseudomonadota; class Gammaproteobacteria; order Chromatiales; family Chromatiaceae; genus Thiocystis; species Thiocystis violascens. Next base: position 3,105,878 of record NC_018012.1, on the reverse strand, counting down.
CTGTCGGATCTTCAGGAGCGGGTGCGCGGCGGGGCTAACTTCTCCAGCGCGCTGGACGCCCAGGACGGTCAATTTCCGCGGCTCTATATCAACATGGTCAAGGCCGGCGAGGCGGGCGGCGCGCTGGATCAGGTGCTCGATCGCCTGGCGGATTATCTGGAGCGACTCGCCGAACTGCGCCAGACCGTCACCTCCGCGCTTGTCTATCCCGCCATTTTGCTGTTCGTCGCCGCGTTCTCGGTCATCCTGCTGCTGGTGTTCGTGGTTCCGCAATTCACGGTTCTGTTCGAGGACATGGGCGCGGCGCTACCGCTGCCGACCCGGATCGTGGTCGCCACGGGGGATCTGTTTCGTAACTATTGGTGGGCCATGCTCTGCGTCATCGCCCTGCTCGCGGTGGTTCTGGAGCGCTGGCTACAGAATCCGCTGGTGCGCGCGCGCGTCGATCATCGGGTACTGGATCTGCCGCTGTTCGGGGATCTGATCTGGAAGATGGAGACGGCCCGGCTCTGTCATACGCTGTCGACCCTGCTCAAAAACGGCCTGCCGCTGTTGAGCGCGCTGACGCTGGCCAGGGAGGTGGTCTCCAATCGCAAGCTGTCGGGTCTGCTGAACGAGGCCGGCGACGACCTCAAGCATGGCCGCGGACTCGCGGGACCGCTGGCGCGACTCCGAGCGCTGCCGGATCTGGCACTCCAGATGATCCGCGTCGGCGAGGAGTCGGGCAGTCTGGATGCCATGCTCGCCAAGGTGGCGAGCATTTACGACCGCGAGACCCGCGTCAGCGTTCAGAGCATGCTGACCCTGCTGGAGCCGATACTGATCATCGGACTTGGCGTCATCGTGGCCGGGATCATCATGTCCATCCTGATGGCGATTCTCGGGGCCAACGAGTTGGTCTTTTGACGTATCCTGTCGTCTCTGTTTTTTTCGTCTCCAAGCCATTCGATGAACGCAGCCCAAATCCACAATTTCTTCCGCAACGACCGCTTTGCCGCCCATGTCGGGATCGAACTCCTTGAAGTCGCGCCCGGTCGCGCGCGCGCCCGGCTGGAGATCGACGACCGGCACCTGAACGCCGTTGGGGTAGCGCATGGCGCGGCCATCTTCAGCCTCGCCGATCTGGTCTTTGCCGTGGCCTCCAACTCGCATGGCACGGTGGCGCTGGGGGTGAACGTCTCGATCTCCTTCATGAAGGCCGCGCGGCGCGGCACCCTGACCGCCGAGGCGGAGGAGGTGTCCATCAACCCCAAACTCGCGACCTATCTGATCCGCGTCCTCGATGAGGAAGAGCACCTGATCGCGCTCTTTCAGGGGACGGTCTACCGCAAGCGCGACACGCTCGACGCGCATCTGCCGTCCGCGTAACGTCGCACCCCGTAACCGCATAGGTGCACCATGAGCGACGCACTCGACATCGATCCCGTCCGCTTCGGTCTGATCGTCATCGCCGACGAGGTGCTCAAGGGCGAGCGGATCGACCGCCATCTGGCCGCCTTCAAGTCGCTGCTCGGCGGTCGCGGACATGAACTGGCCTGGCACTGGCTGCTGCCGGACGACCCGGATGTGCTCACGGCGCATCTGCGCTTTTCGATGGGGCGTCCGGATCCGGTCTTCGTCTGCGGCGGCATCGGCGCGACACCGGACGATCACACCCGCGCCTGTGCCGCGGCGGCGGCGCATGTCGCGCTGGTGCGTCATCCGGACGCGACGACGCTGATTGAAGACAGGTTCGGCGCCGAAGCCTATCCCTACCGCATCCTGATGGCGGATCTGCCGGACGGCGCCGAGCCGATCCCGAATCCGGTCAACCGGATCCCCGGTTTTTCGCTCTGCCGACACTGGTTTCTTCCCGGCTTTCCAAAGATGGCCTGGCCGATGGCCGAATGGGTGCTGGAACGGCGGTTCGGTCGCGCAGCCGTGCTGCGCGAAATGGCCGTCGAGGTGCGCGGAGTTCCCGAGAGCGGTCTGATTCCGCTGATGCGGCATTTGGAGCAGGAGTTTCCGGAACTCAAACTCTTCAGCCTGCCGCATCTGGGCGAGGATCCGCATATCCGGCTCGGTTTCCGGGGTCGCGTCGGGCTGGAAGCGGGAATGCGGGCGCTCCGCGATCAACTCGACCGGGAGTCGTTCGCGTCTTCCGAGCCGTCCTGATGACAGGGTTTGAACTCCATCCCCGTCTTGCCGCCGACACCCATCGGCTGGCCGAATCTCCCGACAGCCTTCTGTTGCTGATGAACAATGCGCTGCTACCCTGGTTCATTCTGGTGCCAAAAACCCGGGAGTTGGAACTGCATCGGCTGGAGTCTGGGATGCGCCAGCGCGTGCGCGATGCAATGGATGCGGTCGCGGGCTTTCTGGAAGCGGAATTTCGACCCGATAAACTCAACATCGCGACGATCGGCAACCTCGTGCCTCAGTTGCACATCCATATGATCGGGCGATTCCGACACGATTTCTGCTGGCCCAACCCGGCCTGGGGTCGGCCGGAACGACAGGTCTACGAGGCGCGAGAGGTCGCGCGGATTCGCGCGGGGGTGCGCGTCCTGCCAGGTTATGCTGTTGCGATCTGATGGATGTCCCGGCTGGCAGTCGGTGCCTGTTGGGGTCGCATTCCCTTCTGACCTGTGCCGAAAATCTACCTGACGGAGGTAATGCCGTGAAACTGTTCCAATCCATTTTCGGCGGCGAGACGCGCGGACGCTATCCGGAATCGCTCATCGACCTGGCGACCGAGCGTGCCGTGGATGGCACCGATTCGCGGCTGCGTCTGCTGCCCGGATACCGCAAGCGTCTGCGCGAGCCCGTGATCAAGGCGATCGACCATGTGGTCGCGCTGGTGGACTCCATCCAGGAGCCGCTGCCGGCGGACGCGCGCGAACATGGACTGGAACCTCGTCTGGCCGCGGTCTTTTCTTCCGCCGGGGACATGCTGGAGCGGTTCGGACGCGACCCGGCGCTGTCGGCATTTCTGGCGAGCGCGGAGGGTCGGGGGTTCGGGCGCGTCACCGCGTTGCTGCTGGCGGAGCGGGTGGAGCGCACGATCCTGGGCATGGATCTGGTCGGCGATCAGGTGCGGCGCGACGTGCCGCAGGTCGCGGTCAGCTTCGCCGGCCACCGTCTGCTCGATCCGCACTCGAGCGAGGCGGAAACCCGTCGCCAGTTGAAGCGCCGCGCCTTCGACCATCTGCTGACCCTGGCGCTGACCCGCATTGCCGAGACGCGCGTGGAGCGGGCCGACCTCACGCGCCAGCGCGATCTGCTGCGGCGCAAGGTGAACGCGCTGGAGCGCGGGGGCTGGAGCTTCGAGCCCGTCGCGGGAGGCGTGCAGGATCCGGCCACGCTGCTGGCAGAGCTGGACGCGATCGGCGCACAGCTGAATGATCTGGGCGTGGATCAGGGTGTCCTCGTCGCCCATCTCGGGATCGTCGTCGACATCCTCGGCGAGGCCCCGCGACAACTCTGGGCCGAGCCGATCACGCTTTGTCTCGACGCCATGAACATCCAGCGCGACGCGCGCGATCCGTCGGCGCGCTCCATCGAGTTTCTGGAATTGCACAACGCCCGCGGTCGGCGCGTCGTCGTGCTGCCGCTGAGCATCGCGCCTGGCGAACTGCCCGCGCGCGAGGATTTGGTGACCGCCGCCCAGCGGTATCTGCAATGAGTGGCGACCGGACTCCGGACGCGAAGCCGTTCATTCTGAATCCGACAGTTTTGGAGTCTTTTCGCATGACCGATGCCACTGAACGGGAGAGAGAGCGCATCCGCGCCGTCGCCGGCCTACTGCACACCGCCTGCAAACCCTTGCGCATCCTGCGTACTCTCGCTTGGGAACCGGAGGTGAAAGAGACCTTCCTGGCGCAGGGCGGACGCGAGCTGCCGCAGGTGAGCTATCCCGCCTTCGACCCGACACCCAGCATCGAGGCGGTGCGCGAGGCGCGGCGCCAGATCGTGCCGGTGACGACCATCGACCTCTGGCTGGACCGTCAGGCCAATGCCATCGAACTCAGCGCGCGGATGCTGGCAGCGGTGGGAACCACGGGGTTCTTCGAGTACGGCCGCCAGCTCTACGGCGAACCGACGGCGCCGCTGCGCTATGTCCCCATCACGCCGCTCGATCTGGCGCAAAGCGTCCTCGACACCATCACGAATCTCGCCCATATCGAAATCCATACCGCTCCGCCCAACTACCACACGGCGGACTCGGTCGCGGCGGAGCTCGACCTCGCGGTGCGTGCCCATTTCGGCGATCAGGCACCCGCCATCGAACTGGTCGACCGGTTGTCCGCCAATGCGCTGGCCACCTCGCAGGCGATCCGGATCCGCCGGGGGGCGCGCTTTACCGACCGCGATTGCGTCCAACTGCTGCATCATGAAGCCTATATCCATGTCGCCACGTCGCTGAACGGCAAGGCCCAGACCGATTTGCCGCTGCTGGCGGCCGGGCATCCGGGCACGACGCGCACCCAGGAGGGTCTGGCCGTTTTCGCGGAGGTGATCAGCGGTTCCATCGAACTCGACCGCCTGAGCCGCCTGGCGGATCGGGTTCTGGCGATTCAGATGGCCATCGATGGCGCGGACTTTCTGGAGGTCTATCGCTATTATCTGGAGCGCACCGGCGACCCGGATCAGGCGTTCGAAAATGCCCGGCGGGTGTTTCGCGGCGGCGTCATTACCGGCGGCGCGCCCTTCACCAAGGATCTGGTCTATCTGCTGGGACTATTGCAAGTGGACAACTTCATCCGCGCCGGCTTCGCCGCCGGGCGGGCCGACTGTCTCAGCCTGCTGTTCTGCGGCAAGCTCGATCTCTTCGACATCCCGGCCCTGTGCGAACTCTACGCGCTGGGTCTGTGTCGTCCGCCGCGCTTTCTCCCGCCCTGGATCAGCGACCCGCGCCATCTGCTCGCCATGCTCACCTTCACGGTGTTCACCAGGCGGATCAGTCTGGAGCCGATCGTCGAGGTGGCGCGCAAGCTGCTGGACAGCGCGCCGATAGTGCGGATGCCGGGGGCCGGGGAGACATAAGGGAAGCGGTATCAGTCCAGCGCGATTTCGGCACGTTCGCCGGCCTTGAGCTTGCGCTTCAGCGACCGTGACCCGCAATGCTTCGCCGAGCGTCCCGGCATCCGCGGCCTTGAGATAGCGTCCGCCCTAGCCCCACATCGACCCGGATGCATCGAGGACGATGATCGAGCGTTGCGCGGCAAAGAGCGGCGGACACAGGATCAGAAGTGTCAGGAGGGTGGCGAGCGGTTTCCACATCGGACGATTTTCTCCGGTTGCGAACGAGGGCGATTGCGGGCGTCGTGTTCGTGGTGAGGCCCTCGAACCATGAACGGCTTAATTTAATGGCAGTGCAACGCCGGCGTGCGGGCGTGCGAGCGAAACCGCCGCAGGCGCAGACTGTTGGTGACGACGAAGAGACTGGAGACGCTCATGGCCGCGGCGGCGAGCATCGGATTCAGCAGCCAGCCGGTCAGCGGATAGAAGACCCCGGCGGCGAGCGGGATGAGTGCGACGTTGTAGGCATAGGCCCAGAAGAAGTTGACCCGGATGGTGCGCAGGGTGCGCCGCGCCAGGATCAGTGCGTCGACCGCCGCCATCAGATCGCCCTGCATCAGGATGACCTCGCCGGCCTCCACCGCGATGTCGGTCCCGGTGCCGATGGCAATCCCCACGTCGGCCTGGGCCAGGGCCGGCGCGTCGTTGATGCCGTCGCCGACGAAGGCGACCCGGCCGCCCTCCCCTTGCAGCCGCCTGACCTCCGCCGCCTTGTCAGCCGGCAGAACCTCCGCCATCACCCGCGCGATGCCGAGTTGCCGCGCCACCGCCTCGGCGGTCCGCTGGCCGTCTCCGGTCACCATGGCGACTTCGACGCCCAGGCCGCGCAGCCGGGCGATCGCCTCGCGGCTGTTGGGCTTGAGCGGATCCGTCACCGCCAGCACGGCGATCAGTCGGCCATCCGCCGCGACATAGATCGGGGTCATGCCGTCGCTGGCCAGACGCTCCGCGATCTCTGCCGCCGCGTCCATCGGCACCGCCAGTCGTTCCATCAGACGCCGGGCGCCGACCGCGACCGCTTGTACGCCAACGCGGGCCTGGATGCCGAACCCCGGCAGCGCCTCGATCGCCTCCGCCTCCTCCAGGACCAGACCCCGTGTGTGCGTGGCGGCGACGATGGCGCTCGCGATCGGATGTTCGCTATGACGCTCGACGGCCGCCGCCAGGGCCAGCGCCTCCGATTCGCTCATACCATGGGCCGACAGTTCGGTCAGCGTGGGGCGCCCCTCGGTCAGGGTGCCGGTCTTGTCCAGCACCAGGATGTCGATCTGCGCCAGGGTCTCAAGGGCGGCACCGCGTCGAAACAGGATGCCCATGGCAGCGCCGCGCCCGGTTGCGACCATGATCGCGGTCGGCGTGGCCAGACCCATGGCGCAGGGACAGGCGATCAGCAGCACGCTGACCGCGGCGACGAAGGCGAAGCTCAGGGCCGGCGTCGGTCCCAGCCAGAGCCAGCTCAGAAAGGTGACAGCGGCCACGGCGATCACCACCGGCACGAAGACCGCCGCGATCTGGTCCGCCACCCGCTGGATCGGCGGTTTGCCGGCCTGAGCGTCCTCGACCAGGCGGATGATTTGGGCCAGCACCGTGTCCGCGCCGACCCGGGTGGCCTGGTAGCGAAAGGCCCCGGTCTGGTTCACGGTGCCGCCGATGACCGCGTCGCCGGGACGCTTGTGGACCGGAACCGGCTCGCCGCTGATCATCGACTCGTCGACATAACTCGTCCCCTCGGTCACCGTCCCGTCCACCGGTAGACGCTCGCCCGGCCGCACCAGGATCAGATCGCCGGGCACCACCGCGGCCACGGGAATTTCCGATTCGCCCTCCGGGCCGAGCACGTGGGCGGTCTTGGGTTGCAGGCCCACCAGGCGGCGGATCGCCTCCGAGGTTCGGCCCTTGGCGAGCGATTCCAGATAACGCCCGAACAGGATCAGGGTCACGATGACAGCAGCGGCCTCGAAATAAAGATTGGCCGTGCCGGCGGGAAACCACTGGGGCCGAATCAGCGCCAGCAGCGAATAGAGATAGGCCGCCCCGCTGCCGAGCGTCACCAAGCTGTCCATGCCGGGGCTCAGATGGCGCAGCTCGACCCAGCCGCGCCGCAGAAAGCGCCGCCCCGCCCAGAATAGGACCGGCGTCGCGAGCGCGCATTCGAGCCAGTGCCAGAGCGCGCGCGGCGCGAGTCCGAGCATGAGCGCGTCCAGTCCGTGCCAGACCATCGGGGCCATGCTGATCACGACGAGCGGCAGGGTTAGCAGGACGGCGATGAATAGGTCACGCCTCAGGCTGGCCAGTTCGCCGGCCTGGCGCGTGCGTTCCGCGTCGGGCGCCCGATCCGGCGCGGCGGGCTCGTAGCCGGCCTGACGGATCGCCTGGGCGATGCGCTCCTGGCTCACCGTGGCGGGCAGGAATTCGATCGCGGCGGATTCAGTACTCAGGTTGACCGTCGCCGCGATGACGCCTGGTAGCGCCTGGATCGCGCGCTCCACCCGTGCCACGCAGGAGGCGCAGGTCATGCCACCCACCCCGATGGCGACCGATTCGATCAGGGGCTCATAGCCGGCGCCACGCACGGCGTCCAGGAGTTCGGGCACCGCGATCCGGTCGAAGCGCACGACGGCCGTTCCCGCTGCGAGATTGACGACGGCCGACTCGACGCCGGGATTGCGGGCGATGGCATGCTCGACCCGCGCCACGCAGGAGGCGCAGGTCATGCCGTCGATCCCGATGCGCATTTCCTGGGTCATGGCAATCTCATTGTCGCTTCCGATGAGCAACGTTATTCCAGCAAGGCCGAGAATTCCCGGCATGGTGCGTGAAAAAGCCTGTTGCCGTCTGCGTCGAGACGCGTGTCAGCATGCATTTTACGTCAGGATCTGTGTCGTGCGCTCCAAACATGAGCGCGACCCATATACCCATCGCGTCGAACGCCTGAACCGTCTGGAATGATCGTGGTCGCCCAACACCTCGCCGGATCGGTGCCCGGAAAGGTCTGAGACGCATTGCGTCCCTCAGCGCGTCGAAATCCACCGGCCCCAGCCAGGGCGACTGATCCAGGCTGTCGATCACCGCTTGGATCTCTATACCATTCTTGATGGCCGAGTCCATCGAGTTTAAAACCGTTCTCGAAATGCACCTAAATGGAGCAGTCAAGATGGCTTAAATGTTTATGACTACGTATAGTTTATTGTTAATTTTTGACTAATCGAGTAGTCCAGACCGACTGGTACCGCGGCCTTCGGAAATGAATGGGGATCCCTTTCCGAGCGTCGCCCCACGCTCCGGATCGCAACTGGAAGGATCCCACATGCCCAGCCTCAATCGCATCGTCCTGATCAACACCCATCTCCAGGGCGTGGTGGAACTCGTCGTGGATGGTCACACCAATATCTGCGGCACCAATGCCTCCGGCAAGACGACCCTGCAGCGGCTGGTGCCGGTGTTCTATGGCGAGTACCCGAGCCGGGTCGTGCCAACGACCCGCGACAGTTTCGAGCGCTGGTATCTGCCCACCGAGCAGAGTTTCATCGTCTACGAATACCGGAACCTGGACGGGCAACTCTGTCAGGCCGTGCTGGCCGCCGCCAAGGATGGCCGGGGCGTGGACTATCGTCTGGTACACAAGGCCTTCGATCTGGCGGACTATACCCGTGCCCGTCAGGGCGACACCCTCACCTGTCTCGGCATGACCGAGTTGGGCCGCCAACTGAAACAGGCTGGTGTGACCGCCAGCCATTTGCTCAATACCCGCGAGTACCGCGCCATCCTGCAGAACGATCGCGGCCAGCTCGGCGCGCGCGGCAACAGCGGCACGCTGCGCTCGTTCGCACGGCAGTTCTCGCTCTGCGAGACGGGGCATTCGCTGCGTCATATCGAAAAACTCGTTCAGGCCGTGCACTCGCGGGAGGGCAAGATGGAAACCGTGCGGTCCATGATCGCCGCCATCCTGGAAGAAGAGGGCGTCACCCCGCCGACCTCGCTGCTCAAGTCCCCGCAGGTGGATGCCTGGATTCGCGAAAGCCAGCTCGTGCAGGGGTTCAACGCGCTGCGCCCCGATTTTGAAAAGCTGGAGCGCGAATACCATGATCTGCTGGACGGCGAACGGCGCCTCGGTGGTCTGCTGCGGGGCTACCGACTCGACGAGCCCCGGCTGCGACAGACGCGGGACGAACAGAGCGCGGCCATCGAACAGAGCGGTTTTGCCCTCAAACAGTTGGAGGAAGGCTGGAAACAGCGATGCGACGGGTTGCACCTGGAACTCTCCGCCGCGCGCGGCGAGATCAGCCGTGCCGAAGACGAGCTGAAACAGATCGAACAGCAGTACCAGGGCTTTCTGGACGCCGAGATCGAGCAGGCACGGGCTGATCTGGACAAGATCGAGATCTGGCGTGATGAGCTGGAGAACCTGCGTGGCCGCTATCGTCTGCTCACCGATCGGCATCAGGATGTGAAACAGGAGCATCTGGAGCGCCGCGAAGCGATCAAGGACCAGCGCGACCGTCGGCTGGACCAGTTGCGCGACCAGCAGACGAGCCTTGGCGAGCAGCGTGACGCTCGGATCGAAGCGCGTAACAGCGAACTCGAAGCCTTGAAACTGCGCCAGCAACAGGAACGCGAGACAGGGCTGGAGGGTTTGCGCGATCAAGAGGGTCAGCACAAACTCGAACGCGAGCGTCTGGATGTCTGGATCCAGAGCGCCGGCTTCACCGAGGATGAAAATCGCTCGCTGGCGATCCTCGATCGGCGTTTGGAGCAGACCGAGGCCGACGTCGAGGCCGCAGATGCCCGGGTGCGTGAGTCGGACGCCCGCGAGCAGGCGCTGCGCCGGCAGCGCGAGGAGGCGAACGTTGCCCTGCGCGCGGCCGCTCATGGGGTCGGCGAGCGTCAAGCGCAACGCGAGGAGGTTCAGCGCCTGCTCTACCCCGGCCAGCATAGCCTGCTGGAATTTCTGCGCCGTGAACTGCCCGGTTGGGAGGCGCATCTCGGCAAGACGATCGACTCGGCCCTTTTGCAGCGGGCCGATCTCAAACCGGCGCTGATCGAGCCGCCGCGGGACGCGCTTTTCGGCGTTTGCCTGGATCTGTCGGCCATCGAGTTGCCCGAGCACGCCGCCGCCGAACCGATTCTGTGCCAGCGTCTACAGCTCGCCGAGGATGCGCTGAAAGATGCGGAGAATCGGCAACAGGCCGCCGAGAAGTCGCTGGGAGATCTCACCAGCGCCCTGGACGAGCAGCATCGCGAGCTGACCCTGGCCGGTGCCAAACAACGTGGCCAGCGCGAAGACTGGCGCCGACTCAAGGATGAGCGGCGCGCGTGCAAGGAGCAACTCGACGAGGCGCTGCGCGAACGCAGGAACGGAGCGCGCAAACAGCGGACCGAGCTGGAGGCTCGGATCCAGCGGCTGGCCGGCGAGCGCCAGCAGTGGCTGGAAGACCTCCGCATCCGGCACGGCGACGCGCAACTGGAACTCAACGCGCATTGGCGGGAGGCGATCGGACGGCTGGATCACGATCTCCGGCAGTTGCGCGACTCCATGGAAGAAGGCAAACGCACGGCCAAGGCCGAGTTGGACGCCTGTACTGCCTGGTTCAACGGCGAACTCAAGTCGCGCGGCCTGGATGAACAGGAAATCATCGGACTGAACCAGCGGATCGGCGTCCTCGACAAGCAGATTAAGCGCGCGGAGCAGCGTCGCCCCGAGGTGCGGCAATACGACGACTGGTTCCAGCTCAATTGGATGACACGCAAACCGAAACTCCAGGACGAATTGGATGACAACCGCCGCCGCGCCGCGACACTCGATCAAGCGCTCAAGTCCGTGAACAGCGACTTCAAGCGCGAACGCAGCCAACTCACGGAGACCCGCGAGCGCGCCATGCATCGAAAAAACGCGTCGGAAGAGCGCATGAACCGACTCAAGAGCCTGCTCGGTCGTTTCAACGCACTGAAGCTGCCCCGCGACGAAGCGCCGCCGGAGGGCGAGATCGACGAGCGTCTGCGCCTTGGCGACGAACTGCTGTACGAGCGCGGTCGGATGCTAGACGCGGTCAAGGGCCATGTGGAGCGTTTCGATACACTGATCGCCGGTCAGTCCGGCTCCAGTTTGGCGGAAACCTGGGAGCGTGGCCGCGAGGACAGCATGATGGTCGACGAGCAGGGGATGCGCCGACTGGACCACCGCAGGCTGGTGCCGCACTTGGCGCAATTGCTCACGGTGATGGTGCCCCAGAGCCTGATGGCGCTGCGCGAGCAGGGCCGGATGTTCGGGCTCGACCTCAACAATTATTACGCTGTCCTGGTCGATATCGATCGGCGCATCGCCGCGCAGAGCGCGCGCATCACCCGCGAAGTCAGCGAGGATCTGTTTCTCGACGGCGTCTCCGACTCCGCGGTGCGCATCCGTTCGCGCATCGGCGAGCTGGAATTCTGGCCGGATCTGCGGGCCTTTATCACAGCCTTCAAGGCCTGGCGGGAGGACGACTTCAGCGGTCTGCCCGGCGAGGATTATATCGGCAGCCTGCGCCGGGCACTCGACATCATCGGCCGCTCGGCCCAGAGCGGGAACATCGCCGGGCTGCTGGAGATCGAACTGCGCCTGCGCGAGGGCCGCAGCGATCTGGTGATCCGCACCGACCGCCAGCTCAGCGAATCCTCCAGCCACGGCATGGCCTATCTGATTCTCTGCAAGTTTCTGCTGGCCTTCACGCGGCTGCTGCGCGGCAACGCGCCGGTGACGATCCACTGGCCCATCGACGAGTTGGGAACCCTGCACTATCAGAATGTGAAAAAGATTTTCGATGCCTGCACCGCGAACGGCATCCATGTGCTGGGCGCCTTTCCCAACCCGGATTCGGAGGTGCTCGGACTCTTCGCCAACCGCTACATCGTCAACAAACAGACCCGTCAACTCCAGGTCGTCAAGCCACGCGCGGACGCCATCGCGGCCATGTTGCGGCAACGTCAGGCCGAGGAGGCATTGTAGATGCTGTCGGGCAAGGGACAGGTCATCGAGCGACTGCTCCAGGGCGCCTTCATCTGTCGTACCACCGACGAGGACGGCTGGCGTTTTTTGAAGATTTCGGGCAATCGCGAGCAGGTGGACGCCTATCTCGGTCAGCTCAATCGGCTGGTCGCCACGGTCGGAGCCGGGGCCGCCGACAGCGAGGTCTTTTTCTGCGGCTACCGCGCTTTGGGCGAGGCCGAGCGGCGGGTGATCGGTCAGCAGTTTCGCGACATCTGTCAGAGTCTGACCCCGCTCGTCGAATGGCTGGTTTTGGTTCAGGAAGCGGCCGGTCAGGATGCGCCCTTGACCGAGGGCGCACCGGTACGCTTGAACGAATTGCAGACCATCATCGAGGACACCCCGGCCTTGCGCGAGCAGTTGACCAGCCTCTGCCGTCATCGGCTGTTCAACTCCAGCAGCGCCGCGGTCGACGGCCAGGTCAAGCAAGTCTTCAAGCGGTTGTGCGAACTTGGCTATCTGATCCGGCCCAATTCGGAAAAACAGATCTATCTGGCGACCGGCAAGCTGGACTATCTCTACGAAGTCATCCGCTTCATCGACGAAGCCGAGAATCTGAACCTGGAAGCCCAGGCCGAGTCCGCCGTGCAGGGGCAATTGCTGTGAACGCCAATCCGCATCCGTCCGGGGTGCGCTTTCTGCGTCTGCTCGGGCACCAGGCCGAGCCCATCATGGATGCCTATCTGTCCGGATCGGTGGCAGATCAGGCGCTGGAGCCCGGCGTGCGGGACAGTCTCGTCAAGCACGGCGTGCTCTACCGTCCCGAGCCCGGCGCCGATCTGCACCTGCGGCGGACGGTTCGGGCGCTGCTCGAGGAGGCCCTGCGCGATGACCGCAACCGCCAGATCGATGCCAACACCGGCGCGGCGCTGCTGACCTTCAAGACGCTGGCGAATCATTATCGCGAGGCCCATCATCAGGGCGATTATGCCGCCGCCGACGTCTATCTGGCCGATCTGAAGGAGCATGTCTATGCCTTTGGCGAGGCGCTGATCCACGCCATCCGCGTGCTCTGGAGCCGCATCAACAACGAGTTCGGCTATGTCGGCACGCTCAACGCCAGGATTCGCGAGAACGAGCTGGCGCAGTCCCAGGTGAGCGACCTGCTCACGGGGCTGGAACTGGTCCGTTTCGAGGAACTCGCCGAGAGCGCCGGCGATCTGCGCGAACTGCGTCATCTGCTGGTGACCAACCTGCAGCGCACCATCGGCGCCGCGGTCCAGGAACTGAGCCTGGCGCAGAGCCGGCTGCTGGAGCTGTTGGGCCGCTTCCGCCAGATTCGCGGGCGAACCCGGCTGCTCAAGGGCTGGCTGCTCCATGTGGGACAACATCCGGAGTATCGAGTCGGTCCCCACGCCGCCGGCAGCGCGATCCCCTCACTCTTCAACCGGGCCGCGCCGGGCTTGGCCCCGGCAAATCCGAACATTCACGATCAGACGCAGGAGTCCGAACTGCTGGCCCTGCTGTCGCGGATCCGCGCCCTGCATCCGCGCGACCCGACCGTCCGCAGCCTGGCCGACGCGCCCGAGCTGACGCTGACCGCACCTGAGGAGTTTGACGTGGAGAGCAGCCCGATCCGCGCCGCGGTGGACGCCTATTTCTGTCAGGTCATCGATCTCGGCCTGCCGCTTTCAGCCCTGGACTACCGCCAGGGGCAGGCGCTGCACTGGGACGCGGAAAGCTGGCTGTACCAGGTGATTGGCGTCTACGCGGGCCTGCCCGAGGAGCAGAAGCAGTGCTTCGAGCTGGAGACCCTCGGTGAGCCGCATCCGCTCTATAGCGGCAATTTCATTATTCGGGATCTGCGTCTATGGCTGAACTGACCAGGCGTCATCTGCTGGCGGTGCATCGTTTGCTGCGCGAGCGTCTCGACAAGGTGCCGAACTCGGCCGTCTGGGAGCGGATTCGGTTGACCTTCGAGATCGGGGAGGCCAGGGGCCGGGATCTGCATTTCAGTGACGAGGAACGCCAACTCCTGCGCGAGCAGTGCCGGTTGGCCTGGGGCTTCGATCCATTGGACGGGGTTCCGCAAGGCAATCGGCGCGAGGTCGCGGTCAGCGCCATCGACGAGAAGATCGCCGCCGAACGCCCCGACGACCGGCATGTGCTGGTCAAGGGTCGCCTGCCCGAACCCCTGCCGCCGCTTGCATCCGACCTGAGTTTGCGCTTGCCCATCTCCAGTCTGAATCCAGACGCCATCGGTCAGGTCGTGGTCATCGAGAATCTGGATAGTTTCGACGACTGGCACGCCTTCCGCTCGCCCGACGAACTGGCGGATGCCCTGGTGCTCTATCGCGGCCACGGCGGACTGGCCAGAGGCGCCCGCAACCTGCTGTCCGTCCTACCCGAACACAGCCCTGTCACCGTCTTTCCCGACTGGGATCCAGCCGGCCTGCAGATCGCCCAGACGCTGCCTCGGGCCGACGGTCTGCTGGTGCCTGAACTGAACGAGCGGTTGCTGGCCAAGGGCAGTCCGGAGCATTTTGCCAGGCAGCATCGACAAATCCGCTTTCTGGACAGCGTGGAACTCGATCGCTGGCAGTCCGTCTGGGCGGCAATGAAAGCCGCCCGGATCAGTCTCAAACAGCAGCATATGCTGGCCTTGGACGCGACGCTGGAGCGGATTCCCCGTCGTTGAACCGGTGTCCGTGTCGGGAGGCGTCGCGTTGCGAGTGAGCGGCCAGTTCGCGCAGCGCGAGCAGGGTCGAGGGCGAGATCCGCGGGAATTGGCCGTTTCGGGCATCCAGGTCAGTCTTCGGAGCGATCTTGCAAACCGAGACGGACACGCGCGGCAATTCTCAATATGGCTCGATGAAGCGAACAACCCAGACGAATCATCACTGCCATTAAGTTAAGGATTTTCCGTTCGCCCTGAGCTTGTCGAAGGGCGAACGGAAAATCCTAAGCCCCTGAGCGTAAAGCCGTTCATGGTTCGACCCTTCGACGGGCTCAGGACTCACCACGAACGGATGCAATGTCACCACGAAAGTGGGTATGAGCTTTTCCGGAAATCGCCTTAAGTCAAGCCGTTCATGGTTCGAGGGCCTCACCACGAACGGCTTCAGGACCACCACGAACGGCTTCAGGAGACGGCAAACGTCAAGCCATGCCGAGAATTGCTGGGACACGCGGATTCACGTTGACGTGGAAGAATACTGGCAATCGTCTTGGCCAGCGTTTCGGGGAGCTGGAACCCGCGAACATTGATGCCGTCTTTGCGTTCCAGGCGGCAGGCTGACGGACGCCCGGCTCCACCATCCGCATTAGATCGCCGTCGCCGCGCGCATCTCCTCGATCGCCGGCTTGACCGGATACCGGAGACGAACATAGACGCTGGCGAACATCAACAGGATATTGATAACCCCCACCACCACGAAGGGCGCGCGCGGGTCGATCCGGTCGAACAGATGCCCGCCCACGAAGGTGATCAGCAGAATCCCGATGGCGCCGGCGACGTTGAAGGCGCCCAGCACCGAACCGCGCTGCGCGGGCGGCGCCTCCTGTCCGATCAGCGATTGACCGCCCAGAAAGACGCTGATCTGGCCAATCCCGAGCAGGATGAAGAAGATCAGGCCATGACTGGCCAGCGGATCGTCGAGCAGCAGGAGCGCCAGATTGCCCAGCGCGGCCAGCGCCATGCAGACCGCCAGCGCGCTGGCCCGGTCGATGCGGTCGAGCAATGGTCCCAGGATCGGTGCCCATACCAGGGCCGCGATCTGGGCGATCACGAAGATCAGGGTGCCGCCCATCACCGCCGCCGCCGGTTCCAGCCCGGCGGCCTTGCCGGCGAGCGTGCCCCAGAGGATCAAAAAGACGGCATTCACGGATTGATCGCCGCGGGCGATGAAGGCCGCCGAGTAGGCCAGCAGGATGCGCGGATTGCGCGCCTGCGAGAACCCGCCGACCAGAAGATCCCGCACGCTCGGGCGTTCCTCGTGACGGATCGGCAGACCGGGCTTGAGTCCCCACACGAGAAAGGCGGCGACCGCGACCGAGAGTCCGGCGACGATGAAATGGGTCAGACGGCCTGCCGCGACCCCATCGATACCCGCACCAGCAAACACCTTCGGCAGCGCGCCGAAGCCCTGACTGATGAAGACGACGCCCAGTCCGCTCATCAGCCCCACGAGCGCGACCAGCTTTCCACGCGAGCATTCGGCCGGATAATCGGCCAGCACGGTCGAGAGCCCCCCGGCGACCGTGACCACGGCCATGGCGTAGACGATGCGATAGACATAGAGCGCGTCGACCGATTCGGCGAAGGGATAGAGCGCATAGGTCAGGGCCAGCAGGAGAAAGCCCGCGGCATAGACGGGTCGGCGCCCAACCCGGTCCATCAGGATTCCGGCGGGCAGAAACAGCAGCAGCGTAAGGATCTCGGTGAAAAAGACCAGATTGCCGCTGATGGCGCCCTGCTCGGACGAGGGAATGTGGAGATGTTCGTTCAGGATGTACGTCTGGCCGATGGAAATGAAGATCATCAGGCCGATGGAAAAAAAGGCGGCGATGAGAAAGGTCCAGCCGTGGCGCGGCAGGACGCCGGGGGCGAGACGGAGCGGGCCGATTCGGTAACTAAGCGCTTGATCAGGCATGTCGTGTGTGATCTCGGGATGGTCTGGGCGTGTTGGCGATGGTCGATGGGCGTCGTTTGCCGCGCTGACGCGGCTGATGGGATGCCGGCCTCCGCAGGACCGACAGGATACCGCTTGGAAGGCGATTCCTTGGACGTACAGATAAAAGATACGCTACCTGGCTACCTGGCTACCTGGCTACCTGGCTACCTGGCTACCTGGCTACCTGGCTACCTGGCTACCTGGCTACCTGGCTACCTGGCTACCTGGCTGCACCTAATGATAATGCAAAATACAAAACGACAAGCTCGACGGCGCAATACGGACTCGGTTTGAGGTGCTTGTTTGCCGATTAAGGCAATTGAATCTTCAGATCTTTACAAATTTTGTGCGCCATAAGATCTTTGATCTCACTATGGCGTGGAACTGCTGTCAGTTCACCATTACTTGGGTTTTTCCAAATCGCGTGTCTGCTGCCTTCCCTTAACAAAACACATCCGTTTTTTGTTAAATGCTGAATAAGCTTGCTTCTTTTCATATAGCTAATGGAACTTCCTCAAAATCCCTTTCCGCCAGTCTGCGAGACTCCTCTGCTCTTAGTTCTAAAATGTCAATAACGGCGTCTTTTAAGCTGACCAATAATTCTTCTTTCGTCTTTTCTTGTGCATTAGCGCCGGGAATCTCTTCAACCCAACCCAGCCACCAGTCGCCATCCTTTTTCACAATAGCAGTGAATTCGGCTTTCATATTTCTTGACCCATGTTTGAGAAGTCAGAGTTTCTTGGCTTAACGCCATGCTCGGCTGAAGCACATCGTTAGGAGATTTATACAGCTTCGTTCAGTGCTCAGAAAACAATTCGACCCAGTCCCCTTTAATTATGATCTGGAAAAAATAAATCTGTCCGTTCGCAGTAACAACAGTCAGTCTAGCGGGTTAAAGTCCCGTCCGGGGAGTTGTCCGTACCCCTCGGTAGCATGAGGAAGCGGCGTCTTGGTAACAAGGGGTCGTGAGTTTCCTCCCAGCAAAAGAGCAGGCCGTAACGCAAGTGAACCTAGAGGTAGCCTCGTAATATTAGGTTGGAGACGCCGACCCTGTGGACAGAAGGGGAAGGCCGTTGGGTGGCCATTGGAAGAACGGAAGTGATGGTCATCGTCTCTCGGGGTAGCAGGGGCGGCATGTTCTTGAAGATTGATCTGTCCAGTGCTGGAGATCCGTGGCGGGAGGTGGAGAGAGGCCACCCACGTCGGCGTATAAGGCAACGAAATCGTCGCCGCCTGTCGCGGAAGTCGGAGGGGTTCATGGTACCGCTTGAGACTGAGGGACAACACAACCCTTGGTCGAGGGAAGGAACCCTACTTTGTTCACGCAACCGAAGAGTGGAGGATCAGGGGATTGCCATGTCGCTAACAACCCCGGAGACGATCAGGACACTCCAGAGGAAGCTCTACACCAAGGCCAAGCAAGAACCGGCCTACCGCTTCTACGCGCTCTATGACAAGGTGTACCGGGAAGACATCCTCCGTCACGCCTGGAATCTTGTCCGGTCAAATGGAGGCAGCCCCGGTAGTGATGGGGTCAGCTTCGAGGCCATCGAGCAAGGCGAAGGGGTAGAAGGGTTTCTGAAGGGCCTCGCAGAGGAACTGCGCGAGAAACGCTACCGCGCCCAACCGGTACGGCGTGCGATGATCCCCAAAGGGGATGGCCGCGAACGGCCGCTGGGGATACCCACCATCCGCGACCGGGTGGTGCAAATGGCCGTCAAGCTGGTGATCGAGCCGATCTTCGAGGCGGACTTTACGCCGCACTCCTACGGGTTTCGACCCCAACGCTCGGCACACGATGCGATCGACGATATTGCCAACGCACTCTGGGCCGGTCACACCCACGTGATTGACGCTGATTTGTCGAGCTACTTCGACACCATCCCCCATGCCAACTTAATGACCGTGGTGGCCGAACGCATGACCGACGGAGCCATCCTAGCGCTTCTGAAGCAATGGCTGAAGGCACCCATCATCGGCGTGGACGATCAAGGAAAACGTAGGACGGTGGGCGGAGGAAAAGCCAACCGGGTTGGGACGCCGCAAGGCGGTGTCATCTCTCCGCTGTTGTCGAATCTCTACCTGCATCTGCTCGATCGTATTTGGGACCGACATCGGCTGAAAGACAAACTGGGGGCGCACATCGTCCGCTATGCGGATGATTTTGTCGTGCTCTGCAAGCAGGGTGTGGAAGAACCGCTGAAGGTGGTGCGCCACGTCACGGATCGACTGGGTCTGACGCTCAATGAGACCAAGACCCACGTCGTGGACGCCAAGGAAACCGGCTTTCACTTTCTGGGCTTCACGCTCCAGATGAGCCAAGGCGCCAAGACCGGCAAATGGTACCCGAACGTGCGCCCGTCGGACAAAGCTGTGGCTAAAATCACGGCGAAAGTGACGGACCTCACACGCCGGGAACTGACCTGTATCCCGCTCGACGATGTGGTGGGGAGTGTCAACCGCAGCCTGCGTGGCTGGGCGGGCTACTTCCATTTCCGCAATTCCAGTCTGGCGATGAGTAAGGTCCGGAACCACGCCGAACAGCGGCTGCGAATCCACTTGCGCAAGCGACACAAGGTCAAGAACTGGAAAGCGGGTTACGCCAAATTCCCGTCTCGCGACCTCTATGACCGCCATGGACTGCACCCACTCCCGAAAGGTCCCGGCTGGAAGACAGCGCATGCCATGGTGTGAAGAACATCGGAAAGCCGTGTGCGGGAGAACCGCATGCACGGTTTGATGAGGGAGGGCTGGGAGTCACAGCCATGTCCTGGCTATTTAGGCACCGCGAAACGAAAGGCGCGGTAACAGATAAGCCATGGCTACCGCGATGGGCGACCTGCTCTCTACTCTACCCTTTTCCCCCCCTGTCCCCTTTTCCCCGCCGTCCCCTTTTCCCCGCCGCGCGCGGCGATACAGTCGCGGATGCGCCCTGCGGGCCGACGCACGAGATCGGAGACGATGTTGGTATCGAGCAGATAGGCGGGCTTGGGCATCGCGGGGAGCCGCTAGAGATCGACCGGCTCCGGCGCCGGGTCGTGGATGTCCGGGAAGGTGTCGTCGATGGGGTCGAGGGTCGCCAGCACCGCGAGCAGTCTCGGCGGCGGCACTGGCTCGATGATGAGGCGGTCGCCTTCCTTGCGAATCAGTGCTTCCTTGCCGGGCAGTTCGAAGTCCCGCGGGATGCGAATCGCTTGATTGCTGCCATTGGTGAAGAGGGTGGCGCGGCGGGGTGCGTTCATGAGTTCTGATCGACTGGGCATAGGTTACGGCATAGGTTAGCACGAGACGGACAAGGTCACGCGATTCACAAAAAAGGGGACGGATTTATTTCTTGCAGTCTGCAAATAATAAATCTGTCCCCATTTATGGTCATAATAAATCTGTCCCCATTTATCGTGCCTTGGTGTGAAGAACATCGGAAAGCCGTGTGCGGGAGAACCGCATGCACGGTTTGATGAGGGAGGGCTGGGAGTCACAGCCATGTCCTGGCTATTTAGGCACCGCGAAACGAAAGGCGCGGTAACAGATAAGCCATGGCTACCGCGATGGGCGACCTGCTCTCTACTCTACCCTTTTCGCGTTTTCGCGCGGAGCTTACATGCCGTAGTACTTACTGCTGAAGCCGACCGAAAGAGGCGCACCGTCATAAAGGCAGGAAACGCTGACCTTCAATCGCTTCTTGTGGTCGTAGTACGTGTGGAAGTGCGTCTTCTTGTGAACCAACTCCAGTTCCGAGGGATTGATGCTTAAGGCTCCCAGAACCACTTCGGAATCAAAGTCTTGATCTTGCCGATGGGGCGCAGTTCTCTTGAGTTCTACGTCCACGTAGCTGATGAAGTTGCCTTCAGTTTCGAGGCACATGTGGCACTCATCCGTATCAAGGATGATGTTCCCGACATCATTTGGAGTTCCACCAGTGGTGCGGGCTGCGTCTTGAATAGTCATGCCTATGTACTGGAACGGGCGATGAAATGGGCGTGAGAGCATCGGCAATGCTTTGTTCCACGCCTTGTCCAGTGCCTGACCCAGATTTGTGACGCTGGCCGGCGGAGCGTATGCGTTCTTGTTGAAGACGACGCCGATGCTTCGGACTAGGTCTTCGAGGGCAGTTGGATAACGACTGTCTTCGGTAAAGTCTGCGTAGCGCTTCCCCAGTAAGAACCCTGGCAGATCGCACGTTCGGTACATCAACGGCAAGACCTTTACTCGACGCCCCATGATTTCCTGGTTCATGGCGACGTCGACCTCACGTTGAACCCACGGGGAGGCAACGGAGTTTGGCGAAAGCACGACTGCGACGAAGTCAACTTTGTCGATCCCGGCGCGAATCTTCTCGATCAGCGATTCGCCAATTTTGATTTCGGCTTCATCCAACCAGTATGGAATCCCTTGATTGTCCAAGTCAGCGGCGAGGCGTTGGACAAAGGGTTTATCGGCGTGGTTGTGGCTCAGGAAGACGCTTGGAAGCATGGTGATGGTGGTTTCGCAGGCCTAAAGTAGTGAATTAGACAGAATCTGTAATTATGGCGCTAGACAGATTCCGCGTTTGCTGTACTAGACAGAATCCGCCTAATCTCCACAACGACCACGCTTGGCACCGGTGGGTTTCTGCACCAAGGCCTCCGCAATCCGTGTCGCCTCACCGGAGACTAAGCGATGACGGAAAACCAGTCAAACCATAAGGAAAACCCCGTTCTTTCTGGAATCGCTACCGGCAAAATTTTCAAGAGTCAGGTATTCATTTTTCCTTATGACTGCTGAATGGTGATCCTCGCAGGGCATGACATCGCGGCCGATCCGGATCGGACGTTGGCCGAGCAATCGCCCGAGGATGTGGACGCCCACCTTGCCGAATTGCGACAGGAACTTGGATTGAAGAAAACACGCTTTCGCGAGCACAACCGACAAGATATCGGCTGCACCAGAGCCGACAAGCCAGCAATTCTCAGTATGACCTGATGGAGCGAAAAACCCATAGGAATCAGAGGATCAGTGAAGGGTTTCCCGTTCGTCCTGAGTCCTGAGCGGAGCCGAAGGGTCGAAGGGTCGAAGGATGAACGGGAAACCCTAAGCCTCTGAGCGTGAAGCCGTTCATGGTTCGACAAGCTCACCACGAACGGCTTCAGGCAGCCTTATCCCTGCTTTCCGGACAGAGAAGGCGAAACGGTCAAGCTACAAACTGAGAATTGCTGCCGACAAGCTGCCGGCGCTCCCAGGCGCCTTATCCGGTATTCCGCATCCCCGCCGCGATGGCATTGATGGACCGTAGCAGCGGATCCAGCCATTCCGCGCGTTTGTCTTCCTCCGGCTCGGCGCGATAGCGCCCGAGCACCGCCACCTGGATATAACTCAAGGGATCCAGATACTGGTTGCGACGGGCCAGCGAATGACGCAGCTCAGGGGTTTCTTCCATCAGACCGAGCAGCCCGGCAACATTGAGCACCTGCGTCAGTGTTCGGTTGTATTCGTCCTCGATCAAGCGATAGATGGACTCGGCCTGTTCGCGGTTCTCGGCCAGGTTCACGTATTCGCGGGCGATCCGCATCTCGGCCTTGAACAGCGACATCTGGGTGTTGGACAGCAGCGCCCGGAAATAGGGCCAATCCTGATACATTTTTTGGAGCTTGGCCAGACGCTCTAAGTCATTGTTGCGATAGCGCTCGATGGCGTGACCGATGCTGAACCAGGCCGGCAGGGTATGACGCGACTGGCCCCAGCCGAAGACCCAGGGGATGGCGCGGATGGAGCCGAGCGAGCGATCGGCCTTCTTGCGATGCGACGGGCGCGAGCCGATGTTGAGCAGGGCGATACCGTCGAGCGGGGTGCATTCGTAGAAATAATCCAGAAAACCCTCGGTCTCCCGAATCAGCTTGCGGTACGCCTCCTCGCCATGGCGCGACAGCTCGTCCATGATCCCGAGATAGTCGTTGCGCTCCTCCACCGGCGGCTCGATCAGACAGCGGCTGGCCTTGATCAGACCGCTGATGCCCATGGTCAACTCATAGCGGGCGGTTTCCGGATTGGCATAGCGATAGGACAGCACCTCGCCCTGTTCGGTGAACTTGATCTGACCGTGCACGGTGTCGACTGGCTGGGCCAGGATCGCCTCGTGGGTCGGACCGCCGCCGCGCCCCACGGTCCCGCCGCGACCGTGAAAGAGCCGACAGGACACGCCGCGATCATCGGCGAGCGCGATGATCTTTTTCTGCGCCTCGAACAGGTTCCAGCCCGAGGAGAGGATGCCGCCGTCCTTGCAGGAATCCGAATATCCGAGCATCACCTCCTGCTGGTTCCCCGACGCCTTGAGCAGCGCCTGATAGGTCGGATGATCGAACAGCGTACCCATCACCTGGTCGATATGCTCCAGGTCGTCGATGGTCTCGAACAGCGGCGAAATCTGGAGGTTGCAGAACCAGCCCTGACGATCCTTCCCGGCCAGTCCGGCCAGACGCGCCAGCAGCATCGCCTCCATGACATGACTGGCGGCATGGGTCATGGAGATGACGTACTGACCGAAAACCTTCTCGCCGATCTCGGCGCGCAGGCGCGCGATGACCTCGAAGACTTCAAGGGTCTCGCGGGTCTCCGGGGTCAGCGTGGCCTTGTCGATCACGAAGGGATGCGGGTGGGCGATGGTCTCGGACAGCGCCATCAGACGCTGCTCCTCGGTGAACGCCTGATAAAAGGGCGCGCCGGCCTGGCGGGCGAACAGTTCGGTGATGGCCTCGGTGTGACGGGTGGATTCCTGCCGGATGTCCAGATGCACCAGATGGAAACCGAAGGTCTCGGCGAGACGGATCAGATCCTGCAGAGGACCGGCCGCCGCGCTGGCGTCGCCATGATGGATGAGCGAGTCGCGAATGAGATAGAGGTCGGCGAGAAAGTCGCGGTCGCTGCCGTAGCCGCGGGACACATGATCGGCGTCGCGGTTCTCGATACGGGCGCGGATGCGCGCCAGATTCGCCCCCAGACGATGGCTCATCATGGCCAGCTTGCGCCGGTAGGGTTCGTTCAGGAAGCGGCGCAGACTCTGGCCCATGGTCGCGACCCAGTAGTCCTCGTCGGCGTCCAGACTGTCGAGCAGGGCCGGCGAGGGCTCGCAGAATCCGCTGGAATGACTGAGCATCCGGCGCAGCTTGCGGATGCGCTCCAGATACTCTTCCAGCACCAGTTCGGCGTGCATGCGCACCGTCAGTTCGGTCGTCTCCGGGGTCACGAAGGGGTTGCCGTCGCGGTCGCCGCCGATCCAGGAGCCGAAGCGGATGAAGCTCGGCACCTTGACGCCATGATTGGCCCCGTAGACCCGCCGCACCGCCTTCTCCAGAAAGCGATAGACCAGCGGTACCGCCTCGAACAGCGATTCGCGGAAGAAATACAGGCCCTGGCGCACCTCGTCGATGACCTGGGGTTTGTGGACCCGCACCTCGTCGGTCTTCCAGAGGATCTGGATCTGGGTCAGGATCTCCTGGAGTTTTTCCTCGATCTCCTCGTCGTTGAGCTTGCGCCGGCGCAGATCCTGACCGACCAGGAAGATGCGCCGGAAGGTCTCCATGATGGTCCGCCGCTTGGCCTCGGTGGGGTGCGCGGTGAACACCGGCAGATAGAGCAGATGCTCCAGCAGGCTCTGGAAATGCTCCGGACTGATGCCGTCCTCCTGGAACTGACGCACCGTGTCGTCGAAGGAACCGACCCACAGTCGCTGGCCGGCCGAGATGCGGTCCATGCGCGCCAGATGGGCATTCAGCTCCTCGGCGGTATTGACCAGACCGAAATAGATGGTGAAGGCGCGGATGACCTCGGACAGCGTCTGGGGATCCAGGCCCTCGATGCGCTTCATCAATTTCTCGCGCAGTTCGGCGTCTTCCTGTTCGCGCAATTGCATGAAGCCTTCGCGCAAGCGCTCGACGATCACCAGGACGCGCTTGCGGCTGTGCTCGCGCAGCACCTCGCCCAGCAGGGCGGTGAAGAGCTGGACATCGCGCTCCAGCGCCTGATCTTGGGTAATCTCGTTCATCGGGATCAACATCCGTCGAGCGCTTCCGTGGCAGGAGCAGGCGTAAACAGCCCCTCCGCGACCTGATCGAACTGCTTATAGACCCGGTTTTTCCAGACCTTGACCCGTTGGCGGTCCATCAGGCCAAGACCCGTTTCCTTGGTGTGCGCGGCCGCCCACAGACTGGCGCTCCCGTGATCGATCTTGCGCATGGTGGCGGCGTTCAGATCCGGCAGATCGACCGCCGCGACGCCCATCGCCTGGGCCGTCTCCCGCGCCCGCGATGCCTCGTAAGCGGAGAAATTCTTGCCGCGCCCGTAATTTTTGACCACGACATAGGCAACGGCATGACCATAGCGGTCGAATAGATTATCGAGCAGGGCGATGGCATCGGCGCCATCGTCAAGCACATGCCAGAAGACGACCTGGACCTGTTCCTCGTTCGCCAGCGACAGAAAATCGTTCTGATCGATCCAGCGATGCAGCGGCAGCGAGGTCTGCGCCGCCAGATCGACCAGGATATCCCGGTCGGTCTCCAGGGCCGCCTCCATGAGCTGATCCGTGCTCTCGAAATCGTCCAGGACCATGGGCCGACTGTAATCGGCGTAGAAACGCAGCAGGGCGCCGTGGGAGCGATCGGTGTCGAACGCCGCGAAGGGGAGCCCATGATCGATATGGTATTGGGCCAGCAGCCGCGCCAGAACGGACTTGCCGACGCCCCCTTTTTCGCCACCGACGAAGTGGATCTTGCTCATCGCGATACCTGTCTGGATGGATAAACGGACACAGCGCATTTGAACCGCAAAGGCACCAGGGACGCAAAGAAAATCCGCCGCTCCTTGGAGCGATCCTGCGGTTTCGCTCGGCACAAGGAGCGGCTTGCCCTGAACTGAGTCGAAGGTAGTCGACAAAATGTCGACTACCCCAGATGCCGACAACATGTCGGCGCCCATAGGCGCTCCCACACTGCCATGAAGTTAAGCCGTTCATGGTTCGAGGGCCTCACCACGAACGGCTTAACTTCATGGCAGTGAGGTGCTCCCAGTGGGCTCCGTCTTGCGCCGCCGCGCGGAGACCCCCATTTCTTAGTAACTGTCCACATACGATTTCCCGATTTTCCGTTCGTCCTGAGCTTGTCGAAGGATGAACGGAAAATCGCACTCCAAGGTTGACCTTGAATCCGTTCATGGTTCGACCCTTCGACGGGCTCAGGACTCACCACGAACGGATTCCAGATCCCCACGCACAGAGTACAGTTCAAATCGGGAAACAGTTAATGGACAGTTCCTTAGAGGGTGTAGACAAAAATAATTGAGCTGCTATTTGTATACCAGTCTACAACTGAGCTGGTGTGCGCTGATGTCGAAAGCTGGTCGTCCCCCCAAGATTCACGAGGCGGAGCAAGCGGTATTGCGTCAAATTGTCACGGATCGCCCGACCTCCACGCTGTCAGAGATTGCCCGGGAACTCGCGGCACGGACGGGAATCGAGGCTCATGAAGCAACGATTCGCAAGTCCTTGCGGGAGGCGGGCGTCACGCGCCTCCGGGGCGAGAGTGGTCTCGAGGCGCAAGCGCGCGCAACGCCGCGTCGGTATGGGTATACGGATGCGCATCGTCGCCACGACCCCGACCAAAGCTACCCAAGTTGTCTGACCGATGCGGAGTGGGACTTGGTCGCCGCTCTCTTTGAGATGCCGGGCGGGCGGGGTCAACCGCCCCGCGTGTCGCGCCGGAGCATCCTGGAGGCGTGTTGCTACGTGGTGCGCACGGGGTGCGCGTGGCGGATGCTGCCGCACGATTTCGCGCCTTGGCAGAATGTCTACAAGACGTTTCGCCGTTGGAGTGCGGCTGGGAAGTTTGAGCAGATGCATGATCGACTGCGGGGGCAATGGCGCGAACGCGAGGGGCGTGAGATCGCGCCGACGGCGGCGGTGCTGGATGCGCAATCGACCCGCGGCTCGCCGCAGGGTGGACCGAGCGGCTTTGATGCGGGCAAGCAGGTCAAGGGGCGCAAGCGCAGCCTGGTGGTCGATACCTTGGGGTTCGTGTTGGCGGTGAGCGTGGTCGCGGCCAATCTTCAGGACCGCGATGCCGCCTCGGGCGCCGTCGCTGACGCGGCCGCCAAGTACCCCCAGATCAACACGCTGTTTGTCGATAGCGCCTACGCCGGTCAATTTGCCCAAACCACCGAGCAGACCCACGCGATCCGCGTGGAAGTCGTGCGCCATCCAGCCAACAAAAGCGTTGGCTCCTGGCACGTGGACGGGGCGCCTGACCGAGTGGTGATCGCCAACGCCGACGGCTTCGTTCCGCTGCCGAAGCGCTGGGTTGTCGAGCGCACCCATGCGTGGAATGAGCGTGCCCGTCGATTGATCATGCATCATGACCGTCTGCCAGCGGTCTCCGAAACCTGGGTTTGGCTGGCGGAGGCGCGCATCCTGCTGCGGCGGTTGACCACAACGGTTTGATTTTGTCTACACCCTCTTAGATCATTCATCAAACCACACCCGGAGACCGCCGGTGCAGCATGAGCTACGCGTCCTCAAGCCCGAGGAATATTTTATCGAGGACGAACCCTACTACGCGCCGGTCGGCGACGAGATCGCGGTGTTCGAGGCGGCCTATCGCCACGGCCTGCCGATCCTGCTGAAGGGACCGACCGGCTGCGGCAAGACCCGTTTCATGGAGCACATGGCCTGGCGCCTGAAGCGTCCGCTGATCACCGTCTCCTGTCACGACGACCTGACCTCCTCGGATCTGGTCGGGCGCTTTCTGGTGCGCGGCGGCGAGACCGTCTGGGTGGATGGACCGCTGGCCCGCGCGGTGCGCGCGGGCGGAATCTGCTATCTGGACGAGGTGGTCGAAGCGCGCAAGGACACCACGGTGGTGATCCATCCGCTGGCTGACGACCGGCGGGTGCTACCGATGGAGAAGGTCGGCGAACTGCTGGAGGCGCCGTCCGAGTTCTGTCTGGCGATTTCCTATAACCCTGGCTACCAGAGCGTGCTGAAGGATCTCAAGCAGTCGACCCGGCAACGTTTCGTGGCGCTGGAATTCGACTATCCCGGCGCGGTGCTGGAGCAGACGATCATCGAAAAAGAGTCCGGGATCGATGCCGCGCGGGCGCGTCAGTTGGTCAAGTTCGCGCACATGACGCGCAACCTGAAAGGACAGGGACTGGACGAAGGCGCCTCGACCCGGTTGCTGGTGCATGCCGCCAAGCTGATCGTCGGCGGTGTCGATCCGGTGGTCTCCTGCCGCAGCGCCATCGCCCAGGCGCTGACGGACGATCCGGACATGCTCTCGGCGATCAATGAATTGAGCGCATCGCTGTTTTGACGCCTGATCGGGATCGGAATGCTCGCCCCCCAGAGCAAGCCGCCCCTGGGACCGCCGCTCGGCACAAGGGGACGACATTCCCTCACGGACTCGACTCCGCCTATAATAATGAACGATGGCGTCCACTAATTTGCGGCATACTATCCGCCCCACGGCGATTGCGAGTCTGGAGTGTTCATAATGAGGTCGATGTTATTCCGTCTGGCGGCGCTCGCGGCGTGCGCCACTCTGCTGGTTGGCTGCGATAAGCCATCGGGTCCGGCTGCGGGTCCAGGCGCCCAGATGCCCACGCCCGAGGTTTCGGTGGTCATAGCCCACGCCCAATCGGCACCGCTGACCCGCGAACTGGTTGGCCGGCTGGCGGCGACCCGCACCGCGCAGGTACGGGCGCGGGTGGCGGGCATCGTCCTTGATCGGACCTATACCGAAGGCACCGATGTCAAGCAGGGCCAGATTCTGTTCCAAATCGACCCGGCCCAGTTGAAGGCCAAGCTCAACGCCGAGGAAGCGGCCCTCGCCAAGGCCGAGGCGGACGCCGTCAACGCCGCCCTAACGGCGCAGCGCTATACGGAATTGCGCGAGAAAAAAACCATCTCGCAACAGGATGTCGATACCGCCCAAGCGGCCGAACGCACCACGGCGGCGGCGGTTCAGCAAGCGCGCGCCAATGTGGAAAGCGCCCGGCTCGATCTGAGTTACGCCACCGTGCGCGCGCCCATCGCCGGACGCGCCGGGCGCGCACTGGTGACCGAGGGCGCGCTGGTCGGTCAGGGCGAAGCCACGCTCTTGACGACGGTGGAACAGATCGATCCGATCTATGTCAATTTCAGCCAGTCGGTTCAGGAACTCACCGAATTGCAGCGCGAGGCGGCCGGCGCCCAAGGCACTAAAACACCCGCCGCCAAGGCGAAAGTCGAAGTTCTGCTGCCCGGCGGGACGGCGTATCCCGAAACCGGGGCGGTGGATTTCTCCGATCTGGCGGTCGATCCCGGCACCGGCGCCGTCTCGCTGCGCGCCACCGTGCCCAACCCGCACCGCGTCCTGCTGCCAGGGATGTTCGTCACGCTCCGTCTGACCACGGGACAACTGGAACACGCTTTCCTGCTGCCGCACGCCGCGCTATCTCGCGATGCCAAGGGCGCTTCGGTGATGGTTCTGGAGGCCGATGGCAAGGTGGCGCTGCGCCGGGTCGAGACCCACGGCATGACCCGCACCGACTGGATCATGACCGGCGATCTGGCCGACGGCGACCAGGTCATTGTCGCGGGCCTGCAGAAGGTCAAACCGGGCGCGATCGCTAAGCTGGCGCCAGTGGAAACCCCGGCCAAAACACCCTCCGGCTCGCCGCCCGGCCCCGCCGGCGCCAAAGGCTGAGGATCCGCCACCATGCCACGCTTTTTCATCGACCGCCCAATCTTCGCCTGGGTCATCGCGATCCTCATCACCCTGGGCGGCACCGTCGCCATCTTCAAGCTGCCGGTGTCGGCCTACCCGCCGATCGCCCCGCCGCAGGTCAGCATCAGCACCTCCTACCCCGGCGCCAGTGCGGAAGTGGTCGAGAAGACCGTCACCTCGGTCATCGAGCAGCAACTCACCGGCGTCGATAACCTGCTCTATTTCGATTCCACCTCGCGCGCCAACGGCACGGCGCAGATCACCCTGACCTTCGAGAGCGGCACCGATCCGGACATCGCCCAGGTCCAGGTCCAGAATCGTCTGAGCGTGGCCGAGTCGCGCCTGCCCGAGGAGGTCGTGCGCAACGGCATCACCGTGGCCAAGGCCAATAACGACTTCCTGATGGTGGTCGCGCTCAAATCCACCGATCCGGCCATCGACAGCAATGCGCTGGATAACCTCATCGCCGCCCAGATTCTGGATCCGATCCGGCGTTTGGCGGGGGTGGGCGGGGCGACCCAGTTCGGTTCGGGCTATGCCATGCGCATCTGGCTCGATGCCGACAAGCTGCGCGGCTACGGACTGAGCGCCGCCCAGGCGCTGAACGCGGTGCGCGCCCAGAACATCCAGGTGGCCGCCGGCTCCATCGGCGCCGAGCCGGCCCTGCCCGGACAGGGCTTTACCGCCTCGGTCAGCGCCGCCAGCCGATTCACCAGCGCCGGGGAATTCGGCGACATCATCCTGCGCGCCAATGCCGACGGCAGCCATGTGCAGCTCAAGGATGTCGCGCGCATCGGTCTGGGGGGCGAGTCCTTCGGGCGCGAGGTGCATCTGGCCGGGGACGCGGTCGCCGGCTTCGCCATTCAGCTCGCCCCGGAAGCCAATGCGCTGGACGTGGCCGAGGCGGTGCGCGTCAAAATGGACGAGCTGGTCCGCTATCTGCCCGATGGCGTGGGCTGGGTCACCCCTTACGACAGCACGCAGTTCGTGCGGATCTCGATTCAGGAAGTGATCAAGACTCTGGCCGAGGCGGTGGTGCTGGTGTTCCTGGTCATGCTGCTGTTTCTGCAGAATCTGCGCGCGACCCTGATCCCGACCCTGGTGGTGCCGGTCGCCATCACCGGCGCCTTCGCCGGCATGTATCTGGCGGGATTCTCGATCAATGTGCTGAGCCTGTTCGGGCTGGTGCTCGCCATCGGTCTGGTGGTGGACGACGCCATCGTGGTGGTCGAGAACGTCGAGCGGCTGATGACCGAGGAAGGTTTGTCACCGAAAGAGGCGGCACGCAAGGCGATGGATCAGATCACCGGCGCGGTCATCGCCATGACCCTGGTGCTAGCGGCGGTCTTCATCCCGATGGCACTGGTCGGTGGCAGCGTGGGCGTCATCTATCGTCAGTTCTCGCTGACCATCGCCATCTCCATGGGCATTTCCGCGCTCATGGCACTGAGTTTCACCCCGGCGCTCTGCGCCACCCTGCTGCGCCCGGTCCACGACAAAAAGCCAAATTGGTTCCTGCGTGGCTTCAACAGCGGCTACGGCTGGGTCGCCCGCGCCTATCTGGCGCGGGTCGGCGGTGCGATCCGCCACGCCCCTCGCTGGATGGTCGCCTTCATCGCGCTGGTGATCGTTGCCGGGTATCTCTACGTCAAACTGCCGACCAGCTTCCTGCCGGAAGAGGATCAGGGCTACGCCTTCGCCATCATCCAGCTTCCGCCTGGCGCCAACATGCAGCGCACCGCGGCGGTCCTGAAGGAGATGGAATCGATCCTCAAGCGGCATCCGGCAGTGGATCGGGTGCTGCACGTGGCCGGGTTCAGCTTCGTGGGTCAGGGCGAAAACGTGGGACTGGGGTTCATCCGGCTGAAGCCCTGGGACGCGCGCACCGATCCGGCCGAGCAGATCAAGGCGTTCATTCCGGCGGCCAATGGCATGCTGCAATCCATCCAGGGCGCGCGCATCTTCGTCGTCAACATGCCGACGATCCGGGGGCTGGGGCGCTTCGGCGGTTTCGACTTCCGGTTGGAGGACCGCGCCGGTCTCGGGCATGATTCCTTGATGCAGGCACGCAATGCGCTGCTCGGGGCGGCGGGTCAGAATCCGGTCCTGGCAGGGGTGCGACCCAATCAACTGGAAGACGCGCCAGAGGTACAGCTCACGGTGGACCGTCTTCAGGCGCAGTCGATGGGGCTCGACCTGGGTGACATCTACAGCGCCATCCAGCTCATGCTGGCGCCGGTCTATGCCAATGATTTCAACTATCAGGGGCGCGTGCTCAAGGTGCTGTTGCAGGCGGACGCCGCCTATCGCAGCCGTCCGGAAGACCTGGAGCGCTATTACATCCCGAGCAGTCAGGGCGGGCTCGACGACATGGTCCCGCTGAGCAGCGTGGTCACGCCCACCTGGGGCACCGCCCCGCCGGCCATCGACCACTACAACGGCTATGGCGCGATCCAGATCAACGGCGGCGCGGCCCCCGGACACAGTTCCGGTCAGGCCATGGCCGCGATGGCGTCGATCGTCGAGAACGATCTGCCGTCAGGCATCGGCTACGAATGGTCGGGCGCCTCGCTCCAGGAGATCATTTCCGGACAACAGGCGCCGATCCTGTTCGCGCTCTCGCTGCTGGTGGTCTTTCTGGCGCTCGCCGCGCTCTACGAGAGCTGGTCGATCCCTGCGGCGGTGATGCTGGTGGTCCCGCTGGGCATGCTAGGCGCTCTTAGCTTCACTTGGTTGCGCGGGCTGGAGAACGATGTCTATTTCAATGTCGGTCTCATCGCCGTGATCGGTCTTTCGGCCAAGAACGCCATTCTGATCATCGAGTTCGCCAACACCCTGCGCCAGTCCGGGCACAGTCTGCTGGAATCCACCCTGGAAGCCTGCCGGCTGCGTTTCCGGCCCATTCTCATGACCTCCATTGCCTTCATCCTGGGCGTCACCCCGCTGGTCATCTCCACCGGCGCGGGCGCCAACAGCCGTCACGCCATCGGCACCGGCGTCATGGGCGGGATGGTCGGCGCCACCCTGCTCGGGGTGCTGTTCGTCCCGGTCTTTTATGTCGTCGTGCGGCGATTGATGGGGGATAAACTGGAATGACGTCCAGGATAACGAACCGTTGTCGTCGAGGCGATAACGGGTGGGCGACTTGATCGCCGACGCGGATTGACTGCTCTCGCGGAGCGGGTGTGACGGCTTGACCCGAACTGATAGCATCTCACAGGACACCCTGGAAATCAGGTAGACGAGTACGCGTCCAGCCCGTTCGATAACCCCAGTCTCTAAAAAGGAGTTGCGACCCATGCCCTTTCTTCGACTGTATTCCGGCACGCACCTTCAAAAGCAGTGGCCATTGCTGACGGACCGACTGACCATTGGCCGTGCGAGCGATAACGACATTGTTTTGCAAAACCCGAGTATCTCCAAATACCATGCTGTGATCGAGAAGGAAGGCAACGCCTTCGTGCTGGTTGACAACCGCAGCGCCAATGGCGTCTTTATCAAAGGTCAACGGATAGAGCGGCAAACCCTCGCTTTCTGGGACGAAATCCAGATCCATCCTTATAAACTGGTCTATATGGCTCTCGCGAAACTGCCAGGGGAGGAAGAGGGGCTGGAGGCGCATGAAGCCGGCAAGATCCAGAAGGATGCGACCATGATGGTCAATAAAGACGAGATCGTCAGGTTGCTCGATCAGATGAAACAGCAAAAGTCTAATGTCGTGTATCTCATACGCGAGGGCGCGGCCGATCGGCTTGTCCTGGACACCTCGACCTTCACCCTCGGACGTGCGCGCGACAGCGATATCCGCTGCGGTGGCTGGTTTTCCCCTGCCTTGGCGGCCAAGATCGAGCGCCGCCTCGATGGCCACTATCTGGTG
This sequence comes from Thiocystis violascens DSM 198, assembly GCF_000227745.2. NCBI lineage: Bacteria > Pseudomonadati > Pseudomonadota > Gammaproteobacteria > Chromatiales > Chromatiaceae > Thiocystis > Thiocystis violascens. The sequence goes on along the minus strand of NC_018012.1, from coordinate 3,072,575 downwards.
CCCGCAAAACGTGGTCGCGTCATGGTAAACGGACTGGCGATCCACGACGCCGTTCGACTGGCGGAAAACGATCGGCTTAATGTCCAAGGTGTGGCATTGCGTTATTACATCCGACCGCTCTGAGAATGGCTGCGCGAGACAGAGGCAGCTTGCGTTCATCAGGGTCTCGCGTTAGCTTCGCACGTCTTTCTCGCGCCGGTCTGGCGTGCCTGGATTTCTCTCATTCTGGAGCGGTTTAACGATGCCAACTCATTCCCCCGATTCGGCTTTCCAGGCGCGGCGGTCCGTCCCGGACGCAGGTTCTCGCGGCGGCTGGCCCGTGCGCTTTCTGGTGGCCGGGATCGCGCTGACGTTCCTCGGTTGCGGGAAGCCCGAGCCGGCCGCCACCCCGCAGATGCCGCCCCCGGCGGTGGTCGCGGTCGCGGCCAAGTCGCAGGCCATCGAGGACGAGGCGCGCTTCGTCGGCCGGGTGGTGGCGGTGAACCGGGTCGAGCTGCGCGCGCGGGTGGAGGGGTTTCTGAAGGAGCGCCGGTTTACCGAGGGCGATCCGGTCGCGGTGGGCGATGTCCTCTTCCTGATCGAGCCGGAACAATACGAGGCCGTCGTGGAGCAGCGTCAGGCGGACGTGACGAAGGCCCAGGCCGACGCGCAGAACGCCGAGGCCCAGCTCAAGCGCGGCCAGGAACTGCTGACGCAGAAGAATATCGCCCAGGCCAAGGTCGACGAATTGCAGGCGGCGGCCTCCGTCGCCAAGGCGAGCATCGCCCAGGCCAAGGCCGCGCTCACGGCGGCCCAACTGGATCTGAGCTATACCCGGATCACGGCCCCGGTTGCCGGACGGATCGGTCTGGCGCAATACACCATCGGCAATCTGGTCAGTCCCTCCTCCGGGGTGCTGGCGACCATCGTCAGCCGCGATCCGATGTATGTTCAATTTCCCCTGACGCAACGTGAACTGCTCCAGGCGCGACGCGATGTCAAGGAGCGGGGTATGGACAGCAAGAACGTCGTGGTGAAGGTCCGTCTGCCCGACAAGACGCTGTACGAGCATCCGGGACGCCTGGATTTCGTCGATGTCACCACCGACGCGGGGACCGACTCGGTGATCCTGCGCGCCGCGTTGCCCAATCCCGACGGCTTGCTGGTTGACGGTCAGTACGTGGGTCTGGTGCTCGAAAGCGGCGAGCCCAAGTCGGCGATCCTGATCCCTCAGTCGGCGATGCAGATCGACCAGCAGGGCGTCTATGTTCTGATCGTCGATGGCGAGAGCAAGGCGCAGGTGCGCCGCGTCGAGACCGGTCCGGTCAAGGGGGCGAACATCGCCGTGACCAAGGGACTTGAGGAGGGCGAGTTAGTCATCGCCGAGGGCATCCAGAAGGTGCGTCCTGGCCAGGTGGTCAAGGCCGCGCCGGCGCAGGCGCCGAACGAGGGCGCGGCGCCATGATCTCCGATACCTTCATCGACCGACCGCGACTGTCGATCGTCATCTCGGTCGTCATCACGCTCGCCGGGCTGATCGCGATCACCCAGATTCCGATGGCGCAGTTTCCGGACATCGTCCCGCCGCAGGTCTCGGTGACCGCGTCCTATCCCGGCGCTAGCGCGTCGGTGGTGGAATCCACCGTCGCCCAGCCGATCGAGTCCCAGGTCAACGGCGTCGACAACATGCTCTACATGAAGTCGACCAGCGGCAACGACGGCAGTTATTCGCTGAACGTGACCTTCGCGCTCGGCACCGATCCCGACATCAATACGGTCAATGTGCAGAATCGGGCGAATCTCGCCACCGCCCAGCTTCCGGAAGAGGTCAAGCGTCAGGGGCTGACGGTCAAGAAAAAATCCACCGCCATGCTCCAGGTGGTGGCGATCTACTCGCCAAAACACGCCTATGACGCGCTGTTCCTGAGCAATTACGCGACCATCAACGTCATCGACACCCTGGCGCGGGTGCCGGGCGTGGGCGAGGTCTCGCAGTTCGGGCCGCTCGACTACAGCATGCGCATCTGGCTGGATTCGGACCGGCTGACCGCGCTCAGTCTCACCCCGTCCGACGTGATCTCGGCGATCCAGAGTCAGAACGTTCAGGCGGCGGTGGGTCGCATCGGCGCGCAGCCCATGACCCCGGACCAACAGTTTCAGATCACCCTCCAGACCCAGGGTCGGCTGAGCGACGCAGGCGAGTTCGAGAACATCGTGGTGCGCGCCAATCCGGACGGTTCCAACGTCCTGGTCAAGGATCTCGGGCGGGTGGAACTGGGCGCCAAGCAGTCCGACCGGATGAGCCGGCTGGATGGCAGCGAAACGGCGGCGATGGCGATCTATCTGGCCCCCGGCGCCAATGCGGTGGCGGTGGCGGATGGCATCCAGGCGGCGATGGATAAACTCGCCGAACGCTTCCCCGACGATCTGGACTACGCGGTCGTCTACGACACCACGGATTTCGTCAAGGCGAGTCTGGAAAAGGTGATCCACACCCTGTTCGAGGCGTTCGCGCTGGTGATCCTGGTGGTGTTCGTCTTTCTCGGCAGTTGGCGCGCGACCCTGATCCCGCTGATCGCCGTGCCAGTCGCCCTGATCGGCACCTTCGCCTTTCTGCTGATGATCGGTTTCTCGGCCAATACCATCTCGCTGCTGGCCGTGGTGCTCGCCATCGGGATCGTGGTCGATGACGCCATCGTGGTGGTCGAGAACGTCGAACGCATCATGGAGGAAGACGGCCTGGCGCCGCGCGAGGCGGCCAAGAAGGCGATGGGCCAGATCACCGGCCCCATCATCGCCATCACCCTGGTGCTGCTGTCGGTCTTCCTGCCAGTCGCCTTCATTCCCGGCATCACCGGGCAGTTGTTCCAGCAGTTCGCCGCCGTGGTCGCCTTCTCGATGCTGATCTCGGCGATCAACGCCCTCACCCTGTCGCCGGCGCTGTGCGCCATCCTGCTCAAGCCGACCCATCACAAACGCGGACCCATGCGGTATCTCATGCGCGGGATCGACCAGGTTCGCGATGGTTATGCCGCGATCGTCGCGCGTCTGGTGCGCTTCTCGCTGCTCGTGTTGGTGCTGGTGGCGGGCGTCGGACTGGCCACCGGTTGGCTGTTCAAGATCACCCCGACCGGCTTTCTGCCCGAGGAGGATCAGGGCGCCTTCATGGCGCAGATCCAGTTGCCCGAGGGTGCTTCGGTCAACCGTACCCTGGAGGTCGTCAAGCAGGTCGAAACGCTGATCGGCCAGGATCCGGCGGTCGCCCATGTGCTGACGGTGCCGGGTTACAGCATCCTCGACGGCGTGGTGCAGTCCAACAGCGCACTGGCGGTGATTCGGCTCAAACCCTTCGAGGAGCGGACCACGCCGAACCTCAAGGCGACCGCCGTCATTGACCGGGTCGCTGTCCAGACCGCCAGCATCCCGAGCGCCCGTGTCATGCCCTTCAATCTGCCGCCGATCATCGGGCTCGGCACCGGGGGCGGGTTCGAGTACCAGCTTCAGGATCTCCAGGGCCGCACGCCGGTCGAGCTGGCCGCCGCCATGCGCGGTTTGGTGCTGGCCGCCAATCAGGATCCGGCGCTTTCGCGGGTCTTTTCCACTTGGGCGACCAATAACCCTCAGGTTTTTCTCGATATCGACCGCGAGAAGACACAGACGCTGGGGGTTCAGGTCAATGACATCTTTACCGCGCTCCAGGCCACGCTGGGTGGTTATTATGTCAACGACTTCAACAAATTCGGGCGGGTTTGGCAGGTACAGATCCAGGGCGAGGAGGGTGATCGGCAGCAGTTCGACGATGTCTATCGCATCCATGTCCGCAATAGTCAGGGAGAAATGGTGCCCATCCGGGCGGTGATGACCCCGAAACTCATCCTCGGCCCGCAACTCCTGCAGCGCTATAACAACTACCGCAGCGTCACCATCCAGGGCGGACCGGCTCCGGGGCGCAGCTCCGGCGAGGCGCTGACCGCCATGGAACGGCTCTCCGCCACGACCCTGCCGAGCGGCTATGGGTTCGAGTGGACCGGCACCGCCTTCCAGGAAAAAGAGGCCGGCGGCAAGACGCCGATCGTGCTCGGTCTGGCGGTGCTCTTCGCCTATCTGTTCCTGGTCGGACTCTATGAAAGCTGGTCGATGCCGGCGGCGGTGCTGCTGTCGGTCACCGTCGGCGTGCTGGGGGCGATGTCCGCGCTCTGGATTGCCGGGTTGCCTAACGATCTTTACGCCCAGGTCGGTATCGTGGTGCTGATCGGACTGGCGAGCAAGAACGCCATTTTGATCGTCGAGTTCGCGATGGAGGAGCGGGCGGGCGGCAAACCCTTGCTGGAAGCCGCCACCCATGCCGCGCGGATGCGGATTCGCGCCGTGCTCATGACCAGCTTCGCCTTCATCCTCGGGCTGGTTCCGCTCATCATCGCCAGCGGGGCCGGGGAGGCCAGTCAGCGCGGGGTTGGCACCGCCGTCTTTGGCGGTATGCTCGCCGCCTCAATGGTTGGCATCTTTCTGATTCCGATGCTGTATGTGGTGTTTCAGCGGTTGCGCGAGAAGGTGCATGGCGGGGGAATGGATAGGGACACCGAGATGCACGGCGCGAGGAGATAACGGCTGCCGTATCCTGACCGTAGGAGCCCGCTTGCGGGCGACGGGCGAGCCCTCGAAAGATCTTGATGCCAGTCGCCCGCAAGCGGGCTCCTACGGTGTGATTCCAGCGATTCTCCGCAGTGTTGATTGTGGCTGCGTCCGAAGCCGAGACCGATAAGACCTAATGCGACCAGTGCGAGGTTGGGAGATAGCGGGATCGCATCCAGGGCATCGACGTGGATGCCGAGCCATCCGTCCGTCCGTCCACAAATCTCCGCCGTGGTCGAGCCGACGCACACCATTACAGACGCACGGGCGGAGCGCCACCCAGTGGTGGCCGCCCATCTGGGAAGTTTGGATAGATGCGCGCACTATATTAGTGCGTGATATCATCATGGCTCGCTATTTGAGTGCGTGACGATCCACGGGTGTGATCGGTGCGTTTCAAGTGAGGGCGTCTGGACGTACTCGAAATGGTCTGCTGAACATGAGGGATTGGCCGAGCGTCGCTGACCATCATTGATGCAAGCCGGCCTTGGCAAAGCCAGACGCATCCTGGATCCGCCTTGGGCAAAGCCTGCCCATTTCTGGCTCTATCATTGCATGCGTTCGTCGAAGCCCAGGATTATGCTGCTCATGGCCGGATTGATTTGGGTTGGACGAGAAGCCGCCTATTCTTCGTCAGCTTGAGCGGTTTTTTCGCATCGAGCAAGGCAGTCCATCGCCTGTCAGGTTCCGGGGCCGGATGCCGGTTTTTTCTGAATTTACAACAACACGCAAGCGCCGCACATCGTTATCAACCGGTCTCGATTTTCAATTACACAGCATCGGAGACAATTCTATGACAGACGTCATCAAGATGATCAAAGACAACGAAGTGAAGTTCGTCGATCTTCGCTTCACGGATACCCGCGGGAAGGAGCAGCACGTCTCCATGCCAGCCAGTGTGATCGACGAAGACATGTTCAGGGACGGCAAGATGTTCGATGGCTCGTCGATCGCCGGGTGGAAAGGCATCGAGGCATCCGACATGGTTCTGATGCCGGAGCCCGATACCGCCGTGATGGACCCCTTCACCGACGAAAATACCCTGATCATTCGCTGCGATATTCTCGAACCCGAGACCATGACCGGCTATGAGCGCGATCCTCGCTCCGTCGCAAAGCGCGCCGAGGCTTACCTGAAGTCAACCGGCGTGGCGGATACCGCCTACTTTGGCCCGGAGCCCGAGTTCTTCATCCTGGACGACGTCCGCTGGGGCGCCGACATGAGCGGTTGCTTCTACAAGATCGACTCGGAAGAGGCCGGCTGGAACTCCGAGCGCGTCTTCCCGGATGGCAACATGGGTCATCGTCCCGGCACCAAGGGCGGCTATTTCCCTGTTCCGCCGGTCGATTCGCTGAACGATCTGCGCGCGGCCATGTGCTTGACGCTCGAGGAAATGGGCGTTCCGGTCGAGGTCCATCATCACGAGGTCGCCACTGCGGGACAGTGCGAGATCGGCACCCGCTTCGATACGTTGGTCCGCCGCGCCGACAAGAACCAGATCACCAAGTACGTGATCCAGAATGTCGCGCATGCCTATGGCAAGACGGCCACCTTCATGCCTAAGCCGATCGTCGGCGACAATGGCACCGGCATGCACGTTCATCAATCGTTGAGCAAGGACGGCCAGAACCTCTTTGCCGGCGACAAATACGGCGGTCTGTCCGACACGGCGCTGTATTACATCGGTGGCATCATCAAGCACGCTCGCGCGCTGAATGCCCTGACCAATGCCTCGACCAATTCCTATAAGCGACTGGTCCCTGGATTCGAGGCCCCGGTCATGCTGGCCTACTCGGCGCGCAACCGCTCCGCCTCCATTCGCATCCCGTTCAGCGCCAGCCCCAAGGGCCGCCGCATCGAGGTGCGTTTCCCGGACTCCACCGGCAACCCCTACCTGGCATTCTCGGCCATGATGCTGGCCGGTCTGGATGGTATCCAGAACAAGATCCATCCCGGCGATGCCATGGACAAGGATCTCTACGACCTGCCGCCCGAGGAGGCGAAGTCGATTCCGACCGTCTGCTATTCGCTGGATATGGCGCTGGACGCGCTGGATCAGGATCGCGACTTCCTGACCGCCGGGGGCGTCTTCAGCGACGATTTGATCGACAGTTACATCACCTTGAAAATGGCTGAAGTCACCCGGTTGCGCATGACCACGCATCCGGTTGAATTCGACATGTATTACAGCCTGTAAAGGACTTCGGCGGAGACATTCGATCTCTCAGTGCAAGGACGCACGAACAGCAAGCATGTACTTTGGCCGATGTACATTTCCCGATGCTAGGCTATCCCATGCGGATGACGCGCAGTTTCCTGGTCCTTATTCGGCGTTTGCGATTGTCTTACCGAGCGCGAACGAGACCCTCATTCAGGAAACCGGCGATCTCTCCATCGCGTTCATCCTCGATCTGCCGCTCGTTGAGGGTCACTAGATCGATGTGTTGCTCGATGAGGCGATGATTCCGCTGACAAAGCCGGCAACCCCATTAAATTGACCGGCGTCGCCTTCGGTAGCCATCGAATACGGATACGCAATAACGAAGGCTTCACCGTCGCCCAGACGCCCCTCCACATATTTCATCTTCGCAAACCCGAGCAACCAGGGCAATCGCCCTGAGGATCGACGCGACGTCGATGCCATGCGATCACGAACGAGTCGCTGGTCCGTCAGGACATGATTCTCCGGATCTCGAAATTGGTATGAATTCTGCTTTTTACAATGGAGCACCATCATTGCGCCCGAATGGCCCACTCCGTTGGATTCCGGTATCGAAACCCTAAACATGACCGAAGATCCGGACCATCGGTGCTTTCAGCCTTGGTTCCGGTCGGAGGCGAAGCAGACAGCCACACGGATCCATCCAATGACAATTCGACACTTGGGCAAAACGACTCTCGAACGGATGATTCTTGACCATCTGAATACCGCGGTCATGTTATTCGACAAACAGTTGTGCCTGACGTATCTCAATCCGGCGGCCGAAATCCTGTTCGAGGTGAGTTCGAGGCACTTGGTTGGTCAGCATGCGGCGCATCTGCTTCCCTGCCCCGACAGCAATGTCGAGCAACGTTTGGCCTCCGCGCTTTCCTCGCGTCATCCATTTACGGAACACGAGATCAATATCACGGTTGCCGATCGCACCAAAACAGTGAACTGCACCGTTCTGCCCCTGTTCCATTTTGACGCGGAAGACGAGGTGCTGGTGGAACTGAATCAGGTCGACCGTCAATTACGCATTACACGCGAGGAGCATCTGCTGTCGCAGCATCAGGCCACTCAGACACTGATCAGAGGCTTGGCGCATGAAATCAAGAATCCACTTGGCGGTCTACGAGGCGCGGCGCAGTTACTGGAACGGGAACTCCCCGATCCCGGATTGCGTGAATATACGCGAATCATTATCGACGAAGCCGATCGCTTGCAGGCCCTGATGAACCGGATGCTCGGCCCGAATCGGATGCCGCGTCGCGCAATGGTCAACATTCACGACGTGCTTGAACATGTCCGTGGGCTGATCCTCGCGGAATCGCCGCTCGGTCCCGACATTCAACGCGATTACGATCCCAGTATTCCAGACTTTATGGCCGATCAGGATCGTCTGATCCAGGCGTTTCTGAATCTTGCCCGCAATGCCGCCGCGGCCGCTGGTGTCCATGGCCATGTTGAACTCAAAACCCGGGTATTAAGACAATTCACGATCGGAAACCGCCGCCATCGACTGATTCTATTGGCTCAGATACGTGATGACGGCCCTGGCATCCCTGACGAAATTCGCAATCAGATTTTTTTTCCCATGGTCTCCGGTTATCCCGGAGGCAGTGGACTTGGGCTGCCCATCGCCCAGGAACTGGTCAGTCAGCACGGTGGACTGATCGAGTGCAATAGTCGTCCAGGCGACACGGCGTTTATCGTTTATCTGCCGCTGGAGTCAGACCATGACTAGAGAACCCAAGGTATGGGTCATCGATGATGACCGATCGATTCGCTGGGTGCTTGATCGCGCACTCCGCAAGGCGGAGATGCATGTGACCTGTTTCTCGAACGGAGTGGGGATCATCGAGGCGCTGCAACGGGAACAGCCCGATGTCATCCTCACCGATATCCGCATGCCGGGTATCGATGGCCTTGACCTGCTCCGTCAGGTGACGGCCCGCTATCCGGGGCTACCCGTCATTATCATGACCGCGCATTCCGATCTGGACAGCGCGGTCTCGGCGTTTCACAGCGGTGCGTTCGAATATCTTCCCAAGCCTTTCGACCTTGACGAAGCCGTCTCCCAGATCAGTCGCGCCTGCCGCCGCGGGCGCGATGAACGCACCGAAGAGGTCGCGGAAGCCAAGGCACCGGATATCATCGGCGAGGCTCCCGCCATGCAGGAAGTCTTTCGCGCCATTGGCCGTCTTGCAAGATCCAACATCACCGTTCTCATCAATGGCGAATCCGGAACCGGCAAGGAACTGGTCGCGCGCGCCTTGCACCGGCACAGCCCAAGAAGCGATCGGCCGTTCATCGCGCTGAACATGGCGGCCATTCCGCGCGACCTCCTGGAATCCGAGTTGTTCGGCCATGAGCGCGGCTCCTTTACCGGGGCACAGGCACGACGCGAGGGACGCTTCGAGCAAGCCGATGGCGGCACGCTGTTCCTGGATGAAATCGGCGACATGCCCGCCGAAATGCAGACCCGCCTGTTGCGCGTCCTGGCCGATGGCGAGTTCTATCGGGTTGGTGGCATGGCGCCAATCCGGGTCGATGTCCGCATCATTGCCGCCACTCATCAGAATCTGGAAGAGCTTGTTCGCCAAGGCCGCTTCCGAGAGGATCTCTTCCACCGTCTCAATGTCATTCGCATCCACTTGCCAGCCCTGCGGGATCGACGCGAGGATATTCCGTTACTGATGCGTCACTTCCTGGCCCAAGCCGCCTTGGAATTAAGCTGCGAACCCAAGAGCCTGTTACAGGGTGCGATCGATCACCTGAAACGACTCGATTGGCCGGGCAATGTGCGACAACTGGAAAACGCGGCGCGCTGGCTGACCGTCATGGCGTCGAGCAAACACATTCAGGCCGAAGACCTGCCGCCCGAGTTGAATGCCACCTTCGTGGAGCCATCGAACGATGACTCCTGGGAACTGGTTCTGCGCCGCTGGTCTCGCCAGAAGTTGAATCAGGGGCAGGAAGCGCTACTTGATAAGGCATTACCGGCCTTCGAGAGGATTATGATTCAATCGGCCCTGGAACATACCGGCGGCCGACGTCAGGAAGCCGCCCGCCTTCTCGGCTGGGGGCGAAACACCTTGACAAGAAAAATCAAGGAGTTAAGCATCGACTCTGGAGATCCGCCCGCCAACGAAGACAGTTAAACGGCTTCAGGTATCGCGAGAGTCCTTTGCGAAAACACTACATTTATTCGTTCGACATGTGGATCGGGAGATCGATTTGGACAGCACCAGCATTGAACTCAAAGGCGCCGAGATTTCCTCGATCGACCTGGATCAAGGATGTCTTCGCATGCGGATCGCACGCGCCTCTCTGATCAAAACCTTGACTGGATCGACCGAGAGAACCCGCTGGTGGCAGGCTGGAGTCTTGCGCATGGATGACGCGGTTCTGTCGTCGCCACTTCCGATCGGCCCCTTGGTTTGCGCTGGCGGAGATCTTGACGAAAACATTTACACATATCGAGACATGATTCCCATCCCGCTCGCCAGCCGAGGTTACATCCGCTGCGAACTGCGCTTCGAGGGCGCGGCCTTGCCTTTCGTCGTCACCGCATCTGCGGTAGAACTCGAGATGAAGGGCACTCCAAAATACCTTGAGCATCTGAGGACATAAAAAACCCGCGCGATGGCGCGGGTTTTATGGCGATTTCAAGATCGCCTTACCCGTGGAGATCTGTCTCTCGGTCACTTAGACCGAGTCCACACCGGGGTTTTCACGTTCATGCCAAACCCGGTCGAACACTTGCGACCATATCTGGCATGATGAATGCAGCTTAGCGTACTGAGCCAACGATTTCGTGAGCAATATCCACGACACGATTGGCCATGTCGAGATATTCCTGGCGATAGTCCGCCAGCAACCCTTCAGTGGAAGCCCAGTAATCCTTTCCGGACACACCGTGTTTGTGTTCGTAATCGATAAACTGCTTCTGCATTTCAAGCATCTTATCGATCAGTTCCTGTTTTTCTGATTTCAGCGCGGCGATGTCGCTCATGGATGTGTCCCCCATCGGTTGTGGGTCTGTTATGGAAATATAATTCAGTAGATACCGAAGCTGTAATATAGCATGCGCGATTGAACAGAAGTCAATCCGACAAAACTTCTAGGTTTACCCCTCGGATCAGTCACGTGTTTGATGTCATTCTCTACGAACCCGAGATTCCACCCAATACAGGCAACGTCATGCGCCTGAGCGTCAACGCGGGAGCACGTTTGAATTTGATTCAACCGCTCGGATTCTCCCTGGATGATCGTTTGCTGCGACGGGCGGGACTCGATTACCGCGAATGGGCGGATGTTCATGTCCACGCATCGCTGGACGACTGCCTTGATAGTCTCTCCCGACCGCGCGTGTTCGGCGTCAGCACCAAGGGCGACGTTTCTTATACGTGCCCCCGGTATCAGGCTGGCGATGTGATGCTCTTCGGCCCCGAAACACGCGGACTTCCAGACACCATACTTGAGGCTTTACCAAGCGAGCAGCGCATCCATATCCCGATGTATCCCGGTAACCGCAGCATGAATCTATCGAATGCGGTTGCCGTCGTTCTGTTCGAGGCTTGGCGTCAACACAATTTCGCGGGTGCGCGATAGTGCGCCAACCCACTGAGTACGAATCAGCTTTTACGTCAGTCAACCGATCTCCGGTCTGGGCTCGCGCTCCAGCAATGCGCGCGTGGCCTGATCCGGCGAAACCTGCTCGTAGAGAACGCGGTAAACCTGCTCGCTGATGGGCATCTCAACGCCGAGCTTCTCGGACATGGCGTGAATCGATAACGCCGTCACCACCCCCTCGACCTCCTGGCCAATGTCAGCCAGCGCCTCCGTGACGCTCAGCCCGCGCGCGAGGGCCAGACCCATGCGACGGTTACGCGACTGATTGTCCGTGCAGGTCAGCACCAGATCGCCGACGCCGGCAAGCCCGGTAAAGGTCTCGGCGCGTCCGCCCAGCGCGGTACCGATGCGAATGAGTTCAGCCAGCCCACGAGTGATCAGAGCGGCGCGGGTATTGGCGCCGAATCCCAGGCCATCCGCGATGCCGGTCGCGATCGCGAGCACATTCTTCGCGGCGCCACAGACCTCGACGCCCACCATATCCTCGCTGGTATAGGCGCGGAAACGTTCGCAATGCAGGAGACGCGCAATCCGTTCCGCAAAGACCGCCTGGCTGGACGCGACTGTGACGGCGGTCGGCAGCCCCCGAGCGACTTCCAGGGCAAAACTGGGGCCGGAAACCACGGCAAATTGCCGCGCCCCCAGTTCCTCCTGAGCGGCTGCATGCAGGAGTTGACCGGTCGCCGGATCAAGACCTTTTGTCGCCCAGGCAACCCCGATACGCTCGGGGAGTCTCTCGGACAAGGCGTTGGCCACAGGTCGGAAGGCATGACTCGGAACCGCGATCAAACAATCGGTCGCCCCATCGAGCGCCTCGTCCATGGAGTCGGTCGGCATCAGCTCCGGCGGCAAGGGAAAGCCTGGAAGAAACTGGCTGTTCTCGCCATTCCTGCGCAGTGCCTCGATTTGCGCCGCCTCATGCCCCCACAATCTCACGTGATGGCCATTTCGACACAGCAGTATTCCGAGCGCGGTACCCCAGGAACCCGAGCCGAACAGCGCAACGGTTGCGGAGGATGCTTGGCTCAATGTTGGCTCGGCGTGACGCCGCCGGCTTGGGACTGCTCCAGTGCCTGCTGTTGATGTTGGGCAAAGAGCGCATCGAAATTGACGTGCTGAAGGACGAGCTGCGGGAAACTGCCCTTGACGACAAGGTCGGAAACCACTTCGCGGGCATAAGGAAAGAGCAGCGTCGGACAATAGGCGCCCAGCATGGGGCCAAGCTCCGCCTCCGAAAAGCCATTGAGGCTAAAGATGCCGGCCTGTTGGACTTCGACAATGAAGGCCGTCTTCTCTCCCACCATGGCGGACACCGTCACCGAGAGGACCACTTCGTAAAGATGCTCGTCGAGATGATTGATTTTGGTCGTGAGGTTGAGATCGTGTTTCGGCTTCCATTCTCCCCGAAAAATCTCTGGCGCATTCGGCGCCTCGAAGGACACATCCTTCGCATAAACGCGCTGAACGGAGAATTGACGTTCTGTCGGTTGCTGCTCGTGTTCGGCCATGCTGGATTCCTGATGAGAGTGGGAACAAAGGTAACGGATGCCGACACCGAATCCAAATTCAGCGTTTTTTGCGGGTCAGCGGCAGGCTTGCGGACTCCCAGGCCATGAGACCGCCTCGAAGATTGTACACTTCCTCGAAACCTTCCTTGCGGAGCTGGGTGCAGGCCATGGACGATTGCGATCCGGATCGACAGCTGACGATGATTGGTTTTCCTTTATACTTTGCCAGGGTTGCCATCTGATTTTTAAACCCATTCATCGGTATATTCAGGGCGTTGATGATATGTCCCTTGGCATAATCCGCCGCCGGCCGCACGTCGATGACCGCGGCATCCCGATGATTCATCATCTCTGTGGCCTCCATGGGATCGACGCTGCCTTTGCTGCCAACCAGAATATTGTGGGTCAGTAGCCCGAGAATCACGGCCAACGCCAAAAACAGGTACCAGTGATTCACTACGAACTCGGCGAGTTGGTCTAATAACGGCATCGGTCTGCTGTCTCATGTAGGGTTGTAGCGCCACTTTAGGCAAGCGACGAATGAGTCGCGCGATTGACCGGCATCCGTGAACGCATCTCGCGTACGCGCACACCCTGTCATCGGCTTGAGGCAAGTTTTGAAGTATAAGGATCGCGCGTGCGCGCGTCATCTCGGGATCGGCCGGGCGTTAGCGGACGTGGTGGCAGAAAACCTCGCGCATCATCCCGATCAGACGCAGCGTGCGTCCGTCGCTGACCCGGTAGTAGACGCGATTGGCATCCTTGCGGGAGGCGAGGATGCCCTTGTCGCGGAGAATGGCCAGATGCTGGGAGATATTGCTTTGGGACGTTCCGACATGGTCGACGATTTCCTGGACGCTGATCTCCCGATCGCCAAGCGTGCACAGGATCTTCAGTCGCAGCGGATGAGACATTGCTTTCAGCGAACGGGAAGCACGTTCGATATCGTCGTCATCCGCGAAGAGATCCATCTCCTCCCGGTCGTTTTCCGGCAGGTTCAAGATCGGTCTGGGAGGATGGCTCAGGTTAGTCGCCATTGCATCGCATCTGATTAATTTATCACCATACAATAATAAACTCTTTTCTTGCCGACTGCGAAGCGTTCGCGCCATCGACACCTGGTTCGCGACCGTTCGGGTTCTGATGATCCTGGTCTCTCCGATGTTAAATGCCTGGCACCACCGCGACGATCGCGTCCGCGAAGTATCCGCCCGCACGGCGTCCGCCTGCTTTCCCCGACGGCTCCAGGGTCGCCGATCGTTCTGCGTCGCGTGCCTCCTGCTGGCTGGACTCTCCCTCGCGCAAGCCGAGGACGAACGCGAGCCCTCGCTCGAAAGACGCAGCCAGGAGTTACTCGACATCGAGGAACGGGCCGCGGCGATCGGCGCGGAATTGATCGGGCGCAAGGCCGATCGGCTCGCGCTCATCGACGAACTGGAAGCGCGCGAGCGCAATGTTGCCGAACTCAGTTTGGCCAACCGCGAACTCGAACGCCTAGTGAGGGAACAAACTCGCGTTGCCACGGCGCTCAGGGCACGTCAGGCGGAGGAGCGCCAAGCCTTGCGGAAGGAGCAGGATCTGCTGATCGAACTGGTGCGCACCGCCTATGTGATGGGGCGCGCGGATCGCTTGCGCCTGCTCCTCAATCAGGAAGATCCGACCCAGGCAAGTCGCGTCCTGTCGTATTTCGCCTATTTCAATCGAGAGCGGGTGAGGCGCATCCTCTCGGTTCGGCAACGCGCGGAACGTCTCGCCGACCTGGCGCGCGACGCCGAACAGGAAGCCGAACGGCTGGCCGAACTGGCCAGGAGCCAGGAAGCGACGCGTCAGCGGTTGGAGCAGGCAAAGCAACAACGCGCCCTCGTTTTGGCGCAGTTGGAGGAAACCATCGCAAACCGGGCGGAAAATCTGCAAACTCTGCGAAAAGACGCCGAATCGCTCCGACTGCTGGTTGAACACCTGCGCCAACGGGCGCAAATTCGGGCTGAACTAGGCATTCATCGAGCACCGTTTCGAGAGCGCAAGGGCGAACTCGCCTGGCCAATCCTGGAGGGTCGCATCCTGGCGAGTTTCGGGGCGCCCAAGGAAGACTCGGAGTTGCGTTGGGATGGCGTGTTGCTGGCGGCACGGGAGGGCGAGGAGGTGCGGGCGGTGAACGACGGGCGAATCGTCTATGCCGATTGGCTGCGCGGCTTTGGGATGCTCCTGGTGATCGATCATGGCGACGGCTTCATGACGCTGTACGGCCATAACCAAACCCTGCTGCGAGAGCTTGGCGAGTGGGTCGCGACCGGCGAGGAGATTGCCCTCAGCGGGAACAGCGGAGGACGCGACAAGCCGGTACTCTATTTCGCGATTCGACATAACGGACAGCCGCAGGATCCCGTCGCCTGGTGCGGCGGATCGGGTCGGCAGGGAGGCATGGCGGCGGCGCGCGCGATCGCTATCGAAGGCGAGATTCAGCGCTCCCCCGCTTTGTGAAGCGCGAACAAACATGCGATGCTAAGGTTGTCGCATCGAAACCGCGTCCAGATTAACATGCGCCGTTTTGTGCCTGGATGCGCTGGACTGGATCGTGCCAGCAAGCGTCGCCCACCGACGCGGTTTCCCAATTCTCCGGCGATTCCAACGAAGTGTGCCTGTCCCGACGAACGGCACGCAGTCTCAAACCAACTATTGATTGAATCATCACCATGATGCGCCCTCGGTTTGCATTGCTGTTTAGCATTGGGTTCCTTGTCTGTGTGGCGGCCCGTCAAGACGGGATTGCCCATGCCGAGGCGCCCGTCGCCGCTCCGGTTAAAGACCAGGCGCAAAGCCTCCCGCTCGATGAATTGCGGACATTTGCCGATGTCTTCGGACGGATCAAAGAGGACTATGTCGAAGAGGCTCAGGACAAATCCCTGATCGAAAATGCGATCCGCGGCATGCTGGCCGGACTCGACCCCCACTCCGCCTACCTTGACACAGAGGAATATCGCGACCTGAAGGTCGGCACCAGCGGAGAATTCGGCGGCCTGGGCATCGAGGTCGGCATGGAGGACGGCTTCGTCAAGGTGATTGCCCCCATTGACGACACGCCGGCCCAGCGCGCTGGCGTACAGTCGGGCGACATGATCATCCGGATCGACGACAAGCCCGTGAAAGGCTTGAGTCTGAACGACGCGGTCAAAATGATGCGCGGCGAGCCGGGAACCAAAATCCAGCTCACGGTGATGCGCGGCACCGATCAAAAACCTTTCGAGTTGACCATCGAACGCGCGGTCATCCAGGTCGAGAGCGTCAAAAGCCGCATCCTGGAGCCAGGCTATGGGTATGTCCGGCTCTCGAATTTCCAGGGGCCGACGACCGATGACATGCTCAAGGCCATCGAGGAACTGAAGCTCGCGAGCGGCGGCGCGTTAAAGGGCCTGGTGCTGGATCTGCGGAACAATCCCGGCGGAGTCCTGAACGGCGCGGTGGGTGTCAGCGATGCCTTTTTGACTGGCGGCCTGATCGTCTACACGCAAGGACGGGTCAAGGACAGCAAATTGCAGTTCAAGGCCGGCCCCGACGATGTCCTGGCGGGCGCCCCGATCGTCGTGCTCGTCAACGGCGGCAGCGCATCGGCCTCCGAGATCGTCGCCGGCGCCTTGCAGGATCACAAGCGCGCCATCGTCATGGGCACCCAAACCTTCGGCAAGGGTTCGGTCCAAACGATCGTTCCGATCGATGACGCCACCGCGCTCAAATTGACGACCGCGCGTTATTACACCCCG
This sequence comes from Thiocystis violascens DSM 198, assembly GCF_000227745.2. Lineage (NCBI taxonomy): Bacteria > Pseudomonadati > Pseudomonadota > Gammaproteobacteria > Chromatiales > Chromatiaceae > Thiocystis > Thiocystis violascens. Next base: position 3,055,860 of record NC_018012.1, on the reverse strand, counting down.
TCGGGGCGCTCGATTCAGGCCCAGGGCATCACCCCGGACATCACGCTCGAACGCGGCGAATTCAAACCGCTGACCGATCAGGACATGAGCGCGCTGAAAGAAGCGGATCTGGTGCGCCATCTCGGTCAGGAAACGCCGAAGCCCGACTCGAAAGAAAATGCCGCCAACGCGCCGCTGATCGCCGAGGACTATCAATTGGCCGAGGCGCTCAATGTGCTCAAGGGATTGAATATTCTTGGCCGCCCAGCCAGCAAATAAACCTTTGCCGGAGAAAGATCATGCCCAGGGTACTCGTTCCCCTCGCGCAAGGTTGCGAAGAGTTGGAAGCCGTGACCATCGTCGATCTCTTGCGTCGAGCCGAGATCGACGTGGTCACCGCCAGTCTGCATGACGGCCCCGTCACCGCGAGCCGAGGCACGGTGTTGCTGGCCGATACCGCGCTGGACGCCGTACTGGACGAGGATTTCGAGATGATCGTGCTGCCTGGCGGACTGCCTGGAGCCAAGCATCTGGAAGCCGATCAACGATTGCTTGCCATGCTGCGGCGTCAGCGGTCCGCCGGACGGTATGCGGCCGCGATCTGCGCCGCGCCCCAGGTTCTGGCGCGCGCCGGGCTGCTCGATGAGAAAACGGCGACCAGCTATCCTGGATCGGTGAACGCGGCCGAGTATCCGCGGGTGAATTTCGTCGACCGCCCCGTGGTGGTGGACGGGCTGATCGTGACGAGTCGCGGGCCGGGCACCGCCATGGATTTCGCGCTGCGCTTGATCGAGTTGCTACGGGGCCGCGAGCGGCGCGATCAAGTGGAACGCGCGCTGGTCAGAGCCACTTAGAAACTGTCCATTAACTGTTTCCCGATTTGAACTGTACTCTGTGCTTGGCGACCTTGAATCCGTTCGTGGTGAGTCCTGAGCCCGTCGAAGGGTCGAACCATGAACGGATTCAAGGTCAACATCGGAGCGCGATTTTCCGATCATCCTCGACCCTTCGGCAAGCCTGTCCTGAGCGAAGCCGAAGGACTCAGGACGAACGGAAAATCGGGAAATCTTTTCCGGAAATCATTCTGTCGGGCAAAATCGGGAAATTGTAAGTGGATAGTTTCTTAGGACAAGTCGGTCAGGGCGAGTCGTCCTGGGCGGTTCGCGCAGGACAGATTGATGAACCCTGAATCGCCGATTCTCGCGGCATTGCCGGTCGCGTCCCTGTTCTTGAGTCTGCTCGCTACGCGTTGGCTGATTGCAAACGCGACGGCTGGCAGAGGGCCGATGGATGTTCCGAATGCCCGCTCGCTCCATCGGACCCCGGTGCCTCGTACTGGCGGTCTCGCGGTCTTGTCGGGTTTGCTCGGTCCGCTGCTCATCCTGGCGGGACTGGGCGTGTCCGCGCCGGAGTTCGTCTGGCTGTTCGGGGCTCTGGCGCTCGTGGCCACCGTCTCCTTTTTCGATGACCTTGGCGACGTCTCGCCCTGGATGCGGTTGTTCGCCCACTTCCTGTCCGCGCTCCTGTTGATCGTTGGCGGTTTTCAGTGGTCGGTGCTCGATCTGCCTGGCGTCGCGCTGGCCCTGCCGACCCTCGTGGGAGGGGGTTTGACCATCCTCTACAGCGTCTGGATGATCAATCTCTATAACTTCATGGACGGCATGGATGGTTTCGCCAGCGGCATGGCGGTCTTCGGTTTCGCGGCACTGGCAATTCTGGGCTGGTCGGGCGGCGAGCCGCTGTTCGGTCTCGTCGCCACCTGTATCGTCGCGGCAGCCGCGGGGTTTCTGAGCGGGAACTACCCACCGGCTCGCATCTTTCTTGGCGACGCGGGCTCCTCAAGCCTCGGCATCCTGGCCGCGGGACTCTCGCTCTGGGGCGTCCAACTCGGTCTCTTCCCAATCTGGACCGCCTGGCTTGCCTTCTCGCCCTTCATCGTCGATGCCACCTGGACGCTGCTGACCAGACTGATCCGGCGCGAACGGATCTGGGAGCCGCACCGCTCCCATCACTATCAGCGACTGGTGCTTGCCGGCTGGGGGCATCGCAAGACGTTGCTGCGCGCCTATGTCCTGATGGCGGCCGCCGCCGCCTGCGCGGTGGCATCGCCACGACTCGCCACGCACGAGCAATGGCTGCTGCTCGCGGCCTGGGCGGCGATCTATGTCTTGATTCACATCAAAATCGCCCTGATCGAACGCACTTCGACTCCACTCAGTGCAAGCGCTGTGACTTCGCACCGTTCCAGTGACTCGACGCAGCACAACCCAAGGTCGACACCGAATCGCCCATGAATCCGATGATCGACCGGTTGCGGTCACGTACCGCAGCCTTTGCCCATGATCTGCTGACCATCCCGGCAAGCTGGCTGCTGGCCTATTGGCTGCGCTTCAATCTTGATCGGATTCCGCCGGATTTCGTCGCCAGCGCGCTGCAGTCGCTGCCCTGGGTCATCCTGATCCAGGGCACGATCTATTGGCTCTTCGGTCTGTATCGCGGCGTCTGGCGCTTTGCGTCCGTCCCGGACCTGGTGCGGATCACCAAGGCGGTACTCGCCGGAACCGCGGCGATCGTCGTCCTGCTGTTCATCGTCAACCGCTCGGCCCTGGTCCCGCGCTCGGTCCCGGTGCTCTATCTCGGGCTGCAACTCCTGCTCTTGGCGGGGCCACGCTTGATCTATCGCTGGCTCAAGGATCATCGACTCAATCTGTCGTCCGGCCAGCGGGTGCTGATCGTCGGGGCCGGACGCGCCGGCGAGATGCTCGCCCGCGACATGCTCCGCGATCCGCATCGCGCCTATTTTCCGCTCGGCTTCGTCGACGACAAGCTGCGCCGCCAGGGCGCCGAGGTCCATGGCGTCCCCGTGCTGGGACCGACCGAGTCCATCCCCGAACTCGTCGAGCGCCTGGGGATCGACCTCCTGATGCTGGCCATTCCGAGCGCGACGGCGCGCGAGATGCGACGGCTGGTCGAGCTTTGCGAACACGCCGGCGTGGCATTCCGAACCGTCCCCGAACTGCGCAGCCTGATGTCGGGTCAGGTCAATCTCAGTCAATTGCGGCCGGTGTCGATCGAGGATCTGCTCGGACGCGAACCGATCCAACTCGACTGGAGCGCGATCCACGACGGGCTCGCGGGTCGCGATATCCTGATCACCGGGGCCGGCGGATCCATCGGCTCCGAACTGGTCCGCCAGATTGCCGGCGCCGGACCGGCCCGCTTGATCCTCATCGATCACAGCGAATTCAATCTCTACCGCATCGAGATGGAGTTGCTGGAGACCTATCCGACACTGCGTTTTTCGCGCCATCTGCTGGATGTCGCCGACGCGCGCGCGGTCGCGGCGCTGTTTCGGGACGAACGTCCTGGAATCGTCTTTCACGCCGCCGCCTACAAGCATGTCCCACTGCTTGAAAACCAGCTCCGCGCGGCGGTCCGCAACAATGTCATTGGCACGCGCATCGTCGCCGAGGCGGCGGCGGCCAGCGGCTGCGAGCGCTTCGTCCTGATCTCCACCGACAAGGCGGTGAATCCGTCGAATGTGATGGGCGCGACCAAGCGCATCGCCGAATCGATCTGTCAGATGTTGGACGGCCAGTCCGCGTGCCGCTTCATCACCGTGCGTTTCGGCAATGTGCTGGGATCGGCGGGCAGCGTGGTGCCCCTGTTTCAGCGTCAGATCGCGCGCGGCGGCCCGGTCACCGTCACCCATCCGGACATCGAGCGGTTTTTCATGACCATTCCCGAGGCCTGTCAGCTCATCATGCAGGCCGCCACGATCGGCGACGGCGGAGAAATCTTTGTCCTCGACATGGGCGAGCCCATTAAGATCCGCTATCTTGCCGAGCAGATGATTCGCCTGTCCGGACATGAACCGGGCGAGGGGATTGCCATCGACTATGTCGGTCTGCGTCCGGGCGAAAAGCTCTACGAGGAGCTGTTTTATGCCTCCGAAGAACTCGTTGCAACGCGACACCCCAAGATCCGGGTGGCGCGGCGCGGCACCGAACTGAACCGCGCGGAGATCGGCCAGGAACTTGCGTCGCTCCAGCGCGCCGCCGAGACCGCCAACGCCGTCGACATGCTCGCGGCTTTTGGGGCGCTGGTTCCGGAATGGCATCGCATGACCGACGGGGCTTAAAGTGATTTCCGTGAAAGACCTAACTGTCCGTGTTGCCGACCGGAGGTCAGTGGCGAGCGCTCGCGAGAGACCTTCCGGTCAATTCGCATGGGCCGGAAATTGCCTTGATCATCAATCGATCCTTGCCAATCACCCCGCTCGGCCAGTCGTTTAGCCGCATGCGCCAGCAACCGCCCCACTGCCACGAGATCGCCGCCCGGTTCGCCATCGCCCATCCGCTCGGCGCCATCGAGCCGCTGGGGCGGGGGCTGATCAACGACACCTTCAGTCTGGACGCGGGCGGCCAGCGTTACGTGCTCCAGCGCATCAACGGCGCGGTCTTTCCCGCCCCCGAGCGGATCATGGCCAACCTGCGCGTCCTCGGCGCGCATCTGGCCGAACGGGCCGATACGGGGCTGCGCCTGCCGTCCCTGATCGCGACCCGCGAGGGGGGGGATTTTCTCCGCGACGCGGATGGCGCCATCTGGCGGTTGATGGAATTCATCCCGAATGCCGTGACCCTGACGCGCATCGAGCATGACGCCCAGGCACGCGAGGTCGGCGCCGTGCTCGGGCGTTTCCATCGCCTGGCCGCATCGCTGCACAGCGAGCGGCTCGCGCTTTCCCTGCCGGGCTTCCATGCCACCCCGGAGTATCTGACGCGTTTTTTGGCCGTCGCCGGGCAGGAGGCGAGGCAAGAAGGACAGGCGATTCGCGACTGTCTCGATTTTGTCCTTGAACGGCGGGGGCTGGCGGACGTGCTGGAGGCGGCGCAAGCGTCCGGGGCGATCCCGCTCAGGGTCACGCACGGCGATCCCAAGCTCGACAACATCCTGTTTGCGCGCGACGGCGGGCATGCGCTGGCACTGATCGATCTCGATACCGTCCAGCCGGGTCTGATCCAACATGATCTGGGCGACTGTCTGCGCTCCTGCTGCAACCGCGGCGGCGAGGGAACGCGGGATCCCGCCGGAGTGCGGTTCGATATGACGCTTTGCGCGGGCATCCTCGCTGGCTACGCCAATGAAACCCGCGGCGTTCTCGCCCAGGCCGATATCGATCTGCTCTATGACGCGATCCGTCTGATGCCCTTTGAACTGGGTCTGCGCTTCCTGACCGACCATCTGGAAGGCGACCGTTATTTTCGGATCGATGAACCGGGCCAGAATCTGCGCAAGGCACGCATCCAATTCGCCCTGGTCGCGGAGATCGAGCGCCAGGAAGAGGCGCTCCGGGTGCTGATCGCCACTTGCTTTGCCCATGCGCTAAACTAAACTGCATTGCGCCGGTCGCCGTCCATCATGGAAAGATCAGTTCGCTGAAAAGAACGCATGTCAATCTGGAAGCGGTTTACATGAATCATCTGCTCGGCGAATTCGACGGCAAACTAGACGCCAAGGGGCGTCTGGTTCTGCCTGCCGGACTCCTGCGGCAACTGTCGCCGGAGACTGCCCAGCATTTCGTCATCAATCGTGGATTCGAGCGCAATCTTAGCCTCTATCCCTACGCGGAATGGCAGCGCGTCAGCGCGCGCGTCAATCGACTCAATCCGTTCGTGCAAAAGAACCGCCAGTTTGCCCGCTATTTCTATCGCGGCGCCACCGAACTGCGCCTCGATGCCAGTAACCGGCTGCTCCTGCCGCGCCGTCTGCTGGAATACGCGGAGATCGAGAGTCAGGTCGTGCTGGTCTGCTTCCCGTCCTTCATTGAACTCTGGGCCGAGGAATCCTACGGGGACATTTTCGACATCGAGCCTGCGGCGTTTGCCAGTCTGGCCGAGGAAATCATGGGAGAGCACCGCGCGGATCCGGACGCCGAAGACGAGAGCGATTGACCGCTGCTGGCGCTGGGTGGAACTTGCCTACCGATCCGGTACCAGCCCCGACACAGGCTTCTCCGCTTGCAGTTCTTTGTGACGCCGCAGAATATAGCGACCCAACCGATCCCGGTTCTCCTCCGAGAGTGGCTCGAAACGGATTCCCAACTGGATGCGACGATCGTCCAGCCGCGTCTGCCGCACCACGTAGCCAAGCAGACGCAGATACTCGCCCTGTCCAGGCAGAACCAGCCGGAGATCGCGTAACGGCTGATTCAGATCCGGAAGCCGATCCGCCCGTTGCTCGATCGCCATCCCGGTATAGGAGAGATTGACCACCCGCGGTTGTTCGAGTCTCCCGCTCTTGTCCTGGAGCTGCATCTCGTCGGTCCCCGGCGGCACCCGCCAACTGCGCGAGCGAGCGCCGCCCTCCAGCACCTCGGGCACGCCGATTTCGAGGGTCAGTTCTCCATTGTCCGAGCGGGTTCTCGGCTTTAGCGGGAAACGCAAGCGGTGCCCCTGCCAGCCGGCCTGGAGTTCGATCAGAGGGCTTTCCGAAAACCCGCCCAGAAGACCGGCAGCATCCTCGGAGATACGCAGCCAGCCACCTACCTCATCCTCGGGTGCTTGCCCGGAATCGGCGGCTTCGAGTTGCCGGATAAACTCCAACTCATCGCTCGAAAGGATCTCGTTACGGCTCGATGGCACTGACAATTACCTGAATAGCATGCGGTTCGACCATTGATCTCGTTCACAACGAACGTTCGGCCACGTCTCTTTAGACTTCAGACAAAACTGCGGACACGTGCCGGGCTGAAATCTATTATCTTTGTAAAGATAGTCCGAATATTTCATAAATTCGCCGATGAGTTCATTGGGCGTTAATCTGAATCGGTTTCCGGCGATACCCAGCCGACGAAGAATCATGTCTGGCGAGGGTAGCGAACATCCCGTCCGCTGGACGTATCGGCATTCCCGTCACTCGTGGAGGAGCATGTCGCTTCTCCTCGAACCGTTGATCGCTTGTGCTCAAGGGGTTTGGACGACAGCCCTTGAGGCCGAATGCCAGGGATGATTATCGTCGATCAGCCACGTTTTCGACTCCCGCCAACCGCATGGATTTTTTTTACCCTTCGACGTCTTTGGTTTTCCAGCGTATCCCGGAGGCACACAGACGCTGCTTGACGAGGGGTTCATCACCGAGAACGAGACCAATAACGCCTCGCCGCATTGACCTAACTCCGCTTCCTCACCGCGCACGCTCCGCGACCCGCGACCGCCGGCACGGAATTTCGCCAACCGAATTGCGCACGATCACTGAACCGCCCGGTCCATTAGCTTATGCTGAACTTCCGCCGCCACGGACGATCCCGCCATGCGCCAATTCGCCGCCGATCCGCGCTTTCTGCTACGACGACTGCATTCGCTGCTGGGCCTGTTGCCGGTCGGCGCCTTCCTGATCTTTCATCTGTGGGAAAACTCCCAATCCCGTTTCGGGGCGGAGCACTATAACGGCGAGGTCGTCGCCTTTTTGCAGGGGATGAACTATCTGCCGGCCCTGGAGATTGTCCTTATTGCCCTGCCGCTGCTGTTCCACGCCGGCTATGGACTGATCGTCGTCAACCAGATGCGCGCCGAACCGATCCGCTATCGCTATCTCAGAAATTGGCTCTACTGGCTGCAACGGATCTCCGGGATCGGCATCCTGATCTTTCTGCTGCTCCATGTCGGCATGACGCGCATCGAGGGCCTCTGGCGCGTCTCGGTTCGGGAGGATCTGTTCGGACACATGCAGCATCTGCTCTCGCAACCCTGGATGTTCGGGATCTATCTGGCCGGGCTGCTGCTCTCGGTCTTTCATCTGGCCAACGGACTCTCGGCCATGGGCATCGTCTGGGGTCTGACGACCTCGGCCCGCGCCCAGCGGCGGTTCGGCTTTGTCTGCGCTGGCCTCGGTCTGCTGCTCGCGGCCATCGGAGTCCATGGACTGATCGGGTTTCTGCCATGAAGACCACACCCAAGGCGATCGTCATCGGCGGCGGGCTGGCCGGACTCTGGGCGACCCTGCGCATCGCCGACGCGGGCTTTCCGGTTCAGGTGTTCTCGCTGTTCGAGGTCAAGCGCAGCCATTCGGTGTGCGCCCAGGGCGGCATCAACGCGGTTCTGGACACCAAGGGCCAGCGCGATTCCATCCACCAGCACATCGTCGATACGCTCAAGGGCGGCGAATATCTCGCCAATCAGCCGCCTGTCAAGAGCATGTGCGAGGCCGCGCCGGGGCTGATCCGCACCTTCGAGCGCATGGGCGTGACCTTCTCGCGCACCCCCGAGGGGCTGCTCGATCAACGCCTCTTCGGCGGCGTCAAGAATAAGCGCACCTGTTTCGCCGGCGCCAGCAGCGGTCAGCAATTGCTCTATGGCGTCGATCAGCAGGTGCGCCGGCTGGAAGCGCGGGGCCAGGTCAGCAAGTTTGAGTGGTGGGAATTTCTGTCCCTGCTCAAAGACACCGACGGCGTCTGTCGCGGCATCCTTGCGATGGACCTCAAGAGTCTGGAAGTCCGTGCCTTCCCGGCGGATGCGGTGGTGATCGCCACCGGCGGTTTCGGCCAGATCTACGCCCCCAAAACGACCACGTCGAGCCATTGCACCGGGGCCGCCGCCAGCCGCTGTTATCGACAGGGTGCCTGGTTCGCCAATGCCGAGTTCTTCCAGTTCCACCCGACGGCCATGATCGGGCGCGACAAAAACCGTCTGATGAGCGAGGCCGCCCGCGGCGAGGGCGGGCGCATCTGGACGCCGCGCAATCCCCGTGACGCGCGCGCGCCGAACGCGATCCCCGAAACCGCGCGTTTCTATTTCCTGGAAGAGTTCTTCCCGGCCTATGGCAACACGGTGTCCCGCGACGAGGCCTCGCGCGCGATCTGGCACGTCACCCGAGAGATGGGGCTAGGCATCCAGGGCACCGACCGGGTCTATCTGGACCTGACCCATCTGGACCGGGCCTTCGTCTCCAATCGGCTCGGCGCCATCCTGGACATCTACCGCAAATTCGCCGGAACCGATCCGCTCGCCGAGCCGATGGAAATCTTTCCCGCCGCGCATTACCCGATGGGCGGACTCTGGGTCGATTTCGAGCGCGACGAGTTTGGCGGGATGCGCCCGGACAGTCCCCGCAACCAAGCCACCAACATCCCCGGACTCTATGCCTGCGGCGAATGCGATTACGCTTATCACGGCGCCAATCGGCTCGGTGCCAATTCGCTCCTGTCCGCGAGCTTTTCGGGACGGGTCGCCGGCGAGTCGGTGGTGAGTTATCTCAGGGGACTCGACCATCATCGGATGTCACTGGATCAAGCCGGGGTCGCTTCCGACATCGACCGTCAGCAGCGGCTCAATCAAACCCTGATGCGTTCGGATGGTTCCGAGAACCCCTACCGGCTCCACCAGGAACTGGGCGCGCTCATGACCGCCAGGGTCGGCGTGGTGCGCGTCAATTCCGAGCTTGCGACGGCGCTGGACGAATTGCGCGATCTGGAGCGGCGAGCCGCTTCGGTCGCGCTCGGTGATTCGAGCGTCTGGGCCAATCAGACCCTGGTCTTCGCCCGCCAGCTTCAGGACATGATCCGGCTCGCGATGGTCGTCGCCAAGAGCGCGCTGGAGCGCGACGAATGCCGGGGCGCGCACCACAAGCCCGCGTTCAAGATCCCGCTGCCCGAGGGCAAGTTCGCCGGCGATCCCGAGTTCGAGGACTACCGCGCCCGCTGGCGGGCCAACAACGACCAGTGGCTCAAGACCACCATCGCTGAATTCAGCGCCGAGGGTCCACGGATCCACGACGAGGAGATTGACCTGAGCATCTGTCCGCCCACCGAGCCGCGGGATTACCGATGAAGGGATTGCCCGCGAAGACAACGTCAATTCGCTTCAGGATTCGCCGTCAGGACGCCCCTGGCAGCCCATCCTACTGGCAGGAATTCGCGATCCCCTATGCGCCGGATCACAATGTCATCTCGGCCCTGATGGTGGTGCGGAACAACCCGGTCACCGCGGACGGCCAGCGGGTCGCCCCGGTCGTCTGGGATCGCAACTGCATGGAAGAGGTCTGCGGCTCCTGCGCCATGCTCATCAACGGCGTGCCGCGTCCGTCCTGCTCGGCGCTGATCGACAGCCTGAGGCAACCCATCGTGCTGGAACCGTTGCCCAAGTTTCCGGTGGTGCGGGATCTGCTCGTGGACCGCTCGCGGATCGACGAGGGATTGCGCAAGGTTCGGGCCTGGATCGAGATCGACGGCGCCTGGGATACGCATGAGGGCGCGCCGCGCATCTCGCCGGGCGAATGGTCCGCCAATTATTTCTACAGCCGCTGCATGAGCTGCGGCTGCTGCATGTCGGCCTGTCCTCAATTCGGCCCTCACTCGGACTTCATCGGGCCTGCCCCGCTGGCGCAGGTGCGTCTGATGAACGCCCACCCCACCGGCCGCTACGACCAGGCCGAGCGGCTGCACGCCATCATGGGCGATGGCGGAATCAGCGACTGCGGGAACGCACAGAACTGCGTGCGGGTCTGCCCGAAGGCCATCCCCCTGACCACCGCCATCGGCGAGTTGGGACGCCAGACCACGGTGCAGGCGATCAAGGATCTGTTTGGCGGGTAAACCGCGTCTGGTGCGGCAGGCGAGGTGTCGAGTGAACGCTGTCCTGCGAGCGTCAACTCAAGAAACCGTCCAGCAATTATTTCCCAAATCGCTGAAACCGACGGCCAAATCGCCCGCAAGCGGGCTCCTGCGTTAACGCGAGGATTGCTGACGCGGGTTACGAAAGGGAAGAACACGGCCTTCCCAAGCCGCGCTCTCGGCGGACTGGCGTTCCAGCATCCGCTGGAGTGCCGGTCCCAGTTCGGTCATCAGCCTCTTTTGCGCTACTTGCGCACCGCTGACGTAGTAGATGATGTCGCAAGGAACCGGCGCGCTGAGCGATTCCCGTCCCGGCGCCGGTCGCCAGGCCAGCCGAATCAGGCGTCCGCCCTCGCCATCCTGATGCGCGTAGCCGCCCAGCGCATCGACGAACACGATCTCATCATGCTCGACCACCGCCAGATATTGCATGGAACGGATAGGGACGAAGAGACTGCCTCCAGGGCGAGTCCGTCCCAGCAGCAGTCGCAGGCGGTTATGGAGTCCGGCCGAAATGGCGCTCGTCTCGCGCGCGAATTCGGTCTCGGGGCGGAAAAAGGTCTCGCGGACAAAATAGCGCGACATGGTATCGGCCTCCGGGTCGCGGCGGATGGGTCGCTCAACCGCGTCTCGCCCAGCAATTCTCGGTTTGAACGTCACTGTATGAGCAGTGATGTCCCAGAAGTTGCTCGTGGTGTCTTGAAGCTGCTCGTGGTGTCCTGAAGCCGTTCGTGGTGAGGCCCTCGAACCACGAACGGCTTCACGCGCCGAGGCTCTGGATTTCACGCCCGCCCCCAATAACAACCTCCCCCAACCCATGATCGACGCCGACGGAACCAAGCGTGGTCGCATCGACGCGGATCACGCAAGGACGCGGTTTAATCGTTCTCGTCAAGCTCCGGATCCCAGCCGGCCATGCGCGCGCGCTCCACTGCCTCCGCATAGATCCGCGCATGTCGCTCGCGCAGCTCCGGCGGTAGATTGGAGGCCAGGTGGCCATAGGGCATCCAGGCATCGCTCACCTTGTCGTAAAGCGACTCGATGCCCTGGACGGTCCAGCCCTCGCAGGTTTCGTCTTCCGGGATGATCCCGAACACCCAGGCATCCCGGATGATATTGGCGGTCGGCGTCATCCCGCCCTGTTCCTGACGGTGGATCCCCTCGTAAATCTTGGCGTTCATCGCGTTGTCCCGATCAGGTTGATACTTGCCGAGTGCGTTGGAATTGGCGAAACCGCGAGCATACTGTGCATTGCGTGAACCTAGCGCCAGCATTCGCCAACCGCGCCTGGTCAGACGCGGCATAAAACTGTAACGTCTTAATCATGCTTTCGCCATGGGCGTCCGACTCATTATTTGGCGCGGGGAGCGACGACCATGACAGTCGCTTCTCGTCGCGCGCTGTCGATCATGCCGCGATGGCGACCGAACAGAAGCACCGAATGGGGCGCAATCATGCGGGACACACTGGTGGATCTGATCCGTCACGGCGAGCCGACCGGCGGGCGGCGTTACCGCGGCAATGGCACGGACGATCCGCTCTCCCCGCTCGGTTGGACCCAGATGCGCCAGGCGCTCGGCGATGCCGCGCCCTGGGATCGGATCCTTAGCTCGCCGATGACTCGCTGCCGTCTTTTCGCCGCCGAACTGGCGGGGCGTCATGGGTTGCCGCTGGTGATCGAGCCCGGTTTCATCGAGGTCGGGATGGGCGCCTGGGAGGGCCGTTCGCATGCGGAGATCGCCGCCGCCGATCCGGCGGCCTACGAGGCTTTCCAGCGCGATCCGGTCGGCTGCCGCCCGCCCGGCGCCGAACCGCTCGATCATCTGCTCGCCCGTATCGCTGGCGTCTATGAACGTCAGGTGACGGTCTATCCGGGACGCCATCAGCTGATCGTCTGCCACGCTGGCGTCACGCGCGCCATCCTCGGCTACCTCCTGCGCGCCGAGGCGGAGCGCTGGTATCGGTTGCGGGTCGATTACGCCGGACTCACCCGCATTCGCCACGGCCGCTTTGGGGCGAGCGTCGAATACGTGAATCGGCACAGGCTGAGTTGATTGGACGTCCGAACCCCAGGGACAGACGCGAATGTTCGGCCGTCCGCATCCGTCTTGCGTTGGAATGGGCGTGCCGCCGCCGGGAAGCGCCGACTGCAGGTCGGCAATCCCAGGGCTGCCGGTGATGCGGAAGCCGATGCCCTCACTCATCTGCCGTCGTCGCACCCCCTATCGATAGAATCGCCGCGACAACTGACAACTAAAGTTTGACGCTCGGGTTTCCGTTTATACTTCATCGCTTTCGCAACCGCCCCGGCGCTCCACCATGCACCGCACCGACGACCTGCGCATTCGCGACATCACCCAAGTCCGCTCGCCCCGTGCCTTGCACGAGGAATATCCGCTTTCCGAACAAGCCGCCGAGACCGTACACGCAACCCGCCACGCAATCCAGCGCATCCTCCACGGCGGCGATGACCGTCTGCTGGTCGTGGTCGGTCCCTGCTCGGTTCACGATCCACAGGCCGCGCTTGAATACGCGCAGCGTCTTCATCCCTTGCGCGAGGAACTGAGCGAGCATCTGTTGCTGGTCATGCGGGTCTATTTCGAGAAGCCGCGCACCACGGTCGGCTGGAAGGGGCTCATCAACGATCCCAATCTCGACGGCAGTTTCGAGATCAACAAGGGTTTGGGGATCGCCCGCAAGCTGCTGCTGGATCTCAACGAGATGGGGATTCCGGCCGGCACCGAGTACCTGGATCTGATCAGTCCCCAGTACATCGCCGATCAGGTGAGTTGGGGCGCGATCGGCGCGCGGACCACCGAGAGTCAGGGACACCGCGAACTTGCCTCCGGGCTGTCCTGCCCGATCGGCTTCAAGAACGCCACCAACGGCGACGTGCGGGTCGCCATCGACGCCATCCACGCGGCGGCACGGCCCCATGTCTTCATGTCCGTGACCAAGGAGGGTCAATCGGCCATCTTCAGCACCACCGGCAACGTGGACACCCACATCATTCTGCGCGGCGGACAGCGGCCCAACTATGACACCGAAAGCGTCAGCATCGCCGCCGAACAGATCGCCGACGCCGGGCTGACGCCCAAGATCATGATCGATTTCAGCCATGCCAACAGCGGCAAGCGGCCCGAGAAGCAGTTGCGCATCTGTCAGGATGTCGCGGGCCAGATCGGCCGCGGCGACCGGCGCATTATCGGGGTCATGATCGAGAGTCATCTGATCGCCGGACGTCAAAACCTGGATGCTGGCGGCGACCTCATTTTCGGTCAGAGCGTCACCGACGCCTGCGTCGGCTGGGACGACACCGCGCCCATGCTGCGCGAACTCGCCGAGGCCTGCGCGCGACGACGCGAGTGCTGCTGACGGGTCTGGTCAGGATCGTTGAGAAGAGGGAACGGAGACCGCGCATGTTGACTTTCGGGATTGACCGGCCCAGCCGCCTCGCGCTCGGCCTGATCGGACTTGCTCTCGCCGCGCACCCGGCCGGGGCCGGGCTGTACAAATGCCAGCAGGCGAACGGACAGGTCAGCTATCAGCAGACCGCCTGCGCGGACAATGCCGGAGGCGGCGCGCTGGCGGTCGACACCCGCGCTCCGACTGACGGCGGATCGAAAAGCCGGGATTATTCGATCGAATCCCAGGTCCAGGAGATGCGGGCCGAGCGGGAGCGGGTGTCTGGGGAGCGCGAGCGCGCCCGCAAACACGCCGAGACCGAGGCGCGTCGGTCACGCGCCTCCGCCCGCACCGAGCATGATCCAGCCAAATGCGCGAAGCAGCACGCCGAGGTCGCCAAGTGGCATCAAAAGATCCTGAACGGCTATCGCACCCGCAGCGAAAAGGATCTCAACGAAAACAAACTTGCCTATCATCAGGCGCTGGCGGATCGTTATTGCGAATGAAGGGGCAAGGCGCCTGGCGCCGTGCACGCCGAAGCAACCCGGCCTTATCCGCCCAACTGGATCGGCAGAGAACGCACCGGCTGTCCGGTGAGCGCGGACAGGGCGTTCGCCACCGCCGGGGCGATGGGCGGCGTCCCAAGTCCGCTGACCCCGCCCGGCGCGGCGTCACCGCGCACGAGATGGACCTCGATCGCGGGCATCTCATCGAAGCGTAACAGCGGATAATCGGCGAAATTGCCCTGTTCCACCCGGCCCTCCGACAGGGTAATGGCGCCCTTGAGCGTCGCGGTCAGACCGAAGACGACACCGCCCTCGATCTGGGCGCGCACGATCTCGGGATGCACGACCTGACCGCAATCCACCGCGCAGACGACCCGATGAACCCTGATCTGGCCGGCGCTCGCCGAGACCTCGGCGACCGTGGCGATGAAGCTGCCGAACGCCTCCGCCAGCGCGATCCCACGGGCGCGTTCCGCCATTGGCGGAGCGCTCCAGTCGGCGCGTTCGGCGGCCAGCTCCAGAACCTGCCGATGACGCGGACGGTCCGCGAGCAGGGTGCGCCGCAGGGCCAGCGGATCCTGGCCCGCGAGGCGCGCCAGTTCGTCGAGAAAGCATTCGGTGACGAAGGCGTTCTGGGTGTGTCCTCCGCCCCGCCAGAAACCCACGGGCACGGGGGTGTCGGCACGCCGATATTCCACTCGCCGATGAGCGATCGCGTAGACGAGATCGGCGGCGCCCGCGATCAGCGTCGGATCGAGACCCTCTGGCATGTCTGACGGGCGCACCCGCGCGAGCAGCGAAGGCCCGACGATGCGATGGAACCAGGCCGTCGGTTGGCCTTGTTCGTCGAGTCCGCCACGCAACCGATGCAGGGTCATGGGGCGATAAAAATCGTGCCGAAGATCGTCCTCGCGGGTCCAGATCACCTGGACCGGACGCCCCAGTAGCTTGGACAGTTCGACGGCGTCGATCACGAAATCCTGCTCGCGCCGACGGCCGAAGCCGCCCCCTAGCAGGGTGGTGTGGACCGCGATCCGCTCCGCCGGCAATCCAGTGAGGCGCCGCGCCGTCTCCCGGACGCCCTGCTGATCCTGGGTCGGGACGTAGACGGCACAGCGGTCCGGCCCGACATCGGCGCTACAGTTCATCGGCTCCAGGCAGGCATGGGCCTGAAACGGAACCTCGTACACGACTTCGACCTGTCGGTGCGCGGCGTCCAGCGCGGCGCTGACATCCCCCTGGCGGTGCGCGAGCGCGGCGCGGCCGGTCAGCGCGGCGCGGAAACGGGCGCGGATGCGCTCGCTATCCGCCGCGCTGTTGGTGGACGGGCGGCAGTCGATCTCCAGGATCTCGCGGGCGCGCAACGCGGCCCAGCTCGTCTCGGCGACCACCGCGACGCCATGACGCACCGTCAGAATATCGATCACTCCAGGAATTTTGCGCGCGGCGTCACCGCGCCAATTTCGCACGTGGCTTTCCAGGATGGGACAGCGTTCGATGGTCGCGTACAGCATGCCCGGAAGGCGCACATCGAGCCCGTAGCGTGCCTGGCCTGTGACCTTGTCAGGGGTATCGAGACGGCGCGGACGGGTTCCGATCAGGGTCCAGGTGTCGGGCGACTTCAGTGCGATCGGCTCGGAAGACGGTTCGGAGACCGGCAAATCCGCCGCCAGGACGGCCAGTTCGGCATAGGCAAGACTGCGCGTGCCGTCCGCGTGATGGACGCGCCCGCGCCGCGCTTGGCATTCCTCGTCAGGCACTCCCCAAGTGGTGGCAGCGGCGTTGATCAGCAGGCGACGCGCGACCGCACCCGCCTCGCGCAGTCCGGTCCAGGCATCGCGCAGCGAGGTGCTTTCGCCCGTCGCCTGCTCGCCCAGGAGCCGATTGATATAGTCGGAACCGATTGGCGCCAGTTCGATCTCGATCTGATCGAGTCCGACCTCCAGTTCCTCCGCCAGCAGCATGGGTAGGGTCGTCATGACGCCCTGGCCCATTTCCGAGCGTGCCAGAACCAATTGGATTCGGCCGTCGCCATGGATGCGGATCCAGGCATTGGGCGCGAATTTGGCGGGCGGATCCGCCGGACTTGGAATGGCAGGCTCCGGCATCGCGTCGGCTGGGGTGGGTGGCGGATCGGCGCGCGTGGGCAGAACCATCCCCAGCACCAGTCCGCCACCTGCCAGCGCGCCAATCTTCAGCAATGCACGACGGGTTAGCCGAACATTTTCAGGCAGATCAACCATCCCGAGCCTCGGGATTCGCGGCGCGCTGGATTGCCCGGCGGATGCGCGTGTAGGTTCCGCAGCGGCACAGTACCCCGGACATGGCGGCATCGATGTCGGCATCGGTCGGTCGTGGGTGCTCGTTCAACAGCGCCGCCGCGGCCATTAACTGGCCAGACTGGCAGTAACCGCACTGCGGCACCTCCTCGACGATCCAGGCCAATTGGAGCGGATGGCGTCCGTCCGGCGACAAACCTTCGATCGTGGTGACGGTCTTACCCGCAACGGCGGACAGCAGCGTGACACAGGCATTGACCGGCGCGCCGTCCAGATGGACGGTACAGGCGCCGCACTCGGCCTTGCCGCAGCCGTATTTGGTGCCGGTCAAGCCAAGATGGTCCCGCAGTACCCAGAGCAAAGGGGTACCCGGATCGAGATCGAGCTCGCGAAGCTCGCCATTCAGCGTCACGGAGATCATGGTATCCCCAACAGAATCAAGCGGACAAAAGGGACATTAGCATTGCAGATTTAAGGTCGCCACGAAAGCACGCGAACGGGCTCCATTGGCGGAGCGGCAGCCTTCACCGCTGGCGCCTCGGCGGGATGAATGACCTTCGGGTCCACAACGACAGCCGGTCTGTCGGTAACGCTGGCGATCGCGGATGGCGGAAAAACCTCATCCGTATTTGCACGGATAGCCCATCGAAATTTCCCCATTCATACTGACAATTCAAGTCAATTGATGAAAAAAGGTGAAAGCGATGGACGACATGGCGCATCAGACTGCCACGATCTCCAGCGGCGTGAGTGCCCGCGATGATTCGCGAGCCGAGGATCAATCCGCGTCGGGTGGGGCTCCCAACAACCTGTTTGCCAAACCGTTGGAAGCGACTCAGGAGATGGTGGATTCTTTTTTCAAGCTACAGTCCAAATTTGCCGGTCATGAAGCGGCATTCTCGAAGCTCTGGCTCGATTGGTGGAATCAGTCGGAATCGATGTTCCTCTTCTGGACCGACGCTCAGCGTCAACTGATCGATTCTTGGCGGCAGGGGATGAATGGGTTTTTCCCTTTGGAGTCTGATTCAGCGTCTGGCAGCGCGACCACTGCCTTGGGGAGTTGGCGCAGTGCGACCTCGCAAGCACTCCATCTGCAAAACGAATGGCTTCGGTTATGCGTCGCCTCGTTTGGCGAGGATCGGACCGGGAACACGACAAAGGCGCGGCAAGAAAGCGATTTGGATTCATAATTATCGGAGGAAATCCGCCGCTCTTTCCGCGCTGCGGTCGCGCGGCCATGCGCCGCGTCGCCGTCCTTCTTCGGTATCCGCGCGTTTATCGGGCTCGCTCGTACGCCCCGGCGTCCATCGTCGTCGCCTGCTCCACTGCCCGCCGGCCATTGTCGACCGTACGGAGTCGGCGCCCGCATGCGTCAGCCGATCATCCAAAATCGGCCAATTGATCTCCCCGTTCTCGGACCAGGCAATAAAGTGTCTTGGGTTCATCCTGATCAAGGATGTCAACCAGTGCAATCTCGTTCCTTGATCTATCGAAGGATGCGCATCATCTTTCCGGTAACGCGCATCTATGATTGAAACCGCATCGACTCCAACATTTTCAGTGTTTGCGCTAACCTGGCCGATCATTCAAAACGACGCATGCCGTCGTGGATGCAGGTTCGTTCAGTCGTTTGGTCACGATCTGAAAAAATCAAACACGAGATCTTTGCCTTTTGGAGATACGCTTGCGGTATTTTTCGATGACGCAACTGAACGGGCGGCTGCTGATCTGTCTGCTCCTGTGGGCTCCCGCCGCTATGGCGCAAGCCGCCGACAACCCGCCGGAGAAGCCGATTCCGGTCTTGGCGGCCGAGGTCGTCCGCCAGTCGCTGGCTGATCGGGTCGAGGCGCTCGGGACGCTCAAGGCCAACGAGTCAGTCGTCATCACCGCCAATGTGACCGAGACCATTTCCAGACTGCATTTCGAGGACGGTCAGCGGGTGCGCGCCGGGGATCTGCTGGTCGAGATGACCAACGCCGAGGAGCACGCGCTGCTGGAAGAGGCGCGGGTTCGGGCAGGCGAAGCGGAGCGCCAATATCAACGGGTGAAGGCGCTGGTGGCACAACGTTCGGCTTCCGAATCGCTGCTCGACGAACGCAAGCGCGATCTGGATACCGCGCACGCAATCCTGGTGGCGCTGGAATCGCGCCTAGCGGATCGCGTCATCCTGGCCCCCTTCGATGGTGTCCTTGGGTTCCGCGATGTCAGTCGCGGCGCACTGGTCGAACCTGGCGATCCGATCACGACGCTGGACGACGACCGCCTCATGAAGCTCGATTTCGCCGTCCCGAGCGTCCATCTGCCGTCGCTGGTCCCCGGACTGCGGATCGAGGCCCGGACCAGCGCGCATGGCGAGCGGGTCTTTACCGGCGTGGTGCGCGGCATCGACAGCCGCATCGATCCGGTGACCCGCACCGCGCAGGTGCGCGCCATCCTCCCGAATCCGGAGCGGCAACTGAAACCAGGGCTACTGATGCGCATCGATCTGCTGGTCGATCCGCGCGAGGGTCTGGTCATTCCGGAAAAGGCGCTCCTGCACCAAGGGCAGGAGCATTTCGTCCTGGCCCTGAGCGACGGGAAGGAGGGACCGACGGCACAACGTCGTCAGGTCGAGATCGGCACCCGTCAGCCGGGCTGGGTGGAAATCCGCGCGGGACTCCAGCCGGGCGAGCGTGTCGTGACCGACGGCAACGACAAGGTTCGCCCCGGTCAGCCGCTGCGGATTCTCGACGCGATCGGCGGTGACGGCACCCGGAATCCGCCCGCCGTGACGGATGCCGCGCCATGATCCTCTCGGACCTCTCGATCACCCGGCCGGTGCTCGCCAGCGTGCTCTCGCTCCTGCTGGTCGCCTTTGGGTTGGTCGCCTTCGACCGTCTGCCGCTGCGCGAATTTCCCGACATCGACACGCCCGTGGTCTCGGTCGAGACGATCTATCCCGGCGCCGCAGCCAATGTGGTGGAGAGCCGCATCACCCAACTCATCGAGGATCGCATCGCCGGCGTCGAGGGCATCCGCACGGTGGAGTCGACCAGCCAGGACGGGCGGTCGGCGGTCACGGTTGAGTTCCACATGGACCGCGACATCGACGGCGCCGCCAACGACATCCGCGATCGGGTCTCCGGCATCCTGGATCAGTTGCCGGCGGAGGCCGAGCCGCCGGAGATCCGGAAGGTCGACAGCAACGAGGATGTCATCCTCTGGCTCAACCTGACCAGCGACCGTCTGACCCTGCCGGAACTCACGGACTACGCGCGCCGTTATCTGGTGGACCAATTCTCGGTACTAGATGGCGTCGCGCGGGTTCAGGTCGGCGGCAATCAGGTGTTCGCCATGCGCATCTGGCTTGACCGCAGGGCGCTGGCGGCGCGCAATCTGACGGTGGCGGAGGTCGAAAACGCCCTGCGCGCCGAAAACCTGGAACTGCCCGCGGGCGAGGTCGAGTCCCTCGACCGTCAGTTCAGCGTGCGGGTCAATCGCGCCTTCAAGACCCCCGAGGATTTCGCGCGTCTGGTGCTGGCGCGCGGCGAGGACGGCTATCTGGTGCGTCTCGGCGATGTCGCGCGGGTGGAGCGCGGCACCGAGGAAAACCGCACCTTCTTCCGGGGCAACGCGGTGCCCATGATCGGCATCGGCATCGTCAAACAGTCCACGGCCAACACCGTCGCGGTCGCCGATGGCGTCAAGGCCGAGGCCGCCCGGCTCAATCCGCTGCTCCCCGAGGGGATGGCGATCAAGCAGAGCTACGACAGCTCGGTCTTCGTCAAGGGCGCCATCGACGAGGTCTACAAGACGCTGGCGATCGCCATCGGTCTGGTCACGCTGGTGATTTTTCTTTTTCTCGGCAGCCTGCGGGCCACGCTGGTGCCTGCGGTCACGGTGCCGGTGTCGCTGGTGGCGACCTTTATCCTGCTCCTGGCGCTCGATTTCTCCATCAATATCCTGACCCTGCTGGCGCTGGTGCTGGCGATCGGTCTGGTGGTCGACGATGCCATCGTGGTGCTCGAAAATATCCACCGAAGGATGGAAGAATATGGCGAGACGCGCTTGGTCGCGGCCTATCGGGGCACCCGTCAGGTCGGCTTCGCGGTGATCGCGACCACCCTCGTGCTGGTCGCGGTCTTCGTGCCCATCGCCTTTCTGCAGGGCGATGTCGGACGGCTCTTCGGCGAATTCGCCCTGACCATGGCGGCGGCGGTGAGCTTCTCGTCCTTTGTGGCGCTGTCGCTGTCGCCGATGCTGGCCTCCCGGATCCTGCCCGCCACGCACGCCAGTCAGGGGCGCGCGGTCCTGTCCCGTGGCGTGGATCGCGCCTTTCAATGGGCGCGGCGCGGCTATGGTCGAAGCCTGCGTTTCCTGTTGCGCCAGCCCTGGATCGTGCTGCTGGCCTTCGTGTTCACCCTGATCGGCGCGCTCTGGCTGTTCGAGCGCATCCCCCAGGAATACACGCCCAAGGAGGATCGCGGCGCCTTCTTCATCCTGGTCAACGGTCCCGAGGGCGCTTCCTTCGAGTATATGAAGGATTACATGGACGAGATCGAACGACGCCTCTTGCCCTATACCGAGAGCGGCGAGGCGATCCGGCTGCTGGTCCGTGCCCCGCGCGCCTTCACCAATACCTCGACCTTCAATTCCGGCATGGTGGTTATGGTCCTGAACGACTTTGGCCTGCGCCGCTCCGGCTGGGTCATCATGGACGAGGTGCGCGCCAAACTCAGCGATCTGCCCGGCGTGCGCGCCACTCCGGTCATGCGACAGGGTTTCGGGTCGCGCATCGCGAAACCGATTCAGTTCGTCATCGGCGGCGGCACCTATGAGGAACTGGCCGTCTGGCGCGACCGCTTGCTCGCCGCCATCGAGCAGGACAATCCTGGACTGACCGGCATCGATTGGGACTACAAGGAGACCAAGCCCCAGCTTCGGGTCGAGATCGACTATGACCGCGCCGCCGATCTGGGCGTCACCATCGGCAACCTCGGACGCACCCTGGAGACCATGCTCGGCTCGCGCAAGGTCACGACCTATCTGGATGCCGGCGAGGAATACGATGTCATCCTGGAAGGCGAGCGCGCCGAACAGCGCACTCCCGGCAGTCTGGATAACCTCTATGTGCGCTCCGATCGCAGCGGCGCGCTGATCCCGCTTTCCAATCTGGCGCGGGTGATCGAGTCGGCCGACTCCCAGAGCCTCAAACGCTACAACCGGATCCGCGCCATCACCATCGAGGCGAATCTGGCGGAGGGGCTCTCGCTCGGCGCGGCGCTGGCCGATCTGGAGGCCAAGGTGCGCGACCATCTGCCCGCTCAGGCGCGGATCGACTACAAGGGTCAGAGTCGGGATTTTCGCTCCAGCAATGAGGGCGTGCTCTTTGTCTTCGCCCTGGGTCTGGTCGTGGTCTTTCTGGTGCTGGCGGCGCAATTCGAGAGCTGGATGCATCCGCTGGTCATCATGCTCACGGTTCCGCTCGCCATGGCCGGCGCCCTGCTCGGACTCTGGCTTACCGGGCAGACGCTGAATATCTTCAGCCAGATCGGGCTCATCATGCTGGTGGGACTGGCGGCCAAGAACGGCATCCTGATCGTCGAATTCGCCAATCAGTTGCGCGATCAGGGACATGAATTCCGCGCCGCGCTGCTGGAGGCGTCCGATGTGCGTCTGCGTCCGATCCTCATGACCGGACTGACCACCGCCGCCGGTTCCGTGCCCCTGCTGTTGTCGAACGGGGCCGGCGCCGAGACCCGCGCCGTGATCGGCACCGTCGTCCTCGCCGGCGTGCTCGCCGCGACCTTCTTCACCCTCTTCGTGGTCCCGGTCGCCTATGACCTGCTGGCGCGCCACACCGGCTCGCCGGGGGACGTGAAACGACGGCTGGAGCGGGAGATTCTCGAACAAACACCATGAAATCAACGGACTCTCAAGGCCATCGTCTGGGTGATTTCATCGGGAAAGGTCTCGGAATTTCACGCCTCCAACTGAAACTCTGGCTTGGCGTGGGCGCGAGCCTGCTGATCGGTCTCACGGTTTTGCAAATCGAGCACTACCGCGTGGCGCGCGCGGAAACCATGGAGACACTCCTCGCCGAAGCCAGAGCCCTGCGGACGGTCCTGACGGCCAGCAGCCGGGTCTATCATCAGTCCTTCCTCAATCATGGACTGCCCCTGGCCTGCGAGACCATCGATCTGCTGCCAACCCATGCACTCGCGAGGATCGCCGAAGAACTTGGGAAACAACGTCCAGATGAGCTGCAAATCCAGGTCGTCGGTCTGGAACGCCTCGATCAGAACCAAGGGCCAGACGACACCGACGCGGATGCCATTGCGTATTTCGCGCAACATCCCACGTCGTCGGAACGTCTCGCGCAGGTCTCCGCTTCCGATGGACGGCGCTTCTATCACTACGCGCAGCCGATCTGGACCGAAGCCTATTGCCTGGCCTGTCACGGCGATCCTCAGCAGGTTCCCGCGAACATTCGCGACCGTTATTCGCCCGCGTCCGGTTTTCATGAGGGCGATCTGCGCGGGATCATGAGCCTTTGGCTGCCCATCGATCAAATCGAGCAGCGCGCCTTCGAGCATTTCACCCGCTCGCTGCGCGACCATCTCGTGGTCTTCCTGCTGCTGTTCATCGTCGGCGGCACCTTATTGCAGCATTTCGTCATCGGCAAACTTCGTCACCTCCAGAACGCAGCCAAGGCGCTCGCCAACGGCCAGTACGCCGCGCGTGTCACGGTCGCGGGCAACGACGAACTCGCCGAACTGGCTAATGACTTTAATCGCATGGCCGACAGTATCGCGCTGCGCGATCGACAGTTGGCCGAGAGCGAGGAGCGCCTGCGGCTGTTCGTCGGCTATGCCCCGGTCGCGCTCGCGATGTTCGACCGCGACATGCGTTATCTCGCGGTTAGCCGACGTTGGCTCCTTGACTATGGAGTGGCGGACGTCATTGGCCGTTCTCACTACGAAATTTTTCCCGAGGTCCCGGATCGCTGGAAAGACGCGCATCGACGCGGTCTGGCCGGCGAGGTGGTGCAGGAGGCCGATGACCGGTTCGAGCGTCGGGATGGCAGCGTGCAATGGCAACACTGGGCCGTGCGGCCCTGGTATCGGTACGATGGACCTGTTGGCGGCATCGTCATCTTCACCGAGGACATCACCGACAGGAAGCAGGCCGAGGATGCGCTGCGGCGTGCCAATCGTTACAACCGCGGCCTGCTCGAAGCCAGTCTCGATCCCCTGGTCGTCATCGACCCGGAAGGGCTGATCAAGGATGTGAACGCGGCCACCGAAGCGTCCACGGGGTATTCGCGCACCGAACTTGTCGGGACCGAGTTTGCCAGCTATTTTTCCAATCCGGAGCGCGCGCGGGCAGGCTACCGCCAGGTCTTCGAGCAGGGACAGGTGCGCGATTATGACCTGGAGTTGATGCACCGCGATGGCCGGGCGACCCCCGTGCTCTACAACGCCTCGGTCTATCGCGATCATGACGGGGATGACGAGCGGGTGTTTGCCGCCGCGCGCGATGTGACCCATCTCAAACGACTCACGGACATGCTCAAGGCGCGTCTGCGCCTGATCGACGGGGCCGAGACCCGCTCGATGGAAGAGGTGCTGAGGGCGAGTGTCGACGAGGCCGCGGCCCTGACCGGCAGCCTGATCGGTTTTTATCACTTTCTGGAACCCGATCAGGAAACCCTGGTACTGCAAACCTGGTCGACGCGAACCGTGCGCGAATTCTGTCAGGCGGAAGGAGCCGGGCTCCATTACCCGCTCTCGGCGGCCGGCGTCTGGGCCGATTGCGTGCGCCAGCGCCGGGCGATCATTCAGAACGACTACGCGGCGCTCCCGGCGCGTCACGGCCTGCCGCCGGGACATGCCCAGGTCATCCGCGAACTGGTGGTTCCGGTGTTCCGCAACGAGCGCATCGTCGCCATCCTCGGTGTCGGCAACAAGCCGCGCGACTATGAGGAGAGCGATCTGAACATCGTTTCCACCTTCGCCGACCTGGCCTGGGATATCGTCGAGCGCAAGCGTGCGCAAGATGCCCTGAGCGAGAGCGAGTCAGGCTATCGCCGGATCGTCGAGACCGCCCACGAAGGCATCTGGGCCATGGACGAGCGGCATCTGACCACCTTCGTCAATCCACGCATGGCAGCCTTGCTTGGTTACGATCCCTCGGACATGCTGGGCCGCCCGGTCGAGGAGTTCATGTTCCCGGAGGATCTGGAGATGCATGGGGAGCGGATGCAGGCCCGGCATCGTGGCGAGCACGAACAGTACGAACGTCGGTTTTGCCGCAAGGACGGCACGGAACTCTGGACGCTGGTCTCGGCGGTGGCCATCCAGGACGCGCAACAGGGTTTTGGCGGCTCGTTCGCCATGTTCACGGATCTCACCGAGATCAAGGAGCAGCAACGCCGTCTGGAACAGATGGCGCACTTCGATCCACTGACCGGCCTGCCCAATCGGACGTTGCTGGCCGACCGTCTGCGGATTGCCCTGGCGCATGCCCGGCGCGAGGAATGTCTGCTGGCGGTCTGTTATCTCGATCTGGACGGCTTCAAGCCGGTCAACGATACCTATGGACACGCGGCGGGCGATCGACTGCTGATCGCGGTCGCCGGACGGCTGACTCAATCCGTGCGCGAAGGCGATACCGTCGCCCGGCTGGGCGGCGACGAGTTCGTGCTGCTGATGGGAAATCTGGCCAGTCGGGACGAATGCGAGCACCTGCTGACACGTCTGCTGGCGGCCATCTCCGAACCCTATGCCCTCGACGCGGAGACCAGCGTCGCGATCTCGGCGAGTATTGGCGTGACCCTCTACCCGTTCGACCACGCCGACCCCGATACCCTGCTGCGCCATGCCGACCTGGCGATGTATCAGGCCAAGCAGGCCGGGCGCAACGGCTTCCGTTTTCTCGAGTCCGATGATGCGGCATAAGCCCATTCGGCTCGGCGACTGCGCATCCTCCGGCAGGGTCTACCGCTAAACCAGGCTTGTGGGAGTAAGGAACTGTCCATTAACTGTTTCCCGATTTGAACTGTACTCTGTTCGTGGCGACCTTGAATCCGTTCATGGTTCGACCCTTCGGCCGCGCTCAGGACTCACCACGAACGGATTCAAGGTCAACCTCGGAGTGCGATTTTCCGTTCGTCCTGAGCTTGTCGAAGGATGAACGGAAAATCGGGAAATCGTATGTGGACAGTTACTAAGTTAAGCCGTTCATGGTTCGACCCTTCGGCTATGCTCAGGACTCACCACGAACGGCGTAACTTAATGGCAATGCCTTAACCACTGCGAGCCATGCCCATGTCCTTCGCTCACGGCTATCCCTACGATCCCAGCTACGGCTACGACCTGGACGCACTGCTCGCGGTCGAGCCGCCGCCCGAGCCAGCCGATTTCGTCGCCTTCTGGCGCGCCCGCCAGGCTCGCGCCCTGACGGTCGATCCCAACCCCCGCCTGCGCCGGTCGAGCCTGTCGCATCCGCATTTTCAGGTGCATGACCTGGAATACGACTCCACCGAGGGTGTCCAGATTCGCGGCTGGCTGTTGACACCGTTGCATCAACCGCCACGGCGAGGCTTTATCCTGGGACACGGCTATGGCGGGGTCGAGCGCCCGCCGCTGGATCTGCCGCGCCCGGATGGCGCTTACCTGATTCCCTGTTTCCGGGGTCTTGGCCTGAGCCGCTGTCCGCCGATTTCGGAAGACCCCAACTGGCACGTCCTCCATGACATCCATGATCGCGACCGTTACCTCCTTGGGGGCTGCGTGGACGACATCTGGACCGGCGTCACCGTCCTGCTGCGACTCTTCCCGGATCTCGACGGACGCCTCGGCTATCTCGGGATCAGCCTCGGCGGCGGTCTGGGCGCCATGGCGCTGGCCTGGGATGAACGCCTCGGGCGCGGTCATCTCAATGTGCCGACCTTCGGTCACCAGCCGCTGCGGCTCACCCTGCCCACCACCGGCAGCGGGGCAGCGGTCCAGTCCTTCGTGCGGACTCAGGGTCGGGTTCCGGAAACCCTGGCGTATTACGATGCCGCCCTCGCCGCCAGGCATATCCGCCAGCCGATGCAGGTGGCCGCCGCCCGTTTCGATCCGATCGTGGCGCCGCCGGGACAGTTCGCGGTCTACAACGCCATTCCTGGCGACAAGGGCTTGTTCGTGCTGGAGGCCGGACACTTCGACTATCCCGCCCGGCGGCGCCAGGAACAGGATCTCATGGCCGTGCTCTGGGCCTTCCTCGCGCCGCTCTGACGGTCTCGCCAATCCTTAAAAACTGTTCATTTTCTACTTCCCGATTGCTGCCGGACAGTGCAGCTCAAGTCGGGAGACAGTTGATGGATACTTTCTTAGGCTGACCGCGCTTGGGATGCCTCGGCGACCGACGCAAGTCACATGGCCGCAATCTTCATCCATTAGGATTCCGCGGACGCGATCCGGTGACCCTGGCCGCGCGCACCGACTTCACTGCATCGAACCCTATCGACTCTCTCTTTTCGCAAGGTCAAGGCGATGAACCGCGAATATCACCGTTGGTATAGCCACCGGCTCGGCCGGGAGATGGAACTGCTGGTCTTCGGGCACGCCGGGGCCAAGGTGCTGGTCTTCCCGACTCGCGACGGACGTTTCCATGAGTACGAGGATCTGCGCCTCGTCGAGTCGCTCCGACACAAGATCGAGGCCGGACAACTCCAACTCTATTGCGTGGACAGTATCGACTGGGAATCGCTCTACTGTTTCTGGAATCACCCCGCCGACCGTATCCGTCGCCATCATGCCTTCGAGGACTATGTCCTGAACGAAGTGCTGCCCCTGATGGCGGCGAAAAATCCGCACCCCTGCACCATCTCCCACGGGTGCAGCCTGGGCGCTTTTCATGCCGTCAATATCGCCTTCCGTCACCCGCACCTCTTCCGCAAGGTCGCGGCCTTCTCCGGGCGCTATGACCTGAGTCTGAACGTGGAGGATTTCCGTGACCTCTTTGGCGGCCACCGGGACGATCTGACCTATTTCCACACGCCCACCCAGTACCTCCCCAACCTGGGCTGTCCGGATCGTCTGGCGGCGCTGCGACGGTTGGACATCGTGCTCGTGGTCGGCAGTCAAGACCCTTTCCTCGACAATAACCGCTATCTCAGTCGCCTGCTGTGGGACAAGGGCATCTGGCATACCCTGCACGAATGGGACGGGCGCGCCCATCAGGGCCACGCCTGGCGGCGGATGGCCCCTTTGTATGTTTGAATGATCCGGCGCTCGCCAGCGGTCCGTTCCGTTGGAGAGATCCGCAACGCGACCTGCCTCATGACAGCTCGTTCGCCTCGGCGACCGCGTCCTCCAGCAGGATCTCCAACTGCGCCAGCTTGATCTCCTTGAGACCCAACGCCTGGGCCTCCGGCGTGGCCGCCAGGACGATGTCGGGATCGGCCGTCTGACCGATGCCGAGTTTGTGACAGACGATATCCAGCAACCGGGTGATGACCAGGAGCGTGTCGTTCTCGTCGAATTCCCGCGCATGATGATCGCGGGCAATCCGCGCGTAGCTTCCCGGCAGTTCCCATTTGACCATCAACCGATAGCCCATCTCCTGGTGCATGGCATCCAGGATTTCGCCTACCAGCGATTCCGTGAGCGGCAATGGATGGCTGCGATCCACCGCTAGGCGTTCCAGTACCTTGAGCAAAAACAGCTCGCCGATATCGTGCAGCAGCCCAGCCAGAAACGCTTCCTCGGCCAGAGACTTGTACCCCGTCTGCTCCGCCAGCCAGCGCCCGCCGGTGGCGCAGACGAAGGTGCGGCTCCAAAGTGCCGGCAGACAGGCGCTGACGGCCTTGACGTGCGCCTTGTTCACCAGTAACAGAGACGCCAGCATCGCCAGACTGGTGACCCGATTCATCCCCAACCGCACCACGGCCGCGCTGACCGTCTCCACCTGTTTCAGCCCGCCATAAAAGGAGGAATTCGCGAGGCGCAGCAGATGGCTGACCAACGACTGATCTTTCATGATCAGGTCCGCGATCTGGTTCATGGAAACGGTGTCGGATTGATTGAGTTTTTGCAGTTCCAGCGCGACCGGATTGAACACCGGCAGTTGCAGGCTGTCGGTCTCGAAACGTTCCTCGATCAGATCCTTCAGTGACTTTTCGCTCACGGATACCTCGCGTCATCCGGGCGTGAGGCAGGGAGACGAATCGAGCCTCGCATCATCGCACCGGAGTCTCGCCGACCAGCCGCAGGATCTCCCGCAGCGGTCGTGGCCGTCCCAGCCGCGGCAGATGACGTAGCACTTCATGCAGGCTGGTTGCGCCCGCGGCGGCCTTGGCCAGACCATCCTCCAGAAGCGTGATCAGCCCCGAGGTCTCGATGCTGATCCGACGGATCTCCGAGGAGGTTCGCTTGTTAAGAATGGCGTCCTTGACCATTTCGTTCAGCACCAGCAGTTCGAACACCCCGACCCGCCCGGCATAGCCCGTGTAGTGGCATTCGCGACAGCCGCGTCCCTGCCGAAAATTGGCGCCGGCCAGGTCGTTCTGTTGACAGCCGAGCCGATGCAATTCGTTGGCATTCGGACGATAGGGCGCGGCGCAATGTTCGCAGACATGCCGCAACAGGCGCTGGGCCAGCACCGAGACCACGGTGGAGGAGATCAGGAAGGTCTCGATCTGCATGTTCATCAGTCGCAACAGACCGCCGATGCTGTCCTCGGTATGGAAGGTGGTCAGCACCTTGTGGCCCGTCAGGGCCGCCTGAATGGCCGATTCCGCCGAAAACTGATCGCGGATCTCGCCCAATACGATCACGTCTGGATCCTGCCGGACCATATGCCGCAGGGTTTCCTCGAAGGTTAGATTGATCTTGGGGTTCAGATTGCACTGGGCAATCCCGTCGATGACATATTCCACCGGATCCTCGGCGGTGATGATGCTACGCTCCATGTCGTTGAGATAGTTGACGCAGCCATAGAGCGTCGTGGTCTTGCCGGAACCCGTGGGGCCGGTGATCAGGATCACCCCGCTGGGAACCTCCAGCGCATCTTCGACGAACCGCTCCAACATCCGCGGTGCCAGACCGACCTCCTTGATATCCAGCAACTCCGCCTTGCGGCTGAGCAGGCGCAGCACGATTTTTTCGCCGAAGATGGTGGCATAAAAGGATGCGCGCACGTCGCTGCGGCGACCGCTCTGGGGGTCGTCGAAACGAAAACCGCCGCCCTGATGGCGACGCTTCTCGGCGATATCGGCCTTGCAGAGAACCTTCAGACGGCTGCTGATAATCGGCGCGATCGCCCGATCCAGTTCCTTATGCAACATGAGGATGCCGTCGTGACGCAGGCGCACGCGCAGTTGCTGGCGCATGGGTTCGAGATGGATATCGCTGGCGCCCAACTCCAGCGCCTCCACGATCAGCCGATCGACCACGCTGGAGGCATCGGCCTCGTTCACCTCCGCCGGACGCTGACGGGTATGCTGGCGGCTGTTCTCGTAGGCGGTGATGGTATCCTCGACCGCGCGACGGGTACTGATCACCGCGAGAACCTCGCCAAAGGTACCCTCCGCCGCCTGTCTGGCAAAGGTATCCAATGGATTGCGAAAGGCGACCTGCACCGTCTCGCCCTTCCGGCGCATGGGGACCGCCTGGAAACGTCGGCACCAGTCGGGAGTGACCTGGTACAGCAGATCGTGATCGATGTCGGTAAAACTGGGTTCCTCGTACAGAAAACCCAGTTGGTCCGCCAGCACCTCGATCAGTTGATGTTCCTGAATGAGGCGTTTTTCCAGCAGAATTTCGCCTAGCCGCTTCCCTTGAAACTCCGGATCCTGCTGCGCGTCGAGCGCAGCCCTAAGTTCAAGCGGTTTGAGATAACCCAATTCCACCAGCAGGTTGCCCAAAGGGACAATCTGGCGATTCTCGCGCAGGGCCTGCCGTAGCTGCCGGGCATCGAGGTACCCCAGCTCCTGCAGTACCTGGGTCAGGGAATGATCGTCCCGGAGCTTGCCGAGGACACGGCGGGCGTGAATCAGCTGCTCATGGGTAACGATCCCGCCATCCTCCAGGATGGCGGCAATCTGTTTGCCGGTATCCTGGACACTTGGATCGAGTTCCGCCTCTGTCGTGCCGTGGTGTTCCGGGTGGTGCATGGATGGTCTTCCCGGTCTTGGGCGATTTCCGGGAACATTCATGCCCGAGCCCAAGGCTTCGAATAGACAGGAGAATCCGGAGATGAGTCATGTTGGCGAGAATGAACGCCGTGCGAGCGATCCCGCCATCGAGTCAAGCCCCGCGCAAGGATGCGATCATGCCATGGCGGCACTTGACTCGAGTACGCAGAGGATGCGTGGCGCCAGGCCGAATGAACCCGACACCAGACGCGAATCGGCCAATCAGTTATTCTTGGCGCCTTGCGCGATCCATCGCTCGATCGTCTCGATCTCCTTGTCACTGATGGGATCCTTGCCATGCGGCATCTGGATCGATTTATCCACTTCTCCAGCGACGAGACGATAGAGACTGCTGGAGAGCGGATCGCCCGCGACCACCACGGGACCGAATTTCGTGCCTTTCATCAGCGAATCGTAGGACTCTATCAAAAAACCGCTGGCAACATGGCCCTGCCCGCCATTCAGGTGACATTCGACGCAATGTTTATCGATGATCGGCCTAATATCCTTCTCATAGCTAACTGACGCATATTTGCCGCAGCCGGCCAGGAGCAGCGCCACAGGCAAGCCAAGAATGGCGGACTTTACGATTTTTTTCACTCTATTTCCCTCCGCTGACACAACTCAACGTGCGCAATCCCCCAATCAAGGATGGCGTCAGCCATCGGTTTGGAGGAGTCCGCGACAAATGTTCCGACATCGATCATTTCGCGCCTTGAAACATAGTCTGTCCGGGTTTCTCAAAACCATGAACAAACCAGCAGATTTGATCGATAGCTGATGAATGCTACGCTTGACGAATCTGGGCAGCAAGACGCTTAACGCTTGCATGAAATACAACCATCAGCCCGTCCAGTGTAAACATTTCATTGGCGCCCGTAACCATTGATTCAACATGCGGCCGAATCTGCTCCGCGGAACAAGCCCTTCATGCGGAAAGCCGTTTAGTTGGACTCGATCAAGGTCCGTACTGGCCCAAAGCTGCGGCGATGATGAGGGCAGACCCCAAGCGTCCGCAAGGCCGCGAGATGGACTCGGGTGGGGTAGCCTTTGTGAGTCGCGAAGCCATAGCCTGGAAAATCCAGGTCCATCTGCTCCATCAAGCGATCGCGTGCGACTTTCGCGAGAATGGAGGCCGCGCCGATGGCTGGAATCAGACCGTCGCCGCCAATGATGGCTTGCGCTTCAAGGCCAAACTCAGGACAACGATTGCCATCCACTAAAACGCGTTGGGGCCGGATCGCGAGCGCGGCTACCGCACGTTGCATGGCGAGCAGCGAGGCCTGGAGGATATTGATCCGGTCGATTTCCTCGACCGTCGCCCAGGCAACCGCCCAGGCGAGCGCGCGCGCGCGAATCTCCCGATCCAGGATGGCGCGGCGCGGCGCGCTGAGCTTTTTTGAATCGGCGATGCCGTCGATCGGACGGGCCGGATCCAGGATCACGGCGGCGGCGCTGACCGGTCCCGCGAGTGGACCGCGCCCCGCCTCGTCGACTCCCGCGACCAGGATGACCGCTTCGCTCATGCCTTCTGCTGTCCGATGAGCCCAAGGATGGCGCGGGCTGCCTCACGGGCTGCCTGGCGGCGCAATTCGCGATGGATGCGCCCATATTCGTCCTGGATCCCGGCCACGCGCTCTGGATCGTCGAGGAAGTCCAGCAACGCGGGCGCCAGCCGTTCGGCGCGGCAGCGATCTTGAATGAACTCCGGCGCCAGCGCGCGCCCCGCCAGCAGATTGGCCATCGCGATATAGGGCACCTTGATCAGACCGAGGCGCTTGACCAGGTGATAGGTGAGCGGATGGACGCGATAGGCGACCACCATTGGCCGCTTGAGCAGCAGCGTCTCCAGGGTCGCGGTTCCCGAGGCGGTGAGCACGCAATCGGCGGCGGCGATGGCGTCGCGGCTGCGTCCATCCACCAGGGTGACAGGAAGCTCGGGTGCCCGGCGCGCCAGTTCAGCCTCGAACCGCGCCCGCAGGCCGGCAGTGACCAAAGGGACCACGAAGCGCAGGTCTGGTCGCGCGGTCAGGCATAAGCGGGCCGCGTCGATGAAAGGCGCCGCCAGACGCTGCATCTCGCCCACGCGGCTGCCGGGCAGGAGCGCGATGACCGGGAAGGCTGGCGAGAGTCCAAGCCGGGCGCGCGCGGCGTCCCGATCGACCTCTAGCGGGATCTCGTCGGCCAGCGGGTGTCCGACATAGGTCGCCGGGACGCCATGCTGTCTGAGGAAGGTCTCCTCGAAGGGAAAGACGCTGAGCATCAGATCGACCGCGCGCCGAATCCCCTTGACCCGGCCGGGACGCCAGGCCCAGACGGTCGGACTGACGAGATGCACGGTCTTGATGCCCGACGCGCGCAGTCGTCGCTCCAGACCCAGATTGAAATCCGGCGCGTCGACGCCGATGAAGACCGCCGGCCGATGGGCGAGAAAATAGCGCCTCAGCTCGGCCCGCAACCCGAGCAATTCGCGCAGATGTCCGAGCACCTCCGTCAGGCCCATCACCGATAGACGTTCCATCGCAAACAGGGTCTCGCAGCCGACCTCCTGCATGCGTGGCCCGGCCACGCCGACAAAGCGGGCGTCGGGGAGCATCTCACGTAGCTCACGGATGAGCGCGGCGCCAAGCAGATCGCCGGAAGGCTCGTTGGCCACGATCCCAACCGTCAATGTAGATCCTGTCGTTTTCATCGGGTCCGTTCACTTAAAAAGCGTAGTCAGCTTCCAGCTTCCAGTGGCCAGCTTCTTGAATCAAACACTTGGTCATCGCGCCACACTTGCTGGGATTCAGCCAGCGGGGGGCGGCTTCGATCAGCGAAAACCATGGCAAAATACCGGCTGGAGGCTGACCGCTGACCGCTCTTGTCAGGTTAACGCACAAGACTGCGTTGGCTGTCGGCGATGAAATCCGCCAGCACGGCAAGTTGCGGGGCCGTTTCAGCCATCCCGCGAATCCGCGCGAGCGCCTCGTCGCGTTTCAGATTGGCCATGTAGAGGGTCCGATAGGCACGCTTGATGGCCTGGATGCTCTCCGTCGGGAAGCCGCGTCGGCGCAATCCCTCCGAATTGATCCCGCGCGGTTCGGCGGGGTGTCCCCCGACCACGACATAGGGGGGCACGTTCTTGTTCAGCACCGAACCCATGGCGCAAAACCCGTGGGTGCCGATCCGGCAGAATTGATGGACGATGGTAAAACCGCCGAGGATCGCCCAGTCCTGAATCTCGACATGTCCCCCCAGAGAGGCGGCATTGGCCATGATCACCTGATTGCCGATACGGCAATCGTGCGCCACATGGGTGTAGGCCATGAAGAGATTGTCGTTGCCGATGCGCGTGACGCCCTGATCCTGAACCGTTCCGCGATGCAGGGTGACGAACTCGCGTACCTGGTTGCGGTCGCCGATCTCAAGCCAAGTCGGCTCGCCGCCATATTTCTTGTCCTGCGGATCCTCGCCGATGGATGCGAACTGGAAGATCCGGTTATCGCGACCGATCCGTGTCGGCCCGCGCAGCACCGCATGTGGCCCGATGCGGGTTCCGGCACCGATCCGAACGCCCGCGCCAATCACGGCAAAGGGACCGACCTCGACATCGGAGTCCAGTTCGGCCCCGGCATCGATGACTGCGGTGGGATGAATCAAGCGGTAAAGTCTCGCGCCGTGCACATGATTTCGGCGGTCGCAACGATGTGATCATCGACCCGCGCCTCGGCGTCGAACTTCCAGATCCCTCGGCGCACCGGTCCGAGTTTGACTTCCATGATCAACTGGTCGCCGGGTTCGACGGGACGTTTGAAGCGGGCTTTATCGATCCCGACGAAATAATAGAGTTTGTCGCCGACCTCTTCCGGGCGCGACGCCATGGCCAGGAGACCGGTCGCCTGCGCCATGGCCTCGATGATGAGCACCCCGGGCATGACCGGGCGCACCGGGAAATGTCCCATGAAAAACGGCTCGTTGTACGAAACGTTTTTCACCGCGATCAGATAGTCGTTGATCTTGTAATCGATCACTTTATCGACCAGCAGGAAGGGATAGCGGTGCGGCAAAAGGCTCAACACCTTGTGGATGTCCATTGTGCTCACGACGTCCTCCGAGCGACCAGACTGCTGATCGGGTTCGATCGGCACAGGATGCGATCCATCCATTAGGAATTCCCCCGCTCTGTTGTTTCTTTCATCGTTTCAAGTAATGACTCAAGATGTTTCAATCGGCGCGTCAGGTCATCGAGGTGCCTGAAACGCGCCACGTTGCGGCGCCATTCCGCGCTTGGCATGGCCGGTATCCCGCTACTGTAGGAGCCCGGCTCGGGGAAGGAGCGGGTGACCATGGCCATGCCAGTGAAATGCACGTCGTCACCGATGCTCAGATGACCCGCGATCCCCACCGCCCCGGCAATGGTGCAATTGCGGCCGATCCGCGTCGATCCGGAGATCCCGGCATTTCCCGCGATGGCGGTATTGTCGCCGATTTCGACGTTGTGTCCGATCTGGATCAAATTATCCAGTTTGACGCCGTGCCCGATGACCGTATCGCCGATCGCACCACGATCGACGGCGGTATTGGCGCCGATCTCGACATCGTCGCCCAGCACCGCCCGCCCGACCTGCGGGATGCGGATCCAGCGCTCGCCATCGCGCGCGAAACCGAAGCCTTCCCGACCGATCACCGCGCCTGGATGCAACAGCGCCCGTTTGCCCACCTGGGTTCCCGCGCACAGCGTCACCCGCGCAATCAAACGACTGTCCTCGTCGATGCGAACCCCTTCGCCTAGAATGCAGCCAGGGCCGACAAACACCCTCGGACCGATCAGGACGCCGGCCTCCAGGACGACCAGCGGACCGATCCAGGCGGTTGGATCGACCCGCGCATCGGGATCGATCACCGCACTCGGGTGCCTGCCCCCAATGACGGGCGAATCCGGGTGAAGAATCCGTGCCGCCCTGGCAAAGGTCAGATAGGGATTGTCGCTCAGCAAAACGGGCATATGGCAGGCGCCCGCGTCGGCTTTCGACAGGATCACGGCGCCCGCCGCGGTCGCTTCAAGATGACGGCGGTATTTGGAATCGCCGAGAAAGGCGAGACTCCTGGCATCCGCATTCGTCAATTGAGCGACTCGGGATACGCTGACAGTCGCATCGCCGATCAAGGTCACGCCCAGTCGGGCCGAGAGTTCTCCGAGGCAGATCTCCATATGTTCAGACCTCAAATCATTCAGCTCGATAACCTACCATTCTCCGAAGTCAACCGCGTCCAGCACGAAATGCGTTGTTCGTGCTCGTGCATCGTCTTACCGACCGCGATTGGCGACCCTGACGGTGGATCAGTCGACAAAACCCAATGTCACTCTCGATGCGCTTTAGCGGCATCTCACTTCTTCTCAAATTCCTGCTTCAGTCGCTCGATGACGAGATCGGAAATGTCGATACGCGGATCGGAATAGACAAGACCCTCGCTGAGAATCAAATCGATCTTCTGTTCCTTCGCCAACTCGACGACGACCTCTTTCACCTGACGTCCCAGCTTGGTCCGCAGTTCATTTTGACGCAACGCGAAATCCTCTTGAAATTCATCCCGCGCATACTTCAATTTCCGCGTCCGGCTGCGAATATCGTTTTGCAGACGCTGAATCTCGCTTTCGCTCATCAAGGCGCCATCGCGTTCGAGCTTGCTCTGCAATGAGGCGATCAGTTCCTGCTGATCGCGAAGGCTGCGCTCGCGATCCTCGACCTCGCGCTGCAGCGAATCGCGAGCGGCCTCGTACTGAGGAGACTGCTCGACCACGCGATTGGGATCGACGACGGCGATGCGATAATCGGACGCGGCGTTCGATTGACCCCAAAAACCCATCAGCACGATCAGTGCTCGGACAACAGGAATATTCACTCGCAACCCCGCCACTCAGAAGGTTTGTCCAAATCCAAACTGAAACACCTGAGTATCGTCGCCTTCCTCTTCATTGAGGGGATAGGCGAAACTAAAGGAGAGCGCACCGACGGGCGACAGCCAGGTGACGGACAAGCCCGTCGAATAGCGTAGATCGCCAAGATCGAATC
Organism: Thiocystis violascens DSM 198; assembly: GCF_000227745.2. NCBI lineage: Bacteria > Pseudomonadati > Pseudomonadota > Gammaproteobacteria > Chromatiales > Chromatiaceae > Thiocystis > Thiocystis violascens. The sequence goes on along the minus strand of NC_018012.1, from coordinate 3,018,862 downwards.
CGGTCGATGTCAGGAGATCGGAATCGTCCATCATCCAGACGGTGCCAAAATCGAAGAAAGCGCCCAGGCGCAGGCTTTTTTCAAACTCTCCGCCCACTGGCGCGGGCGCAAACAGTTCGACGCTTCCGACCAATTTCAGATTGCCGCCGACGGGATCGTCGGTGAGGGTTTCGCGTGGCCCCAGCGAATTGGCAATCCAGCCACGGACCGAGCGGGGACCGCCAGCATAAAAATTTTCAAAAAACGGCAGGGATTCGGTGTCGCCATAGCCGTCGCCGTAGGCGACATCGCCACTCAGCGAGAAGACGAAGCGGGATGTCAACGGGATATAGCGCTGCTCCTGATAATTGATCTTGTAATACTGAAGATCGCTGCCAGGAACCGCAACCTCGGCAAAAACGGTTCGCAATCCACCGCGGGTCGGAAAGATCGCCGTATCGCGGGTATCGCTCGTGTAATTCGCGGAGAGAAAGAAATCGTTGAACGTATTTCCATTTTGCTCCACGAACTCCTGCGCGATCTCGGAATAACCCGCGGTGAAATCCGTGTATTGATAGCGGAAACCGAACCCGGCGCGACTGGTATCCGAGATTGGCAAACCGAAATTCATGCCCGCCACGCCCACATTGGCCGAATAATCGGCACCGATCAACTCGTCGAAATCGGTTTCGCGATACGACAGGTTGAACCCGCGACTGATCCCGTCGACGGTGTAATAGGGATTGAGGTAACCGAGCTGATACAGACGGGTCGCAGCGCTGGTATTCAAGGCCATCGAAACGCGCTTCCCGGTGCCGAGAAAATTATTTTGCGTCACGCTGGCGTTCAGGATAATGCCCTGCGACTGCGAAAACCCGATCCCGGCGGCCAGGTTTCCAGCCGGCTTTTCCTTGACCGAAACGTCGACATCGACTTGATCCGCCGAGCCTGGAACCGCTGGCGTTTCGATCGAAACGTCGTCGAAATAGCCCAGACGCTGAAGTCGTTCGCGCGATTTACGCACCAATTCGGCCGAGAACCAGGCGGTTTCCAGTTGGCGCATCTCGCGACGCAGCACCTCGTCGCGGGTGCGCGTATTGCCTTTCATGTTGACCCGGCGAACATAGACCCGTTTTCCGGAATCGACGAAAAAGGTCACCGCGACTTCCTTGGCGGCTTCGTCGATCTCGGGCACCGTATTGACATTCGCGAAGGCATAGCCCTCGTCGCCGAGTAGATTGGAGATCCGTTCGGCGCTTTCCGTGGTCGCCTTGCGCGAGAAGAAGTCGCCGCGTTTGAGCTGTATCAGAGGAAACAACTGGGCTGCGGGGACGGATGGCTCGCCGGCGAGCCGGATATCGCTGATGGTGAAGGGTGCGCCTTCCTCGATCACGACCGTGATATAGATCTCTTTGCGGTCGGCGCTGATCGACACCTGGGTCGATTTGATATCGAATTTGATATAGCCGCGATCCAGATAAAACGAGCGCAGGGTCTCCAGATCGCCAGCGAGTTTTTGCTTCGAGTACTGATCGTTCTTGGAGTAGAAGGAATTCCAGCTCGTTGGCCCCAGCTTGAACTGCTTGCTCAGTTCCTTGGTTGTGAAGGCCTGATTGCCGATCAGATTGATCTGCTTGATCCGGGCGGTGAGTCCCTCGATCACTTCGATATTGACGGCAACCCGATTGCGTTCCAGGGGCGAGACGGTGGACTGGATGAGCACCCCGTATTTCCCGCGCGCGAAATACTGGCGCTCCAACTCCTGCTCGATGCGATCAAGGACCGAGCGATTGAAAACGCGTCCTTCCTTGAGTCCGATATCGGCCAGTGCGTTACTGAGCGCCTCGGTTTCGATATCCTTGTTGCCGGTAATCTTGATCTCGGCGATCGCGGGCCGTTCGCGGACCCAGAGCACCAGCACGCTGCCGTCGCGCTCGACGCGGACGTCATCGAAGAAGCCGGTCTTATAGAGCGCGCGAATGATCCCGCCGGTGACATCCTCGCCAACGGTATCGCCGACCTGGACCGGGAGATAGTTGAAGACAGTCCCCGGAGCGATCCGCTGGAGTCCCTCGACCCGTATATCGGACACCTCGAAGACCGCGGCGGCGGCTGGCTGGTGCATCGAAACCAGGACGGCAGACAGCACAACGAGCTGTCTGGCGCCACTGCGAAAAATCTGAGCTATTGCGCGCAAGACGGGTTCCCCTCGATCAGGCCGAAATCTGCCACGCAGTCGGCATCCAAGGGGCGGTAGTATAAGGGATGCAGCGGGCTTAGCCCAATAGCCGGGAGATGTCCACGTAGAAAGCGAGCGACATCAGCGCCGCGAGCAGGATGAAGCCGACCTTTTGTCCCTGGAGCTGGATCTGTTCGGACACTGGACTGCCTTTGATCCACTCGATCAGGAAATAAAACAGGTGGCCGCCATCGAGCACGGGAATCGGCAGCAGATTCAAGACACCCAGGCTGATGCTGACCACGGCCAGGAATTTCACGAAGGCAAGGAGACCGGAACTCGCGGTTTGCCCCGCGACTTCCGCGATAGTGATCGGGCCGCTGAGATTGCGCACCGATGCCTCGCCAATCAGCATGCGACCGATGACCCGCAGCATCGTCACGCTCGTGTCCAGGGTTTTGTCGACTGCCTGTCCCAATGCCTCGATTGGTCCGTAGCGGACCAGGACACGGTAATCGTCCATCAAATCATCGGGCACCAGGACGCCGGCCCCAATCCGACCGACCTCCCGACCGTCGATCTCCGTCGACCGGGGGGTGATCGAGATCTCCTGGAGCGAGCCATCGCCGCGCTCGACCTCGATCGGAATGCTTTGGCCCGCGCGCTCGCGCACCAGGGCCACCCAATCCTGCCAGGAATCGATCGCGATGCCGTCGGCCGCGACCAGGCGATCGCCAACCTCAAGCCCGGCGCGCTGCGCCGGCTCTCCGGGTACGAGTTCCCCGATGATTGGGGGCAGGCGAGGACGACGCGCCTCCAAACCGAGCCGGCCCAGCAGATCGGGCTCCTCGGCCAGACCGGCAATGGCCTCGCCGGGAAGCCAACGATCCTGTTCCCGCCCGCCTGCGTCGCGCACCCGAATCGGCAGATCCTGTCCATCCATCGCCTCGACCGCGAAGGCGAAAACGGCTGTCTCCCAGCTTCGCGCGGGGCGGTCGCCGATCCGGAGCAGTTCGTCGCCGGGCTGAAACCCCGACGCGGCGGCGATCGACTGTGGCGCAACCACGCCGATGACGGGCTTCAGGCCGGTATCGCCGACGATGAAGATGGCCCAATAGGCCAGGATGGCGAACAGCAGATTGAACAGCGGACCCGCGACGACGATGGCCGACCGCTTCCACAAGGGTTGGCGATTGAAGGCCCGATCCAACTGGTTTTCGGGAACCGCTTCCTCGCGCTCGTCGAGCATCTTGACGTAGCCGCCGAGCGGAATCGCCGCGAGCACATACTCGGTCTCGTCGCGCCGGCTCTGCCAGCGCAACAGCGGCCTTCCGAAACCGATCGAAAATCGCAGCACCTTGACGCCCACGCGGCGGGCGACCCAAAAATGCCCGAATTCGTGGACCGCGATCAGAATCGCCAGCGCCACGACGAAGGAAGCGATTGTAAAAAGAATCTCCATCGCTTTTAGATGACCCGCGTTCGCACCAATTGTTCCGCGCATTCGCGGGCGCGACGGTCGACATCCAGCAGAAAATCGACCCCCTGACCCTCGACCGTCTCGTCGGGCAGCGCGTCCAGCGTAGCGCCCACCACGGCCGCAATGCCCGGCAGATCGATGCGCCGATCAAGGAATGCCGCCACCGCGATCTCGTTGGCGGCATTCAGGACGGCCGGCGCAATCCCGCCATGGCGGGCCGCCTGGAAGGCCAGCGCGAGACAGGGGAAGCGCAGCAGATCGGGCGCCTGAAAATCGAGACGCCCCACCGCGAACAGATCGAGCGGGGCGACGCCCGACGCAAGTCGTTCCGGCCAGGCCAGCGCATGCGCGATGGGCGTGCGCATATCCGGATTTCCGAGTTGCGCTAGCACCGACCCGTCCTGGTACTGGACGAGCGAATGAATCACGCTCTGCGGGTGCACCACGACCTGGATATGGTCGGTATCGGTTCCGAACAGCCAGCAGGCCTCGATGACCTCCAGCCCCTTGTTCATCATGGTGGCGGAGTCGACCGAAATCTTGCGGCCCATGACCCAGGTCGGATGGGCGCAGGCCTGCTCCGGGGTGACGGCGGCCAGGCGCTCGACCGGCCAGTCGCGCAGCGGTCCGCCCGAGGCGGTGAGCAGGATACGCTCCACGCCCACCGCCGCGAGTCCGGTACTGAAATTGGGCGGCAGGCACTGAAAGATGGCGTTATGTTCGCTGTCGATGGGCAACAGTTCCGCGCCGCTCTCGGCCACGGCCTGCATCAGCAGGGCGCCGGCGACCACCAGCGACTCCTTGTTGGCCAGCATTACCCGCTTGCCCGCGCGCGCCGCCGCAAGCGTCGGACGCAGGCCGGCCGCGCCAACGATTGCCGCCATGACGTAATCGGCGCCGGGCATCGCCGCGACCTGCTCAAGACCTTCCACGCCCACGAGAATCTCTGGCCGCTTCGGCATGTCCGCCAGCAGGCCCCGTAGTCGCGTGGCCGCGTCTGGATCCACCATCACGGCAACGTCAGGGCAGTGCAGGCGACACTGCTCGGCCATGCGCTCGGCATCCCGATGCGCAGTCAAGGCCACGGCCCGAAAACGATCCACGTGCCGCGCTAGCACATCGAGCGTACTCACGCCCACGGAGCCTGTCGAACCCAGTACGGTTACGCCTTTCACCATGCTACTCCGGTCAAGTGATGACCCAGGCCATGCCCAGGGCAAAGAAGGGGGCCGCCGCGGTCAAGCTGTCGATGCGGTCGAGCAAACCGCCATGACCGGGCAACAGATGACTGGAATCCTTCACCCCACGCCGGCGCTTCAGGAGGCTCTCGTACAGATCCCCAACGACCGACAGCAAGGCCGACAGGCCGCAGACCGCCAGAATCAGGAGCGTCTCGGGAACGCCGAGCGACTGGATCCAGGAAAAGGCCAGCCCGCAGATCATGGCCCCAAGGATGGCCCCATAGACGCCAACGCGCGTCTTGCCAGGACTCACGGCGGGCGCGAGCTTGGCCCGACCCCAGCGACGTCCGACAAAGTAGGCCATGGAATCGGCGGTCCAGATCAGGATCATCAGGAACAGCACCAGGCCGGGTCCGAGTTCGGGAACGCGATGCAAGTCGACCAAGGCCGCCCACGGCGCCACCAGAACCAGCAGGCCGATCGGCAACAGCCACGACTGAAATCCCGCGACCGGTTCGATCCGACGCACGCGCCACAGCCGGATTGCCTGGACAATCCAAAACAGAAGACTGACGCCGAACAACCAGACCGACCAATCGGGCCTTAGCCAGAACAGGCCCATGCAGGAAGCCATGACCGCCAGATAGGCGACCCGAGGCGGGGTCTGGCGAAGACCGGCCAGCGCGCACCATTCCCAGGCCGCGAGCAGGAGCGCCACGGTGAAGAACAGGGCGAACGCGGGAGTTGGCAACCACAGGATGACGGCGATGACCAGCGGTCCCAGCAGGAACGCGGTGAAGGTGCGGCGCTGCAGACTGCTTGCCGCGCGCAGGGTGCTATTCAGTTCGCTCATAGGCACCCATCGCGCTCCAGGTTTCGATCTGCTCGCCGGTGTGACCGAAACGACGCTGCCGACGCGAGAAGTCGTCCAGCGCGTGACCGAATGCCGCTTCATTGAAATCCGGCCAGAGAATATCCGTGAAATACAGCTCGGCATAGGCCGACTGCCAGAGCACGAAATTGCTCAGGCGCTGCTCTCCGCCGGTGCGGATGAAGAGATCGGGTTCGGGGAGATCGGGAAAAGACAGCCGGCGCGCAAGGGCATCTTCATCGATGGCGTCCGGATCCAGGCGCCCAGCCCGCACCTCCTCGGCCAATCGACGCGCGGCCCGGGCGATATCCCAGCGCCCGCCATAGTTGGCGGCCACCTGCAGGTTGAGGGTGACGTTGTTCGCGGTCCGCGTCTCGGCGTCGCGGATGCGACGCTGGAGTTTCTCGGAAAAGGCGCCCCGCTCGCCGATGACGCGCAGGCGTACATCGTTCTCGTTCAGGCGTTTGACTTCGCCGCGCAGGGCGGTCATGAACAATTCCATGAGGATGTTGACCTCGGCACGCGGCCGCTGCCAGTTCTCGCTGCTGAAGGCGAAGAGCGTCAGGGTATCGATGCCGCGGCGCACGCATTCCTCAACCACCGCGCGCACGCTCTTGACGCCCTCGCGATGACCGGCGGTGCGCGGACGGCCACGCAGCTTGGCCCAGCGGCCGTTGCCATCCATGATGATCGCGACATGCCGGGGGACGGAACGCTGCGGATCGACGGTAAGGACGGCGGGCGTAGCGGTATTCACGAGGGTCTGAATCGGATCGGCCAGGCGGTCTTAAATCGACATCAGATCTTGTTCTTTCTCAGCCAGCACCGTATCGACATCCTTGATGTATTGATCGGTCAGTTTCTGCACGATCTCCTGTCCGCGCCGCTCGTCGTCCTCGGAGATCATCTTTTCCTTGACCAGTTCCTTGAGTTCGTGATTGGCATCGCGACGGATATTGCGCACCGCCACGCGCGCCTGTTCCGCCTCGTTGCGGGCGACCTTGATCAGATCCCGCCGCCGCTCCTCGGTCAGGGCCGGCATGGGAACGCGGATGACGGTTCCGGCGGTATTGGGATTGAGGCCCAGATCCGACTGCATGATGGCCTTTTCGATGGCCTGCACCATGTTCTTTTCCCAGGGCACCACGGCGAGGGTGCGCGCATCCTCGGCGTTGACGTTGGCGACCTGGCGGATCGGCATCTCCGAGCCGTAATAGGAGACCATGATGTGGTCGAGCAGCGACGGATGGGCGCGCCCGGTGCGAATCTTGGCGAGCTCATGGGAGAGCGACTCGACACTCTTGCCCATGCGGTCCGCCGCGTCTTTCTTGATATCGTCGATCATGTTAGTTCCCGCTGACGACCAGCGACCCGACCTCTTCGCCGCGGATCAATCGCTGCAAGGCGCCTGGTTCGTTGATATTGATGACACGCAAGGGCATTCCATGGTCCCGGCACAGCACGATGGCTGTGGTATCCATCACCATCAAGCCCTCGTGGAGTACCTGATCGTAGCTGATTCGGCGGTAGAAGGTCGCGGTCGGATCCTTGACCGGGTCCGCGGAATAGATGCCGTCGACCTTGGTGGCCTTGATCAGCAGATCCGCCCCGATCTCGATCGCCCGCAGGCTGGCCGCCGAATCCGTGGTGAAAAAGGGGTTGCCGGTTCCCGCCGCGAAGAGGGTGACACGCCCCTTGTCTAGGTGATGCATGGCGCGCCGCCGATCGTAGTCCTCGCAGACCTGACCGATCTTCAGAGCCGACATCACGCGCGTCTCGACCGCGAGCCGCTCCAGCGCATCCTGCATCGCCAGCGCGTTCATGACGGTGGCCAGCATGCCCATGTGGTCACCTGTCACCCGATCCATGCCTCTGGCGGCAAGACCAGCGCCGCGAAAGAGATTCCCGCCGCCGATGACCAATGCAACCTGCAACCCCGTCGCGACCAACTCGCGCACCTCAAGCGCATAACGTTCGAGGATATCCGGATCGATCCCATCCGTGCCCGCGCCCATCAGCGCCTCGCCGCTGAGTTTGAGCAGGATGCGTCGATAGACTGGGCTCGACATGGACGTGGACCTCGGCGCGACTTGATCGTAATAAGGAAGCAGGAGACCGCGACGGCTCAGCTACCGCGAACCTGGGCCATCACCTCTTCGGCGAAGTTCTCGGTCTTTTTCTCGATTCCCTCGCCCACCTCGACCCGCGAGAAGGCCAGCACCCGCGCGCCAGCCTTCTTCAGTAGCTTCTCGACGGATTGTTCCGGATCCTTGACGAACGGCTGTCCGAGTAGAGTGACTTCCTCAAGATACTTGCGCATGCGCCCTTCGATCATCTTGTCGACGATCGCCTCGGGCTTGCCGCTGTCGAGCGACTGCGCCTTGAAGATTTCCTTTTCTTTCGCAAGGGTCTCTGCTGGCACTTGCTCGGCGCTAAGGCAAAGCGGATTGCTCGCCGCGATGTGCATCGCGATGTCGCGACCGAGCGACTCGTCGCCTCCCTCCAGCGCCACCACCACGCCGATCCGCACGCCATGACGGTAGCTGTAGAGCGCGCCCTCGACGCCATCGAACCGGAGCAGACGACGCACCTGAATATTCTCGCCGATCTTGGCGATCAGCGCCTCGCGTGCCGCGTCGACGGTGATCGATGGATCGCCGATCAGCGGCTGCGCGGCCAGTTCGGCGGCATCCTTGACCGGGCTGGCCAGCGCCGTGGCGGCGACGGCCTCGGCGAAGGAGACGAAGCCCGCGTCCTTGCCCACGAAATCGGTCTCGCAGTTGATCTCGACCATGACGCCGTGCTTGCGATCCTCGGCGATCTGGATCACGACCACGCCCTCGGCGGCGGTGCGACCGGATTTTTTCGCGGCCCGTGCCTGACCGGATTTGCGCATCGCTTCGATCGCGGCCTCGATGTCGCCATTCGCTTCGACGAGCGCGGTCTTGCACTCCATCATGCCAACGCCGGTGCGTTCGCGCAGTTCCTTGACCATTGCGGCTGAAATCGCCATGTCTAAACTACCTCCGCCCCGCGACGGGCGTATTTCGAAATTGATCTGAGACGGATCCCGAGTGCGAGAGCATGCCGGGGATCCACCAAGGGCAGCGCGCGGAAGCCGTGCCTCCGCGACGCCGGCGGGGGATTACAGCGCCTCGGCGGCCTGTGCCGATTCCCTGCCAGAAGCAGGGTCAAGGTACGTATCGCCGCGACCGACCATCGCGGCCGCCGTGCCGCGACCGTCGAGGATGGCATCCGCGGCGCCGGCGATATACAGCTGCACGGCCCGGATGGCATCGTCGTTGCCGGGAATCACGTAGTCGACGTTGCTGGGATCGTTATTGGTGTCGACCACGCCGATGACCGGGATACCGAGCTTGTTGGCCTCGGTCACGGCGATCTTCTCGTGACCCACGTCGATGACGAACATCGCATCGGGCAGGCCGTCCATGTTCTTGATGCCGCCCAGGCTCTGCTCAAGCTTGACGCGTTCGCGAGACAGACCCAGGGCTTCCTTCTTGTTGAAGCGCTCGATGGTGCCGCTCTCGAACATGACCTCCAGATCCTTCAGCCGCTTCACGGACTGACGGATGGTCTTGAAGTTGGTCAGCATGCCGCCGAGCCAGCGATGATTGACGAACGGCATGCCGCAACGCGCCGCCTCGTCGCGAATCGCATCGCGCGCGGCGCGCTTGGTGCCGACGAACAGGATCTTGCCGCCATTGGCGGCAAGCGTCCCCATGAAATTGACGGCATCCTGATACAGGGGCAGCGTCTTTTCCAGGTTGACGATATGGATTTTGTTGCGGTGCCCGAAAATAAAGGCACTCATCTTGGGGTTCCAGTAGCGGGTCTGGTGGCCGAAATGGACACCGGCCTCCAGCATCTGGCGCATGGTCACGTTGCTCACAATCTTGCTTCCTCTGAATTGGGTTGGACCTCCACGCATCCCACGCGACAACCCGGAGCGAATTCCCAGGCACCCAGCCGCATGTGTCGACACGTGTGTGGACAATAAAAATAAAGCGAAAAACTCGGGTTTTCCGCTTGGCGCCGCCGCCACGGACCCCATCTTGATTCTATTAAGTCGGGTTGTCGATTGCGGCAGCTCGCCACGTTTTATACCATAGCCCGCTCGATACGGGCAATTGTCCTGGCTTTCCGACGAGAGACCTACAACTTCAGAGTGGACGCCTCCAATAGTACGATGAGTGTGCAGATCAAGACGCCCGATGCCATCGAAAAGATGCGCGTCGCGGGCCGGCTGGCGGCCGATGTACTCGACATGATCGAGCCTCATGTCCAGCCTGGCGTGACCACGGACGCCCTGGATCTGCTCTGCCACCGCTATATCACCGAGGTCCAGGGCGCGATTCCCGCGCCCCTGAACTACCGCGGATTCCCCAAGTCGATCTGTACCTCGGTCAACCATCAGGTCTGTCATGGCATTCCGGGAGGCAAGCGCCTGAAAAAAGGCGACGTGGTCAATATCGACATCACGGTGATCAAGGACGGCTATCACGGCGATACCAGCAAGATGTTTTTCGTAGGCGAACCCTCGGTGCTCGCCCGCCGTCTGGTGACGATCACCCAGCAGGCCATGCGGATCGGAATCTCCGTTGTGCGCCCCGGCGCCACGCTCGGCGACATCGGTCATGCGATTCAGCAGTTCGTCGAAGCCCATGGCTATTCGGTCGTGCGCGAATACTGCGGCCACGGGATTGGCCGCGAATTCCATGAAGAACCCCAGGTTCTGCACTACGGCAAACCCGGCGAGGGGCTCCGGCTGCGTCCCGGAATGTGTTTCACCGTGGAACCCATGGTCAACGCCGGCAAGCGCTTCATCAAGGTTCTGCCGGATGGCTGGACCGTGATCACCAAGGATCGCACCCTCTCGGCGCAATGGGAACATACCGTGCTCGTGACCCCGGATGGACATGAGATCCTGACCCTGCGCGCGGAGGAGCGCGAAGACCCGCCCCGCTCATGAGCCACTCGCCGCAACCGAGCGACAGCGCCCGCCACCCAAACCCGCTCGCCGGCGAACGCGAGGTATGCGCCCCACCGGCCATCAAGCCGATCGCCGTTTATAAAGAACGGCTCAAGGCCGACCGACAAGCGCTCTATGGCAAGTTCGATCAGGGCACGCCGATCGCCGAACTGGTGTTGGAGCGCAGCCAACTGATCGACGCGGTCTTGCGCGAGGCCTGGATCAACTTCTTGGGCGATACCGAGGAGGCGGCCTTGATCGCGGTCGGCGGTTACGGTCGACAGGAGCTGCAACCCGCCTCGGATGTCGACATTATGGTCCTGATCGAACCAGGGGCGGACCTCCACCTGGCCGATCCGCTGGAAGGACTGGTGACCTTCCTTTGGGATATCGGACTGGAGGTCGGGCATAGCGTGCGCACCGTCGACGACTGCGTGCGCGAGGCCGCGGGCGACGTCACCGTGATAACCAATCTGCTGGAAGCGCGCTGGCTCTGCGGCAACACGACGCTTTACCCGCGAATGCGCGAGGCGACCGCGCCGGATCGACTCTGGGGCAGCGAGCGTTTCTTCGCCGCGAAAACCCTGGAGCAGCGCGCCCGCTGGCATAAATACGGCGGCACCGCCTACAACCTGGAACCGAATATCAAGGAAAACCCCGGCGGGCTGCGCGACATCCAGATGATCGGCTGGGTCGCCAAGCGGCATTTCGACGCCGAGACTCTGCACGATCTGGTGGGCCATGGTTTTCTCACCGAAGCCGAGTACTTGGCTCTGATCGATGGCCAGGCGCTGTTGTGGCGGATTCGCTTCGCCTTGCACCAATTGAACGGACGGCGCGAGGATCGGCTCCTGTTCGATTACCAGCGCACGCTGGCCCGGCAGTTCGGCTTTAGCGATGGCGACAACAACCTCGCCGTCGAGCAGTTCATGCAGCAGTATTACCGCGCGGTTCAGGAACTCAACCGACTCAACGAAATGCTGCTTCAGTTGTTTCGCGAGGCCATCCTGCTGCACGACGACATCGGCCCGCCGGTTCCGATCAACAAGCGCTTCCAGTCACGCAGCGGTTATCTGGAAGTCACCTCGCCCAGCGTTTTCCGGCTCTATCCGTTCGCGCTCCTGGAAGTCTTCCATCTGCTCCAGATCCGCCCCGAGCTGCAGGGCGTGCGCGCCAGCACCATCCGCCTGATCCGCGAGAACCGCCATCGCATCGACGATGCCTTTCGCGCCGACCTGCGCACCCGCAGCCTTTTCATGGAAATCTTGCGCGAGCCCTCCGGCGTCACGCACGCCATCCGCCGCATGAATCGTTATGGCGTTCTCGCGGCCTATATTCCCGCATTCGCCAACATCGTCGGGCGCATGCAATACGACCTACTGCATGTCTATACGGTCGACGAGCACACCATGATGCTGCTGCGCAACCTGAGGCGTTTCACCACGCCCAAGTACGACGACGAGTTTCCCCTGTGCAGCGCCGTCGGACGCCGTATCCCCAAGCTCGAACTGCTCTATCTCGCCGGTCTTTTCCACGATATCGCCAAGGGTCGGGGCGGCGATCACTCCACCCTGGGCGCTCGCGACGCCAGGGATTTCTGTCGACTGCACGGTCTGGGCGAATTCGACACCCAACTGGTCGCCTGGATGGTGGAGCAACACCTCGTGATGTCCATGACCGCCCAGCGCAAGGACATCAACGATCCGGAAGTGGTCCAGGCGTTCGCCGAACTCATCGGCGACCCGACCCGGCTCGACTATCTCTATCTGCTCACCGTCGCCGATGCCCGCGCCACCAATCCGGAACGCTGGAATAGCTGGATGGACGCCCTGCTGCGCGAACTCTATCACGGCACCCGCCGCGCGCTGCTGCGCGGGCTGGACAACCCCCAGGCCCAGGACGAACTCATCATGCTAAAGCAGGCCGAGGCGATGCGGCTGGTCGCACGTTACGGCGGCGATCCCAGTGCCTGCAATCGACTCTGGATCAAGTTCAGCCTGGATTTCTTCCTGCACAATTCCCCGGACGAAATCGCCTGGCAGACCCGTCAGATCCTGGCCGCCGATCCCTCGCAACTGCCCCTGGTGGTCATCCGTCCAGTGACCGTGCGCGGCGTGACCGAAATCTTCATCTACACGCGCGACCGCGCCAATCTCTTCGCGCGTACCACCGCGCTGCTGGATCAGATGGGATTGAGCGTCATGGATGCGCGCGTCATGACCACGGACGACCGGATGGCGATCAACAGCTATCAGATTCTGGACCAGGATTGCACGCCCGTGGATGACCCCTTGCGCATGGAGGAAATCCGCTCGACCCTGGCCTCCGACATCGTCGAGCAGACCTGCGCCAGCATCAAGGTGGCGCGTTCCATCCCGCGTCGTCACCGTCATTTCCCGATCGAAACTCGCATCAGCTTTACCGCCGACGAACCCAATCGCCGGACCATCATGCGTCTGAACACGCTCGACCGGCCCGGACTTCTGGCCGAAGTCGGCGCGGTCTTCCAGAGTTGCGGCATCCGCCTGCAGAATGCCAAGATCGCCACTGTCGGCGCCGAGGTGGACGATGTCTTTTTCATCACCAGCGGAGACGATACCCCCATCACCTGCGAAACGGCCCTGGCCTGTCTGCGCCGCGAGATCCATGACCGACTCGAAAGCCATGCATCGAACCGCTAACCGATGGACGCGCTGCTGGCCCGTCCTGGCGTACTGGCTTTGTACGCTGACCGGCATTCTGGCCGGTTCCTCCGTGACGGCAGCCGGAACGCCCTCGCCGCCGCTCGCGCAGACCGCCGCCGATTTACACAATCAACCCAGCTATCCAGACATCGCCTCCCCATGGCTTGACGAAGTCCGTGCCCAGCGACAGGCGTGGGAGGCGCGTCGCCACGAAACGCGCGAGGCCTACGACGCGCGGCGCCATCTTCATAACCCCAGGGGCGCGGCCCAGCAGGACGCCTGGAAAGATGAGATTCGCCGCCAGCGGGCCGAGCGTCTCGACCGCATCGAAAGGGACCGGGACATGTTTCGCGCGCTTGGAGCGAATCGCTTTCCCCTCTCCTGGCCAGGCAATCTTCCTCTCTCTTTCTCGTTTCACGCGCCGGACAGCGCTGGATTCGCGGCCATCAGGGAACCGATGTTCGCTCCGCCCGGCTGGGACAATCTCTGGTATTTCCGCAGTTACTGAGGGTTTTTCGCGCCTTCGAGCGTTGAATGAAATCCGCTCGCGCTCGCGACTGCGTATCGTCAACGTCAGTCTTTGACCGTCGGCCCCATACTGACGCACTTCCTGCCGATGGCAATGTCCACGGGTTCATCCCGGTCGGCAGGCGACTCTTTCGATCACCGTTGGAAAAAGGTTTCCCGTATGACTTCGCAACCCATCAAGATCGTTGTCGTTGGCGGGTCCGCCGCCGGTCCAAAGGCGGCGGCCAAGGCCCGCCGCATGGACGAGCATGCGTCCATCACCATCATCCAGAAGGAGGCCGATCTCTCCATGGCTTCCTGCGGCTATCCCTACTATGTCGGCGGGGTCTTCGATGACCGCAATCAGCTCATCTGCACCTCGGCCGGCATCGTGCGCGACCCCAACTTCTTCGAAAAAGCCAAGGGAATCGACGCCAAGGTGCTGACCGAGGCGGTCGCCATCGACCGCGAATCCAGGACCGTGACCTGCAAGCACCTGCCGACCGGCGCAATCTCCACCCTTGCCTATGACAAACTGGTGATCGCCACCGGCGCGACCCCGCTGTATCCGCCGGTTCCGGGCGCCGACCTGGCGGGGATTCACACCCTGCATTCGCTCGGCGACGCCGACTCGCTGCGCGCGATCCGGGACGCCAATCAGGTACAGCGCGCCGTCATCGTCGGCGGCGGACTGATCGGTTTCGAGGTCTCCGAGGCGCTGCATCTCGCCGGCATCCCGACCACCATCATCGAGAAGACCAGCTCGATCCTGCCCTTCCTGGATCCCGAACTGGCGAAACTGGTCGCCAACCATGTGCGCGGCTTCACGACCGATATCATCACGGGCAATGGCGTGGCGGCCTTCCTCGGAGAGGCTGGAACGCTGACCGGCGTCAAGCTCGATAACGGGACCGAACTCCCCTGCCAACTCGCGGTGGTCGCGGTCGGCGTGCGACCCAACGTCGCGCTCGCCAAGTCCGCCGGACTCGACATCGGCGCGCAGGGCGGCATCGCGGTCAATGAATTCATGCAGACCTCCGACCCGGACATCTACGCGGCGGGCGATTGCGTGGAATGCACCTCGCTGATCACCGGGGACAAAGTGCGCGCGCCTTATGGCGATCTCGCCAATCTGCAAGGGCGGGTGGTCGGACAGAACCTGATCCAGGAGGGAAGCGCGACGTTTCCGGGCATCACCCACACCGGCATCTGCAAGATCTTCGATTACACGGTCGGCTTCACCGGACTCAGCGCCGGGCGCGCGCGCGAACTGGGTCTGACCGACATCGAGACGGCGACGATCTCGGGTCTCGACATCCCGCCCTACATGCAGGGCAAGCTGCTCATCAGCAAGATGGTCGCGGACCGCAAGACCGGTCGGGTGCTGGGTTTTCAATGCCTCGGTCCTGGCGACGCCAGCAAACGGGTCGCCACGGTCGCCATGGCCATCCTGGGCAAGCTGACGGTCGCGGATCTGGTCAACGCGGATCTGCCCTACGCGCCGCCCTATTCGCTGGCGCTCGACCATGTCATCACCGCCGCCCAGGTGCTCGAAAACAAGCTGCTCGGACGCATGCAGGGCATCTCGGTCGCCGAGGTCAAACAGCGGGCCGAGACCGGCGCGGACTGTTTCATCCTCGACACCCGCACCCCATTGGAGTTCGAGGAGGTCCGGCTCGGCATCGGCGAGACCCTGATCCCGCTGGGCGCGCTGCGCGGGCGTTTGGCGGAACTGCCGCAGGACAGGGACAAGGAAATCATCCTCTATTGCCGGGTCTCGCTGCGGGGCTATGAAGCGGCGGCGATCCTGCAAGGGCATGGCTGGCGCAACGTCAAGGTCATGGAAGGCGGCATCATGGCTTGGCCGTATCCGCGCGAGAAATGAGCGACGCGATCGCCGTTCCATGAAGATGATGGGCATCGCGTTGACGCGGGGATAAGCCTGAGTCGATGTCGTCATTGCGCCATCCTCGCAAAACTTGGAACCTCCGAGAAAGGCGGAGCGGTCACATTGTCAGAAATCCTACAGAGAGGTAAAAGTCATTTTCTGAATAAAAACAATGCAAATAGGATTGGCATACACTCTGCTTAAAACTCCCTAAAGCGAACAGCTAAGCCGCGTTTCATCGATAACGCATTTTGCGATTCGACGCGGTTTCGGGAGTTTCCATGAAGCAGAAAGACATCGCCGCCCTGCTCGACGAGCCGGCCTGCGCCCACAATCAGAAGGAAAAATCCGGCTGCTCCAAGGCCAAGCCGGGCGCGACGGCGGGCGGCTGCACCTTCGACGGGGCGCAGATCGCCATGCTGCCGATCGGCGATGTCGCCCATATCGTCCATGGTTCGATTGCCTGCGCCGGCAATTCCTGGGACAACCGGGGCACCCGCTCCAGCGGTCCGACCCTCTACAAGATCGGCATGACCACCGACCTGACCGAGCAGGACATCATCATGGGCCGCGGCGAGAAGCGGCTCTTCCACTCGATCAAGCAGGCCATCGACAGCTACCAGCCGGCGGCGGTCTTCGTCTACAACACCTGCGTCCCCGCCCTGACCGGCGATGACATGGTCGCCGTCTGCAAGGACGCGCAGACGCGCTGGGGCACGCCGGTGGTGCCGATCGACGCGGCCGGTTTCTATGGGGCCAAGAATCTCGGCAGCCGCATCGCCGGCGAGGCGATGGTCAAGTATGTCTGCGGCACTCGCGAGCCGGACCCGCTCCCCGAGGGCATCGAACGCGAAGGCTTCAAGATCCACGACATCTGTCTGATCGGCGAGTACAACATCGCCGGCGAACTCTGGCGCGTCCTGCCGCTGTTCGACGAACTCGGGTTGCGGGTGCTCTGCACGCTCTCGGGCGACGGGCGCTTCCGGGAGGTGCAGACCATGCACCGTTCGGAGGTCAACATGATGGTCTGCTCGCGGGCGCTGGTGAATGTCGCCCGCAAGCTCCAGGACACCTACGGCACGCCCTGGTTCGAGGGCAGTTTCTATGGGGTACGGGATGTCTCGCAGGCGCTGCGCGACGTCGCCCGCATCCTCGGCGATCCCGATCTGAGCGCCCGCGTCGAGGCCGTGATCGCCCGCGAGGAGGCCCGCGCCAATGCCGCGCTCGAACCCTGGCGCCAGCGTTTGCAAGGCCGCAAGGTGCTGCTCTATACCGGCGGCGTCAAATCCTGGTCGGTGATCTCCGCGTTGCAGGATCTGGGCATGACCGTGGTCGCTTCCGGCACCCGCAAATCCACCGAGGACGACAAGGCGCGCATCCGCGAACTCATGGGCGAGGACGCGGTGATGCTCGAAGAAGGCAACCCGCGCACCCTGATCGATATGGTGAACGCGCAGGGTATCGACATCCTGATCGCGGGCGGTCGCAACATGTACACCGCGCTCAAGGCGCGCATCCCCTTCCTGGACATCAATCAGGAACGCGAATTCGGCTATTCCGGCTATGCCGGTATGGAGGAACTGGCAAAACAACTCTGTCTGACCATCGAGAGCCCGGTCTGGGAGGCGGTCCGTCGCCCGGCGCCCTGGGCACGCGCGGTCATCGCGGAACTGGCGGCGGATGCCGCGCCGGTCGTCGCCGTCAACGAAGCCGAGTCCATCGCCGTGGAGTCCAGTCATGCCTGAGATCGTCAAACGCAAGAAAGCACTCTCGGTCAGCCCGCTCAAAGCCAGCTCGACGGTCGGCGCGGCGCTCGCCTTCCTCGGTTTCAACCGTGCCATGCCGATGCTGCACGGCGCTCAGGGTTGCACCGCCTTCGGCAAAATCCTGTTCGTGCGTCATTTCCGCGAACCCATCCCGCTCCAAACGACCGCCATCGATCAGATCAGCGCCGTCATGGGCAGCGAGTCGATGGTCGTCGAGGGCTTGAAGACGCTCTGCGAGAAGCACGCCCCCGACCTGATCGGCGTGCCCACCACCGGGCTGGTCGAAACCCAGGGCGCGGACATTCAGATGGCGGTGCGCGTCTTCCGCCAGACCTATCCGCAGTTCGACGCCATTCCGGTGGTGGCGGTCTCGACCCCGGATTTCACTGGATCGATGGAGTCGGGCTACGCCGAGGCGACCCGCGCCATCATCGAAACCCTGGTCCCGACCGCCGCCGAGTCCGGCACCCAGCCGGGACGGCGCCGCCGTCAGGTCAATGTGCTGGCCGGCTCGCACCTGACGCCCGGCGATCTGGAGCACCTCAAGGATCTGATCGAGCTGTTCGGACTGCGCCCGGTGGTGCTGCCCGATCTCTCCGATTCGCTGGATGGACACCTGCCCGAGAACGACTACAACCCGCTGTCCATCGGCGGCGCGCTGGTCAGCGAACTCGCGACCCTGGGCGATGCCCTGGCGACGCTCGTGATCGGCGATTCGATGCAGGCGCCGGCGGACGCGCTCAAGTCCCGCACCGGCGTGCCCAATCATCGTTTCGCGCACCTGATGGGCCTCGATGCCGTCGACGCGCTGATCCTGACCCTGTCCGAACTCGCCGCCGTGCCGGTCCCGGTCAGGATCGAGCGTCAGCGCGCGCAACTCCAGGACGCCATGCTGGACTGTCATTTCATGCTCGGCATGTCCCGCTTCGCCATCGCCGCCGACCCGGACCTGCTGGTCGGTCTGACCCAGATGCTCGCGGGCGTCGGGGCCGAAACCGTGGTCGCCGTCAGCCCGATCAACGCACCCTCGCTGACCAACGCGGTCTGCGAGCAGGTCAAGATCGGCGATCTGGAGGATCTCGAACTCGGCGCACGCGCGCGAAATGCCGAAATTCTGATCACCAACTCGCATGGCGTCCACACCGGTCAACGTCTCGGTATCCCCCTGCTAAGAGCCGGTTTCCCGCAATACGACCTGCTCGGCGGCTTCCAGCGCACCTGGATCGGCTACCAAGGCACCCGCGCCACCCTGTTCGATCTGGCCAACATCCTCCTGGCGCAGGAAAAGGGCGAAATCCACCCCTATCGTTCCAAGCTCAAGCAATGGCCGGCCAACGAGCGTCCCGGAAACCTAGCGCACGCTGCTTAAATGCACTCCAACCCCGCGCCAAATCGCCCTCCCTCCTGGGAGTGCCTGCTTGCAGCCGGCCCTGGGGTGTCCGACTTGCAGTCGGACGAGTCGGCGGTTGGCTCCGACAAGGCCGGCAACATGTCGGCCTCCCCAAGAGCCGACGACAAGTCGGCGTTCCCAGGGCTTAGAGAGCGAAGCAGAACCCAATACCCGTATCAGGACCGGAGATCCCCATGACCGTGGAACGACGCCTGAGAATCCTGAGTTTTGGCAACGAGGCGAAACGCATGAACACAGCGGTTAAAGTGGCCTTCGCCACCTCCGATCTGAAACAGGTCGACCAGCACTTCGGCGCGGCCGAGTCCTTCGCGATCTACGCGATCGGCCCGGAGCAGGCCAACCTGATCGAGGTCGTCCAGTTCGGCCAGCTCGACATGGATGGCAACGAGGACAAACTCGCCGCCAAGATCGACGCGCTTCATGGCTGTATCGCCATCTACTGTCAGGCGATCGGCGCCTCGGCGGTCAATCAGCTTCGGCCCAAGGGCATTCAGCCGGTCAAGGTGTCGGCCGGCACACCGCTCACGCAGGCGATTTGCGGACTCCAGACCGAGATGCGCGAAGGCCCCAGCGCCTGGCTCGCCCGCGCCATCGAGAGCCGGCATCCCGGCCACGCGCAACGCTTCGACGCCATGGAGGCCGAGGGATGGAGCGAATAACCGAGCCGATGATCGAAGAAATCGCCTCCGTGGTCGCCGTCGACGACGGCGGCGTCTGGGTCGAGACCCGTCGCCGGAGCGCCTGCGGACACTGCGACAGCGCCAGCGTCTGCGGCGTCTCCGCGCTCGCCAAACTGTTCGGCGAAGGCCGCAACCGTCTGCGGATCGCTGACCCGGCGGGACTGCGCCTCGGCGACCGGGTGGTGATCGGCATCCCGGATGGCACCTTGGTGCGCGCCTCGCTGATCGCGTATCTGCTCCCCGTGATCGCGCTCGTGGCCGCCGCCGCAATCGGCACGGCCCTGCACCTCGCCGAAGGCGCGGTCGCCCTGTTCGGCCTGGCCGGACTGGGTTCCGGCCTCTGGCTCGGCGGTCGAATCACCGGCGGTGTCGCCGGGCGCGAACGCTATCGGCCGACTCTGATCCGTCGGGCTGGCGAGCCTGGCGGCATTCGCCTCGCGGACATTCATTCACCCATCGAGACCTGAACCATGACCGAAACACTCACCCCGAGCGTCGAGAACGAAGGACTTCTGACCTCCAGCTTCGTCGTCGAGATGGTGCGCCAGATGCGCGCCATCGACCCTTACGGCACCTACGACTCGCTGTCGACGACCGAGATCCTGGAGCCATTCATCCTCACGAAGGAAAAGAAGCGCGAGATCCCGATCATCGGCGATCCCGACGAACTCGTCATTGCCCGGATCAAGGTCTTCTATAACGCTATCTCGGCCATGATCGAATCCGAATGCGGCCTGATGGCCGTGCCCCTGGTCAATCTGAGCCACGAAGGCTTCGGGCGCGCGCTCATCACCGTCGGCAAACTGGTCGTCATGGACCGCACCCTGCGCGATGTCCACCGTTTCGGCTTTCCCAGCCTGTCCAAAATGAAGGACGAGGGCGACAAGATTCTGTCCGTCGCCCTGGAACTGATCGGCACCTATCCGAAGGTCGCGGGACTGTAAACGATGCGAGGATCGAGAGAATGACCCCTGAAGATATCAAGGCTCTTGAAAAGGCCGTCAGCAAAGCCAAGCGGATCGCCAGCGAAAAGGCCAGCGAGATGCACGACCTGGTGGAAGACCGCCTGCCCGCCGCCTATGAGGAAATCCCTGGCATCGCCCAGTCCACCTACGACGCCTGTCGGGCCTGGGCCGAGGCTGTGGCCAAGCTCAAGGCGGCCGAGGCTGAGGGTTAAGCGATCCCGAAATTTCAGCCGATGCCTGCCGCGCGTCGACCCATGTCGCTCCTGGCTTTCCCGACCGGGAAAACCCTTGCCGACCACTGACCACTCAGTTATACAACCCTGGAGAACCATCATGTCCATCATCACAGGTGTCACGCGCGGCGGAGTCGAATGGACGCCCGCGTTCGTCATCGGCATCAACCAGAACAACTGCATCGGCTGTGGCCGCTGTTACAAAGTCTGTCCGCGCGATGTCTTCGAGCTGATCGATCGCGAGGATCTCGACCTCGACGACATCGAGAGCGACGATGACGATTTTGACGAAGCACCCGGCATGGTGATGAATCTCAAGGACCAGCTCGACTGCATCGGCTGTCAGGCCTGCTCCAAGGTCTGTCCGAAAGACTGTCTCTCGCACGAGCCGCAGGCCATGGCCGCTTGACCCTCGCCATCGCTAAAGCTGTCGCGGGAGCCTGAAGCCGTTCGTGGTGAGGCCTTCGAACCAGGAAGGGCTTCAGGCGGGGCGAATGACGTGGTTTTTTCGGAAATCGCCTTATAGAACCGGTCTCGCCACGCCAGTCGCCTGGTTCTGAATGACCGATTCATGGACATTCGCCGGCGGAACGCTGGTGGCGTCCCGGCCTTGGTCGAATGACTGCTCCTGCACGATTACCCGATACGCCTTGTTGAGTGCCAGGGCGCGTTCCGCCGACGGCAGCAACAGCAGTCCGATGTCCTGGTGCAACGCCTCGACAAGATCCGGTCTCAATTGACCCTGTTCGTCGAAAAAGCGTTCGATGACCTCGGTGTTGGCGCGAAATTCGTCGCCCGCGCCATTGGCTTCCAGATAGCGGCTGTACTCGTGGGTGCCATCGGCCAGACGCGGCTCGGGAATGCCGCGTAGACCCTGCTGACTCCAGTGATACCAACCCTGCCGATAGGCGTCATGAGACAGTCGGCGGGGATAGGAAAAAATGGTGTCCGTGGTCGCCCCGATGCCGCCGTGACAACCAATGCAGAAAAGCGATTCCTCCTGGGATTGGGGCCGCAGATTCCCCGCGCTGTCTTCGATGAATCCCTGATAGACCCAGCCCTGCGAAAACAGACCGCGCTCGAAATCGCCCGGTACCGATTTCAGGATGTCCGCGTCCAGGGCCCGTTCGGCACCCTCCCGATCATTGATGCCTTTCAGTTCGGAATAGGTGTACCAGGACGATTTGCGGGCGTATCTCAGCTCCTTCATGCGTGGCGCCAGACGCACCTCGCCCTGCTCGTCCAGGTCGATATAGCGCACGCTGTGCAGGAACTCCGTGCCCTCGGGGAAGAGTCCGGCGGCGAGATGAATCTGACCCGCTTTCTGCAGTTCGCCCGCCCGCCCGACATAGGACATGAAGCGCTGCTCCAGGGGCGCCCAATCGAACTTCACCGTTCGCGCCTCGGCAAGTTGACCATCCTTGTCCAGATCGACACCCAGGCTGGATTCGTCGACCGGGTCGATCATTATGTCCTGACGCCGGACCAGCGCTTCGACGATGGCCAGGTTGGTCCGGTAGACCAGCGGATCGAATTGGCCCTCGCGGTTTTCCCGAAAGGGGGCGGACAGGCGGATGAGCACGTCGTCGGTCGAGCCGTTGGTGGGCCAGAAGGTGCCCGGAAAGGGGTAATAGGAGAAGGCCCGCCAGCCGGTATAGACGCCCGCGGGATCGCGGTCGAAACCCTGGTCGTCGAACTGGAACAAGGCGTCGGGAATGTAGCCGTCCCAGCGGCCATCGCCCTGATGATCCCAGTTCGCGGGCAATTCGCCGGCCAGCGTCTCGGCCAGCGGAATACGTCCGGTCGCGTCGCGATAATTATCGGTGCGGACGTAGTCGAGAATCTCGGCATCGCCGATCGCGGCCACCTCGGCGCGGCGGTCGACGAACAGATTGCGCCAGGGGTTTTGCAGTGCGGCTTCGGGCAGACTGTAGTTCTGCTGAAGGTCGCTGTCGTCCAGGTAGGTCGGGATCCGGCCGCGGGTGTGACAGGTGAAACAGGGGTTGAAGACCTTGCCTGTCGCATCCTCGGTCTTGGTATAGCACTGAGAGCTGATGTAGGCCGTGAGATTTTCGATGCGGGTGTCGGTCAGATCGGGGTGAGGCGCATCCGACTCCGCCCGTGCGCTGGAAAACCCGCAGCCGGAAACGAGCAGGACGCACAACAGGAAGAGATGCCCGCCTGTTCCTGTCATGGTCAATGGACATGGCCGTTTCATCGGAGTGACTCCTTAAAAATGAAAATGGGCGCGCGGGATGCGATCGCCGCGCGCCCTCATGAAGTCCCGCGATCAGGCTATTGGTCGAGGCGCGGGAAGGGTCCGATGTAGCCGATGTGCGACTCCTTGTCATCCGGACTCGCGGCCTGATCGGCATCCGATTCGCCGTAAGGGTGCTGGGTCACCAGCGTCAGGTAGCCGAAGCCATTGATATTGGTATGCCAGAACGGCGACGTGGTCTCCGCGCCAAAGGGCGTGGTGGCGATGCGGGTCAGTTCGCTGGTATGGAGGTCGTAGCTCCAGACGGCATCGTTTTGGTGGCCGCTGGTGTCTTCGCCGATGACCAGCGATTTGTATTTGGGAAGGTAAGTCACATTGTCCGGGGAGGCGATCCCGTCGACATCGCAGGTGTTTTCGGACAGTTCGGTGCCGGTGTAATCCTTCGGCGTTCCCACCACGACGCCATACATATTGTGGGCGACATAATCGCTGTCGATCAGCTTGCCACGGCTGTCCTTGACCCGCCGCTTGACATCCATGCCATAGACCGCGCCGCACTTGTTCACCGTATCCAGCCGAATGTGGTTGGGGCCGCCGATGTCCCGGTCATCGCCATCCATCATGCCGTAACGTAGCTCGCTCATAGCGACGTAGAGCACCTTGTCGTCCGGGTTGTAGGTCAGGCCTTCTTCCTTGCGGAACTCGGTGGTCGCCCCCAGGTGCGCGGCATAGAGACGGGTCTCCAGACGCGATGCCAGCTTGTTCTTGCCGTTTTTCAGGCGGGTGCAGAGCAGGCCTTCATCGTAGGTATTGGTGCTGGTAAAGCCGTCTGGGCAGGTTCCCGCTGCCGCATCGAGCGGTTCGGCGCGCTCGAAAAGATCGGCGAAGGTCGTTTTGTTTTCGAGAGCGGCGCGGATTTCGTCATTGGTGGCGTGCCCAAGACTGATCCACTCGATATCGGCGCTGCCCGGGCCTTCTCCGGAGGTCTGCTCCCAGCGCGCGGCATAGAGGGTGCCAGCGCTCAGATTCCGCGGACGATCGGCGACGAACATGAACAGACCGACATTGGGACCGTCGTCGGAGAGGTAGACAGTACGGTTGTCGGGCATGACATAGGCCAGTTCATGCGCGAAGCGACCCATGGCGTAATGCTTGGTCACGGTGTGCGCGCCATCGCCGGAAGTCACCTTGATCTCGGGCGTCCAGCCAAAGTAATACCCCAGATAGGCGGCGTTGGCGGCGGTGTTCTCGACCTTGTTGTAGTCCGCGATGCCCTGGATATGCGCATCGTGCCAGGTCGGATCGTCGAACCAGGCGCGGTTTTCGGCCCGCAGGTTCATGATCGCCATGGGCGGTTCGTATTCCTCGGAACCCAGGTGCGTGCCCCAGGGCGTGGTCATGCCGGCGCAATTGACATAGGTTCCGAATTCATCCGAAAAATCCACCGAGCGCGTGGCAACGGCGGACAGATTGCCGCTCTTATCCTGCGCTAGCTTGGTGACATAGGCGCCGCCCACGCTGCATTCCAACTGGGTCACGGCAAACAGATCCGAGCCGTATTTCAGCAGCGAGGTGTGATCCGGTCCCGAGCCATTGGTGCAGATCCAGGGGCTGCCGTCTTCTTGCCGGAGCGGCTGGCCATCCATGTCTTTCAGCAGGCCGAAGGTCTCGAACTGGCCCTTCTCGCCGCCGAGCAGCGGCAGGCGCTGATTGGTCCGCACCAGATCCCGATATCCGATGTCATGAGTCGTACCCTGGATGACGACGGAATCGGATGCGCGAATCTCGCGTTTTTCATCCTGCGTCACTGGAACCGTGACTTCGGAAAACTCCAGACTTCCCAGATCCGCGGATGTCTGTGTGCAGCCGAGCGCCAGCAGTAAGGCAGGCAGGCTGCACAGGGTTTTGTTGAACGACTGATTCATGAATTGTTTTCCTGACATGAGTGATAAATCTGATGGCTTGAGCCGGAACAGGCCGTGCAACCGAGCATTGGCCCCCCATCCTAAAAAAGCGACATGAAAAACGGATCAGGAAACCGTGAAGATTCAGTGACCGAATCATGACGGGCAGAGACAATGGGATGACTGGCATTGCCCGGTACAGTCGCTAACGCTAAACTTGGCGATTGATTCGATCCGAACGACGACGACCCGTCCGCCATGCATCAAGCGGGCGGGATCGCTCATCACTCGCCCTTGTCGATTTCCGACGCCTCCTTCAACGCCCGATCCGGAGCCCGCATGGCCACAGAGCGCACCCTTTCCATTATCAAACCCAATGCCGTCGCCAAGGACGCCATTGGCGCCATCCTGAGCCGCTTCGAGGCCGCCGGTCTGAAGATCGTCGCCGCGCGCATGCTGCACCTGAGCCGCGAACAGGCCTCCGCCTTTTATGCCATTCATCAGGGCAAGCCGTTCTTCGAGGAACTGGTTGGTTTCATGACCTCCGGCCCGGTCATGGTCCAGGTGCTGGAAGGCGAGGACGCCGTCGCCAAGAACCGCGACATCATGGGCGCCACCAATCCGGCCAATGCCGCGCCCGGCACCATCCGCGCGGATTTCGCCGACTCCTTCACCGAAAACGCCGCGCATGGCTCGGATGCCCCGGAGACGGCGGAAGTCGAAATTGCCTTCTTCTTCCCGGAAGGCGTTTGCCCACGCACCCGCTAACAGGCCACCGTCCATGACGACCGCCGGAACCAAGCCCAACCTGCTGAATCTGAACCTCGCCGACTGCGAGGCGCTGGTCGTCGGGCTGGGCGTCAAGGCGTTTCATGGACGCAATCTGTTCAAGTGGGTTCACAAGCATGGCGTCGTCGAGTTCGACGCCATGACCGATCTTTCCCGGTCGTTGCGCGAAACCCTGCGCGAGACCGTGGAGATCCGTTTGCCGCGCATCGTCGAGGCCCATCCCTCCGAAGACGGCACCATCAAATGGATCATGGAACTTCATGACGGACAGCGCATCGAGACCGTCTTCATCCCCGAAGGACGGCGCAGCACCATCTGCGTCTCCTCGCAAGTGGGTTGTGCGCTGGAGTGCGCCTTCTGCGCGACGGCCCGGCAGGGCTTCAATCGCAACCTGGCCGTGAGCGAGATCATCGGTCAGGTCTGGCATGCCGCGCGCCAGCTCGACAAACCGCCGACCAACGTGGTGATGATGGGCATGGGCGAGCCGCTCGCCAATTTCGAGTCCGTGGTCAAGGCCATGGACATCATGCAGGACGATCTCGCCTATATGCTGGCCAAGCAGCGGGTGACGCTGAGCACCTCCGGCATCGTGCCGAACATCTATCGGCTGCGCGAGGTCAGCGACGTCTCGCTGGCCGTCTCGCTGCATGCGCCGAACGACGCGCTGCGCGATCAGTTGGTTCCGATCAACCGCAAATACCCGCTGGCCGAACTGCTGCCCGCGTGCAAAGCCTATATTGGTCAGGACAAGCGCCGCAAAGTCACCTGGGAGTACGTCATGCTCGACGGCATCAATGACAGTCTCGCGCACGCCAAGCAACTGATTCGTCTGCTCGAAGGCATTCCGTCCAAGCTCAATCTGATACCCTTCAATCCCTTCGCCGGGAGCGACTTCGGCACCTCGCCCCCCGAGCGCATCGAGGCGTTCCGCCTGCGGCTCACGCGCGCGGGGATCTTTGCGATGACGCGCAAGACGCGCGGCGACGAGATCGCCGCCGCCTGCGGGCAGTTGGTCGGTCGGGTGGAAGACCGCACGCGTCGGCTCGGTCGGGTGGTGGTCGAGGCCGGCCCCAGGGTGGCGACCGGATGAACCGTCACCCGCTTCAATCCGTCATGATCGTCGGGCTCTGCCTCCTGCTGGCCGGTTGCGGCGGCAAGAAAACCATCCAGCAAAACGACGAGTCGCTCGGATTGGATCCCGAGGACAGCCCTGCCGAGCTTTACGTCCGCATGGCCGAGGAATACTACAACCGCGGTCAGACCGAGGTCGCCTTTCGGCGCGCCCAGCAGGCTATCGAGGCCGACGCGAAATATCCGCGCGCCCACGTCTGGGTGGCGTTTCTCTACGAGGAAATCGGGCAGGCCGAGCGTGCCCGGCAGCACTATGAAAAGGCGTTGAAGCTCTCGCCCAATAATTCGGATGTCCGTTATGCCTACGGTTCCTACGAGTGCCGTCAGAAGCGTTACGCGGAGGCCGATGAACAATTTAAAAAAGCGCTGGCGAACCCGCTCTACGCGACCCCCTGGATCGCCATGACCAACGCTGGCAACTGTGCCGCTAGCGCGGGCAATGCCAGCAAGGCCAAGGAGTATTATCGCGCGGCCATCGCCGCGAATCCGAATTTCGGTCCCGCGCTGGCCAGGCTGGCCGAGCTCGAGTACAAAGGCGGCGACGCGAAGACCGCGAAGGGCTATCTGGATCGGTATTTCGAGCCGAACACGGTGCGCACGCCGGCAACGGCCTATCACGCGCTCTTGGTCGGAGCACAGGTCGAGCGTCAACTCGGCAACCGCAAGCGCGCTGCGTATTTCGATCAGATGCTGAAAACCAATTTCCCTCAAGCGCCCAAAACCCGAGAGTTCTAGGGGTCCGTATTGCCATGAACCAAATGACAGCCAATGATTCGGACGATCGCAAGGTCGTCGATCTCGTCGAGAGTCCCGGCCGGCGGTTGCGGGTGCAGCGCCAGTCGCGCGGAATCGAGATCGAGCGCATTGCCACGCAACTCCATTTACGCAACGATGTTGTGGAAGCGCTTGAGCAGGATCGCTACGACGCGCTTCCTGCCCCGGTCTATGTCGCCGGATACCTGAGAAATTACGCGCGTTTGATCGGGCTCGACCCGACCTCGATCGTCAACGCTTACTATGCCGCGACTCCGCAGGCCGATCATCGGATGACGCAGGTCGTCCAAACGCAGGGGGCACGTCGCGATCGCCAACCCGGAAACCTTCGGGGGCGTCTGATCGGTTTGGCCATTGCTGGCGCGGCGATCGTCACGTTGACTCTGTGGTGGCAGAATCGCGCCGACCAGGGAGTGGGATTCAGCTCGGATTGGCTGCAATCGCTGTTCGGCCAAGCCCAAAGCCAGATGGCGGCGGCGGAGGAGGAGCAGGGCCGAGACGAGGCGTCCCCGGCCACCGAGTTCGATGCGCCCGAACCAGGCGCCGCGGAGCCGGTCCTCGCCGAGCAGCCGACGACGGCGCCCGCCGATACCACCGAGTCCGACGCACCGACCCCGATTCCGGTCTCGCTGACGACTTCAACGCCAACCCCGCTAACCGCGCCCGAGCCTGTTTTGGCGCAATCTGGTGGCGTGCCAGGGCCGTTGCGGCCAGAGGCTGCGGGAGTCGCTGACACCGCCGAGGAGCCCGAAACCGCTGTCGTCACTCCCGCCAGCGCGACCGAGGTCGTGCTCGAATTCACCGGCACCTCCTGGGTCAGCGTCATGGGCAGCGATGGAAATGTCGTGCTCAACGGGGAGATGCGCGAGGGCGACCGTCGCGTATTGGAAGGCCAGCCGCCCTATAAGTTCGTCATCGGCAACGCCTCGGCAACCCGGATGACGCTCGGCGGAAACGCCTTCGATCTCATCGGCCGTTCGCGTGGCAACGTGGCGCGCTTTACGCTGGATCCACAGAACCCGCGATGACCAAGCATGACTAAACACATCCAAGCCATCCGGGGGATGCATGACATCCTGCCCGAACGCATCGCGATCTGGCATCGGATCGAGGACACGGCGCGCCAGGTGCTCTCCGGTTACGGCTACGCGGAGATCCGCACCCCGCTGGTCGAGGTGACGGACCTGTTCAAGCGCTCCATCGGCGAGGTGACCGATATCGTCGAAAAGGAGATGTACAGCTTCGAGGATCGCAACGGCGACAGCCTGAGTCTGCGCCCGGAGGGGACGGCAAGCTGCGTGCGCGCGGCCATCGAGCACGGTTTGCTGGTCCAGCCCCAGCGGCTCTGGTATCGCGGCCCCATGTTCCGCTACGAGCGTCCGCAGCGCGGGCGCTATCGGCAGTTCCATCAGATCGGGGTCGAGGTCTTCGGTCTGGACGGCCCCGACATCGACCTGGAAATGATCCTGCTGACGGCGCGTCTGTGGCGCACCCTCGGTCTCAATGGATTTCGGCTGGAGATCAATTCGCTCGGCGATCCGGACGAACGTCTGGCCTATCGCGAGCAATTGGTCGCCTATCTCGGCGCCCATGCCGATCAGCTCGACGCGGACAGTTGCAAGCGGCTGCACACCAACCCGCTGCGCGTTCTGGATTCCAAAAACCCCCAGACCCAGAAGATCGTCGCCGCCGCGCCCTCGCTGATGGACCATCTGGGCGAGGCGACCCGCGGCCATTTCGAGCGGATCCGCCACGGGCTCGACGAGGCCGGTGTCGACTATCTGGTGAACCCGCGTCTGGTGCGCGGACTGGATTATTACAATCGCACCGTCTTCGAGTGGATCACCGACGATCTGGGCGCCCAGGGCACCGTCTGCGCGGGCGGTCGCTACGACGGTCTGGTCGAACAGCTCGGCGGTCGGTCCACGCCGGCGGTCGGCTTTGCGATGGGACTGGAGCGTTTGGTGGAGCTTCTGGAGCTCGCCGGACACGCCGCCGAGCCGCCGGTTGATGCCTATCTGGTCGCGGTCGGCGAGCGGGCGCAGCAGGTCGCCCCGATGCTGGCCGAACGGCTCCGCGATGCCGTTCCCGCACTGCGGTTGATGACCCACTGTGGCGGCGGCAGTTTCAAGAGCCAGTTCAAAAAGGCCGATAAAAGCGGTGCGCGTTACGCGCTGGTGCTCGGCGAGGTGGAACTGGAACGCGACGTTTTTGGTGTCAAACCCTTGCGCGAAGAAGGCGAGCAACGCGAACTGGGGTTCGATGAGCTGGCGGCGTTTTTAGGCTAGGTTGGCGATGGGTTTCGCCTCGGCTTCGCTCCTTGTGCTGAATGGCTTGTCCTGAGCGAAGTCGAAGGGAGTCGACGCAAGGGCAAGTTCTACCCATCCGACGCACATTCTTTCTGACGGAGAACGCAGTGAGTTACGAAACCGACGAGGAAAAAGTCGAGGCCATCAAGAAGTGGTGGAAGCAAAACGGCCTGTCCGTGATCGCCGGCGCCGCGATCGGCCTCGGATCCATCTATGCCTGGCGTTTCTGGACCGATCATCGGCAGCATGTCGCCGGTCAGGCGTCCTCTGCCTTCGAACAGTTGCTCTCCAACGCCGCCATGAGTCAGCCCGAGGCGGTCGCCAAACAGGCGGAGCTGCTGAAAGACGAATTCGGCTCCACGCCCTATGCGGGTTTAAGTGAGCTGGTCGCGGCCAGGGCGCTCTATCAGGCGGGCGATACCGCCGCCGCCATGCGCGCGCTGCGCGAGGCGATTGCCAAGGCGCCGGATCCGGCCATCGCCCGTATCGCGGCCCTGCGGCTGGCGCGCGTCCAGGTTGCCGAAGGTCAGTTGGACGAGGCTGACGCGACCCTGTCCGCCCACGATAACAGCCCCGCCTTCGCCGGAGAGTTTGCCGCTCTCCGAGGCGATCTCGCCGCCGCGCGTGGCGATGCGGCGGCCGCGCGTGCGGCTTACGAGCAGGCGATCGAGAAAGGCAGCGGCCTGTCGCAGCTGATTCGACTTAAGCTAGACAACCTCCCCGCCGGTTAGTCGGGCAAGCGGATAGACCGGGTGGATCGCGCAAGCAGCTATCCGCTCATCACGATTCACCGTTCATGATTCACGAACTTCCGTCACGGATACGCGTACATGGGATTCCAATGCAGATCGACGCTCACGCGTCTAGGGGTGGTTCTCTTGGCCGCGTTGCTGGCGGGATGCGGATCCATCCCCTGGTTTGGCAAGGATAAGGATCCGACGCCACCGACCAAACTCTCCAGCTTTGTCCAGGAGGTTGGGGTCAACACGCTCTGGTCGGCACGACCCACGCGGGGTAGCGAAGGCCGGCGTCTCTATCTCGTGCCCGCGCTCGCGGCCAGCCATCTTTATGTCGCCGATGCGCGCGGCCGCGTGGTGTCGATCGCGGCGGATACGGGGCGTATTCTGTGGGAACGCGAGACTGGTCTGACGTTCAGCGGCGGCCCGGATATCGAAGGCGACCGCATGGCGCTCGGCACCAGCCAGGGCGAATTGCTCGTCCTGTCCACGCAGGACGGTCGCGAGCAATGGCGTACCCCTCTCGGCAGCGAAGTCCTGTCGGTGCCGCGTTTCACCGGCGACGGCAAAATCGTCGTTCACACGCTGGACGACACCCTCTATGGCCTCGATGCCGCCACCGGCAAGGAACTGTGGCGGATCGCCTATCCCGCGCCGGTCCTGACCCTGCGCGGCAGCAGTACTCCGGCCATTGCGCCGAGCGGGATCATTGTCGGTCTGTCCGGCGGCAAACTGGTCAAACTTGACCCACAGGATGGGGCTCCGTTGTGGGAGGTCATCGTGTCGCGTCCGAGCGGTCGCTCGGAACTCGCGCGCATCGCCGATATCGACGCCGATCCCGTCCTGATTGGTAACACCCTTTACGTCGGTTCCTATAACGGCGACCTGGCCGCCGTCGACGCCACGACCGGCGAAGTCCTCTGGCGTCGCGAACTGTCGGCTCACGCCGGACTCGCCGCCGAAGGAACCGGGCTCTTCGTCACGGATTCGCAGGACCGCATCTGGGCGGCCGACCTGGACTCCGGCGCGGGGCGCTGGAAACAGGAAAACCTGCTCTATCGTCAACTCACCGCCCCGGCGCCGATCGGCAATCTGCTCGCGGTCGGCGATCTGGAAGGCTATCTGCATCTGCTCAACCAATCCGACGGGCGTCTGGTTGGACGGACCCGGATCAGCAAAAAGGGCGGGATCGCGGCCCGCCCGCTGGTGTCTGGCGGACGTCTCTACGTCTATGCGAAAGACGGCACGCTCGCCGCCTTGACCGTCGGCGCGGCGTCCGCGTCCAAGGGGGGCGATGCCGACGCAACCCAAACCGCCGTGTCCGTCGACAAGTCGGCCACACCCTCCGCCGAAACGCCATGAGCCGCGGTCGATCCGCGCGGAGGCGGTGTTCCGGACATCGCCCGCACCGATCGGAAGACCCGCCGCGGTTCCTTCCTCTTCAATCTCCATCCGTCATTCGCCATCGAGCCCAACGCCCATGCTTCCCGTCATCACCCTGATCGGCCGTCCCAACGTGGGCAAGTCGACCCTGTTCAATCGGCTCACCCGCACCCGTGACGCACTGGTCGCCGATTTTCCGGGACTGACCCGGGATCGGCAGTATGGGGTCGGTCAGATCGGGCCGAAACCCTATGTGATCGTCGACACTGGCGGTATCGGCACCGCGCCCGAGGGCGTCGAGGCGCTGATGGAACGCCAGGTGCTGCGCGCCATCGACGAGGCCGATCACCTGCTGTTCATGGTGGACGCGCGCGACGGCTGTTCCCCCGAAGACATCGAGATCAGCCAGCGTTTGCGCCGGCTGGGAAAGCCCATCACGCTGGTCGTCAACAAAAGCGATTCCACCGATCCCACCTTCGCCACCGCCGATTTTCATCGGCTCGGGCTTGGCGACCCATGGCCCGTTTCGTCCACTCAGGGCAATGGTGTCCGCGAGCTGATCGATCGGGTCTTCGAGCAACTGCCCGAGGCGGAGGGCTCGATCGATGGCGAAGACACTCAGGAAGGTATTCGGGTCGCGGTCGTCGGCCGTCCGAATGCCGGCAAATCGACCCTCATCAACCGCTTGCTTGGCGAGGAACGTCTGGTCACCTTTGACTTACCAGGCACCACCCGCGACAGCATCTTCATCCCCTTTGAACGGCTGGGCCGCCATTACACCCTGATCGACACCGCCGGACTGCGCCGCCGGGCACGGGTCCATGAGGCGATCGAGAAATTCAGCGTCATCAAGACGCTCCAGGCGATCGCGGCGGCGAACGTCATCATTCTCGTGATCGATGCCCATCAGGGCATCGGCGAACAGGACGCCACGCTCGCCGGTCACATCATCGAAAGCGGCCGGGCGCTGGTGGTCGCCATCAACAAATGGGACGGACTGGACACCGACCAGCGCGAGCAGGTCAAAAGTCAGTTTCAACGCAAGCTCGCCTTTCTGGATTTCGCCAAACTGCATCTGATCTCGGCGCTGCACGGCAGCGGCGTCGGGCTTCTGCTCGACGAAGTGGAGCATGCCTACGCCAACGCCACCCGCGATCTCGGGACGCCGGTGCTGACACGCCTACTGGAAGCGGCGGTGCAGGAGCATCAGCCGCCGATCGTGCACGGGCGTCGGATCAAGCTGCGCTACGCCCATCAGGGCGGACGCAATCCGCCGATCATCGTCATCCACGGCAATCAGACCGAGGCGGTTCCCGAGACCTACCGGCGTTATCTGATCAATCGTTTCCGCAAGGAACTCAAGCTGCTCGGCACCCCGCTGCGGCTGGAGTTCAAGACCGGCAACAATCCCTTCCAGGGCCGGCGCAATCAGCTCACCCCGCGCCAGGTCAAGCAGCGGCAGCGGCTCAAGGAGTTCACCACCCGCAAGCGGTGAACCCGATTTCAGCGATCTGAACAGAAAGAGGATTCCGCATGAGCGTCATGCCCTCGGCCTATCGCGATATCATCGACCCGCTGATCGAGGTGGCCCGCGGCCTGCTCGAACAGGGCGAGTCGCTGGCGCCCATTGCCTTCGTCGGCAATCTGACCACGGGCCAAACCACGCCGGTCGTGTTGCAGACCAGCAGCGAGGAGGAAAAAGATCTGTCCGTCGCGGCGATCCGGCAAATTGCCGAACTCCATGAGGCGGACTTCGTCTTCGTCCTGATGGAAGCCTGGACCTTGCCGCCGGATAAGGCGCGCCAGTTCGAGACCATCCTGGAGCGCTATGGCTCGATCGGCGCCTCGCCTTATGCGGTGGACAGTGTCACCTTCACCCTGGAAACGCGCCACGGACTCTGGGTGGCGCAGTGCAACATCAAGCCCAAAGGCGTCTCCAAAAAACGCCGGACCTTTACCCCGCCCAATTTCCAGCATTTCACCGACGTGCGCGGACGGTTTGCCGATTTGCTGCCAGGAAAAGACGGGGAAGGCGATCCGCCGAGCACACTGCACTAACCCTGTCCGTGGCGACACGGGGTGCGCGAAGCCCCATAAAAAAAGCGCGACAGATGTCGCGCTTAAAAATTACCACCAAAGGAGGATGGAGGAATGCACTGAAACGCGAAGCTTCAGTACATCATCAGTTTCTTATGCAGTGCCCGGTTTGTCAACCCCCGCGCGCGCGATCTCAACCGATTCCAGCGCGCGATCCATCCATGCCTCCGCTCGATCAGAGTTGGCGGCAAGCCTCCAGGGTCACCTCCGTTTTGGGCTGGCCGGAGCGCGAGCCCTGGGCCTCCATCGCCCGCACCACATCCATCCCGTCGACCACCTTGCCGAAGACGACATGCTTGCCGTCCAGCCAGGGCGTCGGCGCGACCGTGATGAAGAACTGCGAGCCATTGGTGTTCGGTCCGGCGTTCGCCATCGAGAGCGTGCCCGCCTCGGTGTGCTTGAGCTGGAAGTTTTCGTCCGGGAATTTTTCGCCATAGATGGATTCGCCGCCGGTCCCGTTGCCGTTGGTGAAGTCGCCGCCCTGGATCATGAATTCCGGGATGATGCGATGAAAGGGACTGCCGGCGTAGCTCAGATCCTTACCGCTCTTGCCCTTGCCTTTCTCGCCGGTGCAGAGCGCCCGGAAATTGTCCGCCGTCTTGGGCGTGACATCGGCGAAGAGTTCAATCGTGATAGTCCCGGCGGGCTGGCCGCCGATGGTCACGTCGAGCGCGACCCTGGGGTTTTCCGCCAGTGCTGGCGTGGCGGTGGCGGCGAGCAGGACACTGGCGAGATAGGCTGAAGGGTTGGACATGTAACCTCCTGAGGTTGAGAGTGGTCGGTGATCCTAGGGCGTGTCATCAATTCTACTTTGTGTGGAATGCGCGCTGACCTGTCGGGGCGAATTCATTCGCCGCGCGTTGGTTGTGGTTCGACGGCTCTTTCCAGGGTGATCGGTGTCTGGCGGATCCGGCGACGCGGCATGCCGGCGCTCGCTCCGTCGTCAGCAGTTCCTGCAGGATTCGATCGGTAGACCGCGCCGAATCCAGCCAGGACCGGCCGTGCTGCCGGCCATGCCTTCCGAGATGTTATAAACGTTGGAAAACCCGCGAGCCATCAGTTCACGCTGCATGTAACCGGTGCGATTGCCGGTGCGGCAGATGATGGCGATCGGGGCCGATTTATCGCCCCGCACCGCTGCCAGCACCTTGTCCGCGAAGCCTTCTGGCCCCTTCGGATCCTGCATGTCGATGCGCAGGGCGAGCGGTGCAACGCCGGTCTGGCGCCATTCCATCGGGGTGCGGATATCGATGAGCGTCAGTTCTGCGGCCTGGGCTTTTTCGAGCGCCTCCGGCGCCGTCAGCGTCGGCCCGGCCGCCTGCGAACAGCCGATCAACAGAAACGCCGCGCCAAGCAGGGTGGCGAATTGGCGAAGGGGGTTGTACATCTTGATCATGTCCGGGTCCAAATGGGTTTTTCTCGACATCCATGATTTGGTATGGGCGCTCCGAATGCAATGGGTATACTCGCCGACACGTCCGCATCGCCAAAATTACACGGAGCGCATTTCATGACATCGTCCATCCTCCTCGGCAAGCACGGCGACGCGTCCGTCTCCATCCTCGCGCGCATGGCCAACCGTCACGGACTGGTGGCCGGCGCCACCGGAACCGGCAAGACGGTCACGCTGCAACGGCTCGCCGAGCAGTTCAGCCGGATCGGCGTACCGGTGTTTCTGGCCGACATCAAGGGCGATCTGGCGGGCATCGCCCAGATCGGCGGCGACAATCGGCGGGTGGCGGAACGGGTCGCCGACATGAATCTGGAACGCGAAGACGGCTTCGTCTACGCCGCCAACCCGGTGATGTTCTGGGATATCCATGGCGAACAGGGCCATCCGGTGCGCACCACGCTCACCGAGCTTGGCCCCATGCTGCTGGCGCGGCTGCTCAATCTCAACGAGGTTCAGGAGGGCGTCATCAACATCGTCTTCCAGGTCGCCGACGAGAACGGCTGGCTGCTGCTCGACATGAAGGATCTGCGGGCGCTTCTCGGCCATGTCTCTGAGCACGCGGCGGACCTTCAGACCCGTTATGGCAATGTCTCCAGCGCCAGCGTCGGGGCCATCCTGCGGCGCCTGCTGGCGCTGGAACAGCAGGGCGGCGACATCCTGTTCGGCGAGCCGGCGCTCGCGCTCCAGGACATGATGCAGACCGACGAGCACGGCCACGGTTATATCAACGTGCTCGCCGCCGACAAGCTGATTCATGCGCCCGCGCTCTATTCCACCTTCCTGCTCTGGCTGCTGTCCGAACTCTTCGAGGAACTGCCCGAGATCGGCGACCGGGAAAAGCCGAAGATGGTGCTCTTTTTCGACGAGGCGCATCTGATGTTCGACGACGCGCCCAAGGTGCTGCTGGACAATATCGAGAAGGTCGTGCGGCTGATCCGTTCCAAGGGCGTCGGCGTCTATTTCGTCACCCAAAATCCGCTCGACGTGCCCGAGTCGGTGCTCGGGCAGCTCGGCAATCGGGTGCAGCACGCGCTACGCGCCTATACGCCCAAGGATCAGAAGGCGGTGCGGGTGGCGGCCCAGACCTTCCGGCAGAATCCGGCGCTCGACACCGAGACCGTCATTACCGAGCTTGGGGTCGGCGAGGCGCTGGTCTCCACCCTGGATGCCGAGGGTATCCCCGGCATCGTCCAGCGGGTCGCGATCGCGCCCCCCGGCAGCCAACTTGGCCCCATCGACGCGGCGCAGCGCAGCGCCATCCTGGAGCGATCGCTGGTCAAGGGGATTTATGACATCCCGATCGATCGCGTCTCGGCCTACGAGATTCTGGAACAGCGGGCGCAAGCGGCCGCGGCCGAAGCGGACCTTGCCGGTGTTTTCGGTGGCGGTCGCGGCGCCAGGAATCCAGCGGCCGGGCGAACCAGCAACCGTCAGACCCCCATTGAAGCCTTCGCCACCAGCGCCATGCGCTCGCTGGGTAGCCAGATCGGGCGTCAATTGGTACGCGGGATCATGGGGTCGTTAACGGGCGGAAGCACGCGACGGCGTTAGGCAATCTTTGGAACAACGATCCCCGGATCGCATCCGTTGAAGGCGTCGTCAGCAGAGCGAGAGGCGCGGACATCACAACAAACCCCGCTCGGCGAACGACACCCCGTCCCCATCGCCGATGATGACGTGATCGAGCACCCGTACATCGATCAGTTCGAGCATCGTTTTGAGCCGTTGCGTGATGCGCAGATCCGCCTGGCTGGGCTCGGCGACGCCGGAGGGATGATTGTGCGCGAAGATGACGGCGGCGGCGTTGGTCTCCAGCACCCGCCGCAGAACCTCGCGCGGATGCACGCTCGCGCCGTCGATAGTCCCGCGAAACAGCTCCTCGAAACAGATGACGCGATGCCGGTTGTCGAGAAAGAGACAGGCGAAAATCTCGTGCGGCGAGCCATAGAGTCGCATCTTCAGATAGTCGCGGGTGGCCTCCGGGCTGGTCAGTACGTCCTGGCCGTTGATGCGCGTCATGAGATACCGGCGGCTGAGTTCGAGCACGGCCTGCAACTGGGCGAACTTGGCCGCGCCGAGTCCTTTCCCCTCGCAGAAACGCCGTCGATCGGCGGCCAGCAGCCCGGCGAGACCGCTGAACTCCTTCAGTAGATCGCGGGCCAGATCCACCGCGCTCTTGCCAGGAATCCCGGTGCGCAGAAAGATGGCCAGCAGTTCGGCGTCGGAGAGTGCGGCGGCACCCCGTTCCAGGAGTTTTTCCCGTGGCCGCTCGTCTTCCGGCCAGTCCTTGATTGCCATGCATCCTCCTTCGGCTACACTTGCGCCTTTCATTTTAGCCGAGAATACACGAAACGCCAATGGATCAACACCAGGATTCGCGGTTGCTCCTCGGAATCGGCGGCGGGATCTCCGCCTACAAGTCCGTGGATCTCGTGCGCCGCCTGAAGGAGCGCGGTTTCGATGTCCGTGTGGTCATGACGCACGCGGCGACCGCCCTCGTCACGCCGCTGACGTTTCAGGCCGTCTCCGGCTATCCGGTCCGCACCACGCTGCTCGACCCTGCCGCCGAGGCGGGCATGAGCCATATCGAACTGGCGCGTTGGGCGGACTGGCTGCTGATCGCGCCCGCCACCGCCGACCTCATGGCGCGTCTGGCCGCCGGCATCGCCGACGATCTCTTGACGACCCTGGCACTGGCGACCGAGGCACAGCTGTGTCTGGCCCCGGCCATGAATCAGCACATGTGGCGTCATCCGGCGACGCAGGAGAATCTGGAGGTTCTGCGCGCGCGCGGGGCGCGCATCCTGGGGCCGGCCGAGGGCGACCAGGCGTGCGGCGATGTGGGGCTGGGGCGCATGCTGGAGCCCCTGGAGATTGCCGAGGCGATGCGTCCACTGGCCGAACGCCTGCTGACGGGGACGCGCGTGCTGCTGACCGCCGGGCCGACCCGCGAGTTGCTCGATCCGGTGCGCTATCTGGGCAATCGCAGTTCGGGTCGCATGGGTTATGCGTTGGCGTCGGCATTGGGCCATCTGGGCGCCCAGGTCGTGCTGGTCAGCGGACCGACCGCGCTGCCCGTGCCAAAGGTCGCCGAGTCGATCCAGGTCGAAACGGCGCTGGAGATGCGGGCGGCGGTCATGGAACAGGTGGCGTCCTGCGATCTCTTCGTGGCGACCGCCGCGGTCGCGGATTATCGGCCCGCCGAGCCGGCCGCACGGAAGATCAAGAAGGATGCCGAGGAGTTGACGCTGCGTCTGGTGCGCAATCCCGATATCCTCGCCGAGGTCGCGGCCCTGACGCCGCCGCCCTTCACGGTTGGCTTCGCGGCCGAGACCGACGAGGTCGAGCGGCATGCGCTCGCCAAGCGGACGGCCAAGGGGCTGGACATGATCGCGGCCAATCGGGTCGGCGGCGAGCGGGGCGGATTCGAGCGCGACGAGAACGCTCTGACGGTGTTCTGGGACGGCGGTCGCCGCGACCTGCCGATGATGCCCAAGACCCGGCTCGCGCGGGAACTGGCCGCGCTGATCGCCGAACGTTATCTGGAGCGCCATGTTGCATCGACTTGAGGTCAAAATTCTCGATCCGCGGCTGGGCCGCGAGTTTCCGCTGCCGCACTACGCGACCGAGGGCTCGGCCGGGCTCGACCTGCGGGCGATGCTGGAGACGCCGCTGGATCTGCCGCCGGGGGGCTGCGAACTCCTGCCGACCGGCATGGCGGTGCATATCGCCGAACCGGGTGTCGCGGGTATGATTCTGCCCCGCTCAGGGCTTGGACACCGGCATGGCATCGTGCTCGGCAATCTGGTGGGTCTGATCGACTCCGATTATCAGGGGCCGCTGCTGGTGTCCTGCTGGAACCGGAGCGACACGCCATTTCGGATCGAGATCGGCGAACGGATTGCCCAATTGGTGCTGGTTCCCGTGCTGCGCGCCGACTTGGTGCTGGTCGACGAGTTTCAGGCGTCGTCGCGCGGTAGCGGGGGGTTTGGGCATACCGGGACGCGGTGAGAGGCGGTTTAAGGCGTGGCATTTTGAATCAGGAGCGATAACCATGCGAGTTCACGGCACGCTGACCAAGTGGAATGATGATCGAGGATTTGGGTTCATTACTCCAGCGCAAGGGGATGATGAAATCTTCGTTCATATTTCCGCTTTTCCAAAAGACGGCTCACGTCCATCCATCAGTGAGCCAGTCTCCTTCGAGGTGGAATTGGGTGACGACAGCAAAAAGCGTGCTGTGCGTGTGCTGTACCCAAGCCGTCAGATCACTCCACGGTCGATCCGTCGCACGACCGCTTCCAAGCCGCGCCGCAATCCACTTTCCAGGGTGTTGGGGTTGCTGGTCATCGGCGCCATCGGCGTCTCTGCCTACTCGTCGTTCTGGCCGAACGGTTCCGCGACCCTGGCCATGCCGGAGTTTGTCGATGAGATCGTGGACCGGAATCCCGAACCCGCCGTGTCTGCTCAGACATTTCAGTGCGATGGCCGCACCCATTGTTCTCAGATGACGTCCTGTGCGGAAGCGGAGTATTTTCTTCGGCACTGTCCCGATACGCGGATGGACGGCAACCATGACGGTGAGCCGTGTGAACAGCAATGGTGTAATTAGCCCGCTTTAGCAGGAACGAGAACCGATGACACTTCCCCACGATCACGCCCAAACCATTGCCCATGTCCTGATCGAGGCGCTGCCCTATATCCGGCGCTTTCGCGGCAAGACCATGGTGATCAAGTATGGCGGCAACGCCATGGTGGACGATGTTCTCAAGGAGGGCTTCGCTCGCGATGTGGTGCTGATGAAGATGGTCGGGATCAACCCGGTGATCGTGCATGGCGGCGGGCCGCAGATCGGCTCGCTGCTCAAGCGTCTCGGCAAGACGAGCGAGTTCGTGCAGGGCATGCGGGTGACGGATGCCGAAACCATGGATGTGGTCGAGATGGTCCTGGGCGGACTGGTCAATAAGGAGATCGTCTATTTCCTCAACCGGCATGGCGGTTCCGCCGTCGGCCTGACCGGGAAGGATGGCGATCTGATCCGTGCCCGCAAGATGTTCCTGAAGCGAGACGCCCCTGAGCTGAAGGAACCCGAGATCATCGATATCGGGCATGTCGGCGAGGTCGAGAGTATCGACCCGAGCATCCTGAACATGCTGGTCAACGGCAACTTCATCCCGGTCATCGCGCCGATCGGGGTGGGCGCGGACGGGCGTTCCTATAACATCAACGCCGATCTGGTCGCGGGTAAGATCGCCCAGGTGCTGAAGGCCGAAAAGCTCCTGTTGCTGACCAATATCGCCGGGCTGCTCGACGCCGACGGCACGCTCATCCAGGATCTGGATGTCGGGCGCGTCAAAACGCTGATCGCGGAGGGCGTGATCCACGGCGGCATGCTGCCGAAGATTCAGTGCGCGCTCGACGCGGTCCAGTCCGGCGTCAAGACGGCCCATATCATCGACGGACGGGTGGAACATGCGGTGATGCTGGATCTCTTCACGGATACCGGCGTCGGTACCCTGATCCGCAGCCGTTGAAAGGCATTTGTCTTACCTGACGGTCTTTGTTACTCTGCGCCGCTCGCATTCGGGCTTGCCCGAGACATCGCGTTATGGTGGCCTGCGTCGGTCCCCTCGCAACGCGAGACCGTGAACCCGGTCAGGCCCGGAAGGGAGCAGCCGCAGCGGTTGAAGCGTGTGCCGGGGTGTGGCTGGCGTGGGCCGCCGCCCTCACCGCGATCCTGAATCTCCGTGCAGAGTTCCGGGGTGGGTTCGGCAAGTCATCCGGACAGAACGTCATCTGTTACACTGGCGTCCATCCCAAGCGTTCGCTTACCACCAATCCGGCCAATTCAAGTCGCGCATGTCCTACCAGGTGCTCGCCCGCAAATGGCGTCCCAAATCGTTCGACGATATGGTCGGACAGCAGCATGTCGTGCGCGCGCTGTCCAATGCGCTCGACCGCGACCAACTCCATCACGCCTATCTGTTCACCGGGACACGAGGTGTCGGCAAGACCACGCTGGCGCGGATCCTGTCCAAGGCGCTGAATTGCGAGGAAGGCATCGGTTCGCGGCCCTGCGGCGTTTGCTCGGCCTGCCGGGAGATCGATAGCGGCCGGTTCGTGGATCTGCTGGAAGTGGACGCGGCCTCCCGCACCAAGGTCGATCAGACCCGCGAGTTGCTCGATAACGTTCCCTATGCCCCGGCGCGGGCGCGTTTCAAGGTGTATCTCATCGACGAGGTGCACATGTTTTCCTCCCACAGTTTTAACGCGCTGTTGAAAACGCTGGAGGAGCCGCCGCCGCATGTGAAATTTCTGCTCGCCACCACGGACCCGCAAAAGGTGCCGGTCACGGTGCTCTCGCGCTGTTTGCAATTCAATCTGCGTCGTCTCCTGCCGGGCGAGATCGCGGAGCGTCTGCGTCATGTTCTAAGCACCGAGGGCCTCGAATTCGAGTCGACTGCGCTGCCATTGCTTGCCCGTGCCGCCGATGGCAGTATGCGCGACGGTTTGAGTCTGCTCGATCAGGCGATCGCCTTCGGCGGCGGACGGGTCGTCGAGGACGAGGTGCGGGCCATGCTCGGGACCGTCAGCGGCGACCTGGTGCTCGATCTGCTGGATGCGCTGGCGGCGGCGGACGGGGCGCGCGTGCTCGCCGAGATCGAACGGGCCGCGGCGCTGACGCCGGACTTCGGGGAATTGCTGCGTGAAACGATCACCCTGCTGCATCGGATCGCGCTGATTCAACAGGTGCCGGGAATCCTGGCGGCGGACGATCCGGATCAGGCGCGATTGGCCGCGCTGGCCGCCGCGCTCCCCGCCGAGGATGTCCAACTTTATTATCAGGTGGCGCTGACCGGACAGCGGGATCTACCGTTGGCGCCGGATCCGCGCGCCGGGTTCGAGATGGTCTTGTTGCGCGCGCTGGCCTTTCGTCCGGCGGCGGGGTTGGGCGAATCCGCTCGGTCGCCGCGACCGGCGGCGGGAGATCGCGCCGCTCCGGGCAGTGGGCCCCGGCCTGTCGAGCCAGAGTTGCCGCCCGTCAGCACGCGGGCTTCGGTGTCGTCTGTCCCGAATCCATCGCCGGCGGGCGCCTTGCCGGCCGGTCCGGTCGCGGTACATGCCGCGTCGCGCACGGAGACGGTGACGCTCGAATCCGCGGCCGACTGGCAGCAGTTGGTGGCGCGACTCCCGCTCAAGGGGATTCCCAGCCAACTCGCGCATCATTGCGGATTTTTGGAATGGACGCAGGGGCGGTTGGCCCTGACACTGGATCCGGCCGCCGAGAATCTGCGGGTCGCAAGCGCCGAGACGCGACTGCGCGAGGCCCTGGAGCAGGCGTTGGGCACGGCGGTCAAACTCGACATCCAGGTTGCGCATCCCCGCCAGGAGACCCTGGCGCAGCGTCGGGCGCGCGAGGCCGACGAGCGTCAGCGCGCCGCGGTGGACAGCATGCGGTCGGATCCGGTGGCCGAGCAGTTGCGCGAGCGTCTCGCCGCGGAGTGGGTGCCGGGGAGTATCACGCCAGCGGATTGACGCGATTCCTTCGCGGCCAACGCATCGCTAAATTTGTTCTCTCTCTGCCCGCGCCCAGGCGCGGGCCTGGCGTAAGGGCACGAGTGCTCCAATTTTTCACCATGAGGTCGATCGTTATGAAGGCTGGACTCGGTGGCTTGCTCAAGCAGGCGCAGAAGATGCAGGAAGAAATGCAACAGGCACAGGTGCGACTGGCGCAGGAAGAGGTCATTGGCGAGGCCGGCGGCGGCATGGTCAAGATCACCATGACCGGCCAGCATCAGGTCAAACGGGTCGAGATCGATCCCTCGCTCATGGGCGACGACAAGGAGATGCTGGAAGACCTGATCACGGCGGCGGTCAACGCGGCGACTCAGCGCATCGCCGAGAAGGTCAAGGAAAACATGGCCGAGCTGACCGCCGGGATGCCGCTGCCGCCGGGCATGAAGCTCCCTTTCTAAGCGATCGATCTCCGTCATGGCCGAGCGCTCCTTGCTGAATCAGTTGATCGATGCCC
Source organism: Thiocystis violascens DSM 198 (assembly GCF_000227745.2). Lineage (NCBI taxonomy): Bacteria > Pseudomonadati > Pseudomonadota > Gammaproteobacteria > Chromatiales > Chromatiaceae > Thiocystis > Thiocystis violascens. Next base: position 2,975,221 of record NC_018012.1, on the reverse strand, counting down.
TGCGCTGTCTGCCGGGCGTTGGGCCGAAATCGGCGCAGCGGATGGCCTTCCATCTGCTGGAGCGCGATCGGGAGGGCGGTGCCCGTCTGGCGCGCGTCATGGCGGACGCCATGGCCCGGGTCCAGAGCTGTCGGCGCTGCCGAACCCTGAGCGAACATGATCTGTGCGGGATCTGCGCCAATCCCAAACGCGATGCGAGCCTGCTCTGCGTGGTCGAGCAGCCCTCCGAGATCGTCGCCATCGATCAGGCGACCGATTTTCGCGGTCTCTATTTCGTGCTCGGGGGGCGGCTCTCGCCGCTCGATGGAATCGGCCCCGATGAACTGGGGCTCGATGTACTGGAAGGCCGTTTACGAGACGAATCGATCATGGAGGTGATCCTGGCCATCAGTCCGACCGTGGAGGGCAGTGCGACGGCGCAGTTCATTGCCGATTTCGCCGCCCGCCATGGGGTGAAGATCACCCGTATCGCCCATGGGGTACCGCTGGGCGGCGAACTGGAGCATGTCGACGGGGGGACGCTGGCGCTGGCCTTTGCCGGACGCCGTGACCTTTAAAGCCCTGTGTCGACGCGCGTCAATAACAGGATAAAGGCGGTTTGATGGGCGTTAGTGTGGCGCGCGACGTTTCAATCCATTCATGACTCCCCTGGTGACCGGCCTCAAGCCGGCGAACAGGGAATGAGGGCAAGATTCATGTCCGAGACGCTGTTCGGCAAGATCGCTTCCGGTGAGATCCCTGTCGATCTTCTGTATGAAGACGATGAGGTGGTCGCCTTTCGGGATATCAACCCGCAGGCGCCCGTGCATCTTCTGGTGATCCCGCGCAAACCGATTCCGACCCTCAACGATGTGCAACCCGAGGATGCGGCGTTGATCGGTCATTTGTTTCTCGTCGCGGCCAAGATGGCGGCGCGGGAGGGAATCGCCGAGAGCGGTTATCGAACCGTCGTCAATTGCAACGCGGGCGCCGGTCAGACCGTGTATCATCTGCACCTGCATGTCCTGGGAGGGCGTCCGTTGCAGTGGCCGCCTGGATAAGCCGCGCGTCATTCGAGACACACGTCGAACGTCTTACGCTAGGATGCCAAGCGGACAGCGGTTAGCATTATAGGGTATGAGGCAGACTCGCTTGCATGAGGCATCGGATGGCGATAGTCGAATCAAGACAGCGCGGGGTCAGGGGCGTCCGACGCCCGAGTCCAACATCATGGCAGTGAATTCTCCGAACAAGGTGGCAGACGCTTCAAAAGGCTTTGAACTGAAGGCGGCAAGTTTCACGCTGCCCATCATTCGGCTGATCGATAGCGATATCGATGCGGTGGCGATCCGATTGGGTGCCAAGGTCGAACAGGCGCCCGATTTTTTCCACAACACCCCGGTCGTGATCGATTTAAGCGATTTTCCGTCCGATGCCGGGACGGTGGGTCTGCCGTTGCTGGTCGGGCTGTTACGCGGATATGGCATGATTCCGTTCGGTGTGCGAGGCGGAAATCAGGAGCAAAATGCGGCGGCGGAGGCGCTGGAGCTTGCGATTCTGCGCGATTCCTACGTGCGTGCCGGCAAATCCGCCGCCAATGCGAATTCGCCCGAATCCGATGCCGGAACCGAGCTTGAGGCGCAGCAGTTGCAGCCCCGGTCTTCGGGTGTCTCGAAGGGCGAACCGCCGACGCGAAAGGCGAACACAGGTTCCATGGTCGTGGCGCGGCCGGTCCGTTCGGGGCAACGGGTCTATGCCTCGGGTGGCGATCTTTCCATTATCGCGGCCGTGAGTTCGGGGGCCGAACTGATGGCGGATGGCAACATCCATGTTTACGGCCCACTGCGTGGCCGTGCGCTTGCCGGCATGAACGGTAACCTCGATGCGCGCATTTTCTGTCAGGATCTGCAGGCGGAGTTGGTTTCGATTGCCGGTCATTACCGGGTCAGCGAGAATATTCCAGCGGAAATGCGCGGGTTTCCGGTCCAGATCTTTCTGGATCAGAAGATCCTGCGTATCGAAAAACTTTAATCCTATGCCCATCGCGCGTGGATTTTCGCAAAGCAGGGTGCGCGCAATGCGGCAAACATCGACGTGCAGTCGGCATCTTCAGAACCGGGCAACGGAACAGATCCCTTTAAGGAGGGTGTGACCTTGGCGAGAATTATCGTGATCACCTCGGGCAAGGGCGGGGTCGGCAAGACAACCACCGCCGCCGCTCTGGCGATGGGGCTGGCTCAACGGGGCAAACGAACGGTGGTCATCGACTTCGATGTCGGCCTGCGCAACCTGGATCTGATCATGGGGTGCGAGCGGCGCGTCGTCTATGACTTCGTCAATGTCATCAATCAGGAGGCCAATCTCAACCAGGCATTGATCCGCGACAAACGTTGCGATCATCTCTATGTCCTGCCGGCCTCCCAGACGCGGGATAAGGACGCGCTGACGAAGGAAGGGGTGGGCCGGATCCTGGAGGAGTTGTCCCAGGTCTACGATTTCATCGTCTGCGATTCGCCGGCCGGCATCGAACATGGCGCCACCATGGCCATGTATTTTGCCGATGATGCCGTGGTGGTGACGAACCCGGAGGTTTCCTCGGTGCGCGATTCCGATCGCATGCTGGGCATCCTGTCGAGCAAGTCACGGCGCGCCGAGACCAACGACGACCCCATCCGCGAATTCCTGCTCCTGACCCGCTATGACCCCGCTCGGGTCGAAAGTGGCGAGATGCTGAGTGTCGAGGATGTTCAGGAAATTCTCTCCTTGAATCTGCTCGGTATCATTCCGGAATCCAAGGCGGTGCTGACCGCCTCAAATTCCGGCAGCCCCGTGATTCTGGACCGCGAAAGCGACGCCGGGCAGGCCTATGGCGACATGGTGGCGCGCTATCTTGGGGAGGAGGTGCCGCACCGGTTCCTTCATACGGAGAAGAAAGGCTTCCTGAGCCGCTTATTCAGAGGGTAACCCATGGGCTTGCTCGACTACTTCCGCTCCACTCAGCCGAAAGGCTCCGCGAATGTCGCCAAGGAGCGGCTGCAGATCCTGGTGGCGCATGATCGTGCCGCGCGCAGTCGTCCCTCCTATCTGCCTCAACTGCAACGGGAAATCCTGGCCGTCATTCGAAAATACGTCGATGTCGATATGGATGCCGTCACCGTGAACTATGAGCAGGAAGAGTCGCATGAGGTGTTGGAACTCAATATCATCCTGCCCGATGCGAGCCATCATGAGCTTTGACGAGATGTGACGTTGTTCGCATTCTTTGTATTTTCGCGTTCCCTTCCTGCGACCGAAGCCTAGAATCGACGCATTGATGTTGGACGATTCGAGATCCAAGGTAGCGTTTCCCGGGCTTGGTGGTGTGGATGTCGGCTTGAGTGATGGTGCGAAGCCCTGACTCGATCTCTTCGTTCGGTGTATTCATTCAGATCCAATCCTGTGTTCTGTCTTCCGCCGACTGCTGGCTTGGTCGTTGCTCGTCTCCGTGTCGTATAAAACCGTGTCCAGGACGGCTTGTGTCGCCGCAAGCGATCCGACCGATCCGCTCTGACCCGTGACGGTTGGATCAGACACGCTTTAGCATCTTGCCGGATCGAAATCCGCAACGATTCGAGGAGGGATCCTAGGCCATGCATGCGCGCGATATTCAGTCGGAAAAGGTACTGTTTCTCTATGCCGGATCGCCATTCCTGCTGGCCGTGGGGGGCATGACGGCCGTGATGATGGTCGTCCTGCACTGGAATCTGGTTCCGCGGAATGGTCTTCTGATCTGGCTGGCGACGATGATCCTGGGGCTGCTCGGGCGCGCCGGACTCGTCGTTTTTTTCCGTCGTCTGCCAGAGCAGGATAGGGCGCTGGACGCCCATTGGCTGTGGCGTTTTCGGCTTGGAACCCTGGCGAGCGGTCTGACCTGGGGCGTGGGTGCGGTCTTTCTGTGCCAGTCCGGGGATCCGGTGTACGAAACGTTCGTCGCCTTCGCCATGGCGGGGATCAGCGCGGCCGCGATTACTGCGCTGGCCATCGACCGGGTTGCCACGCTGTTCTTCGTGATTCCACTGCTTGCGCCACTGTCGGCTCGGTTTCTGCTCGATCCGGCGGAACTCGCCTTGACGATGGGCCTGATCGTCCTCTTGTTCCTGCTGGTTCTGGCCGTGATCGCTACCCGTATCCAGGCGTATCTGGAGGAAAACGTGCGACTGCGTCTGCAGGCCGAGTCGCAGCAACGTCAAATCCAGACCAATGAGCTGCGCTGGCGTTTTGCAATCGAAGGGAGCGGTCAGGGGCTGTGGGATTGGGAGATCGAGGATTGGGATCTGGATACCGGTCGGGTATTCTATTCGCCAATGTGGAAAGCGATGCTCGGATACGCCGAGGATGAGATTGCTCCGACCCTTACGGAATGGAAGACGCGAGTACACCCGGAGGATCTGGCGGCGGTGCATGGGGTACTGATGCGCCACCTCGATGGCGAGTCGCCGTTCTACGAATCCGAGCATCGCATGCTCTGCCAGGATGGTGGGTATAAATGGATCCTGGATCGGGGGCAGGTCATCGAACAGACGCCCGAGGGAATGCCGCGACGGATGATCGGCGTACATATCGATGTCACCGAACGCAAGCAGGCCGAAATCGAACTGCGGATTGCCGCCGCCGTCTTCAATGCCCAGGAGGGTATCCTGATCACCGATGCCAATCAGGTGATCCTGCGGGTCAATCAGGCATTTATCGAGACCACCGGTTATGCGAGCGAGGAGGTGATCGGCCAGACCCCGCGCCTGCTCAAGTCCGGGCGTCATGACCGCGACTTTTACGCCGCCATGTGGTCGAGTATCGATGCGACGGGTTCATGGAAAGGCGAAATCTGGAACCGGCGCAAAAACGGTGAAGTCTATCCGGAGTGGCTCGGCATTACCGCCTTGAAAGGCGGCGATGGCCAGGTCACTCATTATGTGGCCACGCTGCACGATATCACCGAGCGCAAGGCCGCCGAGGATGCCATCCAGCACCTCGCTTTCTACGATGCACTGACCGCGCTGCCCAATCGGCGACTCCTCCTTGATCGTCTGGAACACGCCATGATCGTGAGCGAGCGCACACGTCAAGTTGGTGCGCTGCTCTTTCTCGATCTGGATCGTTTCAAGGAACTCAACGATACCTACGGTCATGCCACTGGCGATCTGCTGTTGCAGGATGTTGCGCGGCGTCTGCTGGGAGCCGTGCGCGATGTGGATACCGTGGCGCGGCTGGGCGGCGACGAGTTCGTGGTCATGCTGGAGGATCTCGGCGAAAACACCGACGATGCCAGGAATGTCGCCGCCGAGATTGGCGCGAAAATTCGTGTCGAGCTTGGCGAGCCTTATCAACTGGCCGAGCATCGCCATCTGAGTACGCCCAGCATTGGCGTCATCCTGTTCCAAGGGCGCCTGGCGAGCGTCGACGAACTGCTCAGCCGGGCGGATCTGGCCATGTACCGGGCCAAGCAATCCGGACGCAATCGGCTCTGTTTTTTCGACCTATCCATGCAGGTGTCGGTCGATGCGCGCCGGGCGCTCAAGGACGAACTCCGGATCGGCATCGGGCAGGGCCAATTCGTGCTGCATTTTCAGCCGCGGGTGGACCGTGTCGGTCGTCTGTTCGGTGCCGAGGCCTTGGTGCGCTGGACGCATCCCGAACGTGGGATGCTGTCACCCAGCGAGTTCATCCCGTTAGCCGAGGAGTCCGGCTTGATCCAGGCGCTGGGAGACTGGGTGCTGGAGTCCGCCTGCGCGCAATTGCAGGCATGGTCGCGCCACCCGGATTGGGTGCGACTGACGCTGGCGGTCAATATTAGCGACCGGCAGTTTCGCGACGCCAATTTCGTGGAGCGAATCCTGGCGCTCCTGGAGCGCACTGGCGTCGATCCTAGCCTGCTTGACCTGGAGTTGAATGAAAGCCTGCTGTTGCAGAACCCCAAGGGGATCGTCGCGAGTCTGGACGCCCTGAAAGCGCATGGGGTGCGGTTGACGCTGGATCGTTTTGGCAGCGAACGCTCGTCGCTGGGCGTACTGAAACATCTCCCGCTCGATCGCCTCAAACTCGACCGGTCCCTCGTGCGGGATCTGCCGACCGATCCAAAGGCGGCCGCCATTGCGAAAAGCGTGATTGCGCTTGGCGATGCGCTTGGATTCGAGGTCACCGCCGTGGGCGTGGAGACCGAGGCGGAACGGCGGTTCCTGGAGGCGCACGCCTGTCCGTCGTTCCAGGGATACCTCTTCAGTCAGGCGCTGTCCTCGGAGGAACTGAATTCGTCTTTAGCTGCAAGCGGTTGATCCTGATCGATAAGCAGGGAATGACCGGGCGCGCGGTATCGCATCGCCCAAGCCCTCTGAATCACAAACCGACATGAATATATGCGCGTCAATCGAACTCGACTGCGAAACGCAGAAAATCAACATGACCTACAAGGCGAGAAAACCCGACAATGGCACCAGGAACCGCACGCTTTAAAAGATTGTGAAGAGGGTGATTTGAGCTGCCTAGCATGGTCATGAAGACGTCAACCCCCGACCGCACCGTCTTCCGGGTGCTGGGCGCCATCAGTTTCGCCCATTTCCTCAACGACACCTTGCAGTCGTTGATGGTCGCCATCTACCCCCTGTTCAAGGCCGGATTCCATCTCAGCTTTGCCCAGATTGGCTTGATCACCCTGGCCTTTCAGTTGACCGCCTCGCTGCTGCAACCCTTGGTGGGCCTCTACACCGATCGCCACCCCAAGCCTTTTTCGCTCGCAGTGGGCATGGGGTTCACCCTGCTGGGCTTGCTGGCGCTGTCGCTGGCCTCCAGCTTCCCGATGCTGCTGGTGGCGGCCGCGATGGTGGGGACCGGTTCGGCGGTCTTCCATCCCGAAGCCTCGCGGGTCGCCCGCATGGCCTCGGGTGGGCGGCACGGACTGGCGCAGTCCATCTTCCAGGTCGGCGGCAACACCGGCGCGGCCATCGGTCCGCTGCTTGCGGCCTGGATCGTCCTGCCCCACGGTCAGCGCAGCCTCGCCGTGTTCGCCCTGCTTGCATTGGTTGCCATGATCGTCCTGACGGGCGTTGGCGTTTGGTCTCGACGTCAGCACCGGCAACCGAAGCCGGCGGCGGTGCCCGCCGGGCTCGCACTCCCTAAGGGTCGGGTGAAAGCGACGCTGGCGGTTCTCCTGGCGCTAATGTTCTCCAAATTTTTCTACCTGGCCAGCATCGGCAGCTATCTGATTTTCTATCTGATGCAGCGCTACGCCATCGACGCTCAAGAGGCGCAGTACCACCTGTTCTATTTCCTTTTCGCGGTGGCGGCGGGCACCCTGCTTGGCGGTCCCCTCGGGGATCGCATCGGTCGGCGGGCGGTGATCTGGATTTCGATCCTCGGGGTCGCACCCTTCACCCTGGCGCTGCCCTACGTGGGGCTCGAAGCATCGGCGGTCTTGACGGTCATCATCGGCTTCCTGCTCGCATCGGCCTTTCCGGCCATCGTGGTCTACGCCCAGGAACTTATCCCTGGTCGGATCGGGATGGTCTCCGGGCTCTTTTTCGGATTCGCCTTCGGTCTGGCCGGGATCGGTGCCGCGGTGCTCGGACAGGTGGCGGATCGGTGGGGGATCGACACGGTCTATCAGGTTTGCGCCTTCCTGCCGTTGATCGGATTGTTGGCGGTTCTGCTGCCGGATCTGCGGGAGAGGGACGCCGTGACGCTCGCGCCGGAACCCGCTCAGGCGTGACGTTCAGGGTCGTGTTCGGTTCGCGGTTTGTCTGGTTTCCGTTCGACTACGTTCGCGGCGCGCGCACTGGCGCGACGAACAACATCACAACGAGCCCCAGGAGCGCGGCAAGGCAGAGCGCGCGCGACAGCCGATAAACCAGACGCCAATTGGGATGCGATTTACGGACGATCTGAAACGCATCGACATAGATGGTTTCACAGGCGCCGTTGCCGGTATCGGTGCGGGTGACGCTGCTTCCCCGTTGGAATCCGCCAGCATGAGAGTAGCGGGCCAATTTGCCTTCCAGGTGGATCTGATCGCCGATCTCGGCGGTTTTGATCTTCGCTGCGAGGGTGGCGTCCTGCGCGAGCAGGTGATTGTTCGAGAGTTGGTCCCAGGCAAAGCGTTGGGCCGTCCCGGCGTCATGGGTGGAAATCCAGCAGGTCCAGGTGCTGTTGCGGTACTGCATCTCGCGAAAGACGCCGGAGGCGACGTTATCGCCCCAAACGACGCAGAGGTCGCGGATGTTGATGAAGTCTTTCCAGTCCTTGGCATGGTAGATGTCCCAGAACACATCGCTGTCATGCAGGCTCACCACCACACCGTCGAGCTGATAGTCGAACAGGGGGTCGATGGTATAGCGGATACCCTGAGCGTCGATCTGGAAGGAAGAGGATTCGGTTGGGGTCTGACGCGGGGTTTCCAGTCGCTCGGCATCATAGAAGGAGGGCGTGGGAAATTGGTTCTGTTTCCAATGACTCCAAAGCGCTAGACCCAGGCTGGCCAGAAAGACGAGTTGCAGCAGTTGAGTGACGAGGCGGTAGGGGAAACCATCGCTCCGGGAAAGCGTCGTGACCGGCCGTCTCGCCTGCGGCGCCTGCCGCCGTGCCTGTTCATATTTGGCGAAGACGATCCCGCACGCGATGCAGACCTCGCCGGGCGGCTGTTCCGTATCGCATTTCGGACAGCGCAGATGGACCGGGGCGAGGCCCAACGAATTCGGACGGCTGAAGATCGAGGCGGCGTTGGACAGAGAAGGCGAGGCTGGAGTGTCTTCACGGATCAGACACGCGATGCCGATCCGCTCAAACCGCGCCTGCGTTTGCTCCGCCTGCGCGCGCGACAGCCGCCCCTTGAGCCGCCTGGGTTGCCCGTCCAACCATAACGCGACCTGTGGGGGCGTCAGTTCGAGCCAATCGGACAATGCGGCGAGGGCTTGCGCACGGTCGGCTCCAGGGAGCAAATCGCCGGACAGATGCAAGGAATAGCGTTTCATTGTCAAAAATCATTTTAGCCCGCGATCACCGTCTCCCGGTGCCAGACTCCCGGCGTACTCGTACCGAGCGGAGCACTTGTACTGAGCGAAGCCGAAGTATGCACCAGCACCTCCCCGCGATCCGACCGCCATTCGGCAAGCACCGAGCGGGCAGCCTGCCGTCCGTCGATCCGGATCGCATGCTCGGCGGGCCGATGCGTATGCCCGTGGATGAGCCGGACGGCCCCGTAGCGCCGAAGAATCTCGATGACCGCCTGTTGGTTCACGTCCATGATCCCCTCGGGTTTGACCGCGTTGGCGGCACCGCTTTTGCGACGATAGTCGGCGGCGAGCGCTCGCCGGCTCGCCAGCGATTTCCAGAGAAAAAGTCGCTGCACCAGCGGATTGCGGACCCTGCGTCGAAATTTCAGGTAGGCCAGATCGTCGGTACAGAGCAGATCGCCGTGCATCAGCAGCGTTGGCTCGCCGCCGCAGCGGATCAGGGTCGGATCGGTTAAGCGCTGGCAACCGGTGTCCCGAAAGAAGGCACGGCCGAGGAGAAAATCGCGGTTGCCGTGCATCAGCGCGCACGCGACGCCAGAGGCGGTCAGTGCGCGCAAGGCTGCGCGAACCTGGAGGTTCAGCGGCGCATCGTCGTCGTCCCCGATCCAAGCGTCGAAGAGATCGCCGAGGATGTACAGGCGTTGGGCGCGACGGGCGCGGCCAGCCAGAAAGCGCAGCAGGAGATCGACGGTCGCCGGGCGGTCCGGCGAGAGATGAAGGTCGGAGATGAAGAGCGTTTCCATCCTCAGTCCAGCGGATCCTTGGAGCGCGCCACGGGTTTCTTCCGGCTAGTCCGCCGGGGTGGCGCCGTTCCGGAAGCGCGGGCGTCTGGCCGGGGAGCCGGCGAGCGTCCTTCCCCCGGAGACGGATCGGGATGCAGATCGGGAGCCGCTTCCCGGACCCGACGCCGTGGCGCCTCCGCTCCTGCCCGAGCGCGCTTCGTCGTAACGGTTTGCCGGCGCGCGGATCCTGGGGCCGACTCGGAGATGGCCAGGATCAGGCCCAGACTAATGAAACCCGTCAGCAGACTGCTTCCGCCATGACTGATGAAGGGCAGCGTGATGCCGGTCAGCGGGATGAATTTGGTCACGCCGCCGAGGTTCAGGAAGGTCTGGGTAGCGAGCACGCTGACCAGTCCGACACACACCAGTTTCCCGAAGGACGATCGCGTCTGGTCCGCGATCCCCAGTCCGCGGCTGAAGAAGATCAGGAAGAAGACGATCACCAGCGCGCAGCCGACGAAACCAAGCTCCTCGCCGATCACCGAATAGATGAAGTCCGACTGCGCGATGGGCGTGTATTCCGGGTTGCCCCGACCGAAACCCTCGCCCCAGAGTCCGCCCGAATACATCCCGGACAGCCCCTGCAGGATCTGCCAACTGTTACCGGTCGGGTCGTCGAAAGGCGACCGCCAGGCCGCGATGCGGCTTTGTCCGTGCGAGAAAAACGCGAGGACCAGAGCGCCCAGCCCGGCGGCGCCCAAGGCGCCGAGGACCAGATAACCGATTCGTCCAGTACCGGCGAACAGCATGACGAGCAGGGTCACGCCGAGGATGATGAGCATCCCCAGGTCGCGCTGGAACAGGAGCAGTCCGGCGAGCACCGCCAGAAAGCCCGCGAGCGGCAGCAGATCGCGTAGCGGCGGGCGGGGAAAGCCCTTGCCCCAGTTGCTCAGCGGCTTGGCATGGCGATCGATGAAGCTCGCCAGAAAGAGCACTACGGTTACCTTGAGCAGTTCGGTTGGCGTGATGAGTCCGGCCCCATAGACGGCGCCCCGATAACGCTGTCCGATCAGCAGGAGCACCGCGACCAGGGCCAGCGAGAGTCCGCCCCAGATCCAGAGACCGGCGGCAAGCCGTTCATAGCGCCCGTGCATCAGGGCGACACAGGCGGTCAGCATCAGGAGAACGCCAAGCGGGAACAGCAAAAGCCCCGGCCCCGCGGGATCGGCGGTATCGAAGGCGCCCAGGCGGTATTGGGCCAGTAGGCCGAAGCCCGCAAGAAAGGCGAGGGTGGCGAGCAGGATCTGATCGCCCTGAAACCGGGCCGCCACCAGACTCAGATGCATGACGAGCAGACAGAGGGCGTAGACGAACAGCGGCAGGAGATCCAGCGGGTGGAGCGCACGCCCGGCGGCCAGGCCGGAACCCAGCACCATCAGAAATCCCAGCGTCATGCAGAGCAGACACAGCAGCAGCAGACGCCGCTCCGGCCAGCGGAGATCCCAGGCGTCCAACAGGGTCGAATCAGGGGCGAGAGGCTTCGGTTTCAACGTCATCCGCGGTCCGGGCAGTCATCGCCAAGCATCCCCCGCGACGGCGGGCGGGAAGACGTCGGCGTCATCTTGAGGTGGCGACGAACGTACCCGAAGAGTCGCCGTCTGTCGACGATCAGGGGCCAGCAATCGCCCTGAAGATTCTTTGTACTCTCGATCTGGCGACTCTTGGTTGATCGTACCCTCTCTTGCCAACAATCGCTCCTGTACGGTCAGCTAAGTCACCTTGATGCGCAGTTGTTCGCCGGTCTCCGGATCGCTGAGATGCACCGCGCAGGCGATGCAGGGGTCGAAGGAGTGGATGGTGCGCAGGATCTCGATCGGCTGCTTGACGTCGACCAACTGGTGGTTGTCCTGTAACGCGGCCTCGTAGGCGCCGGCCTGATCGCTCGGGTCGCGCGGCCCGGCGTTCCAGGTCGAGGGTACCACGGCCTGATAGTTGTCGATCTTGCCGTCCTTGATGACGATCCAGTGTCCCAGCGCGCCGCGCGGGGCCTCCATGTAGCCGGCGCCGCGTGCCTCGGCAGGCCAGGTGGAGGGATCCCAGAGGGTGTCGTTGAAGGTCCGGGTGTCGCCGGCCTTGATATTGGCGATCAGCGCGTCATACCAGCCCTGCATGGCGTCGACCATCACCTTGGTCTCCAGCGTGCGCGCGGCGGTGCGGCCCAAGGTCGAGAACAGTGCTTCCACCGGCAGATCGAGCGTCGACAGGGTCATCTCGACCAGTTCATTGGTCTGCGCGTGGCCGTTGGCGTAGAGCAGCAGAACGCGCGCCAGTGGGCCGACCTCGACCGCCTGACCCTTCCAGCGCGGCGCCTTGATCCAGGAATAGCCGTCGTTGATATCCAGTTGGGTATAGGGCGGTTTGACGCCGCCGCGGGCGTCGTATTCCAGCTTGGTCTCGCCGTCGTAGGGATGCAGTCCCCGCGCCTTGCCATCGGCATAGTCGTACCAGGAATGGGCGACGAACTCCTGGATCTGGCTCGCGTCGTGCAGATCGACCTCGTGGATCGTCGACAGATCCCGGTTCAGGATGACACCGCGCGGGAAGAGGAAGGTCGCGGGATCCATGAAGCCGCTGCCGGGCAGATCGCCATAACAGAGGAAATTGCCCAGCCCTTCGCCGCGAGTTCCCCAGTCCTTGTAGAAACCGGCGATCGCCAGGGTGTCCGGGACATAGACCTGATCCACGAAGGTCTGCATGGATTGGATGATGTTCTGGACCTCGGCGAAGCGCTTGGCATTGAGCGCCGAGTCCGACTCCAGGTCGATCGGGCAGGCGACGCCGCCGACGACGAAGTTCGGATGCGGATTCTTGCCGCCGAAGATGGCGTGCAACTTGGCGACGTCGCGCTGCCAGGCGAGCGCCTCCAGATAATGGGCAACCGCCATCAAATTGGCCTCGGGCGGCAGTTTGTAGGCCGGATGGCCCCAATAGCCGTTGGCGAAGATGCCGAGCTGGCCGGATTCGACGAAGGTCTTGATCCGTTTCTGGGTGTCGGCGAAATAGCCGGGCGAGGATTTGGGCCAGGAACTGATGGATTGCGCGAGCGCGGAGGTCGCCTTGGGATCGGCGCTCAGTGCGCTGACCACGTCCACCCAATCCAGCGCATGTAGATGATAGAAGTGCATCACATGATCGTGCACGTACTGGGCGCCGATCATCAGATTGCGGATCAACTGCGCGTTGGCCGGCAGCTCGATCTTGAGCGCGTCCTCGACGGAACGCACCGAGGCCATGCCATGGACCAGGGTGCAGACGCCGCAGATGCGCTGGGCGAAGGCCCAGGCATCGCGCGGGTCGCGACCCTTGAGGATGGTCTCGACCCCGCGCACCGAGGTGCCCGAGCTATAGGCTTGGGCGATGTTGGCGCCGTCCATCTGGGCCTCGATGCGCAGATGGCCCTCGATGCGGGTGATGGGGTCGACGACGAGTCGTTCACTCATGTTCGCGTGCCTCTTTCTCGACCAGATGGTCGGCAATCATTTCGGTCAGACCGACCACCGGTATCTCCATGTTGAATTCTTCCAGGCCCTCTTCGAGCTGGGTGCGACAGGTGGCGCACATGGTCACCATGCGCTCCGGCGCGACCTCCTCGATCTGCGCCTTCTTGCGCCGGAAGGCGGCCAGCTTGAGCGGCTCGGCGCGTTCGTTGGAGCTGACGCCGCCGCCCGCGCCGCAGCACCACTGGAATTTGCCGTGCTCCTTCAGCTCGACGAAGTTGTCGGCGACCAGATTCATGAGATTGCGCTGCTGCTGAATGACGCCGCTCTTGCGTGCCAGGTTGCAGGGATCGTGCATCGACAACCGATCGCTCTCCATGCCCTCGGTCTGGATGCGCCCGGCGGCGCGCAGTTCGTCCAGCACCTCGATGATGTGGAAAACCCGGAAGGGGTAGGGACGCCCGATCAGGTTCGGACCTTCCCAGCGGATCGCGGTGTAGGCGTGTCCGCACTCGGGACTGATGACATTCGCCACCTTGAGCGCGACGGCGGCGGCGACGACCCGCTCGACCAATTGGGCGGCGATGTCCTTGTTGCCGATCTGGATGCCGGCGTTGGTGGCCTCGAAGCACTGCGTCGACAGGGTCCAGGTTACCCCGGCATGGTCGAAGATCTTGGTGATGGCTTCCAGATATTCGGGGAAGTTGATGATCTCCATCGACGACAGCAGGACCAGATAGTCGACGCCGGGCTTGTCGACCGGAACTTCCAGACCCGTGCTGTCCTCGACATGCTTGATCTGGACCGCCAGCGTCTTCCATTGCAGGCCCATGGGGCTGCCGGTTTGAATGGCGCGCACCGAGGCGGCGATCAGTCCTTCCGGCGCATGCCCCGACTGGACCATGCCCTCGCGCGACTTGCGGATCATGTAGGCCAGGTCGTTACCGACCGGACACACCATGGAGCAGCGTCCGCACATGGAGCAGGAGTCGTAGAGCAACTCTTCCCACTCGGCGAGCATCTCGTCGGTCACTTTACGCTGGAGTCCGAGCAGGCCCTTGATCCTGCCCCAAAGCGTGAATTCGTTTTCCCAGACCAGACGCAGCGGTTCGAGTTTCAGGATCGGCGTGTACTTGGGGTCGCCGGTCTCCAGGTAGAACGGGCAGGACTGGGCGCAGATCCCGCAGTGCACGCAGCTTGAAAAGAAGGCCGCGACCGGCGCGTCGATCTCGGCGCGAAAGGCCGCGAGGCCCCGTTCGAGTGTCAGCTCGCTCATGACTGAACCCCTTTGCGGCCGAACGCGGCCCCGTTGTACCAGCGTGCGACGAACGTGGTGAAGATGTGCGTGAGTTTGGTGAAAGGCAGGATAATCAGGAAGATCTCCGCCATCAGGATGTGCATCCCAAGCGCCATCGGGTAGGGGTTGACGAGGCGGTGATAGGCCAGATAGCCGGTCAGCACGACCAGGAAAACGACCGTCCAGACCAGATAATCCTCGATGGTGCTGATGCGCTGTTTTACCGGATGGGTCAAGCGGTGCACCAAAGTCGCGACCAACGCGATCAGGGTGATGGCGGTGACCAGGTCGACGACCGGATTCGGCAGCGCCGGCCAGGCGATGCCGAACAGTCCCTTGATCAGCTCGGCATGGGGCACGAACAGCAGGAGCGCGATCAGGAAGCCGATGTGCCAGACCCAGCCCACGACCACGTTGAAAGAGGCGCGCTGAAAGGTGCCGGGGTCGGCGATGGTGCGGGTGAAGACCGTCCTCAAACCCGGCAGCCATTCGCCGGCACGGGGCTCGGCATAATTGGGTTTGCGTCCGAGCAGCAGGATCTCGGCGAGACGCGCGAACAGACCGATGGCGAAGATCGCCAGCGCGATGTCGAACATCGGCCCCTTGGTCCACAGCAGAAATTCCATCGAGCCGCTCATAGCTTCTCCTCCAACTCCTCGACCGTGACGGGTTGGCGATGCGCGACGACAGTCTTGGTCTCTTTTTTCGCCAGGAGAGTGGCCGCGCCACCGACGACCGCGCCGAGGGCGCCAGCCGCCAGAATGGCACCGGACGTGGCGGTGATCGGGACGGACAAAGGTTCATAGAAGCCGCCGGCATCCCAGAAACTCGGCTCGGAGCAGCCCAGGCAGGGATGGCCGGATTCGATCGGCCAACTGGTGCCCTCATTCCACTTCATCGTGGCGCAGGCGTTATAGGTACTCGGTCCCTTGCAGCCCAACCGATACAGACACCAACCCAACTTAGCGCCCTCGTCGTCGAAGCTCTCGGCGAACAGGCCCCGATCATAGAAGGGGCGGCGATAGCAGCGGTCGTGGATCGACTGGCCGAAGAAGGCCAGTGGTCGGCGATAGGCGTCCAGTTCGGGCAGACGCCCGAAGGTCAGATAATGGGCCAGCACGCCGGTGATCGCCATGGGAATGGGTGGGCAGCCGGAGACATTGATGATCGGCTTGTCCTTGACCAGATCCATCACCGACCTGGCGCCGGTCGGATTGGGATTGGCCTGCGGCAGCCCACCGAAAGCGGCACAGGTGCCGACCGCGATCACGGCGGCGGCATGCTCCACCGTCTCTATCAGGATGTCGTAATTGCTGTGTCCGGCGACGGTCGAGAAGCCAGGATTCGAGTCCGGCCCCGGAATGGAGCCGTCCACGATCACCAGATACTCGCCCTTGTTGGCCGCCATCGCCTGGAAACGGGCCTCCTCGGCGGCCTCGCCGGCGGCGGCCTGGAGCGTATGGTGATAGTCCAACGAGATGATGTTGAGGATCAGATCCTCCAGCGTCGGCGCATGACTGCGGGTCAGCGATTCGGTACAGCCGGTGCATTCCTGGAACGACAGCCAGATCACCGAGGGGCGTCGGGCGGCTTCGAGCGCGGCGGCGATCACCGGCACCATGCTCGGCGGCAGGGCCATCATGGAAGCGGTCGCCGCGCAGAATTTGAGAAAGCCACGGCGCGAAAGGCCATGGTCGCGCAGGCTTTCGCCCAGGGTTTTGTCGGGGGTCTTGCGGACGGGCATGGTCCCTCCTTCAGGGTCAGGACGATCAAGGCGGGTTGCTCTGGCCTTCGTCCATGCGGGCATCGAGCGTGGCGATCGCCTCCGCGAGGTCTTGCGGTTGCGGGCGCAGGATCTCCGGCACGGGAGCGATCTCGAGATGCAGCGTCAGGCGCTGCGAGTCGGCATTCTGGTAGTCCACCAGCCAGACGCCGGGGATCGCGGTTTCCTGGATCAGCGTCAGTCCCATCGCCGAGACGCTGGCCTGAACCTCGCCCGTTCCCAGCCAGGCCCGCAGTCGCTCCAGATCTCCCGGGCCGAACGGCATGGCATTGAGGTCGATGCGGGTTTCCTCGCCGGTCGCGAGCAGGCGTTCGAGGGCGTGGCGGATTTCGTGCAGGATGGGCAGGGTATGACCGTGATCTTGAGGCTTGCCAGCGCAAGACGCCTTCGATCCAAGGGTGACTGAAAACCGATCCACGCTTGACCTACACCGAATCACAGGAATAAGTCAAAGAACTTTAGCCTCTTTGCACCACCGTGAAGTTGACGTGGCGCAGGCTTTGTTTAGTAAGTTAAAAAATTAGCAAGCTCCAATGTCTCTCTAGCTTGCCACCTGTCGAGTTTGAGTTACCCTAATGGTTGAGATCGCTATTGCTGTGAACGTTATCGAGTATCGGGCGAGATAGACAGATAATCCGACGCGGGACATCGAAATCATGTCGTCGCGTGGTTCCGACTTCGAGGATCCCACCTGAATGGCTAAAATCACCAATGACCAGGAACTCCGTGCCGCACTCAATCGGCTGACGGGGGAGCAACAGCGCCTGCTCGGTTCCCGGTTTGCCGAGAATATCCTGCGCCTTAGCCGTGACGAGCGGATCCACCGCGCCATCGCAACGGGTCTACGGGACGATGTCACGCCGGGCGAACTGCAAGACGCCTTCAAGGCCGCGCGCGCCTATACCGTCAAAACCTACACCGATTGCGGCAAGGATACCGACTGGCTGGCTCAGGCCGATCACTTCGTTGCCGCCGCCGCCGCTGCCGCGCTGACCCCGGATGAGCTTATGACGGAGCGACAGAACCGCGCCTGGAAGGCGGCCGTCCAGGCGCGGATGGCGGTCAATTGCGCCATGATGGAAGATGACACGGCATCCGAGTCCGCCGAGGCGCATCGTCAGTACGCCCTCGCCAACGCCTTTCTGGACTAAGCGCGTCGATTGCCGGCGGAACAGCCAGCCACTCGCACCATTGCCGAGAGTTAAGAATCAGCAGGAATGACAGTAATATCTCGGCAGTCCGGCGATGCGGCAGGCTTGTTTGCAGCCTCCATTTGGAAAAAGACCTTCCAGGTGCTTGCGGGTGCAGGGGACATGCGCGGACAGTTCCGTGCCGATCGCCTTGACGATCACTCGCGGCGATGGAGGCATCTCATGAGCGTCGTAGTATTCTCGTAGGAAGTGAATGATTTTCCAGTGGCATTCGGAAAGGACGAGACCTTCGTCTTCCGCCAGTGCCTCGGCAACGCTCATGCTCCAGTCATCGAAATTGGCTAGCAGGCGTTGTTTATTGAACGCCAGATCCCGCCCCGCGATCTGCATGGTAGACATGGTTGGCTCCTCCACCCGAGGGTGGTTTACGATTGCTGGTGGTTTCATCGCCTTCCGGTGGCGGGTTTTCCCTGTTGGAAATTGGTTTCGATTCCGGTTGACGATTGATAATTATCAATCGTCCGCGATCCAAAGCATGCACGAAAATTTTCAGGATGCAACTCGGGAGTTGGCTTCGCGGATCAAGGCGGACTGATCCGAAAGGCACGCCTGCCGAAAATCGTCTACTCGCGAATCAATCCCAACGCCTGCTCGCGCAGCGGCAGGATCCCGCGCGATAGGGGCCGCGACTGCGGAGCCAAACCCATAAGCGCCAACTTAGCAAATGCCGATGACTGCTGTACACTCAACTCCGAGGTGTCGGGCGGTCGCAGCCGTATCGGCCGGCCGATTCACTCGAATACAGGCACAACCAAAGCTTTAAGCACACACTTCGCGCGTCCCGCATTTTTACTGGAGAATGAATCGATGCCATTGATGACTCGTTCCCTCGCCGAACTGATCGGAACCTTCTGGCTTGTCCTTGGAGGCTGCGGCAGCGCCGTTCTCGCCGCGGCATTTCCCGATGTCGGAATCGGCTTGCTTGGCGTCTCCTTTGCGTTCGGCCTCACGGTGCTGACCATGGCCTACGCGATCGGGCATATCTCGGGCTGCCACCTCAATCCCGCGGTCTCGCTGGGCCTGGCGGTTGGGGGACGTTTCAGTTTTGCGGATCTGCCTGTCTATATCATCGCGCAAGTACTCGGCGCCATCGCGGCGGCGGCCCTGATCTATTTCATCGCCAGCGACGTGGGCGCCTTCAACGACCAGATGGCGGCCTTCACGCTCGGCGCGAACAGTCTCGCCGTGAACGGTTACGCCGAATTATCGCCTGGCGGATATGGCATGGGGGCGGCCCTAGCGACTGAAGCGGTCTTGACCGCCATGTTCCTCTTCATCATCCTTGGCGCCACGGATAAGCGCGGCCATGGGGTGTCCGCCGGTCTGGCCATCGGACTGACCCTGACGCTGATCCATCTGATCTCGATTCCGGTCACCAACACCTCGGTGAATCCCGCGCGCAGCACCGGCCCCGCGCTGATCCTGGCCTTCCTGGGCGAGGGCAAGGCGATGGGGCAACTCTGGCTGTTCTGGGTCGCGCCGCTTGCCGGCGCGGCGCTTGGCGGTCTGATCTATCGTTTGTTCGAGCAAAAGGAAGGTTAAAGCGTGTCCAGCATGGCCCGTGCCGGCGCGGGCTCTGGCTCGCCACCGATCGCTTGTGCGTCGCCAGGGCTTCCATTCGCCCTGGAAAACCAGGCCAGGATGACTCGGCGACGCAGACTCCCGTTATCCCGACACCCCGACCTGCAATGCTCCGAGGCTAAGAATTGCCGCCCATGCGTCATGGGCGAAAACGCGCGATCCTCGCGCTGTTTCGCCGCCATCCGACGGTGTACCGAGGCGATTTCCGAGAAAGCCCTACCGAGTTGCGTTGTTTTCGATCCCTTCGATGGGTCTGTCAAAGCGTGGGCGGAAAATCTTCCGTCGCCGAAATTTAATCCGTTCATGGTTCGACAAGCTCACCACGAACGGATTAAATTTGGCATGGAGTTTCCTGCAAATCAACCATCCGTCCGACCACCGACCACCGACCACCGACCACCGACCACTTCTCGCGACCTGCGATTGACGACCCACGGAGAAAACCCCATGGACCAAGCGGTCCAACGCTGCAAAAACATCTATGCCATCGACCGTTGGGGCGAGGGGTATTTCGGCATCAATGCCGCCGGCCATCTGTGCGTCCGCCCCGATCCGCAAGGCTCGACCGAGATTGACCTTTCGGCGCTGGCCGGTCAGATCGCGTCGGAGGGGCTATCGCTACCGATTCTCGTGCGCTTCAGCGACATCCTGCGCCATCGCGTGCAGGCGCTCCAGCGGGCGTTCGTCGACGCCAGCGCGGCCTGCGGTTATAGCGGACGCTATCAGCCGGTCTATCCAATCAAGGTCAACCAGCAGGCGGGCGTGGTGCGCGAGATCCTGCACTCGGGTCACGCGGGACTGGAGGCCGGCAGCAAGCCCGAGCTGATGGCGGTGCTGGCGCTCTCGCCGCCAGGTGGACTGGTGGTCTGCAACGGCTATAAGGATCGCGAATATATCCGCCTCGCCCTGATCGGGCGGCGGCTCGGGCTGCGGGTCTACATCGTCATCGAGAAGCCTTCCGAGGTGCCGCTGATTCTGGAAGAGGCCGCGCGGCTCGATGTCGAACCGCTGCTGGGGGTGCGGATCCGGCTCGCGGCGGCGGCGGTCGGCAACTGGCAGAGCAGCGGCGGGGAAAAAGCTAAGTTCGGTCTGACGGCCAATCAGATCCTGGAACTGGTGCGCACGCTGGAGCACGCCGGTCGGCTGAACTGGCTTCAGCTCATGCACGCCCATCTAGGCTCGCAAATCCCGAGTCTCCAGGACATCCGCGCCGGCGTCGCCGAACTGGTCCGGTTCTATGCCGAGTTGCACCGTCTGGGCGCGCCCATCCGCGTGATCGACGTGGGCGGCGGGCTCGGGGTGGATTACGAGGGTACCCGTACCCGCCACTATTGTTCGGTGAACTACGGGTTCGATGGCTACGCGAGCGCCATCGTCAACACCATCGCCGCCGAATGCCGGCGCTGCGAACTGCCCGAGCCTGATCTGTTCAGCGAATCGGGGCGGGCGATGACGGCTCATCATGCGGTGCTGATCGCCAACGTCATCGATCGCGAAGAGGCAGGCGGGCGGGACGTCACGCCGCAAGATGCGGAAGGCGACCCGACCCTGGACGCTCTGGTCCGGCAACTGCAATCCGCGACCGGATCATCGCCCGAGGAGGTCTATGCCGAGGCGCGCGAACTGCTCGCGACCGCCCGCGAACGTTTCGCTCAGGACCAGCTCGATCTGACGGGCCGTGCGCGGGCGGAGGAGCTGTTCTTCGCCATCTGTCGGGCGCTGGCCGGGCGGTTGGATCCCGGCATCCGTCGTCATCGCGAACTGGCCGACGAGTTGAACGCCTTGCTGGCGGACAAGCTCTTCTGCAATTTTTCGCTCTTTCAGTCGCTGCCGGACATTTGGGCACTCGATCAGATCTTCCCGATCGTCCCGATCCAGCGACTCGACGAGATCCCCGAGGCGCGCGCGGTCGTGCATGATCTGACCTGCGACTCCGACGGCTGCATCGACCAGTACGTCGACGAGGGCGGGGTGGAGGCGAGCCTTCCGGTCCACGCCGGCGCGGGTCTGGACGGGCCTTATCTGCTCGGCTTTTTCATGGTCGGCGCCTATCAGGAAATCCTCGGCGACATCCACAACCTGTTCGGCGACACCGATGCCGTCAACGTGGAACTGGACGCCAGCGCCCCCGGCGGCTACCGTTTGCGGGAACCCGAACGCGGCGACTCGACCGACGAACTCCTGAGCTATGTCCATTTCGAGCCCCGCGCCCTGCTCGCGCACTATCGGCGCAAGCTCGACGCGGCAGGACTGGATCGACCGACCCGCGAGCAGCTTTTTGTCGAGCTGAAGGCGGGGTTGTATGGGTATACCTATCTGGAAGGCTGAAAAGGCAGGAGCTTTGCGATGTGTGTAGCGATCCCGATGGGAAAACGCGACGGCCAGCACGGGACGCGCTTCGGTCGCTTTCTGCGCGCGCGTCCGTCCCGGATCACCTTCCTGGCGGCGCTTGGGGTGTTGTCGGCCGGTCTGCTGTTCCTGGCGAGACAGCCGGAGGCCTGGCCGTTCGGCATCGTTCTGCTGTTCAATGCCGCCGCGCTGCCGATGTTCGGTGTCCTGCTGGAGCGGCTCCCGACCCGTTGTCGTGGCTCCGAGATCGGTTATCCGCGTTATGGGATGATCGGTCTGACGGCGCTTCTGGCCGCCCTGGCGTTCCTGACGGGAGATCCTGGCGCGGTCCTGGGCACGCTGCTCTTGGCCTTGACCTGGCAATTGGCGGCGCGTCCTTTGAACTGGCAGCTCGCCTGGTGTCGCGAGCCGCCGCCATCCGGTCTGCGCCACCTCCCGCGAATCCTGACCGCCGGCGCCCTTCTCCTACTCCTCCTCGCCGCTTCGACGCTCGCCGAGACGCCGCTCCTGCCGGCCCTGTCCGTCCTGCTGTTTGGCGTCCCGGTCGCACTCCTGGCCGCCCTACTCCTACGCTACCGCGCGGACTTTGCCGATGCATGAACTCTCGCTCTGCCAGTCGCTGCTCGATCAGGTCGAACAGATTGCCCGCGAGCATGGTGCAACCCGCGTCGATCGCATCCTGCTCAAGATCGGTCCCTTGTCCGGGGTCGAGGGGGCGTTACTCCAGCATGCCTATCCGCTGGCCGCGGCGGGCACCATCGCCGCACAGGCGGAACTCGTCATCGAGCCCTCCCAAATCCGCGTCCGCTGCCGCCAGTGCGAGGCCGAAACTGACGCCACGCCGAACCGGCTCCTCTGCGGCGCATGCGGCAGTTTCGAGACCCGACTGATCAGTGGGGATGAATTGCTGCTGGCCAATCTGGAGCTGACCATCCCCGATTCGGATGACTGATCCAGAGGAGACTTTCGAGCAGACTCCACCCTAGGTGGCACGACAAGTCGAACATCGTCAGCAACTCCGGACACGGTATCGCCCATGAAAACCTTTCTCCACGTCGGCTGCGGTCCCAAGCGGAAAGACCAGACCACGCGCGGCTTCAACAATGACGATTGGCTTGAACAGCGATTGGATATCGACGAACGGGTGTCGCCGGACATCGTCGGCACCATGACCGATCTCTCCGCGGTCGTCGATGCCTCGGTGGATGCGGTTTTCTCGTCGCATAACATCGAGCATCTCTATCCGCACGAGGTGCCGAGCGCGCTGTCCGAGTTCCGACGGGTGCTGAAGCAAGACGGCTTCGTCGTCATCACCTGCCCTGATCTGCAATCGGTCTGTGCCCTGATCGCGAACGACAAACTCACGGACGCCGCCTATGTGAGTCCGGCCGGCCCGATCGCGCCGCTCGATATCCTCTACGGTCATCGCCCCTCGCTGGCCCAGGGGAATTTGTATATGGCCCACCGTTGCGGCTTCACTCAGAAGGTGCTGACCGGCACGCTGCAAGCCGCCGGTTTTGTCTCGGTGGCCGCCATGCGGCGGGGCCATCCGGCCTATGATTTGTGGTCCGTGGCGACGTTGCGACCGATGGCCGAGGATGAACTGCGCGGCTTGGCGCTCGGGCATTTTCCGCAGTGACCGGGGACCGCATGAACCTCCTTTTCATCCATCAGAATTTCCCCGGCCAGTTCAAATTTCTTGCACCGGCGCTGGCGAGTCGCGGGCATCGCGTGGTCGCTATGACCATGCAAACGGTCGATGCCACTGTCTGGCAGGGGGTGACGCTGGTGCCCTATGCGGCCAACCGGGGTACCACGCCAAACGTCCACCCCTGGGTGAGCGATTTCGAGACCAAGACCATCCGGGGCGAGGCGTGCTTTCGGGCGGCGCTGCAATTGCGCGAGCAGGGCTTTACCCCCGATGCGATCGTTGCCCATCCGGGCTGGGGCGAGAGTCTGTTTCTGAAAGAGATCTGGCCACGGGCGAGGCTGGGGATCTACTGCGAGTTTTATTATCGCCCGGAAGGCGCCGATGTCGGCTTCGATCCCGAGTTTCCGCCTCGGGACGTGGGCGATGTCTGCCGGCTGCGGCTGAAGAACCTCAACAATCTGCTGCATTTCGAGGTGGCGGATGCCGGTCTGTCGCCGACGCACTGGCAGGCCAGCACCTTTCCGACACCCTTCCGCGACCGGATCGCGGTTGTGCATGACGGCATCGATACCGGGACGGTGGCGCCCAACCCGCAGGTCAGCCTGACCCTGAACGGCTCGCTGGTCTTGACGAGGGCTGACGAGGTCATCACCTTCGTCAACCGCAATCTGGAACCCTATCGGGGCTATCACATCTTCATGCGCGCGCTGCCGGAGATTCTGCGGCGTCGCCCCTTGGCGCGGGTGCTGATCGTCGGCGGCGACGCGGTGAGTTATGGCGCGCGACCCGAGGGCGGGGGCACCTGGAAAGACCGCTTCGTCCAAGAGGTCCGGCCGCGCATCCGCGACGACGATTGGGCGCGGGTTCATTTTCTCGGCCATGTGCCCTACCAACATTTCATTCCGCTGCTGCAACTCTCCCGGGTGCATGTTTATCTCACCTATCCGTTCGTGCTGAGCTGGAGTCTGCTGGAAGCCATGAGCGCGGGTTGCGCCATCGTCGCCAGCGACACCCAGCCCCTACGCGAGGCAATCGCGCATGACGAGACCGGTCGGCTGGTGGATTTTTTCGACGTATCGGGGCTGGCCGCTGCGGTGTGCGCGCTGCTGGACGATCCGCCCGCCCGTGTCCGGCTGGGAGAGAATGCCCGAAGGTTTGCCCAGCGTCACTACGATCTGAAGAGGGTTTGCCTGCCGGGGCAACTGGAATGGGTCGAGATGCTGATGGCTTGAGTACGGCGTTGAGGATGGTCGAATTCGCGCACCGGATGCGCGATCCGGGATACCATACACTGATAATTTCGCTGGGAGATTCCATCATGTGCAATACCTGCGGCTGCAACGTCACACCGGGAAACGAACATCTCGTGCGCGCCGACGGGAAGCACGCGCTCACCGAGGATGGCCGCGCGGCCGTCACCGTTCTCCAGGGTCTGCTGTCCGAGAACGATCATCAGGCCGCCCATAATCGGGAACACTTCGACCATCATGGGGTGCTGGCGCTCAATCTCATGTCCTCGCCCGGCGCGGGCAAGACCAGCCTGCTGGAGGCGACCATCGAGGCGCTCGGCGGCGAGTTTCGCATCGCCGTGATCGAGGGCGATCTGGAGACCGAGAACGACGCCGAACGCATCCGCGCCAAGGGCGTGCCGGCGATTCAGATCGCGACCGGCAGCGCCTGTCATCTGGACGCCCATCTGGTGCATACGGCGCTGCATCACCTGGATCTCGACGGCATCGACCTGCTGTTCATCGAGAACGTTGGCAATCTGGTTTGCCCCGCCAGTTTCGACCTGGGCCAGCATCGCAATATCGCCCTGCTGTCGGTGCCCGAGGGCGACGACAAGCCCGCCAAGTATCCGGTGATGTTTCGCACCGCCGATCTGGTGCTCTGCACCAAGGCCGATCTGCTATCGGTACTCCCCGAGTTCCAGCCCGAGCGGGCCGAGGGTTATCTGCGCCAATTGGCCAGCGCGGCACCGTTCGAGATCGTCTCCACCCGTCCCGGCGGCAACCTGGAGCCCTGGCTGCAATGGCTGCGCGACGAGCGGCAGGCCCAGCGCGCCCGGCTGACGCTGGATCACGCCGCTGGCGCCCAGGGCGGCGGGCATCATCACCATGACCATCATCAGGGTCATCAGCACGCGCACGATCACCAGCACGGCTGATCGCTGCACATCGCGCAACCCGGTTGCGCGCGATCCGCCAGGCCAGGCCAGGCAATGAAGAAAAGCAAGAGTCTTGAGATTTGAAGGTCGCGCCATCAAACCAGGAGCGCATCTGGGTGATCGTCCGACCGAACGAGAATAAAAAACCAACATTTGGAGGAAATCATGGCCGTGTCTACCAAGCCCCACCAAACCCTTTCCGTCCTGTCCTTGAGCGCCTTGCTCGCCTTGACGGCCCATGCGCCGGTGAGCCAGGCATTCGACTTCGGCAATATGATGAATCCCAGTCGCTGGATGAACGGCGATGACCGCGACGACGAGCCTTACGCGGATGGTCCCTATCCCTATGGCCCGCCTGGCGGCTATGGCTATGGACCGGGTGTCTATGGCGCCCCTTACGGCGCTCCGGGTTATTACGGCGGCGCTCCCGCCGTAGCGCCCGTGGCGCCCGCCGCCCCGATGGCGGGCAACGCCGATCAAGCCGAGATCGAGACGCTCAAGCGGCGCATCGAGGAACTGGAAGCGCGGCAGCCGCCCGGCCCGCCGCCGACCCAACAGACTCCAGCGACCGACTGGCCATCGGCGCCCGCCTTTCGCCCGATGAATCAG
Source organism: Thiocystis violascens DSM 198 (assembly GCF_000227745.2). Taxonomy (NCBI): domain Bacteria; kingdom Pseudomonadati; phylum Pseudomonadota; class Gammaproteobacteria; order Chromatiales; family Chromatiaceae; genus Thiocystis; species Thiocystis violascens. The sequence continues at coordinate 2,949,337 of NC_018012.1, read as the reverse complement.
TATTAGGCTGCGTTTGCTCCGACGCTCTTGGTTTCACCGCCCGCCGGATCGTGCTCAACGGCACGATCCGCCGGACGCTGTTTAGAAACCGTCCAGCAATGATTGCCCGAATCGCTGAAACCGACAGCCAAGTCGCCCGCAAGCGGGCTCCTTCGGGGCGCGTAGGAGCCCGCTTGCGGGCGACGCCGATTCAGGGGGAAATTGTTGATGGACGGCTTCTTAGCCGACTCGCCGAGCGGCGAGAGACTCGCTGACCATCCGGGGGATGTCCTGCTCCAGGTCGTGTTCCGGAATGAATTCCAGCTCGCGCCGAAGCTTCTCCGAGGAGTACCAGGCATCGCCGGTGAGCTTGGATAAACCATTTAGATTCAATGGCATGGATCGGCCGCTGACGCGCTCGATCCGGCTGCCCAGTTCCGCCGCGAAGCGTAGCGCCCACAGCGGCACGGCCCAGGCGGGGATTGGGCGCCCCAGCGCCAGACAGATCCGCTCGTAGAGCCAGCGAGTCGAATACTGCCGACCATCGGTGACCAGATAGACCTGTCCATTGACGCGCGGATCGCGGGCCAGTACGAGCAGCGCCCGCACCGCATCCGCGACATGCACGGCGGAACGGCGATTGTCCACGCGCGGCCAGGGCGGAAAGCGGCGACGGGCGATGGCGTCGATCAAGCGCGCCACGTTGCCCTGACCCTTCAGCCCATAGACCATCGGCAGGCGTAGCACGCTGACCTGAATCGGTTGCGCTAACCCCAGAGCCAGAATGCTGCGCTCGGCGTCGAGTTTGGCGCGGCCGTAGAGCGTTTCCGGTTGTGGTTCGTCGTCCTCGTCGGCCGGACGCCCCCGCGCCCCTGCGGCATCGCCCATCGCCTTAACGCTGCTCGCATAGACCAGATGGCGCACTTGGGAGACCGCAACAACCCGTGTCAGATTGCGCGTACCGATGGCCGTGATCGGCCAGTGCGAGGGCGCTTCGTAGATGTCTGGCTCGCCGGGGGCTGGCGAGTAGCTTGCCAGATGAAAGACGGTGTCGATCCCGTCGAGCACCGCATTCAGCGACGCGGCATCGGTCAGATCGGCGCGGCGACAGTCGATCGGCGCGCCGGGCCAAAGCGCGCCGGCGCGACGGCAATCCCGCGTCAGGATCGCGACTCGCGCGCCTTCCCCGAGCAAGGCCGTCACGAGATGACGACCGAGCTTGCCGGTCGCGCCGGTCACCAGCACCGGAACGCCCCGAAGCGACTCTGCGTGCCCGCCAGTCATCGCGCCGTACCTCCTCCGCCCATCAGGATGCGTCCCATGCGGCGTGCCCCGAGCAGCGTCGCCACCGCCGCGAAATGCCCCCAGATCCCGATCAGCACCAGCAGACCGAAGAGACGCGGGTAGTCGTCGCGCTGGAATTTGCGAAAGAAACGGGCCATCCCGCGATGCTTGTGCCACTCGACCCGCAAGGGTCGCGCATGACTACAGGCGCCCTTGTGGTGAATCGCCTCCGCGTCGGGCACCAGATAGATCCCCCAGCCGGCGCGGGCGAAACGCACGAACCAGTCCAGATCCTCGCAGTGCAGAAAATAGCCGGTATCGAGCGGACCCACCGCCTTCAGCGCCGCTCGGCGCACCAGCATGAAGGAACCGGAGATGGCCGCCACGCGCGTCGGCTGGTCCGGCAGCGGCTGATCGGTCAGGTTCAGGCGTTTTCCGCGCGTCAGGGTCGGCCAGAGACGATCAAGCCGCAACACACGCACCAGACCGATCCAGGGGTCGGGAATCGCGCGCCGGCTGGCCACCTGCTCGGTGCCGTCGGGATCGCGGATGACACACCCGGCCATCCCCGCGTCCGGCGTCGCGTCCATGAAGTGGAGCATCCGCTCCAGGGTGTGAGGCTGGACGATGCAGTCCGGATTCAGGAACAGCAGATAGGGCGCCTGGGCCAGATGAAGCAGCCGGTTGTTGCCCGCCGCGAACCCGAGATTGGCTCCATGCTCGACCAGGGTCAGTCGCGGATCGTCGCCGAACCGGGCGCGCACTGCGCGAAGGCTGTCGTCGCTGGAGCCGTTGTCGCCGATCAGCACCTGAAGCCCGAGCGACGACTCCAGAACCGCCGCGACACAATCCGCGAGCAACGCGCCGGCGTTGTAGTTGACGATCAGGACGCTGACTGCCGGCTCGGCGGGGGCGAGCGCGTTGCTTGTGTCAGATTTGGGCATCGATCGCCTCCGCAATGGCCCGCCTCGCGGCGGCGAAACTGAAATGACGTTCCATGACCGATAGACCGCCAGTCGACAGTCGCTCCCAGAGCGCCTCGTCGGTGTAAAGACGCACGATGGCCGCGGCGAAGTCGGCGGGAGTCTCGGCGAGCAACACCGATTCGCCATCGACCAGAAACATGCCTTCCGCCGCCATGCCGGTTGCGACCACGGGAAGCCCGTGGGCCAGACTCTGGTTGATCTTACCCTTGACGCCGGCGCCATAGCGTAGCGGCGCGACCGAGAGCCGACATTGATCGAACCAGGGCTTCACGTCTGGCACATAACCATGGAGCGTGACCCCGGCGCCGGCTTGCGCGGCCAGTGCGCGGATCGCGGCTGGAGGATCGGCCCCGATGAGATGACAGTGCAGGCCGGGAAGACGCGCGCGTGCCAGCGGCAGGATGTCCCGAATCAGCCAGCGCACGGCATCCGCGTTCGGCGGATGGGCGAAGGCACCGATGAACAGTAGATCCTGGCGCTCCCGACAGGGGGTGGCGCTGCCATGGATACGATGGACATTGGAGACGCAATAGAGTCGCGCCCGCGGTCGCTCGGTTCGCAGAAGCTCAAGTTCCACCGGGCTGACCACGAGCGTCGCGTCCGCGGCATCGATCAGCCCGAGTTCCTGACGCTTGCGCCAGTCGGCCAGGGTTCGGGTGGAGCGGTGTCCGGCGAGTTCGGCGAGACGGGCCTCGCGCAGGTAATGCAGGTCGACGGTATCGAACAGGAGCCGCGCGTTCGGGCAATGGCGTCGGGCGATGGGAAGTACGGCCGCCGCCGTGTCCGCGCGGCTCGCGATGACCAGATCGTAGAGGTGCCCCTGGGTCTCCAGGTGATGGGCGAGCGAACGGACATAGGGGCGATAGAGACATTCGACACCGCGCGCCTGAAGCTGCGAGACATAGGGCTCGGGCGCCTCCAGATTGGCCGCCGCGAAGGTTATCTTGAATCCCAGTTCCTGGAGGACGACGAACAGATTGGACATCCGTAGCGAGCCGGACTCCCGGTCCGGAGTCAGCATGTAATTGTCCGCCACGAAGGCGCGTCGCCGGATCTGGCGCTCCTTGATGCGCGCGATGTCCGTGTCCGGCGATCCGGGGGCGAGCGGTTCCGGTTGCCGGCGTTGACGCCAGGTTCCGGCCAGGAAACGCCGTGCGATCTTAAACCCCGAGCCGCTCCGGTCGTGGCGGGCGGTGGCGGCGTCGTCTCCCTGAACGACCGTCGAGGTCGGCTGATAGTAGACCTGGAAGCCCGCGGCCCTGACGCGGATGGCGAGATCGAGATCCTCCCTGCCGTCGGGCGCGAGGCTGACGTCGAAGCCGCCGAGTTGGCGGAAGAGACCGGCCCTGATGGCAAGCGCCGCGCCGGAGCAATAATCGACGGCGCGCCGGTAGCTGTATTCAGGCTTGTCAGGGTCATCCCGATCGCCGTAGCTCCCGGCGGTCCCATCGTCGAAGAGGATCCCGCCGGCCTCCCGCTGGCGACCGTCCGGATAGAGCAGGCGGCTCCCGACCATGCCCGCGTCCGGGACATCCTGGAAGGTCTGGAGCAGGGCGTCGAGCCAGCCCGATTGGACCTGGGTGTCTGGATTCAGAAAGACGACGGTCGCGCCGCGCGCCAGTTCCGCGCCCCGGTTACGGGCGTTGGCGATTCCCGGAGCGGGCGGGTTTGGGTTCATGATCAGGCGCAGGCCCGGATACCGGGCGAGCCGCTCGGCGGCTTCGTCATCCGGGCGCGCGGTGACGACGATGACCTCGAAGGCGGCCCGCGCGCCCGCGCGCGCCAGGGCGGCGAGACAATGATGCGTGTGCGCGAAACAGGCGTGTGCCGGAATGACGATCGAGGCCAGGGGCGACTCGGTCACGGGTAGGGAGAGCGGCTGCAAGGGCGTCTGGCAGGTCAGGACGACGGGCGGATCCTTGACCGCCAGGGGCGTTGCGCGAACGCGCCGGGCCAGCTTGCGCAAAAGCACGCCAGCCCCCTCGGTGCGCAGGACATGGAGCATCCTCGCGGCAATCCGCATGATCATGGCGTGAACGCGGGATCGCCGTCTGGCAGGGGTGGGCACGAACTATCGGAGCGTGTCGGCATGGCGGCAGCTTATGGATTGGCCGAGCGCGCGTCGAGATGCGCCTTGAAATCGGGATACAGCAGCGCGTTGCCATAGGCGCTCGGGTGGTCGCCGTCGAAAAAGAGCGGGCGGCCATCCTTGCTCGTGGAGCAGACCTCGCCGGGGCACAGGAACGGAAAGGGATCCCAGACCGAGATGCTGGGGAAGATCCGGGCAAGCTCGCGCATGCTCGCCACGATGGGTGCGCGCAGACGTTCCAGTTCTTCGCGCGGTTGACGGTTGTTGCCGACGCAAATCGGGTTGTGACGGTTGAACCAGTCCGAGCAACGAAACGCGGGTGCCCTGAAAATCGGTTTAGGCGCCTCGAAAACGATCCGCAGTTGTTGGTCGACGAAGGGTCGCAGCCATTCTTTCGCATCCTCAAGGGCATCCTCGCGCGGTTTCAGCGCGGCGGGACTGTACATCGTCTGGAACACGTCATGATCGAAGGATGTCCATTGGTCGCCGAAACGGTCGATGCGCAGACTGGGCAGGAACAGGATATCGCCAGCGTTTGCCGTCTCGCGCACCCGTTGCACGATGGCGCGATTGAAGTCGTTGCAGCCGGCCGGGCGATCGACGGACAGCGGGCGACGGAAGTCGATGAATGCGCAGCCGGCAAATGTATAGACGCTGACGGTACGGCCGGTCTCGGCGCTGAATTGCTCGAACATGGGTAAATAGGCGACGGCATGCGAATCGCCAAGCACATGCGCCATGCCGGATGGCGACCGATCGCGACACTGGTGCGGCACGTAGCGAAATTCCAGGCCCCCGCCAATGGGGTGATGTTCCAGTTTGACCGCGCAGACGCGCTCGGCTGGATTCGTATTGGACATATGGTCGCCCGAGTACCAGTCGCCCGGATGGCGGCTCACCGTGCTCAGGCTGTAGCGGCTGGGATGTGCGAAGAGGTGCTGCACCGCCCACCAGCCGAGCACGGTGAGTACGACGAAGAACGCAATCCGCGCCAGTGGAGGCCATTGTTCCATGCGTCGATGGTGCCGTAACGGCGTTTCCACATAGCGATAGCTTAAGGTCGCGAGCGCAAAGGTTCCCGCGACGGCGGCGAACTGCAGGGGCAGGGTGTGCAGACCCAGGGTCCAGCGCAGGAGCACGTAGAGCGGCCAATGCCAAAGATAGAGCGAATAGGAACGCTTGCCGATCCACAACAGCGGCGCGACGGCAAGCCAACGGCGAACCGGCGTCTTGAGGTCTGCCCGCACGCCGCCGATCACGAGCAGACTGCCGAGCACCGCAGGCAAGGCCCAGGGCCAGGGGAAACGGTCGGCCTGGGCGAACAGACAGGCAAGGCCGATCAGGAGCGCGCCAAGCCAGGGCAGCGGACCTTGCAGCGCGCGCGCGAGGGCCGGGGCGAGCGTCGCGCGCTCCAGCGTGACGAGATAGAGCAGCGCGCCAAGGCCGAGTTCCCAGAAACGAAACCCCAGAAAATAAAAGGCGGCCGTGGGGTTGGTCTCGGTTGCATAGAGACAGCCCAGGAAGGACGCGGTGCAGAGCAGAAAGAGCAGACCGATAAACCACCAGTGCCGACGCTCCGCGTGCGCCGCGCGGCGTCCCAGCAGCCAGAGAAAAATAATCAGCGGCACAATCAGATAAAACTGCTCCTCGACGCCGAGCGACCAGGTATGCGTATAGGGATTGAATTCCGCGCGGGGAGCGAAATAGGTGTCGTCGTTCTGCTGCATCGTCCAGTTGCTCAGGCCGGCGAAGGCGAACAGGGCGGTGCGCTCGCTGAGTCCGCTCAGCCAGGCCTGCGGAATGAACACGGTGGCGAGCAGGGCGGTCGTGCAGAGCATCAACACCAGGGCGGGCATGATGCGCGCCAGACGGCGGGCATAAAACTCGCCGATGAAGGCGAGCGCATGCGTTGCCTGCGAGGCGGCGAGCGCGCCGGTGACCACAAAACCCGAGATGACGAAAAAAATGTCGACCCCGACGAAGCCGCCAGGGAGCCACTGCGCGTTCAGGTGATAGATCATGACCGATAACACGGCGATGGCACGCAAACCATCGATATCGGCACGGTAGAGATTGCGGATTTCCCGCGTGTTCCCGGTCATCGTCACCACTCTATTTGGTGGCGAAAATCTGGAGTTGCTCGCCCCCCAGATAGCCCAACTCGCGCGACCAGTAGAGCAGTACCCGCGCCTCGCCGAATCCCGACGCCCGGAGTTGCTCCAGAAGATCCCAGCCGAAATGATAAAAGCACAGGCAGCCATCCGAACTCAGCGGGTCGCCATGGTATTCGGGCGGCAGCAGATGTTCCACTTCGCCGTTCGCGCTCACGCGGGCGCGTACCAGGGTGTGCTCGGCAGAGACGACGAAGGGGACGCTGAGCAGCAGATGGCCGCCCGGCTTGAGACAGCGGTGACATTCGCGCAACGCCTTGGCGACATCGGGAATGTGTTCCAGCACGTCGAACGAGATCATCCGGTCGAAGGTCGCGTCGGGAAAGCTCAATTGGGTCAAGCTCTCGTTGCGCACCCCTTGGGCGTTGACCGCGCCAAAGGGAATCCGGTCGCCAAGATACTCGCTGCCGGTCACCTGCGCGTAGCGATCGACCAGCCAGCGGTACATCGGGGTGGTCTGTTCCGTGATGTAAATCCGGTCGGTCCGTTGCGCCCGGCAAAAGCGGTCGAACAACTCGACCGAGGCACGGAGCCGATTGTTGAGTCCGCAGCATTCGCAAATGAGAGTCTCGCGCCAGTTCGGGATGCGAACTCCCTCGCTTTCGCTGCCGTAGCGGTAATCGACCTCGAAAGCGCTGGGCGCGCCGCAGGGATAGCAAAAACCGTCGACGCGAAAACTGTCCCGTGCGTCCAGCAGGGCGCGTTCGGCCGCGTCCCGTGCCCGAGCGCGGGATTGGGTCCGCTCGCGGTGGCGGAGGTACTCCGCATGGGATGCGAGGATCGTGACGTTGAGCGGGGGCGGGGCGGTCGTTCCCTGGGCGTGCGTTAGGCCGTGGCGCAGACGGGCAGGGAGTGACCGGAGTTGTCCGAGCGCCGCGCGCGCGCGAAAGACCAGGGACGTATGGGCCATGCGGAGACTCCTGAGCGAATCTTGATGGCGACTCGGGAACGCCCGAGTCGCGGTTGAGGTTAGGGGGCGCAGCGGCTCGGCGGTGTTCCGCTCCCGAACTCGCGATTGAGCCGCACCAGCGACGCATGCAGTGGGCCGGGTTTTCCGTCCACATCGTAGAGCCCGCCGAACTGCGTGTGATCGAAGAGCCAGACGCCGTGCAGTCGCAGCGAGGTGTCCGCCTCGGCCAGCAGCCGCAGCGTCAGACGCTCATCGGCGGGGAGCGCGACAATGTCGGCGCACTGCATCCTGTCCGTGCCGGGCGCGAAGGGCAGACGGGAGGGCTGGGTCGGATCGCCCGCGGAGATCGTCAGCGCACCAACGCCCGCCGCGTCGACCTCGACGCAGACGCGATCCGGCCGCGCATCCGGAGCGGGCAAACGTCCATAGGCCGTCGTCACGGTCTGCTCTAGCGCATCCCCCGAGGACAATTCCAGTTCGAGATCGCCATTGGGCAGGTTGTGCAGCTCGCTGGATGGCGGGTGAGAGTGCGCGGGAGTCAGGATCCAACCCTCCAGTCCGTAGCCGAAGGAGGGATTATGCAGTGGGCTTTCCCGATAGTCGCGGGTCGTCCAGTAGCCGTAGCCGATGACTCCATGTTGCTGCATGACGCAGATCGCCTCGTTCAGGAACCCGTCGATTTCCTCGGGTGCGAGGATCGCGTTGTTCTCGTGTCCTGGCGTATTGTCCACCACATTGAATTGATCGATAAAAATCTCGCGCTGACCGGAGAACTCGCGGGTCTCGCGCAGCAGGGCGGTCAGGAGTTCGGCGCTACGGTGCGCGCTCAAGTGCTCGCCCGTGTTTTCGGCGCCCCAGTAGGGCGCCCAGTAGATCGTCACCGGAGCGCTCCCTCGCTGGCGATACAGGGCGCGATGATCGAGCCAGCCGACCAGTTGTTGGGTGCCGTCCTCTCCGGTGGCGTAAGAGGGATCCTTATCGACGCGAATTTCATAGCTCAGGTTCGGCAGGAGCGGGCGCGCCGGATCGTGCAGGCGGTCCATCGCCAGCCAGTCCCAGTACGCATTGAAAAGCGCCGCGCCGGCACCCGCCGGAGTCGGCAAGGGAGCGCCTGGCGACGGCCGAGCGGTCGCGGGCAGCAGGCTCAGATAATCGTCGAAGGTCGGAATCGCCTCGGGGGCGATCCGCCGGAGCCACTGATCCTCCCAGCTCATGAAGGTCATGATGACCTGCGGGTGCGCGCGCACCTCGCGTCCCAAGCGGTCGGCAAAGGCGAGATAGGCCGCCCTGGCGGAGTCGTCGTTGACCAGGCGATCGATCCGGGCATGCGAGGGTTCGGCGAGAGGATGGAAGCTCCAGGCATAGCCCACCCGTAGAATGACCTTCAGGCCCGCCCGAGCGGCCTCCTCCAGTAAAAAATCAAGCCTTGCGAAGGCGCGTTCGTCCCATGCGCAGCAGGGGTCAATCACCGGTTGGAAGTCGCCCCAACTCACCAGAAAAATCACGGTATTGAAACCATCTGCGCGCAGACGCTTCAGATCCTCCAGAACATGCTCGCGGCGAAAGGCCGAGAGAAAATTTTTGGGCCAATGACGGCCAAAATAATGTGCCGCGACAATCGGAGTCGGTTGCTCCGCTCGCTGGATCTCCGGCGTCTCCCGATCTCCGGCAAACGTCGGTCGCATTGTCAAACAGAACAGAATCAGTGCAAGTCGCGCGATGATGTTCATGGCAATTCCAGATCCTTCGTTGAAGTGGACAGGCAACGGCGGCGGAGACTGACGGATCGAGTTCAGTGTGTCGTCTGGGTGTGGTCCTGTCCATTAACAGCCTCTCCGTGGGTCGATTGTTTTCAGGAAACCACCTAACCCGTCAAGGTCCGAATCGTCTCGGCGGCAGCCCGTCCAGGTTGGGGCGGATGCGAGGGGTACGGAAATCGAGGATGTCGCGCATCCTCACCCGGCGCGACGGTTTAGTCCGGCGGGCGCTGGGATCTTTGTACAGGACGGCCAACACACCGCGATAGGGTGCCCCCGGTCGCGCCGCGAGGCGTGGATCGCGTTCGAGCAGAGAACCCGTCAGCCGCTTGCCGAACAGCGCTCGGGCGAGGCCAGGATGCCTGCCGAGGGTACGCACGATGCGGCTGCCGCTTGACGCGACCACCTCGGGCACGCACTCCATCAATTGGCCGGGTAGCGCGGTCCAGTTCGAGGTGGCGAGGATCTTTTCGCAGACGACCTCGATCCCGCGCTCACGCCAGGCGTCGAAACTTTCGGTGTCGAAATAGTGAATATGGCCATGGATCTCGTTCGCTTTGACGGTCATTGCCACATGCTCGGGAGACTCATGCGGCACGGTGATGACCACGGCACTGCGCGCCACCCGTAGCAACTCGTCGATCACGCGCCGATGGTCGAACACATGCTCGAGCGTCTCGCTGGCGAGGACCACGTCCCAGCTCTCGTCATCGTGCGGTAAGGCGTGTAGATCTACACGCTGCGAATCGATGCCGTAGAGTTCCCGTGCGCGGAGACAGGCCTGGTGCGACAGATCGCCGCTGGTTACCGCGCATCCGAAGAGCGCTCTGGCCAAGGCCGCCTTGTAACCTTCGGCGCCACCGGCATCGAGCAGGCTTGAGAACTCGATACCCGCCAAGCACCGCATGATGCTGTAGGTGATCAAATAGCGCTCGTACCAATTCGCCTCGGAGGGGCCGACCCGGAAACCGTAAACCGGCTGATGGGCGAAATAAATGCCATCCTCCGTCACGCCGCCGGTGCTGAAGCGTTCATCGAGCCAAGCCTCCAGTTCGGCCAGGTGTTCCGCCACGGGACGCTCCGACAGGGGCTGGAGAACCGCCTCGCCATCGGTGAGCGCGGGGCCGCCGCCCGCCAATGCCACACGCACCGAGACCGGTGACGGTCCCAGGGAGAAACCGGGTTGAGCCATAAAGCCCGCCAGACCGTCGCGCTGACCGAACGCGTGCGCTTCGGCATCGAAACGATTGGCCACCAGCTGAGCGATGGGTCTGCCGTCGGCGAAGATTTCGACTTCGGCCGGGCGCGCGGGGTCTTCCGCGACAGCCCAACCCCGCACGACATCGTGGCTGAAGAAGGTAACCCGACCGCTGGAGGGTTGCATGTAGGATTCAGGGATACGAAGGATGAATGAACGGATTTAAGGATATGGAAAGTCAGAGGAAAACCACTCGCTCCACCCTTCCAGGGGACACATTTCGCGCAGTATCGGTGTCGATGGGGGGCAAGTCAAGGTAGATGCTCGCCAGCACAGCTCTCAGCGTCATACCCCCGTAGGAGCCCGCTTGCGGGCGAACGTGATCCACCAAGAAGCCAAGTGCCAAGATGCCTTCCGCTCGCCCGCAAGCGGGCTCCTACGGTTAAACGGCTGGCAGATCGAGTTCGGCCAGCAGAGCCGCGAGCGTTGCGCGATTGGCCGCGACCGAAAATTCGCGCTCGACCCGCGCGAGACCGCCATCGGACAGACGCTGCCATAATCCGGCATCCCGATAGAGTCGGATCACGGCCTCCGCGAAGTCGGCGGGTTCGTCGGCCAGCAGGGCGCCTTCCTCTTCGCCGAGTCCCAGACCCTCGGCCGCCACCCTGGTCAACACGCCGGGCACGCCATAGCCCAGGCTGGTCACGACCTTGCCCTTTTGTCCCGCCCCGTAGCGCAGGGGGGCGACGGAGAGCCGGGCGCGGGCAAAGATCGGTCCGATATCCTCCACGAAACCCAGGACATGGATGCCGTTGCCTTCCAAAGCCTTGACTTCCGGCACCATGTGACTGCCGACGATCGACAGTTCCAGATCCGGGAGCCGGGCGCGAAGCAGCGGCCAGATCTCGGCCTGGAACCACAGCATGGCATCGATATTGGGCGGGTGGCGGAAACCGCCCACGAAGATCAGTCCGGAGCGCTCGTCAAACCCGGCGTCGCGGCCGGGAATCTCGCGCAGGATGGGAATGACCCGCACCCGCACCCCCGGCGCCTCGCGGGCCAGCAGCGCCTGCTCGACCGGGCTGATCACGATGGTGGTGTCCGCGCGCGCCATCACGGCCAATTCCTTCTGCTTCATTTCGGCGGCGCTCGGGCTCGATGGAGTCCCCGTTTCCAATTCCGCAAGCCGCTGCTCGCGCAGAAAATGCAGATCCACCGTATTGAAGATGATCCGTGCGCGCGGGCAGTAGGCGCGAACCTTGTCGATCAGTCCGTGGGCCACGGTGACGCGCATCAGCATGACCGCGTCGAACTCCGTCCCGCGGGATTCGAGCACCTGCTCGACGGAGGCGACATGGGGATAATAGAGACACTCGACGCCCAGCGCCTGCAAGGCGGCGGTGTAGCGGCCGAAATGCAGGAGATCGGAGGCCGGGATAAAGGTTACCCGGTATCCGAAGCCGGTCAGCAGGCGCAGATAATTCAGCATGTCGAGCGAGCCGGAGTCCTGATCCGGGGTCGGCGTGCAGGCGTCGATGACCAGCATCCGCGCCCGGACGCGACGATCGGCCGAGAGTCGCGGTGGGCGGCTCTCGGCATCGCCATGGGTGGCGAGTTCGGCCGCCCATTTTTCCCGGAAGCGTTCGAGATTGCGCACCTGATACGCTTTCATGCCGCTGGTCAGGTCGGTGCCGGCGGTGACGCCTTCATAGTGAATCACCTGCGACAGCGGCTGGTAGAGCACGCGCAGACCGCGCGCGCGCACCGCGAATGCCAGGTCTGTATCCTCGTAATACGCGGGGGCATAGCGCGCATCGAATCCGCCCAACTCCTCGAAGAGCGCGCGGCGAACGAGGAGCGCCGCGCCGGAGCAATAGTCCGCGTCGCGCAGGAAATTGAATTCGGGCGCGGCCGGATCGGCGAGACGCCCCCAGTTCCAGCCGCTGGCGTCGGCCCAGATAATGCCCCCGGCTTCCTGCAAGCGTCCGTCCGGATAGATCAGCTTGCCGCCGACCAGTCCAGCGTCGGGGATGTCGATCAAGGTTTGCACCAGGGTGTCGAGCCAGCCTTCCAGGACCACCGTATCGTTATTCAGAAAGAACAGAAATTCGCCGCGCGCCGCTTGCGCGCCGCGGTTACAGGATCCGACAAACCCCAGATTGTCCGGATTGCGCAGATAGCGAAGGTCTTCCCGAACCTCAAGTTGGGCCTGGGTCGCGTCGCTCGATCCGTCATCGACCACCAGCACCTCGATGGGTACCTTGGGAATCTGCCGGGCGATGGAGTCGAGACAGGCGAGGGTATAGTCCAGCTTGTTATAGACCGGGATGATTACCGAGACCCGCGGCTCTTGTGCGATGCCGCCGGGAATCCGCAGATTCTCGACCGCCGGTTCGGTGGGATAGACCGTCTTGAGCGCGGCGGTTGCGCTCAACCCCTGCGCGACCCAGCGTGACTGCTCGACCCAGGCGGCATAGGCCGGGGTGCCACGAAACAGCGGCCCGGTGGCGCGGAAGACCGCGCTCTTGGCTCGAAAGCGCGCTTGGGGCGGAATCGGCAGTCGCTGCCAGAGGGCGCGCATGGCAGGCGCCAGTCTCGACCGCGTTGCCCGCAGCGCGCGGCCCGCGCCGCGCACCGGTCGCGTCAGCTTCCAGGACAGGGAGCGGTAGATGACCTCGATCTCGGCGTCGCGGTGCCGCAGGGCTTCCGTGATGCGTTCGATCCGCGCCACCAACTCGGCGCGCTCGGCACGATGCAGTGCCAGCAGTTCGGCGCGCTCGGTGCGATGCTGTGCTAGCAGTTCGGCACGCTCGGCACGTTGCTGCGTCAGGAGTTCGGAGAGTTGAGCACGGTGATTCGCCAGCTCGCTCCAGGTACGATCCGCGTCCGAAAGTTGTTGGGCGATCACGGCGTCGCGCTCGGCCACGCCGCCTCTCAGGGCTTCGTTCTCCTCGCGCAGACGCACGATCTGGTCGATCAACGGTTGGCCGGTCTGTTGCCGAAGCGCGAAGGGACGGGGTCTGGCCGCGCGCCCGGCGAAAAAGTCCTCCGCGAGACGGGCGTTTGCCACCGGTTTGATTCCTGGATCGCTCGGTGCGGGAGGGACCAGATATTCCGTTCGGTAGTCCAACGCCTCTTCGTCGGGCGCGGTGGCGGGCGGGACGGGAGGCGGCGGGGTCTCCAGAGTCGCCAGCGTCCGGGAGGCAAAGGCCAGCAGGCGTTCGTTGGTGGTTGTCGCGTCCAGCCCGATCGGCAGCAGGCAGGACCAGGGGCGGCTTGCCAGACGTTCCGGGAAGGCGCCGAGCAGCGGCGCGGCGACCGGCAGTCCGGCTTGCAGGCAGGCGCCGAGGGTATAGCTCCAGGTCTCCGGCCAGAGCGCCGGAAACCAGGCCAGATGGGGCGACAGAAAATGCAGGCGTGCCGGCAGCTCGGTCTCCTGGTAGGGGCCGTGAACGATCAAGGGCGCTTCCGTCGGGGCGGGAAGCGGTCCCAGCGGATACCCGACCAGATGAAATTCCAGCGGCAGATTCCGCGACGCGGCGTCCCGGGCGCAGGCCGCCAGCAGATCCAGACCCTTGACCGGGGATAACTGTCCGAGCACCACAATTCGCAGGGGCGTCTCGGGAGACCAGCGTCGCGGTCGCGGCGGCGGGTTCTCGCTGGGATGAGGAAGCTGATCATGGGCCGCCGTCCGCACCTCCAGTCGGGGCCAGACGCGCCGCAGACGCGCCGCGGTATCGCGGCTGGGCGCCAGCACCCGCGCCGCGCCAAGCAGCCAGGCGCCATGCAGCGCGCGCCAGGCCGCGATATCGCGGGAACGCGCGTGCGGATCGGCCGCCAGGCAACGCGCGCAGTCGGCTTCCGGGGGTTGATCGCAGAAATGTCCGCTGCTGTCGACCAGGTTGATGCGCGGACACAGCGGCAGGAAATCGTGCACGGTCAGATCGTAAGGTACCGCCAGGGCATCCAGAATCCGGCGCGCAGCCTCTTCCAGACCCAGCAGGTGATGCACGTGGAGACGCTCGATCCGCAGCGCGCGCAGGAACGCCAGCAGCCGGTCGAAATCCACACTACGCTGGAAGGTCAGCGTCGCCGTCTCGCCCCCGCGCTGCCAGGAGAGCGCCAGTCCATCCGCGCCCGCGGGCCGCAGCACCAGCACCTCGGCCCAGGGTTCCAGCCACTGCGCCAGCTCGCGCAGATGCCGTTCCACCCCGCCGCCCAGATCATGGCTGACGAACAGCAGGCGTCGTCGCGGCGAGCGCGCCAGACGCTGCCAGTCGACACGCTCGCGCAGATCGCGCGCCGGATCTTCGCGGACATGCTCGGCCACCAGCAGATCATAGGCGGGGTGGCGTTCGCGGATCGTCAACTGGGCCTTGGCGACCAAGGCGGCCTTTGCGTCGCCGAAGCTGACGCCGCCGCGATGGACGACGAAGACATCCGCGGCCAGACGATGGCGCCAGCCGCGATAGCGGGCGCGCATGCTGAAATCGTTTTCCTCGCCGTAGCCGCGTCCGAAGGCTTCCGCGTCGAAGGGGCCGACCGCGCGCAGGCAGTCGCGGCGCAGATAGGTGCAGTAGCCTACCGAGGTCGGCAGATCCACCCCCGCGCCGGGGTTGGTCGCGCGCATCAGCGCGTCGAGCGCGGCGACATCCCAGCCCTCCGGGAGCGGATTGTCCACGCAGAACAGCGGGTAGCTGCAAATGGTCGCGCCGCTGTTGGCGAATGGCGTGACGGTGCCCACGTCCGGCGCCTGGTAGGCGGCGGCGCGCAGCCGGTCGAGCCAGTCGTTCGCCACCTCCGTATCGCTGTTCAGCAGGACGACATCCCGCTCCGGATGCAGGGCCATGCCGCGGTTGACCGAGACCACGTAACCCTGATTCTCCGCATTCTCCAAGAGGGTCAGGCGCCCCTGCCCGGCCAGTCCGCGCAGCCAGTCGCGCAGGGCTGGCTCGGGACTCAGGTCGTCGATGACCACCAGTTCAAAGGGGGTCACGACGGGCGCGCCCAGCACGCTCTCGATGCATGCCTGAGTCTCGGTCAGTCCGGCATGGACCGGGATGACGATGTCCACTGGCGCCGGATTCTGGAGCGGTTGCGGCACCGGACTCGACGCGGAGCTGTCCAGCGATCCGGGGTGCGTTACGCCAGCCTCCCGAGGCACGCAACTGACGATGAACTGGTAGGTCTCGGCGTCTTCTCCGGCAAGCAGACACTCGCGGACCGGTTCGGCCAGGTCGGTCAAGGCCGCAGGCGAGAATTCGCTTTGCTCGATCGGTACCTTCACCTGATCGAACGTCAAGGCGCGCAAACCGCCGTCGTCGAGCAGGCGCCGCAACGAGGCGCGGGTAAAAAAGCGCAGGTGGGTCCGGTCCAGCAGGCCCTCCTGACGGTAGCGCAATTCCCCGCCGATCAACTCGGCGATCAGCCCGGCGTGTGCCACGTTGGGCACCGAGAGGAGCAATTGACCGTCCGGTTTGAGTAAGCCGGCGAGTCGGGGCAGCAGTGCCTCCGGGGCGACGAGGTGTTCCAGGATGTCGGCGCAGACGATAAAGTCGTAGCGCGCCTTTCCCACCAGCCGCGCGGGATCCTCCAGATTCAGGTCCGCCACCCACAACGCGCGAAAGAACCGCTGTCCCTGCTCGGCGGACGTCGGGTCATACTCGATGCCATCGACATAACAGGCCCGCTCCTCCATGAGATAGGACGCCAACACCCCCGGACCGGCGCCGACATCCAGCACCTCGGAGCCCGGACGCACCATGCGGGCGAGTTTCGCCAGCGAGTCCTGGGCATTGGGGTCGAAGTGGCGATGGTACTGATGAGCCATGGAGTGTTCTCTGGGTCGCGATTCAAAAATAACGGAAACAGCTTCGCCTAAGACGCTGACGGACGATCCCGGCCAATCCGCTCAAGCGCGATCGAGGTCATCGGGATACCGACCAACCCCGTCGTCACGCTGCTCGTATGGGCGCGAAACAAGAGTGCGTCGTGTGCCCAGCAATGATGGACATGCTCCGCCTGAGTGCCCTCGGCCACCCCGATATCGACCGAATATTCGCCTGGGGGCAGAATCGGCAGATTGAAGCCGAAGCGTGCCTCGAAACGCTCCCCGGCGCCAACCGCCAGCGGGTTCTCCGTTCGGGTCAGGAAGGTATTGTCGCCGAACAGCAGTTGGCCCAGGCGATCCTTGACGAAGAAGCCGACGATCACGCGCGCCATGTCGATCAGTGCCTCGACCTGGATCGCCAACTGCACGGCGTGGCCGCCCACCGCCCAGGAGAGCGGGGCGCCCCGCGCGTCCTGCAACTCCACGTCCAGCACCCGCGCCCCGCCCGACCCATGCGACGCGGCATCCGGCTGGAAGCTGAAAATCTCGATATCGTTGCGAAAGCGGCTCTGATCGAGAGTGGCCAGCCGCTGATCCACGACCGGCAGGCGGGGCGGTTCCGCCACGTTTGGCTCGGGGGTTGGTGCCGTGATGCTGCTGACCCCGAGTTCCCGCCGCTGCTGATCGGAAATGTCGGCGAGATAGGCCTCGCAGACGGCCTTGGCCGGGCCTTCCAGGCGCAGCGCGCCGCGCTCCAGCCAGATCGCCCGGTCGCAGAGATTGAGCACCGCGCTGGTATCGTGACTGACGAACAGCAGGGTGCCGGTCTCCCGAAACTGTCTCAGGAAGCGCATGCATTTCTGGGTGAAGAACCCGTCGCCGACCGCCAGCGCCTCGTCCACGATGAGGATGTCCGCATCCACATGGGCGATCACGGCGAAGGCCAGACGCACGAACATCCCGCTGGAATAGGTCTTGACCGGCTGATCGACGAATTCGCCGATGTCCGCGAAGGCCAGGATCGAGGGGATGCGCGCATCGATTTCGGCCGGGGTCAGGCCCAGCAGCGCGGCATTCATGCGCGCGTTCTCGCGGCCCGTGAATTCGGGATTGAAGCCGGCGCCCAGTTCCAGCAGGGCGGCGACACGCCCAGTGATCGCAATCTCGCCTGCGGTTGGCGTCAGGGTTGCGCAAATCATCTGCAGGAGCGTGGACTTGCCCGACCCGTTGCGTCCGATGATCCCCACTGTCTCGCCACGCGCAACCTGGAAGGACACGTCGTGCATCGCCCAGAATTCATGGAAGAATTGCCGCCGCCCGCGCCACAGCGACTGCTTGAGCCGATCCTGCGGACGGTCGTAGATTTGGTAGCACTTGCTCAGACGATCGACCCGGATCGCCAGTTCAGAGGACATCGGCGAACCCCCGGCGCGACTTCTCGAACCAAGCGAAACCAAGCATCGCGACCAGCAGCGAAAGCCCTAGGGCGAACGCCAGTTGCCACCAGTTCGGCGGCGTTCCGGCAATCATGACGAAGCGCGTCTGCTCGATGAAAAAGGTCAGCGGATTGAGATAGAGGAGCGCGCGAAACGACTCGGGCAAGGCAGTGGCCGGATAGAAGACCGGACTCAGGAACAGCAGGATGGTGGTGACCGAACCCATGATTTGGGAGATATCGCGCAGAAAAACCCCGAGCGAGGCGAGCAACCAGGACAACCCCAGGGTCAGCAGCAGCAGCGGTAGCCAGACCAGCACCACCAGCGGGGCGGTCAGCGGCACATAGCCGTTGGAAAGCAGAAAGAACGCCATTAACACCACAAGTCCAATCAGTGCATGAAACAGGGCCGAGCCCAGACTCACCCAGCACAGCAGTTCCAGCGGGAACACCACGCGCTTGACATAGTTGACGTTCTGTAGCACCAGCACGGGTGCCCGATTCAGGCACTCGGCCAACAGACCATGCACGATCATGCCCGCGAACAGGTTGATCGCGAAAAATACGCGACTGTCGTCCGTCCCGCCCCAGCGCGCCTTGAACACCACGCTGAAGACAAAGGTGTAGATGGCCAGCATCAACATCGGGGTGATCAGCGACCAGAGCAGTCCCATGGCCGAGCCACGGTAGCGCCCCATGATGTCGCGTCGCACCAGATCGCTCAAGAGCGTGCGCTGACGCCAGGCGGAGCCAAGAAAATCGAATGGTCGGATCGGTCGGTGCGGTCCGGTCGCGGGGTTCGCCATGAACAGTCATCCCGTTGCCCGGCTCGCGGCAAAACACCCCTTTGTCTGACGGAGTCTCTCGCCGAGCGACGGAGCAGAAATTAGCAACAGGCGGCATTATGAGCCAAGAGCCCGATACGGCGCCAGACAGGCGATCCGTCGTTACCAATCGAAACGCAACGAATCTTCCTCGCCAAACGAAAGTCCCAGATCCTGTAGGCTGGGCGCGCGCGGTTGCTGCGGCGGCGGGCGCATCCGCGCCTGGGCGGCGCCGGCCTGCTCGAACAGGGCGAGCTGGTTCATGGAAAAGAGTTGCGCGTAGACGAGCGCCAGCGCGCCGGAGCGGCGCAGGGCGAGCCAGGCAGCGTCGTCGAGTGCGTTTAGCGCGGCTTCGTCGACCCGGTGGATGCCTTCGACCGGCACGGCGGCCCCATCCCGATTGACCGTGATCGGCCAGGGCTGAATCAGGCTCGCCGCCTGGAGCGCGTCGACCATTGTCTGGGTGACCGCGCGGTCATGCTCGACCCGCGCCAGGAAGTTCAGCACCTCCTTGACGGTCTTCGCGGGCTGTCCATCCGCGTCGAAGAAGGGTTCGCCCGCGCCCGCCGCGACGATCAGACCGCTCGCCTCGTCGATGCAGAGCACCGACTCGGGAGCGCCCTCGGGACGCGCCAGCGCGAAGGGATAACCGCGCAGCGCGGCCGGCACATAGCCCGCGAGCCAGCGCCCGTCGGGCGCGACGAACAGATTGCTGTCCGGCTGGAGCGAGGTGAGCGCCGCCAGTTGAAAGCGCTCCGCGCGCGGGATGAACCCCATCGGCAGCGCCGGCACCAGCTTCGCCAGTTCCGTCGCCAGGGCGGGGATGAGGTTCATGCGCGACGCAAAGGCGTAGTTGGCATAGCGCTGCCAGTTGCGGTCGGCGAAGGCGGTTGAGGTGATCGCGGTGAGTTGGGTCATATTGACGATGAAGCGTTGTAAGTGGAGTGGGGCGCGCCGCGCTGTGAGCGCCGCTGGGGGCGCCAATGTGGCGTCGGATTTGGCCGTGCCGAGAGCGAAAGGTGTGCTGTTCCAAATTGGCGACGTATCGGCGCCATTCGCCAAGGCATGCTCGGCGTCACGCGGCTCACGCATCGAGACGAAGGCGTCGGCGAATACGCCTTTTAAGCAGAATGTGCGGTGAGGCGAGAGGTTTGTTCGGCGAATTTTAGCATTGCTCTGAGCGCAGCCCTAGGCGGCTTGCTTTGCAAGTTGCAACAACCTTGCTTGCACCGATTCCAGTATTGAGTCTCGTAAAAAAAGACTCGCCCCGATGAGGTCATTGTTTGCGTTGCGTTCAGAGGGTGTAGACAAAATCAAACCGTTGTGGTCAACCGCCGCAGCAGGATGCGCGCCTCCGCCAGCCAAACCCAGGTTTCGGAGACCGCTGGCAGACGGTCATGATGCATGATCAATCGACGGGCACGCTCATTCCACGCATGGGTGCGCTCGACAACCCAGCGCTTCGGCAGCGGAACGAAGCCGTCGGCGTTGGCGATCACCACTCGGTCAGGCGCCCCGTCCACGTGCCAGGAGCCAACGCTTTTGTTGGCTGGATGGCGCACGACTTCCACGCGGATCGCGTGGGTCTGCTCGGTGGTTTGGGCAAATTGACCGGCGTAGGCGCTATCGACAAACAGCGTGTTGATCTGGGGGTACTTGGCGGCCGCGTCAGCGACGGCGCCCGAGGCGGCATCGCGGTCCTGAAGATTGGCCGCGACCACGCTCACCGCCAACACGAACCCCAAGGTATCGACCACCAGGCTGCGCTTGCGCCCCTTGACCTGCTTGCCCGCATCAAAGCCGCTCGGTCCACCCTGCGGCGAGCCGCGGGTCGATTGCGCATCCAGCACCGCCGCCGTCGGCGCGATCTCACGCCCCTCGCGTTCGCGCCATTGCCCCCGCAGTCGATCATGCATCTGCTCAAACTTCCCAGCCGCACTCCAACGGCGAAACGTCTTGTAGACATTCTGCCAAGGCGCGAAATCGTGCGGCAGCATCCGCCACGCGCACCCCGTGCGCACCACGTAGCAACACGCCTCCAGGATGCTCCGGCGCGACACGCGGGGCGGTTGACCCCGCCCGCCCGGCATCTCAAAGAGAGCGGCGACCAAGTCCCACTCCGCATCGGTCAGACAACTTGGGTAGCTTTGGTCGGGGTCGTGGCGACGATGCGCATCCGTATACCCATACCGACGCGGCGTTGCGCGCGCTTGCGCCTCGAGACCACTCTCGCCCCGGAGGCGCGTGACGCCCGCCTCCCGCAAGGACTTGCGAATCGTTGCTTCATGAGCCTCGATTCCCGTCCGTGCCGCGAGTTCCCGGGCAATCTCTGACAGCGTGGAGGTCGGGCGATCCGTGACAATTTGACGCAATACCGCTTGCTCCGCCTCGTGAATCTTGGGGGGACGACCAGCTTTCGACATCAGCGCACACCAGCTCAGTTGTAGACTGGTATACAAATAGCAGCTCAATTATTTTTGTCTACACCCTCTCAGCGGTGATATTTTGGCTAATCTCGACGCTGTTGACTTCCTGTTCATCGGATAGTCTTAAATGCAAAATATCTTCTTTTTCAAAATACGCGAGCTGTGGATTATTCATTTGCATGACGAGCGACTTTGGGGAAAGCCTAATTTTCCGTCCGTCGCGGCACTGCCATGTCAGGTAAGCCGTTCATGGTTCGAGTGCCTCACCACGAACGGCTTACCTGACATGGCAGTGTTCCGTTGCGGGGTGAGCGGTTGCGCCAACAGGCTGTCGGCGCTCCCGGGAGACTTGACGCAATCTCACTTGTAGGGGTTGGACCGGTTCAGGAAGTCCTGATAGGCATCTGTGTCGATGGTGTTCGGCGGCAGTTGGGTGCTGAACCAAGTGAAGTTGTACTGCGAGGTGATGGCGCCCGCAGGAATCTCGACGACGCCGCCAAAGGCCGTGCAGACGCAGCCGATGGAACATGTGGCCTCGGCACCGCCGCCGCTGCCGTCGGGACAAAGTGGATATTGAGTGGTCTCGACGGGGACCGGTGCCCCGGGGTTGGGGATGGTAATTTCGCATTCGGCTAAATTGAACGGACATTGACATTGGATCGGGTCGGAACCTGAGGTGATGCAGCCGATGGGAGCCCCGGCTGCATCCGTTTGGGTACAGTCACAGGAGACGAGACAGGTCTGCGTGCCGCTTCCGGACGATCCGGGGCAACTCGGGTATTGATTCGTTATCGTGACGATCGGCTGTCCTGGATTCAGGATGTCGTTGTCGCAGGAGTAGTCGCCGCCGTCGCAGCCGCAAGCCTGCGGGTCGGGACCGGGCGCGCCGTCGTTGTTGGTATCTGTCTGGTAACCGACACAGGGCGCCGAGAACAACCGCTTGTGGTCGACCCGCATGAAATATAGCCCAGGATTTCTCAGTCCAAACCGGTAACTGGCCGGTCCCTCGTCGCCGGTATCCGTGTTGAGGGCGAGCAGCGGCAAGAGTTCTTCGCGCGGTACGCCACTCTCCAATTGAGTTGCGGTGGCTTGATCGTAGACCTCCACGAACCAGCTTCCGGGGCCGCAGACTTCCTTGGCGCAGAAGGTCAGGGTCACCATTTCATTGCCCGGCGAATTGAAGACATACCAGTCATCCTCGCCTTGCCCCCAAACGAAATCGCTGCCTTCCGGCACGACGCCGTTGAACATCAAGTTAATCAAGCCATACATGCTGACGCTCGGCGCCAATGGATTCGCCTTGCTGGGAAGATCGTTCGGTTCGATCTCCGCGTCGACGAAGCCAATGATGGGCTGCGTACCGTCGAGGCCGCTATCCTGCAGCGCGACCGCGATGGAGTAGGGCGCGAAATTCTCGGTGCCAGGCGTGGGCTGAACCATGACGTAATAGGTACCGATCAGGCCCAGGGTCACGCGATAGGTAGTGGCCTCGTCGTCGGCGGTCGCGGGCACTTCGCCGGGGATGGCGGTATCGAAGGTGGCGAAGACACTGCCGGCGGCATCGCGGATGGTGATTTGCCAACCGCCAAGATTCCCGCCCGGCACCTTGAAGGTCAGCAGCAGATTCTGGTTGGCCGCGGTGGTTTCGGTATAAAACCAATCCTGGTCGTTAGCGGATGAATTCTGGCCCCAGAAATGCGCGCCCAGTGACAGTGGGTCGGCGGCGATCATGTTGTCGTTGGGTTCGGTTTCGCCATAGACCGGATCGGGGATGCAGGAGGCGAGGGTGACGCCGCAGCTTTGCGGATCCGCGACGCACTGGGCGAGCTGCTGCGAGGTGCCCGCGCCGAAACCGTGGCTGACGCCCAGGTTATAGCCATCCTGCTGTCCCGCGACAAAACCCGCGGCAAAACTGGCCTGCTGACTCGCCAGGCAGGGGTCTGTTTGCCCAGGATAATCGCCAAGCGTGGCGGCATGCGTCACCGCGAAGGACATCAGCAAAATCAGGCCAAGCGTGGCATGGGCGAGAGTCTTCATGGTTCGTTCCTGTTCGGCGGACGGGCGAGCCGCGCTCATGGAATCCATTGCTGGTTTCAGGGGCAAGGCTGACAACACAGCCGAAGTGTAGCCGAACGGCCATTTCGATCAAGCGCATTACCGCGCACTTCGCGCTGATCGGTCGGCACGCCCGTTGCCCGCGCCAGCCCATCTTGAACAGGCGCCATTTGAGATGGAAGCGAGTGCGTGTCAAGCCGTCATTCTTTCCGTGTGCGTTCTTCCGATTGTGCCGCGATGCCGGACTGGGGTTTCAGCCCGGCTAGGATTCGACGAAACCGCATTTGGCATGACGTGTGTCGTTTAGAATGATCGACTGTGCGGGCACGTCCGAGACGACGCGATTTGGGCGATTTCCGGGAAAGACTTGGCCGATGTTCTGTTTTTCCTGAGCCCTGAGCGGTGCCGAAGGGTCGAATGGGATGAACGGGACATCGCGCTCCGAGGCCGACATTGCAGCCGTTCATGGTTCGACAAGCTCACCACGAACGGCTGCAATGTCGCCCACGAACGGCTGCCATCTGGGTGTGAGATTTCCCGGAAATCGCCTTGACGCAGCATCTCGAAGACGAATCGACGGCCAAACCGAAGGCTCAACGGGCGTCATTCCCACGGAAGACATGGGCAAACGCATGATAAAACTCTACGAATTCTATAAAAAATTGGTCAGACGTCTGATTGGCGACAAAACAGGCCAACCGCTCGCGCCGACCGAGGCCGTCGAGGCCGAGGTCGAGCCGGTTGCGCCAGAAGACGGCGAACGCCCCGCCGAACGTCCGTGGGAGGCGAGCGATGTCGACCGCTGCTTCCATCAATGGCTGGTCGATCTCGATGCCTTCGTCGAGCAGCCGTTGAGCGGATCCGAGGCGCGCGCGCTCGACACCCTGGACCAGATGGTCACGGGGAAAACCTCCAGCACGCACCTGGTGCCGAGATTGCCAACGGTGATTCCACAGCTCATGCGCGATCTGAAAGACGAAAAGATGACAGGCGCGCAGTTGGCCCGGCAAATTTCAAGAGACCCGGCGCTGGTCGGCGAAGTGATTCGGCTGGCGAATAGCCCGTATTATCGAAGAAGTCAGAAAATCGCCAATATCGAGCAGGCGGTAGTGCTGATCGGTCAAGACGGGCTGCGTCAGTTGATCTCCAGGGTGGTGTTCTACCCGATCCTGAATCTGCGGTCAGGGCCGCTGACCAGGCTTGCGGGCGCGCGTATCTGGAGTCAGTCGGAGAAGTGCGCGATCGTCTGTCGTTGTCTTGCCAATCGCAATCAGGCGGATGCGTTTGCCGCCTATCTTGCCGGTCTGGTCTCTAAGGTTGGCATGATTGTGGGATTGCACCTGATGGATCAGTTGCTGAACACGAAACAGGAGGGTATTCCCCGTTCCGAGGAGTTTTATCGGGTCTTCCTCGATCTGGCGTCCCGCTTTTCTCATCGAATCGTGGAAGACTGGGGATTTCCGGAGAGCGTGGTTCTGGCGATCGGCGAGCAGGCGGAGCGCTGCGTCGAGGAGTCGTTCTCTCCGCTGGGCAGGATCCTGTACCTGAGCGATCAATACAGTAAGATCGGCGTGCTGGAAGAACATTGCCGCCTGCCGGGCGATGTCGGTCTGGCGGCGGTCCCAAGCGATCCGTGTTATGTCGAAGTATCCTTATCGAACACCTGATCCGACGTCGATCGACACCGCATGGCGTTCACCGGCGAACGCGGCCGCTCCCGAGCGGCTGTCGAATCGCGAACAAACATGCCGCCGGAGGCATCGAGCCATCCATTCTACAATTCGCTGGAATCGCTAAATTTGACACCCAGTCGGCAGTGACCATTGGTGGGATGCGGATCGATCCACATCACCGACGCCAGAAACGAGGTCAGGTGTCCCCATCCGAGTTCCTTGCACTCGAAGTCCAGTAAAACTTGCGAATGCACGGGATATGGCCGGTCTGCAAGAATTTGCATGCCGCCCGCGCTAATATCCTGTACCTGGCCTTCCTGGATCAGCGATGTGTCGGCGAGCGGCTGTAGTTTGACCTCGCAACGTACTGGTACGCGGAGGTCGCTGCGGCGGTTGAAGTTCATGGGAAAAGGCCATTAACGACTCTGAGGTATCGAGATAGTAATCATAAAAATGGGTCGATGTCAGCTCATACTACGAAAATCGTTATTTTTAGCGAACCCTTCCACGAGCGGCGCTCCAGGCCGGTTTGTCTCCGTCGCTCGACCAGCGGACGGGGAACAAGCCATGTCTCAGCCATCGGGCGAATTCATGAATTGACGGAGACGTTTATGCGCGGCCAACCGACCCAGCCAACGACGATTCGCGCGAGCAAAGCCAACTCGGGCGTCAGCGGGAAACCTCCAGCGGTGGACATTGCCTATCTTCCATAGACCGTCGCCGACACGCTGACGTGAGCGACGAAGAGCGTCCCCAACGCAGCATATGAGCGACAGGCCATGAGCGAGCGACGAAAAGACCTGGACACTCCAGCCACGGCTGGCGCGGTGAGCGACTTTCTTCGCCAGGTCGCCGCCACGCCGCGCGCCGCTCCGGGCGGTGCGCGCGGGCGTCTGATCTTCGCGCTCGACGCCACGGCCAGCCGCGAGCCGACCTGGGATCAGGCGACGCACATCCAGTCGAATATGTTCCTGGAGACCCGGGATCTCGGCGGACTGGAGATTCAGCTCTGTTTCTATCGCGGTTTCCAGGAGTTCGAGTCATCCGACTGGTACCGGGATTCCGATGCCCTGCTGAAACGCATGAACCGGGTTTTCTGCGCGGCCGGGCTGACTCAGATCGCGCGGGTGCTCGAACACGCCATCGACGAGGCCACGAAGGGTAAGGTGAACGCACTGGTGTTCGTCGGCGATTGCATGGAAGAGAACCGGGAGCGGCTGGCCGATCTGGCCGGACAACTCGGGTTGCTCGGGGTGCCGGTCTTCGTCTTCCAGGAGGGGCGCGATCCGACGGCGGAACCCTGTCTGCGCGACATCGCCCGCTTGAGCGGCGGTGCTTGGTGTCCGTTCGACGCCAACAGCCCGCACCTGCTGCGCGGTCTGCTGAGCGCGGTGGCCGTTTATGCCGCCGGCGGGCGCAAGGCGCTCGAACGCTACGGAAAAACGCGAGGCGGCGCGATCCTGAAGCTGACTCATCAAATTGCTCGTAAAGGAGATTGAGAACCGCATGGGCCGTTTACTGATTCTGATCGGCATCGTCCTTGCCGTGCTCTGGTTTCTCCACTGGTTTCGCGTGACGCCGCCGGAACAGGTCAGCCGGGTTCTGCGCAAGGTCGCGCTCTGGGGCGTCATCGGGCTGGTGCTGCTGGCAGTGCTGACCGGACGTCTGAATCCGCTGTTCGCCGCCCTGGGCGCCTTGATTCCGGTCGTCCTGCGCGTCGCGCATCTGTTGCGTCTGGCGCCGGCGCTCCAGCAACTCATCCGCGCGCTGGGTCTCGGCGGACTCGCCGGGGCCGCGCACGCCGGTCAACAGGCATCGGCGATTCGCACCCGCTATCTGTCGATGCGTCTGGATCATGCCACCGGAGCGCTCGATGGCAGCGTGCTCGACGGCCCCTTCAAGGGTCGTCAACTGGGTGAACTCGACCTCGACGATCTGCTGCGAATGCTGGAACTGTATCGCGACAGCGACGCGCAATCCGCCGCCGTGCTGGAGTCCTATCTGGACCGCGAGCATGGCGACGACTGGCGCGACCGGGTCGAGGGCCAGTCCGGGGTCGGGAAGGCGCCGCCGAGCAGTGGCCGGTTGAGCGACGCCGAGGCCCGCTCGATCCTGGGGGTCGACGCGAACGCGAACGCCGAGGCCATTCGCGCCGCGCACCGTCGGTTGATGCAACGTCTGCATCCGGATCGTGGCGGCTCCGACTATCTGGCCGCCCAGATCAACGCCGCGAAACGAACATTGCTTGGGGAGTGAACGACGCATGATCAAGACGGAATCGGAGGCGCTGATCGAGTGCCCGAGGGAGGAGGTATTCAGGTTCGTGGCCGAGGATTTCGTCCTGAACTATCCACGCTGGTCGCCCGAGGTGCGCGCCCTGGAGGCGGTAACCGATGGCCCCTTTCAAGTTGACTGGATCGGTCGGCAGGTGCGCTTCGACCATGGTCGATGGAGCGACAGCCAGTTTTGCGTGACGGTCTTCGAGCCAAGTCGCCAACTGACCCTGGATGGGATCACCGACACCTATCGGATCGACTACCGGTTCGAGCCTGTCGAGACCTGTACTCGGGTTTTCTTCGCTCTGGAGCTTGAGATCGCGCCCACCCTGCGCCTCTTTGCAAACAGTGTGCGAAAGGCCGTCCAGAACACCGGGAACCGGACGATGAGCAACCTGAAATGGCTCATCGAGGAGGAATTTGCCCCGCGCGCCCGCGGAATCTCCGATGGCCGTTAGCAAGCCCCGCACCGCCTATGTCTGCAACGCCTGTGGCGCGCGTCATCCCAAATGGTCTGGCCAGTGCTCCGACTGCGGGGCCTGGAACAGCCTGGCCGAAGTGGCTGAACTCCGCAAACCCGTGGTGCGCGGCGGCTATACCGGCGCGGCGGACGCGGCCCGCATCGAGACGCTGGCGGATGTCAGCCCCGAGGAGCGTTCGCGTATCCAGAGCGGCATCGGCGAGTTGGATCGGGTGCTTGGCGGCGGTCTGGTGTTCGGCTCGGTGGTTCTGATCGGCGGCGATCCCGGCATCGGTAAATCGACCCTGCTGCTGCAAGCCAGCGCCGCGCTCGCGACCGCGCTGCCGGTGCTCTATGTCAGCGGCGAGGAATCGCCCCAGCAGATCGGTCTGCGCGCGCGCCGTCTCGGTCTGGCCGGCGACGGTATCCGGCTGCTCGCCGAGACCTGCGTGGAACGTATCCTGGAGCATGCCGCCGCGGAGCGTCCGCGCATCATGGTGGTGGATTCGATCCAGACCCTCTTTACCGAAACCCTGCAGTCGGCGCCGGGCTCGGTCTCCCAGGTGCGTGACGCGGCGGCGCAACTGGTGCGCTTCGCCAAGCAGCAGGACACGGTGGTCTTTCTCGTCGGCCACGTCACCAAGGACGGCTCGCTCGCCGGTCCGCGCGTGCTGGAGCACATGGTCGACACCGTGCTCTATTTCGAGGGCGAGCATGGCGGCCCCTTCCGCATCGTGCGCTCGATCAAGAACCGCTTCGGCGCCGTCAACGAATTGGGCGTCTTCGCCATGGGCGATCACGGACTGCGCGAGGTCAAGAACCCCTCGGCCATCTTTCTCTCGCGCCACGATCAGCCCGTCTCCGGCAGTCTGGTGATGGTGACTCGCGAGGGCACTCGCCCGTTGCTGGTCGAGGTTCAGGCGCTGGTCGACGAAAGCCCGCTGGCCAATCCGCGCCGGGTCGCGCTGGGGCTGGATCAGAACCGTCTGTCGATGTTGCTCGCTGTGCTGCACCGTCACGGCGGGGTAGGGCTGTTCAATCAGGATGTCTATGTCAACGTGGTGGGCGGCGTGCGCATCGCCGAGACCGCCGCCGACCTACCGGTCATCATGGCGGTGCTGTCAAGTTACCGCGACCGCCCGCTGCCGCTGGACCTGGCGGCGTTCGGCGAGGTCGGGCTGTCGGGCGAAATCCGCCCCGTGCCGAATGGCCCGGATCGTCTGCGCGAGGCGGTCAAGCACGGCATCCGACGCGCCATCGTGCCCAAGGGCAACGCGCCCAAGGAGGGCGTGGAAGGGTTGGAGATCGTGGCGGTGCGGACGCTGGGCGAGGCACTGGAGGCGGGAGCATGACGGTTGAGCGAGATCGAAATGCACCGCCAATAATTTGATTTCCATAAAAATTCACACAGAAATCGCATCCATCGGCCATCGTAGGAACCCGCTTGCGGGCGACAAGACCTGCCAGTCGCCTTTGGGTCTGCCAAAACCCGTCGCCCGGAAGCCAACCCGCAGGCCCGCAAGTCGCCCGCAAGCGGGCTCCTTACCTCAAAATGAGCATTGTTGGGCGCGGTTTAGCCGCGCTTGCGCCCAGCCACCCGCAGCCGCAGCGCATTCAGGCGAATAAACCCGGTCGCGTCCTTCTGATCGTAAGCCCCCGCATCCTCCTCGAAGGTCGCGATGGAGGCATCGAACAGACTGTCGGTCTCGGACTTGCGCCCGACCACCATCACGTTGCCCTTGTAGAGCTTCAATCGCACCACGCCGTTGACGACCGACTGGGTCTGATCGATGGCGGCCTGGAGCATCAGGCGCTCGGGCGCGAACCAGTAGCCGTTGTAGACCAGACTTGCATAGCGCGGCATCAGATCGTCCTTCAGATGCGCGGCCTCGCGGTCGAGGGTCAGCGACTCGATGGCGCGATGGGCCTTGAGCATGATGGTGCCGCCGGGCGTCTCGTAGCAGCCGCGCGATTTCATGCCGACATAGCGGTTCTCGACGATGTCGGCGCGGCCGATGCCATGCGCGCCGCCGATGCGGTTGAGTTCGGCCAGCATCCCGGCGGGACTCAGCGTCTTGCCGTCGATGGCCGTGATATCGCCCCGTTCGAAGGTCAGCTCGATGGTGGCGGGTTGGTCGGGCGCCTGTTCCGGTGCGACCGTCCAGCGCCACATCGCCGCGCCCGGCTCGACCCAGGGGTCTTCCAGATCATAGCCTTCGTAGGAAATATGCAGCAGGTTGGCGTCCATCGAGTAGGGTGACTTGGCGCCGTCGCGTTTCATCTCGACCGGGATACCGCGGCTGGCGGCATAGTCCATCAGCTTTTCGCGCGAGAGCAGATCCCATTCGCGCCAAGGGGCGATGATGCGGATGTCCGGGTTCAGCGCATAGGATGTCAGCTCGAAGCGCACCTGATCGTTGCCCTTGCCGGTCGCGCCGTGAGAGATGGCGTCGGCGCCGGTCTCGGCGGCGATCTCGATCAGACGTTTGGCGATCAGCGGGCGGGCGATCGAGGTGCCGAGCAGATACTCGCCCTCATAGATGGCGTTGGCGCGGAACATTGGATAGATGAAATCGCGCACGAACTCCTCGCGCAGATCGTCGATATAGATCTCCTTGACGCCCGCCGCCGTCGCCTTGGCGCGGGCCGGCTCCAGTTCCTCGCCCTGACCGATATCGGCGGTGAAGGTCACCACCTCGCAACCGTATTCCTCTTGCAGCCACTTCAGGATGACCGAGGTATCGAGTCCGCCGGAATAGGCCAGGACGACTTTCTTGATTGCGCTCTGCGCCATCGATTTCACTCCAGATCACGAAAAAAAGCCCCTGCGGGCAAACGCGAAGTATAGGTTTGTCAGGCGACAGCGACCAGTGCGCGCTGACGTTGGCGGCAATGCTCGGTTTGAAGTTTATTGTATGATCAGTGGAGTACCTGAAGCCGTTCATGGTTCGACCCCTCATCACCTATCACATTCTGGCAAACTGCCGCTCAGTCGATGTTGAGGTGATTGAGGATCATGGGAAGCGTCAAACGATTGGCTGATGAAGTGGCGTGCGGGCTGCGCGAGGTGCACCCGCGTCTGCGCAAGACGGTGGTGAGCAAGCTGGCGTTGGCGGTCGGGGCGATGATCGAAGGCCAAACCCCGAACACGGTGGAGTTGGCCAATCTGCTGCCCTTGGACACCGAGCGGCAGGACATGCGCGAGCAATGGCTGAGGCGTTTGCTGAAGAATCCGCGGTTGGGTCCGGGAATGGTGATTGAGCCCTTTGCACGAGCGGAGTTGGCGAAGGCGGCCAGCCATGGTCAGACGGTGTTGTTGAGCCTGGACCAAACCGATTTGGGTGATCGGATGGCGCTGCTGATGGTGGCGTTGCGGGTGGGTGATCGCGCGATACCGCTGGCGTGGCGGGCTGAGGAAGGGGCGGCCAATCTCGGCTTCGCGGGCCAGCAGGTGGTGTTGGAGCCGCTCCTGGCCTGGCTGCCGTCCGGGGCGCGCGTGCTGCTATCGGCGGACCGGTTCTATCCGTCGGCGGGCCTGTTCGGGTGGCTCCAAGCCCGGGGCTGGAGCGACCGGCTGCGCCTGAAGAGCAACGTGCTAACGGATACCGGGCAGGGCGATGAGACGACGACGGGCGCGTTGGCACACGGGGTGACGGAACGTTACTTCACCGGTGTGCGCCTGTTTGCGCAGGGGGTGATCACGAACCTCGGGATCCTGCACGAGGATGGCCACCCCGAGCCGTGGATCATTGCCATGGACGCCGCCCCGACACGGGCAAGCGTGCTTGACGACGCTGCTCGCTGGGCCATCGAACCGATGTTCTCCGACGTCAAGGGCCGGGGCTTCGACTTGGAGGATTCGCAACTCCAGCATGCCGAGCGTTTGGAGCGACTGGTGCTCATCATGGCCTTGGCCATGTACTGGTGTGTTCGCGCCGGCCGAGACGAGGGGCTGAACGATCCGACGCCACTCGAAAAAAAGTCCAGGCGCAGAACGACCCCGCGCATTGGAGCTTCAGGAAACTCTATCGTAGCCTGGTCTCGTGGTTCACGCGCGGCCTGCGCCGTCTGAAGCGGTGCCTTCAAAACGACCTCCCGTTGCCCGCTTTTCATGCCCGTGAGTAACTGATAGGTGATGAGGGTTCGACCCTTCGACAGGCTCAGGATTCACCATGAACGGCTTCACGCGCCAAGGCCCGACTTTCCCGTCCGTCCCCCACGCGACTCGGCCCATGACAGGCTTCGATCAAACTCGGGACGCACGGAAAAACCTTCACGGTTCGCATATTTCGTCTGGGTTTTTCGCGTCATCAAGGCCGTACTGAAAATTGCAGCCCGATTGGCGGGTGCGACCAGAAGTGATGCGGGCTGCTCCGCTGTCATGCGGCTTGCTTGATCACGTCTTGCCAGTATCCCTCCCAGTGGCCATTGAGCCGGTTCAGGCGGAGAGCCAGCATGGCCTCGGCCTGTGCGACGCACCACCAAGCACCGGGACGCTTCAGTCGTTGTTGAACCACGTACCGATGCGCACTCTCGATCTCGCCGGAGCCAATGGGTAATCCGTGTTCCTGCGCGCCCGGGTAGTCGAATTGCTCACGGCGGTTGCTGAAGTAGCGCTGTGCGGCCCGCACCGGGGCGTCGGGATCGGCCACAGTCTCTGGCTCCAGATGGTGCGCCAGCTCCGCCAAGACCGCGTCGAGTTGATGGGTCTTGAGCCGCTGTTGTTGGCGGTCCAGCCAGACCGTTGGGTCGGGGGAGCAGGTCTTGGCGGCGGCGCCCAAATACTCACAGGCATGGTCGAAATCGACCAAAAACTGGCCTTGCTGACCGAATTGCTGGTCGATTTGATCGGCGATCCACAGCGCGCCGTCGCCCACGGCGTGCACGCGCGTGTGGGTGCCGAAACCGGCCTCTCGGGCACAGTTAAAGAGTTCGCGTCCCACCTCCTCGACACCCCCTTGAAGGGTTCCACCATAACAAGGCGTCGCACTGCCCAAGGCATGCACCAGGCACAATTTGGCTTCTTTCCACGCCAAGCTCTTCCCGCGGCGCTGGTCGGGCTGCGCGGGATCCGGGGTCATGATCGGGACCATCCCGCCATCGAGTTCCGCAACCAGCCATGGGGTTCCCGGTTCGGTTGGCCAATCTTCTTCCGTTTCGTGTGCGTCAAAGATCGCCTGCGCATGACCCTCCACGATTTGACGGATCGTCTCCACCGGCAAAGCCACCGCATAGTGTTCGAATAATTTGCCAGCGGCTTGCTGAAACGAGACATCGGCACCGACATCCGTCACCACCCGTTGCAGCGGTTGTGAGCAACACCGATGCGTCACCTGCGCACGCGCCGAAAAAGGTCGCTGCACCTGCGTCCCCTGACGAAGCAGCGGTTCCTCGACCTCAATCAATCCGAACGTACTATGCCAGCACAGTTTTTTTACCCCCGCAACGCACCTCACCGCGCTCCAACACCGACCGCGCGGTCTGTTCCACCTGCCGCTGCGCCCAGGCTTGAAGGCGCTCCTGGCCAAGGCGGCGGATTTCCTCGATCACCCGCCGTTCCGCTGCATCGGCGCGTGCCAAGTCACCTGCTGCGTCTTCCACCACCGCCACGAGCTGCTCAATTCGCTGCTTCAGTGGCGGGTGACGGTTCAGGGCGTGGATCAACTCCTCATCGCGCTCAGCAAGCGTTGGCATGGCTGGAGCCTCAAGCAAGTCAAATGGGATCGACAGTTTAGCCGACGCATCACTTCTGGTCGCACCCCCGATTGGCTAATGCTTGACACAAGCAAGGAATGTTGTTTTAATTTCCGTCTTAATTTGATTGCGCTTATTTTAAGTGAGCCTAGGTAGCTCAGTTGGTAGAGCAGAGGACTGAAAATCCTCGTGTCGGTGGTTCGATTCCGCCCCTGGGCACCAAACAAAACAAAGGCTTGTCACCATTCGGCGACAAGCCTTTTTTTTCGGTGCTACCTGGGTGATACCTTGGACCAGAAAAACCGTCTTTTCGGGGAGGTTCCATCTCCCCCCAGTGCCGAATCCTTGCGCCCTGGATCGCTCCGAGCGCCAAGCGGTGAAGGTGGCGATGGATGCCAGCGCCAGACGGCGGGGCACCTCGGAGCAGGTGGTGGTGAGCGCCAGCGACAAGACAGCAATCCGCCGGATGTCCCCGTTTCGGCTTAATCGCTCAAGTCATCTCGCGATCCCGTGCCAATCCGCACTGATCGACGATCAGCGTGCCCCATCGAATCCCGCTCTGGCGTTCCCCGCGCGGGCGCTGGTTGCCCTGCCAGCCGCGCGGGGCGTGGCCTCTCGTATGGTGGCGCTCTCTGGAATGGGTACAACCCCACACGGGGTTTCGTGGGCGCGGTGGGCGGCGAGGATCTCCCACAGGCGCCGTTCGCTCAATCGGTACTTTTCCGCCAGCGCGCCGCACGACATTCCCGCCAAGCGGTCTTTCAGAATCGCTTGATCGCGCGCGTACCGGTCCACTGACTCGCCACGCGGAAAGGTGGTTTCCCCGGCTCCGTAATACCAGGACAGGGCGCGGGCGGCGTCCGGCCCTACGCAGTCTTCCAGGGCGCTGCCCTCGGGATTGGTGCCGATGTAGCAGCGGCGTCCGCCGAACCGCTGGGACAGTCGCACGGCGGCGGCCACGCCGATCAGATCGGCGACCTCTCGCAGCGTCTCGGGCATGTGGTCGCGAACGCGCGCTTCCGGTAACGCGACCCCGTTAATCGTGACCGTTTCCGATCCGCCTCTAACGCGCGAAACAGGGGTTCCCATCATTCCGACACCTTTGGTTAAACCGTTGGTCAGTCGGTCGATTTTACAACTCCATTCAACCTGTTGTCGCGTTTTCGGATGGCTGGTTTTTCGTCGAGAAAGGCGGTTCAACGGGGAACGTCTCCGGGCCTGATCGCCCCCACGGTTGGCTTCAATGCGCTTTTCGTTCGTCGCACTGAACGAAACGCGTTGGTCCGCTGAAGCGGCCTCGATTATCCGCCGATCCGCTGCCCCAACATGCGCCGGGCGGCGGTTTCGGTCTCGTCATCGGCAAACGACAGGGCGGGCGCGTCCAGTCCGGCCATGATGCGCGCGGCGGTTTCGATGGGGTCGCACCCTGAAAAGTCGATCAGGCTCTCGGCAAAGGCGACCGGTGCCAGCCCATTGACCGCTGGCGGGTGCGCGCCAAGGAACCCAACGTGACGCAGGCTCAACGATCCAGGGGCGGGGTTGCCGGGTGAATGGGGGCGCCAGAAGGACGCCGACAGGAACTTGAAGCGCCCCGCCTGGACCAGATCCCTCAGTGCTGGCGACGGCTCCACCTCGGCAAACAGATCGCCCTCGGTCGCGTCCAGCTTGACGACATGACCATACGCCGGGCCGTTGCTGTCCGGGTGTCCCAAGACCAGCGGGGCCGGGTAGCGGTGCGGATCATAGGCGCGGGCACACTCTGCCAGGTCTGACGCTGAAAAGCAGGCGGCTTCCCCGCTCATGGCGACGTGGCATCCCTGCCGGAAGATGTGCAGCCGGGCCACGGTCAAACCTCCACGCCAGCCTGACGCAACCGATTCAGTTCCGCCTCATGGGCCGCCTCGCGAAAGCGGCGGTTATCCTGCAAGGAATCCATTCCCGCCAGCGCGGGCAAGCTGGCGTCTGGCACAACCAGACAGGCACCGAGCGCGGAATCGTAGGTGGGTCTTTCGATCCCGAGCCGTCTCCCTGCATCGTGGTCCACGCGATATTGCAGGACGCGACCCATGCCGATCAGCCGTCCGCGAAGATCGAACAGGCGTTCAGCCGTCTCCCGGTATGCGTTCGCGGTGCGGTTCAACTCGGCTTCCAGATGCCACGCGAGCGCCAGCTTGTGCCCGGCTTTCAGGCGTTCGGCCTCAGCCGTCGCGGCATTCAGGCGGGAAGCCAGCCCTTGACGCAGCAGCTCGGCGCGGGCCTGTTCCGCTTTCGCCAGGTCGTGCGCCTGGATGGCGGTTTCCCGTTGCCGTTCCAGGGCGGGAAGGATGCCCGGCTCCGCTTCGCCAAGTTCCACCTTGGCCAGCGCCGCAGCCAGCGCCGCGTCGGTCGCGGTCAGATCCGGTAAGGCCGCAACGGGAACCGCGTTCAGCGTGTCCAGACGCTCCGTGAGACTGGACACCTCGGCACGCGCCGCGGCGAGGCGGTTTTGCAGGGCTATGAGTTCGTCCAGCGTTGCGCCCTCGCAGGCATCCTTGAGCGCGTACCGTTCCCGGTCAACGGCCTCGTGCTCGTCGGCAATCGCCTTCAGCCGGACCTCGCTTTCGTCAACGCGGGATTGGGCGCGACGCAGGGACAGCCGGGCTTCCTGCAGCTCGGGGACCTCAGCAACCCGCCGGGCGCATTCGCTTTCGGCGTCCGGGGTCAGATGGCCGTCGTCATTCTTTTCAAGTGCGCCACAGCGCCGGGCGCGGGCGGTCTCGGTCGTCTGGATCTCGACAGCGCGGGCCGTTCGCAAATCGGCTTGCGCCTGTCGCAACGCTTCGGATTCGGCGGCATGCCGACGCTGAAGATCGTCGAGACGCGCGGTCAGTTCGTCTTGCCGTTCGAGAAGGATCGGCAATGGTTTCGGTACGGCAAGTTTTTTGATGCGGGAGAGGATGGCGGGCAGTGCTTTCTTGTTCATGTGCAAGTGATCCTGAGTGAAACTGAGGTTAAAGCGCGCGTCGTTTCAGTACCGCGCGGACAGTGGATTCTGCGATGCCAAGCTGGCGGGCGATGGCGCGCTTGGTTTCGCCTGACTGAAACCGCCACAGGATGCCGGCGTCACGATCGCCCGCGATCATTGGCGGGCGCTCTGGCATGATCGGCAAGCGTTCCCGTTCCAAGGCAAGCAAGCGGGCTTCCAGGGCATCCAGACGCGCCGCCAAGCGGTCAAGACTGACCGGGGGCGGCGATCCTTCCAGGGCGATCAGCGCCCGCTGAAAGACGGATGCCATGCTTTCGCCGGATTGGGTCAGGGCGCGCAGTCGCTCCAGGGCGTCGGCAGGTAAACGAAAGGACGTGGGCTTCATGGTCGGTATCGGGTTGACGGTGTAGCGCCAAGGTAGCGCGACCCGTCAACACGGGGCAGGGCGAGGTCGTGCAGGGGTAGCGCGGCGATTGGCGAGGATGTGGTGGCGCTGCATCTCTTCCAGCGACGGTAACCGCGCGGGGGGGCTGTCTGCGCGGTTGCTGGGTCTTGGTCTCCTTCTCGCTGTCGCTCTCGGGATTTTTTTCGGTATCTCCGTTTTTTGCCGGGACAGCCGGGACAGCCGGGACGCGGCCGCGTGGTTGCTGGTCTTTAGGCTGTCCCGGTTGGCAAAAAGCAACCGGGACAGCCGGGACAGGGTTATCCGTGGCGGTCGCTGACCGGGCTTGCTGTCCCGGATGTCCCTCTTGCTGTCGCCGATTTCGTCGCTGTCGATCTCGGGATTTTTTTCAGAACCTTGGTTTTTCTGGTGGACGAGGTGGACATGGTGGACGCGGCCAGCAACCACACGGGTTTATTGCTGTCCACCTCGTTATCTGGCAGGTGGACGAGGTGGACGGCGGTTATTTTTCACGATTTTTGCTTTGTCCACCTCGTCCACCTCGTCCACCTTGCTTTCTTCCATGGTGGACAGGCTCTAGGCCGCGTGGTTGCTGGGGTTGTCCACCTCGTCCACCTCGTCCACCTATTTTTTAGGGTTCCAAGCTTTTTCCGCCAAGGATGGATGACTTGACCGAATACATCCTTGGGCGATCCGTCCCGATTGCGATACGCTCTTGTAGCTTTCCCTCGCTGGTAAACAAATACCCCTCCTTCCTCAGAGGGTGTAGACAAAATCAAACCGTTGTGGTCAACCGCCGCAGCAGGATGCGCGCCTCCGCCAGCCAAACCCAGGTTTCGGAGACCGCTGGCAGACGGTCATGATGCATGATCAATCGACGGGCACGCTCATTCCACGCATGGGTGCGCTCGACAACCCAGCGCTTCGGCAGCGGAACGAAGCCGTCGGCGTTGGCGATCACCACTCGGTCAGGCGCCCCGTCCACGTGCCAGGAGCCAACGCTTTTGTTGGCTGGATGGCGCACGACTTCCACGCGGATCGCGTGGGTCTGCTCGGTGGTTTGGGCAAATTGACCGGCGTAGGCGCTATCGACAAACAGCGTGTTGATCTGGGGGTACTTGGCGGCCGCGTCAGCGACGGCGCCCGAGGCGGCATCGCGGTCCTGAAGATTGGCCGCGACCACGCTCACCGCCAACACGAACCCCAAGGTATCGACCACCAGGCTGCGCTTGCGCCCCTTGACCTGCTTGCCCGCATCAAAGCCGCTCGGTCCACCCTGCGGCGAGCCGCGGGTCGATTGCGCATCCAGCACCGCCGCCGTCGGCGCGATCTCACGCCCCTCGCGTTCGCGCCATTGCCCCCGCAGTCGATCATGCATCTGCTCAAACTTCCCAGCCGCACTCCAACGGCGAAACGTCTTGTAGACATTCTGCCAAGGCGCGAAATCGTGCGGCAGCATCCGCCACGCGCACCCCGTGCGCACCACGTAGCAACACGCCTCCAGGATGCTCCGGCGCGACACGCGGGGCGGTTGACCCCGCCCGCCCGGCATCTCAAAGAGAGCGGCGACCAAGTCCCACTCCGCATCGGTCAGACAACTTGGGTAGCTTTGGTCGGGGTCGTGGCGACGATGCGCATCCGTATACCCATACCGACGCGGCGTTGCGCGCGCTTGCGCCTCGAGACCACTCTCGCCCCGGAGGCGCGTGACGCCCGCCTCCCGCAAGGACTTGCGAATCGTTGCTTCATGAGCCTCGATTCCCGTCCGTGCCGCGAGTTCCCGGGCAATCTCTGACAGCGTGGAGGTCGGGCGATCCGTGACAATTTGACGCAATACCGCTTGCTCCGCCTCGTGAATCTTGGGGGGACGACCAGCTTTCGACATCAGCGCACACCAGCTCAGTTGTAGACTGGTATACAAATAGCAGCTCAATTATTTTTGTCTACACCCTCTCAGGACAGGCTTCGCGAGGGATGCGCTGTTCAGTCTGCCTGGATTGACGCGCAACGCCCGACGTTCGATCTGACCGCGATGTGTGCGGTGCTGGCGGTCAGCATCGGCGGCTACCGGGCCTGGAAACACGGTGGCAAGCCTGATCGCAAAGGACTCACCGATGCCCAGATGCTGGTCCTGATGCAATCCATCCACGCCGAGATCAAGGGCGCCGACGGCAGCCCGCGCATGGCGCGAGAGCTACGGGCACGGGGTTTCTCGGCGAGCAAGGAACGGGTGGAACGATTGATGCGCACGCACGGGATTCGTGG
This sequence comes from Thiocystis violascens DSM 198, assembly GCF_000227745.2. Lineage (NCBI taxonomy): Bacteria > Pseudomonadati > Pseudomonadota > Gammaproteobacteria > Chromatiales > Chromatiaceae > Thiocystis > Thiocystis violascens. The sequence continues at coordinate 2,910,657 of NC_018012.1, read as the reverse complement.
GCGTCACAAGCGGCGCTACAAGGTTACGACCGACTCCCAACAGACGCGGCCGGTGGCCGACAACCTGCTAAAACGCGACTTCACCCCTGGCGCTCCGAATCAGGTGTGGACGGCCGACATCACCTACCTGTGGACCGATGAAGGCTGGCTGTATCTGGCCATCGTGCTGGATCGATTCAATCGCGAGGTGGTGGGGTGGTCGCTGAAACCGCGCATGACGGCCGACATCGTCACGGATGCGCTGACCATGGCCTGGTTCCGACGCAAGCCGGCGCCGGGCCTGATTCACCATTCCGACCGCGGCAGCCAGTATGAGGTTCCCTCGGTTTTTCGTCTTCCAAGAGAGTGTGTTCATGCGACCTGTTTTTCTCTCTGCTGAGTGCTGATCCAGTCTTTCAGAAACTGAACCGGTGAGGTGTACCCGAGGGTGGAATGCAGACGCTTGCGGTTGTAGAACACCTCGATGTACTCAAAGGCTGTGGCCTTCATGGCGTCCCGGGTGGCGAAGCGCTCCCCGAAAGACGCGCGCGTGCTTGAAGCTGTTGAACCAGCTCTCGGTCGGGGCGTTGTCCCAGCAGTTCCCCTTGCGGCTCATCGAGCAGACCATGCCGTCCTGCGCCAGCTTGGCCTGGAAGGCATGACTGGCGTACTGGCTCCCCCGATCGGAATGGTGGATCAGCCCGGGGGCCGTCTGGCGTCGAAACCCACCCATGGTCAGCGCGTCGGTCACGCGGTCGGCCGTCATGCGCGGCTTCAGCGACCCGCCCACGACCTCGCGGTTGAACAGGTCCAGCACGATGGCCAAGTACAGCCAGCCTTCATCCGTCCACAGGTCGGTGATGTCGGCGCTCCAGACCTGATTCGGGCCGCTCGGGGTGAAGTCGCGCGCGAGCCGGTTGTCGGCCACCGGCAGGCTGTGTTTGGAGTCGGTCGTGGCCTTATCGCGGCGCTTGTGGCGCCCCCGGATGCCGTGCTCGCGCATCAGCCGTTCCCCCCGCGCCTTGCTCGCCGAGAAGCCCCGGGCGCGCCGTTCATGCACCATCCGCGGGCTGCCGTAGACTCCCTTGAGTTCAGCATGGATGGACTGAATCAAGGCCAGCCGTTGGGCATTCGTCAGGCCCTAACGATCTGCGGTGCCGCCACGCTTCCAGGCGCGGTAGCCGCTGACGCTGACCGCCAGCACCTCGCAGAGCTCGCTCAAGGCGAATGCCTGGCGGTGCGCATCAATCCAGGCGTACTTCACAACGCCTCTCGCGCGAAGCCTGTCCTGAGCGAAGCCGAAGGGTACGCCGTCGCTTTCCTAAGAAACACCTTGCGGGGCGGCCCTCCTGCAGGGTGAAACCGAATGCGGCGGCGCGTCGGTGTCATTGCTTGATGACGCGGTCACGGTCTTGGCGTTCGTACTGGTCCGCCCCAGGATCGCGGTCATCCATGCCGAAGCGCATGGCGTTGTAGAACAGCACCGCGATCTTGCGGGCCGTCGCAGTCACCGCCTTGGACTGACCAACCCGCGCCGACAGCCTTCGGTCAAAGGCGCCCAACGCGGTGTCCGTCCGCCCAAGCGTGACGGCGGCCAGCCGCCGGTGTGCGGCAACGCGGTTGGTCGTTTGACGCGTGTGGGCCGACAGGACCTTGCCCCCGCTGCTTTTGCTCCCCGGCGCCAGCGTCAGCCACGCAGTGAAATGCTTGGCGCTGGGCCAGCGACTCAGGTCGGTACCGCATTCGGTCATCAGGCGGAGAGCCAGAGAGGAGCCGACGCCATGGATCTGCGTCAAATCGACGCCGACCAATTGGTCCAAAGCCTCCCGAACATTAAAGTTGACCGCATTAGGTTGAGTGGTGCGATGGCGGGGCTTGGGCAACGGCTCGTCGGGCATGTCCTTCCCGGCGTTGAGCCCTGCCAAGACCTGCTGGATCCGGGCGTCACATGTTTCAACGCGCGTCTGGTCAACATCATACAAGGCCAAGGCTTGGGTCAGCGCGAAGACAGGCTCGGGCTGGTCGTTGCCCACCAAGGCGGCGCAGACGGTCTGCGTGTCCGCTTTGCAACGAACGTCGCGTCGGGTCGCCAGTCCTTGCGGGTCACGCTCGCCGCCGACCATGGCGCGGATGCTCTTCATGCCGGTCGTGCCGGTCACGTCAGTGACGACAGGCTGCAACTGCAGGTTCATCAAGGTGAGTGCCTTCTGCAGGTGCTGGATGTGCGCCGCCGCATCATCGATAGGCCGCTCCCGTCGCCGCACATCGGCGCGCAACGCGGCAATGTCTGATCCGGGGCGAAAGCGGGCCCGCAGCAGCCCGCAGGCATGAAGGCGTTGCCGCCACTGGGCATCGTTGACATCACTCTTGCGTCCCGGCACCGCGCGCGCCTCGCGCGCATTGGCCACGATGACCTCCAGGCCACGATCCTCGAAGATTTCGTCCGCCGCCACCCAAGAAACGCCCGTCGATTCCATCGCGACCGTCTCGATTCCCAGCGACTGGAGCCAGTCCGCTAGCCGGACGCGGTCGCCCGTGAACGCTTGAAAGGTTTTGACGGGTTCGTCGCAACGGTCAGCCCCCACCGCGACAACATGGAACCGCGAACCCATGTCGATGCCGGCGGCGCGTTCATGGATGACGGGAAGTCTTGCGGGCTTCGTGGTGCGGCGTTGGTCAGACAGGGTCGCCTCCATCGGCATGACGATGGACTGTCCATGCAACGGACGGGGACTCGGATCAGATCACTTTCCTAAACGGGGTCACGCAATGTGCCACCACAATTGGGTCCGCAGCTTCCCCTGGGCCAGGTTTTTTGACGGGGTCAATGCCTCCAAAAAGCAGGCGGCCAATGTCCGTGCCGACCATGAGTGTAGGCGACTGCCTGTTTCTATCCATCGGGCGCAGGAAAACCCGCGAGGGCGGTTTTGTAAGATCTCGACCTCGCGTTTGAGCCGCGCGTTCTCCGCGCGCAGACGCGACAGATCCATCGCCTCCGGCGTGACCTTCCTGATGCCCGCGCCGTTGAGCGTGCCGGCATCGAACGCCTTCACCCAGTGGCGCAGGGTCTGCTCGACCAGACCCATCTCCTTGGCCACCGCGCTCACGCGTTTGCCGTCCTTGACCCGCTTCACCGCCTGTTCCTTGAACGCGGCGGTGAACTCTTGCTTCGGAATCT